>NZ_LMCY01000071.1:287-11147 GCF_001425685.1 Massilia sp. Root335 | reverse complement strand
TCGTCAGGCTAGTTATATGCAGAAGCCCGCTCAGTTGATACTGAGCGGGCTTTTTGCTTTCTACCTCCCCGTATCGGCAACGCCTTCGAGTTTTACCAGCACGTCCTCCGTCAACACGAGGTCCGCCGCTGCCACGTTCTCGCGCAAATGGGCGGTCGACGACGTGCCCGGAATCAGCAGAATGTTCGGCGCCCGCCGCAGCAGCCACGCGATCGCGACCTGCATCGGTGTCGCATCCAGCCCGGCCGCGACGGCCGACAGGGCATCCGACTGCAGGGGCGAAAAACCGCCCAGCGGAAAGAAGGGCACATAAGGAATGCCATCGCGCGCGAGCGCATCGATCAAGGCGTCGTCGCCGCGGTGGACGAGGTTATACATGTTTTGCACGCATGCGATCGGCACGATGCGCCGTGCGTCCTCGACCTGTCGCATCGTCACGTTGCTCAGGCCGACATGCCGGATCAGCCCTTCTTCCCTCAGCTCCGCCAACGCCGTTACCTGCGCCTCGAGCGATCCTTCCGCCGGGCCGTGCACATCCAGCATGCTGCGAAAATTCACCACATCGAGCACGTCCAGGCCGAGATTGCGCAGGTTGTCGTGCACGGCCTGCCGCAATTCTTGCGCCGTGATGGCCGGCAGCCAGTTGCCCTGGCCGTCGCGCCGCGCGCCGACCTTCGTAACGATGACGAGGTCGTCGGCATACGGATGCAGCGCTTCCCGGATCAACTGGTTGGTGACATGCGGCCCATAGAAATCGGACGTGTCGATGTGATTGACGCCGAGCGCCACGGCCTCGCGCAGGACGGCGCGGGCCGCGTCGGGGTCCCGGGGCGGTCCGAAGACGCCGGGACCTGCCAGCTGCATGGCGCCATAGCCGAGGCGCCGGACGGTGCGATCGCCGAGCTGATACGTGCCGGCACGATCGATACTGGACATGTGATTCTCCTTTGATGAACAGTGAACAGTGCATCCAAGATAAGTCCGGCACGATCGCAAGACAATCCGGTATAGTCTGCATGGGCTGTACGTCAAAACGGACAATGAAAACCATGAAAGTCGATCTCGGCGACCTCTCCGCCTTCGTCGCCGTCGCGCGCGCCGGCGGTTTCCGCGATGCTGCCCGGGCCACGAGCGGCAGCGCATCCGGCCTGAGCGATGCGGTGCGCCGGCTCGAAGCGAAGCTCGGCGTCCGCCTGCTCAACCGCACCACGCGCAGCGTCGTCCCGACGGAAGCGGGCCGCAGCCTGCTCGCGCGTCTCGATCCCGTGCTCAACGAAGTCGAGAGCGCGCTGGACGTCGTCAACGGTTTTCGCGACACGCCCACCGGCACCTTGCGCCTGAACGTCCCGGTAAGTGCCGCTCGGCTCGTGCTGCCGGATATCGTGCCGCGCTTCCTTGCTGCCTATCCCGAAATCCGCCTGGAAGTGATCGCCGAAGAGAGCTTCGTCGACGTGCTCGCGGCCGGCTGCGATGCCGGCATCCGCTACGAGGAAAGGCTCGAGCAGGACATGATCGCCGTGCCGATCGGCCCGCGCGTGCAACGCATGGCGGCGGCCGCGGCCCCGGACTATCTCGCACGGCGCGGCCGCCCGCAGCATCCGCGCGACCTGCTCGACCACACGTGCATGCGCGCCCGCTTCGCCAGCGGGACAGTGATCCGCTGGGAGTTCGAACGCGACGGCGACAAGGTGGTGATCGACCCGTCCGGACCATTGCTCGTCCAGGTGGGCGGCGCCATCGATCTCAAAGTGGACGCCGCCGTCGCCGGCATGGGCGTCGTCTACCTGTTCGAGGACTGGCTGCGCCCGTACATCGACCGCGGCCTGCTCGAGCCCGTGCTGGAGCCATGGTGGCCGCGCTTTTCCGGCCCGTATCTCTACTATCCGGGACGGCGCCTCGTCCCGGCCCCGCTGCGCGCGTTCGTCGATTTCATCCGCGCAGCCTAGTGTCCGCGCTGGTAGGTGCCGATCAGTTCCGCCTGCGCCTTCACGTGCCCCTGCATCGCCTGTTCCACCTGGGCCTTGGTCGGATGGCCCAGGTCGGGCAGCACGGTGTCGAGCGCGTACAGCTTGTGGACGTAGCGATGCCGTCCCACCGGGGGACAGGGGCCGCCGTAGTGCGTCTTCTTGAAGTCGTTCTGGCCGGTCCGCGTACCCTGCGGCAGCTCGGCGTCGCGTACCCCGGCGGGCAGGTGGTTCGCCTGCGGCGGGAGGTTGTAGAGAACCCAGTGCACCCAGGTCATTTTGGGCGCGGCGGGATCCGGCGCGTCGGGGTCGTCCACGATGAGGACGAGGCTGCGGGTGTCGGGCGGGGCACCGGACCACGACAGCGCGGGCGACGTGTTCGCGCCGTCGCAGGTGTGAATGGCCGGGATGGGGCCGCCGGGCGTGAAGTCGGCCGAGGTCAGGATCAGGCTCATGCTTGCCTCCTTTGCGTATGACTGCCTGCACGCTTCGACACCGGCAAACGACCGGGGTTGCATCGGCGGATCACCGACGCGGATGACACCCGCCGCCACTTCCAGCCGCCGCAGCGGACGCCGCGGACGCGCGGGCAAACAAGCCCGCGGTCGACGCGTCGCCGCCGCATGAACGGCTGGGCAAACACTCGCCACCGTCTGTGCTCCCCCCGATATCGGAACTTGAAGGTAGGCCAGTGTCGCCCAGTTCGTAAAATCCTTGCCCACGATGCCGTAGACACAAGGGTATTATCCGGCTGCAAGCGCTCTCATCTGTTCGGCGCCTCACACAACGCGGCCGTGGCAATGTCGGCGTCAGGATTGCGGCTCGCCGACCTGGATCGGATCGCGGCGTGGAATCAGATACCAGAGTCCCACAAACAGGAGCAGGGAAGCAACCGCGGCGGCGATGCTGAGCGACAGCATGTCGGTTGCAAGCGACACGACCGTCAACATGTCGAGCGACAGGCCGAGCGCCAGCGGCATCAGCGCACCCCGGATGGCCCGGCGCGACACCTTCACCATGAGCGACGTCGCATAGCCGTGCTGGGCGCGGTAATACACGGCCGGCGTCATCAACAGGGCCATCGCGATCACCATCAGCGCGAGGCCGACCATGTGGCAGGCCTGCGCGTACAGCGCGAGGTCGTTGAAGCGTTCGTTGAACACGGCGATCGTCTGGAAACCGAACACCGCCTGCAGGCCGGGCAGAATGCAGCGCGCTTCTTCGATGATGTCGCGCATTGTTCGATGATTCTTTTCTTGCTGGGAAGCTTGATCGTCCATGGGATGACAGTAGCGCCAAACACGGCTGAGTTCAACCGCGCGCACGATTGAAGCGGCGCGCCGTCAGGCGTGCACGATGCCGGCCCGCGACGCCCATTGTTCCAGGCTGTGCCGCTGGATCGCGGCCGCCATCAGGTCGGGAAACAGGTCGGGCGTGCACGCGAAGCAGGGGATGCCCAGCGCGGCCAGCTTCGCCGCGTTGTTGCGGTCGTACGAAGGCGCGCCACCGTCGTCCAGCGCGAGCAGGGCGATCACCTGCGCGCCGCTGCCGACGAGGCTCGCCGCACGCCGGAGCATCTCGGCGTTGTTGCCGCCCTCGTACAGGTCGCTGATCAGGACGAAGATCGTGTCCTGCGGCCGCGTGATCAGGCCCTGGCAATAGGCGAGCGCGCGGTTGATGTCGGTGCCGCCGCCCAGCTGCGTGCCGAACAGGACCTCGACCGGATCGTGCAGCAGCGGCGTCAGGTCGACGACGGCGGTGTCGAACACGACCACCGACGTCGTCACCGCCTTGATGCTGGCGAGGACGGCCGCGAACACGCTCGCATACACGACCGACGGCGCCATCGATCCGCTCTGGTCCACGCACAGCACGATGTCGCGCAGCGAGCGTCCGCGCCGGCCGAAACCGATGCGCGTGTGCGGGATGATGGTCTGGTAGGCCGGCTGGTAGTGCCGCAGGTTGGCGCGGATCGTGCGCAGCCAGTCGATGTCCTGGTGGCGCGGGCGCAGGTTACGCGCGGCGCGATTCAGGCTGCCGGCGACGGCCTGGCGCATCGGCGCGGCGAGCTTCTTTTCCAGGTCCTCGACGACCTTCGCGACGACGGCGCGGGCGGTCGCGCGCGTCTTGTTCGGCAGGATGCGGTTCAGGCTCAATAACGTGGCGACGAGGTGCACGTCCGGCTCGACGGCCGCCAGCATCTCCGGCTCGCACAGCATCTGCTGCAGGCCCAGGCGGTCGAACGCATCCTTCTGCATCACCTGCACGACGCTGGACGGAAAGTACTGGCGGATGTCGCCCAGCCAGCGCGCCACGCGCGGCGCCGATCCGCCCAGGCTGCCGCCGCGCGTGTCGGGACCGGCACCGTACAGCGCGTCCAGCGCGGCGTCGACGGCGGCGTCTCCGGCGCCCAGCGTCAGCGCTTCGCCGGCATCCTGGCCCAGCACGAGGCGCCAGCGCCGCGCCGCTTCCGTGTTGCGGTCTTCATTCGACATGGACCGGCTCCTTTGCCGGCAAGGCGGCGAACAGGGTGTGCAGGATGGGAAGCACGCGCCGCGCGCGCACCGGATCGACGGCCGCCGCGGCCGCGCCGACAGCAGGCGGGCAGCCCGCCTGCGCCGCGCGCTCGCCCAGTGCGCGCCGCTCGGGAGAGCTGAACGTGGCGACCGTGCGGCGCAGCAGCGGCAGCAGCTCCGTAAAAACGTGGTCCGGTTGCGCGAGCAGCCAGCCGTTCACGATGCTCCACAACGCATCGCTGTGCGCGAGCAGCGCGCCGCTGCCCTGCAAAAACCCCTCCAGCCAGTGCGCCGTGACGAGCGGCGGGACCGCCGGCGAGCAGCGCAGGGCCAGCTGGCGCGCGGCGCGCTCGCCATCCCAGCGGCCCTGTTCGGCGAGGATGCGGCTCGCGCGTCCCGCCAGCAGCGGATTCGACAGATCGCTCGTCGCTCCCGCTTCCAGCGCGTCGAACCACGCCGCCGCATGCGTCTCGTTCTGCAGCAGGCGCACGGCCTGGTCGGCGGCGATGATCTGGCCGAGCAGGCCGGCGGCCGCATCGTCCGCGACGCCGCGCAGGCCGTACGGCAGCGCGATGCAGGCGCGCGCCACGAGGCCGTCGACGACGCTGGACAGCGCCTGCGTATCGACCGCGCGCGCGCTGCCGTAGCGCAGCACGTTGACGAGCGCCGGCAGCGCCGCGAGCAGCAGGCCGAGGTCGGGCGTCAGCGTGCCCACTTCCTGGATGCGCGCCATCAGCGGAGCGACGGCCGCGCGCAGGTCGGCCAGTAAAATCGCCTCCATCAGGCGCGTGAGTTCGGGCAGCAGTTGCGCCTGCGCCGCGCGGTCGGCGGCCAGCGCCGTCGCCGCGGCTTCCAGCGTGCCGCCCCAACGGCTGGCGGCGATCAGGTCGACGGCGAATTCCGGCTCCCACGCGAGCTGCCACTGCTCGTGGAAGGTGCCGGTCCGGCCGCGCACGGTCTGCTGGCGGCCCCACGGGATGCCCAGCAGCGCGAGACGATGCAGCAGCACGCTTTTTTCCAGGTGCGCGCCCTGGCGCAGGTCGAGGTCGAGTTCCGTCATGTCTGCCCGCACCGGCATGCGCAGGTGCTTCTGCTGGGCGGCCACGTCCTGCGCGAGCGGCACGGCGGGAACGTAGTCGGGAACGGTCCCCAGTGCCTCGTCGACGAGCAGTGCGCGCCGGATCAGGCGCAGCGGCGCGTCGCTGTCGTAGCAGAACACGGCGCGCACGGCTTCCATCAATTCGTCCAGCCCCGCGCGCGGACGCTCGCGCAGCGCGGCCAGCGTGTCGGCCAGGCGCGCGGCCTCGATCACGTGGGCGGATGATGCGTCGAGATCGTGCCGGCGCAGCAGCGTCGCGACCTCGGTCAGCCAGTGCAGGCCGGCGCGGTCGCGGTGGCGCCACAGGTGGCGGTACCAGCCGGGCGCCGTCACGCCCGCGCCGTAGCCGCTGGCGAACGTGAGGCGGCCGTGCGTCCACGGCACCCACGTGGCCGCGACCTTTTCCTTCGCCAGTCCTTTTACGAGGTCGGCATCGCTTTTCGCGCTGGGCATCAGCGCCAGCGCCGGCACGTGCCACGCGCCGCACACGACGGCGACGCGCTCGTGGCCTTCCTTGACGGCCTGGCGGATCGCCGTGCGCATCCACGCTTCGCGCTTCGTATCCAGGTCGTCGGCGGGCGGCCCCGCTTCGTTGCGCAGCGCCGTCATCATCTCGGCGATGGCGGCGAACAGGCCGAGGCTGTCGCCGCGCTGTTCGACGAGGTGGTCCCACCACGTATCGGCGTCGCCGTAGCCGGCCGCGCGGGCGAGCCAGCGCAGCGGGTCCGCGTGCAGGTCCTCGTTCCGGTCGTCCTTCGCGTCGTCTGTCCGTTCGCACGCCGCGCGCAAGGCGAAGCGCTGGGCCTGCGGCAGGTCGCAGAAGCGGAATGCGACATCGTGCTCGGCGGCGTAGCACAGCGCCTGCCATTCCGGCGAAAACTCGGCGAACGGATAGAACACGGCACGCTGCGGCTCGGCCGGCGCGTACAGCAGCAGGGCCACCGGCGGCACCATGTCCGCACGGCCGGCAAAGCGCGCCAGCGCGTCCGCTTCCGGCGGGCCCTCGACGAGGATGCAGTCCGGCGCGAGCGCGCGCAATGCTTGCGCCAGGCTGCGCGCGCAACCGGGGCCGTGGTGGCGGATGCCGAACAGGTGGACGCTCATCGCCGCATCAGGCCATCACGTCGCGGCAGGCGCGGTATAAATCCTTCCAGCCGTCGCGCTCCTTGACGACGGTCTCGAGGTATTCGAGCATCGCCACGCGGTCCTGCAGCGGGTCCTTGACGATGGCGCCGACGATGCCGGCCGCGAGGTCGGCGCCGCGCAGCACGCCGTCGCCGAAGTGCGCGGCCAGCGACAGGCCGTGCGTGACGACGGAAATCGCCTCGGCCGTGCTCATGCTGGCGCTGGGGACCTTGAGCTTGGTCTTGCCGTCGCTCGTCACGCCGTCGCGCAGTTCGCGGAACACGGTGACGATGCGCCGGATCTCTTCCAGCGCCGGCGTCTCGGCCGGCAGTTCGAGCGCGCGGCCGATGCTGGCCACGCGCGACTCGACGATGCGCACTTCTTCGTCGGCCGTGCGCGGCGGCGGCAGCACGACGGTGTTGAAGCGGCGTTTGAGGGCGCTCGACAGCTCGTTGACGCCGCGGTCGCGGTCGTTCGCCGTGGCGACGATATTGAAACCCTTCTCGGCGAGCACCTCGTCGTCCAGTTCCGCGATCGGCAGCACCTTCTCGGACAGGATCGAGATCAGGCCGTCCTGCACCTCGCCCGGCATGCGCGTGAGTTCTTCGATGCGGGCGATGCGTCCGGTGCGCATGGCGCGCATCACGGGACTCGGGACGATGGCTTCCTGCGACGGCCCCTTGGCCAGCAGCTGCGCGTAATTCCAGCCGTAGCGCACCGCCTCCTCGCTGGTGCCGGCCGTGCCCTGCACGACGAGCGTGGAGTCGCCGCTGATCGCCGCTGCCAGGTGTTCGGACACCCAGGATTTCGCCGTGCCCGGCACGCCCAGCAGCAGCAGGGCGCGGTCGGTGGCGAGCGTGGCGACGGCGATCTCGATCACGCGCGGATTGCCGATGTATTTCGCGCTGATCGTCACGCCTTTGTCCAACTGACCGCCGAGCAGGTACATGGAGACGGCCCACGGCGACATCTTCCAGCGGGGCGGGCGCTGGCGCGTGTCGAATGCGATCAGCGCGTCCAGCTCTTCGGCGTACTGCTGCTCGGCGTGCTGGCGGAGGACGGAAGAGGTGGCGGTCATGCTGTCTCCTGGAATGAAAGAGTCATCTCGTGGCGCAGGCGCACGAGATCGAGGAATTCGTCGATGGCGCTTTGCCACTGGGCGTCCGGGTGCCGCGCGGGTTCGCACGCGGCGGCCGTGGCCGGGTCGAGCACGAGCGCGAGACTGGACAACAACTGGCGCACGAGCCACGGGTGACCCGTGTCGGCGAGCGCGGGCAGCGCCGACTGCAGGCGCCGCAGCGCGCGCCGGCTCAACGGCGCGGGCCACGTGACCGCTGAACCGGCGGCGAGGCGCGCCAGCAGCCGCACGCGGGCCCCGTCGGCGATCCAGCGGTCGGGCAGCGCGTCGAACAGGGCGCTGGAGGTGCCGTCCGCGTCTTGGGAAAAGCGGGCGGCGGCGAGGTCGAACAGGCCGTCGGGAACGGCCTCGCGCAGGGCCGGCTCGGCACCCAGCCACCACGCGGTCAGCTCGCGCAGCCAGGCCAGCGCGCCGGGCGAGGGATCGTCTTGCGCATGGCGCTGCACGGCCAGCGCCCAGCCGCGCACGAACACGGTGGCGAATTCGCCGTGCTCGGCGAGGGCGAGGCAGGCGCGCGGCCCGCGGTCGACATGCCGCGTCCAGACTTGCGGATCGACGGCGGCCAGCATGTCGACGACCCACCCGGCTTTTTCGCCCAGGCCGTGATGGGCACCGATGCCGATGCCGTCGCGCCGCATGGCCGCGTCGAGCGCTGCCGGCAGGGTCAGTTCGATGCGGGCGGCGCGCAGCAACGGGCGCTCGAACCGCAGCAGCGGCAGCAGGCGATCGAGCATGCGCTGCGCGAACCGCGATCCGGGCAGGCGTGCGAGCAGGCGTTGCGCCGCGGCGCGCACTTCCTTGCGGCGGTCGTCGAGCGCGGCGTCGAGGAACGCGTCGTCGTCCGGGCCCAGGCCATTGGCCAGCGCCGCCAGCAGGGCCGCGCGCTGTTCCGGCGGCTCGCTGCTCCACGCCGCGGCGAGGGCGGCGCGCGCCGCGGCCGGATCGCGCGCGCGCCAGGCGCGCAGTGCGGCGATGCGTTGTTCCGGCGTGCCGGTGTCCCACAGCGATGCGCCCGTATTCGCCTCGGCGGCAGCCCACGACCATGCCGGTTGCAGGCGCGCGAGCCAGCGTCCCCGTTCGCCCAGCACGGGCAGCAGCGCGGCACGCAGCGTGGGTTGGCGCGTGGCGGCATCGAGCAGCTTGGGCAGGATGTGTGCGGGCAAGCAGCCGCCATGGCGGCGCAGCAGGTGCAGCCACTCGGCTTCCAGGCCGGCCGGATGCAGGCCGCGCAGGAGCCCGGCCAGGACGGCCTGCGCACGGAGCGGGCAGGGACGCAGCGTGTCGGGCGCGGCGGCCGGCGCCGGCATCGGCGCAGGCTGGCCGGGCGCCACGAAGCCGCTGCGCTCCCACAGGTCGAGCGCGCCGAGCGACAGCCACAATGCCGCTTCGGGCGCCGCGGCGGTATCGCGGGGCAGCAGTGCATCGAGCGGCGCGGCCAGGGTGGCGGGCGCGCGGCCGGCTCTGGCCGTCCCGATTTTCAGGAGCTGCTGCAGCTGGCGGGCATCGTCGCTCATCGGTGCCTCGTCATGTCATGAAGTCGCTGTCGATGTTGTACAGGCGGCCCTCGTGCCAGACGCTCAGCGGCAGCAGCGTGCGGCCATCCCACTCGCCGCATACCGTGAGCGGATGGCCGCCGCTCAACGCCAGCAGGTGCAGCGGATGGCGAAACGTGGGATGCAGGGCGATGCGGCGACCCTGCGCATCGCGGACGGCGCCGTGGTCCGCGTGGTCCGGCACGAGGCCGCCCAGCAGCACGGGATGGCGCTCGAGGAACGGCTGGGCGGCGAGGGCGTCCGCATAGGTGCCCAGCAGGCCGTCAAGGTCGCAGGGTTCGACGCCGGTGGCGAGAGGCCGGGCGGCGTCCTGCCTGCGGATCTGGGCGCGCAGCGGGTAGGCGCTCGGATAGAAGCACAGGTCGCCGTCGAATTCGGTGCCGGGCGCGAGCTGCTGTTCGAAGCCGTGCGTGCCGACCGCGTACTGGAGATGCAGGGCCCAGCGCGCGTGGCCGGCGCCGTGGAGCCACGTCGCACGCACGCGCAGGCGCTCGTCGTCGAACGTGCACTGGGCCAGCACGCGCCAGCGGTCCGCGACGGGGCGTTGGCGCAGCACGTCGTCCTGGCCCATCGTCCAGCCGAGCAGCGCGCGCACGTCGGCCTGCAGCGCGGGCGCCAGCTGGTCGATGCGCTGCCACGCCTGGGTCAGCAGATAGAGCGACGCCAGTTCGTGCGCGACGAGGCACTCGGCATTGCGCAGGCCCGACTGGTACAACATGCTGCCGGCACGGCGCAAACGGCGCGCGAGTGGCGCCGCCTGGGCGTCGGCCATGCGCGCGGCGATCGCATCCCAGAAGCCCTGGCCGCGCGAGCGCACGGACGCGAGACCCTCGCGCGCCAGGTCGTGCAGCCACGTCTGCAGTTCCAGCAGGCCGGCGCCGACCTTGTCTTCGCGCTTTTCTTCGCGCTTGCGCGCCTGGGCCGCGGCCGCCATCGCGGCGTCAGGACCCGGTTCGGTCATCGGCGCGGCATTCTTTTCCTGGCGTACCTGCCGGCCCTGCAGCCAGTCGCGCACCCAGGCCGGCTGCTCGATCTGTCCGAACAGCGCGGGTTCGGCCGTGCGCAACAGATACAGGCCGAGGCCGTGCTTGCAGGGGAATTTGCGGCTGGGGCAGGTGCATTTGAAGGCGGGGCCGCCGAGGTCGATCTGGGTGCGATACGGTGCCTTGCCGCTGCCCTGGCATTCGCCCCACAGCGCGGCATCGCTCCCGCCGAGATTCGACCAGTTCCGCGGCGCCGCCAGCTGGCTGCCGGCCCTGGCCGAAGCGGGATCGGGTGCGAGAGCCAGGATCTGGTTGGCGTCGAGAGTCACCGGTGTCCTTCGGGCGAATTGATATGATTTCTAGCTCGGTCGGGATAATACTCGACGATTATTGCCTAAACGTCAACTGAAATGACCGATGAGGAAAAGTGGCGATCGCGCAACGGCTCTTGCGCGCGGGAGCGTCCGTTGTTATAGTGCGCA
>NZ_LMCY01000071.1:0-140 GCF_001425685.1 Massilia sp. Root335 | reverse complement strand
ATCCTGGCTCAGATTGAACGCTGGCGGCATGCTTTACACATGCAAGTCGAACGGCAGCGCGGGCGGGGGTAACCTCGCCTGGCGGCGAGTGGCGAACGGGTGAGTAATATATCGGAACGTACCCAAGAGTGGGGGATAAC
>NZ_LMCY01000070.1 GCF_001425685.1 Massilia sp. Root335 | reverse complement strand
CGGCGGCCTGGTGTTCTCGATCATCCTGAAGTTCCTGCCGACGATGATGGACCTGCACTTCCTGGCGCCGATCGGCTTCGCCGTCGACAACGGCACGGGCGTGTACGAGATCCCGTTCCTGGACCGCATGTTCATCGTGTTCTGGCTGGTCGTCGCCGGCATGGTGCTGCTCAGCACCGTGTTCGCCCGCGGCAAAGTGAAGGCGCTGATCGTCGACACCAAGCTGTTCAAGGTCGACGGCGCGTTCGCCTTCGGCTCGGCCGTCATCTGCGTGGCGCTGGCCACGATCTATGGGATGTGGTGGTAACGATCCGCCGATCGTCGTAGGGCGGGCTCCCCGAGCCCGCGCGGACGTTCGCGTCACGCATACGCTACGCGTGGGCACAGGGTGCCCACCCTACGTACTGTAACCCGTCGTCCCCGCGCAGGCGGGGATCCAATCTTGCAAGCGTTTCGATGCGCGCAAAACTTGGGTCCCCGCCTCCGCGGGGACGACGTTTTTTACGTATATGAACTTCGTATATACACCACCAAAAATCCTAATGGTTGTGCATGCGACAACGCGACAGAATGCCGGTCAGTCGCCTGATTGGTTCGCTGCGCGCACCAACGACGACACACACCAATAAGTCTAAACGACAAAAGCAAGGAGATTACATGCAGCCAAAGACCCTGAGCGTACTCGTACGCTCGCTTTTCCCATTGTTCGTCCTCCCCGCCATGCCGGCGGCCTTCGCCCAGCAGGCGCCGCAGACCGCACCGGCCGAAACCGCCGCGGGCGGCGACACGGCCGTGCAGCAGGTCGTCGTCTCGGGCATCCGCGCGTCCGTGCGCAGCGCACTCTCCGTCAAGGAGAATTCCAACAGCATGGTCGAAGTGGTCGCTTCCGAAGACATCGGCAAGCTGCCCGACACCACCATCGCCGAATCGCTCGCGCGCCTGCCCGGCCTCGCTGCCGGTCTGGATCGCGGCAACGCGAGCCAGATCGTCGCGCGCGGCATGGGCGAGCGCTTCATCGGCGCCACGCTGAACGGCCGCGAACTGGCGTCGTCCGAGCCGAATCGCGCCGTGCGCTTCGAGCAGTTCCCGTCCGAGTCCCTGTCCGGCGCGATCGTCTACAAGACGCAGAACGCCGACCTCGTCGAAGGCGGCGTCGCGACGACGATCGACCTGCAGACCGTGCAGCCGCTGAAGTACCACGGCCGCCAGGCATCGATCAAGGCCGACGCGCTGTACTATCCGCTGGCGAAGGACGTCGACGCGCAGTCGGTGCGTCCGCGCCTGGGCGGCATCTGGATCGACCAGTTCGCGGACAGGACGATCGGCGCGGCGCTGGCGTTCAGCTACCAGAAGCAGCCGTCGATCGAGGAACGCAAGAACCACTGGGGCTTCAACGAAGACCATTCCGCCGACCTGAATGGCGACGGCAAGGTCGACAAGACCCCGTGGGGCTTCGAGGATGAACTCAAGCGCGGCACCAATGAACGCAGCAGCGTGCTGGGCAAGCTGGAATGGAAGGCCAGTCCGGACGCGCTGATCACGGCCGACCTGTACTTCGCCCGCGACAAGATCCGCGAGCCGAGCGTGCAGCACTGGACGGGCGACATCGGCAACTGGGACGGCTGGCAGACCGCGAATTACGCGAACGCCGACATCCGCAACGGCTACGTCGTCGGCGCGACCGTCAAGGACGTGGGCCTGTCGACGCACAGCACGCGCTGGATCCAGGACATGGACAACGTCGCCGGTGGCCTGAACGGCAAGTTCAACGTGGGGGACTGGAAGGTCGAGGCGGACGTCGCCACGTCGCGCGCGAGCCGCGCCAGCCAGTGGGCCGACGTGCGCAACACCACCGCGAACAACGGCACGCTGTCGTGGGCATTCACCGGCAACGAGCAGCAGTCGTATTCGTTCAGCGAAGACACCGGCAACCTGGCCAACTTCGGCGCGCCGCAGCTCTACATCGACAACGACGGCCATGTGCACGACCGCCTCGACTCGGCCCAGTTGAGCGCCGCCCTGCCGCTGGACCTGGGCCCGCTGAGCCGCATCAAGATCGGCGCGCGCTTCGCCGACCGCGAAAAGTCGTACCACCAGACCACGTGGAACATCTCGCCGGCGAACGCGGCGATCCCGGGATCGGCCTACACGACCATCAACGTGCCGGGCTACTTCCCCGCGCTGATGCTGAACGATTTCGAAGGCACCGTGTCCTCGACCTTCGGCGGCGGCGCCCTCGATCCGAGCGGCCGCACGCAGACGGCGAACGACCTGCTGGCAGGCTGGAAGGTCAAGGAACGCACGAGCGCCCTGTACGCGCAGGCCGACCTGGACGGCGAACTGTTCGGCCTCAGATACCGCGGCAACGCGGGCGTGCGTCTCGTGCACACGCACCAGACGGGCAGCGGCATGGAATCCGTCAACGGCGCGGCACCGACGCCGCTCGAAGGCGGCGCATCGTACACGAAGGCCCTGCCGAGCACGAACCTGATCTTCAGCCTCGACCAGGAACAGCAGCACCAGCTGCGCTTCTCGCTGGCCCGCGCCATGTCGCGCGCACCGATGGACGAGATGCGCGCGTCACGCCAGATTTCGATCGACACGACGCCGGGCTCGCAGCAACCGCTGACGGGCAGCGCCGGCAATCCGGGCCTGCTGCCGATGATGGCCAACCAGGCCGACCTGGCGTACCAGTGGTACTTCGACAAAGGCTCGCTGTTCTCGGCCGCCCTGTTCTACAAGCAGATCGGCAGCTACATCGGCATCACGACCGACAACACGACCATCGACGGCCGCCAGGCCGTGATCACGCGCTCCGTCAACGGCGAAGGCGGCTACGTGCGCGGCCTGGAGCTCGTGTACCAGCACGCGTTCACGCGCCTGCCGGCACCGTTCGACGGCCTCGGCGTCGCCGCGAACTGGTCGTACAACGAGAGCGACATCCACGAGTACACCAACAACTACCCGATGGAAGGCCTGATGCGCAACAACGGCGGCGTCACGCTGTGGTACGAGAAGAACGGCTTCGAGGCGCGCCTCTCGGCCAACTACCACAGCCCGTTCGTGCGCATGCCCAAGTGGACGGCCGGCTACATGGCGGAAAACGGCGAGGAGACGTACGTCACCGCGAACTTCTCGTACTACCTGACGCCGCAGCTGCAACTGCGCGTGGGCCTGGACAACATCACGAACCAGAAGGTCGTCTACACGCAGGCCGGCAACCAGTACAACCAGAACGTGATGGAATACGGCCGCCGCTACAACGTTGGCCTCGGCTACAAGTTCTGACGATGCCGACGATGCATACCACGCGACTGCGCGCCGCCCTGCTGCTGGCCTTCGCCGGCCCCGGCATGGCGTGCGCGGAACAACTCCTCAGCGTCGACGCGAGCGCGTCCGCGCCCGAACCGCGCACCGGCTACATCAAACTGGGCACGGCCATAAGCAAGGGCGGCCACACGCTCGGCATCAACAACCAGTACCTCACCCGCGACGGCAAACCGTGGCTGCCGGTGATGGGCGAATTCCATTATTCGCGCAGCCCGGCGGCCAGCTGGGATGCGGAACTCGCGAAGATGAAGTCAAGCGGCATCGACATCGTCGCCAGCTACGTCATCTGGAGCCACCACGAGGCCAGCGAAGGCCATTTCGACTGGTCGGGCAACCGCGACCTGCGCCGCTTCGTCCAGCTGGCCCACAAGCACGGCCTGTCGGTCGTCGTGCGCGTGGGCCCGTGGTCGCATGCGGAAGTGCGCTACGGCGGCTTCCCGGACTGGGTGGTCGACGCCATGCCGACCCGCGGCAACGACCCCACGTACCTGCATTACGTGGCGCGTTTCTACCGCGAGATCGGACGCCAGCTCGACGGCCTCCTGTACAAGCAGGGCGGCCCCGTGATCGGCGCGCAGATCGAGAACGAGTACAACCTGGCCGGCCCGGGCCACGGCGCGGAGCACATCCGCACGCTGAAGGGCCTGGCCGTGAAGGCGGGCATCGACGTGCCCTACTACACGGTCACGGGCTGGGACCAGACCCTGTACCCGTCGGGCGAAGTGACGCCGGTGTTCGGCGGCTATCCGGACGAACCGTGGGCGACCAGTACGAAGGAACTGCCGCCCAAGGAGACGTACGCCTTCCGCTTCGACACCCGCGTGAGCGGCGACCTCGGTGCCCAGACCCGCGCGAGCCACCAGGGCACCGCGGAGACGGACATGGACAAGACCCCGTTCCTCGGCGCGGAATACGGCGCGGGCCTGCCCGCGATGTACCGCCGTCGCACGCTGGTGTCCAGCGACGACATCGCGGCCATGCTGCCCGTGCAGCTGGGCTCCGGCGTCAACCTGATGGGCTACTACATGTTCCACGGCGGGAGGAATCCCGTGGGCGGCACGACGCTGGAAGAAAGTACGAAGAGCGGCGGCTACAACGACGTCCCCGCGATCAACTACGACTTCAACGCGCCGCTCGGGCCGGACGGCCAGCAGCGTCCCGTGCTGGCGGCGCTGCGGCCGTTCCACTGGTTCCTGCACGACTTCGGCGCGCGCCTGGCGCCGATGACCGTGCGCAGGCCCGACGTCGTGCCGAAGGATCCGGCCGACCTGGGCCCGCCGCGCTGGTCCGTCCGCAGCCGCGGCGATGCGGCGTTCCTGTTCTACGATGGCCACATCCGCCAGTACCCGACGCCGGCGCGTGCACAGGTCCGCTTCGGCATCAAGCTGCCCGGCGGGACGGTGACGCTGCCGCGCCATCCGGTCGACCTGCCGGCCGGCGCCTACTTCGCCTGGCCCGTCAACTTCGACATGGACGGCCAGCGCCTGACCTATGCGACGGCGCAGCCGCTGGCGAAGCTGGACGACGGCACGTGGGTGTTCGCCGCGCAGGACGGCGTGCCCGTCGAATTCGCGTTCGAAGATCGCGCCCGCGGCTGCGTGCGGGCCGGCCGCGCCCACGTCGACGAAACGGAAGGCGTGGTCGTCGACCGCATCGAGCCAGGCCTGGACGCGGCGTTCACGCTGCGCTGCCAGGGCCAGGCGCCGCTCACGGTGCTCGTGCTGTCGCAGGCACAGGCGCGCCAGGCGGCGCTGGGGACGTTCCAGGGCCGGCGCCGCCTCGTGCTCAGCGACGCGCAGGCGTACTTTACGGATGGCCGGCTCGTGCTGCGCAGCGCGGGCCAGCCGCACATCCGGGCGGCCGTCTACCCGCCGCTGGCGGCGTCGCCACAGGCCAGCAGCACGCTCGGGAGCGATGGGCGCGACGGCCTGTTCCAGGTGCTGGAAGCCGCGCTGCCGGCGCGCGAAGTGGCGGTGGCCGTCAAGCCGCTGCGCCCGGCCGGGACGGCGCGGCCGGTGCGCATCGGCGGCAACGCCAGGGCGGCGGTAGAGCCGGATCCGGAAGCGTTCGGCGCCTCGGCCGCATGGCAGCTGGACGTGGGCGCGGCCGGCCGGTCGAAGGACGTGGACAGCCTGCTGCTCGACATCGACTTCACGGGCGACGTGGCCCGGCTGTTCGACGGCACGCGCATGGTCGACGACTGGTATTACAACGGCCAGCGCTGGCAATTCGATCTGGCCAACCTGCCCGCGCAGCGCCAGGGACCGCTCACGTTGACCGTGCTGCCGCTGCGCGCGGACGCGCCCATCTACCTGCCGCGCGAGCACCGGCCCGACTTCGGCGGCAAGCCGCAGCTGGCCGAGGTGAACGCCGTGAAGGTGGTGCCGGTGTACCGGGTGGAGATCGGGAAGTAAGGCGAAGGCGCGCCTGTCGACAGGCGCGCCTTCGACACGTCAACGGCCGCTGTCGGCCATCCCGTCCACGTCCTGGAGCGCGAGGCCGCGCACCCCGGTCTGCCGCAGCGACGGCACGCCGGCGGCGCGGCCGAGCCGCACGTGATCGAAACGCGCGCCGGACACGTCGTCCAGCACGACGGCCGGCCGCGCATCCGGCGCCGCCGTCCGCAGGTCGGCGTGATGCACCTCGACGTTGCGCGCATGGCGGCAATACAGGCCGTACGCGGGCGTCGCGCCGAACATGCTGGGCTCCGGATAATGGTCCGGCTGCTCGGGCGGCACCCGCGCCGCGTCGGCGGCCGTGCCCCCGCCGCCGTACACGATGGTGATGTTCGACAGCCGCACGTCCTCGACCGGCGCCTCCGGCAGCCCGGCGACGATGGACGCATACGGCGCGTTCGCCTGCGACACGACGACGTTGCTGATGTTGACGCGCCGGATCGCACCGACGGGCGTGCCCGCGGGCGCGCGCATGCGCCGGCCCAGGCGGATGAACAGCGGGGCCGTCGTCAGGTCGCGCATGGCGAGGTTGTCGACGGTGACGTCCTCGATGACGGCGCCGTCCACGCTTTCGATGGCGAGGCCGCGGCAATGCTCGAACACGCAATTCGAAATCGCGATGTTGCGAAAGCCCCCGTTCGACTCGGTGCCCAGCTTGATGCGGCCGCATACGCCCTCTTCGTCCGGCGCCTTGACCTGCGTGGTCTTGAACGTGCCCTCGAGGTAGCTCCCCAGGTCGAAGCCGGACACCTGGCACCCGGTGATCGTCACGTGTTCCGTGAAGCGCGCGCGGCCCAGCGCGTAGGAACTCTTCAGGCAGATGGCGTCGTCGTTCGGCGTGTTCACGGCGCAGTCGCTGATGCGCACGTTGCGGCAGCAATCGATGTCGAAGCCGTCGCGCTCCGTGTCGACGGTGAGGTTCGCGATCGTCAGATTGTCGACGCCGGTCGCCAGCACGGCAAAGTGGCCGCACTTGAGCATCGAAAAGTCGCGCAGCAGCACATTGCGGCAATTCTTCAGCGCGATCGCCTTGTTTCCCTTGCCGTCCATCTCGGCGCCGAACACGGTGCCGGCGCGCGCTCGCTCGCCCATCGGGTCCTTGCCGCCGAGCGAGGACGGCATGTCGCCCGCCTTCATCGGCCGGTTGGCGCCCGGTCCGGAACGGGTCAGGCCGCGGCCCCAGATCCGGCCCGGCCCGAGGATCGCGACGTCTTCCAGGTTGTCGCCCCAGATCAGCGAGTTGTGCCAGTGGCTGTGGCCGAAGTCCTGGTAGGCGTCGTACGCGTTCGGCTCGGCCGGGTCGTAGCGGCCGGGGGCCTGGGCCGGATCGGCCGCGACGATCACGCTGCCCGCGTCGAGATACAGCGCGACGCGGCTTTGCAGCCGGATCGAAAAGCTCAGGTAGCGGCCGGCCGGAAAGCGCACCGTGCCGCCGCCCGCCGCACTGGCGGCCGCGATGGCGGCGTTGATGGCGTCCGTGTCGAGGGTCGTGCCGTCGCCGCGCGCGCCGAACGCGCGCACGTCGAAGCCCGCGGACGACGTGGCGGCAAAGGCGGGACCGAACGTGGAGGCGCAGGCGCCCGCGCCGAGGGCGAGCAGGAGACGGCGCCGGGCCGCGGCGGTGGGGGTCATCGGATATTCATTTTTCATGATACGCACAAACATAACACCGCCGCGCGGCACCGAACGCGCAAGTTGCTGAGCGGTTGGCAGGGTAATTTTCTTCAATACCGGCTCGGGGCCGGCCGCTATCGTCTGCCGCATCCCTCACCACGAAAGGAAACGCAGATGAGCATCATCGCCTCGATGGCGGCTTTCGCCCTCGCCACCTCCATTTCTCCCGGCCCCGTCAACGTCGTCGCCCTCGGCAGCGGCGCGCGCCACGGCTTTGCCGCCAGCCTGGCGCACGTCACCGGCGCCACGGCCGGCTTTTGCCTGCTGCTCGTGCTGGCCGGCCTCGGCCTGCACGAAGCCGTCGCCGCCTGGCCGCAGGTCACCGCCATCGTCCGCTGGGCCGGCGTCGCCTTCCTGCTCTACATGGCCTGGAAACTGGCGGCGGACACGGGCGAGCTGGGCGCCGGCCAGACCCCGGCGCGCCCGTCGCTGCTGCAGGGGGCCGCCATGCAGTGGCTGAGTCCCAAGGCGTGGCTGGCCGCGCTGGCGGGCATGGGCACGTACGCGTCCGACGGCGATGCGGCGGCCGTCCGGCTGTTCGCGCTGATTTATTTTATCGTGTGCTGGCTGTCGGTCGCCGCGTGGGCCTGGGCCGGCAGCCGCCTGCAGGGCTGCCTGCGCACGCCGCACCGGGTGCGCGTGTTCAACCGCACGATGGCCGGCATGCTCGTGATGAGCGTCATCTATCTGGCGGCAAGCTGAGACTCAATCGCGGTACTGGCCGGGCGTCGCGGCCGTCATGCGCTTGAAGACGCGCTGGAAATGGGCCTGGTCGGAAAAGCCCACGTCCAGCGCCACCTGGGCGATCGGCGCCCCGGCGCGCAGCCGCGCTTTCGCGTACTGGATGCGGCGGTTGGTCTGGTATTCGTGCGGCGCGACGCCGTAGCGCTTCTTGAACGCACGGATCAGGTAGGAGCCGGACAGGTGCGCGGCGGCGCACAGGTCCTGCAGCGGCAGGGCATGGGCGAAATGCGTATCGATGTAGCGCGCGACGCGTTCGACCTTCGGCGTGGCGGCGGCCTCCGGATGCCGTCCCGGTGCGAGCTCGCCGTCCAGCAGCGCGACGAAGTCGACGACGGCCGCCTCGCGCGCGGCCACGCCGCGCCGCGCATCCGTGAGCAGCGCGAGCAGCCGCACGCCGGCGTCGACGACATGCGGCGCACGCAGCGCCGCCAGGTCGTACGGTCGAAACGCACGATCCGCGTCGCCGCGCAGGCGCGCCTGCACGCGGCCCAGCCAGGCCGGATCGATATAAAACATCACGTACGACCACGGCGCGTCGCCCACCGGATTGCAGCCGTGGACGTCGCCCGGATTGACGACGACGACGGCGCCCCGCTCCACCACTTCCGCATGCGTCCCGTTGACGTAGGTGCTGCGGCCGCCCATGATGACGCCGATGGAATGCGTTTCGTGCCAGTGCCGCCCGTAATTCAGGCCGCGCCCGTCGGCCACGCATCGCGCTTCGATGAACGGCAGGGCGGGGTCGCGCCAGAAGGCCTGCTGCGCGCGCGGTCGGTCGGATCGGGTCATGGGCTCCATTCTAGCAGCGCCTCCGCCGTCATATCAGAAGACGATCCGGCTCCACTCGCCGCCGGCGGGGCCGTGCGAATATTCGATGCAGCCCGGTCCGCCCGGCTGCTCGGTCTGGATAAAGTAGAGACGCCCCCCGGCCGTACGCACGTCCGTGGCCGCAAACGTGCCCCGCACATGGGTCAGGTGACCATCGTAGAACCAGGCGCCGTCGGCACTGGCCGCCGCCAGCCCGCCGCGCCACGGCGCCAGCCCCATGAAGCGGGCGCCCTCCGCCTTCTCCACCAGCGCAAAACGGTCGCGTTCGCGCCTGAGCAATTCCCCACGATTCGTCACCGCGAACACCTCGCCCGTCGCGCGCAGCGCAACGATGCCGGTGACGATGGTGACGGCGTCGATCAGGTCCGGTGCGGGGACCACCGACCAGCGCCTGCCGTTCCAGTGCAGGATGGTGCCGCGGTATCCCACGGCATACACATCGTCCTGCGAAAAGCCGTGCACCTTGGTCAGGCTCGCGCCCGTCCCGGCATCGAATTCCCGCCACGCGCGGCCATTCCAGTGATAGACCGACCCGGACGCGGTCGCGAGGAACACCGCATCGTCCGCCGGGCACCAGACGGCGGTGACGTTCGGCGGCAGGCCGCAACCGGCCAGCGGCGGCAACCACATGGCCGTCCAGCGCAACCCGGCGTCGTGCACGTCGAAGGCGGGGCCGCCGGCAGGCCAGTTGACCTGCGCCGTCGTCCACACCGAGCCGTCGCTTCCGCCGAGCCAGAGATTGTGCCGCGGCGATTGCCACATCGCGGCCAACGGACTGCAGGTGCTCAGGACGGAGCGTGTCTCCCGGTCACCGCTCAGGCTGTGAAGGAGTAACTGTCCACCCGCGTTGAGCGGGTCCGACTCGCGATAGGCGGTGGTCAGGACGAACAGGCCGTGGTGTTCCGCGTAGGTCACCGACAGGCTGTTCCTGATCCAATCGTCTTCAGCCATGGATTCTCCGGTTAGATGTCTTTGTATATCTGGGCCTTGGTGACGACCTTGGGCGGCGCGCTGCCGCCCACGATGCCGTTCGCCAGATACGTTTGCGTACTCGCCTTGAGATTATTCTCGAAATGCGCCTGCATCTTGTAGCGAATCGCATACGCAGCCTGCTGCGCCGCGAGCACCTGCCTGTTCGCGATCTCCTGCGTGGTCAGGTTCGACACGTTACCCGCGTAGGTACGGTGCGCCGCGATCGACTCCGCCGTGACGGCCTGCATGAAATCGCACCACTGCCCGATCGTCGGATACTGCCCCTTTTTTGCGACCTCGTTGCAGAACGCCCGTTCGCGGTCGGTAAGGTATTTGTGCTCGGTGCCCGCCATCTGGTCGTCTTCGACCCAGTAGGTCAGGGCCTTGCCTTCCGAATACTTGCCCGCGCCGTGGACCGTGGCGCCGGAGCGCCCGGTGCCGGCGATGAAGCATGAATTGGGTATGAAATGCTCGGCCTGCACGTTTGCGGGTCGTACGCCCTTGCCGCCGGCAGCCCGGCTTTGCGAGTAGGTCAGCAGCTCGATCGGCGGCGAGAAGTCATTGAAGATGGATTCGTCGGGCGCCGGCAGCGTCGAGGCCAGGGGACAGGTCGCGATGATATCGGTCTCGTCCATCTTGCTGGTGAGCTTGTCGAAGCAGTTCAGGTCCAGAAGCGCGTTGTGCCCTGCCATCTGGCGCGCGCAGTAGGCGCAGGTATTACCGTTGCAGTTCGCGCAACTGGCCAGGTGGGCTTTGCAAAACGCGTGCTCGCAGACCGTACATTTCAGCACGCCCTTGCAGGCCGGGCAGGCCGCCGCCGCGCCGCCGCAATTGACCACGCTGCACGCCGCGGATGTCGTCGTGGTCGCTTGCCCGCATGTGGCGCAGAACGCCGCGCTCAAGCGTCATCCTCCAGCCAGGCGCCGTCGTCGCGGCCGAGCGCAATGTCGGTCCAGGGGATGGCCGCGTCGGCATGAAACAGCGCATGCACCCGCGCCTCCGGCGGCAACCGCAGGTCGGAGAGCAATGCCGCGCATGCCGGGTATCGATGGAAGGTCGGTCCGACCGCGAACTGGGTCACGACGAACAGGGCGGCGGCCCGGCCGTCGTTCACGCCCCATCGGCGTACCCGGCGCAAACCCCACTCGATGCGTTCCAGGATCACTGTGTCGGACAATTCGGCGACCACGGCCGGGTACTGCTCACGGAGAAACTGAAGGATGCCATCGATATAACGACGCCGACAGCTGTCGCGCACGCCCTGGATGGATCCATCGGACACTCTGAACAAAACGGCTCCCCTCCACGCTGATCGCCCTTGCCTGGGCTGCTTGAAACAGCAGGCTAACGAGCGCTGTCAGGCAGGTCAACCTCACAGGAGAACTAGGTGCGCCAGGCCAGCGCAAACGCTGCCGCGCGCGCGGCCAGCGCGTCCGGGGCCACGCCCGGCGCAAACAACTGGCCGCCGATCCCCGCCCCCGTCGCGCCGGCCGCCTTCCACGCGGGGATCTGCTCGGGCGTCACGCCGCCCACGGGCCACAACGGCGTCCCGGCGGGCAGCACGGATGTCAGCGCCTTCAGTCCGGCGGGGCCGATGGACTCGGCCGGGAACAGTTTCAGGGCATGCGCCCCCGCGTCCAGCGCCGCGAACGCCTCCGTCGGCGTGGCGACACCGGGCGCGCACAGCATGCCCGCCGCGCGCGCATGCGCGATCGCGGCCGGATTGCAGTTGGGCGCGACGAACAGGCGGCCGCCGGCCTGCGCGACGGCGTCGACGTCGGCCACGCTCAGCATCGTGCCGCCGCCGACGATGGCATCAAGCGGCGCCATGTCGACGAGGATGCGGATCGCGGCCAGCGCGCCCGGCCGGTTCAGCGGCACTTCGAGCAGGCGCCAGCCGGCGTCGAACAGCACGTGGCCGACGGTGGCGGCGTCCTTGGGGTCGAGGCCGCGCAGGATGGCGACGAGGGGCAGGTCAGGGAGATTCATGAGGGTATCCGGTCCAGGAAGCGCGCCAGCGCGGCGCAATACACGCGGTCCGGATCGAGCCCGGCGAGCGTCACGCCGAAATGGCCTGCCGCGCGCGCGTAGCGGGCCTGCAGCGCCGGCGACCCGATGCAGGTCAGCGGCGCGGCGCGCCCGGCCGCGACGAATTCCGCGCCGACGAGCAGGCCGCTCACGAACGACCGCGCCTGCGCGGCGGGCATGGCGCCCGTGACGACGCGGGCCCGCACGCCGAACAGCGCGTTCGACAGCGGCGCGCCAAGGCGGGCTTCGTCCAGGCCGGCGACGAAGGCCGCGTCGTCGTCGTCACCCGTCATCAGCGGCGCCAGCGTGCCGTGCGCGGACAGCGTCGCGAACAGCTCGCCCGTCATGAACGTGGCGATGCGGCGCATGATGCCGTCTTCGACGAGCACCCATTTGCTGTGCGTGCCGGGCAGGACGAACCAGCCGTCGCGCCGGCCCAGCGCCACGGCGCCCAGCAGCTGGGTTTCTTCGCCGCGCATCACGTCCACGTGTGCGCCGCGCTGGGCGTAGCCGGGCACGATCAGGCAGGGCCGCCCGGCGCGCGGGTCGTCGATGCAAACGAGGCAGTCCGGCAGCGCTTCCAGCGGCACGCCGATGTCGAGATAAGGGATGTCGCGCCAGCCCTGGGCGCTGCCCACCATGCCGGAGGCGACGACGGGAACGTCGGCATCGACGTCCATGGCCGCCAGCAGCCGTGCGAACGAACCGGCGAAATCGGGCCGCGCCGCCAGCATGCCCTGGTCGTCGGCCCGTTCGGCCAGGCGGGTGCCCGCCGCATCGACGAGGTAGGCGCGGCGGTTGCTCGTGCCCCAGTCGATGCCGAGCAGGCGGCGGGTCGAAGTCGGCGCGCAGGTATCCATGGCGCCATGCTACCCGCTATGCGCCGCGCCGACCCATCGCGTGTGCGCGCCCTGCTATCCCGATTTGATATACGTGACGCGCGCCGTCGGCTTGGGGCGCGTGGCCGTCTCGCGCAGCGCGCCCAGCATCGCTTCCGCCGCCGGCGACAGCTGGTGGTGGCGCCGGGTGATGATGCCGTAGACGTCCATGCGCAGGTTCAGCTCGTACGGCAGCACGGCCAGCAGGCCGTTGTCCAGATACGGCTTGACCAGTTCCACCGACATCGGCGCCACCATGTCGCTGCCCAGCAGCAGCGTCGTCACGACCGGCAGTTCGGCCGTCGACACCGTTTCCGCCGGCTGCTCCAGCCCCTGCGTGAGGAACAGCGACGCGATCCGGTCGCGCACCATGCTGCCGGCCGGCGGCACGATCCACGCCTGGCGCGCCAGGTCGGCCAGGTCGAGGCCGCGCGCGCCCAGCAGCGGGTGGCCGGCGCGCACGATCAGGCAGTGCGGCTCGTCGGTGATCGGCTCGAAATGGAATTCGTCGGCGATGGCGCCGTCGACGACGCGGCCGATCACGATGTCCAGGTCGCCCGCGCGCAGGTGCTCGACCAGCTGCTTGCTGCTGTTGACTTCGATCGACACGTTCAGGCGCGCATGCCGCGTCTTGAGCAGGGTGACGGCGGCGGGCACCAGCGTCGTCGACGGCGTCAGGATGGCGCCGACCGCGACCCGCCCGCGCAGGCCGGACATCAGTTCCATCACTTCCTGGTAGGCGGCGTCCATCTCCGCCAGCGAGGCGCCGGCGCGGCGGATCAGCACCTTGCCGTACCACGTCGGCTCGACGCCGCGCGGCAGGCGCTCGAACAGGGTGACGCCCAGCGCATGTTCCAGCTCGCCGAGCAGCTTCGACGCGGCCGGCTGGGTCAGGTTCGCGGCCTGGGCGGCCTGCATGATCGACCCGTGCCTGCCCAGTTCGACGAGCAGGACGAGGTGGCGCGTCTTGAGGTAGGCGCGGACGAAGCGGTCGGAACGGGGATCGGACATGGCGGTGCGGCGTGGGCCTCGTAAGTTTCCGTAATGATAGTTGCCCATCCGTTCAGGGTCAAACAACATCGGCGCCGCACGCCTCCGGCGTTGCCGGACGCTGGTGCCGGCGACCTCGTGCGACAATGAATCCACCATCACGCAGCACCAACTTCGGGAGGCACCCCATGGCCGGCCAGTGGAGCGACGATTTATTGCTTGGCGTTGTCGAGGATGCGAAAAAGGCGAACCAGGACATCGCCGACGCCGTCGACGGGCTCGAGGATGCGCCGAAGCGGCGCGTGCTGCAAGCGGTACTGAAAGGCCGCGACGAGATCGAAGATGCGGCGCGCGACGAGTTCGCGACGTGGAACGAATTGCTGAAGCAGCGCGCGGACGACAGCGAGAAGGTCCGGTCGGCCGGCTGGAAGAAGCCTCTCGGCTTCGCGATCGTCTATTACGGCAGCGGCACGCTGGTCACATTATGGTGGGTGGCCTTCCTGGTCGTCTATCCGATCAACGCCATCTTTTTCACCAGCTTCGGACTGCCCTGGACCACGCTGCTCGCGGCCGGCGGCTGGCCGCTGGTGGCCGGCATCGCGGCCGTGATCGCCGTCGTCCACGCCCTCTGGATCTGGTTTTCGTCCCGCCACGACGCCAACGTCAAGAAAGAACAGGTCAATTTGCGCGGCACCCTCGACATCGCCGGCACCCAGGCCCGCATCGACGCCATCAGGGTCAAGCTGCGCCAGCGCGGCGTCGACGCGGCGGCGCACGTCTGGCGCAAGGTCATCAACGAGCGGCTCCGTCCCGTCTACCGGACGGAGCACGGTTTCGTCGCCGACTTCACGCTGGAGGCGGCCATCCAGCGCAGCCAGATGGTCCGCACGCCCGCCTACGCCAACCTGATGTTCATGCTGGAAAACCTCACCGGCGGGGCCATCGGCGTGGCTGGCCCGCGGGGCGCCGGCAAGTCCACCCTGCTGCAGTGGGTCTGCGACGACCGCCAGACCAGGCTGGGAAACCGCGACGTCCTGACCGTGCTGACCGCCGCCCCGGTCGATTACCAGACGCGGGATTTCCTGCTGCATCTGTTCGCCTCGCTGTGCCACCGCACCATCGAACGCCTGGCGCCCGGCTACGAGCGCACCGACTGGAAACGGCATGTGGCGCCGGCGCTCGCCTCGGGGGCCGAGGTGTGGCGCGCCTTGTTCACCGCGGCGCTGACGGCGTTGCTCGCCGGCGCGATCGTCTGGAGCATCGGCGTTGCGTGGGCCATCGGACGCGCTTACGGGCCGGCCGCCGTACCGGCCGGATCGCCGGTCGCGGCGGCGGCAGCGGCCGGCGCCGCCCCGCCCCAGCGGCTATCGGTCGCCGCGGAGCTGGGCCTGACGCCCGCCAGCCTGCTGGGCGCATCGCTCGCGCTGCTGTGCGGCGGCGGGGTGGCGCTCGTGGCCGTGACGATCCGCGCGCACCGGACCATGCCCGCCCGCGTCCCGGCCGCGAACCCGTCTCCCGCCGAGGACGCGCCGCGCAGGTTCGAGCTGCCCTGGCGCCGGTTGCTGCGCTGGCATGCCTCGATCCGCCGGGCGTTGACGCCGCAGGCCGACGCGTTGCCGCCGTCGGACATCGTGCAGGAAGCGTTGAACTGGCTGCAGGAGATCAAGTTCCAGCAGAGCTATACGCTGGGCTGGACCGGCGCGCTGAAGATGCCGCTGGGCGTCGAAGGCTCGCTCACGCAGGCCCGCTCGCTGGCGCAGCAGCAACTCACCCTGCCCGAGCTGGTCGACGCCTACAAACGGTTCCTCGCCAAGGTCGCCGCGCGCGACACCGTGGTGATCGGCATCGATGAGCTCGACAAGATCGAATCGGACGAGAAGGCGCAGCGCTTCCTCAACGATATCAAGGTCGTGTTCGGCGTCTACAACGTGTTTTTCCTCGTCTCCGTCTCCGAAAACGCGATGAGCCAGTTCGAGCGCCGCGGGCTCCCGTTCCGCGATGCCTTCGACTCCGCGTTCGACGACGTGGTCATCGTCGACCATCTGCGGTTCACCCAATCGCGGCGCCTGCTGGAAGAACGCATCGTGGCGCTGCCGGTCCAGTTCCAGGCCCTGTGCCACGTCATGTCGGCCGGACTGGCGCGCGAGCTGGTCCGGACGCTGCGGGACCTGGTGCGTGCCGCCAAGGACGCGGGCGGCAACACGCCCGTCGCGCTCGACGACGTGGCCAAGCGGCTGGTCGAGGCGGAGATCGGCGCCAAGGTCGCGGCGTTCCGCACGCTGGCGGAGCGGTTGCCGCCGTCCCCGGACCGCGCGGCCTTGCTGCTGCAGGTGCACCGCATCGCCAGCGTCGCGCCCACGGCCGCGGCGTTGTACGACAGCCACCGCGCGCTGCTGCCGCCGGCGCCCGCGCGACGGCGCTGGTTCCGCGCGGCGCCTGCGCCCCAGCCGGCGCAGGACGCCACCGTGCTGGCCCTGAACGAGGAGCTCGCGACCTACCTGCAGTTCCTCGCCGCCGTCGTGTGCATCTTTACGTCGCGCCTGGACGAGGCGGCGACGCGGCAAGCCGACGACCGCGGCGCCTTCGACGAACTGGCCGCGGCGCGGCGGGCGCAAAGCATCAACCAGTCGCTCGCGCGCTCACTGGTCGACAAGGTCCTCGGCGATATGCGGTTGTCCGCCGCTCAATCGTGATAGACCTGGCTCCGGCCGCCGTCCACCAGCAGGTCGGTCGCGTTCACGAACCGCGCTTCGTCGCTGGCGAGGAACAGCGCCGCGTTGGCGACGTCGTCCGGTTCGCCGATCCAGCCGCACGGCAGCAGCGCGGCCTGGCGCCGGCGTTCCGCTTCCGGATCGGGGAAGCCGGCCAGCCACGCCTCGATGCGCTCGGTCAGGATCAGGCCCGGCGAGATCGAATTCACGCGGATGCCGCGCGCCGCGTACTCGACGCCGAGCGAACGCGTGAGCCCGATCAGCCCGTGCTTCGCGACGGGATACGGAAAACAGCCCTTGATGATCTTGTGGCCGTGCACGGACGCGATGTTCACGATGCTGCCGCCGCCTTGCGCCAGCATCGCCGGCAGCACGGCGCGGCAGGCGTTCCAGGCGCCTTCCAGGTCGAGCCCCAGGCAGCGCCGCCAGCCTTCCGTGTCCAGTTCGAGCGGGTCGGCGAATACGTTCACGCCCGCATTGTTGACGAGGATGTCGATGCGTCCGAAGTGCGCCAGCGCGCGCCCGGCCAGGCGTTCCACCGCGGCGCTGTCGGTGATGTCGGCCTGCACGAACAGGCTGCGCGCACTGCCCAGTTCCTCCTGCAGCGCCCGCGCGGCGGCATCGATCACGTGGCTGTTGATGACCACGCGCGCGCCTTCGCGCGCAAACCGGCGCGCGACGGCCGCGCCGATGCCCATGGTGGAGCCGGTGACGATCGCCACCTTCCCTTCGAGTCGTCCGTTCATCGCTTCCTGCCGCTTCCCCGGTGATGCATGTTTTTATATACCATGCATCGTACACCACGGGCCCGCAGGTCTACCACTCCGCGACGCTGCCGTCGGCGTGGCGCCAGACGGGATTGCGCCAGTCCGGTGCCTGGCGGCTCGCCTCGATCACGCGTTCCTCGTCGATCTCCACGCCGAGGCCGGGCTTCGGCAGCGGCCGGATCCAGCCGCTGCTCAAGCGGAAATCGTCCTTGTTCTTCACATAATCCAGCAGCTCCGCGCCCTGGTTGTAGTGGATGCCCATGCTCTGCTCCTGCAGCACGGCGTTGTGGGCGACGAAGTCGACCTGCAGGCAGGACGCCAGCGCCACCGGCCCGAGCGGGCAATGCGGTGCGAACGCGATGTCGTGCGCCTCGGCCATCGCGGCGATCTTGACGCACTCCGTGATGCCGCCCGCGTGCGACAGGTCGGGCTGGACGATGGCCAGGCCGCCCCGGTCGAACACGCGCTTGAAGTCGAAGCGCGAGTACATGCGCTCGCCCGCCGCCAGCGGAATCGCGGTGGCGTCGGCCAGCGCGCGATAGTACTCGTCCTGCTCGGCCAGCACCGGCTCCTCGACGAACAGCGGGCGGAACGGCTCCAGTTCGCGCAGCAGCACCTTCGCCATCGGCGCCGACACGCGTCCGTGGAAGTCGACGCCGAACTCGATCTCGTAGCCGAATTTCGAACGCACTTCGGCCACGCGGGCGACGGCCTGGTCGACCTTGCGCGCGCTGTCGACGATGCCCAGTTCCTCCGTGCCGTTCATCTTGAACGTATCGAAGCCGGCTTCGCGCAGCGCCTGGATGCCGGCGATCAGCTCGGCCGGACGGTCGCCGCCGACCCAGCTGTACGTCTTCATCCGGTCGCGCACGAGGCCACCCAGCAGCTCGTAGACCGGCTGCCCCAGCACCTTGCCCTTGATGTCCCACAGCGCCTGGTCGATGCCGGCGATTGCGCTCATCAGGATCGGCCCGCCGCGGTAGAAGCCGGCGCGGTACATCGTCTGCCACAGATCGTTGATCCGCGCGGGGTCCTTGCCGACCAGGTAGTCGGACAGCTCGTGCACGGCCGCCTCGACGGTGCGCGCGCGGCCCTCGATGACGGGTTCGCCCCAGCCGCTGACGCCCTCGTCGGTCTCGATCTTGAGCAGCATCCAGCGCGGCGGGACGCGGTAGGTGGTGAGTCGGGTGATTTTCATGGCGGCCAGTGTAGCCGCGGTCGTGCCGTCGCATGCATGCGCAATCGCGGGAGACCTATACAGTTCCGATATAGACCCTGCCGCCGGGCGGCGCCTGCCTGAAATTCAGATCTTGAACTCGTCCAGCGACCGCCCGCTGGCCAGCGCCTCGGCGATCCAGCGCGGCTGGCGTCCGCGCCCCGTCCAGGTCTGGCCGCTGTCGGCCGGGTTGCGGTAGCGCGGCAAGGCCTTCTGCACGAGCGCGTCCAGCGGGATGCCCGCGTCCGCCGCGAGCGCGTGGATGCGGGCGCGCGCCTGTTCGCGCTCCTCGCGGACGCGGCGCTGGAGCTCCTGTCCGATATCGAAGTACAAACCTTTCAGTTCGGCCAGGTCATAACCGGTGAGATCGATCGGCGCCATGGGTCGGTAGTCCTTTGCCAGGAAAGTTGCGCGGACCTCCATTTTACTCTGTTGCGGCCGCGCCGATATGTGAACTGCAACGTAGCCGGCGCGCCACAATTCGCCCAATCGCTGAACTTTCTGTTAGGCATTACGTGTTACGATTCCTCACTGGCGTCCGTCCCAATCCCCGACGGCGCCTTCTTTTGCGGCCCCTGCCCCGCCGCCGTTCATATTTCCGGAACGGCCATGCTGATGACCTCGACGACACCCGAAACTTCACGCCTCGCGGCCCTGGCCGCGCTCGACCTGCTCGACACCGGGCCGGAGCCCCGCTTCGACCGCTTCACGCGCCTGGCCGCGCTGACGTTCGGCGTACCCATCGCGCTGATCACGCTCGTGGACGAGAACCGCCAGTGGTTCAAGTCGCGCTGCGGGCTGGACGTCGAAGAAACGCCCCGCTCCGTCGCGTTCTGCGGCGACGTCGTGGCACAGCGCGCCATGCTCGTCGTCGAGGATACGGCGCTGGCCCCGCGTTTCGCCGACAATCCCCTCGTCCGGGGCGAACCGCACATCCGTTTCTATGCCGGCCAGCCGCTGTTTTGCGACGGCCATGCCGTCGGCACGCTGTGCATCGCCGACCGCAACCCGCGCCGCTTCGACGATGGCCAGCGCCAGTGCCTGCGCGACCTCGCCGACCTGGTCGAAGTGGAACTGAACCAGGCGCGGGTCGCGACGGCGCGCGTGATGGCCGAACAGGGCCTCAAGTCGCTCAACGCCGAACTGGAACAGCGGGTCGCGCAGCGCACGGCCGAACTGGAAACCCGCCTCGCCGAACTGTCCGCCGAAGCCTCCCAGCGCAAGGCCGCCGAAACGTCGCTGCGCGATGCCCAGTCGTGGAACGACACGATCGTCGCGACGTCGTACAGCGCCTTCGTCGGCGCCGACGGCGAGGGGCGGATCATGGAATGGAACCCCGCGGCCGAGCGCATCTTCGGCTGGAGCCGCGGCCAGGCCGTCGGCCGTCCGCTGGCGGAACTGATCGTGCCGGAAGAACTGCGCGCCGCCCACACGGCCGGCATGGCGCGCTTCCTCGCGACCGGCGTCAGCACCGTCGTCGACCGCCGGATCGAACTGCCCGCGCTGACGGCGAACGGACGCCGCCTCACCGTCGAGATGCGGGTCGGCGCCTACGAATGGCAGGGCCGGCGCTGCGTCGGCGCGTTCCTCGACGACGTATCGGAACGCAACCGCACGCGCCAGCAGCTCGAGGAAAAGCAGGAATTGCTGGACGCCGTGCTGGAATCGATCGACGTCGCCGTCGTCGCCTGCGACGCCGAGGGCAACCTCACGCTGTTCAACAAGAAGGCCCGCATGCTGCACGGCCTGGGCCAGGAATGCGTCACGTCGTCCGACTGGCCCACGTATTACTCGCTGTTCGAAGCCGACGGGCACACGCCGCTGCCGGCCGACGAGGTGCCGTTGGCGCGCGTGCTGCGCGGCGAGGTGGTGCGCGAACAGGCCATGACGGTCGCGCCGGCCGGCCGCCCCGCCGCCACGCTGCTCGCCAGCGGGCGCCCGCTGCGCAGCAAGAGCGGCCGCGCGCTCGGCGCCGTCGTCGCCATGCAGGACATCACGGAACGCAACACCGCGCGCGAACAGATGGAAACGAGCGAACGGCGGCTGCGCGCCGTCACGGAAAACCTGCCGGCGCTGATCGGCAAGGTCAACGCGGCCGGCAAGTTCGTGTTCCTGAACGGCCGCGCCATCCAGTTCTACGGCAAATCGGCCGAGTCGCTCATCGGCCACGACGTGCGCGACGCGTATTCCGAAGCGGAGTACGCCAAGCTGCAACCGCATCTGCGGCGCGTCCACGCGGGCGAGCGCAGTACGTTCGAAGACGTCATCGAGGTGAATGGCCGCCAGCTGTATTACCAGTGCGTGTTCGTGCCGCAGCGGACGGTGGACGGCACCCCGGACGGCTACTACGCGATGGCCTTCGACATGACCGCCCGCAAGCTCAGCGAGCTGCGCCAGGCCGAGAGCGAGGAGCGGCTGCGCACCATCACGGACAACGTGCCGGTGCTGATCGCCTACCTCGACGCCGACCGCCGCTATGCCTTCGCCAACGCCGTGCACGCGTCGTGGCTCGGCGTGCGCCCGGAACAGGTGATCGGGCTGACCGTCGAACAGGCGTTCGGCCCGGCCTTCCACGCCCCGCAGGCCAAGGCGCTGGAACAGGCCTGGCTCGGCACCGCGTCGCAATGCGAGCACGAGATCGTGCGCAAGAGCCAGACGCGCATCGTCCATTCGACCTTCCTGCCGCAGATGCGCGCGGGCCGCGTGGTGGGCGTGTACATCCTGACGACCGACGCGACGGCCTCGCGCATGCACGAGCGCAGCCTGCACGCGCTGGCGCATACGGACCCGCTCACGCAGCTGCCGAACCGGCGCCGCTTCGAGCAGGCGCTGGCCGGCACCGCCGGCCGCGCGCGCCAGGGCGACCGCGATTGCGCGCTGCTGTACCTGGACATCGACTTCTTCAAGCAGATCAACGACCGCTACGGCCACGCGACGGGCGACGACGTGCTCGTCGAATTCGCGCACCGCCTGCGCGCCGCCGTGCGCGCGTCCGACCTCGTGGCGCGCCTCGCCGGCGACGAATTCACGGTGCTGCTGCACGACGTGCGCAGCGAGGCCGACGTCGAGCGCGTCGCGCGCAAGATCCTGGACGCCGTTGCCGAGCCATTCGTGCTGGGCGCGCACACGCTCGAGGTCGGCACGACGATCGGCGTCGGCCTGGCGTCGGGCGGCGGCCTCGACCCGCGCGCGCTGATGGAAACGGCCGACCGCGCGCTGTACGCGGCCAAGGAAGCGGGCCGCCACACCTACGCGATCCTGCACATGGGCGAATACGTCTGACCCGCCGCCGGCGCCGGCTACAGCGCGAGGCGGGTATCGCGCCGCAGCATCTCCTGCAACCCGTCCTGCGCGATGGCGGCGCTGAAATAATAGCCCTGCATCTGGTCGCAGTCGTGGTCGCGCAGGAACTTCAGTTGCTCGTGCGTCTCGACCCCTTCCGCGATCACCTGCAGCTTGAGGTTGTGGCCGAGGGCGATGATGGCGCGCGTGATGACGGCGTGGCCGTTGTGGAGGTCGGTGGACCCGCCGAGGAAGGACCGGTCGATCTTGATGCAGTCGACGGGGAATTTCTGCAGGTGGCTGAGGCTCGAATAGCCCGTGCCGAAGTCGTCGATCGACAGGCGCACGCCCAGCAGCTTGAGCTGGGCCAGCGCTTCGAGCGCTTCCTCCGGGTGGTCCATCAGCTGGCTTTCCGTCACTTCGAGTTCCAGGCGGTGGGCGGCCACGCCGTAGCGCGCGAGCGTGTCCGCGAGGCGGTGCACGAAGCGGCGCTGGCGCAACTGGCGCGCCGACAGGTTCACCGCGATCGTGAAATCGTCGATCCCCAGCGCGCCGAGCGTGCGCAAGGTGGCGCATGCTTCATCGAGCACCCAGTCGCCGAGCGGGACGATCAGCCCGGTCTGTTCGGCCACGGGAATGAACACGTCCGGCGGAATGATGCCGTCGACCGGATGCTGCCAGCGCACGAGTGCCTCCGCGCCGACCACCTTGCCGGTGCGCAGGTCGACCTTGGGCTGGTAGCCGAGCACCAGCTCGCGGTTGCGGATCGCGCGGGCCAGGCTCGCTTCCAGCAGCAGGTGCTGGTGCACGACCTGGTTCAGCTCGACCGAGTAGAACTGCACGTTGTTGCGGCCGAGCGTCTTGGCGTGGTACATGGCGGCGTCGGCGGCGCGCATGATGTGGTCGACCGTGCGGCCGTCCTGGGGAAACAGGCTCACGCCGATGCTCGTGCCGGGCAGGATCTCCTTGCCGCCCACGTGGATCGGCGCCGATACGCTCTGGCGGATGCGCTCGACGAGCCCGGCCAGCTGCGCCACGTCGGGCTGTTCGGCGATCACGAGCACGAACTCGTCGCCGCCCAGCCGCGCCACCGTGTCGTCCTCGCGCATGCTGTCGCGCAGCCGGGCCGCGATCTCGCGCAGGACGGCGTCGCCGGCTTCGTGGCCGAAGGTGTCGTTGATGTGCTTGAAGTTGTCGAGGTCGAGGAAGGCGAGCGCGCCCTGCTTGTGGTGGGCCGCGGCGGCATCGATCGCGGCCTTCAGGCGCTCCTGCAGCAAGGTCCGGTTGGCCAGGCCCGTGAGCCCGTCGTGGTGCGCCAGGTGCTGCAGCCGGCGCTCGTAGTGCCGGGCCTCCGTGATGTCGTTGATCACGGCGACGAAGTGCGTGACCTCGCCGTCGATGCTGGCGACCGGGTCGATGCGCAGGTCGTTCCAGAAGATCTCGCCGTTCCTGCGCCGGTTGCGCACGATCGCGCGCACGCTTTCCTGGCGCGCCAGCGCGCCGTGGATCCGCTGCCGCTCCTCCACGTCGCAGTCGTCGACGCGCAGGAAGCGCGGATTCTTGCCCTTGACCTCGGCCAGCGTGTAGCCCGTGATCTGTTCGAACGCGGGATTCACGTACTCGATGATATTGTCGGCGTCGACGCAGCACGTGATCACGATGGCGTTGACGCTCGCATACATGGCACGCTCGCGCACGCGCAGGCCGTGCTCGGCTTCCTTGCGCGCCGAGATGTCCAGCCCGGTGCCGAACACGACCGGCAAACTGCCGAGGCTCGCGCGGGCGCAGTGGAACAGGAACGGCGTTCGCTTGCCCTGGCGGCCGACGACTTCCGCTTCGTGGGACGACGCGCCGCGGTCGAATGCTTCCAGGATCTTTTGCACGATGCCCGCCTGGGCCCGCTCGTCGAAGAAATTCTTGACGTTAAACGTCGGCAGATCCTCGCTCGACAGTTCGAGCGCCGCTTCCAGCTGGTGGTTCCACAGGAGCAGATGACCGCTCTGGTCGACCACGTAGAACACGCAGGGCAGTTCTTCGATGATGTCGGCGATGGGCAGGTCCTGGATCAGCGCGTAGCGGGTCGGCGCCAGGCCGGAGCGCGGCACGATGATCACGCTGAAACTGCCGGGCTGGTCGGGATCGAGCGACTGCGGCGCCACCGTCACCCGCACGGGCACCCGGTGGCCGTCCGCGCAGATCAGCTCGCCCGTCGAATCGGCGTTGGCCCGGTCCCGCATGGCCGTCACGGCGGACGCGTCGTCGAAGGCGATGATGGTGTCGAGGCCGCGGTTGCGGATAGCGGATGCGTCGTAGCCCGCCAGCTTTTCGCAGGCGCGGTTCCAGCTCGTGATGGCCCCCGTCGCGTCGACGACGAATACCGCGAGGGGCAAAGGCGAAAGGTTCACGGGCTCCTCCTGAGAACCTGCCGGGGCTGCTTCGGATGTCGTCCGGCGGGCAAATATCATAGCGCAGTCGTAAAGTATGGGGCGCCATATTCAGGCTGCAAGGTGCCGGGTCCCGCCGGGCCTGGTTGCGGGTTTTCTTTTTGGGGCTGAGCACATGTCGGTTAGTTGCATAATTTTGGCAAAGACCGGTCCCTTCGGACCGGACGCCGGACGCCCGGTCCGGCCTCCGTCAGCGCACTGCCTGCGGCGCCGCCAGCGTCCCCGCGCCGGCGCCCGCGTCCGCCTGCGCGGCGGCCGCCTCGTCCGGCACGGCATCGCGCCGGCGCAGCGCATAGCGGTTCAGTCCCGCCATGTGGACGCGGCACAGGTAGTCTTCCCAGTCGATCAGGCGCGCATCGACCGGATACAGCCGCCGCGCCTCCTCCCCGCAGCGCGCGGCCAGCGCCAGCAGCCCCGCGTTGTGGAAGCGGCAGCGCGGATGCGCGTAGAAGGCGAACGTCAGCGCCAGCAGGCGCGTGGTGCGCAGTTTGTCGAGCGCGCGCGTGGCGCCCGGCGCGCCCGCGAGCCGGCGCAGGCCGTTCCACGCGGTGGCGCCGAGGCCGAACGCGCCCAGCACGAAGCGGAACGTGCCCTCCCCGACCGTGCGGAAATCGTGCTTCGGCTCGGCATGGAACAGGCGGTCGTAGTTGCGCCAGTTGCGCTTGGCTTCCGCCTGCAGCAGGCGGATCAGTTCGCCGAGCGCGAGCGGATTCGTCGAGCCGCTGCAGCACTGGTAGATGCGGTGGCGCGGCGCGCCGGACAGCGCTTCCGCGCCGGCCAGCACGATCGCGTTGGCGACCAGGTCGACGGGCACGATGTCGATGATGCCGTCGCGCCGCGCGGGAAAGAAGCTCGTCTTGCCGCGCGCGTAGGCGAGGATGACGGCGTCCGCCACCTTGACGCCCTCGATCCAGCCGGGCGCCGGCTCGCGCAGCGTGCTTTCGATGATGGACGGGCGCACGATCGTGAGCATGCGCCCGTGCATGACGCGCAGCGCGACCTGCTCGCCGAGCCATTTGGTGAACGTGTAGGTGTCGTTCCAGCCGTGGCGCTGGGCCTGGGCGATGCCGAGGTCCGTCAGGCGCCGGCGCAGCCGTTCCGGGTCGGCGCAGCTGGAGCGCACCCGTTCGATCTTGCGCTGCAGCGAATCGATCAGGGCGTCGACGTCGTACCAGCCGTCGCGGTGGAGCGGGATCGCGTCGCGCGCCGCGCCGGCCGGCGCCACGACCTCTTCGCGCATCTCGCCGCGGTTGTGGCCGTTCACATAACAGGTCGAGACGTGCACGAGCGGCGCGCCGGCCACGCGCGCGAAGGCCGTCACGTGGCGCAGGCTGAGCGTGTTGATGGCCAGCGCCTGGTCGAGCGGTTCGCGGAAATCGACGCTGGCCGCCGCGTTCACGACGACGTCCACCTCGCGCGCCAGCGCCTCGAAACGCGCGGGCGGCAGGCCGAAGCCGGCCTCCGTGATCTCGCCGGTCACGCATTCCACGCGCTCGGCCAGGAAGCGCTCCAGCCGGGCCGGCCGCACGACGCGCTGGTGGTCGAACACGGTCGACGGCGCGATCTCGCGTTCGAAGCGCGCGCGGGCGTCGCCGTGCCCGCCCGCGCGGACCAGCAGTACGACGCGCCCCAGGTCGGGCACCGTGCGGATCAGCTTTTCCAGCAGGACCTTCGCGACGAAGCCGGTGGCGCCCGTGAGCAGGATGCACTTGCCGGCGTAGGCGGCGCGCACGTCCGGCACGGCCGCGGCTGTCTCGTTGATTGATGTCGTCATGGCGTCTCCGGTGAATATTGGCTCAGATGATCCGCGTCAGGCGGAACATGGCCGTCATGGCGAGGGCCGGCAGCGCGTGCCGGTGGCAGCAATACGTCTTTTCGACGCGCCCCTGGAAGCGCGACTTGGCGAATTCCAGCCCCTTGAAGTTGTACAGGAAGTCCATCCGCTCGCGGGTCACGGACAGGGTCGCGCGCAGCAGGCGCGATTCCTGCGGCTCCAGCTGATCGGACAGCATCAGCGGCGTCAGGCCCAGGTCGACGAACGGCACGCCTTCTTCCTGGAAGCGCGCGATGGCATGCGCCATCAGCGCGTACCACAGGCCCTGGCGGAAGTTGGCGGACGAGCGCGAGATGTTCGGCACGTAGCCGGCGAGGCGCCCGTCGCGGTATAACGGATCGAAGAACACGAAGCCCACGGCCTCGCCATCGCGATAGGCGTAGAAGTAGCGCGTGCCTTCGCGGTAGTCGACGATCATCGGCCGGATCAGGAAGCGGATCTCGTTGTTCTTGCAGCGGCGCGTGCGGATCCACGCCTCGGAAATCCGGCGCACGTCGTGGTCGAAGCCGCCCTCGCGGATCTCGATGCCGTCCTGGCGCGCCGCATTGATCGCGGTACGGATCACCTGCTTGCGCGCGCCGCGCAGCGACCAGCCGGCGAGGTCGATGCGCGCTTCGCTGCCGAACTGGGTGCCGTAATAGCCGTGGCGGGCGTGCAGGTGGTCGACGACGCCCTTGCCCACCTGGACGAAGACGGCGTCCGGATGGCGGTCGAGGAAGGCGTCCAGCATCGCGTCGCGCAGGTCCGGCGGGCACACCGGCTCGCCCAGCGCGAAGCGCATGCCCCAGTACTTCGCGTACGCGATATAGCCGACGCCGGGCACGTCGAAATACGACATCCCCGGCTGCATGGTGCAGAACGACAGCGCATGGCTGCCGAACTGGCGCAGGCAGGCGGCGCGCCTGGCCGTATCGTGATGGGACAGGTCGGCGACGATGCGCCGCTCCAGCGCGGCAGCGTGTTGGCTCATGTGGGCTCCGGTTGGAATCGATGGACGTGCCGCACCGTCGTCCCCGCGCAGGCGGGGACCCAAGGACGACGCGTCACCGGTCGATCAAACTTGGGCTCCCGCCTGCGCGGGAGCGACGGTTGCTCTCAGGCCGGCTTGCGGCCCAAAACCGACCAGTAGCAGTCGAGCACCAGCAGCTTGTAGTGCTTCTGCTCGCTGACCTGCAGGCCGAACTTCTTCATCCACTCCGGATAGTTGTAGATGTTATGGAAGGCGTTCCCGGCGAACAGCCAGAAGAAGCCGACGGCCCCGTACCAGTACAGGGTCTTGACGACGCGGGTCACCACGTTCCCGGTCGGGAACGAGAAATCGCCGACGACGATGTGGGCGCCCGGGCGGCCCTGGCGGATCAGGTGCGCCAGCACGCGCAGCATCATGTCCTGGTCGAACACGTTCAGGAAGAAGTTCGCGACGACCATGTCGTACTGCTCGAATTCCTCGACGAGCATGATGTCGCTGTGCACCTGGCGGATGCGCACGGCGACGCCTTCGCGGTCGAGGTTCGCCTGGAATTTCTTCAGCATGGTGGCGGACAGGTCGACCACCGTGACGTCGGCGCCGAGGCGCGCCGCATGGACCGCGTCCCTGCCGTGGCCGACCCCGGCGAACAGCACCCGGTCGCCCGGCCGCAGCTTGTCCAGCATCGCGACCTTGCAGCGGTGGATCGATTTGCCGCTGTAGAAAGCGCTGAGCCAGTCGTAGATCGGCCCCACGAACTTGTACTTGTCTCTCATGTTTGCCCCTTCCGGTCTTTCCGACCTTTGTTTTTTACCGCGTGTCTCCCGGTGCCAGACCGTTGCATGAACGGCAAGCACCATTAGAGTAATGGAAAGCACGCGCCGCCCAGGGTGCGGCGCCCTGTCCTTGCGAGCCAAAACACTGGCTTTGCGGGTCAGCGCCGTCAATACCTCCGCTCAACGCGCTGACTAAATGCCGCGCGCCGCCGCCCGGTCGTTGACACCCGCGCCGCGCCGAATCGATACTCGTCGGGCATACTCCCGTGAGACCCTCCACCGCCACCGAACGAACGATGAACCTTCCCATGCACCTTCGCCTGTCGCTGTTCGCACTCGCCGCCGTCGCCACCGCGGCCTCCGCCGCCGAGCGCCTGACCATCACCGTCACCCAGGACCTGGCCATCGCGCGCCCGTCCGAGACCATCGCCGTGCCGTGGAAGAGCGTCAACGACGCGCTGCCGCACGCCGGCGTCCAGCACATCGTCGTGAAGGACGCCGCCGGCCGCGTGCTGCCGCACCAGGTGACGAACGTGGCGCCGGAGGCGAAGGACCCGCAGCGCAACGGCGTGGCGTACGGCGAACTGCTGTTCCAGCACGACTTCGCGCCCGGCGAAAAGAGCGCCACGTTCACGGTCGAGAAAAGCGACGCCGTCGTGCCGCCGTTCCCGACCAGGGTCTCGGCCCGCATCGTGCCGGAACGCCTGGACGACTTCGCGTGGGAAAACGACAAGATCGCGCACCGCACCTACGGCCCCGCGCTGGCCGCCCCGGCGCCGGCCGGCTCCGGCAAGGAAGTCCTCAAGACGAGCGGCCTCGATATCTGGTTCAAGCGCGTGCCCTACCCGATCGTCGACCGCTGGTACAACATCGGCCACGACCACTACCACCACGACGAGGGCGAAGGCATCGACATGTACAACGTCGGCACGACCCTCGGCGCCGGCGGCACCGGTATCTGGGCCGGCGGCAAGCTCTATTCCGGCATCAACTTCACGCACTGGAACGTCCTCGCCAACGGCCCCGTGCGCGCCATCTTCGAGCTGACCTACGACGGCTGGGACGCGGCCGGCACCAAGGTCGCGGAAGTCAAGCGCTTCACCGTGGACGCGGGCCACTACTTCGACCGCATCGACAGCACCTTCACGTTCGCCGGCGGCCGTCCGCTGCAGGTGGCCGTGGGCCTGAACAAGGAACCGGCCGACAAGGGCGAGCAGGCCAAATCCACGTTCGTCGAGGACAAGGCGTCGAAAGCGCTCGTGCAATGGGTCGCGCAAAAGCAGAACGGCGATTTCGGCGTGGCCGTGATCCTGCCGTCGGCCGGCGCCAACGCGTACGGCGCCGACGCCCGCAATGCGTTCATGCTGGCCCCGGCCACGACCGGCGAGCCGCTGCGCTACTACGTCGGCGCCGCCTGGACGCGCGCCGGCGAGATCAGGTCGGCGCAGCAGTGGCAGCGCACCGTGGCCGACGAGGCCGCGCGCGTGGCCGCGCCGGTGCACGTGAGCCTGTCCGCGCACTGACCATGGACAGCGCCACAAAAGGCTACACGCGCCGCGACTTCTTCCGGGCCACCACCTTGGCGGCCGCCCTGCCGCTGGGCCGCAGCGCGCCCGCCGCACCCGCGGCACCCACCCCGTCGCCTGCCGCCGCGCCCGCGGATGGGGCGTCGCTGGCCTGGCTGGAAGGCCGGCCCGACTTCATCGCCGGCACGACGTTCGGCGTGCCCTGGCCGCGCGGCGCGTTCCGCCCGGACCAGGCATTCGTCGTGCAGGGCGAATCGGGCGAGCTGCCGGCCCAAGGCTGGCCGCTGGCGTACTGGCCGGACGGCTCGCTGAAATGGACGGCCCATGCCCTGGGCGCGGGCGCCCATCCGGATGCGGCCTTGCGCGTGCGCCCGGGCACGGCGCGCGCCCGCGCAGACCTGGCCGTGACCGTGCGGCGCGGCGCCGACGGGTATGTCGTCGGCACCGGCGTCATCGAGTGCGTGGTGCCGCTGCGCGGTCCCGCGCTCGTGCAAACGATCCGCCGCGGCGGCCGCGACATCGCGCACGACGTCCGCCTCGTCGCGCTGTGCGACGACCAGCCGGAAGGCAGCACGCGCCGGTCCGAATTCGAAAGCGCGGTCGAGCAGGTGACCCTGGAGCAGGAAGGACCGGTCCGCAGCGTGCTCAAACTGCAAGGCAGGCACCGCAACGAGGCGCGCGGCTGGCTGCCCTTCACCGTCCGCCTGTATTTCCATGCCGGCGCGGAATCGGTCCGCGTCATGCACACCTTCGTCTTCGACGGCGACGAGCACAAGGATTTCGTGCGCGGCATCGGCCTGACGCTCGACGTGCCCATGCGCGACGAGATGCACGACCGCCACGTGCGCTTCGCCGGCGAAAACGGCGGCCTGTGGGCGGAAGGCGTGCGCAATCTCACCGGCCTGCGCCGCGATCCGGGCGAAGACGTGCGCCGCGCGCAGCTCGCGGGCCTGCGCTGCCCGCCGGTCTCCGACAGGGTGCGTCCGCTGCTGCACCTCGTGCCTGCCTGGGGCGACGTCTCGCTGGCGCAGCTGTCGGCCGACGGTTTCCGCATCCGCAAGCGCACCAAGGCCGGCTGCGGCTGGATCGAGGCCGCGTGGGGCCGCCGCGCGCCGGGATGCGGCTACGTCGGCGGCGTCTCGGGCGGCATGGCGTTCGGCCTGCGCGACTTCTGGCAGCGCCACCCGACGCAGCTGGACATCCGCGACGCGCACACGGATATGGCCCGCGCCACCGTCTGGATGTGGTCCCCGGACGCGCCCGCGATGGACCTGCGCTTCTACCACGACGGCATGGGAATGGAAACCCACGCCCAGGAACTGCAGGGCCTCGACATCACGTACGAGGATTACGAAAAAGGCTTCGGCACCCCGGCGGGCGTCGCGCGCAGCAGCGAGATCACGCTGTGGGCATTCGAGGCGACGCCGCCGCGCGAGCGCCTCGTGCAGATCGCGCGGGCCGTGCAGACGCCGCCCCAGCTGGCGCCCGCGTCCGCGCACATCCTCGCCACCGAAGTCTTCGGGACGCTGTGGTCGCTGCCCGACAGGAGCACGCCGGCCCGCGCCGCCATCGAGGACCAGCTGGACGCCCGCTTCGATTTCTACCGCCGCGAAGTCGAGCAGCGCCACTGGTACGGCTTCTGGGACTACGGCGACATCCGCCACACCTACGACGCCGACCGCCACGAATGGCGCTACGACGTCGGCGGCTTCGCCTGGGACAATTCGGAACTGTCGCCCGACCTGTGGCTCTGGTATTCCTTCCTGCGCACCGGCCGCGCCGACATCTTCCGCATGGGCGAGGCGATGATCCGCCACACGAGCGAGGTCGACACCTACCACCTGGGCCGGTTCGCCGGCCTCGGCTCGCGCCACAACGTGCAGCACTGGGGCTGCAGCGCCAAACAGGTGCGCATCAGCACCGCGGTGTACCGGCGCTTCTATTACTACCTGACGGGCGACGAGCGCATCGGCGACATCATGCGCGAGGTGCTGGACGCCGACCGCAAGCTGGACGCGGTGGACCCGGTCCGCAAGCTGGCGAACCAGCCGCCCAAGGGGCCGTATCCGGCGCGGATCAGCTTCGGCACCGACTGGGCGTCGCTCGTCGCCAACTGGCTGACGGAATGGGAGCGCAGCGGCAGCGCGCATTATCGCGACAAGATCCTGACGGGCATGCGCGACATCGCCGCCATGCCGCACGGCTTCTTCAACGGCGACCGCATGGGCTACGAGCCGGACACGGGCCACCTGCACAACATGATCGGCACGAACGTGAAGGCGCTGCACCTGAACGCGGTCTTCGGCGCGGTCGAGATCTTCGATGAACTCATCCGCCTGACGGGCGACAAGGCGTTCGAGGCCGCGTGGCTGGATTACTGCGAACTGTTCAACGCCCCGGTCGAGGAACAGCGGCGCCGCCTCGGCATGCCGCACGGCGCGACGCACGCGCTGTACGTCGGCCACTCGCGCCTGACGGCGTATGCGGCCTGGAAGCGCAACGACCCCGCACTGGCGCGGCGCGCGTGGCGCGAATTCGCCGGCGAAGGCAAGCCGCGGCCGTTCCGCACCGTCCACGTGGCCGGACCGGACGCACTCAATCCCGTCGACGAAGTCCCGTGGGCCAGCACCAACGAAACGGCGCAATGGGGCCTGGCCGCGATCCAGAACCTGGCCCTGATCGGCGCCGCGCTGCCCCGCACCTAGGAGAACATCTTGTACCTGTCACGTTACATCGCCGCGGCCATGGCCTGCGCCGCCGCGCCGGCATTTGCCGCGACCTATTATGTGGCGCCCGCGGGCAGCGACACGGCCGCCGGCACCCAGGCGGCGCCCTGGCAATCGTTCGCGCACGCGCAGGCCGTGGCGCAGCCCGGCGACACCGTCTGGTTCCGCGGCGGCCGCTACGCCTACACGCGGGCGACGACGAGCTGCGCGTCGCGCCGCGCAACAGTGTCCGCCATCGTCCTCGACAAGAGCGGCACGGAGGCGCAACCGATCCGCTACTGGGCGTATCCGGGCGAGACCCCGGTGTTCGACTTCGCGGGCATGAAGGACGATTGCCGCGTCAAGGGCATCGAGGTCGTCGCCGACTGGATCCACCTGAAAGGCCTGGAAATCACGGGGGCGCCGCAACAGCCGGACAACCGCCTGAACCACGAGTCGTGGGGCGTGTGGGTCAACGGCAACCACGACGTGTTCGAACGGCTCGACCTGCACCACAACATGGGGCCGGGCCTGTTCATCAAGGACGGCGGCTGGAACCTCGTGCTGAACAGCGACTCGCACCACAACTACGACCCGTACACGTCGAACGGCGCGGGCCAGAGCGCGGACGGCTTCGGCGCCCACATCAGCGCCGGCCATCCCGGCAACGTGTTCCGCGGCTGCCGCGCGTGGGACAACTCGGACGACGGCTTCGACCTGATCAACGCCTATTCGCCGGTCACCATCGAGCAGTCGTGGGCCTGGCAACAGGGCTACCTGCCCGGCACGCACACGTCGCTCCCGGCCGGGAACGGCAACGGCATCAAGGCCGGCGGCTACAGCGGCAGGTACGTGCCGAACGGCGTGAAACACGTGGTGCGCTTCTCCGTCGCCTTCGGCAACAAGGTGTCCGGCTTCTATGCGAACCACCACCCGCTGGCGCTGGACTTCTTCCACAACACGGCGTTCGGCAACGCCGTCGACTTCAACATGCTGGGTGTCGCGCCCGACGGCGGTCCGGTCTACCTGGGCACCCTGCGCAACAACCTCGCGTATCCGGCGGGCGCGCCGCTCAAGGTGGCGGGCGCGGACAGCGCCGCCAATTCCTGGGACCTGCACCTCGCCCTGTCGGCGGCCGATTTCGACAGCGTGGCGGCAACCGGCTGGGACGCACCGCGCAAGCCGGACGGCAGCCTGCCCGACGTGCCGATGTTCCATCCGAGCGCCGCCAGCGCCGTCATCGACAAGGGCGTCGACGTCGGGCTGCCCTACCACGGCAAGGCGCCGGACCTGGGCGCCTTCGAGCGCTGAACCGAGACCAAGAACGGAGACCCATGAACCGATCCATCCGCGGCGCCGCCGGCGCCCTTCTCCTCGCCGCCTGCGCGGCCCACGTCCACGCCGCCGACACGTGGAAATTCGCCTTCGGCCCCGGCGCGGCGCCGGCCGGCTATACCCGCGTCGGCGCGGACGCCGTCTACACGGCCGCACGCGGCTACGGCCTCGAACCGGGCAGCGGGCCGGACGGCGTCCATCCGTATTACTTCTCCGTCGATCTCCCGGAAGGCAATTACACGGTGACGGTCACGCTGGGCGACGACAAGGCGGCCACCGTGACGACGGTGAAATCCGAGCTGCGCCGCCTGATGCTGGAGAACGTCCGCACGGCGCCCGGCGCGACCGTCACGAAGACGTTCGACGTCAACGTGCGCACGCCGCGGATCGCCGCCGTGGCGGGCGTGGCGGCCGGCGAGGTGAAGCTGAAGGCGCCGCGCGAAACGGTCGAGGAAGCGTGGAACTGGGACCCGCGCCTGACGCTGGAAATCAACGGCGCGCACCCGGCCGTGCGCACGATCGCGATCGCGCCCGCCAGCGTGCCGACCCTGTTCCTGCTGGGCGATTCGACCGTGTGCGACCAGCCGGCGGAACCCTACAACAGCTGGGGCCAGATGCTGCCGCGCTTCTTCAAGCCGGGCATCGCCGTCGCCAACCACGGCGAATCGGGCGAGACCTACCGCGATTCGCTCGCGCGCCGGCGCCTCGACAAGATCGTCAGCCTGATGAAGCCGGGCGACATGCTGCTCATGCAGTTCGGCCACAACGACCAGAAGCAGATCAAGTCCGGCAAGGGCGGCCCGTTCACGACGTACAAGGCGGAGATCAAGGCCCACGTCGATGCCGTCCGCGCCCACGGCGGCCTGCCCGTGATCGTGTCGTCGATGGAGCGGCGCGGCTTCGACGCCGACGGCCACGTGATCCCGTCGCTCAAGGATTATGCCGAGGCGGCGCGCCAGTCGGCCAAAGAACTGGACGTGCCGTTCATCGACCTGAACGCGATGAGCAAGACCTTCTACGAGGCGCTCGGGCCGGAAGGCTCGAAGGCCGCGTTCGCGGAGCCGGCGCCGGGACGCCTGGACAACACCCACCACGACAGCTACGGCAGCTACGAGCTGGCCAAGGCCGTCGTGCTGGGCCTGCGCCGGGCGCACGTGCCGGCGGCCGCGTTCATCGTCGACGATTTCGCGTTCGATCCGGCCCACCCGGACCCGGTCGCGACGTTCGCCGTGCCCCCGAGCCCGCGCCGCACCGACCGGCGCCCGCTCGGCGACGAGGGCCACAAATGAAACGCCGCGCGGCATTGGCGGTCCTCGCCGCGGGCGCGCTGGCCGGCTGCGCGGGCACCGCGCCGGCGCCGCCCGGCGACGCCTACGTCTTCGCCTACTTCATCGGCAACGGCGAGGACGGCCTGCACCTGGCGGGCAGCCGCGACGGCTACCGCTGGGACGCGCTGAACGGCGGCCGCAGCTTCCTTGCGCCCACGGCCGGCAAGGCGAAGCTGATGCGCGACCCGTGCATCCTGCGCGGCCCGGACGGCATCTACCGCATGGTGTGGACGAGCGGCTGGAACGAGACCGGCATCGGCTATGCCTCGTCGCCCGACCTCGTGCACTGGTCGCCGCAGCGCGAACTGCCCGTGATGGCGCACGAACCGACCGCGCTGAACGCGTGGGCGCCGGAAATCGCGTGGGACGAGCGGCGCGGCGAATACCTGATCTTCTGGTCGTCGACCATCCCCGGCCGTTTCGCGCAGTCCGAAGCGGCCGGCGACGACGCCGGCGCGAACAAGTACGACCACCGCATCTACGCGACGACGACGCGCGACTTCGCGACCTTCACGCCCGCGCGCCTGTTCTACGATCCGGGCTTCTCCGTCATCGACGCGACCTTCGTGCGCACGCGCCGGGGCGACTGGCTGCTCGTGAAGGACGAGACGCGCCACCCGCCGCGCAAATACCTGCAGCTGGCCCATGCCGCCAGCCTGCAAGGGCCGTTCGCGCCGCTGGCCGCGCCGATCACGCCCGCCGGCCTGTGGACGGAAGGCCCGACGGCGCTGCAGGTGGGCGACGACGTGATCGTCTACTACGACGCCTACACGGCAAAGCACTACGGCGCGCTGCGCTCGCGTGACCTCGTGCATTGGGAAGACGTGACGGCACGGATGCGCTTCCCGGACGAAGGAACGCCGAAGCGCATGCGCCACGGGACGGCCCTGCGGGTGCCGGCCGACGTGCTGGACGCGCTGCGCGCACGCTGAGCACCGGGGCGCGGCGCCGCTTGTTGAAGGGCAACGGTGCGCGGAAAGTCTGCCGCTTGGAGTACGCTCGGTCCTCCAGTGTCGTGATCCCGGAGGCGGACCGTGTCGATGAACCCAGCAGAACCCGAACAGGAAAAGCAGGAGCTCGTCCGGGTTCCCGTTGTCCGCGAGGAGGCTTGGGTCGAGAAACGGATCGTCGACACGGGACGCGGCGTACGCATCCATAAAACCGTCGCCGAACACCCCTGCCGGATCGACGAAAGCCTGTTCCGCGACGACGTGCAGGTCAGCCATGTGCCGGTCGACCGCATCGTCCCGCTCGAGCAGGCGCCCGCGACCCGCTACGAAGGGGATACGCTCGTGGTCCCGATCCTCGAGGAAGTGCTCGTCGTCGAACGGCGCCTGCGCATCAAGGAAGAGCTCCACATCACCCGCACCCGGCGCGAGGAACGCCACGTCGACACCGTCGTGCTCAAGTCCGAGCAGGTGAGCGTGGAGCGCTTCGACGAGCACGGCGACACCTCAACAACGTGACAATCACCGGAGGACGCATCATGCAACATACCCTAGTCGCGGTTTTCGACAACCGCAGCGATGCCCAGAGCGCGATGGACGAACTGCTCGCAGCGGGCTTCACGCGCGACAACGTCAACCTCTCCAGCGCCGACCTGGCCGGCACCACGACCACCACGGGCGCCACGCTCGGCACCACCCACGAGGAAGGCGTCGGCGCCTCCATCAAGCACTTCTTCGAGAACCTGTTCGGCACCGACCACGACGAACACGCCACGCGCTATTCGAACGTCGTGACGGGCGGCCAGCACGTGCTGACCCTGACCACGGCCTCCGAGCCGGACGTGGAACGGGCGGCCGACGTGATCGAACGCTTCGGCCCCGTCGACATCGACGAGCGCCACGACCTGGCCGGCAATGCCGCCGAACTGGGCGCGAGCGCCTACCAGCCGACCACGTCGCCTTCCGTGCAGGCGGGCTCGATGCAGTCGGGCACCCAGGCCGGCAACCTGTCGGGCAACCTGGCCGACACCCGCACCGACACCCGCGCCGACCTGCGCACCGATTCGCTGCAGCGCGACACGAGCACCGCCCGGTCGGACAAGGCTTCGATCCCGGTCGTGCGGGAAGAGGTACACGTCGGCAAGCGCGTGGTCGAACGGGGCGGCGTGCGCGTGTTCTCGCGCGTCGTCGAGACGCCGGTGAACGAGACCGTGGCGCTGCGCGAGGAACACGTCAGCGTGGAACGCCGTCCGGTCGACCAGCCGGTCAACCCGCGCGACACCACCGCGTTCAAGGACAAGACGATCGAACTGCGCGAAACGGCCGAGGAAGCCGTCGTGCAGAAATCCGCGCGCGTCGTCGAGGAAGTCGTCGTCGGCAAGGAAGTCAGCCAGCGCAAGCAGCAGGTCAAGGACACCGTGCGCCATACGGAAATCGACGTGCAGCCGCTGCAGGGCACGAGCATCGACGACGACACGTATTACCGCAACGACTGGCAGACGAATTACGCGCGCCTCGGCGGCACCTACGACGACTATGCGCCGGCCTACCGCTACGGCAACGAGATGCGGCGCGATGTCCGCTACAAGAACCGCAGCTGGGACGACGTCGAAACCGACCTGCGCAGCGACTGGGATACGCGCTACGGCAGCAGCGGCTCGTCGACGTGGGAACGGATGAAGGCGGCCGTGCGCTCCGGGTGGGACCGCATGACGTCCTGACGGGCAGGCGGCATCGAGCCGCAGCAATGCCTGGCGCCGCCTCCCGGCGCCAGGCCGGCCGCACCGTCGCCGGCACGGCGGGCCGCAGTACAATGTCACGATGCGGCCGCCACCCTCCCCACCCTCCTCTTTCGACGCCATCGTGGCCGGCACCGGTCCCGGCGGCGCCAGCGTCGCGCGCGAGCTCGCGCGGGCCGGCGCACGCGTGCTGATGCTGGAAGCGGGCGGCGACGCCCCGCTCGCCGGCACGCTGGCGCAGATGGCCGGCATGGCCGCCGTTCCCGGCAAGGGCGCGTTCCTGCACCGCGACCTGTCGCTGCTCGTGCGGGCGCTGACGACGGGCGGCACGTCGACGATCAACTTCGCCACCGCCGCGCCGCCGCCGGCCGCCATGTTCGCCGCGCACGGCATCGACCTGGCGCCCGCCCTCGCCGCGTGGCGCGCGGAATTGCCGATGGCGCCGCTGCCGGATGGCCTCGTCGGCGCCATGGCCGCGCGCATCATGGCGGCCGCGCAGGCCCGCGGCCTCCCGTGGCGCAAGCTGGACAAGATGATCCGCCCGGCCGCGTGCCGCACGGGATGCTGGCGCTGCGTCTACGGCTGCCCGTTCGGCGCCAAGTGGTCGGCGCGCGAACTGGTCGACGACGCCCGCGCGCACGGCGCGGCCCTGCTGACGGACGCGCGCGTGACGCGCGTGCTGCTGGACGGCGGCCGCGCGGCCGGCGTCGAAGCCGTCATCAAGGGCCGCACGCAGGCCTTCCGCGCGGGCCTCGTCGTGCTGGCGGCCGGCGGCATCGGCAGTCCGCGCATCCTCCAGGCCTCAAGGCTGCTGGCCGGCCCCGTCCCGTTCTTCAGCGATCCCGTCGTGGCCGTGATGGGCACCGTCGACGGCATCGAGGGCGGCGGCGCCGAGGTGCCGATGGCGGCCGGCATGGCCGATCCGGACGCCGGCGTCACGCTGGCCGACCTGACGCTGCCGCGTCCCATGTACCAGGCGTTCGCGGCGCAGGCAGGCCGCGTCGACCGCCTGCTCGCGCACGGCCGCACGCTCACGGTCATGGTCAAGATCCGCGACGAGATCCGCGGCAACGTCGGCCCCCGCTGGGTCGACAAGACCCTCGATGCGGCCGACCTGAAGCGGCTCGACCACGGCATCGCCATGGCGCGCGGCATCCTGGCGCAGGCCGGCGCGCGCCACGTCTTCGCCAGCCACCACTTCGCCGCGCATCCCGGCGGCACGGTGCGCATCGGCCGGGCGCTGGACGGGGACCTGCGCACGGCGGCGCCCGGGCTGTACGTATGCGACGCGTCCGCGATCCCCGACCCGTGGGGCCTGCCGCCGACCCTGACCCTGCTGTGCCTGGGCTGGCGCCTCGGCCGCCACCTGGCCGGGATGGCGGACTACGCGCTCAGCGCGGACGCACCGGCAGCGTCGCCGTCAGCCTGATGTCGGCCGACGACTCGCCGACCATCAGCTTAACCGGCACGGCCTCGACCTCGAACCGGCCCGCCTGCGTGTTCCAGTACGCGAGGCGCTGCGCCGCCAGCGGGATGTGCACGGTGCGCGTCTCGCCCGGCTCGAGGTGCACGCGCCGGAAGCCGACGAGGGCCTGGCGCGGCCGCTCGACCTTCGACTGCGGCCACGCCGCGTACAGTTCGACGACGCTGTCGCCCGCGACCTTGCCGGTGTTGCGGACGTCGACGTCGACCTCCACGCTGCCGTCGGCCGCCAGGGCCGGCGCGCTCGTGCGCAGCTTCGCGTACCGGAACGTCGTGTAGGACAGGCCGTGCCCGAACGGGAACAGCGGCGCGCCCTTGAAATACATATAGGTGCGGCCGTGGCGGATGTCGTAATCCAGCATCGGCGGCAGCTGCGACTCGGCCGCCGGCCAGGTCGCCACGAGCTTGCCGCCCGGGTTGTAGGCGCCGAACAGCACCTGCGCGAGCGCCGTGCCCTGGTCCTGCGACGCATGCGCCATCTGCACGATCGCGGGCACGTGCGCCTTCGACCAGTTGATCGTGTACGGGAAGCTCGACACGAGGACCATCACCGTATGCGGGTTCGCCGCCAGCACCTGTTTTACCAGCCCTTCCTGCGCGAGCGCCAGCGTTGCGCGGTCGCGGCCCTCGCGGCCGTCGCCCGGGTCGGCGCAGGGCCTGGTGCCGGCGTCGGTCCACTCGTGCGCCATGTTCGGGCCACAGGTCGGATCGTTGCCGACGACGACGATGGCCACGTCCGCGTCGCGCGCCGCCTTCACGGCCGCGTCGCCGGCGTTGTCGAACGCATAGGTCACCTTCACGTCCGGCCCCACGGCGGCCTTGATGCCCTCCAGCGCCGTCACCTTGTACGGCGGCAGGCCGCCGTACCAGTCCCAGTGCACGCTGTCCGCGTGGGGGCCGATCACGGCGATGCGCCTGATGCGCTCCCTGGCCAGCGGCAGCGCGTGGCCGTCGTTCTTCATCAGCACGATGGATTCCAGCGCCATGCGCAGCGACACCGCCTTGTGCGCCGCGCTGTCCCACGGGGCCGGACCGTCCTTGATGGCGGCGTACGGATTGCCGGCCGGCGGATCGATGAGACCCAGCTTGATCGTCGTGCGGAACTTGCGGGCGAGCGCGTCGTCGAGGTCGGCCACGGTGATGGTGCCCTCCTTCAGCGCGGCGCGCAGCTCGTCCTGGTATTTGTCGAGGTACTGGTTGATGCCGGCCTTCAGCGCCGCGACGGCCGCCGCCTTCTGGTCCGGATACCGTTTATACAGTTTCACCAGGTTGCCGATCGCGCCGCCGTCGCTGGAGATCACGTCCGCGCCCCATTCGCCGATGACGAGCTTGCGCAGCACGGGATGCACGCCCATCGGCGTGCCGTTCCAGGCGTTGTACGACGCCATCAGCGCGCGCGCCCCGCCCTCCTGGAACGCCATGCGGAACGGGGCCGCATAGTATTCGTGGAACAGGCCCTCGTCGAAATCGGACGACGAATTGCCGCGCCCGTTCTCGTTGCTGTTGGCGAGGAAGTGCTTGAGCAGCGCGGCGCCGCGCCAGTACTTCGGGTCGTCGCCCTGGATGCCGCGCGTGAACGCCGTCGCCATCGTCCCGACGAGGAACGGGTCTTCGCCGTACACCTCCTCGCTGCGGCCCCAGCGCGGGTCGCGCGCGAGGTCGGACTGCGGGCCCCATTGCATCAGCATCGGATGCTTGTACCGTGTGCTCTGCGTGATGTAGCGGGCTTCGGTCGACTGCACGGCGCCGGCCTGGCGCACGAGGTCCGGGTCCCAGCTCGCGCCCATGCCGGGCGGCTGCGGGAATTGCGTGGTCGTGATCGGCTCGCGCTGGCGCTTGCTCTCGCCGCGCTGCACGACGCCGTGGATGCCCTCGGTGCTGCCGAAGCTGGGGATGCCGAGGCGCGCCACGCCGGAATCCGTCGACAGCGCGGCGATCTTTTCGTCGGGCGTCATCAGGGACAGGATGTTGGCGATGCGCTGCTGCGGCGCCAGGTTCGGGTCCTGGAACGGGTAGCCGGCCGCGCGGGCCGGCAGCGCCGCGCAGGCGCACAGGGCGGCGGCCAGCGCCGTGGCGCGGATCATGTTCGTCTGCATGCGTGTCTCCTTGTGTAAACGTTTTTTGTTAGCGCGAACATCCTCATGATACCGCAGACATGAAACCGTTTTCACAACACTCGGCGAAAACTTGCTGCCGAGCGCTAAAAGTTCCTTGCGCGCCGTAAACACATCAGTACAATCGTTATGCATATCATCAGGAGACAGCATGACTTACGAACGCATCGTGGTCCTCGGCGGCGGCACGGCCGGGTGGATGACCGCAGCGGCCCTGGCCACGGGCCTCAAGGGCACGACGGTGGAACTGGTGGAGTCGGAGGACATCGGCATCGTCGGCGTCGGCGAAGCCACCTTCCCGTCGATCCGCGCCTACCACCAGATCCTCGGCATCCCGGAAGCCGACTTCCTGCGCGCCACCAACGGCACATACAAGCTGGGAATCAAGTTCCGCGACTGGCGCGTGCGCGGCGAGGACTATTACCACACGTTCGGCGACTTCGGCCAGCTGGACGGCCCCAATGCGCTGTGGGGCCAGTATCGCCGCCACGTGAACGCCGGCCTGCCCGCGTTCGGCGAACAATGCCTGCCGACGGTGATGGCGCTGAACGACCGCTTCTGCGCGCCCGGCAAGGACGCCGCGCATTTCAACTACGCCTACCACTTCGACGCCAACCTGTATGCCCGCTTCCTGCGCGACATCGCGATCGGGCGCGGCGTGCGCCGCACCGAGGGCAAGGTCGTCGACGTGGCGCGCCGCCAGGACGGCGGCGTGGCGTCGCTCAAGCTGGACGACGGCCGCGTCGTCGGGGCCGACCTGTTCATCGATTGTTCCGGCTTCACGTCGCTGCTGCTGGGCCGCACGCTGGGCGAACCGTTCGTCGACTTCAGCCGCTGGCTGCCCGTCGACCGCGCATGGGCGTGCCCGTCCGCGCGCGTCGGCACCGGCCTCACGCCCTATACCCGCGCGACGGCGCTGGACGCGGGCTGGGCGTGGCGCATCCCGCTGCAGGACCGCACCGGCAACGGCCACGTGTTCTCCACCCGCTTCATCGACGAGGACAAGGCGCGCGAACAGCTGCTGCAGCAGCTCGACGGCGAAGCGCTGGCGGAACCGCGCCTGCTGCGCTTCACGACCGGCCACCGCGCCCGCTTCTGGTCCCACAACGTGGTCGGCATCGGCCTCGCGACGGGCTTTCTCGAGCCGCTGGAATCGACCAGCATCTACCTCGTGCAGGTCGGGATCGGCCGCCTGATGACATTGCTGCAGCGGGGCGGCGCCGTCCCGGCGGCGGCCATCGATGCGTACAACACGGGCCTCGTGCGCCAGTTCGAGCGCATCCGCGACTTCATCCTCATGCACTACTGCCTGACGGCGCGCCGCGACACGCCGTTCTGGACCGCGATGGCCGCCACGGAACTGCCGGAAACGCTGGCGTACAAGCTGCACGCGTGGCGCCAGACGGGCGCGCTGCACCAGTACGAGGAGGAAGGCTTCGACGGCCACAGCTGGCTCGCGATCCACGCCGGCATGCACCACTGGCCCGAGCGCAGCGATCCGACGTTCAACCAGCTGCCCGCCGAGAAGTCGCTCGAATGGGTGCGCGAGCGCGCGCGCCAGCTGGCCGAGGCGGTCGCGCCGGTGTCCACGCACGAGGCCTATCTGGCGCAGGTGCTGGGGCGCTGACGCCCGCGTGGGCATGTTTCGTTCGAGGCCCCGGCCTCGAACGCCCACCCTACCGCGCCGCCAGCCGCTCCAGCCACGCGCACAGCATGTCCGCCAGCGCGTCGGCATAGGCCGCGATCTCGTCCGGGGTGCGCGGCCGCTCCGAGAACTGCTTGCCGACCGCGGTGAACGTGTCCATCAACAGGTCGGCCGCCAGTGCGCGCGTCGCCTGCGATGCGCGCGGCAGCGTCTCGCGCATGAACGCCGCGATGGCCGCCTCGCCGGCCGCACGCGCTTCGCTGGCCTCGGGCGCGTCGCGGTACAGCGGCGCCGCGTCGTTCAGCGCCACGCGCATCGCCGCTTCCTCGCATTCCGACCGCACGAACGCGTGCACCATCGAACGCAGCCGGTCCAGCGGCGGCCTGCCCGCGTCTTCGATGATCGCGCACAGCATCGCCGTCGTGCGGTTCCACTCGTCGCTCTGCAGGCGGAACAGGATCGCCGCCTTGTTCGGAAAGTACTGGTACAGCGAGCCGACGCTCACCCCCGCCTTTTCCGCCACGCGCGTCGTCGTGAAGCGCTGCGCGCCTTCGGTCGCCAGAACCTGAAGGGCCGCTTCCAGCACGGCCGCCACGAGGTCGCTGGAGCGGGCCTGTTTGGGCAGCTTGCGCGAGGCGATCTGGGGGCGGCGGCGTGCGGTCATGGGCGTGTTCCGAAATGCGAATAGAAAACCTGAAGGATTATTCGCATAATAACCGGGTCACTCACCCACCACAAGGAACCACCATGCAGATCACGAACACCCTTGCCACGCCGCCCGTCGCGCCGCTGCTCGCGCGCCTGTTCGCCGAGGCGGACGCCCAGTCGCCGCAGGCGCTCTTCGGCCACGTCCCGCACGCGGAAGTCACGCGTCTCATGCGCAGCAAGACGGATTACCGCGACCTGTACGCCCGCCTCAAGGATCTCGCGCTGCCGGTCGCGCGCGACACGGGCGCGCTGCTCTACATGCTGGCACGCACCGGCCGCGCCCGGACGATCGTCGAATTCGGCACGTCGTTCGGCATCTCGACCATCCACCTCGCCGCGGCGCTGCGCGACAATGGCGGCGGCCGGCTCATCACGAGCGAATTCGAGCCGGAGAAGGTCGAGCGGGCGCGCGCCAACCTGGCGGCGGCGGGCCTCGCGGACCTCGTCGAGATCCGCACCGGCGACGCGCTGCACACGCTCGCCGCCGGCCTGCCCGCCGCGATCGACCTCGTGCTGCTGGACGGCGCCAAGGCCCTGTATCCGGAGATCCTCGCCCTGCTGGAAGCGCACCTGCGGCCCGGGGCCGCCATCGTGGCCGACAACGCCGACCACAGTCCGGCCTACCTGGCGCGCGTGCGCGATCCGGCGAACGGCTACCTGTCGATGCCGTTCGGGACCGACGTCGAGCTGTCCGTGCGCGTCGCCTGATGCCGGAAAGGCATGCAAAAAAGTCCATTGCGGCCAAAGGCAATACGGATTTCCTTATAGTCCCTATGCACCCGCCGCATGTCCTGCCGCTTGACTTCGGGCCTAAGCTTCTAGACTCATAACGACGAGACACCCGACGACGCGTCCACGCGGCGCGCGACGGGCCATAACACAGGAGCAGCCGCATGTCCCAGCCTCAACTCCAGCGCATCGAGCGCGAAGATGCTTTCACATCCCCACCTGCCACTGCCGGTAAAATCGACCAGTACTTCCAGATCACCGCGCGCGGCAGCACGCAACGGCGGGAGGTCGTGGCCGGCGTCACCACCTTCCTCGCCATGGTGTACTCCGTGTTCGTCGTGCCGGGCATGCTGGGCCAGGCAGGGTTCGACGTCAGCGCCGTCTTCGTCGCCGTGTGCCTGACCGCGGCATTCGGCTCGCTGCTCATGGGCCTGTGGGCACGGCTGCCGATCGCGGTCGGCTGCGCCATTTCGCTGACCGCGTTCACGGCCTTCGGCCTCGTGCTGGGCAAAGGCCTCACGCCCGCCGTCGCGCTGGGCGCCGTGTTCCTGATGGGCCTCATTTTCACGGCGATTTCCGTGACCGGCGTGCGCTCGTGGATCCTGCAGAACCTGCCGGCCGGCGTGGCACACGGCACCGGCGTGGGCATCGGCCTGTTCCTGCTGATGATCGCATCCAGCGACGTCGGCCTGATCGTCAAGAACGCCAGCCCCGGCCTGCCGGTGGCGCTGGGCCACGTCACCGCATTCCCGGTGCTGATGAGCATCCTCGGCCTGGCCGCCATCTTCGGCCTGGAACAGCGCAAGGTGCCGGGCGGTATCCTGCTGGTGGTGATCGGCATTTCCGCCCTCGGCCTCGCGTTCGATCCCAAGGTGCACTTCACGGGCATCTTCTCCTGGCCGCAACTGAGCGCGCCGGGCCATGCGTCGCTGATCGGCGCGATGGACATCAAGGGCGCGCTGACCGCGGCCGTGCTGCCCAGCGTGCTGGCGCTCGTGATGACCGCCGTGTTCGACGCCACCGGCACCATCCGCGCCGTGGCCGGCCAGGCGGGCCAGGTCGATGCGCGCGGCTACATCCACAACGGCGGCAAGGCGCTCACGGCCGATTCGCTGAGTTCGATCTTTTCGAGCCTGGTCGGCGGCGCCCCCGCCGCGGCCTACATCGAATCGGGTGTCGGCACCGCGGCCGGCGCCCGCACCGGCCTGACCGCGACCGTCGTCGGCCTGCTGTTCCTGGGCCTGATCTTCTTCTCGCCGCTGGCCGGCCTCGTGCCGTCGTATGCCACCGCGCCGGCGCTGATGTACGTGGGCCTGCTGATGCTGAGCAGCGTCGCCCACATGAACATGGATGACAAGCTGGACGCGCTGTCCGGCCTGGTGTGCGCCGTGTTCATCCTGTTGAGCTGCAATATCGTGACCGGCATCATGCTGGGCTTCTGCACCCTCGTGATCGGCCGCGTGCTGGCCGGCGAGTGGCGCAAGCTGAACTTCGGCACCGTCAGCATCGCCGTCGCGCTGGCCGTGTTCTACGCGGGCGGCTGGGCGATCTGAGTCGCGTCAGAACATCCCGTCCCGGTTCGCCATCGGGACGGGCGCCGCCTGGGCGATGTCCCACATCTCGGCGATGCGTCCCTCCTCGAAGCGCAGGATGTGGACGGTCGCCAGCTCCATTCCCCCCTCTTCCATGACGGCACGCGCATGCACGGCCACCAGCGGGCCCTCGGCGATCGCGCGTTGCACCTCGTACACCATGTGCGGGAAACGGACCGCGTTCTCCTTCATCGCCGCCCGCAAGGTCGCGACGTCCGCCGCGAAATACGGGTTGTGGTGCCGGAAACCCGGCGCCGCGTAGCGCGCGAACGCGTCGTCGACTTGCCCGCCGGCGGTCAACCGCAGGAAGGCGGTCGCCGTTTCTTTCAATGTGGTCGTGTCGCTCACGGTGTTCTCCTGGTCGTTGTCCGCAAGGGGGCATCGTGCCACCGGCGCGGCGCCATGACAAGCTGCAGGGCCGGCGCGGGCGTATCGTACGCCGCATCTTTCCGGGATTGTGTAATCTAAGTGACAACTTCCTACAGGAGAATTTCATGAAAGCCACCACCATTTCGAGCATCATGCTGGCCGTCGCCGTGCTGGTCACCGGTTGCCACAAGGCCGAGGACAAGAACGGCATGGGCCCGGCCCAGGAAGCCGGCAAGGCCCTCGACGACGCCGGCGCCAAGGCGGCCGCCGAGTCCAAGGAAGCCGCCGCCAACGCCAATGCCGCCGCCGTGCAGGCCGGCCAGAACGCGAAGGAAGCGGCCCAGCAGGCCAACGAGAACGTGAAGGCCGCGGCCGACCGTACCGGCGACCAGTTGCAGCAGGCCGGTGCCGAAGTCCGCCAGGAATCGCACGAAGCCGCCCAGAACGTGAAGGAAGGCGCCAAGGACGCGACGGCCGCCACCGGTCGCGGCCTGGAGCGCGCGGGCGAGAAGATGCAGGACGCCGCCCACAAGTAATCCAGCAGCCCGGATGCGCGCGGCGGCGGCCTGCCGGAAGGCGGTATACTCCGGCGATGCGCATCCAGCTCTTCTCCGACCTCCACCTCGAACGCGATCCCGGGTTCCAGCCGACCATCCTTGCCGACACGGACGTCGTCGTCCTGGCCGGTGACATCGGCTCGTACCAGGCCCGTTCGCGCCTCGCCACCGACGACTTCGGGCTCGCCCGTTTCGCCCGGGCCCACACGGGCGCCGGCGCGCGCGTGCTGTACGTGCCCGGCAACCACGAATTCGATGGCCTCGACTTCGACGCCACGCAGGCGCGCCTGCGCGCGACGTGCGCCGCGCTGGACATCACATGGCTCGACCGCGCCACCGTCACGATCGGCGACGTGCGCTTCATCGGCACCACGCTGTGGGCCGACTTCGACGCGCTGGCGTCCGGCGAGACCGACATCACGCGCCAGCTCAAGCAGCGCGAAAAAGCCTTCCGCGCCGCGAATTACTACCTGAGCGGGAACACGACGCTGGTGAACGGCGAGCCGCTGCTGGCCGAGGGCCAGCGCGAACTGTCGTTCGAATGCCAGGCCTGGCTGCGCGCCGCGCTGGCGACGCCGTTCGACGGCACCACCATCGCCGTCACCCATTACGCCCCGACCCTGCGCAGCGCCGACCCGCGCTACGGCGTCTCGCCCGGCACGGCCGGCTTCTGCAACGCGCTGGACGACCTGCTGCCGTTCGCGGACGTGTGGATGCACGGCCACCTGCATTGCGCGAACGATTACGTGGTCGAAGGCACCGGCTGGCGCTGCCGCGTCGTCGCGAATCCGCTCGGCTATGCGAACAAGGGCGAGCAGGCGGCGTTCCGGCCCGACCTCGTGATCGAGGTCTGACGGTCAGTCGCGCGCGCCCTGGTACATCAGGGCGCTGTCGTTCATCCCGAACTTGAACCTGCGGTTCAACGCGATGATCTCGGCGCCCGCCAGCAGCGTGGGACCGTAGCCGTGCGCCGCCTTCACGCTGGTCGGCCGGTAGGCGTAGAACGCCGGATCGAACGCCATGCCCGTCCCCACGCAGATGCCGTCGATCTGCCCGTTCGGCCTGACCCGGCTCGCGACGGCATCCCACGCCAGGTTCGCCATCGGCCCGTAGGCCTGCGCGTCGACATAGCCGCGGTTGACGGCGCGCGCGATGGCGTACGCGTAGATCGCCGTGGCCGACGTCTCCTCGTAGGTGTCGTTGCGGTCGATCAGCTGGTGCCAGAAGCCATCCTTGGTCTGGTAGCTGGCGAGGCCCTTGATGTGGGCGCGCAGCTGGTCGAGCACGGCCTTGTAATCCTTGTGGTCCTTCGGCAGCACCTCCAGCACCTCGACCATGGCCATCACGGCCCAGCCGTTGGCGCGCGCCCAGTGCATTTCGGGGTGGTCACGCAAGCCCTCGACGTAACCGTGCATGTAGATGCCGAGGCGCGGATTGAACATGCGCTTCGAGAACTGCAGCACCTGGCGCGCCGCGTCGTCGTAATAGCGCCGGTCGCCCGTCGCCTTGCCCAGGTAGGCGATGGTCGGCACGCCCATGAACATATCGTCCAGCCACAGCGTGTCCGGCAGCGGGCGCATCCTGGCGCCGCCATGGCCGTCCGGGCCGCCCCGCGCCAGGGTGCCGTCCTTCAGCCGGTATTCCTTCTTCGCGACGAAGTCGCCGCAGATGCCGATCATCTGCGTGTAATCGACGGGCGAACGTACGCCACCCTCGCCCAGCTTCGCCTTCAGGAAGCTCTGGCACAGCGCCCCGGCGTCGTCCAGCGCGTGCGGGTTCAGGAAGCTCTTGATCGGCGCCGGCGCATGTTCGCGGTCCGCCATGACGCCCGGCAGATAGGTTTTCGTCAGCGCGGCCAGCAACTGGTGCCGCTTGATCGCGTAGTCGGTGTAGCGGCGGTCGCCCGTGGCCGCGCCCGCGGCCAGCATGCCGGAGTACGTGACGCCCCATTCATAGCTCGTCAGGCGGAAGTCGCCCGGCTTCAGCACGGCGTTCGGATCGGGCCGGGTCAGGTCCGCGATCGGTGCGCCCGTGGTCTTGTCGATCACCTCGGCCGGCGTGACCTTGTCCAGGTAGTCGAACACGCGGTCCAGCACGGCCTTGACCTCGGCCGCGTCCATCGCGCGGTATGGCGTCGGGTAATGCACTGCCAGCGCATGCAGCATGGCGTCGGCCGCGACCGGGCCCTTTTCCTGCGGCGCCGGGGCCTGCTGGGCGGATGCGTCCAGCGCGACGGCGGCGGCCAGCGCCAGCGCCAGCCTGTGGCGCGGCTTCGATCGGTTCATCAAAAGTCTCCTGCTTATTCGAGTCGTTGTATGGTCAGGTCGTCCACCGTCTGGCGCGACCACGTCGTGCGCAAACCCAGGTAGCCGGCCGTGAGCGGATGCGGGTCGCGGTAGGTGAACCAGTCCGCGCCGTCCACGCGCACGCGCGTGCAGCCGCCGTACACCGCGATCTCGATGCGGTAGTCGCGGTTCGGCATGAGCAGGTGCGGGGCATCGCCGTATTCGCCGACGAGCTTGCGCTCGCCGTCGCCGTAGCGACGCAGGCGCGTGGTCGTGTTGCGGTTGCCGCCGATGCCCACGTAGTACATGGCGAGATCGTCGTAGTCCTCGAACTTGCCGCTGCGCGTGAACAGGTCGGCGCGCGCGGGATCGCGCGCCATCCAGAACACGTTCAGGTCGGACAGCCGGTCGTTCTTGCCGCCGGCGACGACGACACGGCGCGTAAAGCGGATCAGGAGATTGCCGGACAGCGGCTTGTCGAGCCACACGGTGGCGCCCGAGTCGACGTCCATCAGCAGCCGTCCGTCGCGGTTCTCGACGACGTTGCCTGGCTTGCGCGCATACTCGGCCACATAGCCCGCGAGCGGCCCGCCGAAATCGTCCCGGACCAGCACCGCGCCCGGCTTGCCCCAGTCCGTGCACGCCGCCGGTGCGGCCGCATCGGCCTGCCCGGCGAGCGCCGTCAGTGCCGCCAGGGCGGCGAGGCCAGGCCTCATTGCGCCGCCACCGCCCGGTCGGCAAAATACGGGCCGAGCGGATTGCCCGGCAGCGCCTTCAACCCGGCCACGACGCGCTCCGCGTTGAACTCGGCGCCGGCCGCATTCGTGTGGGTGCGCGCGTCGGCGAACAGGCCGTTCACGCGTTCCGCGCCGATTTGCTTGTAGCCGTCGGCCACGAGCAGCGTGAGGTCGATGAACTGCGCGCCGCTGGCCGCGGCCACCTGGCGGTCCCAGTCGGCGAACGTCGCGAAGTCGCGGCCTTCCTGCCAGCGGTCGCGGTGCGGGACGGGCGCCAGCAGGACCACGGTCGCGCCCTTCGCCTTCGCGTCCGCCACGTAGCGCGCCATGTACCAGCCGAAGCTGTGCACCTGTTCCTTGCTGCCGTCCGGCCGCGTGTCTTCCACGGTCTCCGGGCCGATGCCCGGCGCCGACGCGCGGTTCTTCATCGCCGGGTCGCCGATGCGGCCGCCGTCGTTGTGACCAAACTGGATCAGCACGACGTCGCCGCGCTTGAGCTGGTCGCGCACCTTGTCCCAGCGGCCTTCCGTGAAATACGTGCGGCTGCTGCGGCCGCCGATGGCGGCGTTCACCACATTGATCTTGCGGGCGTCGAAGTAAGGGGCGATGCGCTCGCCCCAGCCGATCATGCCGCGCATGCCGCCGCTCTTCACCGTCGAATCGCCCACGAGGTACAAGGTCGGCCGGCTCGCGTCGCGCGGCGCTTCGTCATGCACGGTGCGGGCATCCACGACGGGGCGGTCGTCCTCGCGCGCCGGCGGCTGCGGGTTGGCCGGCGCCTGCGGCTTCAGCCACGCGGCGATACGCGGATCGCCCAGCGCCTCGAGCCCCTGTACGACGACCTGCGCATTCAGCACGGCGCCGGCCCAGTTGGTGTGCGTGTGCTCGTCCGGCACCGTCTGCGGGAACAGCTGCCTGACCGCCTCCATGCCCAGCGCGTCGTAGCGGCGCGCGATGCCTTCGTTCAGGTCGATGAAGCCGACGCCTTCGGCCTTGGCAACGGCAGCGGCCCAGCCGCCGTACGTGTCCTTGTCGCGCTTCGCGTGGCCTGCCGCGTCCCACTGCTTGTGCGGGATCGGCGAGCAGATGACGGGCGTGGCGCCCTTCGCGCGGATGTCGGCCACGAATTTGCGCAGATACCAGCCATAGCTGTGCACCACCTCGTGCTTGTGGGTGAGGAGGTTGTCGATCTCCTGCGTCTCGTCGCCGGTGCCGCGGATCGTGCCGCGCGCGCGGCTCGTGTCGTTGACGGGGCTGGCGTCGTTGTGACCGAACTGCATGACGACGATGTCGCCCCGCTTGACGAAGGCCAGCGTGCGCTCCCAGTGGCCGCTCGTGATGTAGGTGCGGCTCGACAGCCCGCCGACGGCGCGGTTGACGACGTTGACCTTGGCCGGATCGAACCAGGCGGCGATCGGATTGCCCCAGCCCCACTGGCCCGCCGCGCCCTTGCCCTGGCCGTCGTCGCGGCCGTTGCGGACCGTGGAATCGCCGATCAGGATCAGCGACGGCAGCTGAGGATTCGCGGGCTCCGGCAGCGTGACCTGGGCGCGCGCCGGGTCCGTATTGACGGCCGGCGGCAGGGTCTGGGCCTGGGCACAGGCGATGGACAGGGAGATGAGCGCGGCGGCGCGCATCAACCGTGAAAACAGCGGGGAAAACAGCGGGGAAAGCAGCGGCATGGCGGGGGTCCGGTCTCGTTGTTCTGCGACCCATTCTATGCGAGCGGCGTCGCCCGTCAAAACCGGTCCAGCCAAAGAATCAGGAAAATGATCGGTTGACGATCACCGCGGCTGCAACAATGGGCGGATCCGAACAACCGGGAAGCCACCCATGCGCCCACCACCAGCCCGCGCCCGCGCCGGCGCGTTACAGGCGCTCGACGCGCAGGTTGCGCAGCTCGTACGGCGTGCCCTCGAGCTGGAAGCCGATGCGGCCCGTCGCCGGCTGCGCGATGGTGACGCTGTTCTGGCGGACGCCATTGATCGTCACGTCGATGCAGCCGCCGCGCACCAGCACGTCCATGCTGTTCCACTCGCCCGGCGCGCGCTCGCTGTCGGGCGCCGTGTGGGCCTTGATCGCCGGGTAGGCGCCCGGGGCGCTCGTCAGCGGCTCGCTGAACGTGGCGCCCGCCATCGGCAGCAGGTCGCCCGCGGCGCCGTGCTTCGTCTGTACCTGGATACTGTAGGGCCAGACGCCATCCTTCGGTCCGGACGCCACGTGCAGCAGCACGCCGCCGTTGCCCGGCTTGCCGGGCCAGCGCCATTCCACGTGCAAGCGATAATCCGTGTACGCGTCGCGCGTGGCGATGAAACCGGACGGCTTGCCCGCCACCGCGATGACGCCGTCCGCGCGTTCCTGCCAGACACCGTCCAGCCGCGCCGCCGGCGTCGTCACGATATCCAGTGCGCCGAGCGCGCCGGCCACCGGCGCCGTCGTCGTCGCACACCCCAGCAGGCCCGCGCACAACAGCGCGCCGCCGAACCACCCAAGCTTTACCATGTCAGGACCTCATGATGAATCGTTCGAATGAAAACAGGAGACTTTGCATGAAACTCGTCGCCGGCGCCCTCCTCGCCGGCTCCGTCGACGCGGCCCGCGCCGCGCCGCAAATCCCGGCCACCGCCGTGATCCCGCTGTGGCCCGAGGGCGTGCCGGACGCGAAGCCGGGACTCGGCCCCGAACACGTCGAGAACGGCCACACGTCCAACGTCAGCGAACCGACACTGACCGTCTACGGCCCCGCCGTCGACCGTCCGAACGGCACGGCCGTCATCATCTGCCCCGGCGGCGGCTACGTGCGGCTGTCCACGCAGCGCGAGGGCGAGCAGTACGCGGCGTGGCTCGGCACGCTCGGCGTCACGAGCTTCGTGCTCACCTACCGGATGCAGGAGTTCGGCCATCCGGCCCCGCTGCGCGACGTGCTGCGCGCGGTACGCATCGTGCGCGCCGAAGCGGCACGGTACCACATCCGCCCCGACCGCATCGGCGTGATGGGCAGCTCCGCCGGCGGCCACCTGGCGGCCAGCGCCGGCACGCTGTTCGACCATCCGCTGGGCCGCACGGGCGCGGAGCTCGACAAGGTCAGCGCCCGCCCCGACTTCCTCATGCTGCTGTACCCCGTCATCACGATGGACGGCCCGGCCGTGCACGCGGGCTCGCGCAAGGCGCTGCTGGGCGCGAACCCGTCGGCGGCGGACGTGCGCCTGATGTCGGTCGAGAAGCAGGTGACGGCCGCAACGCCGCCCACGCTGCTGATCCACACGCAGGAAGACCGGACGGTCCCCGTCGAGAACAGCATCCTGTTCTACCAGGCGCTCACGCGGGCGAAGGTGCCGGCCGAGATGTATCTGTTCGAGCATGGCGGTCACGGCATGGGGATGAAGGCCGGACTCGGGACCGCGTCCGACTGGCCGAATCGGGCGGAGGAATGGCTGAAGGCGCGGGGGCTGCTCGATCCGGCGAAATAAAACCCCGTCGGTCCCGCGATAACAACCGTCGCTCCAGCGATAACAACCGTCGTTCCCGTGATAATAACCGTCGTTCCCGTGATAACAACCGTCGTTCCCGTGATAACAACCGTCGTTCCCGCGAAGGCGGGAACCCAAGTTTGGCACTGACGCACCGTGTGAAATTGGGCCCCCGCCTCCGCGGGGGCGACGTTGTAATGCAGCGAGCTTCGACATTGGGCCCCCGCCTGCGCGGGGGCGACGTTGTAATGCAGCGAGCTTCGGCATTGGGCCCCCGCCTCCGCGGGGCGACGTATCGAAGCAGCGGGCCGATGCCGCGGCCGGCTCACGCCAGGTAAAACACCTGCTTCAACGCCCATTCCCTCGGCCGGTTTCCCGGCTCCACCTCCATCAGCGGCGCCATGTGGTCCCACCAGCGCCGCATCACCGGATGCTCCGGCAACGCGGCGACCGTGTGGCCGGGGCGCAGCTTGAGCACGGCGAACAGCTGCAGCGTGTCCTCATCGAGGAAGATCGAATAGTCGTGGATGCCGGCGGCGCGCAGCAGGTCGGCCAGCTCGGGCCAGATGGCGTCGTGGCGGCGCTTGTACTCGTCGACGTTGCCGGGCTTGAGCCGCATGACGAATGCACGGGTTTCGGCCTGGCCGCTCATCGCGCGCCTCCCTGGGCCATGCGCTTGAGTTCCGCGGCCGCCAGCATGACGCCGCCGACGCCGTAGTCGTAGCTGGACGTGGGCCGGTAGAACGCCGGCTCGGCGCCCGTCTGCTGGATATTGCCGACGCGGCCGTCCGCATACACGTTCCTGAGGATGCCGGCCCACGCCTTCGCGATCACGGGCCGGTACTTCGCGCCGTCGAGCAGGCCGTGGTTCACGCCGTACGCCATGCCGTACACGAACAGCGCCGAGCCCGAAAGCTCCGGCAGCGGGTAGGTCTTCGGGTCGAGCAGGCCCGCGTGCCACAGGCCGTTCGCGTCCTGCAGCGAAGCGATTTTATCGGCCATCTCGCGCAGTTGCTGCACGTAGAAGCCGCGCTGCGGATCGTCCGCCGGCACGTAGTCCAGCACGCGCGCGAGGCCGCCCATCACCCAGCCTTCGCCGCGCGACCAGAATATCTTCTTGCCGTTCGGCTCGCGCTTGTCCTTGTAGCTGGCGTCGCGCGCATACAGGTGTTCGTCCTTGTCGTACAGCAGGTCGTACGTACGCTTCCAGTTCACGTGCATGTAGTCGAGGTATTTGCGCTCGCCCGTCGCCTTGTACATCTTGGCCCACACGGGCGGCGCCATGAACAGCGCGTCGCACCACCACCACGGAATGCGCGCGTCGTTGGGCTTGAGCGTCGCCAGCGGCAGCAGGTCTTCCATCTCGGCCTTCGTCAAGGTCAGCATGCCGGGGCTCTTCTCCTGGAAATACAGGTCGAGATAGGTCTGGGCGATGGAGAGATCGTCCGCATTCGGCAGCCGCGAGCGTTCCTGGAAGTCGAAGTGGCGTGCCATCGCGAGCATCGCGTCGCGGTATTTCGCATCGCCCGTCGCCTCGGACGCCGCCATGAAGCCCGTGTACATCACGCTCTCGGTCCAGATGCGCGAGAACCACGGCTGGGCGCGCGCCAGCTGCCAGTCGGCCACGCGGCGCAGGACCTTGTCGATCGCCCCCGGCGTCAGCTCGGGCGACAGGTCGGTCGCCAGCGGGCCGGCGTCGAGGGGCGCGTCGCCGAAATGGCGGGCGATGTCCTTGTCGATGATGGCCTGCATGGCCGGCGTCGGCAGCGGATAGGCGGCCGTGGTCTGCGCCCACGCCGGCAGCGCCAGCGCGACGCCCGCGGCCAGCAGGGAAAGTCGTCGGATCGTCTTCATGTCGTTATCGTCCTGTTCTGCATAGTGATCATTGCCCGCCCTCGCCCAGCAGCCTGACGGGGCCCAGCAGGCCCGCCGGCTGCGGCGCGATCAGCGCCGTGTCCTGCGGGACGAAGCGCTGGCCGTAGCGCGCCCACAGCAGCCGGTAGTCCGGCAGCGCGTGGCCCGCCAGCGCGTTCAGCGCGAGATTGCCCACCTGGACCTCGATGCGGTTGCGGCCCGGCCGCAGGAATGCCGTGACGTCGAGGGCATAGGGCGGATGCCAGACGGCGCCCGCGCGGCGCCCGTTCACGACCACCTGGGCCGCTTCGCGCACGGGGCTCTCGTACATCGCGCGCATCCCGGCCGGGACTTTCGGCGTCGACGCGAGCGGCGTGCCGGGGCCGAAGTCGAGCACGATGCGGCGCGACTTCAGTTGCGCGGCCGTGAGCTCGACCTCCTTGTCGTACGTGGCGACGCCCGAGAAATAGCGGGTCGCATCAATGTCCGTCCACGAACGCAGCGCGTCCAGCCGCACGGCCTGCGCCCTGCCCGGAAACTTCAGGTTCCAGCCGTGCCCGAGGTCGGCCATCTCGGTCGTGGCCGCGACGGGCGCGGGCGCCGGCGCGGCCGGCAGCGCATCGGCCAGCACGAGCACGCGCGATTCGTACGGCGCCAGGTCGAGCCGCGCCGGCAGCGTGGCGGCCGTCATGCGGCCGCTGTCCGGATCGATCCACGCGGCCGCCTTGCGCACGGCCGCGAAACTCGCCTCCGCATGCACGGGGCGGTTGCTCGTGTTGGCGATGAAATACACGTCCGCGTCGCGCAGCCGGCGCCGCACGAAGCCGACGTCGGAAGCTTGCGCGGAGAGCTTCATGTCCGGCACCAGCACGGCCTGCAGCGCGGCGCCGACGGCGTTGTCGTCCGCCACCACGCGCACGTTCGGGCTCGCGAACAGCGCCTTGGCCTTCGCCGCCACGCTTGCCGAGATGCGCGCCGCATCCCGATATCCTGGCGCCAGCGCCGGCGCGCCGCCCACGGCGACGATCTTCCCGCCGCCGCGCACGTAATCCGCCAGCCTGTCGATCACGTCGGGCGCGAGCCGCGTCACGTGCGGCATCACGAGCACGGGATGTCTGACACCGAGCGCGAGGATCGCCTGCGCGTCGATGTAGTCGAGGTTCTGGCCCGCGTCGAGGATCTGCGCGGTGAGCGCCGGCGTCACGTATTTGTGCATCTCCGCCGACAGCGACACCTTGCCCGGCACGAGGGCCGCGTACACGTCATCGTTCGGCAGCAGCACGGCGACCTGGTTCGCGGGCTCGCCCTGGCGCATCAGCCAGCTCATGCGCGTCAGATAGCCCGTCACGTCCGGCATCACGTTCCACCACGGGTTGTGGTCGTTGAACACGGCGGCCGCATAGAACGCGTAGCCCGGTTCGAGCGTGCCCGGCGGCGTGTACGGCCAGCCGTGGCCCACGAACTGGTTCACGCCTTCGAGCAGCATGCGGTCCGCTTCCGCCTTCATGTCCAGCGGCGTCGCGGCGAATGCGGGCGAGTGCAGCCACGTCCACGTCTCGGCCGAGATCACGGGACGGCCGTACAGGTGGCCGGCCGACGTCGCGAGGCGCGTGAACGAGAATTCGCGGAACTGCGGCCCCTCGCCTTCCGGCAGCGCGACGAGGCGGTTGCTGGACAGCGAGACGGCCGGCTCGCCGTACGTCTGCGAGCGGAACCGCGTGCCGTGCCGTTTCGCCCAGGCGTCGATCGGCATCAGATAACGCTCCTCCACGAGCTCCGTCTGCGTCAGCGCCCAGTCGTGGCGCACGGCCGCCGCATCCGGCCCCTGGCCCGTGAACACGGCCGGCAGGTGCGGCACGATGTCGTAGCCGCGCCGCTTCCTGAATTCGGCCACGAAATCGTCCGTCCAGTCGGTGCTGTAGACTTCCAGGCTGTCCGAGAACACGGCATACGGCGGCGCGTCGCCGAACGCTTTCATCAGCGGCTCGGCGACGGTGGCGAGATGATGGTCGATGGCCTTGCGGCTCAGGTGGTCGAGCACGAAGCCTTCCGCGCCCAGCGCCGCGCGCTTGACCTGCTGGCCCGTGCGGCTGGCGATGTAGGCGACGACCTTCCGCGGACCGTTCGCCGGCGCGACCGGCGCGCGGCCGTCGGCCCCGGCCGTGGCAGAAAGCGGCCGCAACGCCGCCGGGTCGACGTCGGCGCCGATGAAGGTCGCGACGAGCTTTTCGCCGCTCATGACGGCCGGCAGCGCGAAGCTGGAGGCGCCGGCCGGCACGTCGACGACGGCCTGGCGCAGCCGCGCCGCGGCCTCGTCGACCGTGACGTGCGGCCCGCCGTACGGCCAGCCGCTGGCCAGCGTCATATCGACGCGCAGGCCGTTGGCGCGGCCCGTGCGGTTGGCGAAGCCGACGGCGTCGAGGAATTCGGGAGACAGGTACGGGACGTTATGGATGCCGCGCGCGGCATCGTCCAGTTCCATCGGATACACGGGCTGGATCTCGAAGCCGCCGATGCCGCCGGCCTTCATCGCGAGGATCTCGCGTTCCAGCTCGGGTTTGGCGACGGCGGGGCCGAACCACCACCAGCGCATCATGGGACGGGCGTCGGGCGGCGGCGCCTGGAGGTGTGCGGCGACGTCGGCGAAGGCGGCCGACGGACCGGCGGCGTGCGCGGCGAAGGCGCACGACAGCGCGGCCGCCAGTAAAGCGATGCGCGGGGAGCGCTGGCTCATGCGGGGACTCCTGGGGCGAGTGGGCGAAACGCGCCAGCGCTGCTGGCGCTTGCATAAAACCGTCGCCCCCGCGCAGGCGGGGGCCCAAGTCTGTGTGCGTTCACGCAAAACTCAGGTTCCCGCCTGCGCGGGAACGACGCTCTTCTACCTCGGCTTTACACGATCCCGCTGCCGCTCGCCCCCGCCTTCGCCGGACGCGCGCCGGCCACGCGGTCGCGGTAGCCGCTCGCGCGGTAGCACGCCACCGGGTCGGCCGCGCCGCCCGCGCGCACGCGCGCCATCGCGAGGATGGCCGATACGTCGGTGCGGTACGCCGTCTTCAGCGCCTGCGCCGACAGCAGCACGTCGTTGGACTCCTGCAGCGCGGCCAGCTCGGCGCGGTCCACGAGCGCGGCCTGCACGTAGGCGCGCTGCACTTCCACCGCGCTGTTCATCAGGCTCTCGACGGGGTCCGTCACGTTGTGCGACTGGTCCAGCATGTACGCCGGCGCGAACGTCGGGCCTTCGCGCAGGGCGGCGTCGGCCAGCTCGTTGAAGACCAGGAACAGCTGGAACGGGTTGATGGAGCCGGAATCCAGGTCGTCGTCGCCGTATTTGCTGTCGTTGAAGTGGAAGCCGCCCAGCTTGCCGAACTGCGCGAGGCGCGCGACGATCATCTCGATGTTCGTGTTCGGCGCGTGGTGGCCGAGGTCGACGAGGCATTTCGCCTTCGGGCCGAGCGCGGTGGCGCAGGCGAAGCTGGTGCCCCAGTCGGCGATCGTGGTCGCGTAGAACGCCGGCTCGAACAGCTTGTGCTCGATGAAGACGTTCCAGTCGTCCGGCAGCGCGGCGTAGATGCCGCGCATGCTTTCCAGGTAGCGCTCCAGCGCGCCGCGCAGATTGCTCTGGCCGGGGAAGTTGGCGCCGTCGCCGACCCACACGGTCAGCGCCTTCGACCCGAGCTCGCGTCCCAGTTCGATGCAGTCGATGTTGTGCGCGACGGCCTGCGCGCGCGTCGCGGCGTTCAGCGCCGTGAGGCTGCCGTATTTATACGTGTGTTCCTGGCCCTGCTGGTCCTGGAAGGTGTTCGAGTTGACGGCATCGAACGCCAGTCCCAGCGCATCCGCGTGCTGGCGCAGCTCTTTCGCGTCGGTCGGTTTGTCCCACGGGAAGTGCGGCGACACGCTTGGGGTGGCGCGCGTGAGCTGGTTGATCACGCCGCAGTCGTCCAGCTTTTCGAACACGTTGCGCGGTTCGCCGCGGCCCGGGAAGCGCGCGAAGCGGGTGCCGCCCGTGCCCACGCCCCAGCTGGGCACGGCCACGGCGAAGCGCTGCGCGAGCGCCGTCAGTTCTTCGATATCGCGGCCGCGGCGCGCCAGCATGCCGCCCAGTGCGTCATAGTCGGCCTGCAGCCGGGCTGCGGCCTTGGCATTGTGCTCGGCCACTAGTCCGGCGTCGATGAGGGTCGTCATTCCTGTCTCCTGTCGTCGGCGGCACCGCGTCCGGCGGTGCCGCTCATCTTTTAAATAGTAACCCAGCCCGCATGGACTGGCGAGCGGTCAGCGCGTGAACGCTGCCGCGTTGCCCGCATCGACGTTCAGCACGTTGCCCGTGCTCTTGCCGGACTTTTCGCTGGCGAAGAAGTACACGGCTTCCGCGATGTCTTCCGGGAACACGCTCTTTTTCAGCATGCTGCGCTTGCGGTAGAATTCTTCGACGTCGTCGGCGCCGATCTTGTTCGAGGCCGCGCGCTCTTCCTTCCACTTGCCGTCCCAGATGCGCGAACCGCGGATGACGGCGTCCGGATTGACGACGTTGACGCGGATGCCGTGCTCGGCGCCTTCCAGCGCGATGCAGCGGGCCAGGTGGATCTCGGCCGCCTTCGCGGTGCAGTACGCGGCCGCGCCGGCCGACGCCACGAGGCCGTTCTTGCTGCCGACGAAGACGATGCTGCCGCCCAGCTTTTGCTGCTTCATGATCTGGAACGTGTTGCGGCTGACGAGGAAGTAGCCGGTGACGAGGATGTCCTGGTTGCGCTTCCAGACTTCCAGCGACGTCTCGTCCAGCGGCGCGGCCGAGGCGATGCCGGCGTTCGACACGAGCAGGTCGACGCCGCCGAAGCGCAAGCAGCTCGCCGCCAGGATCGCGGCCACCTCGTCCTCGCTCGTGATATTCGCCTGCACGGTCGCCACGCTGTCCTTGCCGGCGACCTTCACGAGATCCTGGCTTGCGCCTTCCAGCGCTTCGGCGTCGATATCGGTCAGCATCACGCACGCGCCTTCCTGCAGCAGCTGGCGCGCCACGGCCTGGCCGATGCCGCCGGCGCCGCCCGTCACGAGCGCGATGCGGCCCGCGAGGCTCTTCGGCTTGGGCATGCGCTGCAGCTTGGCTTCCTCGAGCAGCCAGTATTCGATGTCGAACGCTTCCTGTTCCGGCAGGCCGACGTATTCGTCGACGCCGTTCGCGCCGCGCATCACGTTGATCGCGTTGACGTAGAATTCGCCGGCGATGCGCGCCGTCGCCTTGTCCTTCGCGAACGACAGCATGCCGACGCCCGGGATCAGGTAGATGATCGGATTGGCGTCGCGGACCTTCGGCGACGTCGCGCGCTTGCAGCGCTCGTAGTAGGCTGTGTAATCGGCGCGGTAATCGCTCAGGGCCTGATCGAGACCATTCACCAGGCGATCGAAATCGGGCGCGGCCGGGTCGAAATCGAGGACCAGCGGGCGGATCTTGGTGCGCAGGAAGTGGTCCGGGCACGAGGTGCCCAGCGCGGCCAGCGGCGCGAGGTCGGCGCTGCAGACGAATTCCAGCACCGCGTCGGAATCGTCGAAGTGACCGAGCTTGTATTCCTGCTGGCTGATCTTCCCGCGCAGCAGGGGCATCAGGCGGGCGACGAGGGCCGCGCGCTCCTGCGCCGGCAGCGCGTCGGCCACCTGGCCGCCGAACACGGGCTGCCTGACGTTCGCGGCCAGCCATTCGTCGGCGCGCTTGATCATCGCCAGCGTCGTCTCGTAGCACGACTTGGCCGTGTCGCCCCAGGTGAACAGGCCGTGGCCCTCGAGGATGATGCCCTTCAGCTGCGGCTGTTCCTGCGACAGTTTTTCCAGTTTCAGGCCCAGGTCGTAGCCGGGACGCTGCCACGGCAGCCAGCCCAGTTCACCTTCGAAGATCTTCTCGGTCAGCGCGCGGCTGTTCTTGCAGGCGGCGATCGCGATCACCGAGTCCGGGTGCATGTGGTCGACGTGTTTACGGTCGATGTAGGCATGCAGCGGGGTGTCGATCGAGGCGGCGCGCGGGTTCAGGTTGAACGTGCAGTGCGGCAGGTAGCCGACCATCTCGTCCTCCTGATCCAGGCCGCGGTAGCGGGCCTTCAGCGCCTGCAGCTTGTCCATGTACAGGGTCGAAAAGCCGTCCAGCTTGATCGAACCGAGGTCACCGCCCGACCCTTTCACCCACAACACCTCGACCTGCGCGCCGCTGAGCGGATCGGTCATCGCGATCTTGGCCGACGTATTGCCGCCGCCAAAATTCGTGATGCGCAAGTCCGAACCGAGCAGGTTGGAACGGTACAGCAGCAATTCCGGCTCGCTCAGCGAGGCAGCGTGCTGGTCGTCCCAGCGCGACGTAATCGGTTCCTTCTGCTTCGTGTCGCTCATTGCACCCATTAAAAAATCTCCATATGCGTTATCTGTCGTCGGAGGGCGGCGATCCCGTCTCCTTCACCTGCGCCGCGGCGATCCACGGTCACGGCATCCGGGCACAGTAGAATTCAGGGGGCCGAGCAGTGTCAACGCAGAACCGATCAAGATCGTGAGCAAGAGCGATTTAATCATCCGGTTGATCGAAACGCGCATTTGAGCGCCACACCGCGCCCAAATAATCAATTGGTTGATCATTTAACGATTGACGCCGCTGCAACTCCTCTTTACTCTTTTTCCCAGACAACGCGGCTTCCGGCATGACGTTGTCCCGCCGCATCACAAAAACAGACGGCATTAGGAGGAGACAAATGGTGAATCACAAACGCCGCAAGCGTTTGCTGAAACTGCTCGCCGAGCATCAGACGGCGACGGTCCAGCAACTCGTCGAATGGCTCAATGCGTCACCGGCAACGGTCCGGCGCGACATCAGCTGGCTCGCAGCCCGCAACCTGCTCACCCGCACCCGCGGCGGCGCCGAGAATTTGCTGCCGAAGAAACGGCAGTTCCCGCTGTCGAGCGAAACGTTCCAGAACAACATCCAGTGCTATGCGGCGCGCAAGCGGGCCATCGCGCGCCACGCGGCCGGCATGTGCGCCGAGGGCGAAACGATCATCATCAACGGCGGCACGACGACGTTCATGATGGCCGAATTCCTGGCCGACAAGCACCTCAAGATCCTGACCAATTCGTTCCTGATGGCCGAGCGGCTGCTCGTGTCGAGCGAGAACGAGATCATCGTCCCCGGCGGGAAGGTCTACCGCGAGCAGAACGTGATCCTGTCGCCGTTCGACAACGACATCACCCAGCACCACTACGCCGGCAAGATGTTCATGAGCGTCTACGGCCTGTCGCTGCTCGGACTGATGGAAGCGGACCCGCTCCTGATCCAGGCCGAGAAGCGCCTGATCAGCCAGGCCGAGGAACTGATCGTGCTGGCCGACAGTTCCAAGTTCGCGCGCAAGGCGGGCCTGATCCTGTGCGGCCTCGATCGCGTCTCGACCGTCATTACGGACACCGGCGTCTCGGAGAAAGCCGTCCAGACGCTCGAACAATACGGCGTCAAGGTCGTCACCGTCGAACCCGACGAAGTGGCGCCGAACGTCGGTGCACCTTTTTTTAACCCGCAGTTCGACCTGCAGTCGGCCGCGCTGTTCCATCTGGACGCGCAGCTCGACCCGCGGCTGGATTCGCAACTGGAGGCAGCGCATTGAAGCCAACACACCTGTTCGTCGCGCTGGCGGCCGTCGGCATCCTGGCCGGCACCGCCGGCTGCGGCCAGAAGAAGCCCGAAAAGACGCGCATCGCGATGGTCGTGAAAAACCTCGGCAACGGCTTCTTCGACGCGGCCCACACGGGCGCCGACGAAGCGGCGAAGCAGCTGGGCGACGTGGAAGTGATCTATACCGGTCCGACGACGCCGAGCGCCGAGGGCCAGATCGAGATCATCAACTCGCTGATCAGCCAGAAGGTCGACGCCATCGTCATCTCCGCCAACGATCCGAACGCGCTGGTGCCGATCGCGAAGAAGGCGATGCAGCGCGGGATCAAGGTCGTCTCGTTCGACAGCGGCATCGCGCCCGAGGGCCGGCAGATGCAGCTGAACCCGTCGAATGCTGAACTGATCGGCGAAAAGCAGATCCAGATGGCGGCCGACGAGATCAAGGGCGCGGGCGAGATCGCGATCCTGTCCGCGTCGGCGCAGGCGACGAACCAGAACATCTGGATCGACGTGATGAAGAAGGTCCTGCAAAAACCCGAATACGCGAAGATCAAGCTGGTGGCCACCGTGTACGGGGACGACCAGTCCGACAAGAGCTACCGCGAGGCCATCGGCCTGCTGCGCAGCCATCCTGACCTCAAGGCGATCATCGCCCCGACGACGGTGGGCATCGTCGCGGCCAGCAAGGCCGTCTCCGACGAGAACCTCGTCGGCAAGGTCTACGTGACGGGCCTCGGCCTGCCGTCCGAGATGGCCGGCCACGTGAAGAGCGGCGCCGTGAAGGAATTCGCGATCTGGAACCCGATCGACCTGGGTTATGCGGCCACCTATGCGGCCGACCAGTTCGTGAAGGGCAAGGCCGAAGCGAAACCGGGCGCCAGCGTGTCCGTGGGCCGCCTGGGCAGCGTGACGCTCGACGCCAACCGCGAAGCCGCGCTCGGGCCGCCGTACACGTACGACGCGACGAACGTCGACAAGTTCGCGAAGCTGTTCTGACGTTGTCGACGTCGCCGGACCGACACCGGCGCGTCGTTGAGTGTTACCCCGGGACCGTCGTCCCCGCGGAGGCGGGGACCCAATGTACGCCAGCGCTGCGCCGGTGCACTTGGATTCCCGCCTGCGCGGGAACGACGGCTCATGTGCAAACTTGCAGCAAGACCTTATGCCACACACCCACACCACAAGCTCGGAATCGCACGCGCCGCCGGTCCTGCAACTGACCGGCATCAGCAAGCGCTTCAACGGCATCCACGCCCTGAACGGCGTGAACATCACGATCCGCGCCGGCGAATGCATGGCCCTGGTCGGCGAGAACGGCGCCGGCAAGTCCACGCTCGTGAAGACCCTCACGGGCATCTACCGCCCGGACGCCGGCACCATGGCGCTGGACGGCCGTCCCGTATCGTTCGCGAGCCCGCAGGAAGCGATGGCCGCGGGGATCACGGCCGTGCACCAGGAAACCGTCATGTTCGACGAACTGTCGGTCGCCGAAAATATCTACGTCGGCCGCCAGCCCGTGCGCGCCGGCCGCATCGACTGGGCCCGCATCGAGCGCGAGGCCGAAGCCCTGTTCGCGCGCCTGGAAGTCGCGCTGCCCGTGAAGGCGCGCGTGAAAGACCTGTCGGTCGCGCAGCGCCACTTCGTCGAGATCGCGCGCGCCCTCGCCCAGGACGCCCGCGTCGTCATCATGGACGAACCGACGGCCGCGCTGTCGCAGCGCGAGATCCGCGAACTGTATCGCATCATCGAACAACTGAAGGCCGCCGGCACGGCCGTCATCTTCATCTCGCACAAGTTCGACGAGATCTTCGAAGTGGCCGACTGCTACACGGTGCTGCGCGACGGCCAGTTCGTGGCCGAGGGCCGCCTGGCCGACATCACGGAACAGGAACTGGTCGCGCTGATGGTGGGCCGCGCCGTGCACCAGGCGTATCCGAAGCTCGAAGCCGAGATCGGCGCACCGCTGCTCGTCGTGCAGAACCTGTCGCACCCCACCGAATTCGACGGCGTCAGTTTCACCCTGCGCCGCGGCGAGATCCTCGGTTTCTACGGCCTGGTCGGCGCCGGCCGGTCGGAAGTGATGCAGGCCCTGTTCGGCCTCACGCCGGGCGTGCGCGGCGACATCACGCTGGACGGCAAGCCCGTGGCGGCGCGCTCCCCGGCCGAGGCGATCCGCCTGGGCATCGCCTACGTGCCGGAAGACCGCCAGCACCATGGCGCGCACCTGACCATGCCGATCCAGCACAACATCACGCTGCCGATCCTGTCGCGCATCGGGCTTTTCCTGCGCGGCCACGCCAGGCAGGAGACCGCGATCGCGCGCCACTTCGCGGAGCAGCTGGAACTGAAGGCGAGCCACCTCACGCAGCACGTGGCCGAGCTCTCGGGCGGCAACCAGCAGAAGGTCGTCCTCGGCAAATGGCTCGCCACCGACCCGAAAGTGATCATCCTCGACGAGCCGACCAAGGGCATCGACATCGGCTCGAAGGCGGCCGTGCACCGCTTCATCGGCCAGCTCGTGGCGCGCGGCCTGTCCGTGATCCTCGTGTCGTCGGAACTGCCGGAAGTGCTGGGCATGGCGGACCGCATCGTCGTCATGCACCACGGCCGCGTGCAGCGCGAGTTCCTGCGCGCCGAGGCAACGCCGGAATCCGTCGTCGCCGCCGCATCGGGCCTGGCCCTGGACAACACGCGCGCGACGGAGGCCGCATGAATCTGCTGAAACAACGCGAACCGCTGCTGGCGGCGATGGTCGTCCTGCTCGTCGTGGCCGTCGGCCTGAAGGAACCTGCATTCCTGTCCGCCGACTCGCTGGCCAACGTCGTCACGGACAGCACGCTGCTCGTGATGCTGGCGCTGACGCAGATGCTGGTCATCGTCACGCGCGGCGTCGATCTGTCGGTCGCATCGAACCTGGCGCTGTCCGGCATGGTCGCCGCGATGCTCGGCGCCCACTACCCCGGCATGCCGCTCGCGCTGATCATGCTGGCCGCCGTCGCCGTCGGCCTCGGGCTCGGCCTCGTCAACGGCTGGCTGATCGGCCGGCTGGAACTGCCGCCGATCGTCGTCACGCTCGGCACGATGAGCGTCTACCGCGGCGCCGTGTTCGTGCTGTCGGGCGGCGCCTGGGTGTCGGCGCACCAGATGCCGCCGCACTTCATCGCGTTCCCGCTGGACCGCCTCCTCGGCCTGCCGCACCTCGTGTGGATCGCCGCCGCCACGCTGGCGGCGCTGGCCTGGGTGGCCCGCAGCACCCGCTTCGGGCGCGACCTGTACGCCATCGGCAACGCGCCGCAATGCGCCGGCTACATCGGCATTCCCACCCACAAGCGGCTGCTGTGGACGTACGCGCTGTCCGGCGCGGTGGCGGGCCTGTGCGGCTACCTGTGGGTCGCGCGCTACGCCGTCGCCTATACCGAAATCGCCTACGGCTTCGAATTCACCGTGATCGCCGCCTGCGTGATCGGCGGCGTCTCGATCGGCGGCGGCGTCGGCACGGTGCTCGGCGCCACGCTGGGCGCCCTGTTCCTCACCGTGATCGGCAACGCGCTGCCGGTGCTGCAGGTCTCGCCGTTCTGGCAGAGCGCCCTCACCGGCCTCGTGATCCTCGTCGCCGTCCTGATCAACGCCCGCGGCGCCGGCCGCCGCAGCCGCCAGATCCTGCCGCTGCACGGCACCGCCGCCCCAACCCACCGGAGTGCCGCGTGAACCCCACCACCACGATGCAAACTGAAAAAAACCCGGCCCCGACGTCGCGCTACACGATCCTCGACCGCGAAACGCCGCGCCTGAAAACCTTCCTCGGGCGCTGGGAAAGCCTGCTGGCGATGCTGTTCATTGCCGTCTTCGTGGCCAACAGCATCGCGCTGCCGAACTTCCTCGACCTGTACAACCTGCTGGACGGCACGCAGAACTTCAGCGAAAAGGCGTTGATCGCGCTGCCGATGGCGCTGTTGATCATCTGCCGCGAGATCGACATCTCCGTCGCGGGCACGCTCGCGCTGTCGTCGGTCGCGATGGGTCTCGCGAAAGGCGCCGGCTTTCCGCCGGAAAGCCTGGCACTCGTCGCGCTGGCCACGGGCACCGCATGCGGCTTCCTGAACGGCGTGCTCGTCACGCGCTTCGCGCTGCCGTCGATCGTCGTCACCATCGGCACCGTGTCGCTGTTCCGCGGCCTGGCCAGCGTCGTCCTCGGCGACAAGGCGTTCACCGGCTATCCGCAACTGATGGCCGACTGGGGCCAGGGCTACTTCTTCGGCATCGTGCCGCGCGAATTCGTCGTGCTGCTCGTGTGCGCCGCGCTGTTCGCCGTGCTGCTGCACACGACGAGCTGGGGCCGCCGCATCTACGCCATCGGCAACAATCCGGAAGCGGCGCGCTTTTCCGGCATCGCCGTCGACCGCTACCGCCTCGCCCTGTTCATGCTGACGGGCGCGATGGCCGGCCTGGCAGCGTTCCTGCTGACGGGCCGCATCGGCAGCACGCGCCCGAACATCGCCACCGGCTGGGAACTGGAAGTGATCACGATGGTGATCCTCGGCGGCGTGTCCATCGCCGGCGGCGCCGGCACGATCGCGGGCGTCATGCTCGCGGTGCTCACGATGGGCACCGTCACGTACGGGCTGTCGCTCGCCAACATCCCCGGTATCTACATGACCATCGTCGTCGGCGTGCTGCTGCTGGTGACGATCGCGCTGCCGAAGCTGCTGCGCATGCGGCGCGCGCGATGAGCACCATGAACGACGCCCTGCTCGTCCTCGACATCGGCAAGACGAACGCCAAGCTGGCGCTGATCGACGCGTACGGCACCGTCCTCGCCGAACGGCGCCGGCCGAACGCCGTGCTGACGGACGGACCGTACGCCCGCCACGACACGGACGGCTTGTGGGACTGGCTGCTGGCCACGTGCCGCGACTTCGCCACCCAGGCGCACGTATCGGCCATCGTGCCGGTCACGCACGGCGCGACGGCCGCGCTGGTCGACGGCGACGGCCTCGTGCTCCCCGTGCTCGACTACGAGGCGGAGCTGCCGGGCCTGGACTACGCGGCGCTCCGTCCGCCGTATGACGAGACATTGTCGCCAGGCCTGCCCGCGGGCCTGAACCTGGGCCGCCAGCTCGCCTGGCTGCAGGCCCGCTTCCCGGCCGAATTCGGGCGCGCGCGCCACATCCTCATGTATCCGCAGTACTGGGCCTGGCGGCTGTCCGGCGCGGCCGCGTCGGAAGCGACGTCGCTCGGCTGCCACACGGACCTGTGGAATCCGTGCCGGCAAACGTATTCGAGCCTCGTCGAGCGCATGGGCTGGACCGCGTTGATGCCGCCGCTGGCGCCGGCGCATGCGGCGCTGGGCCGGCTCCGTCCCGAGATCGCCGCCGCCACCGGGCTGCCGGCCGACTGCGAGGTCCTGTGCGGCATCCACGACAGCAACGCGTCGCTGCTGCGCTACCTCGGCAACGACGAGGGCACCGTGCTGTCGACCGGCACGTGGATGATCGCCGCCGCATTCGGCGCACCGCTTGCCGGCTTGCGCGAACAGGCCGACATGCTGGCCAACACGAACGCGCTGGGCCGGCCGGTCGCCTGCATGCGCTTCATGGGCGGACGCGAATTCGGCGAACTGGCCGGCGCGGCGCCGGTGCCGTGCGGCTTCGACGACATCGAACGCCTCGTCGCGCAGGGCACGCTGGCGCTGCCCTGCTTCGCGGCGACGGGCGGCCCGTTCGCCGGCCGCGCGGGCAGCATCGACGGTCCGCCGCCGGTCGACGCGCGCGAACGCTATGCGCTGGCCACGCTGTACTGCGTGCTGATGACGGATTACTGTCTCGAGGCGCTTGCTGCCACCGGCCCGCTCGCGGTCGAAGGCAGTTTCACGGCGAACCCGTGGTTCGGCCCCCTGCTCGCGGCGTTGCGGCCGCAACAGCCTGTGTCATATTCGGACGACGCGAGCGGCACGACATGCGGCGGCTGGATGCTGCGCTACCGCGACGCCACGCCGCCCGGCACCAGCACGGCGATCGCGGCGCGCGCCCCATCGGGGCTGGCCGCCTACCGGGCCCGCTGGCGCGCCGCTCTCGCCTAGCGCCGGTGGTAGACTGGCCGGATTTCACGCCACGAAAATCCACGATGAGCGTCGCCTCCGTCACCGCCTTCTTCGCCACCCACGCGCCCGACATTGCGATCGAGCGCTACGCCACCAGCACCGCGACCGTCGCCCTCGCCGCCGAGGCGCTGGGCGTGGCGCCGGGACAGATCGCCAAGACGCTGTCGCTGCGCCTGGACGACGAAGTGGTGCTGCTCGTCGCGCGCGGCGACGCCCGGCTGGACAACCGCAAATACAAGGAGCGCTTCGGCCAGAAGGCCCGCATGCTGGGCCTGAACGAGGTGGAGCACGAGACCGGCCATCCTGTCGGCGGCGTCTGCCCGTTCGGCCTGGCGCGGCCGCTGCGCGTGTTCTGCGACGTGTCGCTGCGCGCGTTCGACGTCGTGTTTCCCGCCGCCGGCGCGCCCGATGCCACGGTGCGCATGACGCCGGACCGGCTGGCCGTCCTCACGCAAGCGGAGTGGGTGGACGTGGCACAGGACGCGGCTGTCGTCACCTGAGCGCATCGTGGGCACGGGGTGCCCACCCTACGGCATACCGAGGTTATCTTGCTGATTTCGCGTCGTGGGCACGGGGTGCCCACCCTACGACATCCGACATTACCTTGCGAAATCGATCCACCGTGCCCGCCAACCGCACGCGTCCCGATGGCGGCTACTGCCGTTCACGTAGGGCGGGCACCCCGTGCCCGCGCGAACACGGGCGCCGCGCGAGCATCTACGACGGCGCAGCGATCGCGTCGCGCTCCAGCCGCGCAATGAGGTCCGCCAGCGGCATCGGCCGGCAATACAGATAACCCTGCATGCACGGCCGGCCGTTCTCCGCCAGGAAGCGCGCCTGCGCCTCGGTCTCGATGCCTTCCGCGACGACGCGCAGGCCGAGGTGGTCGGCCATCGCGAGGATCGTCTGCACGATCGCCGTGCCGTTGGCGTCGTGCGGGGTGTCGCGCATGAAGCTCTTGTCGATCTTGAGTTCGTACAGCGGCATCTTTTTGAGATAGCCCAGGCTCGAATAGCCGGTGCCGAAATCGTCGATCGAGAAGCGGATGCCGAACGTCGCCAGTTCGCGCATCTTCGCCGTGATGACGTCGAAGTCCTCGACGAGCAGGCCCTCCGTCACCTCGAACACGAACGCGTGCGGCGCCACGCCCGATTCGGCGAATGCCGCCTGCACCTGCGCGACGAATTCGGGCTGGCGGAACTGGCGCGGGCTGACGTTGACGGACAGCTGCAGCGGATGCCCCGCCCGCTCCAGCGCGAGGCGCGCCTGGCACGCCTGGCGCAGCACCCACAGGCCGAGGGGAACGATGAGCCCCGTCGTTTCCGCCACGGGAATGAAGATGTCGGGCGGGACGAAGGTGCCGTCGCCGCGGCGCCAGCGCATCAGCATCTCGGCGCCGACCGGCCGGCCCGCCGAATCGACCTGCAGTTGCAGGTGCATGGACAGCTCGCCGTTGTCGAGCGCGGCGGACAGGTCGCGGCCCAGCGTGAGCTGGCGTTCGGCCGCCGCCAGCATGGGCGTCTCGAACACCGACACGCCGTTGCGGCCCGCCGCCTTGGCGTGGTACATGGCGAGGTCCGCGTCGCGCAGCAGGTCGGCGACGGACTGGCCGGGGCGCGTGGGCAACGCCACGCCGATGCTGGCGGTCGAATGGTAGCTCTGGTCGTCGATCGTGATGGCGTCGGCCAGCGCGGCGCGGATCTTGTCCGACACGGCCAGCGCGGCGTTCGTGGCGATGGCAGCATCCGTACCCAGGCCGTCGAGCAGCACGACGAATTCGTCGCCGCCCAGGCGCGCCACCGTGTCGCCCTTGCGCACCACGTTGGCGAGGTTCTTCGCGGTGTGCCTGAGCAGCGCGTCGCCCGTCGCGTGGCCGCGCGCGTCGTTCACGTGCTTGAAGTTGTCCAGGTCGATGTACAGCACGGCGCCGAGCCCGCGGCCGGCGTTCGCCGCCGCGACCAGCGCATCGAGCCGCTCCGTCATCAGCCGCCGGTTCGGCAGGCCCGTCAGCACGTCGTAGTAGGCGAGGCGGTGGATGGCGTCGGCCGAATGGCGGCGCTCCGTGATGTCGCGGCCCACGACGACCCAGTGGCTGATGCGCCCCGCGTCGTCGGTGAACGGCATCAATTCCATCTCGACCCAGTACGGATCGCCGGACTTGGTGTAGTTGACCATTTCCGCCGTCGCGGCCTGGCCGTTGCGCATCGACTCGACGATGCGTTCCACGACCGCCGGATCGGTGCCCGCGCCATGCAGCACGCGCATGCTGCGGCCGACGATGTCGGCGTCGGTGTAACCCGTGCGGCGCTGGAACGCTTCGTTGGAAAAGATGATGGGCTGGTCGCGGTCGGGCGTGTCGACGGCGCGCGCGATCAGCACCATGTCGTTCAGGCGCGCCAGCGCGGCCGACGTCAGGCGCAGTTCGGCGTTCAGCGCCTGCAGCGCGTCCTGGCCGGTCTCCAGCGACCTGGCGAAGCCGCGCACCTCGTCCAGTGAGCGCGACAGCCCCTTGAGCAGGGTGCCGCACGTGAGCGTCAGCAGCGCGCCCACGCAGGTGAAGTTGAGCGCCACGAGCAGCGCCGTCACGAGCGGGTCGTGGCCCATGTCCACCAGCGCCGAGTGGAAGTGGCCGATCCCGAGGACGAGGATCACCGCGCTGGCGACCAGCGCCGCCAGCGCCGGCGCGGTCCCGAGCAGGATCGCCGCCAGCACGGGCGGCGCCATCAGGTAGTTCTGGCTGACCGGCCCCACCTTGAGCATCAGGCAGATGGCCACCATGTAGATGATGGTGAGGAAGTTCAGGACGCGGAAGGTGTATGGCAGGCGCTCCAGGCGCCACAGCACGAACAGCCACGCCAGCGCGACGGCGTCCATCACGGCCACGGTCCAGACACCGTGGCGCAACACGACGATCACGCTGGGGATGGCGGCTACCGTGCCCAGGACGAGCACTATCGACAACAGCCGCGAGAAGATCCGCGCGCGCCATTGTGCGATATCGTCGAAGCCTTGCATCAAACTGTTCCTCGCGGCGCACCCGGAGGAGGATCCGGTCCGGCCAATGTTCTCGTAAGGAAACATTGTAAAGGCCGGGCCCCGGGCCTGTCACTTCTTTACTTCGAGGTGTTGCGCGAGTGTGACTGATAGTTCAATATCTCGCCGCTTCCCGCGTCGCCGGCCACGCCGCCGCGTGCCGCGCGCAAGACGACGAGCCGCACCGGTTCCAGCGCATTCGCCGGCTTGCCGTCCGTCGTCACGGCCAGGGCGATCGTATTCTCGCCGTGCGCGTCGAGGATGCCCGGCGGGATCACGAACACCCGTTGCGGCCCAACGTTGGCGATGAACTGCCCCATGTTCCAGCCGTTGACGAAGATGAGGGCGCGGTTGTCGCGGTCCGAACGCGGGCTGCTCGCGTCGCCGAACGCGAGACCCAGCTGGACGTCGTGCCCGCGCGGCAGGTCGAGCTTCACCTGCGTGCGCAGCCAGTACGTGCCGGGACCGGGCGGCGCATCGCCGACGTGCGCCTTGGTCCATCCCTGCGCCGGCGCGCCGGACAGGTGCCAGCCGGCCCGCTCGCCGTACAAGCCGCCGTCGTTCAGCGCACCGCGCATGCGGTCGGCGATGTCCTCGCCGCCGCGGTTGCCCTGGATGCGCCAGTGGATCGGCACCGCGAACCAGCGTCCGCCCTTCGCCGCCAGCGACGCCGCGATCAGGCCGCGCGCCTCGCGGTGCGCATCGTCCGCCATCAAGTCCCAGTTGTGCGAATCGTTGCGCACCATGACGGCGACGACGTGCGGTCCCGGCGCCAGCTTGCCGAGGTCGAAGCGCACACTGTCCGTCGTCTCCGGGAACGAGCGGCCGGTGTCCAGTTCGTGCTGGCCGAGGAAGCGGCCGTCGACCCAGGCCTGCAGCATGCCCGCGCCGCCGCCGCCATAAAACAGGTCGAGCCGGTTCGCGGCCGGATCGGCCGCGTCGAAGCGGCCCCGGTACCACACGTCGCCGTGGTGGAAGCCGTAGTCGCTCATCGCCAGCGTGGGCTGGCCGCGCTCCGGCTGGGTCCACGTCTGCGCCGCCGACGGACGGCCGTCCGCCTGCACCCAGTCGCGGTCGTCGAAGCCGGGCTGCGCCTCGGGGCTGTCCATGCGCCGCGTCCACGCCAGCTTGCCCAGGTCCGGCACGGTCACGCGCGCCGGCCCCGCCAGCGTGCCGGCGCGCAGGCTGCCGTCCGGCTGCGGCGTGAGCACGAGCGCCGCGCCGTTGAACGTGGCCGCCGCGATGCCCGGCCCCCAGATCTCGAGCGGGCTGGCGGCGTCCGTGTCGCCGGTCAGCCGCAGGACGCCATCGTCGATGCGCGCCGTGCGCACGAGCGCGGGCGTCAGTTCGAGCACGCGGCCCGCCGGGGTGTCCTGCGTCCAGAAACGCTGCGACGTCGCCTCGTCGGCGATCAGCAGCAGCAGCGGCGCGCGCCCGCCGCCCGTGATGCGCACGCGCGCCAGGCCCGTGTGCGCATACGCGAGCTTCAGGTCGCCGCGCGCCGCGTCGAACGTCGCACCGACACTGCCTTCCAGCACCTCGACCTTCGGCGCCGACGCGTAGCGCAGCACGGTTTCACCCTGTTCGCCGCCGCGGCCCTGCAGCAGCACGATGTCGCGCGCCCCGTCGCGCATCTGCGCCTGCAGCTCCGACGTGGAATACACGAGATGCTGGCGCTCCATGTCGTAGGCGGCCAGCAGCATCTTGGCATCCTGGCCATTCAGGCGCGACGCGATCGTGTAGCGGCCGTCGCGCGTCTCGAGGTCGAACGAGAACGCGTCGTCCGTCGCCAGGTCGGACGGGCCGTGCACGGCGAACAGCACGTGCGTGCCCAGCTCCGTGTCGACGTTGTGGTACAGCCGCACGCGCGCCGACGTGGTCCTGATCGCCGGCCCCTTGTCCATGTGCGCCAGCACGGCGCCGGCGGCCTGGACGAACATCCCCTGCTGCTTCAGCGCCAGCGCCTTGGGACGCAGCCCGCGGTCTTCCGCGATCGGCGCGCCGTAATCGTAGGACGTGTACACGATCGGCCCCGGCAGCCAGCCCCACGACGTGCCGCCGAACGCCATGTAGATGTTGTGGATCGTGATGCGGTTGATGAGGTTCGTGCCGTAGAACACGCGCTCGTAGCCCTTGCCCTGGCGTTCGGCCGTGCAGCCGTACGTGCCGTTCGAGCCCCAGTAATCGAACCAGCCGGCGCCCACTTCGGACGCGAAGCCCGGCGTGCCGGGCGAGGACAGCGCGCCGGCCTTCGGACCCGGCGCGGCGTAGATGCCCCAGTCGGGCGCCTTGTTCGGGCCCGCCGGATTCGCATGCACGTCGCAGCTGCCGCCCGGGTAGCCGTCGAACGCATACAGGTCGGTCGGCCCCGGATTCGCCCACGGCGCACTGGACTGCGCCGGCGTCCAGTCGGGCAGGCGGCCGGCCGCGTTGTGGAACAACGGGACCGTGATGCCGTCGGCGCGCGCCTTCGCGGCCAGGTGCGCCATCTGGCGCGCGTGCTTGGGCTCCACCTTGCCCAGCTCATTCTCGATCTGGTAGGCGATGACGGTGCCGCCGCCCGTCGTCACCTGGTGGCGCGCGACGATGGCGTCGATCTGCGTCATCCATTCGTCCACGGCCGCGAGATAGGCCGGATCGTCCGTGCGCGCTTCCGCGCGGTTGCGGAACATCCAGCCGGGGAAGCCGCCGCCGGACAGCTCCGCATTCACATACGGTCCCGTGCGCGCGATCACGTACATGCCCTCTTCTTCCGCGATCTCGAGCGCCAGCTCGACGTTGCGCACGCCGGAAAAATCGTACACACCGGGCGCCGGCGAGTGATACGCCCAGTCGAAATAGAACGACACGCCGTTGAAGCCGAGCGCCTTCATCTTCTGGATCACGTCGCGCCACTGCGCCGGATCGGGCAGGCGGAACGGGTGGATCTCGCCCGACCAGACGACGACACGCTTGCCGCCGATGGTCAAGGAGTACGGGTCCCAGCCGACGCGTTGCGGCGCGCGCGGCGGGCGCACGGCGGCCGCCACGTCGGCGGCCCGTTCGGCCAGCAGGTCCGGCGCGGCGACGCCCGCCGCGACACCGGCCAGGGCCCGCTTCGGCGTCCACGTCCGCAGCCCGTCATGGCTGTCGGCCTGCCACGCGTGGCCCGCCGCGTCGGCGCAGACGGCGCGCCAGCCGCCGTCGGGCAGGCGCACGAGGTCCGCGCCCGCGGCGGCCGGCCCGAACGCGCCGACGGCGCCCGCCACGGTCCACGGACCGGCCGGATCGCGCGCGCGCGCCAGCGCCAGCACGCCGTCGCCGCGGCCCCGCACGAGCGCCACGTAACCGTCGCCATCGCTGGCCACGGCTGCGTCCTCGTACGCTTCCTGCAGCCCGGCCAGCGGGCGCGGCGTTGACCAGTGCGCGAGGGCGGCATCCGCTTCCACCAGCCACGGCTGGAACGGCGCCGCGGCACCGCCCCGCGCCAGCGCCACGACGAGCGTCACGCCGCCGTCGCGCGTGCGCAGCCAGCGCGGCGCGCGCACCCGCCCCGGCAGCGGCACCGCGCGCACGAAGGTCCAGTGTTTGAGGTCGGACGAACGGGCCAGCCCGACCTCATTGCCGGCGCCGCCCGCGTATGCGGCCCAGTACGCGCCGTCGTGGCGGATCAGCGCCGGGTCACGGAGCATGCCGCGCGGCGGCGCATACGCTTCCGACGCCTGCGTGACGAACTGCGTGCCGTCGTCCGAGCGGAACACGCTCAAACGGTCCGGCAGGCCCGGCGCGACAGCGGCCATCAGCCATACGGTGGCGGCCGCATCGTGCACGCCGCTCGCCCGCGCAGCCGCGCCGGACGCCTGCGGATCACCGGGCTCCTGCGCCGCCGCGGTCCCGATGGCGGCCGCCAGCAGCGCAATGAGGAAACGGGCCGCGTTCATGCGCGCACCTCCGGGCGGTTGTCGAAGCCGACCACGTTCTCCGCCACCACGGGCGTGCCGCGCACCGTGCGCACCGCCACGTCGCGCAGCACGACGTCGCGCACCGGCAGTTCGGCCTCGCCCTTGATCATGCAGACGAATCCGGCGTCGTCGACCCGGATGCCCGCCACGTGCAAGCCTTCGATCGGCGTCAGGCGCCGCTCCAGTGTCGGCACCAGCGTCTTCCACTGGTACAGCACGTCCGTCTCCACCGCCAGCACGCCGCCCTTGATGCGCGTGGCGCTCACGTTCGTCATGTGGATGTTGCGCACGAACCCTCCGCGGCGTTCGTTGGTCTTCACGTACAGCAGGTTGTTGATGGTGCTGGCGACGGAGGAATCGGCATGGTCGAAGTGGCAGTCGTCGACGAACACGTTTTCCACGCCGCCCGACAGCTCGCTGCCGATCGCCATCAGTTGGTGGCCGTTCTTGATCCGGCAGCGGCGCATGACGATGTTGCGACTCGCGACGCCGATGCGCCAGGCGTCGCGGTCGCGCCCGGACTTCACGGACACGGCGTCGTCGCCCTGGTCGAACACGCATGCGTCGATCAACACGTTCTGGCTCATCTCGGGATCGACGCCGTCGTTGTTGTGGCCGTGGGCGGCGATGTCGACGCGCCGGATGACGACGTCGCGGCACAGGTAGGGATGCAGCACCCAGAACGGGCTGTCGACGATGTGGACGTCCTCGACGAGCACGTGGCGGCAGCGGTTGAACTGGATGAAGTGCGGGCGCAGGTTGGCCTGGCCCGTGGTCATGTCGCGCCGCTCGACCGGCACGCCGTCGCGGCACGCCATGTTGTACAGCGCCACCAGCGCGTCCATGTGCGCCTTCGGCCGCGCATACCACCGGCGCCACACGTCCAGCCGCGCGCGCAGCGTGCCGCGGCCCGTCACGGCCACGTTCTCGCAATCGTACGCATAGACGAGCGGCGAATAATTCATGCATTCCAGCCCTTCCCAGCTCGTGGGCACGGCCGGCAGGTAATCGCGCGGCTCGGCGGAAAACAGCAGGGTCGCGCCCTCCTCCACGTGCAGCGCGACGTGGCTCTTCAGGTGGATGGGGCCCGTCGGCCACGTCCCCGGCGGCACGACGACGACGCCCCCGCCGGCCGCGTGGGCTTGTGCGATGGCGCGCGCGATTGCGGCGCTCGTCTTCGCCTGGTCGTCCTGCGCGGCGCCGAATGCGGCGATGGCAAAGCGCGGACAAGCCGAGAAATCGGGCACGGCGATGACGGGCATCGCGAACGGTGCGGCCACGCGCACGTCGGTGCGCGCGAGTGCGCGCGGGACCTGCCCGAACGACTGGCAGCCTGCCAGCACGGGCACGGCAAGGCCGGCACGCAGCAGCGCGCGCCGTGAAATGGAACTGGACACCGGTTGCCTCCTTTGATTGTGCATCGCGCACGCGATGAGCGCAGACGCATGCGCGCCGCCCGTATTGTGCCGCCTGTGCGTGCGCTGTTGTCGATTCGCCATGCAAGCACTCAACAACGTGATTATTCATGCGAACGGTACGGAAGATGGATTCGCGCCGCGAAGCTTGGCGCTACCATGCCCCCGTCAATATGACCGAACGAGTCATGAGTCATTGATAACAACATGGAGACTACAACGATGAGTTTCACTGGACACCCTGGAACCTTGCACCCGCTGGCACGCCGCAGCCGCATCAGCATCGGCGTGCTGGCCATGCTCGCGTCGCTGCACGCGCACGGGCAGGAGGCCGCCCCCGCCGCGGCCGCGGCCACGGCCACGAACGGCACCGCCGCCGCCGCCACCGCCGCCGACGGCAAGGCGCCGGAAAGCGTCGTCGTCGTGACGGGCTTTCGCGCGAGCCTGAACAGCGCGCTGAACACGAAGAAGAACAGCGACGGCATCGTCGACGTCATCAAGGCCGAGGACATCGCCAAGTTCCCCGACGCGAACCTGGCGGAATCGCTGCAGCGCGTGCCCGGCGTCGCGCTGGCGCGCGGCGACGGCGGCGAAGGCAAGCAGATCACCGTGCGCGGCCTGAACGCGGGCTTCACCCGGGTGCGCATCAACGGCATCGAAGGCGTGGCCGCGACGGGCGCGTCCGACATCAACGGCAGCACCAACCGCGGCCGCGGCTTCGACTTTTCCGTGTTCGCATCGGAGCTGTTCAACAGCCTGGAAGTGCGCAAGACGTCCGAAGCGGACATCGAGGAAGGCTCGCTCGGCGCCACCGTCGACCTGCGCACGGCCCGCCCGTTCGACTTCAAGGGCCGCACGTTCAGCATCGGCGGCCAGGAGAGCCACAACTCCCTCTCGGGCAAGACGCAGCCGCGCGTGACGGCGCTGCTGTCGGACCGCTGGGACACGGGCTACGGCAAGGTCGGCGCGCTGCTGTCCGCCGCGTATTCGAAACGCCGCGCGACGGAGGAAGGCTACGAGGCCGTGGAGCTGCTCAGCGCCAGCAACGACGGCGGCTTCTGCTCGCCCGTCGGCGTGGCGCCGCAAAACCCGGCCGACAGCGCCGTCAAGGGCATCACGGCGACGACGTGCGGCACCGGCATGGCGCGCGCGACCGATCCGGCCGCGTACAACAACGTCATGGGCCGCAAGGACAATTACGGCGGCACGGTCGCCAACCCGGCCGCCGGCTCGGGCGCGTTCGCGCCGCGCATCCCGCGCTACCGCCGTTCGCAGACGGACTACCAGCGCACGGGCATCACGAACTCCTACCAGTGGCGCAATGCCGACAGCGAGCTGAATCTCGACCTGATGTACGGGAAGTTCGCCAACAAACGCTACGACAACTACATCGAGGCGATCTCGTTCGGCCGCAACCTCGGGTCGAACGGCAAGCCGCAGACCTCGATCCTCGATGCGAACTTCGATCAGAACGGCAGCTGGGACTACGGCAAGTTCAACGGCGTCGACGTGCGCACGGAAGGCCTGCTGGACGTCTACACGACCAAGTTCCGCCAGCACGTGCTGTCCGGCAGCCACCGGTTCAGCGACACCGTCAAGGCCGACTTCATGGCCGGTAACTCGAACTCGAACCTGAACGAGCCGATGCGCGCCACCGTGCAGTTCGACGCGCCGAACGTGGACGGCTTCTCGTGGGACTTCCGCAACAACCGCAACGTCCCGGCGCTGAACTTCGGCATCGACGTCGCCGATCCGGCCAACTTCCAGTTCGCCCCGCAGGACGCCGCCGGCAACGTGCGCGGCATGTTCGTGGGCCGCTACCTGGACACGACCAACAAGCTGCAGACCCAGGCCGTCAACCTGCACTGGGAACTCAACGACCACCTGACCAGCCACTTCGGCCTCTCGAGCCGCAAGAACATCTGGACCAACTACGAGATCGGCAACAGCGCCAATGCCGTGTCGCTGCCGGCCGGCGTCACCATGGCCGACATCTCGCGCCAGATCAGCGGCTTCGGATCGAGCCTCGGCGGCACCGGCGTGCCGTCGTCGTGGGCGGCCGTCGACCTGCCGAAGTTCCTCGGCGTCGTCAACACCGAGTGCCACTGCGACGCCGTGCCGGGTTCGCAGTACAACTACCTGGCGCAGACGAACCGCCGCGTGGAGGAAGACATCGACGCGCTGTACGGCATGGTCGACTTCAACTACGACTTCGCCAACATCACCTGGCGCGGCAACGTCGGCGTGCGCGGCGCCGACACCAAGGCCACGTCCACGGCGATGATCAACGTGCAGGGCCAGCTGCAGCCGAATACGGGCACGAAGAAATACCGCGACTGGCTGCCCGCCTTCAACCTGACGGCCCAGCTGCCGAAGGACGTGTTCCTGCGCTTCTCGGCCGGCAAGACGCTGTCGCGCCCCGAGTACACGGACCTGGCCCCGAACGCCACCGTGTCGCCGATCTCGCAGTCGGTCTCGATCGGCAATCCGAACCTCGACCCGATCCGCGCCAACACGTACGACCTGCAGGCCGAATGGTATTACGCGAAGAACGCGATGATCTCGCTCGGTCACTTCCGCAAGGACATCAAGAGCTTCATCCAGAGCGTCAACGAACGCGTGCCCTACAACACGCTCGGCCTGCCGAACGAACTGCTGATCCTCAACGGCTGCTCGCTGACGGGCGCGCCCATCTGCCAGACCTTGCCCACGACGGAAGTCAACGTGAGCCGCAAGGTCAACACGGCCGGCGGTCCGCTCAAGGGCTGGGAATTCAACCTGCAGGCGCCGTTCAGCTTCCTGCCCGGCTTCTGGAGCAATTTCGGCCTGCTCGCGAACGCGACGCGCGTGAAGTCGAAGATCACGTACATCACCCGCGTCGACAACCCGGCCACGCCGGCCAACGAGCAGCTGACCCAGGTGGCCGACTTCACGGGCCTGTCGCCGCGCACCCACAACCTCACCTTGTACTACGAGGACGCGAAGTTCAGCGCCCGCGTGTCGGCGGCGCACCGCTCCAGCTACATCTATGCCGTGCTGGGCGACGTCAACGGCGCCGACTACACGATGGTGGACGGCTCGACCAACATCGACATGAGCCTGTCGTACAACCTCACGCCGCAACTGCGCCTGTCGCTGGAGGGCCAGAACCTGACCGACACGCCGCTGCGCTACGGCCGCGACACCCAGCGCAACGACACGCTGCTGTACGTGCATTCGGGCCGCTCGTTCGTGCTGGGGCTGAACTACAAGTACTGACGGCCGTACCGCAGTGGACGGCGATCTGGTATGCTTGCCGATTCGACCACGATCCCGTCCTGCGACATGGCTTTCGCTACACGCGACCCACGCTTCATCGTCCCCGCCTGCTGGCTGCCCATCGCAGCCATGCGGCTGGCGGACGCCGGCCGGGACGGCGGTTCCTGAATCCACCCAGGAGGCACCATGTACACCCTGTCCCGCGTCACCCCGATCCTGCGCATCTTCGACGAAGCGAAGGCGCGCGAATTCTATATCGACTTCCTCGGCTTCAAGGTCGACTGGGAGCACCGCTTCGAGGGCGGCGACTTCCCCGTCTACATGCAGGTATCGCTGGGCGACTGCGTGCTGCACCTGTCCGAGCACTACGGCGACGGCAGCCCGGGCGCGTCGATCCGCATCGCCGTGCGCGACCTCGACGGCTACCAGGCCACGCTGCTCGCCAAGGAATTCAAGTACGCGCGCCCCGGCATCCAGACGATGCCGTGGGGGACGCGCGAGATGACGATCCGCGATCCGTCGTCCAACCGGCTGTCGTTCGAAGAACCGGTTGCCGCCGGCGCCTGAAGGCGCGCCGCATACCACTCGTCCATGATCCGGGGCGACCGGTACACTTTGCGCCGGACCGGCAATACAGTGCCGGTAACAATCCGCCGACTGTTCCTGTCGGCGCGGGGCGCCGCCGCGTAGACTCGTCGCATCTTCACATCGCGAGACCCCCATGGCACGCCACCCCTTCAAGACCGTCGACGTTTTCACCGCCATCCCGTTCCAGGGCAATCCGCTCGCCGTCGTCTTCGACGCCGACCGCCTCTCCACCGCGCAGATGCAGCGGATCGCCAACTGGACGAACCTGTCCGAAACGACGTTCGTCCTGCGGCCGACACAGGCCGGCGCCGACTACCGGGTGCGCATCTTCACGCCCGGCGCCGAGCTGCCGTTCGCGGGCCACCCCACGATCGGCACCGCGCACGCGCTGCTCGAAGCGGGCGCGATCGCCGCGCGCGACGGCCGCATCAATCAGGAGTGCGCGGCGGGCCTGGTCCGGCTCGACGTCCGGCACGCGGACGATGGCGCGCGCTGGCTGTCGTTCGAACTTCCCCCGCACACGATCACGCCGCTGGATGCCGCCGCCGCCGCCGAGGTGGCGCAGATCCTCGGCACGCCGCCTGTCGCCCCGCCGTGCCTCGTGGACGCGGGCGCGCGCTGGGTCGTCGCGCAGTTGCCCGATGCGCGCGCCGTGCTGGCGGCGGCCCCGGACCTGCAGCGCATGAAGGCGCGCGACAGCGTCAGAGGACACACGGGCGTGCTCGTCTTCGGCCCGCATCCGGACGGCAGCGCCGCGCGGATCGAGGTGCGCGCGTTCGCCCCCGCGCACGGGGTCGACGAGGACCCGGTCTGCGGCAGCGGCAACGGCGCCGTCGCCGCCTACCTGCGCCACACGGGCCAGCTCGAGGCGTTCGGACGCGACTTCCTGTCCAGCCAGGGCGCCGCCGTGGGCCGGGCCGGCATCCTGCGCCTGACCATCGGCGCGGATGCGGTCAAGGTCGGCGGCAATGCCGTCACCTGCGTGGACGGCCACCTGACCTTCTGATCGCGCTTGATCGGCACGCACGTTCAGGCTAGGCTGGCGGCTTCGATCACGACACCGGAAGGACGACATGGCAACGGAACGCAGCTTCATCGACTACGTCGCGGAAGTGGTGGGACTGGGCGCGCGGCTGACGCACAAGAAGATGTTCGGCGAGTACGCGCTGTACGTCGACGACAAGGTGGTCGCCTTCGCGTGCGACGGCAGCCTGTTCGTCAAGCCGTCGGAAGCCGCCGCGCGGCTCGCGCCCGACCTGCCGCAAGGGCCGCCCTATCCCGGCGCCAAGGACTATCCGGTCGCCGACGAATTGCTCGACGATCCGCAGGCGCTGCGCCAGCTGCTGCTCGAGACCGCGGCGATCATGCCCCCGCCCAAGCCGAAGAAGCCGGCCGCGCCACGTGCGAAACGGACGCCGGGCTGATTTTTAGTTATCGATATCATTGTTCGCGCAACGTGTGCTAGCATGGCGGCTTTCAACCCGACCACGACAACCGATGCGCGTTCCTGCCCGCCCCCTCGCCACCTTGCTGTCCGCTCTGATGTCCGCCTTTCTGGTCGCCGGCGCCGCCCACGCGGCGACGCCGGTGGCGGGCACGCCGATCGCTACACGATTCAACGCCGACCCGTCGCCCCACTGGTTCCCGGCCGCGAAAGGCTTTTATCTGTACGCGACGGACGACGCGTCGAACTCCGGCAAATACTGGGATTCCGTCACGTGGCGGCTGTACACGTCGCCGGACATGAAGACGTGGCGCGACGCCGGCGTGCCGCTGGCCGTCACCGTGTTCAAATGGGCGCGGCCGGACGCCAAGGCCTGGGCGCCGGAAGCCGCCTACCGCAACGGGAAGTACTATTTTTATGCGCCGGTCGGCGGCGACAAGATCGGCGTCGCCGTGTCGGACCGCCCGGACGGCGGCTTCGTGGATGCGCGCAAAACTCCCCTCGTCGACCGGGAACGCGACGTGAACGCGGGCGACGAGCCGATCGACCCGGCCGTCTTCATCGACAAGGACGGGCAAGCCTATATGTATTTCGGCACGCGCGTGCCGAAGGTCGTGAAGCTCAAGGCCGACATGATCTCGCTGGACGGTCCGATCCGGATCGTCACGATCAACGGCCTGTCCGCATCGGACACGAAGAAGAAGTACGGCGAGGCGCCGTTCATGCACGAGCATGACGGCACGTACTACTTCACGTTCTCGTCCGGCTGGCCGGGCCAGATCCTGTACGCGACGGCGAGCTCGCCGCTGGGCCCCTTCACGTACCGGGGCGTCGTGATCGACTACCTCAAGATCTCCACGAACCACCAGGCGATCCTCGAACACGGCGGCAAGAGCTGGATCTTCTACCACGACGCGCTGCTGCCGGGCGGCGGCAGCTTCCGCCGCTCGATCGCCATCGCGCCGCTGGAATACGGCGCGGACGGCGCGATCAAGCAAGTGCCGGTGACGCCCGGCCAGCCGAACGACTGACCGGGCGCGGCGCCGTCAAGCCGGCGTCTTGGCGGACAGCCGCTTGAGCCGCTCCAGCGCGCTCTCGCCGGCCGTCTCCGGCTGGCTGACGGACTTGCGGATCGCATCGAGTTCGGCCTGCTGGTCCAGCGGCTTCTGGCCGATGTCGGCGACGATGCGCAGGCCCTGCGCCTCGTTCGTCACGGCCTCGGCGCGGCGCGTCAGCGCGGACAGGGCCGTCGAGTTGCCGCGCATGCTCGTCAGGCCATTCAGCTGTTCCTGGCGTTCGAGGCGCATTTCCTGCAGGTCCTTCTGGGCCTTGGCCGCGGCCAGCGCCTGCAACGCCTTCTTCGCCTGCGCGTCGAACTCCGCCAGCTGCTTCGACAGCGCGTCGACGATCTTCTGCAGCTCGTCCATGTACGCCTTCGCGTCCGCTTCTTCCTGGATTTCCTGCGGCAGGCGGGCCTTGTTCCCTTCCAGCTCGTCGCAGAACATCGTGACCGTGGCTTCCGAAATCGTGCCGGCGGCGAGGCGCTCGGCCAGCTTCTCGGCCGCGCGTTCGTCTCCGGCGATCAGGTTCTGCAGGTTGGCGACGTCGCCGTGTTCCTTGTCGAACGACGCGCGCGCCGTCGCCAGCAGTTGCGCCGTCTCGCGCAGGGTGGCGACCAGGCGGTCGCGGTCGGCCTCGGTCGCGGTCTCGGGGTCGAAGTTGGCGATGGCTTCGGCGATGCGGTTGCCCAGTGCGCCGAAATGCTTCGTGACCAGCCGTGCGGTCAGGCCCCATCCACTAGCGTTGCTCATTGTTGTTCCTTTCGTGCGGTGATGAAGTGCGGTGATGAAACGGTTGATACGGTTACTGGATGACGATGCGTTCCTGCTCGACCGGGACGCCGATGACGAAATCGACGTGGATCCCGCGCCGGTCCGTATCGCCGTCGACGCTCTCCACGATCTCCGTCGTGATCAATAAATATTCGCGCCCGCCGTCCGCCAGCGTGCGCACGTACGGCATGAAGTACATCTGCTGGCGCAGGCCGTGCACGCCCGCCGCATCGTCGATGCGCGTCTCGCGGCCCTCGAACGGCTTGACGAACTGCGCGTCCGGCGCGCCCGCGTCGCGGGTGTAATCGACGCGATCGAGCGCGCCGAACACGGTGTCCAGCGTGGCCGCGTCCAGCATGTCGGCCAGTTGTTCGCGCCACAGCGTATAGCCGGGATCGCCCAGCCCATGGCCGGCGGCGCCCGTGTACGCATCCTGGTCGTCGGCCGTCTCGGGGATCACGCGCGCCAGCTGGGTGCAGTACAGGACCTCGGCCACCTTGCCGTCGTCGCCGCAGAACACCTGCAGGAATTTTTCCTTCGCGTCGTCGTCGCCCTTGTCGAGGTACAGGCGGTACAGCTCCGTGTGCGGCTCGAGGCGGATCTGCGACACGGCCAGGATGCGCGTGTCGGCGGCGGACGGCGTCGCGATCAGCGAGCCGCCCGCCTGCGCCCGGATGATCGGCGAGCATTGCAGCTGCACGACGCTGCCGATGCGCGCGCCCATCGGCGCGGCGGCGTCGGCATGGTGCCCGCCCTGCGTGATGCCCTTGTTGGCCGCGACGGCACGCACGTAGCTGAAAACATCCTTCCAGGCCATCTGTTCAATTCCTTTCGAACGAATAATTCGGTTTCTTCGCCGCGCGGCTGCGGCGCACGCGGCGCCACGCGAAGTACACGGCCCAGCCGACGAGCGCCAGCACGCACAGCGTCATGAACACGCCCAGGAACGAGGTGCCGCCCGACCGCGCCGGCGCCGGCGCCATCGTCCCGCCGCCCGGCGTCGACGGGTACGCGCCCGGATAGCCGTTGTTGTTCGCATGCGCGCCGCGCGCCATGTTCGCCAGCACGGCGCCCGCGATCACATGACCCAGGCCGCTGTCCTGGCGGACGATGATCGGGGCCTGCTGCTGCGCCTGGCCGTACTGCGGCGGCGGCGCCGGCTGGGCGTTGCCCCCGTGTTCGTAGCCCGGCACGGGCCGCGTGTCGCGCCCCGCCTGTGTCTGCGCCTGCTCCTGCGCCTGGCGCCGCGCATCCAGCGTGCGCAGCGCATTCGCTTCGGACGCGTTCCTGTTCAGCTTTTGCGACAGCGCGGAATCCGATTTCTGCGGCGCCGCCGCCCCGCCGCCGAACGAGCCGAAGCCGCCGGACGGCCGGCCCGCGTTCGACGGCTGGACGGGCGCCGGCGCCGGCGCAGCGGACGACGCGTGCCGGCTGAACGAGCCAAAACCGCCCGACTTCGCCGACGAATACGACGGCTTCATCGACGACGACGAGGACGACCGGTGCGACGAAAAGCCGCTCTTGAAGGAGTGCGACGATGTCGTCGGCCTGGCATCGGCGCTGCCGACATGCGCCAGCGGCACGAGCAGCGCCAGCACGAACGCAACTTGATAAGACTTCAACATGGTCAGGAGGGCGATCGAAAGTTAGAATTAGTGTAACGACCGGAATGTTGACACGCACCGGTTAAATTAGCAAAGGATTACCATGACCCGCCGTTACCTCGACATGAACCAGCACGACGCCCTCTACACGGTGGCGCGCAAATACCCGGGCAGCATCGACGCGCTGGCACGCGAGCTGGACATGTCGGCCAATGTCCTGCGCAACAAGCTGGCGCCGACGATCGCATCGCACTATCCGTCGTTCGAGGAGGTGTCGCAGATCGTCGAGTGCTGCCACAAGGCGGGCGTGGCGGATGCGCACCTGCCGCTGCACGCGCTGCTCGTGCGCCACGGGATGGCGGCCTTCGTCGTGCCGCAGCCGGAATCGGCGCGCCAGGACGACCTGTCGCAGACCGTCTGCCGCGTGATGAGCGACGTCGGCGCCGTGGCCGAGGCGGTGTCGAGCGCCCTGCTCGACGGCACCGTCACCCCGGTCGAGGCCGACCTGATCGAACGTAAGTTCCATGCCGCGCTGTCCGCCCTGGGCGCCTGGCGCGCACGCCTGCGCCAGGAAACCGAGGCGGGTCTCCGCTGATCAGGAACGCAGGCGGCGCGCCGGCGCCGGCCCGTCGTCCTGCGCTGCGCCGCGCAGGGAACGCAAAAACAATCCCAGGCCGCCGAAGGCCAGCGCCAGGATGCAGATGAGTTCAAAGGCCGACATCGTGCGCAGCGACATGTTCACGGATGCGATCACGCCGAATACGAGCGCGGCGAACGCGCCGACGGCAAGCAGCCAGCCCAGCGCACTGCGGGCGTTGTAGAAGATCATGGCGATGCCGATCACGAGGGGAATCAGCACGATCCCGCCCGTGATGCCGTAGCCGCCGACGCCGAACAGGCGCGTGCCGAGCCCGAAGCTGGAGCTCACCACGACGCTGTTGAGCAGCAGGTAAAACCCGCCGCACATCAGGATGAGCCCGAGAAAAAACCGGCCCGTCCCGCCGCTCGTTCCGCCCGCACCGTTCATCGTGTCCTCCGTCTTCATATTTGTTGCGACGGCGACAACAATACCAGAATTTCCGGTCACATTGCTACTGTGCCCGGCGGTGATGGCGCGAATGTTTTACCGCGCGTGGACAGTGGCGATTGGCCCAAGGAGCTGCCGATGGAAATGATGGTCGGCGCGCTGGGCGGCTTCGAGCCGCGCGCGCAGGGCCTGGAACAGCAACGGCGCTGAGTTGCCGGCGAGCTGACGCCGAACAAGCTGCCGACCAGCGCTCGCGAATCCGCAACAATCAGCAGGTGGTACCGCGCATTCCCTTCCCTGTCATCACGTCGATACCGAAATAGCAGGAATAGCCGTCGCCCTTGGTCCAGACGCAGATCAAGTCGCCCCTGCGTCGCTGGCGGCTGTCCGGGCCGGCGCCGCAAGCATCCCTCAAGTCTGGGCCGATACGGTCGAACGTGTCCTTCGCAAGCGCCCCGGTGAACATAAGCGACAGCTTTCGATCCTTCTCGGTTGGCGGGGTCGAGTCGCCGATACTGCCACCATACACGTAGTAGTCGCCCCGGAGCGGCTTGGCCAGGTATCGGCCAGCTGCCTCCTTTTCGGCGGCGGTCGCAATGGGCTGCAGCGCAAGCGCGCCAATAAGGAATGCCAGGCGCGCGCTCATAGTCGCTCCGAGACTTCGATATGGATATGATCGTTATGGTCCGGCCACGATTTCACGCGACCAGGGCCGCAAGCCTGCTGGACCTTGTCATCATTGAAGTACATTTTCGTGACCAGCGGGTGCCGTAAAAACAGGCAAAGCAGCCTGATTGTAGCTTCTCGATCATAGACCTTCTCGTCGAAGCGCGAGCAGCGCGCGGCTTGACCGACCATGTGGTCTTTTCGCACTGGCCTGATGTCCATCTCGACACCCTTCATGTGGCTGGCGTGGTCATATTTCAGCCCATTCGCCACGCTGATGTTTCCGATACCAAATTTCCGGTCATCGATGGACTGCCATTCACGTTCGACCCAGAAAATCACGGACAGCATGTTGGGGTGTGCGTACTGCGCCAGTGCGCCGGTACCAGGAACGCCCTTCACGTTTCCATACACGTAATAGCCCGCATCTTCGGGCGCCTGCGGCAGCATGAAGTAGCCGCGGGAATCTTTCGGTTGAATTGGAACGCCACCAGCCATGATCGCGCTCCTCTGTCACAGGCACTTTTTGGCGGCGAGGTCCCAGCCGCCGGCGGTGGACCCGCCAGCCCCACCGCCGATTCTCTGCTGGGTGTACGTCCACTTGACCTTCGAGAAGCACAGGCCGACTTCATCATGGAGCACGCCGCCATCGTGCATCAGCTGGTCCATATGGGCCAACATCACGTTGTCCAGCTCGACAGCGTAGTACTTCACCGGCTTTCCCTGGCCATCCGCGCGCATGAATTCCAGCTTGGCCTTCGGGATCGTCTTACCCATCGAGCAGTGCTGCATCAGGACCGGTGAGGCAAGGTCCACCAGCTTGGAAAAGGTCAGGATGCGGTGTTCGCTGTGTGCGGACGTGTGGCCGCCGCTGGTAGACACGGTGGTGCTCCTGGGCTGCACCACGCCCATGTGCACTTTCGTCAGTTCGATCCAGCCCTGATGCGCCGAGTCGGCCGACTCGCCCTGGATGCCATCGATTTGCAGGTATGCGTCGATTGCCATGCTGGATCTCCCTTGTATGGATACGAAAAATCGATCCTCGCTCTGCAAGGGTTAGGGCAGCTTGGCAGCGCGCAAGCTCATCGGTTTCTGTTCCGCTAACGGTGCGCCGTACCCTACTAGCTTGGGTTACCGCGGCGCATCCGCCACCGGTTCGCCGAAATCGGGCATGCCGTCCGGCCGCCAATGGATGACCTGGGCGCGCGTATGGCGGTTCGGGTCGTGCAGCGAATCGCCCTGGATCTCGCGGTAGTTGCGCGCGTGGTAGACCAGCACGTCGGTCTTGCCGTCCGGCGTCGTCGTGAACGCGTTGTGGCCCGGCCCCCACTGGCCGTTCTTCGCGCTGCTCCTGAAGACAGGTTGCGCCAGCTTGGTCCACGACCTGGGGTCGAGCAGGTCGGCGTCGTCCGGCGCGCTCGTCATGCCGAGACAGTAATTCTCGTCCGTGGCGCTGGCCGAGAACGTGACGAACACGCGGCCGTGGCGCACCAGCACGGCCGGGCCCTCGTCGACCGCGAATTTCACCTTCTCCCACGCATACTCCGGCTTCGACAGCATCACGGCCGGTCCCTTGATCGTCAGCGGCGTGTCCATCTTTGCGATGTAGATGTTGGTGCCCTTGCTACCGTCGGGCGCCGTCTGCGTCCACACGAGGTAGCGCTGGCCGCGGTTCTCGAACGTGGTGGCGTCCAGCGAGAACGATTCCCAGCCCGTCTTGACCTGGCCGCGCTCGACCCACTCGCCCGCGAACGGATCGGCCGACGCGTTTTCCAGCGCGTACAGGCGGATGTCCCACGGATGCTCGGCGCTGCCCGCCGTGAAATAGATGTACCACTTGCCGTCGATGCGGTGCATCTCGGGCGCCCAGATGTGCGCGCCCATCGCGCCGGTCGCGTGCTTGCGCCACACGGTCTTCGCCGGCGCGGCGCCCAGGTCGTCGAGCGCACGGGCGCGGCGGATCTCGATGCGGTCGTACTCCGGCACCGTCGCCGTGAAGTAGTACCAGCCGTCGGGCTGCAGCGACACCTGCGGGTCGGCGCGCTGCTGCACCAGCGGATTGTGGAACACGGGTTCGGCGGCGCGGGCGGACGACGCCGCGGCGGCAAGGCACAGCACCAGCGCCGGCAAGGCGCGGACGGAAAAGCTGGACATCGGTTCTCCCAATTGGTTAGACAGGCGGGTCGAGCCGGATGGCGACCTTCGCGTCGCGGTCCGTGCGCACGACACCGCCCTCCTCGATCAATTCGCTCACCTGGATCAGGCTGCGCCGCTGTTCGGGTCCGTCGCGTTTCGCATCCGGCCCCTGGCGCCCCGGGTGGACGAAATAGAACAGGTAGGCACGGCCGCCGCTGACGACGACGTCCGCATGGCCGCCCATCACGCCGTCGTCCGGCCCGTGGCCCGGCTGCTCCAGCAGGGTAGCATCCTGCTTGCGCCACGTGAGCGCGTCGCTTGACCGGAACACGGCGAGGCCATGCCACACGTCGACGATCATCCACCATGCGCCGTGCCAGCGGAACACCTTGGGTCCTTCGCCGCGCTGGGCGACGGCGAGACCCCGGTCCGTCCAGTGTTCCAGGTCCGGGCTGTCGGCGTAATACGTGTTCTTGTGATCGAGTTCGTTGTTGTACCACATGCGCCAGGTCCCGTCGGGCAGCCGGGCCAGCGACGGGTCGATCACCTTGTCGTTCGCCAGCGGCACGATCGCCGGATGGCGCCAGGTGCGCAGGTCAGTGCTCGTCAGGTGCACGATCACGCGCGGATGCTTCCAGTCCTCGAACACGCCCGGCACGACCGTGAGGAACATGTGGAACGTGCCGTCGCCGGCGCGCACGATGTCGGGCGCCCAGTGCGTAGCGTCCTTGCCGCCCAGGCCGGGCGGCAGGTCGATGTCGGCCGTGCCGACATAGGTCCAGTGCGCGCCGCCGTCGGGCGATTCGGCGATGCCGATGCGCGTGCCGTGCACCCACGTCACGCCCGGCAGGCCTTGCGCGGTCGCGCGCCGGTTCGTGTAGAACATCCACCAGCGCCCGCGGCCCGGGTTCCATATCAGGGTCGGATCGGCGGCGCCGTCGTACACGGGGTCGCGGAACAGGGGCTTGGCGGCGATGCCGCCTGCGGCGACAGTCGCGGCGGCCGGCGGCGCGGTCCGCTCGATGGCGCAGCCGGCGAGCGCGGACAGTGCCAGCAACAGGCACGCCGGCCTGGCCGCGAACGGCCGTAACGTGGACAACAAATCGTCTCCTTTTCCCGCGCGGTCTTCAGCCGCCGTCAATATGGCGCGATGATAGTGCCAGGCCGCCCGGCCGACCAATGAAATTTTTCGCGCCACCGATACGTTTTATACGCGTCCGCGTCACTGGGCAGGCGGGCGCCGGTGCCGCGGCCGGTCGTCCATGCCCGCCTCGTCGACGTCGGCCGACGTCGAGCGCGAGCGCTTGTATTCGAGTTCGCCCGCTTCCTCCGGCAGCGCGGGGCCCGTGTACAGGACGGCCACGTCGGCCAGCGCGCTGGCGCGGTCCTCGCCGAAGCCGGACAAGGGCGTCAGGCGCAGCCGGCGCGCCGTCACGGTCCGGCCGAAACGCACCGTCTGCGGATCGAACGTGGAGCCCAGCACGGGCCGCGCCACGTCGCGCCAGCTGGCGCCGTCGTCGCTCGCCTGGATCAGCCATTCGTGCACGTCGCCCTCGTGGTCGCGGTGGTTCTGGCGCGGCATCAGCACCAGGCCGTCGAACGGCACGGACTGCGCGAATTCGATGGTCAGCGGCGGCTGCGGCCGCGGCGCGTCGCCCTTCACGGCGACGAGGCCATAGGTGTTCGGATCGCCGTCGACGACGTTCGCCGCGTCGGGCCAGCCGCTCGCCGTCGCGCCGAGCTTTTTCATCACACGCGTGTCGAACAGGCTGGCGCGCAGCGCGGCCGGATCGACCGCCGTCGCCGGCTCGAAGCGTGCGCCGGCCATGTAGTCGAGCAGCGAGCGGCGCAGCTGGCGCGCGGCCGGGCGCTCGTCGAGCCGGTTCTCCAGGTCGAACGTCGACACGACGAGCCGGCCGCTGCCCACCTTCGCCTCGAACACGGCGCCCAGCCGGTAGTTGCGGTTCCAGTCGTCGATCGGCTGGACGATGGGACGCAGGCCGGCCGGCAGGCGCGCCAGGTTGAAGGCGCGGGCGCCCGCCACCAGGTCGCTCCACTGCCAGTCCATGTGGTCTGCCGTCGGGAAGCCGGCCAGTGCGGGATGCGCGCGGTCGACCCACAGGCCCAGCATGCGGCTCCAGCCCGGATTCATCAGGCGGTTCCAGAACACGGGCACGTCCGCGAGCGGCGGCGAGGTCCAGTCCAGGTCCGCCTTGCGCGGCAGGTACAGCACGCTGCCGCCCTGCGCCAGCCTGGCCTCGGCCTCCGGCCACGCCCGCGTCACCAGCACGCCGGCGGGGACGGCAGCGTCGACCTTGTCCGGATACAGCCAGAAGTTCCAGTCGTTGGCGACGGCGGTGCCGTCGAGCCCGACGACGAGCTTGTAGTGCGCCGGCGCCGGCAAGCGCGCGAGATCCGTCGCCACCCGGCCCAGCGGGATGTTCTTCCCGATCGGGATGTCGAGCTGCGCGAAGCGGCCCTGCACGACGGCGCGCCCGCCATCGTCCTCGATGCGCCACCACGGCCGCGCGCCGGCCAGCGGCTGTTGACCGTAATGCGCGATCTCGACGGGCACGTCGAACGCGTCGCGCGTCGTGAGGACGGAACGCGTGAGGCGGGCCAGCGGGACCGTCTCGCCATTGAAGCGGCGGAAGGCTTCCGGCGTCGCATACCCCTTCGATTCCCAGAACGTGTCGAGGATGCCGACCAGCGCCGTGCCCTGGCCCAGGTAGTCGTGCAGGTCCAGCAGCTGGTAGCCGCTCATGCCGCGCGTGCGCAGCGCCGCCTCGATCTCTTCCTTGTAGCACGCGACCTGCCACCGTCCGGATGCGAGCGCGAAGTCATGGTCGCGGTCCAGCACCCCGTGGCGGCGGGCGGACTCGCGGAAGATCTCGTAATTCCCCGGCCGCAGATATCCCGTGAACTTGTCGATGACCGAGAAATCCGGATACGCGACCCACTGCCCCATCTCGTGCGCGATGACCGGCACCTTGATGCCGTCCAGCGAGGCCGCGTAATCGCGTCCGAACCAGCCGGTCTTGTTGCGCAGCGGCTTGGGGCCGATGCGCTGCACGGCCAGGTAGTCGGTGTCCTTGTCGAGGTCCGGCACGACCTTCTCGGTGTGGCCCGTGCCGTTGGTGTACAGGCGGCGCGGGTCCTCGGCGCGGAAGCGCGCGATCCACTTCGCGAACACTTCCTTCCAGCGGCCCGACGGCTCGTTGCTGGGGCTCAGCAGCAGGAACGACGGATGATTGCCGTAGGCGCGGATCAGGCGTTCGGTCTCGTCATACAGCATCGCCTCGATCGGCGAACCCGGTTCGAAGCGGTTCCACATGCCGGGTTCGATCTGCAGGTAGATGCCCACTTCGTCCGCCGCCTGGAACGCGGCGTCCGGCGGCGTGAACGAGTGGAAGCGGATGTGGTTGATGCCCCAGGCCTTGTTGATGGCGAAGATCTTCTTCCAGTACGCGACGTCGGTCGGCGGATACCCGGTGAGCGGAAAATCGCCGCCGTCGTGCGTCCCGCGCAGGAACACGGGGCGGCCGTTGACGAGGATGTCGGTGCCGCGCGCCGCCACCTGCACGAAGCCGAACGACACGGTCCGCGCATCGTCGGCGCCCGGTCCGCGCAGGCGCAGCTTCAGCGACTGCAGTGCCGGGTGCCACTCGTCCCACGTCTGCGTATCGCCGGGGTACTGCACGCGGAATTCGGCGCTGCCGCCGGCCGGGGTCCAGCGCACGGCGACGCGCCTGCCGTTGGCCTCGATCGTGCCCTGCCCCGCCTTGCCGCCGCCGTTGCCGACCTTGAGCTTCACGAGGACGCTGCGGGTTGCCACGTCCGGGAACACCTGCGCGTCGTCGATGTACACGGGTGACGTGGCGCGCAGCTCGGCGCGGCCGACGATGCCGTTCCAGCTCATGCCGAGCGAATCCGAGATGCTGTGCGAATCGGGCCGGTAGGCCATCAGCACGCGCGAATCCACGCGCACCGTGACGCGGTGCTTGCCCGGCGCCAGCATGCCGATGTCGTAGTCGTGCGGCGCCACGAGGCTCAGGTCGGACCCGAGCGCGCGATCGTCGATCCAGGCGCTGGAACCCCAGCGGGGCCGCTCCAGGTGCAGCACGACGCGCTTGCCCCGCCACCCGCGCGGCACCTCGACGTCGCGCTGGTACCAGGCCGCGCCGAGGTAGTGGCGCGGCGGCTGGCTCAGGAACGGCACCTTCATCTGGCCCGGCGCCGTGAACGCCTTGTAGTCCTCGCGCAGGTTCCAGTGCTTGTCGTACAGTGACAGCACCCAGGGCGTGTGCGCGGTGATCTCGTCGCCATAGCCTTGCGCGTTCAGGATGCCGGGGATGCGGATGCGGTCGGGCAGCGTGCGCGTATCCCAGTGCTCGGCCACGCCGGTGTCGGCGGGGTCGAGCGCGAAGCGCCACGTGCCGGCCAGGTCGAGGGTGTCGGCGGCGTTGGCGGAGGCGGCAGCGGCCCCGAACAGCATGGCGGCGGCCAGAGCAAAACGTAAGCGGGACAAGAAGTTCATGCGGTTCTTCATTCGGTGTCGTGATCGTGCATTGTGGCATGCGTGCCCGCGTCCGCCGGCGCCGTGCCGCCAGGTTGCGGACGCCAGCGGCATGCCGCCAGGCGGTCGAGCGGCACGGCGGCCGCCATCGCGCGATAACCGGCCGGCGACGGGTGCAGGCGGTCGCCGGAATCGAAGGTTTCACGCAACCGGCCGGGCGCGTCGGGGTCGCGCAGGGCGGCGTCGAAGTCGGCCACGCCGTCGAACAGCGGGCTGGCGCGCAGCCAGGCGTTCAGCGTCAGGCGGTCCGCCTCGTTGTCCGGGCCGGGTTGGTAGATGCGGCTGCCGCCGTATGGGACGATCGTCCCCGCGATGAGGCACACGCCGCGCGCGTGCGCCTGTGCGGCCAGTGCCGTCCAGCCGTCTTCCAGGTCGTGCAGCAACGCGCGGCGCGCGTCCGGCGTATCCCGTCCGGCACGATGCTGGACGCCGAGGTCGTTCACGCCGATCAGCACGAGCGCATGCGTCACGCCGGGACGATCGAGTACGTCGTGCGCGAAACGCGCCGCCAGCTTCGGACCGTTCCCGTCGGCCAGCATGCGGTTGCCACCGATGCCTGCGTTCACGACGGCCAGCACCGGCGCATGCGTGGCGCCCAGGCGCCGCTGCAGGTAGTCCGGCCAGCGCTCGTCGCGGTCGAGGCCCGCCCCGGTGCCGTCCGTGATCGAATCGCCGATCGCCACCAGCTCGGCCGCGGGCGCGGACGGCAGCACGTCGATCTCGTCGACCTGATACCACGACGTCAGCGCCCGCGCGCCGTCGAGAGCGGGCCGCGCGGCCTGGTCGCCCGGCGCAAGGAATTGCGTCGCGTGGGCAGCGATGTGGACGCTCTGGCGCGCCGGCAGCGCCTCGACGGCCAGCGACACCGCGACGAGATCGCCCGCCACGCTCGGGAAATCCAGCGGATCGCTCACGATCTCGGCGCCCGGCGCGACGGTCACCCCGGGCTTGCCCACGAAACGCAGCGGCAGCGGCGGTCCGGCAAGGTCGCCCGCGCCGGCACGCGCGCGGCCGACGGTCGCGGCGCCGATCGCGAGGGGCTCGTCACCGAAGCGGTTGCTGATGCGCACCCGCAGCGCGGTGCCGCCCAGCGACAGGCGCATGGCCTGGCGCAAGGTCGCGTGCGCGGCGGCGGCCGGCGCCAGCGCCACCTTGTCGTTCGGGGCCATCAGCGCCGTGCCCCAGGCGGCGATCCAGTCCGGCGCCGGCCGCGCCTGGGCGGCGGCGGCCAGCAGGCCGGCCGCGACGAGCGTCGTGCGAACCTTCATGCGAACCTTCATGCGATGTTTCCGTGTTCGTGAATGAAAAGAGCGCGACCCGCCGGGCGGATCGCGCTCCTGCCGCCCGCGGGCGCGGGCGGTCTCTCTGGCATCAACCGCCGAAGCGGAAGTTCGCGCCGGCCATGATGCGGCGGCCGGCGTAGCTGTAGTCCAGGATGCTCGGGGCGCCGCTGGAGAACGGCACGTACGAACCCTGGCTGTCGCTGGTCGCGGTGTTGCCCAGGTTGCGGCCTTCGACGAACACCTCGATGTTCGGGGTGACCTTGTAGCTGACCTTCGCGTCGACGTAACGGGTAGCGTCCTTGAAGTTCGGCGAACCCGGGTTGTAGGCCGGCGGGCGGGTGTTGCCGCTGGCGTTCGGGTAGTTGTTCAAGTAGTTGCTGCTCGAACCCGAAATATTGTTGAAGTAGCTGGCCACGCCCTGCACGGCGATGCGTGCCGACAGGCGGCCATCGTCATACCAGATCGCCCAGTTGTACTGGAACTTCGATTCGCGCAGCGGCGGCAACGGCGTCCCGGTCAGCAGGTCCACGATGTTCTGGGTCGAGGTGACCGAGGCCAGCTTGGTGTAGTTGCCATCGAAGCCGAGATAGCGCAGGCGCCACGGCAGGAACGTGAACGCGGTCTTGGTACCGAACTCCCAGCCCTTGCGGGTGGTCGGGACGCCGTTCTCGTACGTCGGGAAGGAGAACGGCAGCTCGGCCAGCGACCTGCCGGTGGTCGGGTCGACCAGTGCCAGGCCCAGCGTGCCGTTTTCGGTCTGCACGATCGATGGACCGACGATGCCGCGCTGGTTGAAATAGGACAGCGAGAACATCGTGTCCTTGCTCGGGTAGTATTCCGCGCTCCAGTTCTGGTTCAGGTTCTTCTGCGCCTGCAGGGCCGGATTGCCGACGGTCTTGGTGCAGGTCTGCGTCCCTTGAGCATCGACGCGCTCGTCGTAGCGGCACAGGCCGGAAGGCAGCAGGGCCGTGACCGGCGGACGGGCGACCGTGCGGGCGCGGTTGTAGCGCACCACGAGCTGGTCCGGCACGAGCCACATGGCCAGGTTGTAGATCGGCAGGAAGTCGTGCGTGGTGGCGTCCACCGCGGTGTTGGTCGACACGGTGACGTCGTTGACGCCGCCGGCCGCGTTCGGGTTGGCCGGATCGAAGGCGGCGGTCCGCGTGATCGACTGGAACTGCATGTTGCCGACGCCGTGCACCTTGGTGCGGATATAACGGTATCCCAGATTGCCTTCGAGATCCCAGCCGAACGGCAACGATCGCTCGGTGAAGGGGATGTGGTCGATATTGAAGTCGGTCATGACGTAGGCCGCTTCGGAGCGCTCGCTCATCCGCGTCACCGGGGCGTCGTAGGTCTTGCCATCGGTGCCCGTGCAGCTGCTGACGCAGTCCAGGTTCGCATTCGTGATGCCGGCCAGCTTGAACACCTTCTGCACGTCGATGTTCGGCCAGTTGGTCACCGCGCTGTCGAACTGGCCGTTGGCGCCGTTGAAGAACTGGGTCTTCGTGATGTTCCCGGTGATCGTCTTGGCGATGATGTCCTGGAACTGCTGCGGCGTCACGGTGACCGTGCCCGAGCCCTGGCTGTCCCAGCGGTTGCTCGGCACGTAGCCGTACTGGCACTTGTTGCCGCCCGTGCCCAGCGAACCGGCCGTATCCTCGCAGCCCACGAGGGTGCTGCGGACCAGGCCCCGGTTTGCGTAGATGATCGGATTCGAACTCACCTGGTAGCCGTTGCCGCCCTTGGTGTCGTACTTCGTGTCACGCAGGTTGAAGCCGGTCTTGAAGCGGGTGAAGAAGGGAACGGCTTCCGGCATCTGGAAGGTGAAGTCCGCCTTGGCGGTGCGCTCCTCGGTGCCGGTGATGCCCGGCGTGTAGGTCAGCTGCGGCTGCGAATACGTCAGCAGCGGCTGCTGGGCCTGGGTGTACGCCGGTATGTTGTTGATGTACGTGGTGCCGCTCGTCTGTGCGGCCGCCTTGTCCGGCTGGACCATCTGCACGTAGTTGGCCGGATTGTACAGATTGAAGTTCGAGCCCTGCGGGAAGTTGTACCCCCACAGGCCGTTCGGCGTCACGGACAGCTGCGCCGCGCCATAACGGGTGGCGAACGTGGTGCGGAATACCTCGGTCGTATAGTTCGACTTGGCGTCGCCGACCATCCATTCGGCCGTCATCCCGTCATGCCGCCACTCGCCGCCGGTCTGGAAATACTTCGTCACGGTATCGGACTTCTGGAAGATCTGGTCGACGCCGGCCGCGCCGTCGCTGATACCGAAACCGGTCACGTGGTGGCTCGCATCCACGGTGACGGTCGATGGGTCGACGTTGGTCACCGCGCCCTGTACGGCCGGTCCGTTGCTGAGGAAGCTGACGTTGCCCGGGTACAGGTAGTAGCCTGCGCCGTTCGCCCCGGAGGCGACCGCACGCACGCCGTTCGTGTCCGTGAACGTCTTGGCCGTGTTGACATTCATCCCGCCCAGGCTCAGGAACGAGGTGTTGTTGTCGGTGTGGCGCTTCGAATAGCTGCCCTTGGCGTACACGGTCAGCTCACGATTCACCTTGAAGTCGGCGCGCAGGTCGAGGTCCTGGCGGCGGTCGACTTCGGTCTGGATCTTGTTGCGGATCAGCGAAGGCGTGTAGTCGTTCCACTGGTTCAGGCAGCTGATCAGTTCATTCTGACGCTCGTTCACCGCATTGGTACGGTTCGACGAGCTCAGGTTCTTCAACGTGGCGTCGGTGGTGGCCAGTTGCGGGAAGGCCGTGTAGCAGGCAGCCTTGGTCTGGGCGGCGGCCGACTTGGTCAGGATGTCGTATGGCGAATAGGTGGTGTAGTTGCCGGTGCCGTTCGTGTACGGATAGATGCCCGTCGATCCGGCGGCGGGGCCGGCCGGCGTCGTCGACGCCGGGTCGTCCATGTTCAAGGTGGACGGGTTGTACGTGAACGTCTTCTCGGGCGAATTGTCGAAGTCGATCGCACGCGAATAGCCGGCGGCCGCGCTGGTCGCGACCTGCATCTGGTGTTGTTCGTTGGCGGTCGTCGATTTCGACGCGTTCAGGATCACGCCGAGGCGGTTGTCCATGAACTTGCGCGACAGGATGACGTTGGTGTCAGGCTCCCACTTCTTGTTCAGGTTGTTCGTGGTGCCGGAAATGCGCACGGCGGCGAACGGCTCCTTGAAGTCCAGGCCGGTGCGGGTCTTGATGATGATGCCGCCGCCCAGCGAGCCTTCGACCATGTCGGCGGTCGAGCCCTTGACGACGTCCACACTCTTGATCAGGTCCGCCGACAGTTGGCGGAACTCGCTGCCGCGGCCGCTGCTGCCGGCCCCGACGCTGTTGGCCGACTGCACGGCCATGCCGTCGATCTCGACGCGGGTCAGGTCGGGGCCGTTGCCGCGCACGGCGACGGTGACGCCCTCGCCGAAGTCGCCGCGGTCGAGCGCGACGCCGGCCATGCGCGAGATCGCCTCGCCGATGTTGCGGTCCGGGAGCGAACCGACGTCCTCGGCGACGATCGAGTCGAGCGCGGTGGCGGCGTTTTTCTTGCGGGCGATCGACGATTGCTGCGATCTGCGGGTCGAGACGACGACGGTCGCGATGCCGCTCGCGATCTCGTTGTTGCCCTTCGGGGCCGCGCTCGCGCCGGTGCCGGGCGCCTGCGTGTTGGTGGCGTCCTGCGCCGGCGGGGTGTCCTGCGCCAGCGCGGCGTGGCTCGCCATCAGCGAGACTGCCAGCGAGACGGCATAGGCAAGGCGGGTGGGACGGATGACGTTGCGGATGTCGTGCATTTTTCTGTCTCCTTGGTGGACCGTGGTGAGCGGTCTGTCTTTTTTCGCGGTGACGCCGCAGGTCTGGTGCTGCGGTCGTTGGCTCTTCGACTCAGGGACAGTGTAGGGTTGCGGGCGCCCATCGTGATATATCAGCGGGAAATACTCATCCACATGAGCGAAGCGTGTGCTCGAATGGCCACACACACCAATCAAAACCGCGATTGCGATGCCATTTTTTGCGCGGGATGACGCCGGCGCCCTGCGAACGGTTATCGCAACGCCGCGGGCCGGGCCCGCGCGCCGCCGAAACGATCAATCCGGTGAGCGAATCGCGCGGGGACCCACGGCGCGATCGCCCTGCGCTATCCTTGCCCGCGCAAGCCGCGCCCACCCACGAGGAGACCCGATGAAGACGACCCGATCACAGACCATCCCCGCTTTGCTTTCGCTCCTGCTGCTGGCCACGGCGCACGCCCAGACGGGCACCGTGATCGTGAACGGCACGAAGGCGCGCGCCGGCGATCCCCATGCGATCAACGCCGCGAAGGACCGGATCCTGAACGGCCGGTCGGCGTCGTCGTGCGCGTTCATGGACCCGCACAACCCGGCCTACGATCCGGTCATGACGACGTACATGAGCGACTTCGGGCTGGACGACAGCCTGTCCAACGACGTGCCGCACTTCTCCGACCTGGCGCCGGGAGGCGACGTGTCGAATGCGGTCGATTCGTCGGGCATCGCCCGCGACCTCGGCATGTCCGACCGGGTGGCCGCGACGAACACGCCCGGCTGCGGCCTTGCCGACCGGCGCTTCGCGGCCGGCCGCAACCGCATCGCGCGCAACGACAAGTCGCTCGCCTTCGGCTACGAAGCCTACGACAACAAGGACTACCCGCGTGCGCTGGAGCAGTTCACCGCCGCGTGGAACAAGGTCGGCTACGACGAGGCGGCGCTGATGCTGGCGCGCCTGCACCTGTACGGCCTCGGTACGCCAAAGGATGGCGCGCAAGCCGTCGCATGGCTGGAAAAGGTGGACAACCAGCGCTACGATCCCGCCGAGCGCCTGCACTTCGATCCGGCGCACCCGGACGCGATGACCCCGCGCATCGAAGCCGCCTTCATGCTGGCGCGGATGTACGACCGCGGCATCGGGGTGGCGCGTGACGCGGACAAGGCGCGCCTGTGGTACGGGAAGGCGGCCGGCTACGGCTTCGTGCCCGCCCTCGACATCCTGGGCGCGCGCGCCCTGGCCGGCAGGGACGAGCCGCGCGACCCCGTCAAGGGGCTGGCGCAGTTGAAGGAAGCGGCGGACGCGGGCTACCCGGCCGCGCAGTACCATCTCGCACGCTCCTATTACGCGGCGGACGGCGTGCCGCGCGACGTCAGGACGGCCGGCGCCTACTTCGAAGCCGCCGCGCACGCCGGCATCCCCGCCGCCATGTTCGCGGCCGGGCACATGATCGACCTGGGCGAAGGCGTGAAGGCCGATCCCGCCAAGGCCATCGTCTACTACAAGGATGCGGCGCTGAAGGGCGACCGCGACGCCCAGTTCGCGCTCGGCACGTATTTCTACAGCGGCGAAGTGGTCGGCAAGAACCTGGCCACGGCAAGGCAGTGGTTCGCCGCCGCGGCGCGCCAGGGCCAGCCGGACGCCCTGTTCAACCTGGGCGCGATGACGGCCAACGGCGAAGGCGGCGCGAAGGACCCGGCCGCGGCCTACGTGCTGTTCAACCTGGCCGCCCAGGCGGGCTACGACGGCGCCGCCGGCGCGCTGAAGGCGTTGACGCCGACGCTGACCGCGGACGAGCGCAAGCGCGCCGACGCCGTGCTGCATCCGCGGGTCGCCGCGTCGCACTGACGGCCTGCCTACGCCGGCGGATAGTCCGGCGGCAGCAGCATGTCGGGAAAGCGCTCGCGCAATACGTCCAGCGCCTGCAGGGTGCCCGACAGATGATCGCGCACGGCGCGCTGGGCCCCCGCCGCGTCGCCGCGCGCGATGCAGCGCGCGATCCGGCCGTGCTGCTGCAGGATCGACTGCGCCTTGCCGTTCAGCGGCAGGTGCAGGCGGCGCAGGCGATCCAGGTTGCCGCTGCGGCGGCGCGTCAATACCCACAGATCGGGCAATTCGGACGCGTCGTACATGCGCTTGTGGAATTCCATGTCGATGCGCGTAAACTGTTCCAGGTCGCCCGCCGCCAGGCAGCCGCGCTGGCGCGCCACGAGGTCCAGCAGTTGCCTGCCCAGCTCCGGGCGGGGCTCGCGCGCGAGCACCCACGCGATCTCCAGCTCGACGGACAGGCGGAAGAAATGCGCCTGGCGCGCCGCGGCCAGGTCGATGGCGCGCACGCGCGTCTGATGCTGCGGGTAGATGTCGACGAGGCGCTCTTCCTCCAGCCGCAGCAGCGCTTCGCGGATGGGACTCTGCGACAGCTGGAAGTACTCGCACAACGCGGGTCGCGCCAGCACCGTGCCCGGTTTCAGGGCGAGGCCGACGATCTGCGCGCGCAGGTGCTCGAACACCTGCGCGGTCGCGTTGCGCGAGCGGTCCAGGCGGAACGGGACGTCGAGGGCGCTCATCGCTTACGGCCGTTCATAGAACTCCGCCTCCACGATGGACAGCGTGGACGTCGACACGCCCTTCGTCCCCGTCGCCGTATTCGCCTGGTTGGCTACCTCCGTCAGGCGCATCCCGCCGCCCTCCTGCGCACGGCCGTCCAGCGCGATGCGCACCGAGCGGCCCGGCACGGGCTTCAACGGCAGCGTCACGTAACCGAGGCTCGTGGGCGTGAGGCCGCTCCACGCTTCCTTGCCGTCCACATACACCTTGAGCGGATACCTGCGCTCGCGCCAGCCCGTCAGCTTGAGCACCACTTCCGCCAGCCGCGCGGCCCTGGCCAGCGTGTACGTGATCTCGGGCGTGGCGCCGGGCTTGCTCGTCCAGGCGGTCGTCTCGTCGTCGTCGATGGATTTGTTCCCGTCCGGCGCATCGACCGCCGCGACGGGCACGGCCACGCGCGACACGGTGAACGACGGGGTGGCCGGGGTGGGGCCGCGGTCCAGGTGCGCCGGCGGCGCGGGCGGCAGCGCGGCCAGGCCGTCCTGCACGGCCACCGGCCTTGACTCCAGCACCAGCTCGGCCGGCGCCAGGCCCTGCGCGCGGGCGCGGACGACGATGCGGCCGGCCGTCGGCGTCGTGCGCAGCAGCACGCGATTCACGCCGCCCTCCACCGGCAGCGAGCGCGCGAGGATGTCGTTGTCCGGGCCCTGCGCGATGCCGCCGCGCCATTCGGCCGGGCCCTGCACGTCGAAGTCGACGGTATCGAGCGCGAGCGGATTGCGGCGGCCGGCCGCGTCGACGGCCTCCACCTGCACGAGCGCCATGTCGGCGCCGTCGGCGCGCAGGCCGTGCGGCGAGACGATGGGCGTGAGGCGCAGCGCGACGGGGGCGCCGGCCGTCGCCAGCGTCGTCTCGCAGACCTGCTTGCCGTGCGCGTCATAGCCGATGGCCTTGAGTTCGCCCGGCTGCCAGGCGACGTCGCCGAACGTGAACAGGAAGCGCGCGCTCTGCTGCGCGGGGCCGAGCTCTTTCCCGTTCAGGAACAGCTTCACGGTGTCCGCGCTGGAGACGACGGCGACCGGCTTGACCGTCCCCGCAGGATAATTCCAGTGGCCGGCGATGTGGACGCGCGGGTGCTCCACGTCGACCCAGCCGTCCCACATGACCTGGTGCGCGTACCACGCGTCCTTCGGGATGCGCATGGCGTCCACTTCGCCGCTGCGCCGGTAATTCTCGGCGCCGCGGTGGTGGGTGTTCGAGTCCGAGAACACGATGTTCACGCCGCCGCTGGACACGCGCGTGCCGGTGCCGGGCCGTTCGCGCCAGTAGTCGTACCAGCGCTTGACGTCCTCGATGGTGAAGCTGTCCTGGTTGCGGTTGTAGGCGCTCGCGTCCTGGCCCTTGTGCAGCGGCCCGTCGCCGTCCTTGTGGTAAGGCGGGCTGAGATCGTCCCAGTATTTGCGCAGCGCCTCGTCGCGCGCGTACTCCATCGCCCACATCGGCATGTCCGCGCTCTTGTTTATGTACAGCATTTCGCCGCCGTATTCCGCGACCTGCTTCAGCTCCCGGCTCAGCATTTCGCGGCTGCCGGACGCACGCCCGCCGTACGGATCGTACTCGTCGCGCAGCGCCTTCATCGCCCGCATGTGGTCCGCGCTCACGCCCTTGTTGCCGCTTTCGTAGAACACGATGCTCGGGTTGTTGCGGTTGTAGACGATGGCGTCGCGCATGGCCTCGAGGCGCTGGTCCCAGCGGCGGTCCTTGACGTCGCCTTCCGAATCGCCGGCCGGCATCGCCTCCATCAGGCCCAGGCGGTCGAGCGATTCGACGTCCTGCTTCCACGGCGTCACGTGCATCCAGCGGAACAGGTTCGCATTGCCGGCCAGTGCCAGGCCGTTGCTGTAATCGGAGAGCCACGCGGGCACCGACATGCCGACCGCCGGCCATTCGTTGGTCGTGCGCTGCGCATAGCCGTGCACCTGGATGACGCGGTCGTTCAGCGCGATCATCCCGTTGCGGAACGCCGTCTTGCGAAAGCCGGTGCGGGTCGTGACCGCGTCGAGCGGCCTGCCGTCGACCTTCAGGGTGGTCACGACGTCGTACAGGTAGCCATAGCCCCAGCTCCAGAAGTGCAGGCCCGCGACGGGCGCGGCGGCTTTCAGCGTGACGGTGGCGCCGGGCGCGATGGTCTGCGCGGGCGCCGCGAAATGCGCGACGCGCCTGCCGTCGCGGTCGCGCAGCTCCACGTCGTACACCACCTTGCGCGCCCTGCCCGATTCGTTGCGCACCTGCGACTCGGCGTGGACGGTCGCCTTGCCGTGCGCGATGTCGAAGTCGCGCGCATACACGTACACGCCGGTCGTGCCGAGGCTCGCCAGCAGGGGCAGCGTCTGGTACACGGGTTCCGTCACGTGCAGGCGCACGTTCTTGGACAGCCCGCCGTAATTGGCATAGAAATTCTTGTCGTTCCACTGGAAGCGCTGGCCCGTCGCCCGCTCGCGGTAGTCCCAGCTGTTGTCGGTGCGGACGGCCACGACGTTGTCGCCTTTGAGGAGCGCGCCCGAGATCTCGACGCCGAACGCGTTGACGCCGTTCTCGTGCAGCCCGACGGCGCGGCCGTTGACGAACACCTCGGCGGCCTGGCGCGCGCCTTCGAATTCGAGGAACACCTTCTGGCCCGGCTTCAGGCCGGGCACCCGGAAATGCTTGCGATACCAGGCCACGCCGGTCGCCAGATCGGCGATGTCCTTGCGGAAGGCGTCGTCCTCGTTCCACGCATGCGGCAGGCTCACGAGCTTCCACGCGCCGTCGTCGAAGCCGGGACGCGCCGCATCCTGCGGGTCGCCGACGACGAGTTTCCAGCCGGGGTTGAAGTCGTACAGGGCGCGTGCCGCGTGGGCCGGCGCGGCGGCGGCGAGCGCCATCGCCAGGGCAAAACGGAGGTTCATGGAGGTCCAGTCAACGGGAAAGTGGGCACTGAAATATTAGCAGTCCAGTATTCGACCTTTGCGGGGTCCCGCCAATTACTCAACATGCTGAGCGTTCGCCGCGCCCGGATTGACGCCCCTGCGGTTTGGGCAGGTAATGACGGTCCAACAACAACAGCAATCAAGGAGACGGCATGGAATCAAGGCAGCAGTACCTCGTACGCGGCGCGTTCGCGCTGGCGATCCTGGCCGGCGCGGGCGGCGCGGCGGCGGCGACCTATTACGTGGCCCCTGCCGGCAACGACGCCAACGCGGGCACGCAGGCGGCGCCGTGGGCGAGCTTCGCCAGGGCGCAGGCGGCGGCAGTGGCCGGCGACACCGTGTACTTCCGCGGCGGCGCCTACGTCTATCACGGCGGCCTGAACCAGTGCGCCAGCATGACGGACACCGTCAACGTCATCACCCTGAACAAGAGCGGCGCATCCGGCAAGACGATCCGCTACTGGGCGTATCCGGGCGAAACGCCGGTGTTCGACTTTTCGCAGATGAAGGACAACTGCCGCGTGAAAGGCTTCAACGTGACGGGCAGCTGGATCCACCTGAAGGGCCTGGAAGTGACGGGCGCCCCGCAGCAGCCGGGCAATCTGCTGAACAACGAATCGTGGGGCGTGTGGAACAGCGGCAGCAACAACACCTTCGAGGCGCTGAACACGCACCACCACATGGGTCCGGGCATGTTCATCGCGAAGGGCAGCAACAACCTCGTGCTGAACGTCGACTCGCACCACAACTACGACCCGTACAGCAAGAGCGGCCCGGGGCAGAACGCGGACGGCTTCGGCGTCCACATCGGCGCCAACCAGCCCGGCAACGTGATTCGCGGCTGCCGCGCGTGGGCGAACACGGACGACGGCTACGACACCATCAGCGCGTATTCGCCCGTGCTGATCGAGAACTCGTGGGCGTGGATGATGGGCTACTATCCCGGCACCACGACGTCCGTCCCGGCCGGCAACGGCAACGGCTTCAAGCTGGGCGGCTACGGCGGCGTGTACGTCGCGAACGCGCCGCAGCACACCGCGCGCTTCAACGTCGCCTTCAAGAACAAGGCCTACGGCTTCTACGCCAACCATCATCCGGTCGCTAACTACTTTTATAACAACACGGGCGTCGCCAACCACGCCGACTTCAACATGCTCGGCATCGACCCGAGCGGCGCGGCCATCAGCCTCGGCATCCTGCGCAACAACCTCGCGTGGCAGGGCACGCTCGTGATGAACATGGGCGGCGCGGACGTCGCCAACAACAGCTGGAACCTCGCCAGCGTGTCGGTCACGAGCGCCGACTTCCAGAGCACCCTGCTTACCGGCTGGGACGCGCCGCGCCTGCCGGACGGCAGCCTGCCCCCGCTCCCTTACCTGCGCCTGGCGAGCGGCAGCGACCTGCTCGACAAGGGCGTCAACGTCGGCCTGCCGTACAGCGGCACCGCGCCGGACCTGGGCGGGTTCGAAGGCAGCGCGCCGGTGACGCTGTTCACGGACGCCGGTGCGAACATGACGGTCACGCAGTCGGGCCTCACGCTGAACCGCACGACGCAGCAGATGAGCGGCACGCTCAGCTTCACGAACCGGTCGACCACGACCTACGACGGCGTGCTGATGGCGCGCCTCGACACGTTGAGCGACGGCGTCCTGCTTGCCAACCGCAGCGGCAGCCAGGGCGGCGCGCCGACCCTGACCGTGACGTCGGCCCATCTCGCGCCGGGGCAGACGGTGACATTCCCGCTGGTCTTCTCGAACCCGGCGCACGTCGCCATCGGCTACACGCCGCGCCTGTTCGCGGGCCAGCCATGAAGCGGCTCGCACTCGCCCTCGCCCTGCTGTGCGCCTGCGCCGCGGCCGCCGCCGGCCCGACGTACCACGTCGCCATCGACACGCAGGACCATGCCGGCCAGTCCGGCTACCTCGACTTCCTGATCCTCGGCCAGGCCGCGGCCAGCCCCGTGCACGCGACCCTGAGCGGCTTTGCCGGCATCGCTCCGGATGGCGGCGCCGCGGACATCGCCGCCGGCGACGTGAGCGGCTCGGCGGCGACCGGTGTGGTGCTCGGCAACGGCACCGGCTGGAACGAATTCGGATTCTGGACCCGCTTCACGGGCCAGCTGGCGTTCGACGTCGCCTTCGACATCGACCCGCTGCCCGGCGCCGGCAGCACGCTCGAAGTGGCGCTGCTGGACGCTGGCCTGAACTACCTGGACCAGGACGGCGACGCGCTGGCGTTCGCCACCGTGCCCGGCGCGGCGCCGGTCGTGACGGCGACGGCCGCCGTGCGCCTGCCGGAAGCGCCGGCGCCGGCGCTGTGCCTGACCGGTCTCGCGCTCCTCGGGCTGGCCCGTCGCCGGCGCGCCTGAAGCGGACGGGCTGGTCAACGGGACGGGAACGCTGTTAGCATTGCGGCACGCGGGCCGACCGCGTGTCCGCCTTCCCTTCCCGTATCAAGTAATTAACAGTAAAGAGCGATGACGAAACCATTCAAACGCATCCTGTTCACCGGCGCCGCCGGTAACCTGGGCCGCCGCCTGCGCGAGCGCCTGCACGAATTCGCCGACATCGTGCGCCTGTCCGACGTCGCCGATTTCGGCCCGGCCGCGCCGCACGAGGAAATCGTCCTGTGCGACCTGGGCGACCGCGACGCCGTCATGCGCATGTGCGAGGGCGTCGACGCCATCCTGCACTTCGGCGGCATCTCCACCGAAGAGGAATGGGCGCCGATCATGCACGCCAACATCCTCGGCATGGTCAACCTGTACGAAGCCGTGCACAAGCTCGGCATCCGGCGCGTGGTCTTCGCCAGCACCAACCACACGATGGGCATGTACAAGACGACCGACATCGTCGACGCCACGATGCCGCCGCGCGCGGACGGTTACTACGGCGTGTCGAAAGTGTTCGGCGAGACGCTGTCGCGCTATTACTGGGACCGTTTCGGCGTGGAGACCGTGTGCATCCGCATCGGCTACTGCTGGCCGGAAGCGACCAACTACCGCCAGATGGTGACGTGGCTCTCGCTCGACGACCTCGTGCAGCTGCTGCACCGCTCGTTGGTCACGCCGCGCGTGGGGCACACGATCACGTTCGGCATCTCGGACAACGAGGGCCGCTGGTGGGACGACCGCCACGCCGCGTTCCTGCGCTACCAACCCAAGGACAGCTCGGCGCAGTTCGCGCACAAGCTGCCGCAGACGGTCGAGTATCCGCCGGCCGACGACATCACCACGTTTTATCAAGGCGGCGTGTTCCTGCACAACGGGCCGAAGTACAAGCCGTGACATGGCCCTGAGGCACGGGTCGGCACGTCAGATGTCGTCTGACGTCCGATCTCACAGCCGTTATTCCCGGGCATCTACGCGCCGTCGTTCCCGCGCAGGCGCACTGCTGTCCGGAATAATTTGAGGGGAAATCGCTGAAGGTGTT
>NZ_LMCY01000069.1 GCF_001425685.1 Massilia sp. Root335 | reverse complement strand
ACCGTCGTTCCCGCGCAGGCGGGAACCCAAGTTATACGCGGCCCGCCGGCTGAAATTGGATCCTCGCCTTCGCGGGGACGACGCGCGCGGGCTTAAACCGCGTCCGGCCCCGTCTCGCCGGTACGGATGCGGATCACCTGCTCCACTTCCTGCACGAAGATCTTGCCGTCGCCGATCTTGCCGGTGCGCGCGGCCTTGATGATGGCGTCCACCACCTGCTCCGTCAGCGCATCGTCGACCACCACTTCGATCTTCACCTTGGGCAGGAAGTCGACCACGTATTCGGCGCCGCGGTACAGTTCCGTGTGGCCCTTCTGGCGGCCGAAGCCCTTCACTTCCGTGACGGTCAGGCCGGTGACGTTCACTTCGGCCAGCGCTTCGCGCACTTCGTCCAGCTTGAACGGCTTGATCACGCAGGTAATCTGTTTCATGTGTATCTCCTTTCAATTTCCCGGGATTATCGCATGGCGCCCGGTCAATCTGGAATCCTGGCCAGCTGCGCCATCCACACGGTCGCTTCCGAATCGCTGGGCGCGCGCCAGTCGCCGCGCGGGGACAGCGAGCCGCCGTTGCCGACCTTCGGCCCGTTCGGCACGCAGGAGCGCTTGAACTGGCTCGTCTTGAAGAAACGCCACAGGAAGATGCCCAGGTTCTTCTTGATCGCGGCGAGGCCGTACTGGTTGCGCGCCGGACTGCCGCCTTCCGGCCACGGTCCGTGTGCCGCGTCGCGCCAGGCGTTCCAGGACAGGAACGCGACCTTGGCCGGGCCGAAACCGTAGCGGATCGTGTAGTACAGGTTGAAGTCCTGCAGTTCGTACGGGCCGATGAAGTCTTCGGTCACCTGCGCCGGCTTGTTCGCGTCCCCCGCCTTGCCCGGCACCAGTTCCGGCGAGATCTCGGTTTCCAGCACGTTGATCAGGACATCGGACCCCGTCTCGCCGACCTGCTTCGTGTCCGCGACCCAGCGCACGAGGTGCGAGATCAGCGTCTTGGGCACGCTCGCGTTGACGTTGTAGTGCGACATGTGGTCGCCCACGCCGTACGTGCACCAGCCCAGCGCCAGCTCGGACAGGTCGCCGGTGCCGATCACGATCGCGTGGTGATGGTTCGCGAGGCGGAACAAATGGCTCGTGCGCTCGCCCGCCTGCACGTTCTCGAACGTGACGTCGTACTGTTCCGCGCCCTCCGCATACGGGTGGCCGAGGTCCTTGAGCATCTGGATGCAGCTGGGGCGGATGTCGATTTCGTGCGCCGTGCAGCCGACGACGCGCATCAGTTCGCGCGCCTGGCGCAAGGTGCGTTCGCTCGTCGCGAAGCCCGGCATCGTGTACGCGAGGATGTTCGCGCGCGGCAGGTCCAGCTTGTCCATCGCCTTGGCGCAGACGAGCAGCGCGTGCGTGGAATCGAGGCCGCCCGAGATGCCGATCACGACCTTCTGATGGCCGGACGACTGCAGCCGCTGCACCAGCGCCTGCACCTGGATGTTGTAGACCTCGGTGCAGCGCGCGTCGCGCCGGCGGCCGTCGGCCGGCACGTACGGGAAGCGCTCGACGAGGCGCGCCAGCGGCAGGTCGCGCTCGAGCGGCAGCGGCACGGCGAATTTCTGCACGCGGAATTTTGCCACCTCGTGCGCATGGCGCCGCACGGACTGCGCGAACGTCGTCGTGTGCATGCGGTCGACGGACAGGCGTTCCAGGTCGACGTCGCCATAGACGATGTGCGAGTCGCCCTGGAAGCGCTCGGACTCGGCCAGCAGGTCGCCCTTTTCGTAGATCAGCGACTGGCCGTCCCACGCCATGTCCGTCGTCGATTCGCCCTGTCCGGCCGACGTGTACAGGTACGCGGCCAGGCAGCGCGCCGACTGCTGCGCCACGAGCTGGTGGCGATAGCCGCTCTTGCCCACCACGACGTTCGACGCCGACAGGTTCACCAGCACCGTCGCGCCGGCCAGCGCGGCGTACGAGGACGGCGGGATCGGCACCCACACGTCTTCGCAGATCTCGACGTGGAAGCGCAGCAGCGGCAGATTCTCGAGCTCGAACAGCTGCTCGGGGCCGAACGGCACGTCCTGGCCCAGCAGCGAAATATGGTCGACGGCCGCGTTGTCCGCCGCGCTGAACTGCCGACTTTCGTAAAATTCGCCATAATTGGGCAGATAGCTTTTCGGAACCACGCCCAGGATGCGGCCGCCCGCGACGACGACGGCACAGTTGAACAGCACGTGGCCGACGCGCAGCGGCGCGCCGACGACGAGCGCCAGCGGCAGAGAACTCGATGCAGCGACCACCTCGGCCAGCGCGTCCAGCACGGCATCGAGCAGCGCGCGCTGGTGGAACAGGTCGTCGCACGTGTAGGCCGACAAGCCCAGTTCGGGGAAGGCGGCCAGCACGGCGCCCGCGTCGGCGGCCTCGCGCGCGAGGCGGATCGTTTCCTGCGCGTTGAAGGCCGGGTCGGCGACCTTGCAACGCGGACTGGCGACGGCCACGCGCGCGAAATCGTGGGAATACAGGTTGAAGAATCGCTTATCCATAGGTCTCAACAGCTCACGGAAGTCATCTTGAATTATCGCACGCATATCGTTTCTTCTCTGTCCGAGATCGGGCAAGCCCGGTGGGACGGCCTCGTCGCCCTGCAGGACAATGCCAACCCGTTCCTGTCCTTCGCGTTCCTGCACGCGCTGCACGAATCCGGCAGCGCGACGCCGGAAACGGGCTGGCAGCCGCAGTACATCGCGCTGTACGACGCCGCCGACGGCCTGGCCGCCGCCCTGCCCCTGTACGTGAAAGGCCATTCGTACGGCGAATACGTGTTCGACTGGGCGTGGGCCAATGCCTACCAGGAGCATGGACTCGACTATTATCCGAAGCTGCTGTCCGCGATCCCGTTCACGCCCGTCGCCGGCCCGCGCCTGCTCGCGCGCGACGCGCGGGCGCGGGCGGCCCTCGTCGACGTTCTCGTGAAGACGCAGAAGGCGACGGAGGTGTCGTCCACGCACGTGCTGTTCCCGCCGGACGAGGAAGCGAAACAGCTGGCCGACGCCGGCTTCATGCTGCGCAGCGGGGTGCAGTTCCACTGGATGAACGCAGGCTATGCGACGTTCGACGACTTCCTCGCCACCCTGGAACAAAAGAAGCGCAAGAACATCCGCGCCGAGCGGCGCAAGGTGCGCGAGGCCGGCGTCTCGCTGCGGCGCGTGCGCGGGCGGAACATCACGGACGAGGAATGGCGCTTCTTCACGCGCTGCTACCGCAACACCTATTCGGAACACTTTTCCAAGCCCTACCTGAACCTGGACTTCTTCCGCCGCATCGGAAAAACGATGCCGGACAACCTGCTGCTCGTGATCGCAGAGCGCGACGGCCACCCGATCGCGGCCTCGCTCGTCGTGCACGACGCGACCACCCTGTACGGCCGCTACTGGGGCGCGCTGGAACACGTGCCCTGCCTGCACTTCGAGGCGGCCTACTACCAGCCGCTCGAGTTCTGCATCGAACAGGGCATCCAGGTGTTCGAAGGCGGCGCGCAGGGCGAGCACAAGATGGCGCGCGGGTTCCTGCCGACGCGGACCTGGTCGGCGCACTGGCTCGCGCATCCGTCGTTCGCGGACGCCGTCGAGCGCTTCCTGGAGCGCGAAGCCGGCGGGATCGACGATTACATCGATGAGCTCAACGACCGCAACCCGTTCCGGAAATGAGCGGTAGGGTGGGCACGCCGTGCCCACGCGCTACGTCAACCGCAACACATAACGCGCATACGGCACGCCGCGGATCGGCGGCAAATTGTGATGGCGGCGCGGTCGGTCGGTCGGTCGGCCGGCACATAGTCGCGGATCACGCCGCCCTCCCGATGTCGCCCTTGTCCCACCACAGCTTCGGATTGTTGTCGGCCAGGTCGCGCAACAGGTCCCACACGACCTTCACGCGGCGCAGCCGGTACAGGTCCGTCGGCGCCGCCAGCCAGAACGAGCGCTCCGCGTAAAAGCCCTGCAGGACGGGCACGAGGCGGCCGTCGTCCGGCACCGCGTACGGCGGCGCCATCATCAGGCCCATGCCCAGCGACGCCGCCTCGATCTGCGCCCCCATGCCCGAGCAGCACAGGCGGCGGCGCGGCGTGAATCCGAGTTCGTTCAGGTACGACAGTTCGCGGCTGGCCAGGCGGTCCTGCACGTAGTCGACGAAGTGATGGTGCTCCAGGTCCGCATGCGTGCGGATGGGCGCGTGCTTGGCCAGATACGCCGGCGACGCGTACAGGTAGAAGCGGAACGAGGCGAGGCGCGTCACCATGTAGCGCCCCGTCGACGGCGGATCGAGCATGACGCCGAGGTCGGCCTCGCGGTTGGCCAGGTTGGCGAAGCGCGGCAGGGCCAGCAGGTCGATCGACAGGTCCGGGTGCTCGTCGAACAGTGTCACCAGCAGGGGCGCGACGACGCGCACCCCGAACACTTCCGGCACGCCCAGCCGAACGACGCCGTGCGCCGCCACTTCCGCCCCGCCCAGCTGCTCGGTGGCGGCCAGCGCCGCGCCTTCCATCGCCTCGGCGTGCGGCAGCAGGGCCAGGCCCATCTCCGTCAGCTCGTAGCCTTCGCGCGAGCGGTCGAACAGGGTCGTCCCCAGCTGCTGCTCCAGGCGGTCGATGCGCCGGGCGACGGTCGTGTGCTCGACGTCGAGGCGGCGCGACGCCCCCGACAGGGTGCCGGCGCGCGCCAGCTCCAGGAAAAACCGCAAATCCGTCCACTCCGGCAGGCTGTGCATGTTTGTCTCCCCCGGTCCCCGCCGACCCGTCACGCATGGGGTCACCGTTCAGTGCGGCTTTTTCGAGAACCCGTTGTTTGATATCAAGGTGACATATTGTGCACCAGTGCACATTGCCGCTGCAACGTTTTCGGAATATCTCTTGCGTATGCACAGCAGAGCGGTTTTCCGCGCGTTGCAACGTGCCGCGTCCTGTGGCGCCGCCTGCGATGGGCGATTCCGGCGTGCTGTGCATAAATGCACAACCGGTGGGCGCGGCGTTGTCTTTTCAACCAGTTTCATCCGAGGCACACTCCGATCATGCGAAACGTACCTGAACGCATAACACCAAACAAAATCAGGAGACATTCAATGCGTGTTAGCAAGCCGAAACTGCACCGCCCCGCCCGTTCCGCCATGTCCATTGCCGTGCTCATGGCAATGTACGGCAGCACGATCGGGGTCGCCCATTCCCAGGAAGACGCGAACACCGCCCCCGCCGCGTCCGCCACGGAAGACATCAGCAAGGTCGTCGTGACCGCTCGCCGCCGCGCCGAATTGATCCAGGACGTACCGGGCGCGGTGACCGCGCTGTCCGGCGCCGAGCTCGAAAAACAGGCCATCCCCGACCTCACCGCGCTCACCGACAAGGTGCCGAACACCACGCTGAAAACGTCGCGCGGCACCAACACCACGCTGACCGCATTCATCCGCGGCATCGGCCAGCAGGACCCCGTCGCCGGCTACGAGCAGGGCGTCGGCATCTATCTCGACGACGTCTACCTGGCGCGTCCGCAGGGCGCCCTCACCGACATCTACGACCTCGAACGCATCGAAGTGCTGCGCGGCCCCCAGGGCACGCTGTATGGCCGCAACACGATCGGCGGCGCCGTCAAGTACGTGACCCGCAAGCTCGCCCCGAAACCCATGCTGGATGCGAAGGCCACCGTGGGCAACTACGGCGAAGCGGACCTCGTCGTCAAGGCCAGCACGCCCGTGACGGACATCCTGCGCCTGGGCGGCACGCTCGCCACCTTCAACCGCAACGGCTTCGGCCACAACGTCCTCACCGGCCAGCAGAACTACAACAAGGACCTGTGGGCCGGCCGCATCAGCGCGGAACTGCTGCCGAACAGCGACCTGTTCGTGCGCTTCGCCTACGACCGCACGGTCGACGACTCGCAACCGCGCCAGGGTTATCGCGTGACGGCGGGCCCCGCGCCGGCCAACATCCAGCCGCTGCCCGGCCTGTACGACACGCGCGCCGACCTGTACTCGGTGGTCGGCCACAAGCAGCAGGTGATCAACCAGGGCACCTCGCTCTTGATCGACTACACCATCGATCCGACCCTGTCGTTCAAGTCGATCACCGCCAACCGCAAGTCGGAATCGTACGCCCCGATCGATTTCGATTCGCTCGAGACGCCGCTGTTCGAGGCGCCGGCCATCTACAGCGACCACCAGACCAGCCAGGAATTCCAGCTGACCTACACCGGCTCGCGCCTGCAGGGCGTGGCCGGCGTGTTCTACATGAAGGCCAACGCCTTCAACAAGTTCGACGTCCTGTACAACGCGGCCGGCGGCCTGTCGCTGCTGACGTACGACGACATCGACACGCGCACGTGGGCCGCCTTCGCCGACGCCAGCTACAGCCTGACCGACACGTTCAACGTCACGGTCGGCGGCCGCTATACGGACGACCAGCGGCGCGCGCGCATCTTCAAGCAGACCTATCTCGGCTTGAAAGGGTCGGCGCTGCTGGGCAATCCGGCCGCCTTCGCGTTCGGGCCGCCGAACACGGATCTCGGCAAGGACGACCTGGACCGCACCGACAAGAAATTCACGCCCAAGGTCGGCATCGGCTGGAAGTTCGCGCCGGACCACAACGTCTACGGCACCTTTTCCAAGGGCTTCAAGGGCGGCATGTTCGATCCGCGCATGGACCTGACGGCATCCGGCGGCCCGAACACGGCGGCCTCGCTGGCCAAGCGCCGCGGCGTCGATCCGGAAGAAGTCAGCACCGTCGAGCTGGGCCTGAAGTCGTCGATGCACGGCGGCCGCCTGCAGACGAATGCGGCCGTCTTCTACACCGACTACAAGAACGTCCAGATCCCCGGCTCGATCCCGACCTTCGACGCGAACGGCAACGTGAACGGCTTCGCCGGCACGCTGACGAATGCCGGCAAGGCCAGGATCGACGGCCTCGAACTGGAAATGATCGCCTACCTGACCAACGCGCTCAGCGTCAGCGCGATGTACAGCCACATCGACGCCAAGTACAAGCAGTGGTATGTCGCGAACGGGGCCAACCTGGTCAACATCGCGGGCAGCACGGAGTTCCAGAACACGCCCAGGAACGCCGCCAACCTGTCCGTGAACTACGACTGGCCGCTCGCGCTGGCGGGACGTTCGGGCACGCTGAGCCTGATGAACAGCATTGCCTACAAGAGCAAGGTGTACCAGACCGAGATCGCGCGCCCGACCGGCGTCCCCAGCCTGGATGCCACCATCCCCGGCAACCTGGCGCTGTCCCAGGGCGGCTTCGGCCTGTGGGACGCGGGCCTCGTCTGGACCAGTTCCGACCGCAAGTACCAGGTCGGACTGCATGGCCGCAACCTGACGGACAAGCGCTACAAGGTGGCCGGCTATAACTTCTCCGGCTTCTTCAACTCGGTCACCGCCTTCTACGGCGACCCGCGCAGCGTCCGCGCGACGCTGGACGTGAAGTTCTGATCGTCCGCCCGGACCGCGAGGAGAGCCCCCCGCCGGGGCTCTCCGCCGAGGCGCCCCAGGCTCGACGCGCCTGTCAACAAACCAAACGGTCACATGTCCACCTACACCGACATCACCTTCACCAGTGACGATGGCTTGTCGCTGCACGCACGCGACTACGCGGGCGCGGGCGGGCCGGCGCGGCTGCCCGTGATCTGCATCCACGGGCTGACGCGCAACGCGTCCGATTTCGACGAGCTCGCGCCGCGCATCGCCGCGCTGGGACGCCGCGTGCTGGCGCTCGACGTGCGCGGCCGCGGCGATTCCGAGCGCGATCCGAATCACGACAACTACACGCCGGGCGTGTACGCCGGCGACGTCGTCCGCCTGGCATCCGACCTCGGCATCGCGCGCGCCGTATTCATCGGCACGTCGATGGGCGGCCTGATCACCATGACGCTGGCGGCGCGGCGCATCGACCTGGTGGCTGCGGCCGTACTGAACGATATCGGCCCCGTCATCTCGGAAAAAGGCCTGGCGCGCATCACCGGCTACGCGGGCCGGACGGGCACCGTGGGCTCGTGGGAAGACGCCGCCGGCTACGTGCGCGACATCAACGCCTGCGCTTTCCCGGACAACGATGCCCCCGAATGGGACAAATGGGCGCGCCGCGCCTTCGCCCCGGACGCCGCCGGCCGGCTGGCGCCCCGCTACGACCCGAACATTGCCATCGCCCTGCAAACCGGTAAACTCAGGCCGACGTCGCTGCCGCTGCGGATGGCGTTCCGCAAGCTCTCGCACGAGCGCCCGGTGCTGCTGGTGCGCGGGGCGCTGTCCGACCTGCTGGAAGAACGGCAAGCCGCGTGGATGCGGCGCGCGGCACCCGCGATGACGTACGTCGACGTGCCGGGCGTGGGCCACGCGCCGATGCTGACCGAACCTGTGGCGCTGGACGCCATCGTGAAATTCCTGGCCACTGCACCGTAGGGTGGGCACCCCGTGCCCACCAAACATGGAGACAACATGAAACGCCTGATCAAACCCCTGCCCCTGGCCCTGTTCGCCGCCTTCGCCCTGACGGCGACGGGCTCTGCCCTGGCCGCCCCGGACCTGAAGGTCGCCCTGATCGCCGGCAAGACCGGCCAGCTCGAATCGTATGCCAAGGAAACCGAGACCGGCTTCATGCTGGGCCTCGAATACCTCACCGGCGGCAAGATGGAAATCAACGGCCGCAAGCTGAAAGTGCTCGTCAAGGACGACCAGGGCAAGCCCGACCTCTCGCGCACGCTGCTGGCCGAGGCGTATGGCGACGACAAGGTCGACATCGCCGTCGGCACCACGTCATCCGGCGCGGCGCTCGCGATGCTGCCGGTCGCGAAGGAATACAAGAAGGTGCTGATCGTCGAACCGGCCGTCGCGGACGAGATCACGGGCGCCCGGTGGAACAAGTACATCTTCCGCACCGCGCGCAATTCGATGCAGGACGCGCTGGCCGCGGCGTCGACGCTGAAGAGCGGCAGCATCGCGTTCCTCGCGCAGGACTATGCGTTCGGCCGCGACGCCATCAAGGCCGGCAAGGAAGCGCTGGCCGCGACCGGAAGCAAGGCGACCGTCGTCCATGAAGAATACGCCCCGGCCGCCGCGACCGATTTCACGGCGCCCACGCAGCGCCTGTTCGACGCCCTGAAAGACAAGCCGCAGCCGCGCGTGCTGGCCATCGTCTGGGCCGGCCCGAACCCGATGAACAAGATCGCCGACATGAAGCCGGAACGCTACGGCATCTCGCTCGCCCCGGGCGGCAACATCCTGCCCGTGATGAAGACGTGGAAGGCATACGCCGGCACCGAAGGCACCATCAATTACTACTACGGCTTCCCGAAGAACAAGATGAACGACTGGCTCGTGGCCGAGCACACGAAGCGCTACAAGGTCCCGCCCGACATGTTCACGGCCGGCGGCATGGCGGCGGCGGCGGCCGTCGTCGCGGCGCTGCAGAAGGTCCCGTCCGGGAATGGCGACCAGATGGTGACGGCGATGGAAGGCATGTCGTTCGACACGCCGAAGGGGACGATGACGTTCCGAAAAGAAGATCACCAGGCACTGCAGCCCATGTACCACTTCCGCATCAAGAAGGACCAGAAGAGCGAGTGGGACCTGCTGGAACTGGTGCGCGAGATCCCGGCGAGCGAACTGCCGCTGCCCATCCGGAACAAGCGCTGACATGACAGTCGCGAACGCCGCGCCCGCGCCCGCACTCGTCACGCGCGACCTGACCATCCGCTTCGGCGGCCACGTGGCCGTCGACGCGGTGACGGCCGAGTTTTATCCGGGCACCTTGACCGTGATCGTGGGCCCGAACGGCGCCGGCAAGACGACCTATTTCAACCTGGTGTCGGGCCAGTTGCAGGCGACGTCCGGCAGCGTGATCGTGCGCGGCCAGGACGTGACGCGCCTCGGCCCCGCGCGCCGCACCCGCCTGGGCGTGGGGCGCGCGTTCCAGCTGACCAACCTGTTCCCGCACCTCACCGTGCTGGAAAACGTGCGCCTGGCCGTGCAGAGCCGCGCCGGCATCGGCATGAGCATGCTGTCGCTGTGGTCCGGCCACAAGGAAGTCATCCAGCGCGCCGAGCACTACCTGGAGCGCGTGGCATTGACGCCCCGGCGCGGCGCGCTGGTCGGCACGCTGTCGCACGGCGACCAGCGCAAGCTCGAGGTGGCGATCCTGCTCGCGCTGGAGCCGGCCATCCTGATGTTCGACGAGCCGACGGCCGGCATGAGCGTGGACGAGGTGCCGGTCGTGCTGGAACTGATCCACCAGGTCAAGGCCGAGCGCGACAAGACCGTGCTGCTCGTCGAGCACAAGATGGACGTCGTGCGCGCGCTCGCCGACCGCATCATCGTGCTGCACAACGGCGCGCTGGTGGCGGACGGCGAGCCGGCCGAGGTGATGCGTTCGAAAATCGTGCAGGAGGCCTATCTTGGCACCCCCGAACCCGCATGACGTCCCGAACATGAAGCTGCCCATGAGCGAACCCATCCTGACGCTGTCCGGTGTCCACACGCACATCGGCCAATACCACATCCTGCAGGGCGTCGACCTCGTCGTGCCGCGCGGCGGCCTGGCCGTGCTGTTGGGCCGCAACGGCGCCGGCAAGACGACGACGCTGCGCACCGTCATGGGCCTGTGGAAGGCCAGCCGCGGCACCATCACGTTCGACGGCCGCGACATCACAAAGCTGAGCACGCCGGACATCGCCCGCGCCGGCATCGCCTACGTCCCGGAAAGCATGGCCGTGTTTTCCGAGCTGACGGTACGCGAGAACCTGTACCTTGCCGCCCGCAACGGCCCGCTGGACGCGGCGCGCGTGGACTGGATCTGCGGCTTCTTCCCGGCGCTGAAGAAATTCTGGAACTACCCGGCCGGAAACCTGTCGGGCGGACAGAAGCAGATGGTGGCCATCGCGCGCGCCATCGTCGAGCCCCGCAAGCTGCTGCTCGTGGACGAGCCGACCAAGGGCCTCGCCCCCGCCATCGTGCAAAGCCTGATGGCGGCGTTCCGCGACCTCAAGGACACGAGCACGACGATCCTGCTGGTCGAACAGAATTTCAACTTCGTGCGCACGCTCGGCGACAGTGTGGGCGTGATGGACGACGGCCGCGTCGTCCACGCCGGCCTGATGCACGACCTGACGCACGACGAGGCCTTGCAGCAACGCCTGCTGGGCCTGTCGCTCGACTCCCACCAATGAACAGGATAACCACGTGAGCGCAACCTTACCGATCGCCCAGGCGGACGCCCCGTTGCCGACGGCGCGGCGCGACATCGCCCCGCTGCTGCTCGTGCCGGCCGTCGTGCTGGCGGCGCTGCCCTTCATGAGCGTCCCGACGTGGGTCACCCTGACCGTGGCCGGGCTCGCGATGGGCATGATGATTTTTATTATGGCCAGCGGCCTCACGCTGGTCTTCGGCCTGATGAGCGTGCTGAACTTCGGCCACGGCGCCTTCGTCTCGGTCGGCGCATTCACCGCGACCTTCGTCCTGCTGCCCATGCGCGGCTGGCTCGAGACGGATTCGCTGCTGGCCAACCTCGGCGTGCTGGGCCTCGCCGTGCTGCTCGCGATGGTCGTGACGGCGCTGCTCGGCTGGGCGTTCGAACGGGTCGTCATCATGCCCGTGTACGGCCAGCACCTGAAGCAGATCCTGGTCACGATGGGGGGCATGATCGTGTCCGAGCAATTGATCAACGTGATCTGGGGCGCCGACCAGATCGCCCTGCCGCTGCCGGCCGCCCTGCGCGGCGCCATCTTCCTGGGCGACGCCGCCATCGAGAAATACCGGCTGCTCGCCGTCGCCGTCGGCCTCGTCGTGTTCGGCGCGATGTTCCTGACCCTGAACCGCACCAAGATCGGCCTGCTGATCCGCGCCGGCGTGGAAAACGGCGAGATGGTCGAGGCGATGGGCTACCGCATCCGCCGCCTGTTCGTGGGCGTGTTCGCGGCCGGGTCGGCGCTGGCGGGCCTGGGCGGCGTGATGTGGGGCCTGTACAAGGAAACGCTGGTGGCGCAGATGGGCAGCGAGATCATGGTGCTGACCTTCATCGTCATCATCATCGGCGGCCTCGGTTCCGTCGGCGGCTGCTTCATCGGCTCGCTGCTGATCGCCCTCGTCGGCAACTACGCCGGCTTCCTCGCGCCCAAGGTGGCGCTCGTCTCGAACATCGTGCTGATGATCGCCGTCCTCCTGTGGCGCCCGGCCGGCCTGTACGCGAAAGGACGTCACTGATGCTGATCCGCCTTCTTTCCGGCGACCTGCCGCGCAGCCGGCTGCTGTCCGCGATCCTCGTCGCGATCCTGCTCGGCCTGCTGTTCGCGCCCTTCCTCTTTTCCGGCGCGCGCCCGCTGAACACGGCGGCCACGATCTGCGTGTACATCGTCCTCGTCGCCTCGTACGATCTGCTGCTGGGCTATACGGGCATCGTCTCCTTCGCCCACACGATGTTCTACGGCATCGGCGCGTACGGGGTCGGCATCGCCCTGTCCAGCGTGGACGAGCCGACCTGGAGCGCGATCGTCGCCGGCCTGGCCACCGCGCTGGCGCTGACGGTCGTCCTCGCCTTCGTCGTCGGCCTGTTCGCGCTGCGCGTGCGCGCCATCTTCTACGCGATGATCACGCTGGCCGTGGCGTCGTCGTTCTCGGTGCTCGCATCGCAACTGTCGGATTTCACCGGCGGCGAAGACGGCCGCACGTTCAGCGTGCCGGAACTGCTGTCGCCCGGCTACACGCTCGTCGACCACGACGTGTTCGGGCGCGCCGTCGACGGCAGGCTGATCACCTATTACATCGTGTTCGCGGGCTGCCTCGTGCTGTTCCTGTTCCTGCTGCGCCTCGTGAATTCGCCGTTCGGCAGGGTCCTGCAGGCGATCCGCGAGAACGAATTCCGCGCCGAGGCCCTCGGCTACCGCACCGTCGTCTACCGCATCTGGGCGAACGTGCTGGCCGCCGTCGTCGCCGCGCTGGCCGGCGCGCTGATGGCCCTGTGGCTGCGCTACGTCGGGCCGAAGACGAGCCTCGGCTTCGAAATCATGACGGACATCCTCCTCATCGTCGTCATCGGCGGCATGGGCACGATGTACGGCGCGGTCGTCGGCGCGACGCTGTTCATCCTCGCCCAGAACTATCTCAAGGTGCTGATGGGGCAGGCGTCCGCGATGGTGTCCGGCATACCGCTGCTGGCCGCCGCCCTCCAGCCGGACCGCTGGATGCTGTGGCTGGGCGTGCTGTTCATTCTCTCGATCTACTTCTTCCCGATCGGCATCGTCGGCAAGCTGCGCCTGCGCCGCGCAGGGCGCTGATTCGGTAACTTTCCTGGCGGGCTCGGGGAGCCCGCCCTACCGCCCGCGCCGCGCGGGACGTCAATTCGGCGAGCATCCTGGCGCGCCCGGACCATCGTAGGGTGGGCACCCCGTGCCCACCATGCTTCACCTCATCATTCTTCCCCGCCAGCCCGCGTCAAGCGCCCATCGGTCCCACCCGACAGTACATTCGATTTGTCCAGCCTGTTCGTTAGCTAAATATCAAAATTCATTGTCATCCGACTCATAAGATGAGCCCAGCTATGGCCTCGTCGACCAGCCAGCGCGAGCGGTCCACCATCCTACTGGCTTCCATGAAAGGGCTTCCATGAAACCCGTAAAAACCTTGTATGCGGCAGCGGCATTGTCCCTGTCGCTGGCCGTGCCGGGCGCATCGAGCGCCCGTGCGGCCGGGGTCGAAGTGCTCAACGAAGGATTCGACAATGTCGCGGCCCTTGGCGGATGGGCGCAGGTCAACAACAGCGTCCCGGCCGGCAGCGGCTGGTTCCAGGGCAACGGCGCCCTGTTCCCGGCCCAGTCCGGCGCCCCGGATGCCTACGCGGCCGCCAACTTCCTCGGCGCCGCGAACGGCAGCGGCAGCGTCGACAACTGGCTGATCACCCCGGTCCTCGACCTGTCCGGCACCACGACGCTGAGCTTCTACACGCGCCACGACGACCTGCCCGGCTTCAACGACATGCTCGAAGTCCGCTACGCATCCGGCACGGGCACGGATGTGGCCGACTTCTCGACGCTGCTGGCGACGGTCGGCGGCACGGCCGCCTATCCGGCGGACTGGCAGCAGTTCACGGCCACCGTCACGGACAACGGCAGCGGCCGCTTCGCATTCCGCTACCTGGGCCCGGCCGATACCCTGAACTATGTGGGCCTCGATACGGTCTCGGTCGTAACGGCGGTGCCGGAGCCGGCGCACTGGATGATGCTGGCGCTGGGCCTGGGCATGTTCACCCTGCTGCGCCGCCAGTCGCGCCTTTGATCGGAGAAACGCCATGTCCAAGGAAAAACTGCTCACCATCGGTACGCTGGCCGCCCTGTGCCTGATGGCCGTCTTCTCGCTGCATGCCAAGGCCGCCGGCCAGGAAGGCATGGTCGTCGTGCGCGACCCGCAAACGGGCAAGATGCGCGCCCCGACACCCGACGAACTCAGGGACCTGCGCGCCAGGGCACCGGCGTCCGCCGGCCTGGCGGCGCCACGCGCGCCGAGCACCGTGAGCCGCGGCGACGGCTCGCGCGGCGTGCGCCTGGGCGACAAGACCATGGTCTACGACGTCGTCACGCGCGGCGCCGACGGCAAGCTGACGAGCGAATGCGTGCAGGGCGAGGCCGCCGTCGGCCATGCCCTCGACCATAACCACGGGGAGAAAACCCATGAAAGCCGCTAAACCTTCACGCCTGCAGCGGGCCCTGGGCGCCGCCGCCTGCGTGGCCGCCGCCTGCGCCCTTGCCCTGGGCGGCGCCGCGCCGGCCCAGGCCGCGGCCACCATCGTGATCGTCAACCAGAACGATGCCGGCGTCGGCTTCAACGACCCGACCCCGGTCGCGCCCGTCGGCGGCAATCCCGGCACGACGCTCGGCCAGCAGCGCCTGAACGCGTTCCAGCGCGCGGCCGAGATCTGGGGCGCCACGCTCACGAGCAGCGTGCCGATCCGCATCGGCGCCTCGTTCGTGCCGCTGGCCTGCACGGCGACGAGCGCCGTGCTCGGGTCGGCCGGCGCCTACGAGATCTGGTCCGATTTCCCGAGCGCGCCGCGCGCTTCGACCTGGTATCCGAGCGCCCTGGCCAGCAAGCTGGCCGGCCAGGACATCTCGACGCCGGGCTCGCCGCACATCGTCGCCCGCTTCAATTCGCGCCTCGGCCTGTTCCCGGACTGCCTGCCCGGCTCCGGCTTCTACCTCGGCCTGGACGACAACTTCGGCGACCAGATCGACCTCGTGACGGTCCTGCTGCACGAATTCGCGCACGGCCTCGGCTTCCAGACGTTCACGGACGACGAGACGGGCGCCGAAATCCAGAGCATCCCATCGATCTGGGATTACTACCTGCTGAACAATCGCACCGGCAAGCTGTGGGTGGAAATGACGGACGCCGAGCGCGCCGCCTCGGCCGTGACGTGGCGCGGGCTGTCCTGGAACGGCCCCATCGTGACGGCCGCCGTGCCCCAGGTGCTGGCGCCGTCCTCCAACCTGGGCGTCGGCGGCAGCGCGGCGGGCCAGGCCGCGGGCAACTATCCGGTCGGCGACGCGTCGTTCGGTCCGCCGCTGTCCAATCCGCCCGTCGCCGGCCAGTTGATGCCCGTCGTCGACCAGGCCGACGGCACGGGTCTCGCGTGCGACCCGCTGGGCGCCCTGAACGCCCTCGCGGTGCGCGGCAACGTGGCCCTCGTCGACCGCGGGTCCTGCGACTTCGTCACCAAGGCCAGGAACGTCCAGGCCGCCGGAGCGCTGGCCATGATCGTCGCCGACAACCAGCCCGGCGACGTGGCCGGCATGAGCGGCAGCGACCCGGCCATCACGATCCCGTCCGTGCGCATCACGCAGGCCGACGGCGTCACGCTGAAGGCCGTGCTGCAGCGCCGCTCGCGCACGCAGTCGGGCGTCGTCGCCAGCCTCGGCCTCGACACGACCCGCCTGGCCGGCACCGACAACGCGGGCCGCATCCTGCTGTACACGCCGACGACCTACTCACCGGGCTCGACCGTGTCGCACTACACGACGGAGGCCAAGCCGAACCAGCTGATGGAACCGGCGATCAACGACGACCTCACCCATGCGGTGGCGCCGCCGCGCGACCTGACCTTCCCGCTGCTGCGCGATATCGGGTGGTGATCGGGGTTGCGAGGCCGCCAACGACAAAGGGCCGCTCACCCGAAGGTGGCGGCCCTTGCCGTGGACGGTGCGGACACCGTCGGCGTCTTATTTGGCGCCCGATTCGAAGTTCTTCACGCCGGTGAGGATCTCTTCCTTGGCGGCATCCGGACCTGCCCAGCCTTCGACCTTGACCCACTTGCCCTTTTCCAGGTCCTTGTAGTGCTCGAAGAAGTGCTGGATCTGGCGCAGGGTCAGTTCCTGCACGTCCTCGACCTTCTGCAGGTTCGCGTAGACCGGCAGGATCTTCTCGACCGGCACGGCCAGGATCTTCGAGTCGCCGCCGGCTTCGTCGGTCATCTTCAGCACGCCCAGCGCGCGGCAACGCACGACGACGCCCGGGATCAGCGGGAACGGCGTGATCACCAGCACGTCGCACGGGTCGCCGTCGTCGGCGATCGTGTTCGGGATGTAGCCGTAGTTGCACGGATAGTGCATGGCGGTACCCATGAAGCGGTCGACGAAGATCGCGCCCGATTCCTTGTCCACTTCGTACTTGATCGGGTCGGCGTTCATCGGGATTTCGATGACGACGTTGAAGTCGTTCGGCACATCGCGGCCGGCGTTGACGTTATTCAGGCTCATGGATAGTCCTTGGTTGCAGGGGAAACAATAAAACAGCGATTATAACGAATCGCCTTGGGCTTGTGCGCCGCACAAGGTCCCAGAGGAATGGGATGAGCCGGTGTGCGCGCGGCGCATCGTGTTGGCACGCACCCGACACGCCCCGCGCGAACTGTTGCTCCAGGCCCGACTCGGCAGGCCAGCAACGGCCCCCCGCGCCCCGTCCGCGCCCGGTCCGGGGCGCTGGCACGCCCCATGCTGTATCGATGTCGTGAGCAAGACCGCTCACGCATCCGCAACCAGCATCGGGGGAAACAGCATGAACATCCAACAGCACATGGAAGCCATCTTCGTCACCACGCTTGCCGTCGTCGGCGCCGGGTCGCTCGTCGTCGACCGCCTGCCGGACGCCGAGGCCAGCACGGCCCGGCCGGCCGTCCCGGTCGCGAACCACCTCGGGACGCCGGGCCACATGGCCGTCGTCATCGTGCACGGCCACAAGGCGCGGCACGGTGCATGAGCGTCCGCGGGCACGAGCGCCGGCGCGGCCGCGGACACGCCCGTCACAGCACCGTCGCCAGCGCGCACTGCCGGTAGTGGTTGTCGGCCTCTTCCCGCTGGCCCAGGGCTTCGTGCAGCTGGGCCAACTTCAGGTGGGCGTCGCGCACCATGTGCGGCTCGGTGGCGTCGGACAGCGCCTGCTCCAGGTAGCGCTGGGCCTTGCCCCACAGTTTCTGGCGCAGGCACAGCGAGCCGAGGGTCAGTTCCAGTTCGGGGTCGTTCGGATGGGCGCGCAGCCAGGTCTCGCAATTCTCGATCTGCGCGAGCAAGGCGCTCGACCCTTCCGGGCCGGCCGCTTCGCGGTAGGCGCGCACGACGCGCTCGTCCCAGCCGGCCTTGAGCGCGTCCTCGACGATGCCGCGGGCCTCGTCGTGCAGGCCGCGCGCGTTGAAGGCGGCGGCCGCGCGGGCCGCGATGTACGGCTTGACGCGGTCGCCGCCCGGCACCGTGCCCCACACGCGGCGGATCGACTCGGCGTCGTGGCCGCCCTCGGACAGCAGGGCGTCGTAGGCAAGCTCGCGCAGCCTGCTCGAGAGCGCCGGATGCAGCGCGTTGCGCTTGTCCAGCGTGCGCACGAGGCGCAGCACCTCCGGCCAGTTGCGCGCCTGCTGGTTGGCCTTCATGGCCCACTGCAGCGCGTGGATGTGGCGCTGGCCGCTGGCGTTCAGTTCCGCCACGGCTTCCAGCGCGCCTTCCGGCTTGTGGTCGTCGACGAGCAGTTCCGTGACCGTCATCAGGCGCGCCGTCTTGAGCGACTGGTCGTGCGCGATGCCGGCCAGCCAGACGTCGCGCCGGGCCGGCTCGCGCATGCGGTGGGCGGCGCGCGCCGCGATCAGCGCGGCGAGACCGGCATTCTCGGGCAGGTCGGCGGCACGCCTGGCGGCCTTTTCGGCGTGGCCGAAGCGGCCCTCGAACAAGGCTTTCAAGGCCTCGCGCAGGCCGCGATTGGCGTCGCGCTCGCGCTTGCGGAAACGATACTCGGCCACGCGCTCGGGCATGTCGAGCGTGGCGCGCACGGCCCGCGCCAGCAGGTACAGCACGAGGAACAGCAGGGCCGTCAGGACGACGAACAGGTTCAGCGACAGGTCGATCCGGTGCGGCGGATAGAAAAAGACGACGTTGCCGGGATTGAAGCGCGCAGTCACGGCGATGCCGATCGCCGCGGCCATCAGGGCGACTAACCAGAGAAGTAAACGCATCGTTCAGGTCCCGCCGCTCAAGACTTCGATTTGTAATTGCGCACGGCGTTCAGGCTCTCCGACAGGTCGGGCACGTCGATGGTGACGTTATTGGCCTGCACCTGGCGCAGCAATGCCTGCGCGGCCTGGGTCGAGCGCGCCTTCGTGTCGAAGTATTTCACCAGCATCTGCTGCGCGCTGTTCAGGTCGTCGCGGAACGTGCCCTCGTTGCGCGAGAGCAGCGCCAGGCGCGCGTTCAGCAGGCGCAGCTTGAGGTTCTCGCGCACGAAATACGATTCGCTCGGCGACAGCATCAACGCGTCCGGATTGTCGACCGTGCGCACCCGGATCAGCTGGCGGATGTCGTCCCACATCTCGTGGCTCCAGTTGCGCCAGGTGTCCGCGACGCGCCGGCCCAGGCCCGGATTCGCAGGCGCCGCCGGCTGGCCCGCAGCCCTGGCGCCCGGCGTGGCGACGCCCGCCGGATTTACCCGCGTCGGGGCGATCGGCTCGGCCGGCTTTTCGTCGGACAGCAGCGGCAGGCTGTCGATCTGCGCAATGACGTTGTCCAGGCGCAGGGCGATGCCGGGCTGGTCGACGGACGGCAGCGCCTTCAGCTTTTCGATGTCGCGCGCGATGGCGCGGCGGATCGTGATGAATTGCGGCTTGTCCGAACGCGACAGCGAGCGGTCGGCGTTCTGCAGCGCGATCAGCGCGCCCTGCACGTTGCCGGCCAGTTGCAACTGCTGGCTCGCGGTGGACAGGACCTGCTCGATCTCGGACAGCGCCCACTCGTCGCGGTTCTTCGAGATGTCCTGGTACATCTGCTCGAGGGCGGCCTGCTGGCTCTGCGACTCGGTCTGGCGGTTTTCCAGCACGCCGACCTTGACCTGCAATTCCTTGGCGGCTTCCTGCGTGTCGCGCACGGCCTGCGCCGTCTCGGCGTTCGAGGCATTGTCTTTTTGCAGCGTACGCGCGACGTCCTCGCGCAGCCGGTTGAAGCGGGTGTGCGTGGACCAGGTCTGCAGGGCCAGCAGGACGGCCAGCGCCAGAATGGCCAGGTTCTGCGGCTTTTGCAGCAGCGCGCCGAGGCTTGACCCTTCGGGGACGCGGGGCTCGCCGGGACCGCCCACCGGCGCCGACGCCGGTGTGACGTAGCTCTCCGGCGGCACGACCGCACCGCCCACGTTTGGTTTTTCTGGATTGTTGGGCAATTCGTTCATGCTCGTGATTGTAACGCGGCAAGCAGCCGCTCGTCGCCGGACCCCGTGAGCGTCACGGTCTTGAAACCGAGTGCGCCCGCCGTTTCCGCGATGCGCGCATGCGGAACGATCAGGTGCTGCTGTTGCAATTTTGCCACACTTGCACCACCATCGAGCTGTTCGACGAGGCCGGCCAGGCCGCGCAGGGCTTCCGAGCTCGTGATGATCCAGTCGTTCGGACCGGCCAGCAAGGCGCGCAACGCCGCCGCCAGGTCCGGATTCAGGGACGGCACGGCGCGCCGATAGGCGGCCACCGCGTCGACCTGGATGCCGGCCGCGCGCAGGGCCTCCGGCAGCAGTTCGCGCCCCGTCTCGCCGCGCACGACGAGCACCTTGCGGCCGGCCAGCGCGGCCGTATCGAGCGCCTGCAGCAGGTGTTCTGAATCGCTGCGGGAAGGATCGAGCGGCGTGTGGATGCGGTAGCGCGCGCCGTCGATGCCGTGGCGCGCCAGCGCCGCCCGGCTGCCCTCGCCCACGACGGCCAGCGCCACCTCGGCGGGCCAGGCGTCGATGTGGGCAAAGGCGGCGTCGACGGCGTTGGGCGACACGAACGCGACGAGCGCATAAGCGTGCAGGCCGGCGAGCGCGGCGCGCAGCGGGGCGTCGTCGGCCAGCGGGGAAATCTCGAGCAACGGCAGGATCAGCGGCGTGCGGCCGAGCGCCGCCACCGCGCGGGCCAGCGGCTCGGCCTGCTGGCGCGGACGGGTGATGACGACCGCGTCAGGCATCGCCGGCGGCGGCCGCCTTGCATTCGGCCAGGATGCCGGCGGCGTCCTGAGCGGCCAGCTTCTGCGCGACCTGCTCGCCCACCGCTTCCGGCAGCGCGGCCGGGCCGCTGGCGGCGGCGTAGGCGCTGCGGCGGCCGTCCGGCGTCGCGACCATCGCGCGCAGGTGCAGCGTGTCGCCGTCGACCGTCGCGTGCGCCGCGAGCGGGACCTGGCAACTGCCGCCGAACACTTTCGACACCTTGCGCTCGGCCTGCACGGCCTGCGCCGTGTGCGTGTGGTTCAGCGGCGCCAGCAGCGCGCGCACGTCGAAACCGGCGGCGTCGTTCGACAGGATCTCGATCGCCATCGCACCCTGGCCGGCGGCCGGCAGGCTCTCTTCCGGCTCCAGATAGGCGCGGATGCGGCGCGTGAGGCCCAGGCGCTTGAGGCCGGCGGCGGCGAGGATGATGGCGGCGTAGTCGCCACGATCGAGCTTGCCGAGGCGCGTGTCGAGGTTGCCGCGCAGCGGCTTGATCACGAGTTGCGGGTAGCGCGCGGCGATCAGGGCCTGGCGGCGCAGGCTGCTCGTGCCGACGATGCTGCCGGCCGGCAGCGCGGCCAGGCTGTCGAAATCGTTGGAAACGAAGGCGTCGCGCGGGTCTTCGCGCTCGAGGATGGCGGCCAGTTCAAAGCCTTCCGGCAATTCCATCGGCACGTCCTTGAGGGAGTGCACGGCGAGGTGGGCGCGGCCGTCGGCCATCGCGACTTCGAGTTCCTTGACGAACAAGCCCTTGCCGCCCACCTTCGACAATGTCTTGTCCAGAATCTGGTCGCCACGCGTCGTCATGCCGAGAATGTCGATTTGGCACTGCGGATATAATGCGGCGAGCCGGTCGCGCACGTGCGTGGCCTGCCACATGGCCAGCCGGCTTTCGCGCGATGCGATAATCAGTTGCGCGGGAACGTGCTGCGTCGTGTCGTTAGAGTTCAAAACGGATTCTTTCACTGTCGTTGCGCCCGGATCGGGCAGCGCCGGTCAAGCCCATGCCCGAGACATAAATTCTAGCATGGGCCCACCCACACGCCACGGCCGACCGCCTGCGTGCCCCAGGAATGATTGGTAGTACCGATTCGTTGTCATGCAGTTCTCAACAATTCAACCATGGTCGATATGGACAATCCTGCTGCACTCACTCCCCCGCCCGGCGGCGTCGACAAGGACGCACCGCTGAAAGAAGACATCCGCCTGCTCGGCCGCCTCCTCGGCGACGTGCTGCGCGACCAGGAAGGCGAAGCCGTGTTCGACGTCGTCGAAACGATCCGCCAGACCGCCGTGCGCTTCCGCCGCGAAGACGACCAGGAAGCCGCCGCCGAACTCACCGGCCTGCTCTCCAGACTGTCGCGCGAAGAGACGAACTCCGTCGTGCGCGCCTTCTCGTATTTCTCGCACCTGGCCAACATCGCCGAAGACCAGCACCACATCCGCCGCCGCCGCGCCCACCTTCTGGCCGGATCGACGCCGCAGCCGTCCAGCGTCGCCTACGCCCTCACCCGCCTCAAGGACGCCGGCGTCGCGCAGGACACGGTCGAGGCTTTTCTCCGCGAGGCGCTCATCGCGCCCGTGCTGACGGCGCACCCGACCGAAGTCCAGCGCAAGAGCACGCTCGACGCCGAACACGACATCGCCCGCCTGCTGGCCGAGCGCGACCTGCCGCTGACGCCGAAGGAACGCGCGCGCAACCTGCAACTGCTGCAGGCCCGCATCGCGACCTTGTGGCAGACGCGCATGCTGCGCTATGAAAAACTGACCGTGGCCGACGAGATCGAGAACGCCCTTTCGTACTACCGCACGACGTTCCTGCGCGAGCTGCCGGCCGTGTACGACGACATCGAAGAAGAACTCGCGGCGCAGTACGGCGCGGCGGCCTCCGGCCTCGACGACGCGACCTATATGCAGATGGGCAGCTGGATCGGCGGCGACCGCGACGGCAACCCGAACGTCGACGCCACGACGATGCAGCGCGCCCTCGTGCGCCATTCGACGACGATCTTCGATTTTTACCTGGACGAAGTGCACGCGCTGGGCGCCGAGCTGTCGCCGTCCACGCTGCTCGTGCCGGCCAGCCCGGCGCTGCTGGCGCTGGCGGACGCATCGCCCGACCACTCGCCGCACCGCAGCGACGAGCCCTACCGCCGCGCCCTGATCGGCATCTACGCGCGCCTCGCGTCAACGGCGCGCGAACTGGGCGCCACCAACATCCTGCGCAAGGAAGTGGGCCATGCGGACGCCTACCGCGACTCGTGCGACTTCCGCGCCGACCTGCAGGTGCTCGTCGATTCGCTCAACGAAAACCACGGCGCCATCCTGGCCGTGCCGCGCCTGAACGGCCTGCTGCGCGCCGCGCGCATCTTCGGCTTCCACCTCGCCTCGCTCGACATGCGCCAGAGCTCGGACGTGCACGAGCGCGTGCTGGCCGAACTGTTCGCGCGCGCCGGCGTGCAGGCCGATTACGCCGCGCTCGACGAGGACGCGAAGGTCAAGCTGCTGCTGGACGAACTGGCCCAGCCGCGCCTGTTGTACACCCCGTACGAAAGCTATTCGGAGACCACGAACGCCGAACTGCAGATCCTGCGCACGGCACGCGAGATCCGCAAGTGCTACGGCGCGCGCGCGATCCGCAACTACATCATCTCGCACACGGAAACGGTGTCCGACCTGCTCGAAGTCCTGCTGCTGCAAAAGGAAACGGGCCTGTACCGGCCGAGCGAGAAGACGAGCGACGTGATGGTGATCCCGCTGTTCGAGACCATCCCCGACCTGCAACAGGCCGCCGCCATCATGGGCGAATGGATGGCACTGCCGATCGTGGCCGACGTCATCGAGCACCAGGGCCGCCTGCAGGAAGTCATGCTGGGCTATTCGGACTCGAACAAGGACGGCGGCTTCCTGACGTCGAACTGGGAGCTGTACCAGGCCGAGTTGAAGCTCGTGCAGGTGTTCGCGGACGCGAACGTCAAGCTGCGGCTGTTCCACGGCCGCGGCGGCACCGTGGGCCGCGGCGGCGGCCCGAGCTACGAGGCGATCCTCGCGCAGCCGCCGGGCACCGTGAACGGCCAGATCCGCCTGACGGAACAGGGCGAGATCATCTCGTCGAAGTTCAGCAATCCGGAAATCGGCCGCCGCAACCTGGAGCTGCTCGTCGCCGCCACGCTGGAAGCGGGCCTGATGCCGCACGGCGCCGACCGCGAACAGATCGAGCGCCTGGCGCGCTTCGAGCCCGTGATGGCCGAGCTGTCGCAGCGCGCGTACAAGGCCTACCGCAACCTCGTGTACGAGACCCCGGGCTTCACGGATTACTTCTTCGCCGCCACGCCGATCGCCGAGATCGCGGAACTGAACCTCGGCTCGCGCCCGGCGTCGCGCAAGTCGACGCGCCGCATCGAAGACCTGCGCGCGATTCCCTGGGGCTTTTCGTGGGGCCAGTGCCGCCTGCTGCTGCCGGGCTGGTTCGGCTTCGGCGCCGCGGTCTCCGGCTGGATCGCCGACGGCGACCGCGACGCACGCCTGGCGCTGCTGCGCGAAATGGCGCAGCACTGGCCGTTCTTCGCGGCGCTGCTGTCGAACATGGACATGGTGCTGGCCAAGAGCGATCTCGCCATCGCCTCGCGCTACGCCGAGCTGGTGCCGGACGCGATCCTGCGCGAACGCATCTTCAAGCGCATCTCGGCCGAGTACGCGGAAACGCTGCGCTGCCTGGAACTCGTCACGGGCACCGAGCAACGCCTCGTGAACAATCCGCTGCTGGCCCGTTCGATCCAGAACCGCTTCGCCTACCTCGACCCGTTGAACCACTTGCAGGTCGAGCTGATCCAGCGCCATCGCGCGCTGTCGTCCGAGCAGAAGGTCGATGAGCGCGTGCATCGGGGGATTCACCTGTCGATCAACGGGGTGGCGGCGGGGTTGCGTAACACCGGCTAAGACCTGCTGTTCATGTAAGGGCGGAGTCCGGCAACGGGCTCCGCCTGGCCATCCTCCTTCCCTTCATCAATAAGCGCTTCGACCCCGCCGCGCCACGGCGTCATGCGGGTCGCATTGCCGCCGCTCCGTTGCAAAGCAGTTTCTTGCGGCGACCATCAGGTTGTGTTTGCTCAAATTACCCCAAAGCATGCCCTTGAATAATTACAAGGTTCCGCAATGCGACGGGTAACGCGCAACCTGACAGGAGTCGAAGAAAGATGGCAGACACCGACATAGCAAGAACTCTCAGCCTCACCCAGTACAAGCTCGCGACGCGCCACCGTCCGCTTCGCCTGATCCTTGGTGACGCCGATGGCACCGGCGACGAGCCACTGCTGCCGCAACAAGTCATCGGCAACGAGGCAATATGCGGCGGACTCGAGCTCCGCATGCTGTGCGTGTCCGAAAGCGCGACACTGCCCCTCAAGAACTTCATCGGCGTGCCAGCCGAGCTGCAGATCGTCACCGACCGTGGCGAGCTGCGCCGAATTTGCGGCATCGTCATGGAGGCCGCATCAGGCCAAAGCGACGGCGGTCTCGCAACCTATCAACTGGTCATGCGCGACGCGCTGTCGGTAATGGAAAACAAGATCAACACGCGAGTGTTCCGGGACAAGAACGAACTTGACATCATCAAGATACTTGTCGCCGAGTGGCGAAAAGGTATCGCGGTCCTTGCGTCAAGCTTCGATCTCATCGTCGATATCGGTCTCGCCAACCGTTCGTTGCCCCGCCGTCAATTCATCATGCAGCACAACGAGTCGGATGCTGCTTTCGTCCGCCGATTACTGCAGCGGCGCGGCATCGCCTGGTTCTTCCGTTCGGGCTTGGCGCCAGGAGCGGACGCTGCCGGACACAGGCAGCAAAAAAAACGGATCGGTCATACTCTGGTGCTGTTCGACGACGCCAGCCAGCTCGACCAAAATGCGGCCGGCACCGTCCGCTTCCATCGCGACGACGCGACCGAGCAGCGCGACACCATTACTGGCTGGAGCGCAGTACGCACGCTGCGCTCGGGCAGCACGTCGCTATTCAGCTGGGACTGCCTGCAGCCGGGCAATAAGGCGTTCATGTCGGCCCAGGTGCCATCGCAAGTCGACCAGGGCGAAAACGGCAACCGGCTGGCTGCACGACTGGACGATTATCACATCGCCGCCCCGCACCTCGGCGACAGTCCACGCGATCTGCTGGACCTGAACGATACGCAGATGGCTTACCATGAGTACGCCTCTAAATGGTTCAAAGGCGAAGGCAGCGTGCGTGATCTGGCCGTTGGCGAGTGGTTCAGTCTGGAAGACCATCCGGAAATCGATACCCATCCCGCCAACGAACGCCAGTTCGTCGTCACCTCACAACATATCGTTGCCCGCAACAATCTGCCGGTGGAACTCGGCGAGCGTGTCGAGCGGTTGTTCGAGCGCAGCGGTTGGCCATGCTCGGCAAGCGCGGCCCAATCAAACGACGGCGAACAGCGTCCGCGCTACAAGACCAGCTTTACCTGTGTTCGTCGCAGCGTCCGCATTGTGCCGCCGCGCCCTGCTGCGCTGCGCCCGCAATTGCAGACGGCGATCGTGGTCGGGCCCGAGAACGAGATGGTCTGGTGCGATCCGCTCGGCCGCGTCAAGGTCCGCTTCCTCGCCACACGCCCGGAAGATCACGCACACGCCGCCGGCGCCGGCAGTTCCGATTCGGATCGCGATTCGGCCTGGGTGCGTGTCGCCTCCCACTGGGCCGGCAACGGACCGGGCAGCAACGCGCAATGCGGTACGCGCCTGTTGCCCTCCGTCGGAACGGAAGTGCTCATCGACTTTGCCGGAGGCGATCCCGACAAGCCCGTCATCGTCGGTCAGGTGTACAACGGCGACGCGCCACCACCGGCTTTCGCTCGCGAGGACGGGCTGCCCGATACCCGCTACCAGTCCGGCCTGCGCAGCCGTGAGATACGTGGTCGGCGCGGCAATCAGCTTCGGCTGGATGACACGCCAGGCCAGATCAGCGCGCAGTTGGCAAGCGACCACGGCACAACCGAACTGAACCTGGGATATCTCACGGAGCCGCGTCGCCAGAACGGCGCACGCCCGCGCGGCGACGGCGCGGAGCTCCGCACCGACGAAGCGATTGCGCTGCGCGCCGCGCGCGGCATCCTGCTGAGCGCCTGGAAGTTGCTCGGCGGCGCGGACATCAAAGGTGCCCAGCTTGCACGCGACGCCTACCAGGACTTGCTGCAGGAATGCGCCGACTTGTGCACCTCCCTCGGCAAGTACGCCACCGAACACGACGGCCTGGCGATCGACACCAAGGAGCAGGACGCGTTGCGTGCACGGTTCAAGAATTGGGACGACGGCAGCAATACCGCGCCCGAAGCCGCCGAGCCAAGAGAGCCTGTCATCGCTGTGACTTCTCCAGCCGGGATTGGGTTCGCCAGTTCCAAGGCCATCGTGAGCTATTCGGCCACCAACGTCGACACGGCCGCCCAGCAGCACTTGCAGCTGACGGCGGGCCAACGCTTCGCGGTCAACGCCGGCGATGGCGTCTCGCTCTTCGCCCGCAGCGGCGGACTCAGTGCAATCGCGCATACCGGAAAATTACTGCTGCAAAGCCAGCACGACGACGTCAGCGTCAATTCGGCGAAAGACATTCAGGTTACCGCCAGCGAAGGATCGATCACGATATCCGCCAAGACCATCCTGCTCGTCGCACAAGACGGTTCGTTCCTCAAGCTGGGGGAAGGCTCACCCGTCCTCGGGAGCAAGCAGTCCCTTAATTTTCACGCTCCCGATTTCGTGTGGGATGGCCCCGAAACGATGAATGCGCAGCTTCCGGCATTCAAAAAGGATGGGACGGATCTCAAGTTCGAACCACGCCTCTATCACCATCTCGACGGTGGCGTACCGGCAGCCGGCTTGGCCTACAAGATCGATTCTGCGGCCGGTGGCGGCACGGGCAATACGGACGAGCAAGGGTCGACCACGGTTCTGAAGCACGACCGGATGCACATTGCGAGCATTGATCTGAAGGAGGAAGGCCAGTCATGACTGACGCAAAGAGCGCATCGCTTTACAAGAAACTGCCGTTCAGCCGAGGTAACGGGCAAGGCGTGACTTTGCCGGGACAAGGCAACAAGAAGATCGTCGGGGTAAAGCACAATCTGCCGGGGTCGATCATCCTCGTGCATGGCGTGAACGACATCGGCGTCAGTTACGACGCGGTGGAATCGGGCTTGTGCGAAGGTCTGGCGGCCCGCCTGTGCGGCGATTTGACGCCCGGGACATATCGAATGCCGCAAACCGCAGACCGCGAAAAACTCGAGGAAGATCCCGATGCCGTTTTCTACAAACGGCAGATCACCGACGATACACACAGCCCGGTCATTCCGTTTTACTGGGGGTTCCGGGAAGAAAACGCGCACGTGCGCGACTGGAGAAAGACGCCGCACGGCCAAGCGGTCGACCGCTACGGCAACCGCCTGGACCGGGACTACTCGAAGGAAGGCGGGCCGTTCGCCAACGCGACAAACTCGCTCCCGGAGATGTGGAACCGCGGCAAGAGCGATGCGCATGGCAGCCTGGATTGGGCGTCGCACGATGCGACCCACCCCATCCTGAAAAACCCGGGCCGGCTTTACATGATACTGGCGGCACGCCGACTCGCCGCCCTCATTTCAATGATCCGCGACTATGACGAAAACGAAACGGTCTCGATCGTCGCGCACAGCCAGGGTTGTTTGCTCAGCCTGCTGGCACAGGCATTTCTGCTCGACCCCGCCATGCAGAAAGACCAGCCGGGCGCGCGTCCGGCCGACACGCTCATCCTGTGCAACCCGCCTTACAGTCTGATCGACGAATTGCCGACGTCGGCAGCCTTCGTCAACGGTTATTCCGGCGGAGACGCACAGATGACCGCAAATGGTGATCGCTACAAATACATCACCGGTGGACAGACGTTGCACGCCCGCCTGACGACGCTGGCGAACATCGTCAACGGCGTGCACACAAAAAAACATCAAGTGCCGGCGTTCGCGGAACTGGGGGACATAAAAAAACATGTCGGTGCGGTCGGCCCCAAGTGGGATGCGGCCAGGGACCGCGATAACAGGGGCAAGGTCTATCTGTATTTTTCGCCCGAGGACATGACGGTGGCGTTCGCCGGCGTCGAAGGAATCGGCTGGCAGGGCGTGCCGGATTTCCTGCGCGGCCATCGCATTCAAAATCAGCAGATTGTCGCACGCCCCGCCTTCAAGGATTCGTTCTCACGACAAGGCAATACAGTCGGAGTGCCGATCCCGACGACGTACAAACCACTTGCGGATTTGGGCGCCGGTTTCTTTCAGCGCGTTTTCACGCTGAAGCGCCGGCCGGATTTTCGAAACGGAAAACTCGTCATGGTCGGGCAGGCGCCCCATGACTTTGCCCTACGGGTGTCAGGCGAAGACGATCACGCCCACACGGCCGCTAGCGATTCATGGATCAGCAATCACGGTCTACGCGAGCACCTGGCCAGCCATGGCGACGCTCCCAGGGACGCGTCTCCCGAAGAGCGGGCGCGCTACGGTCTGCGCCGCATTACCGGCGAGACCTTGCCGAAACCTGTCATGGCAAGCATGGGCGAAGGCGCCTTTCCCGACGCGCAGCACCGCTACGGCGCCAGCGAGAACGTCGACCAGATCGACGCCGCGATCTCCGTCACCAGTGATTACGGCATCGATGGACATCATTGGGAATGCATCGCGGATGCCGGAGGTGCCGCGACGAAGTTGCTGGACTACCAGCCGGTTGCAAGTCCGAGGCCGGACCTGCATGCCGGCAGGGTGGCCAAATTGAACGACCAGCGAACGGCGTTGACGGAAAAGCTCAATTACGACAAGAAGACCGAGGACAGATGCGAGGTCAAGAATGTTTATGTTTGCCTGGAGGTTGGCTTTGATCGCCCGTGCAATCCGCCGAAGCTGTTGATCGAGCGGACCGAGACGCCGAACGAAGCACGGCTACGGTGGCAAAAAACGACCACGCCGCGCTCGTTCCACAGCGCGATTTACGGCGGGCGCAAGAATCACAGCCAGGTGACCGCATACGATGTGGCAATCGGCGGAGGGAAAGCGCCCACACATCCGCTGTTTTACCAGTATTTGTGTGCGGTAGCGGATTGGCGGCTGAAAAAGCCACTGCCCTCGGAGAAACCCCGGCCGGGGATACTGGTGTGGGAAAAACTTTTGCAACAGTTTGCAGACTATTGGGCGGACGAGCGCCCGTGGCGAAAGGCGCTGATCGAGGGCAATCAAGTGTACTACTCGACTGGAAAATTGCCGGCCGATCTTCCGCTTCCGCCAGAGGGAATTCCGCAAAGTCTGGTCGTCGAGTCGATGGCAGGGACAGTCGGAAAGGCAGAACGGGTGACATCATGAGTCCAGACAATAAGAAAAGGGTTTCGGCAGCGAAACGATTGTTAGCCGCCGCAGCGTTCTATCTGGTGCCAGTATCACTTCTCACGTTTTCAATTACCACAATCGCGGCACCCAATCGGACGGAGGTTTCAATGAACAAACCATGGTGGCTTCTAGCAATCGCATTAGGGATTGGGCTAGTACTTGGGGGCCGCTGGGTGCTGGCGGCACGCGAAGCCGACACTCGCGAGGCGCAGGCTTCAACAGCAGCATCGAAAGCCCGCGAACAGTTGGCGGCTGCGCATACCGAGCAAGGGCGGCGCGAATACGTGCTTGAAGTGGTCAATCTGGGCGTCACCCTGGATAAATACCGGCAGGGCAAACTGTGGGAAGCACTACAGTCCGGTAACCCGTACACATCGCTTCGCGAGCATGATCCCAAAAAATATCCTTGGACGATGTTTGACAAGCTTGGGCAGAGCGGCGGGCGCAGTGGCGACACGTTGGAAAACGGTGCCGGATATACCGTAACGGAATGGGGAACACCGGTCTTCAACGCAAGGCCGCCGGACCAGAGCAAATATGCAGGAAATCCGCTGATGCCCGACATCGGAATCGCCGCGTCGACTGAATCGTCCGGCATGGCCACCAGCCTGTTCGTGGCCGGTCCGGCGCGCTTTGCCGAACGGCCGGACCGCATCCTCGAAGACGTTTTCGAATTCTTTGACGCAAATCCTGATGTCCCTTATGTCGTGTTGAACTCGGACGATGGCATGGATGTCCGAGACATGTTTCGCCGCCCCGGTTCGCCGCCACTGGTCAAGGAAGGTTACTACGTTCCCGAAATGCCCGACTCGTCGGCGCTCTTCGTCCTCGCGCGTCGCGAACGGGTCGATCCGATCCGTCCTTTCGCCTACGAAGACATCGACGATTATCGGACCCCGATGGAAGTGCTCAATCGCGACGGCGTCGCGCGACGCCTCTTCCTGGGCCACCTCGAATTACAGAAATCGGTGCCTCGCCCGAACGACCCCGATTTGGCGGAAAGTCGGATCGTAACCGCCGCCGAATGGCTGGAATACGCCGCCAAATTCAGCAAGCGCCCGGACATCCGCGGCACCGGCCAGATCAGCTTCCTGGACCGTGAATTCAACGCCAGGCATCGACCGCCGCTGGACTGGAAGCCGACACCGTGGTTTCCCATCCCCTGGAGCAAGCTACAGTTGCAACAATTCGACCAGATGGCAACGCTCGGCTTCATCCATCGGCCCGTTTTCGTGAAAACTACCGACGAGCACGGCAAGCCCCTCGCCCGCCGCGATGCCCGCGAAAAGGCGCTGATGGATGGCTTGCAGGAGGCGCTGCGCACCCTGCCCGAAACCGAGCGAGCCAAAGGACCGGCGCGGGTGATCGCCGCCACCAACAACCAAACGGCGCAACTGGTCGCGCTCGAAGGCATGCTGCACCAGTTCGCCGCACAAGGGGGGCCCGAAATCGACAGCGGAAAACTCGACAAGTTCATCAATATCGATCGGCGCCTCGGCAACACCGGTGCGGCCACCTTGTTCATGGAGATGGCGATTGGCGTGATGGGCAGTTATCGGGCCGGTGGTCCAAGCCTGGCGGTCAACCTGCGCGATCCGCACGAGGCGAGTTTCATCTTCATCAGTCCGCCGTCCGACGAAAAACGCAAGACGCAGGACAAGGCGCGCGGCGATGTATTCCGCAGTATCAGGTCGATGGCGATCGATCCCGCGAACTACGCCGTTCCGGCAACCCAGTAACCAGCACATTCGTCATGAAAAATGTCATCCGGCTGGGCGACGCCACTACCCATGGCGGCAAGGTGATCAGCGCCGGCGCGTCCAACTTCAAGGTGCAAGGGATTCCAGTCGCGTGCGTGGGCGACACGTGCAGTTGCCCCATCCCCGGCCACTCGGGCTGCACGATTGCCAGTGGGTCGCCGCATCACACGATCGGCGGAAAACACATTGCCTTCGACGGCGACAGTCTCAGTTGCGGGGCAAAACTTATCTCGAGTTTCAAGCACTTCAGTACGAAGGTATAGCGTTGGCCCGCGCATTGGCCCGCGCTCGATGGGACGACGTTCGGGACTATCGTCTGACGGATATCCCGAACGCCAGGCTGAGCCCCGGCACGTTCCGGTTCAACCCATGCACGACCATCGCGTCGAGCTGGCAATCGCTGTTCACGAGCCACGACGCGCCCGCGTCGAGCACGGACTGCGTCCCGCCATGCGCCGCCCGCGCGATCTGCGGCGCGGCCACTTCCGCGAAGCCGTGCAGGCGCGCGCTGAACGCCTTGCCGAGCGACGCCGCGAACACGCCGTACGTGTAATGCGACCCGGCGTCGTCGCTATCGCGGCCGACGCCCGGCATCACGCCCAGCGACCAGTCGTTCCCGAGATCCCATTCGGCCGGCACGTCCAGCGATGGCCGGAACCCGGTGCCGCGCAGCGCCGCGCTGCCCGTCGGCAGGGCCGCTTCCGCGATCAGGCCGACCGCCGGCCGCATGCCGTCCTGGTCGCCGACATGCCATTTGACGCCGGCCGCGCCATCGGCCCAGCCGGCCCCCGTCGTGTGCGCGCCCGTGGCGGGGTCGCTCGCGTGCGCGATCGTGCGGCCGGCCGTTTCCACGCGCAGCTCCAGCGCGTCGGACAGGCCGATGCGCAACAGGGTGGGCGTCGTGAGCGTGCGCACGTGCGCGTCGTCATCGCGCTGGCGGTCCCATTGCACGCCCGTCTCCAGCTGCACGCGGCGTGCGCCGACCACCTGGCTGGAATTGGCGACGTTGGGACGGTCGGGGTTGATGGTGTCATCCTCCGCGCGGGCGGCCGGGACGGCGAGGACGCCCGCCGCGAGGCAGGCAACGAGGGGAAAACGCAGAGGCATCGGCATGGAGGCTATCGGTAACGCACATGCCGACAGTATGCCAAGGACGGCCCCGCGTGCACGTACGCCGGGCCCTTCCTGTCCAAACCGTAATGATCAGTGCAGCGCCAGGCGCGGCACGGCGGCCTGCGGCAGCGGGTCCCGCAGCGCGGCCGCCGGCGCCGCGTCGAGGACGAAGCTGGCGACGAGGCGTTGCAGCTGCTCCGCCTGCTGCTGCATGGCGCCCGCGGCGGCCGTGGCCTGTTCGACGAGCGCAGCGTTCTGCTGCGTGGCCCCGTCGATCTCGCCGATGGACCGGTTGACCTGGCCGATGCCCTCTTCCTGCTCGCGGCTGGCCGTGCTGATCTCGCCCATGATCGCGGTGGCGCGGCCCACGCTGTCGACGACGTCGCGCATGGTGGCGCCGGCCTCGCCGACGAGGCGGCTGCCCAGGTCGACCTGGGCCACGGAGTCGTCGATCAGTCCCTTGATCTCGCCGGCCGCCGCGTTGGCGCGCTGGGCCAGCGTGCGCACCTCGCCCGCGACGACGGCGAAGCCGCGCCCCTGCTCGCCGGCGCGCGCCGCTTCCACCGCGGCGTTCAGCGGGAGGATGTTGGTCTGGAACGCGATCCCTTCGATGACGCCGATGATGTCGACGATGCGGCGCGACGCCACGTCGATCGCGCCCATCGTGTCCACCACCTGGCCGACGACGGCGCCGCCGCGCCGGGCCACCTCGGACGCCGATGCCGCCAGGCTGTCGGCCTGGCGTGCGTGCTCGGCGTTCTGGCGGACCGTCGCCGTCAGCTGTTCGATCGACGACACCGTTTCTTCCAGCGCCGCGGCCTGCGCTTCGGTCCGGCGCGACAGGTCGGCATTGCCGGCGGCGATTTGCGCCGTCGTCGCCGCGATCGCCTCGGTGCCGCCACGCACGTCGCCGACGATGCGGCGCAGGCTCGCCTGCATCGCCTTCAGCGCGCGCTTGAGGCGGCCCGTCTCGCTGCGGTCGTCGTCGGCGCACGCCAGGTCGGCGTCCAGGCGGCCGGCCGCGATGCGGTCGGCCAGGTCGATGGCCTCGTCGAGCGGGCGGCTGATCGAGCGCACGAGCAGCAGGCCCGCGACGAACGTCGTCAGCACGGCCACCAGCGCCATGGCGACGACGCGCACGCGGGCGGCGTGCACCGTCGTGTCGCCGTCCGCGCGGGTCGCTTCCGACGCGGACTCGATGCGCTCGGACAGCGCCTCCATGCTCTTTTCCAGTACGTGGAAGCGGTCCATGAAGGCCGGAAAGACGGCGCGCGCCGCGGCGGGATCGCGCAGCGCCAGCGCGACGATCTTGTCGACGCTCTGCAGGTAGGCGTCGACGTCGGGTTTGACGGTCTGGATGGCGGCGCGGATGGCCGGGTCCGTCACCTGGGCGTCGAGGTCCGCCATCAGTTTGCGGAACAGGGCCGTGTGTTCGGTCGCGTCGCGGCGCGCGGCGTCGCGCGCGGCGGCGTCGTCGTTTTCGCCGGCCAGCAACGCGGCCAGCACGTCGGCGCGCAGCGCGTCGTGGGTCTGGTCGGCTTCCATCTGCTGGCGGATGGCGCTGCCGTTGGCGGTGATGGCGTCCATGGCGCCGTCGAGCTGGCTGACGGCCAGTTCGCCGATGGCGCCGACCATCACGACGAAGGCGATGGCGGCGACGTTCCAGGCAAGCATGCGCTGGCGGATGGTGAAGCGGTTCAGCATGGTGTTCTCCTTCAGCGGCGCACGGACAGGCCCAGGCCGATGCCCAGGTCGGCCGTGCGGCGGTTCAGGCCGCGGGTCAGCGCGGCGTCGATCTGGATGTCCTGCGCGAGCAGCCATGTCACGCCGGTGTCGAAGCTCGCCTGCGTGCCGCCGCGGTCCGCGCGCGCGACGCGGGGCGCGGCCAGTTCGACGAAGCCGTGCAGGCGTTCGCCCAGGTCCTTGCCGAGCGTGGCGGCGAGGATGCCGTAGCCGCGCCGGGCGCCGCGTTCGTCGTTGTCCGTGCCGACGCCGGGCATGACGCCGAACGACAGGCCATCGGCCAGTTCCCACTCGGCCGCAAGCCGCAACGACGGCCGCACGCCCGAGCCGCGCAGGGCCGTGCTGCCGCTGGGCAGGTCGGCATGCAGCAGGACGCCCAGCGACGGCGCCGCGCCGCTCTGGTCGGCCGTGTGCCATTTGATGCCGGCCGACGTGTCCGCGTAACCGGCGCCGGCGCCGCCGCCGCCCGCGTGCGCGACGGTGCGGCCGTCCGTCTCGAAGCGCAGCTCGGTCGTGTCGCCCACGCCGATGCGCAACAGGGTCGGCGTGGTGAGCGTGCGGGCCGTGACGCCATCGGCGCGGTCGCGCTCCCACTGCAGACTGGTTTCCAGCTGCAGGCGGCCACGGCCGACGACCTGGCTGGATTCGACGAAATCGGGACGGTCGGTGGCAATCGAATCGTCGGCGGCGGCCGATGCGGCCAGCGGCAGGCCGCAGGCGGCCAGCAGGAGGAAACAGGAACGGGAGGGGAACATGAGCAGCGAAACGGGAACTAACGATGTGCCAAGTATCCGCAAGCCGGCTAGGTATTGCCAGACGGAATTTGAATTTCCCGTCGGAACCATTTTTCGTTCGACAACTTATGTCGGACCGGCACAACAAAACCTTGTCGGTCCTGCATGCCCGACGCAGCGTATCAGTTTTGGAAGGAAATACGATGGCCGGGACGCAACGGAACCGCGACGGCCGCCAGCACGAGGCAGAGCGCGGCCATCAGCCACCATGCGGGGGCGAGATCCGCGAGGTACTCGCGCAGCAGTCCGGCGATGAACGGCAGAACCGCCGCCAGCAGATAGCCGCCGCCTTGAACGAATCCCGCGATCGCACCGGCATCCGCCGGGTTGTCGCCGTGATCCATCGCGACGATGAGCGACAGGGGAAACAGCGCGCCGATGCCGCATCCGGCCAGCACCGCCGCCGGCCACGCGAGGACGGCTGGCGCGACGGAAAAGCCGAGCATCCCGGCGAGGAGCGCCCCGATCGCCACGAGCAGCGCCGCGCGGCGGTCGGGCGCACGGCCGATCAATGCGGAGACCGCGATTCCCGACGCCACTTCCGCGCACGTGAGGGCGCCAAGCAACGCTCCCGCCGCCTCGGCCGTCCAGCCGAGCTGGGTGTAGAACGGCGGCAGCCATGCCAGGACCAGGGTGTAGGCACCGGTGCCCAGGCCGAAAAAAGCCAGCAAGAGCCAGCCGCGCCGCTTGCGATGGACCGGACGCCGTACCGCATGCACGGGCAGCACGTCGGACGGCGACGTGGCCAGGCACCAGGCAACCAGTCCCACCAGGGCCGGGAGCAGCCATACGCCGAGGGCCGCCGTCCATGTCAGTCCCTGCGCCAGCCAGGGACTGGCCGCGCTGGAGATCATCGCCCCGCCCATGATCGCCGTCGAATAGATCCCCATCAGCCCCGCCGCCCGCGTTCCCGCGCGCTGCCGGATCACGGCCGGCATCAACGCCTGGACCATCGCGATGCCGATGCCGCCGGCGACCGCCGTGGCGAGCAGCGCGCCGGCACCGATCCACACCCAGCGCCCCAGACAGGCCAGCATGATGAGCAGCACGCCGGACGCGATGCCCCGGCGGTCGCCAAAGGCGGCTTGCAGGCGGCCAGCGCCCAGCATGCACAGTCCCATCAGTGCGACCGGAAGCGTGGTCAGCAGGCTTGCCCCGGTATCGCTCAACCCTGTCTCATGCTGGATCACGTCGAGCAACGGCCCGATCGTCGCCATGGTGGGACGAAGATTGATACCGACGAGCACGATCGCTGCCGGAAATGCAAATGCGCTGAGTGATTTCGACATGAAGACTTCCCGGAACCCTTTGCCGTGCAACCGGCGTTCCATATAATTTGATGTGAAGATATTTTATCTCTACATCAAGATACTTGCAAACATGGATAGAGCACAAAAAGCAGCGGAACAATGGGCGCGCGAGCGGCCGGACCTCGACATGGGACCGATGATCCTGCTGGGACGGCTGGGCGAAGCGGGCGTGGTCATCATGCGCGACCACCTGAATCCGCTGTTCGCGCGCTTCGGCCTGCAGCCGGGCGAATTCGACGTGCTGGCAACGCTGCGGCGCAGCGGGACGCCGTATGCGCTGACCCCGACCGAACTCTACGAAGCGGCCATGATCTCGTCCGGGAGCATGACGAACCGCATCGATCGCCTGGAAAAGGCCGGGCTCGTGCAACGCCAGCCCAACCCCAGGGACGGACGGGGAACCCTGGTGGCGCTCTCCGCCACGGGACTCGCCCTCATCGATGAGGCCGTTACCGGGCATGTCGCCAACCAGCAGGCGGTCGTCGCCGGGTTGACGGACGGGGAGCAGGCGCAACTGTCGGCACTGCTGGCCAAGCTGCTCGTCTCGACCGGCGGCAAGGCGTCGGGCTGATGCAGACGCCGCTCCCGGCGCCAGCCGTCACGCCATGGATTCGGCGCGCAAGGACGCCTGCACGGCCGGCCGTGCGCCGACCCGCTGCGCGTACGCCTGCAGCGCCGGCCAGCGACCGAGGTCGATGGCGAAGAACCTGCACCAGCCCAGCACGGTAAAGAGGTAGGCATCGGCGACGCTGAATGACGCGCCCGCCAGATAGTCCTGATGGCGCAAAACGTCTTGCAGGAAATCGAATCGCTTGAACAGCCGGTTGCGGAAATACGCCAGGGTTTCCTCGGGAAGCGCGGCATTGAACAACGGCGCGGAACCGGCGTGGATCTCGCTGGTCACGAAATTCAGCCATTCCTGGAGCCGCACCCGTCCCCATGTACCGGCGCGCGGCGCCAGCCCGCTTTCCGGCTCGAGGTCGGCCAGGTACTGGACGATGGCCGGACCTTCGGTCAGGACCTGGCCGTCGTCCAGTTCCAGCGCGGCCACGTTGCCCTTGGGATTAATGGTGCGGAAATCGCGGCCGTCCGCGGTCTGTTTGGTCCGGTTGTCCACCTTGACGAGATCGAACGGCAGGCCGAGTTCGCGCAACACGATATGGGGCGACAGCGAGCAGGTATGGGGGGCGTAGTACAGCTTCATGGAACTCCTCGGAACGTTGACAGGCAGGCGCGGCACGTTGCCGGCGCCGCATGGCAGTGTCCGCGCCGGGCATCAGCCTGTAAAATTAATGTTCAATTTTCCATGTATTAGCTGAGCTACTGATCGACATGATGAATCTCCTGCACTGGCGCCTGCTGGTCGCCGTGGCCGATGCCGGCAACGTGTCGCGCGGCGCCGAGCGCGTGGGCATCACGCAGTCCGGCGCCAGCCAGGCCATCGCGCAACTGGAAGCGGCGCTGGGATTCCAGGTGTTCACCCGCGAGCGGCGGCGCATCGGCGTCACCGCGCTGGGCGAGCAAGCGATTGGGCACGCCCGTGCGATGGTGGCGCACCTCGATGCGATCCGCGTGCTGTCGGACGACAGCCGGGGCCTCAAAGGCGGGCGCATCCGTCTGGCCTGTTTTCCATCGGTGATCGCGCTGCTGCTGCCTGGACTGCTGCGGGATTTCCGCCGTCGCCATCCCGGCATTGAACTGGTGGTTCTCGAAGGCACGGACGAGGAAGTGGAAGAATGGCTGGACGCCGGCACGGTGGAGCTGGGCGTCGTATTGAATCCCGCGCCGGGCCGCGCCGCAGCGATACTGGGACGCGATGCCTGGGTGGCGGTACTGCCTTCCGGTCATCCGCTGGGCCGGCGCGCCAGCGGGAACGGCGTCACCCTCGAGGAAGTGGCCGCCCTGCCCTTCATCCTCGCCACCGGCGGTTGCGCCGAGCACGGACAGGGCCTGGTGGAGCGAGCGGGCCTGCGCCTGCCGGACGTGCGCGTGACCGTGCGCGACTGGGCCAGTGCCTGCATGCTCGTACGCGAGGGCATGGGCGCAGCCCTGGTGCCCGAATCGACGTTGCCGGAAGACCAGCGCGGCCTGCGCGTGATGCAGCTGAGCCCGCCTGTCCACCGCGAGTTCGGCCTGGTCTGCTCCGACGCCGGCAAGGCGTCCCGCCCGGTGCAGGCCCTGCTGGCAGGACTGCGCAAGAACGATTCGGCAACCCGGCGGTCGGGCGGGCACCCCGTGCCCACGCGGAACAGCCTTACTGGTTCTGCAGGAACGTCTTGAGCTTGTCCGAGCGCGACGGCTGGCGCAGCTTGCTCATCGCCTTCGCTTCGATCTGGCGGATGCGTTCGCGGGTCACGTCGAACTGCTTGCCCACTTCTTCCAGCGTGTGGTCGTTCGACATCTCGACGCCGTAGCGCATGCGCAGGACCTTCGCTTCGCGCGGGGTCAGCGAATCCAGCACTTCCTTGATCACGTTGCGCATCGAGGCGTGCAGCGCGGCGTCCAGCGGGGCCAGCGTCGCGTTGTCCTCGATGAAGTCGCCCAACTGCGAGTCGCCGTCCTCGCCCATCGGCGTTTCCATCGAAATCGGCTCCTTCGCGATCTTCATGATCTCGCGCACCTTCGATTCCGGCATCTCCATCTTCGTCGCCAGGGTCGCCATGTCCGGCTCGCTGCCCGTTTCCTGCATGATCTGGCGCGAGATGCGGTTCATCTTGTTGATCGTCTCGATCATGTGCACCGGCACGCGGATCGTGCGCGCCATGTCGGCGATCGAACGCGTGATCGCCTGGCGGATCCACCACGTCGCGTACGTCGAGAATTTATAGCCGCGGCGGTATTCGAACTTGTCGACGGCCTTCAGCAGGCCGATGTTGCCTTCCTGGATCAGGTCGAGGAACTGCAGGCCGCGGTTGATGTACTTCTTCGCGATCGAGATCACGAGACGCAGGTTGGCCACGGTCATTTCGCGCTTCGCCGTGCGGGCACGCTTTTCGCCGGCCGCCATCTGGCGGTTGATGGTGCGCAGGTCGGCCAGCGGCAGCGCCACGCGCGCCTGCAGGTCGATCATGCGCTGCTGCAGTTCCAGGATCGCCGGGGCGTTGCGCTTCAGGACGGCGCTGTACGGATACGCGCAGTCGACTTCGCGCTGCACCCACTCGAGGTCCGTCTCGTTGCCCGGGAAGACCTTGATGAAGTGGGCGCGCGGCATGCCGCAGCGGTTCACGCAGATGTCCAGCACGGCGCGTTCGATCGAACGCACTTCGTCCATCTGGTGGCGCAGCGTGTCGCACAGCTTTTCCACGACCTTGGCCGTGAAGCGGATGCCCAGCAGTTCGGTCGAGATCACTTCCTGTGCCGCCGTGTAGGCCGGCGAGCCGTAGCCCTGCGTCTTGAACGCGTGGCCCATCTTGTCGAACTGCTTTTCGATCGTGCTGAACTTGTCGAGCGCGCCCTTCCTCAGCGCGGCCAGCTGCTCGGCCGAATAGCCGGCCGCGGCGCTGCCGCCCGCGCCGCCGTCGTCCTCTTCTTCGCCGACGTCGTCCTCGTCCTCGTCGTCCTCGTCGCCGGCGCTGCTCACGGGCGCGCTCGCGGCGGTGCCTTCGTTCGGATCGATCAGGCCGTCCACGACGTCATCGATCTTGAGCTCGTCCTTGGCGATCTTGTGCGACAGCGCGATGATCTCGGAAATCGTCACCGGGCACGCGGAGATCGCCTGCACCATGTCCTTCAGGCCGTCCTCGATGCGCTTGGCGATGGCGATCTCGCCCTCGCGCGTCAGCAGCGACACGGCGCCCATTTCGCGCATGTACATGCGGACGGGGTCGGTGGTGCGGCCGAAGTCGGAGTCGACCGTCGACAGCGCCGTCGCGGCCGCCGCTTCCACCTCGTCCTCGCTCGTCGGGGTGACGACGGCGTCGGACAGCAGCATCATTTCCGCTTCCGGCGCGCGCTCGTAGACGGCGATGCCCATGTCGTTGAACGTCGCGATGATGCCTTCGATCGCTTCCGGATCGATGATGTTTTCCGGCAGGTGGTCGTTGATCTCCGCATGGGTCAGGTAGCCGCGCTCCTTCCCCATATTGATCAGGTTCTTCAGCTGCTGGCGGCGCTTTTCCAGTTCCTCGCTGGAAAAGCCTTCCGCGGCGCCGAACAGGTTGGCGCCGCCCTTGGCCTTGCGCTCGCGCAGTTTCGACACGGCCTTCAATTCGGCGCGCTCGACGGCGTTCAGCGCCGCGATCTCGTCGTTCTCCGGCACGAATTCGCTCGGCTTGCGGCCGCGGCGGCCCGGCACTTTCACTTGCGGCAGCAGATAGCCGGACGTGTCGATCGCGGCCAGCGCGGCGGCGTCGGTCGTCGTGCTGACGGTGCCGGTCGGCTGGGTGGACGTCGTCGCCGCGGCCGACGGCTCGATGCGGCGCGCGGTGCGGGCGCGCACGACGCGCGCGGCCGGGGCCGGATCCGACGCTTCGGCGGCCTGGACGGCCGGTGCTGCGGGCGCGGCGGCAACGGGTTCCGCCACGGCCGGGGCGTCGGCCGGCGTCAAGGCGGCCAGGCGCGACATGCGTTTCTTGACGATGACCGGCGGCGCGGCCGGCGCCGTCGGCGTCGGGAGCGCGCCGTCCGCCTCGTCGAAGGCCACGGCGGCGACGCCCGGCACGATCATCGGTTCGGCGGCGTCGACGGCGGACACGTCCGCCGGTTCGGCCGCGGCCGGCATGGCGCTGTCCGCGGTCTGCACGTCGGCCGCGACGGCGTCGGACGTTTCCGGCTGCGAGACCTGCCCGGCGTCGGTCTGGACCGCCTTCAGCGACGCCAGGCGCGAACGGGTCTTCACCACCGTCACCTTGGCGGCCGCTTCCGTTTCGAGGAAATACGAAGTCGCGGTCTTCGGCACCGACAGCTGCGCGGTGCTCTTGGCGGGCGCTTTCTTCGCTGTCAGTGTCAGGGTCTTGGCGGTGTTTTTCATATAATTTCTCCAGTCGAGGCGTGGCGCGCGCCTGCGAAGTCAATAACCCACCTGGCCCGCAGTGCGGACCCCGGAGGGCGGGGATGATGGGGATGGCCCGAGAAGGACGGTCTTACCTAAGGGCGGAAACCTGGATATCAAGCACTCCTGGCGCTGCGCCCGCTCGGCGGGCGTCGTACCGGGCAGCCTGGACGGGCTGCGGCACGCGCGCACAAGGGGATCGGGCGGAACGGTGAGTGGTTGAAATAGCGGCTTAGCATGTCGGAACGAAAAAAAGCCCGTCAGACAACGGGCTTGAATCTATTTTCCAGGTGAGAAATAGAGGAGACCTACGCATTATGCGTCAAGGAAATGTTTAGCGATAATTGAAATATCCGATAAGGGATATCACTCAGCCGCATATTTCCTTTTCCTCTTCCAGATCCTGGCTGCGTCGGCGCAAACCGTGCGCAAGGAAAGGGGCGGATGATACACGATTTCTCGGCCGCGCGCCGCTGCACATGCAGGAAATAACAGTCATTTGGTCAACAAAACGATCCGTTACACGGCTGAGCGGCGCACGCGCGGGGCGCGGCCATGCTATCCTTCCGCTTCCCGTTCTTACCATGAAGTCAATGAATACGATGAGTCCTGTCGCCGAGCTCCCCGAGGCCACCGAAAACGCCACCCACGCCGTTCCCGACGCGCATCCTGCCGACGGTGCGCCGCAGGCTCCGGTCCCGGAAGCCGACGCGCACGATGCGAGCGCAGCCGCAACCCCGGCCGCCGCCGCGTCGACCGCCGGCGCTGAAGTCCAGTCGCCGCGCGCCCTGCTGAAGCAGCTGCAACAGCAGTTCAAGGCCTTCCGCGACTGCCTGCCGCTGGCGATCGGCATCGACAAGCAGGTGCTGGCCCGCCTGCCCGGCCTGAACCGCAAGACCATGCGCGCCGCGCTGGGCATCCACACGGGCTCGATGCGCTATCTGCGCGCGATGGAAAAGGCCACCCTGCGCTACGACCTGGACGGCAATCCGGGCGCCGAAGTGACGGACACCCACCGCCAGCACGCCAAGGAACTCCTGCAGGAACGCTTCAAGAAGGAAGCCGAGCGCAAGAAGGCCGAGCGCGATGCGGCCGCGGCGGCGGAATCCGACCGCAAGCGCCAGGAAAAGCTGCAGCAGCTGGCATCCAAGTTCGCCAAGCGCTGAGCGGCCCCGGATGAGCGAGGCCGAGGACGACCTCCCCCCTTACCAGGGCATCGCGCTGGCCGATGTGCGCCTCGTCCGTAGCCGCCAGGACGCGGACGGCGCGCTGGCCGCGCTGCTGGCGTCCGACGCGATCGGCTTCGACACGGAGTCGAAACCCACGTTCCAGAAGGGCGAGCAATCGACCGGGCCGCACCTCGTGCAGCTGGCAACGGACGCGCATGCCTACCTGTTCCAGATCGGCATGCCCCGGCCCGCCGCCCGCGCGCCCGATCATGCGGACGGCGCCGCGCCGGAGGGTGCCGCCCCGGCGGCCGTCCCCGGCATCGACGTCCTGCGCGCCGTGCTGGAATCGCCCGCGATCCTGAAGGTCGGCTTCGGCCTCGGCGACGACCTGCGCCGCCTGCGCGCCAAACTGGGGATCGAGACGCGCAACGTACTCGATCTCTCCACCGCCCTGCGCCGCGGCGAACGCAACGCGCTGGGCGCCAAGACGGCTGTCGCGCGCTTCTTCGGCCAGCGCCTGCAAAAGTCGCGCAAGATCACGACGACCAACTGGGCGCTGCCGCGCCTGTCCGACAAGCAGATCCTGTACGCGGCGGACGACGCCCACGTGGCCCTGCGCATCTACCGCCACTGGCGCGCGAATCCGCCGCCCCCGCTGCCTTTGACACCGCTCGCCGGCGGCCCGGTGCGGGCAGCGCAGCCGAAGCCGCGTACTTCATAAGATGCGTGCCGCAGTCGCATGCATGGGCATGCTGCTCGCGCTGGCGGGCTGCTCGCGCCATGACGGTCCCGTCGACGGCGCGGCCGTCTTCAAGACCTGCGCGTCCTGCCACCAGATCGGCCCGAACGCGCGCGGCGGCTTCGGCCCGCAATTGAACGGCCTGTTCGGCCGGCGCGCGGGCACGACGGCCGACTTCGCGTATTCCGACGCCATGAAGGCATCCGGCATCGTCTGGGACGAGCGCACCCTGTCCGCCTTCCTGCGCGATCCGGACAAGACGGTACCCGGCACGAAGATGCGCTTCTGGGGCATCCACGACGACCGCGACCTGGCCGCCCTGCTGGCCTACCTCCGCCGTTGGTAGGGTGGCACGCCGTGACCACGCGTGACGTATCCGATGTGCTGGCGTTCCGCGTGGGCACAGGTGCCCACCCTACGGGAATCGTTCGAGCAGTGGCCGCGTTATCGCTTTCCACTTACACCGATTGTAGGGTGGGCATTTGAGGCCGGGGCCTCAAATGAAACGTGCCCACGCGTGACGTATGCGCTAAGTTAGTGTTTTCGAAAGATTGCGTGACCTTCAAGACGACGCGGTATCATGCGCCTTGTAAAGTCGTCAACCACAGGAATGCCATGTCCGTCCCGGTTCTCCGCTCCGCCGTGCTCCTCGCCGCCATCCTGCACGCGGCGCCGGCGCCGGCCCAGCCGGAGCGCGGCGTGCCGGACACCCTGGCCCAGCGCGTCGCCGCCTGCACGTCGTGCCACGGCAGCCCGTCCGCACCGCCGCCGACGGCGGGACCGCGCTACTACCCCCGCATCGCCGGCAAGCCGGCCGGCTACCTGTACAACCAGCTGCAGAACTTCCGCGCCGGCCGCCGCCAGTTTCCGCTGATGACGTATATGGTCGCGCCTTTGTCCGACGATTACCTGCGCGAGATCGCCGCGTATTTTTCGACCCAGCACCTGCCCGCGCCCGTGCTGGCGCGCACGAGCCTGCCGGCGGACCAGCTGGAACGCGGACGCGAACTCGTCACGCGCGGCGACGCGGTGTCGAAGGTACCGGCCTGCGTCGCCTGCCACGGCCAGCGCCTGACGGGCGCCCTGCCCGCGATCCCGGGCCTGCTGGGCCTGCCGCGCGACTACATCAACGCCCAGTTCGGCGCCTGGCGCAACGGCACCCGGCATGCCAACGCCCCCGACTGCATGGCGACGATCGCCGGCCGGCTGTCGCTGGCGGACGTGGCCGCCGTCTCGGGCTGGCTCGCGAGCGAACCGCTGCCGGACGACGCGGCCCCGGCCCCGGACGTCGCCCACCCGATGCCGCTCGCCTGCGGCAGCGAACCGGAGCGGCCATGAGACGCATCGTCCTCCGGGCTGCCGGTTTGTCGGTCGTGCTGGGGCTCAGCCTGGTCGTGCTCGCGTGGCCGCGCGCCGAATTCATCCCGGCGCGGTCGCAGGAGGCGTGGGCGGCGACGCCGGCCAACATCGCCCGGGGCGCCTATCTCGCCCGCGCCGGCGACTGCCTGGCCTGCCACACGGCGCGCGACGGCAGGCCGTACGCGGGCGGCCGCGCGCTCGCGACGCCGTTCGGCACGCTCTACGCGCCGAACATCACGCCGGACGCGACGACGGGCATCGGCGCCTGGACGGCGGACGACTTCTGGCATGCGCTGCACAACGGCACGGCGCCGGACGGCCGCCTGCTGTATCCCGCGTTCCCGTACACGAACACGACAAAGGTCACGCGCGACGACGCCGACGCGCTGTACGCCTACCTGCGCAGCCTCGCGCCGGTGCGCCTGGCGAATCGCCCGCACGCGTTGCGCTTCCCTTACGACCGGCAGATCGTGCTGGCCGGCTGGCGCCTGCTGTACTTCAAGCCGGGCGTGTACGCGCCGCAGCCGGCACGAAGCGCCGCGTGGAACCGCGGCGCCTATCTCGTCGAAGGCCTGGGCCATTGCGCCGCCTGCCACAGCCCGCGCAACGGCCTGGGCGCGACGGGCACGCGGCTGTCCGGCGGCCGGATCGCGACCAGCGGCTGGTACGCGCCCGCGCTGGACGCGGACAACGAAGCCGGCCTCGGCAACTGGGAACAAGCGCATATCGTGCAGCTGCTGCGCACGGGCGTCGCACCGCGCGGCGCCGTCTTCGGCCCGATGGCGGAGGTGGTTGGACAAAGCCTTCAATACCTGACGGAGGCGGATGCGGGCGCGATGGCCGTCTACCTGAAATCCTTGCCGCCCGAACCTGCGCCGCGCCAGCCTGCCGTGCCGCCGCCCGAGGACGTGATGAAGGCGGGCCGCCAACTGTACGCGCATCACTGCGCCGATTGCCACGGCACCGACGGGCGCGGCACCAGCGTGGCCGGCCACCCCGCGTATCCGCCGCTGGCGGGCAATGGCGCGCTGACGATGCGCGACCCCGTCAACGCCATCCGCATCGTGCTGAACGGCGGCTTTCCGCCGGCCACGCGCGGCAATCCGCGGCCGTTCGGCATGCCGCCGTACAGTCCGCAGCTGGACGATGCCGAGGTGGCTGCCGTCGTGACGTACGTCAGGAACAGCTGGGGCAATGCGGCGCCGGTGGTGACGGCGCCGGAGGTCAACCGGTGGCGGGAGGTGCCGCTGTATTGACCAGCGAGCATGCCTGCCGGCGGGCACGGCGACGCCTTCCACTCCGGACCGCATCGACATGCAAGTCGGGCGTTTTGCATAAATAATGTCCAGTCTGTGCCTGTCTCGTTAAAAACTCACTCAATCACCTCCACCACTCTATTTTTCATGGCGCCATTCCCAATCATAAAATCAACGCGTCCGGAGAACTGATCTGGTTTCTTCCTGCGGACAATTCAGATCACGTTGCGGACAACGCCGATGCCGATAAAAACACGGTATGTGCACTCGAATCGCCCGAGCTGGCCTAACTTCTGGCAGCAGATGGCCACTGGAAACTGGGCCGCGGCCGTAGATAATCCGAGAAACTGGTACGGCCCCGACCAGACCGACTCACGGCAACAAGATCTTGCGAACATCCTGGAAACGCAATGACTGCAAATCAACTTCCTTCAAATGCCGGCTCGACCAAATGCAACCAGGAAAGAACAACCATGATCAGTTCGAAAAATCTTAAAAAAGCTTTCGCGGCCGGATTGGTTTCATTGGTCATATCCGCATCGGCTCAGACATCCCCTCCCACGCAAACCCCGTCGGCCTCCGCGACGTCACTCGACTGGACGACCGATGGCACCCGTGACAGGCTGGCCTCCGCTGCCCAGATTCTATTTGGAAGCGAAGAAGGGCTTTACATATCGATTCCACGCGAGGAGAACAACCGCAACCTGATCGACTCCCAATTCGAGTTTGCGTTCAAGGGGCGTCCAGAACCGGAAGTCGCTCTGCCGAGTGGCAGGCGATTATTCGCCGGCGCCGACCCGGTGTCAATTTCCGAAAAGGCGCTGGTAGTTACCGATGCGGACCGCTCTACTGTTCGGGCCGTCGCAATGTTTCACTCCGGTTGCGGTGCCGCAAAACGGTTTGACAAAAAGGAAAAAAAATGGACCACGTGCCCGCCGCGTCCCGCTTTGACGTTTTTTGTCCGTGACGGCGACAAGCTTGATGACAATGTCCGCAAAGAGGTCGCGAACTGGATTATTGGCCTCGCCAAAGAAAACAACGCGGAAGTCAGTAAATTGACGGTAAAGGCGGATTCAATGTTTATCCGTTCCTTTGGGATCAACGTCGAGAGAATCTCCCGCAAATTCCATTAATTGAAGGCGCCGGGGAACTTATGCATGGCCTGTCGTCCATCGTGGGCCGGCCGGACCCGATTCAGGACATTAATGCGGAATGGTTCCGTTTGTCGCGCTACCGGCATCTCGATTGGACGTGAAAAACCTCAGGCTCACCTTGACCAGCGTTCGTCGACCGACCGCCCCTATCCATGTCGGATCTCGATATATCGGATCTCGATAAAGTGAACGAGAAATTCGTCGGGCGTCATGCCATCAGCTCTTCAAATGGACTGATTCTATTGAGGGGAAATCCGGGAACGCTCGCACATTGCGACAAAATTCATTTTTCTGGAATCGACGGCCAGGCCGGGCGTCCGATCACGATCCCGGTACCGGTCAACCCGGGCTGGCTGATCGCATGATCCTGACGCACCGACAGGCGCCGCGCGGCGCCGGCGCGCTCGGCCGATCTGGCATACTGCGGACATCCACCATCAGGAGACTGGCATGCCGATTTATCGAGTCTGGTACCGCAATAACGAGGAACCGCTGGAATTCGCGACGCCCGGCCGCTGCAGCGAGGCGGAGATGCTCGATCACGTCCTGGAATACGAACGCATCGAACGGGGCGCCCCGGCGACCGTGCCGGAACTCATCGCCAGGCACAACCTGGCGCCCGTGCGCTACACCGAGGATGAAAGCGAGATGAACACGATCGGATAGCAGCACTACCCGATCGCGGTCAGACCATCTCGGCGAAGCCGATCCGGTCCGTCGTCGCGGCGCGCGCGTCGTCGACGCCGACCTTGTGCGCCGCCAGCAGCGCTTCCAGCACGCTGTTCATCGTGTGGCAGCCGGGCCCGCGGCCCGCGTTCATGTGCGCGCGGATGGCGCCCAGGTCGCCCTCCTCGATCATCGCGCCGACGGCCGGGCTGAGCGTCAGGCACTCCGTGGCGAGGTGATAACGGTTGCCCTGCTTCGACGGCAGCAGCGCCTGGCACAGCACGCCGCGCAGCGCGTGTGCGAGGGCCTGGCCCTGCGCTTCCGAATTGCCCAGCAGGCGCAGCATCTTCTGCAGCCCGAGTTCCGTCGAGCGCGCATGGAGGGTCGCCAGCACGAGCGGGCCCGACTCGGCCAGCGCCAGCGCTTCCTGGGCCGTCTGGGCGTCGCGGATTTCGCCGATGACGATCACGTCCGGCCGCTCGCGCAGCGCGTCCAGCGCGCCCAGGTAATAGCTTTCGACGTCGCCGTCGACGCCCACCTCGCGCTGCGTGATGATGCATTTGCGCTGCGGGATCAGGGTCTCGACCGGGTCTTCGATGGTGATGATGTGGCCCGAGCGCTGCCGGTTGATCTCGTCGAGGATGGAAGCGATGGTGGTCGACTTGCCCTGGCACGTGTCGCCGATGATCAGGACCAGGCCGCTCGTCAGGCGCGCGAATTCGCGCTCGTCCGCGTGCAGGCCGAGGGTGTCCAGCGCCAGCGGTTCCTTCGGGAAGCGGCGGATCACGCAGCCGAGGCGCTTCTTGCCCTGGAAGCTGAAGCAGTTGGCGCGGATGCGCGCGGTGTGCAGGTCGATCGAGCGGTCGAACGCGCGGTCGACGATGCGCTCGGCCCAGTTCGGCTCGATGACGTCGAAGAATTCTTCCAGCTCTTCCTTCGTGATGGGCGAATCCGTCACGGCCACGAGGCCCTTCGGCTGGCGCAGCATCAGCGGACTGTTCTGGTGGATGATGATGTCGGAAAACACCAGCTTCGAATTCAGCAGGTGCAGGATCTGCTCGACCAGGGTCCCGAACACCGGGTGGTCTTCGTTTTCGATATACGACAGGGTGGGGATCTGCGACGACTGGTGGTGTTCCATCATTCTTCGATGTACCAAACGGGCTCGGATGAGCGATGCGTTGATTATAAAACCAGCATGCTGTCAAAATTCCAACTGGAAAGATATTTTTTCCAAGACCAAGCCCCGGACGTGCCGTCGCCGCCACATCGCGTTGTGTTTTCGCTCATTGTTAGCGCATGACATTTTCGTGTTAGCATCGCCAGAAACCAATAACAGGAGACTACGATGAACCACGAACCACGCCGCATCCCCTTCACGCTCGCCCCGCTCGCGCTGGCCGCCCTGTGCGCGGCGGCACCGGCGCTGGCCCAGCAGACGCCCGAGGCGCGCGCCGCCGACCTCGTCGCGCGCATGACGCTGGAGGAAAAAGCCGCCCAGCTCGGCAACGACACGCCGGCGATCCCGCGCCTGAAGATCCCGCGCTACAACTGGTGGAACGAGGGCCTGCACGGCGTCGCGCGGGCCGGGTACGCGACCGTGTTCCCGCAGGCCGTCGGCATGGCGGCCACGTGGGACGAGACGCTGATGCACGACGTGGGCGACGTCATCGCAACGGAATTCCGCGCCAAGTACATGGCGACGCGATCCCCGGACGGCGGCACGGACTGGTATCGCGGTCTCACCGTGTGGTCGCCCAACATCAACATCTTCCGCGATCCGCGCTGGGGCCGTGGCCAGGAGACGTATGGCGAGGACCCGTACCTCACGTCGCGCATCGCCGTGAACTTCATCCGCGGCCTGCAGGGTGACGATCCTGCCTCGTTCAAGACGATCGCCACCGCCAAGCACTTCGCCGTGCACAGCGGACCGGAATCGAACCGCCACCGCGAAGACGTCCACCCGTCCCCGCACGACCTCGAAGACACGTACCTGCCCGCATTCCGCGCCACCGTCACGGAAGGCAAAGTGGCATCCGTCATGTGCGCCTACAACGCCGTCAACGGCGTCCCCGCGTGCGCCAGCGACGACCTGCTCGATGCGCGCCTGCGCCGCGCCTGGGGGTTCAGCGGCTTCGTCGTGTCGGACTGCGGCGCCGCCGCGAATATCTACCGCGCCGACAGCCTCCATTACACCAGGACGCCAGAACAGGCGGTGACCGCCGCGTTCACGGCCGGCATGGACCTGATCTGCGGCGACTACCGCAACAAGATGACGACCGAGGCCGGCCCCATCGCGAACGCCGTGCGCCACGGCGAGCTGAAGGAGGCCGTCATCGACCGCGCCCTCGTGCGCCTGTTCGCGGGGCGCATCCGCCTCGGCCTGCTCGACCCGAATCCGCCCAAGGCCTACGCGGGCATCCGGCCCGACGACAACGACACGCCGGCCCACCGCGCCGTCGCCCTCAAGACGGCGCAAGAGGCGATGGTGCTGCTGAAGAACGACGGCCTGCTGCCGCTCAAGAAGGCGCCGCGGACCATCGCCGTCATCGGCCCGAACGCGGACAGCGAGGATGCGCTGGTCGGCAATTACAACGGCCAGCCGTCCCACCCCGTGACCGTGCTCGCGGGCATCCGCGCCCGCTTCCCGGATGCGACGATCCTGTACGCGCCGGGCACGGGCCTCGTCGGCCCGGCCGAGCCGCCGGTGCCGGACGCCAGCCTGTGTGTCGATGCCGCGTGCCGCACGCCCGGCCTCGCCGCCGAACACTTCGCCGGTCCGGACCTGGCGGGCACCGCGCACGGCGCCACGGAAACCAATGCCCGCGCCGCGTGGCAGGACGGCGGCCGCAATGCGTCCACGCGCTGGACCGGCTACCTGAAGGCGCCGCGCACCGGCGACTACGGCCTGCGCTTCCTGAGCAATGCCGGCTACCGCATCTGGGTCGACGGCAAGCTCGTCGTGGATGCGTGGGACGTCGTGGACTCGCCGTCGATCGCGGCCGGCAAGGCGACGCTGCAGGCGGGACGCACGTATCCGGTCAGGATCGAGGCCGTGCAGCGCGGCGCGCGCGGCGACCAGAAACTCGTGTGGAGCACGCCGGTCGACGGCGGCAAGGAGGCCGTCGCCCTGGCCCGCCGCGCGGACCTGGTCGTGTACGTCGCGGGCCTGTCGGCCAACCTGGAGGGCGAGGAACTCAAGCTGCAGGTGCCCGGTTTCATGGGCGGCGACCGCACCAGCCTGGACCTGCCCGCGCCGCAGGAACGCCTGCTGGAACAGGTCGTCGCGGCCGGCAAGCCGACCGTGCTCGTGCTGATGAGCGGCAGCGCGCTGGCCGTCAACTGGGCCGACAAGCACGTGCCCGCGATTATCCAGGCCTGGTATCCGGGCGGCGAAGGCGGCCACGCCGTGGCCGGCCTGATCGCCGGCGACTACAGCCCGGCCGGGCGCCTGCCCGTCACGTTCTACCGCGGCGTGGACGACCTGCCCGCGTTCGGCGACTACCGCATGATTGGGCGCACCTACCGCTATTTCAAGGGCCAGGTGCTGTACCCGTTCGGCCACGGCCTGTCGTACACGACGTTCCGCTACGGTACGCCGGCGCTGTCGGCGCCGACCATCGCGGCCGGCGCGCCCGTCGACGTGGACGTCGAGGTGGCCAACACGGGCAAGCGTGACGGCGACGAGGTCGTCCAGCTGTACGTGGCCAAACCGGGCGACGCCGCCAATCCGACGCTCGCGGCGTTCCGCCGCGTGCACCTGAAGGCGGGCGAGCGCACCCGGGTCGCGCTGGTCCTCGATGCGCGCGCGCTGTCGCAGGTCGACGCGGCCGGCGCGCGCAAGGTGATGCCGGGTACGTACACGATCTACCTGGGCGGCGGCCAGCCGGGCCACGCGCAGACCGTCAAGGCGGCGCTCGCGGTGACGGGGGCGCCCTCCGCGTTGCCAAAATAAGTCCTGGCCCGATGTGCCCTATCCCGTCGTCCCCGCGCAGGCGGGGACCCAAGTTTTGCGGCCATCTCCGGCGAAATTGGGTTCCCGCCTGCGCGGGAACGACGTGCTAATAACGTGCCGACGACGCGCTGATGCCTCGCTGACGGCGGGATGACGATCTGACGAACGCCGCCGGAACATATGCAGTTCACCCCGCGAGCATGCAGTCCGGTCCGGTTTTCGTGCGGCCTGTCGCAAACCGGTATCGTGACGCCCGCCTCGCGCCTACGATGTACCCATCGAGAACATCCACGTACTCAGGAGAACATCATGATCGACAATAAAACCCGCCGCCTCGTCATCGCCGCCTGCGCCCTCGCCTGCATCGCCGTCGCGCCGCAGGCCGTCGCTGGCGACTGGAGCTGGGGCAAGAGCGAACAGGTGCAAGGCAGCGGCAAGATCCAGCACCAGGCGCGCGACGTCGCCCATTTCGACGGGGTCGCGATGTCCCTGCCCGGCAATGTCGAGATCAAGAGCGGCAGCGGCCGCGAAGGTCTCACCATCGACACGGACGACAACCTGCTGCCGCTGATCGAGACCGTCGTCGAGGACGGCACGCTGAAGATCCGGGCAAAACACAACGCGAACCTGCGCACCCGCAACCTGAAAATCGTCGTGCAGGCGCGCAGCGTCGACCGCCTCGTGCTGGGCGGCTCGGGCAATATCGATGCCGACGTCGTGCACGGCGGCCGCGTCAAGTTCGACGTGGGCGGCTCGGGCGCCATCAAGGTCGGCCGCGTCGAGGGCGATACCGTCAACGTCGCCCTCGGCGGGAGCGGCGACCTCAAGGTGGCCGGCGGCACGGCGCGCAGCACGTCGATCTCGATCGGCGGCTCCGGCACCGTCGACCTGGCCCATGTGCGCGCCGACAACGCCAGCGTCACCGTGGCGGGCTCCGGCAACGTGACCTTGTGGGTGAAGGAGAGCCTGGGCCTGACGGTGGCCGGCTCCGGGGACGTCAGTTACTACGGCGATCCGCACGTGACCCGGTCCGTGGTCGGATCGGGCAATGTGCGCCGGCTGGGCGCGGCGCCGCGCTGATCGTAGGGTGGGCGCAGGGTGCCCACCCTGCCGCTGCGGCTGAACGGCCGCACGGACCGCGCCGTCCACGCTACAGATCCCAACGCACCTCGGCCACCACGGTCCGCTGCGTGTACGGGTGAAACGCCCAGTACTTGCGGTCGTTGAGGTTGTCCACCCCGACCGCCGCGCTCCACTGGCGGTCGAAGCGATAGCGCAGCCGCGTATCGATCACGAGATAGTCCGACGTCCCCATGTACGCATTGCCGTTCGGGTCGCTGTTGTCCAGCGTCGAGTACTGGCGGCCGCTGTAGCGGGCGCCGAGGGTGGCCGTCCACTTGTCGTTCGCCTTCCACGTCGCCAGCATCGTCGCGCGCCAGCGCGGCACGCGCGGCTGCCACTTGCCCACGCTTGCCGGAAAGCCCGCGTTCTCCGTGATGATGGAGTCGGCAAACGTCAGGCTGGACGACAGCCCGAATCCCTGCACGCCGACATCGTCCGCCTGCGCCGCCACTTCGAGGCCGTCGGTGCGGATGCGGCCCACGTTCTGCACCGTGTTCACGGTCGTCCCGCCGCTCACCAGCAGCGGCTGCGAATACAGCGCGTCGCGCGTCGTCTCGCGGAACAGCGTCACGCGCAGCGAGCCTTTGTCGCCGAGCGTCTCGGCCGACAGCTCGCTCGTCCACGACTTTTCCGCCTTCAGGTGCGGATTGCCGTTGACGATCGCATTGTCGACGATAGTCCCTTGAAACAGCTCGGCCGCCGTCGGATCGCGTACCGCGCGGCCCGTCGATGCCTTCAATGTCCAGTCCGGGCTCGCGCGCCACGCCAGCGCGGCCTTGGGCGACCATGCCGTCTCGCTGCGGTCCGGGAACGGCAGCGGCGCCGCCAGCACGGCGTTCGACAGCTCGCCGCCATACGCGCGCCACCGCTCGAAGCGCGCACCCAGCGTGGCGCGCCAGGCGTCGGCGATGCGCCAGCTGTCCTGCGCGTACAGGCTTTCCAGCCAGGTGTTCCCGTTGAAGATGGAGACCTGCCGGCCGTCGCCCGCGTGCAGCCAGTCCGTGCCGCTGCCGAACACGCGGGTGCGCAGCCGGGCGTGATCGGACTGCAGCCCGAATTCGACCGTGTGGCCGGACAGCGCGCCGGCATCCGGCCGCCAGATGCCTTTCAATGCCAGCATGTTCCAGCCGCTGCCGTGCATGTCCGTGACCTGGCCGGCGCCGTTCGTGTCCGCATCCGGCACCGGCACCGTCGGCGTGCGCACGAGATCGCGCGCATAGTCGTAGACGCTGGCGGCGATCTCCCAGTCGAACGTGGCGCGGCTGTGCTTCTTGAGCGACAGCCCGTGCAGCGCATGCTCCAGCGTGCCGCGGCTGGGCGCGAAGTCGGACGCCTTGATGTCGTACGCGCGGCCGTCGATGTTCACGCGGGGCGCCGTGACGACGGGGTTGCCGGCCGCGTCGCGCAGGTACGATTCGGCCGTGCGCGCGGCATCGTTGCGCCACCAGCCGAACGTGTAGCTGGCGCGCAGCGTCGGCGTGATGTCCCAGGCGAGCTTGAATTTCGCGTGGTCCTGCACCGTGCGCGTCCGGCTCGTCGCGCCGAGCAGCCACCAGTCCTTGTCCGACGGATTGCGGCCCGCGACGGCGCCCGTCACCGGGATGCCGCCGCCGTTCGGGATGCCGCTGGACAGCAGCCTGTTGGCGAACGCGATCGGCTGCGCGTCGCTGTCCATGCGCGACACGTCGATCCACCACGACCACGCGCCGCTGCGGTCGCCCAGCGCCGCGCTGCCCTGCCAGCCGTCGTAGCGGTCGTCCGTGCGGTACAGTTTGAAACCCTGCGAGTAGCCGGACAGCTTGACGTGGGCTTCGCGCTTCGTCGGCATGCGGGTCTGGAAGTCGACGACGGCGCCGACCGAGTTGCCCGGATACGCGGCCGCGAACGGGCCGTAGAGCACGTCGACGCGTTCGATCTCGTCGGGCGTGACGAGGCCCCAGCGCGGCGTGTACGAGGCGCCGTTGCCGAGCAGGTTCGAGAGCAGGATGCCGTCCGCGTACACGAGCGAGCGCGCGCTGTTGCCCGTGCCGGACGCGCGGCTCGCGAGCACGGCGTGGTCGTAGTCGCCCGTGTAGCGCTTGCGCACGTTCAGGCTGGGCAGGTATTTCAGCGCGTCCTCGCTGTCGAACGCGTTGATCCGCTCCTCGACCTGGGCACCGGTGATGCCTTCGATCGTCGTCGGGATCTGCGCGGGCAGCGACGTCGGGCGGCCGCCCGACACGATCACGGTGTTCAGGTGCGTGTCGTCGGCGTGGGCATGCGCGGACGCGCCGAGGCACGCCCATGCGGCGAGCGCAAGGCGATGATGTCGATGTCGCATGCGTGCCTCAATGATGGTGCATCGGCATGCTCATACCGGCAGGCGTCACCTCCAGCACGGGCGCGGGCGTCTTCGATGCGGCATCGTCGGCCCAGTCCACGCGGCCCTTCTCGCACTGCTGGCCGACCTTGAACACGTAGCGGCCCGGCGCGTCCGGCAGCCTGGCCTGCAGCGTGAATTCATCGTAGTACGCGTCCGGCAGCGGGCCGCCGCGCCAGGTGATCTCGCGCACGGCGCTCGTGATCGTCTTCCCGTGCATGCGCAGCGGCGCCGCGAGCTTGCCGTCGACGAGGTTGATGGTCCAGCCCGGCTTGGGCATGGGCTTCGCCGTCACGCCGTCGGGCAACGACACCGTGATGCCGGTGGTGGCGCTGCCGTCGCAGCCGTGGCCGACCTTGAAGACGAGCGTCTGGTAGGCGCCCGCCGGCGCGCTGGCCGGCGCGACGGTGATATGGGCGTGCGCCAGCGGCGCCGCGAACAAGGCGGCGATCCAATATGCTTTCATCGTGTGCTCCCGTCAGTGCGCGGCGGTGTAGGTAAGCGGTTTGACCGGCACCTGCACGGTGACGTTCTCGCGCTTTTTATCGGCCCCGACGAAGGTCAGGGTCAGCGGCACCTGCTCGCCGTCCTTGAGCTGGCGCTTCAGGTCGAACAGCATGACATGGTAGCCGCCGGATGCCAGGTTGACGGTCTGGCCGGCCGGCAGGTCGATGCCGTCGACCTTTTGCATGCGCATGGTCTGGCCTTCCATGCCCATCTGGTGGACTTCGGCGCGGCCCGCGACGGGGGTCTGGACGCCGACGAGGCGCGTGGCCGTGGCGGAACGCAGCTGCATGAAGGCGCCGGCCGTCTTCTGGGCCGGCACGGTGGCGCGGATCCACGGATCGCCGACGGTCACCTGGGCGAACGCGGCGGACGTAAACAGGCTGGCCGCGGCCAGCACGAGGAATTTGCTATACATGACTTTACCTGACTAAAAGTGAATGGCGGCGCACAGGCACCGGGACAAAGGTCAGGCAAAGGATGGCGGACCGCGCGGGACGGCCGCCAGCCAGACGGCCAGCGGACGGGGCGCGTGATGGAACAGGAAAGGACGGGGCGCCGTGCCGTGCACGAGCGCCAGCGGCGGATGCGCGGGCGGCGGCATGCCGTGGCTGCCCGCGTGGGCGAGGCAATAGCCGCAGTCGCCCAGCAGGCCCATGCCGCGATGTTCGTCCTGCATGAGCAGCGCGGCCGCGGCCGCGAACGGCGCGCCGCCATCGACGCTGCAGACGTCGATCGGGATCGCCGGCCGGCGCGCGGCCAGCGCATGCGAGACCGTAGGCGCGAGCGCGTTCAGCAGCACTGCGAACAGTGCCAGCCAGATGAAGCGCATGCGTTTTATCGAACGAATCGGCATGATCCGATTATAGCCGCGTATGCACGCCATGGCGCACACGCGGCCCCGGACAAATTGTCCGATCAGCGCTCGGCCATGAGGATCTCGCGCTCGACCTGCACGGTCTGCTGCCCGTCCGTCAGCCACACCTGGCCGTCCTGGATCGTGCATTGCAGCTGCATCGAGCGCTGCGCCATCTGCTCGAGCTGGGCGCTGGTTTCCGCCGGAATGTTAATGATGGAAATTTTCTTCGTACGTTCGAGCTTGCTGGCCAGGCCCTTGAACCAGATGTTGCTGGTGGCGCTGTAGCAGTACACGACCACGTGTTCGGCGCGGCCGGCCGCCTTCATGAGGCGGCGTTCGTCGGGCTGGCCGACCTCGATCCAGAGATCGATCGCGCCCGTCAGGTCCTTGAGCCACAGTGCGGGCTCCTCGACGTCGAACAGGTCCTTGCCGTAGGTAAGCTGAGGGTCGGCGTGCAGGGCGAAGGCTAGCAGGCGGATCATCACCCGCTCGTCGGTTTCGGAAGGATGCCGCGCGATGGTGAGCGCGTGCTCCTGGTAGTAGTTGCGGTCCATGTCCGCAATGCTCAGGTCTGCCTTGTAAATCGTTGCTTTCAGGGCCATTGAAGCCAGTCTTTCAATCTAAAGTGGTCAGCTGAACACGACGGTCTTGTCGCCGTTCAGCAGGATGCGGTGTTCCACGAACCACTTGACCGCGCGGGCCAGCACGACGCTCTCGACGTCGCGGCCGATCGCCGTCAGCTGATCCACGCTCATGGCGTGGTCGACGCGCTCGACGTCCTGCTCGATGATCGGGCCTTCGTCCAGGTCGCCCGTGACGAAGTGGGCCGTCGCGCCGATCAGCTTGACGCCGCGCTTGTGCGCCTGCGCATACGGACGCGCGCCCTTGAAGCTGGGCAGGAACGAATGGTGGATATTGATCGCCCTGCCCTTCAAGGCTTCGCACAGTCCCGGCGACAGGATCTGCATGTAGCGCGCCAGCACGACCAGGTCGATGCGGTGGGTGTCGAGCAGGTCGATGATGCGCGCCTCCTGGGCGAGCTTGGCCGATTCGCCGGCACCCGCCTCGAGCGGCAAGTGGTGGAAGGGGATATTGTAACTGGCCGCGAGCTGGTAGAAGTCCATGTGGTTCGACACGATGGCCGGAATCTCCACCGGCAGCAGGCCGCTGCGGTAGCGGAACAGCAGGTCGTTGAGGCAATGGCCGATCTTGGACACCATGATCAGCACGCGCGGTTTGCGCCTCGCGTCCTGCAGCGCGCCCTCGGCACCCAGGTCGGCGCACAGCGAGCCGAAGCCGGCGCGCAGCAGTTCGTCGGACATCGCGTCGTCTTCCAGCGCGAAGTGGACGCGCATGAAGAACAGTTTCGATTCCGGATCGCCGAACTGGGCCGAGTCGATGATGTTGCAGCCGTGTTCGGCCAAAAAACCGGACACGCGCAGCACGATGCCGCGGTGATCCAGGCAGGACAAGGTCAGGATATATTCTGGATACATTGCTAAATACTTCAGAATGGTTGAGGTTGACTGATCCGGCACATTGTCGCATGGATTGCCAATCCGCCATTTCCCCAAACCGGGGTCAGAGCCCGATTTAAAGACATTGCCAAAAACCGGGCTCTGACCCCGGTTGGCAAAAGGAGACGCACATGACCCCAATGAACCGGCAATTCCGCCTCGCCGCGCGCCCCGTCGGCCTGCCGAAGGCCAGCGACTGGCAATTGACCGAGGAACCGCTCGCTCCGCTGCAGGACGGCGAGGTGCGCGTGCGCGTGCTGTACCTGTCGCTCGATCCGGCCATGCGCGGCTGGATGAACGAGGGTAAATCGTATATCCGGCCGGTCGCCATCGGCGAGGTGATGCGCGCGGGCGGCGTCGGCGTCGTCGAGGCGTCCAGCTCGCCGCACGTCGCCGTAGGCGACCACCTGGCCGGCACCTTCGGCGTGCAGCAGTACTGGACGGGCCCCGTCGACGCCAAGGCGGCCGCGGCCATGAAGATCGATCCCGCGCTCGCCCCGCTGCCGGCCTGGCTGAACGTATTGGGCATGCCCGGCATGACGGCCTACTTCGGCCTCACCGACATCGGCCAGCCGAAAGCCGGGGAGACGGTCGTCGTCTCGGCGGCCGCGGGCGCCGTCGGCGCGACGGTGGGCCAGGTGGCGAAGCAGCTCGGGTGCCGCGTGGTCGGCATCGCCGGCGGACCCGATAAATGCCGCTACGTCGTCGACGAGCTGGGCTTCGACGCCTGCATCGACTACAAGGCGGGTCCCGTCGCGGCTGGCCTCAAGGAACATTGTCCGCAGGGTGTGGACGTCTATTTCGACAACGTGGGCGGCGACATCCTCGACGCCGTCCTGGCGCGCATCAACCTCAAGGCCCGCATCGTGATCTGCGGCGCCATCTCGCAGTACAACAACACGACGCCCGTACGCGGGCCGGCCAACTACCTGGCGCTGCTCGTGAACCGGGCCCGCATGGAAGGCATGGTGGTCTTCGACTATGCGCCGCGCTATCCGGAAGGCGTGCAGCGCCTCGGCGCCTGGCTGCGCGACGGCGCGATCAAGAGCCGCGAACACGTGGTCGAAGGGCTCGACCAGTTCCCCGCCGCGTTGACGATGCTGTTCGAAGGGAAGAACTTCGGAAAACTGGTGCTCAAGATCGCCGACGACATCCACTGAAACCAGCCGCACGCCGCCGGAACCATTTCATTTCCCGCCTCTCTAAACTCACGAGCGCATCCATTGACGCTCGCTTTGATTGTTCAGGCACAAGGAGATCGATATGGCGACAAGCAAGGATGGCGGCAACAAGGGCGCTGCCGACTCCGGCGGCAGCGAGCAGAAAAGCCAGCCGGCCAAGCGCGGTTTCGCTGCGATGGACCAGAACCAGCAGCGGCAAATCGCCAGCAAGGGTGGCCAGGCCGCCCACCAGAAGGGCACGGCGCACGAATTCGATTCGGAGGAAGCGCGCCGCGCGGGCCAGAAAGGCGGGGAAGTGGTCAGCCGCAACCGCGCCCACATGGCCGATATCGGACGCAAGGGCGGGGAAAGCCGGCAGTCGGCCAACCGCGCCGCGGCGGCCGCGAAAGCGGGCAACCGCCAGGGCGGCAAGGAGCAATGACGTTCGGGATCGGTCTGCGCCCTGGACCGGTCCTCTTCACGAAGCGCGCAAGCGCCGACCGCGCCGCCGTGCCGGGCGTGGTCGCCCGTTGCATCACCGTCATCCGCTGACGTCGAGACATGGACGTGCTACAGTGCCGCCCTTATGTCTTCTCCCTCCCGCCTGAAATACCTGAGCGCCTATCCCGCGCACGTGCTGTCCCAGGTCGAGCGCCTGATCGCCGACGACCGCCTGGCCGATCACCTGCGCCAGCGCTACCCCGACGCGCACGACGTCCGCACGGACAAGGCCTTGTACGGCTACGTGCAGGATTTGAAAGATGAATACCTGCGCAACGCGGCGCCCGTCGCGAAGGTCGCCTACGACAGCAAGATCGGCATCGTCCAGCAGGCACTGGGCCTGCACACGGCAATCTCGCGCGTGCAGGGCGGGCGCCTCAAGGCCAAGCACGAGATCCGCATCGGCACCGTGTTCCGCGACGCGCCGCCCGCGTTCCTGCGCATGATCGCCGTGCACGAACTGGCCCACCTCAAGGAAAAGGACCACGACAAAGCGTTCTACAAACTGTGCTGCTGGATGGAGCCGGATTACCACCAGTACGAGTTCGACCTGCGGCTCTACCTCACCCAGCTGGACCTGGGCGGCGCGCGCTTGTGGGAGTGACCCGGCCCGCCACGGCGGGATATCACTCCCGGTATCGGCGTTGTCATTTATTTCATCGGACAGCAACGAAATATTGCCTATCGGACATCATATAATCCTGGCGCACACAAGGAGAATCCATGCGCCGATATGCCGTGAATGTCGTTACCGTGGTGTCGCTCGTCCTGGCACCGTTGTCCCCCACGCTCGCGGCACCCGCCGCGCAGGCGGAAGAGCAGGCGCTCGCGGCGCGGATCGACGCGCTGATCGCTCCGTATTTCCCGGCCACCGGCCCCGGGGTCGCCGTGATCGTCACGAAGGACGGCAAGACCGTGTTCCGCAAGGGCTATGGCCGCGCGGACGTGGCGTCCGGCACGGCGCTGCGGGCGGATGCCCCGGCGCGGATCGGCTCGATGACGAAGCAGTTCACGGCCGTCGCCATCCTGATGCTGGCGGATGAAGGCAAGCTGGCCCTGTCGGACGACATCACGCGCTTCCTGCCCGACTATCCCACGCACGGCGCGAAGATCACGATCGAACATCTGCTGACGCACACGTCCGGCATCCCCAGCTACACGGGCAAGCGCGGGTTCCGCGACGTGATGCGCACCGACGTCACCGTCGCGCAAGGCATCGCCTTCTTCAAGGACGACGCGCTGGAATTCGTCCCCGGCAGCCGGTTCAGCTACGACAATTCCGGCTATTTCCTGCTGGGCGCGATCATCGAGAAGGCGTCGGGCCTGCCGTATGCCCGCTTTCTCGAGGAACGCATCTTCAAGCCCCTCGGCATGACGCACACCGGCTACGAGGACGCGCGCTTCCAGCCCGTCACCGGCTACGACGGCCGGGCGCAACCGGCAGGCCCGATCAGCATGACGTGGCCGTACGCGGCCGGCGCGCTCGTGTCGACCGTGGACGACCTCGCGCGCTGGCAGGCGGCACTCGCCGATGGCAAGCTGCTGCGGCCGGACACGCTGCGCCGGGCCTGGAGCGCCCACACGCTCAACGACGGCACGCCCAATCCGTACGGCTATGGATGGTTCGTGGGCCGGCTGCACGGCGTCGACGAAGTCTTCCACGGCGGGAATATCCCGGGTTTCACGTCCGACGCCGTCTGGCTGCCGAAGGAGCATGTCTATGTCGCCATGCTGGCCAACCGCGACGCCGACGGCATCCACGTGCCGCTTGCCAAGCTGACCCACGGGATCGCAATGGACGTGGCCGGCAAGCCGCTGCCGGTGCCGTCCGCGACGGCGCCCGATGCGGCGACACTGGACGGCTATGTGGGCGTCTACCCGATCGACGACAAGCGGGCCCACACGGTCCGCCACGAGAACGGCGGGCTGACGATCCAGGGCACGGGCATGCCGCGCGCGCCGCTGCGCGGGTACCGGAAGGACGGCTTCCTGATCGGTGACAGCTTAATCACTGTACAGTTCCAGCGCGACACAAAAGGTGTCGTCACGGACCTGACGATCGACGATGAACTGAACCGCACGACGCACCACCGCAGCAGCACGACGGTGCCCGAACTGCGGGCCGTGCAGGTGGCGCCCGCCGTCCTGGACCAGTACCTGGGCCGTTACCCGCTCGCGCCCGGACTCGTGATCGAGGTCACGCGCGAAGGCGGCACCTTGCGCGCCACGCCGGTGGGACAGCCGGCGATGAAGCTGACGGCGCTGGCGCAGGACACGTTCGTGGACGCGGAACACGACATCCGGCTCCACTTCGACAAGCAGGCCGACGGCACGGTCGGCATGACGCTGGAACAGGGGCCGCACAAGCTGAGCGCGCCACGGCAGTTATAAAGCGCGGCGGCGCGGCAGCCAATGGCCGGATCTGACGCAATCCCTCGTTGCCGTAGCGCAACAAGATTTTGAACAAGGGCGGCCGACGGGCAAAAGCTGTCGACTTTCCTTTGAGCAAGGATTACAGTCGAGTTCCGCACCCTGGCGCTCCCAGCCGGCCCATCCGTCGACTCAAATGCAGCAACAACGCCTCGTTCAGTTCCTGTTACTTTCCCTGTTCGGCCTCGCCTGCCTTGGCACCGCCCGCGCGCAGGACGAGCCGGTGCGCACCCCGGACTGGCGCATCTCCGGCTTCGGCACGCTGGGCGTCGCGCATGCCAGCGAACACGATGCGGACTACACGTCGTCCGTCTTCAAGGCCAGCGGCACCGGTCTCACGCGCCGCTGGAGCACCGACGTCGACACCCGCCTCGGCATCCAGCTCGACGCCACGCTCGCGCGGCACTGGTCGGCCGTGCTGCAGGTCGTGAGCGAACAGGGGCTGGACAACACCTACCGGCCGCGCATCGAATGGGCCAACATCAAGTACCAGGTGACGCCCGAACTGGCCCTGCGCGCCGGCCGCATCGCACTGCCCGTGTTCCTGACGGCGGACTACCGCAAGGTCGGCTACGCGTATCCGTGGGTGCGGCCGCCGGTCGAAGGCTACAACGTCCTGCCCGTCACCAGCAGCGACGGCGTCGACGCCACCCTGCGCTGGGACCTCGGCCCCGTGCGCAACGCGTCCCAGGTCTTCTACGGCCACAGCGCCGTGGCGCTGATCGCGCCCCTGCACGTGTACGGGCGCGGCGGCGTCGGCATCTCGAACACGAGCGACTGGGGCGCGTTGAGCGTGCGCGCCAACATGGTCAGCGCCGAGATCTCGAGCGACATCGCCGTCGACCTGTTCGACGCCTTCAATGCGTTCGGCCCGGCCGGCCGGGCCCTGACCCGGCGTTATGCGATGGACCACAAGCGCATGATGCTCGCCAATATCGGCGTGAACTACGACCCGGGCAGCTGGTTCGTGATGGCCGAGGCGGGCCGCACGGTCAGCCATTCCTTCCTCGGCGCGACGCGCAACGCCTATGTCAGCGCCGGCTGGCGCTGGAAGTCGCTGACGCCGTACGCGACGTGGGCGCGCGTGCGGGCCGTCGGGCCGACGCTGGACGCGGGCCTGCCGACGGCCGCCCTGCCCCCGGCGCTGGCGCCGACGGCGGCCATGCTGAACGCCGGGCTGAATGCCCTGCTGATCCGGATCCCGCAGCAGACGTCCGTGGCGGCCGGCCTGCGCTGGGACCTGCATACGAACATGGCGCTCAAGGTGCAGCTCGACCGCGTCACGCCGCACGACGACTCCGTCGGCACCTTCATCAACCCGACGCCGCGCTTCCGTTCCGGGCGCACCACCCACGTGGCCAGCGTCGCCCTGGACTTCGTGTACTAGCATGGCGGCCCACAAGTATTCCCGCTTCCTGGGATCGGCCCTGCTGCTCGCCTGCCTTGCCGATGCTCGCGCCGGCGCGGCCGACCTCGTCGTGATCGTCTCCGCGCGCAACCCCGTCGCCACGCTGCGCGCCGACCAGGTGGCCGCGATCTTCCTCGGCCAGTCGGTGCGCTTCCCCGACGGCGCCGAGGCCGTGCCGTACGACCTGCGCCTCGGCGCGCCGATCCGCGACGAATTCTATGCGCGCGTGACGAGCAAGACGCCGGCCCTGCTGAAGGCGCACTGGTCGAAGATGGTGTTCACGGGCCGCGGCCAGCCGCCCGCCGAACTGCCGGACAGCGCGGCCGTGCGGCGCAAGGTCGCGGACGATCCGGGCGCCATCGGCTATATCGAACGGGGCGCGCTCGACGGCAGCGTGCACGCCGTCCTCGTGGTGCAATGATGAAGCCCTCGTCCGCTTCACCTGGCCGGCGCCGGCGTCCCCGCTGGCTCGCGCGCGCCCTCGAGACGCATATCGCGCTGCCGCTGTTCGCGCTGCTGCCGCTGGTGGCCATCTGGGCCGCGACGTTCCATTTCATCGAGACCGAACGTCTCGCGGCCGTCGCCGCCGCGCACGATTCCGCGCGCGAGCAGCTCGACACGTACGAGGCGCAGGTCGCGCGCAACCTGAATGCGATCGACCAGACGCTGAAGGTCGTCAAGTATGCGGTCGAACTGAACGGCCCGCGTGGCGCCCTGCCGGCGCTGCGCGCCCAGGGCCTGCTGCCGCCCGGCCTCGTGTTCGAGGTCAGCATCGCGGACCGCGACGGCCGCATCGTCGACAGCAATCCACCGATGCCGGCGCAGGACGTGTCGCGCGCCCCCTATTTCACCATCCACGCGAACGACGATGCCAGCGCGGTCTTCGTCAGCCAGACCGCCGGCGATCCGGTCCGCCGGGAACCGCACCTGCATTTCACGCGCCGCATCGACGACGCCGAGGGCAGCTTCGCCGGCGTGGCCATCGTCGAAGTCGATCCCGCCTATTTCACCAGCTCGTACGAGCGCTCGCGTGCCGGGGAACTCGGCCTGCTGGCGCTCGTGGGCAGCGACGGCGTGGCGCGCGCCGTGCGCATCGGCGACGACGTCTCGTGGGGCCAGCCGATCGCGCTCGACGGCATCGGGGAGGAAGCCGTGGCGCCGCAACCGACGCCGCCCGACGGCGTGGAGCGCTACGCCGGCGCGCGCCGCCTGGCCGGGTTCCCGCTCACGGTCGTCGTCGGCCTGGCCGCGCGCGAACAGATGGCGCAGTACGAGCAGCACTACGGCACCTACCTGGTGGGCGCGACGGCCGCGAGCTCGCTGCTGGTGGCCGTCGTGGCGATGATCAGCGCCTGGTCGTGGCAGGTGGCCAAGGCGCGCCGGCGCGAGCGCCAGGCCCAGCAAACCTATGCGGCGGCGTCGGAGGCCAGTCCGGACGCCTTCTTCGTGCTGCGCAGCGTGACCGGCATGGACGGCGGCATCGTCGATTTCCTGGTCGAGGGCTCCAACAGCCGCGCCGAACTGTTCACGGGCATCGCCAACGAGGCCCTGCGCGGCCAGCTGCTGGGCGACGTGCTGCCCTACTACCGCACCAACGGCATGTACGACCATCTCGTCCAGGTGGTCGCCGAACAGCGCGTCATCGAGGCCGAATGGCAGGCCAGCGCCGGCCCGGCCGCCGGCCGCTGGCTGCAGCGCCAGATCGTGCCCGTCGAAGGCGGCGCCGTCGCGATGGTGCGCGACATCACGGAGCGCAAGCTGGCCGAGGACCGCATCCGCCACATGGCCCACCACGACGAGCTGACGGGGCTCCCGAACCGCAGCCTGATCCGCGACCGCCTCGACCAGGCCGTGCGCAACGCCCAGCGCAACGGCGGCCACCTGGCCCTCGCCTTCGTCGACCTGGACGGCTTCAAGCTCGTCAACGATGGCCTGGGCCACAATGCCGGCGACGAATTGCTGAAGGTCGTCGGCTGCCGCATGCAGGCCTGCCTGCGCCGCACGGACACCCTCGGCCGCCTGGGTGGCGACGAATTCGTGATCCTGCTGCCGGACGCCGGCGAGAGCCCGCTGGCGTTGACGCCCGTGCTGGAAAAGATCCGCCAAGCCGTGACGGAGCCGGTGCAGATCGGCGACCAGTCCGTGCGCGTCAGCTGCAGCATGGGCGTCGTCGTCTACCCGCGCGACGGCGACGACCCGAAGACCCTCATGATGAACGCCGACGCCGCGATGTACCGCGCGAAGGACCTGGGCAGCAACAACTTCCAGTTCTACACGCGCGAGATGAACGCCAGCGTCGAGGAAAAGCTCGTGCTGCTGGAAGGCCTGCGCGGGGCGCTGGACGCCACGCTGGCGGATGACGCGCCGGACAAGCCGGGCGCCGACGCGCCGGCGGTCGAGTCCCCGGCGGGACGTTTTTACCTGCTGTACCAGCCGAAAGTGGACCTGCGCACGGGCCGCGTGTTCGGCGTGGAGGCGCTGATCCGCTGGCGCCATCCGGAGCACGGCACGGTGCCGCCGATGCGCTTCATCGGGCTCGCGGAGGAATCGGGGCTGATCGTCGGCCTGGGCGAATGGGTCGTGCGCACGGCCTGCCGCCAGGCCCAGTTGTGGCGCGCGGCCGGGCTCGACGCGCTCACGGTCTCGGTGAACGTGTCGGCCCGCCAGTTCGAGGAAAAGCGCCTCGTCGAGCGCGTCGCCGGCGCGCTGCGCGACAGCGGCCTGCCGCCCTCCTCGCTCGACCTGGAAGTGACGGAAAGCCTGCTGATGCGCGACCTGAACCAGGCCGTGGAGCGCATGCGCGAACTGAAGGAAATGGGCGTGACGCTGTCGATCGACGATTTCGGCACCGGCTATTCGAGCCTGTCCGCATTGAAATCGTTCCCGATCTCGACGCTCAAGATCGACAAGTCGTTCGTGCGCGACCTGGCCTCCAGCTCGGACGACCAGGCCATTGCGCTGGCCGTGATCTCGCTGGGCCACCGCCTGCACCTGCGCGTGATCGCCGAGGGCGTGGAGACGGTCGAGCAGCGCGACTTCCTGCTCGCGAACGATTGCGACGAGATGCAGGGCTATCTGTTCAGCCCACCGGTGGCGGCCGAGCGCATCACGGAGATGCTGCAGGCGCAGGCCCAGCAACGGCGCCTGGGGAATGCCGAAGCCGTCGCAGGATAAGGAGCTCGGCTACCGGGCGCCGGGCGCGGCCAGCCGCAAACGCCGGATCAGCGCATCGGGATCGGCGTCGAGCGTCATGAGTTCGGCGTGCGCGGGACGCACGAAGCCCGTCTCGACGAGGTGGCCGACGAAGGACGCCAGTCCGTCGTAGAAGCCGTCCACGTTGAGCAGGCCGATCGGCTTGGCGTGGATCCCCAGTTGGGCCCAGGTGACCATCTCGAACAGTTCTTCCAGCGTGCCCATCCCGCCGGGCATGGCGATGAAGCCTTCGGCCAGGTCGGACATCATCGCTTTCCGTTCGTGCATGTCCTTCACGACGAACAGGCGCGTGAGGCCGGCGTGGCCAACCTCGCGCTCGACGAGGTGCTTCGGGATCACGCCGGTCGCGTCGCCGCCGAGGCGCAGCACTTCGTCCGCGATCACGCCCATCAGGCCCACCTTGCCGCCGCCGTAGACGAGGCCGATGTTGTGCTCGACGAGCGCGCGCGCCAGGCCGCGCGCGGCGTCGGCATACACGGGATCGGCGCCCAGCGAGGCGCCGCAGTAGACGGCAATGGATTTCATGGAGTCCTCAGGGTTCCGGCGGCAGCTTGGCGAGAAAATCGTCGGACAGGCGCTGGAACAGCGTGAGCGTGTCGCCGCGCAGGTAGGGGCCGAGCATCGACAGCACCTGGTAGCAGCCGCGCGCCAGCGCGTCGGCGATGGCCTGCTGCTCGCTGTACTTGCGCGGATTGCGCACGTATTCGTACGACAGCCAGTACGTGGCGACGACGACCATGTTCGTGGCCATCGCGCCGATCTGGGCGTCGCCCGCCTCGAGCGAGCCTTCGCTGCGCAAGTCTTCGCACAACTGGCGCGCGACCTTGATCTTGTGGGCGAGGATCGCCTTGAAGTGCAGTTCGAGCTTGCGGTTGCGCGACAGGAGGTCGTTCAGGTCGCGATAGAAGAACCGGTATTTCCAGATCAGCTCGAACATGAGGTGCAGGTACAGCCACACGTCTTCCATGTTCGAGCGGCGGCCGGCCGGTACGGTCAGCATGCGCTCGATCTCCGCCTCGAACTGGACGAAGATCGAATTCACGATGTCGTCCTTGTTGCGGAAGTGGTAATACAGGTTCCCCGGCGAGATGTTCATCTCGTCGGCGATCACGGTCGTCGTGATGTTCGGTTCGCCGAATTCATTGAACAGCCGCAGCGACAGCTCGAGGATGCGTTCGCGGGTTCGGCGCGGGGCTTTTTGTTGCATGGAAACAAATGTGGGTGGACTCACCCGCAAGGATATCATCGACCGGACGGCGCGGCCACAGCCGCCGTCCTTCACGCCTCCGCGGGACGCAGTTCGCGCAGTATGCGCAACACCTCGGCCAGCACGCGCGGGTTGCTGCCCAGCGCCACGTGGCCAACGCCGCCGAACGCCACGTTGCGCGCGCCCGCCAGCACGCTCGACTCCCGCGGGGCGACGATGTTGTCGTGGTGCGTGTACAGCGACACGATGCGCGCGCGCACGTCCCCGGTCTCGCCAGCGGCCAGCGCGCGCAGCCACGGGCTGTCGCGGCGCATCTGGGCGGCGTTCGCACCAAGGCCGAAGCGCGCCAGCGCCGTGCCGTGGTGCGGCGTGCCGAGCGTGATCAGTGCCGCCACGCGCGCGCTGCCGCCGGTTTCATACCGTCGCATCCACGCGCGCGCGGCCAGCCCGCCCATGCTGTGCGCGACGATGGCGACGCGCGCGGCGCCGGTCGCGGCGCACAGTTCGCGCACGCGCGCCTCGATCAGCGGCGCGTAATCGTCGATGCTGCCCACGACCGGTTCGAGGTCGATGCCCGCGTGGCTGATGCCCTCGCGGTCCAGCAGCGGCGCCAGGTGCGCCCAGTAGCCGCTGTTGCAGCCGTAGCCGTGCACGAGCAGCACGGGCGGGTAGGCGCCGTGCGGGTGGATCGTCATGCGCGCACGGCCGCGCGGCACGTGCCAGGACGTCACCAGCATGCTGGCGCAAAATTCCTCGGCCAGCAGGCGCAGGCGCGCACCGGGCCCGAGCCGGTGCTCGGGCGGCGTGACGCTCGCCGCCCACCCCGCCATGACGAAGTTGTTCATGTTGATGACGAGGCGCACCAGCGCCACGGCCCCGACGCCGGCCGCCAGCGCACCCCACGCCGGCACGCCGCGGCGCAGCAGCACCCACGCGACCAGCAGCGCGGCGGCGGCCTGCACGAGCAGCACGACGCGCAGCAGCGTGCGGGCGCTGGCCGGCTTCATGGCTTCATCGCGTCACGCCTGCGCCTGCGGGCGCGCGGCCGGGCGTCCCGTCAGCGCTTGCGCGAGATCGCTGGCCAGGCGCGCGGTGATGCCGTAGATCGACAGTTGCGGATTGGCGCCGATCGAGGTCGGGAACAGCGAGCCGTCGTGCACGGAGACGTTCGCGAGGCCCCGGTAGCGGCCGTCCGGTCCCGTCACGCCGGCGTGGTCCGCGCCCGCCATCGCGCAGCCGCCCATCACGTGGGCCGACACGACGCGCGTCAGGTGCCGTTCGAACGGCAGCGCGGCGATGCCGGCCTTCGCGTCGTTCCAGCTGGCGTAGCGCGGCGCCCGTTCGTGCGCCACCTGCACGCCGCTGGCGCCGGCCGCGAACTGGATCTCGGCCATCGTCAGCAGCGCGCGCCGGGCGCCGTCCCAGATTGGATCGTTCAGCGGGTAATCGAGCACCGCGGCGCCGTCGCCGTGCAGGCCGACGCTGCCGCCCTGCGACTCGGGATGGAAGCCGTCGCGCAGCAGCGCCAGCATGCCCTGCAGGTACGGGAACTGGCGCATCATCCCGGCGTGCTCGCGGCCGAAGCCCTGCATCGTCGTGGCCAGCAGCACCGGGTGCAGCGGCGGCGCCTCCAGCTTGAAGCCGAGCGGGCCGTCGATGGCCTGCGTGTGCATGAAGTGGTCCGAATAGACGGTCTGCGGCGCGCCGGCATAGCCGTCCACGCGCTGCGGGAACAGCGCGGCCGAGACGAGCGTCGGATGCAGGAACGTGCGCTTGCCCAGCTGTCCGCTGGGGTCCGGCGCGTTCGAGCGCAGCAGCAGCGCCGGCGTGTTGATGGCGCCGCCGGCCAGCACGTAATGGCGGGCACGCACGCGCAACGTCCGTCCCGTGGCGTGCAGCCCGGCCGCGTCCAGCAGCGTGCATTCGAGGCCGTCGACCTTGTCGCCCTTGACGACGAGCCGCTGGGCGCGGGCGCGGGTGACGAGCGTGGCGCCGTGGTCCAGCGCGGACGGGATCGTCGTCACGAGCATCGACTGCTTCGCATTCGTCGGACAGCCCATGCCGCAGTAGCCCAGGTTCCAGCAGCCGTTGACGTTGCGGCGGATGAGACCCGTCGCGATGCCGAGTTTCGCGGCGCCGCGCCGCAGCAGCTCGTTGTTCTCGTTCGGCGCGCCGGGCCAGTCGGCCACGTGCAGCCGCGCCTCCATCAGCGCGAACCACGGCGCCAGCGCGGCCTCGTCGTACGTCGCGAGGCCGAACTGCCGCTGCCAGAACGCGAGCGTCGACGGCGGCGTGCGGAAGCTCGACGTCCAGTTCACCGTCGTCGAGCCGCCGACGGTACGGCCCTGCAGGATGTTGACGCCCTTGTCGCGCGTCTTGCGCGCGGCCGATTCCTGGTACAGGGTCGGGTAGGCGTCGGCCTCGCGCATCCTGAAGTCGCGCGACGACTTGAGCGCGCCCTCTTCCACGACGATGACGGCGAGGCCCGACAGCGCGAGGATCTCCGCCGTCACGCCGCCGCCGGCACCGCTGCCGACGATGACCACGTCGGCGGACAGGTCGCGGTCGCGCTCTTCGCGCGCGCCGTCGATCACCTTCCAGCCGCGCGCGAGGCCGGCGTGGATCGGATCCGGAATCACGGATTCGGCGCTCATGCCAGCTCCTTCAGCGGTCCGGGATAGCCGATGGCATCCCAGTGCGCGGGATCGCTGTACCAGCCGCCGAGCACGAGGTCGTGCAGGGCCGCGTACGCCGTGCGCAGCAGGGCGAGGCGATGCACGCGCCAGTCCTGCAGGAAGGCGGCGACGTCGACCTCCCGCGCCTCGGCCCAGCCGTGCGGGATGCCCGTCAGCAGGCGCCGCGCCGGCGCCAGCGCGAGCAGGCCGAACAAATCCTGCACTTCCTGCTGGGCGGCGAGCGGCAGGCCGAGGATGGTCTGGTGCACGCGTTCGGTCGTCGCGGCGATGGCGCGGGCCTTGTCGGCAGGCGCATCCGGCAAGGCGCCGGCCAGGATCGCGGGGACGATCGCGTCGAGCGCCGCGCGCGCCTCGCCGTCGAGCACGAACCCGCGCGGCGGCGCCGGATGGGTGACGCGATACCAGCCGCCGCCCGCGGCCAGCAATGCGGCCGACAGCAGGCCGGCCTTCAGGAAGGTCCTACGGGTTGTCTCCATGCCTACCCTTTTATCAGTATTTGTAAAAGTGTAAGCGAAACGACGCGCCCCGCGACGGGATGAAACTAGAGCGCGGCGTCTAAGGCTCGCCGACCAAAGCCGCCGCACAATTGCCCAAAACCGGGCTCTGACCCCGAATTGTCGACCCCGAATTGTCGACCCCGAATTGTCGACTCGCGGATTAATCGTGGCCGGCTTCGGCGTCGTTGGCCGGTGCGGCTTTCAGCATCTGGCGGGCGATGCCGCGCAGGATGTTGACTTCTTCCGTCTCCAGCTGGGCGCGCGCGAACAGGCGTTTCAGGCGCGGCATCAGCTTTTTCGGATTGGTGGCGTTCAGGAAGCCGATCGCCACCAGCGCTTCTTCGAGGTGCGCATACATGCCCTCGACCTGGGCCACGCTCGCGGCCTCGCCCTGGAAGCCGACGCCTTCCTGCGTGCGGTTTTCGCCCTGGGCGGCCAGCCGGCATTCATAGGCCAGCACCTGCGCGGCCTGCGACAGGTTCAGCGACGAATAGTCCGGATTGGCCGGGATGTTGATCAGCACATTGCACTGCTCGACGATCTGGTTCGGCAGGCCGAAGCGCTCGTTGCCGAGGATCAGGACCGGACGCAGGTCCGCCGTGCCGGCCGCGTGCGCGGAAAATGCGCGCGGGCTCCACACGGGCGGCGAGAACTCGCGCAGCCGGGCCGACACGGCGGCCGCGAAATTGCAGCCGTCGAGGGCGTCGGCGATGCTGTCCACGATGCGCGCGCCTTCCAGCACGTCGATCGCGCCGCTGGCGAAGGCGACGCTTTCCGGGTCGTGCAGCGGGTCGGCGCAGCGCGGCGACACGAGCACGAGGTCGGAAAAGCCCATCGTTTTCATGGCGCGCGCCACCGAGCCGACGTTACCGGCGCGACTCGTCTCCACCAGCACGAAGCGCAGACGTTTGAAAAGAGAAGAGACAGTTTCGGTCGGGTTCATTTAAAATAACGCCATCGCGCGGTGACGAGCGTTGAAATGCGGACAAGAAGTTCGCGATTTTAACGGCTTCGGCACCGCTTTGCTCTTTAATTATTTCTCGTTCAGATCGTTCACGGCGCCCGCGCGCGGTGGGCGTCAGCATTTTTTACGGATAGCTTATGCACCCCATGCTCAATACGGCCATCAAGGCCGCCCGCCGCGCCGCGACCGTCATCAACCGCGCATCCTTCGACCTCGACCGCATCACCGTCAGCGAAAAGAGCCACAACAACTTCGTCACCGACGTCGACCAGGCTTCGGAACAGGCGATCGTCGAAACGCTGCTGAAAGCCTACCCCGACCACGCCATCCTCGGCGAGGAATCGGGCGCCACCGCGAACCTGAACGACGAGAGCGAATACGTCTGGATCATCGATCCGATCGACGGCACCACCAACTTCCTGCACGGCTATCCCAACTACTGCATCTCCATCGCGCTGCAACAGCGCGGCGTGATCACGCAGGCCGTCATCTACGACCCGGTCCGCAACGACCTGTTCACCGCCACCAAGGGCGCCGGCGCCTACCTGAACGACAAGCGCATCCGCGTGCGCAATCCGGACCGCATCAACAAGGCGCTGATCGGCTCCGGCCACGGCGCGGAGCCGCGCGACCTCGCCGAATACCTGCGTATGTACGAAGTGGTCGCCCCGCGCTGCCACGGCCTGCGCTCGAGCGGCTCGGCCGCGCTGGAACTGGCCAACGTGGCCGCCGGCCGCGTCGACGGCTACTTCGAAAAGCACCTCAAGATCTGGGACATCGCCGCCGGCTCGCTGCTCGTGACCGAGGCGGGCGGCATCGTCGGCGAATTCAGCGGCGAATCCGAATACCTGAACAAGGGCGACATCATCGCCGCCGGCCCGAAGGTCTTCGCCGGCATGGTCGCGCTGCTGAAACCGTTCGCCTGAGCGGCCACCCGCCGTTTCGCGTAAAATACGTCTCGTGTAAGTCCGGGGAATGCCGCGGGCCTTGCTGGCCGCGCGGCCTTCCCGCGGCAGGCGGGCATCGTCGGCGCCTGCAACCATGCCTCCGGCACCCACGAGGTGTCGCGCTCCCGCTTCCACCGGCCCTGTCCCAAATCGGCACAGGCCGCGCTAAAATTTCCATAGCGAAACATTTTTTAACTATAATGTCGCGTGATCGTTGACGTTGCGTCTGCGTTCACGTCTTGGCGTGCCGGCACCAGTACCGGCCGCCCTGTTGTGTAATCCGATCGGCTGGACTGGCGTTTCCGCTGCAAAAAGGCGTGGAAACGACGGGCCGATCCCTACCAGATAACTATGTCATTCAATTCTCTCGGTCTGTCCGACGCCATCGTGCGCGCCGTCACTGAAGCTGGCTATACCGCCCCGACCCCGATCCAGGCCAAGGCGATTCCCGCCGTGCTGGGCGGCGGCGACCTGCTGGCCGGCGCCCAGACCGGCACCGGCAAGACGGCCGGCTTCACGCTGCCCGTGCTGCACCGCCTGTCGACCGACAAGGCCGGCACGCAACTGACGAACAAATCTTCCAAGCGCCCGATCCGCGCCCTCGTGCTGGCCCCGACCCGCGAACTCGCGGCCCAGGTCGAGGAAAACGTCCGCACCTACGCCAGGCACACCAACCTGAACTCGGCCGTGATCTTCGGCGGCGTCGGCATCCACCCGCAGATCAAGATGCTGGCCAATGGCGTCGACATCCTCGTTGCCACGCCGGGCCGCCTGCTCGACCACGTGGGCCAGGGCACGATCAAGCTCGACAAGATCGAAATCCTGATCCTGGACGAAGCCGACCGCATGCTGGACATGGGCTTCATCCACGACATCCGCAAAGTGCTGGCCGTGCTGCCGCCGAAGCGCCAGAACCTGCTGTTCTCGGCCACGTTCTCGGACGAGATCAAGGGCCTGGCCGACCGCCTGCTGGACAACCCGGCCATGATCGAAGTGGCGCCGCGCAACTCGACCGTCGAAGTCATCGCCCAGAAGATCCACCCGGTCGACCGCGACAAGAAGCACCCGATGCTGGCGCACCTGATCAAGACGCACGGCTGGAAACAGGTGCTCGTGTTCACCCGCACCAAGCACGGCGCGAACAAGCTCGTCGAACAGCTCGGCAAGGACGGCATCGGCGCGATGGCGATCCACGGCAACAAGAGCCAGTCGGCGCGCACCAAGGCGCTGGCCGAGTTCAAGGACGGCAGCCTGACGGCGCTCGTCGCCACCGACATCGCGGCGCGCGGCATCGACATCGACCAGCTGCCGCACGTGGTCAACTACGACCTGCCGAACGTGCCGGAAGACTACGTGCACCGCATCGGCCGCACGGGCCGCGCCGGCGCCACGGGCGAGGCCGTGTCGCTCGTCTGTGTGGACGAGCACCAGATGCTCAAGGACATCGAAAAGCTGATCAAGCAGACCCTGCCGCGCCAGGTGATCGCGGGCTTTGAGCCGGACCCGACCGCGAAGCCGCAGCCGATCCAGCTGCGCAGCGGCGCGCCGGGCCATCCGGGCCGCGGCCGTCCGGGCGGCAACCGCGGCGCCGGCAACGGCGCAGGCGCTGCCGGCGGTGCCAAGCCGCGCACGCAGGCTGCGCCGGCCGCGGGCCAGCGCAATGCCGGCAACGGCGGCGGCAACAACGGCGCGCGCGCCGGCCAGCCGGGCAACCGCAGCGGCGGTGGTGGCGGCGGCAATGGCGGCGGCCGTGGCCGCGGCCCGCGTCCGGCGGCGCCCCGCTCCGGCGGCGACCGCTGACGCGCGGGCGCCGGTACGCCGGCGTCCGCCCGCACTTCGAAGGCCGGGACCTTGTTCCCGGCTTTTTTGTGGCTGGCCGGGATATTTGCGAACTCAAGTACTTGCAAACCATTAAAAGCACGCCTATACTTGACGAATCAAGTAATAGTCCAGTACCCGGAGCCCCCAATGACCTCGACCACCACCCCGACCGACATCCCTGACACCCCCGACAACCTCACCACCGAATTCTGCCTGCGCCTCTCGCGCGCCTGGGCGACGCTCGTGCGCCGCCTCGACAGCGCCCTGGGCGGCCACCACGGCATCAGCTTCGCCGACTACCAGCTGCTGCTGCACCTGCAGCGCGCGCCGGGCGGACGCCTGCGCCGCGTCGACCTGGCCGACAAGCTGGGCCTGACGGCCTCCGGCGTCACGCGTTCCCTGCTGCCGCTGGAAAAGATCGGCCTCGTCACGCGCCAGAGCGACCCGCGCGACGCCCGCGTCGGCTACGCGCTGATCACGCCGACGGGCGGCGAGCTGGTGACGAACGCGACGACCGTCGTCGACAATATCAGCCGCGCCATGCTCGGCGGCCCGGCGCGCGCACAACTCCAGGCGACGTCGGACCTGCTCGCCCAGATCGCCGGCATCGGCCGCTGATGTCCTGAGCCGCCACGCCTGAACCGGCGCTGCGGCTCGCAACCCCAACCGCAACCACGATGGCGTGCAGGCCAGGCCCGCGCACGCCCCTGCGACGACAAGGAGCTCGCATGAACAACCCATCCCGGCCGCTGCTGCGCGACCGCAACTTCGTCTGGCTGATGAGCGGCGGCGCCATCTCCGTCCTCGGCGACCAGTTCACCCTGATCGCCCTGCCCTGGCTCGTGCTCGAGCTGACGGGCGATCCCGTCGCGCTCGGCATGTCCGTCGCTCTGATGGGTCTCCCGCGCGCCGTATTGATCCTGTTCGGCGGGGCGCTCGTCGACCGTTACGCGCCGAAGCGGGTCCTGATGCTCACCAAGCACGTCAACACCGCGCTGCTGGCCGTGCTGGCCATCCTCGTCTACAGCGGCCATGCGCACCTGCCGGCCGTGCTCGCGCTGGCGCTGAGCCTGTCGCTCGCCTCGGCGTTCGGCATCCCGGCCGGCACCTCGATGCTGCCGCATGCCGTCGCGCCGCCCTACCTGCAAGCGGCGAACGGCATGATGATGGGGCTGCGCCAGGCGGCGATGCTGGCCGGGCCGCTGCTGGCGGGCCTGCTGTTCGCGCTCGCCGGCGACGGCAGCGGCGGCCCGCGCCACATGCACGGCCTCGCGCTGGCATTCGGCGTCGACTGCCTCAGTTTCGCCGTGTCGGCCTGGACCCTGGCGCAGGTCGAACCGCGGCCGTTCACGCCGCCGGCGCCGCAACCGGTGCTGCGCTCCGTGGCGGACGGCCTCGCGGCCGTGTGGCGCGACACCTTGCTGCGCACCTGCTTCATCTACTGGGGCCTGTGCGCCTGCGTGATCGGCGGCGTGATGCAGGTCGCGCTGCCGCTGCTGGCCAGCAGCCGCCTGCACGGCGCGTCCGCGCTCGGCCTGCTGCTGGGTGCCCATGGCGCCGGCGCCCTGCTGGGCATGGCCGCAAGCAGCATCGGACGCCGCCGCGCCGGCAATCTCGGCATGACCTTGTTGCTGATCGACGGCATCGTCGGCCTGCTGCTCGTGCCGCTGGGCCTGATTACCGCCAGCTGGCAGGGCATGCTGATCAACGTCGTCATCGGCGTGCTGGGCGGCTTCGTGCAGGTCGCGGTGTTCACGTGGATCCAGCAGCGCGTGCCGCGCGAACTGCTGGGCCGCACGATGAGCCTGTTCATGTTCGTCTTCATGGGCCTGGCGCCGTTGGCCGCCGCGCTGTCCGGGTGGATCGCCGGCCGCGTCGCGCTGCCGGCGCTGTTCGGCGGTGCCGGCGCGTGCCTCGCGGGCGCGGCGCTGCTGGCCTGGCTGTTCACGCCGATGCGTGCGCTGCGCGACGCGCCCGCCACGACGGTTTAGCATAGGCGCTGTAACATAGTGGGTTATCCCACGTCAAAGGAACCCGCATGCCCCGCTTCGCCGCCAACCTGAGCCTGATGTTCAACGAGCTCGGCTTCCTGGAACGTTTCGGCGCCGCGCGCGCGGCCGGCTTCGACGGCGTCGAGTTCCTGTTCCCGTATGCCTTCGACGCCGAACAGATCGCGGGCCGCCTGCAGCGCCATCGGCTGGAACTGGCGCTGCATAATTTTCCGGCCGGCGACTGGGCGGCCGGCGAACGGGGCCTGGCCTGCGATCCGCGCCGCGCCGGCGAGTTCCAGGACACCGTCGAACTGGCGCTGGAATACGCGCTCGACCTGGGCGTCAAGCGCCTGCATTGCCTGGCCGGCAAGCTGCCGCCGAACGTGGCGCCGGAACGCGCGCACGCGGCCTTCGTCGACAACCTCCGCTTCGCCGCCGCCGCGCTGGCGCCGCACGGCATCGCCCTGCTGATCGAACCGATCAACGACCGCGACATCCCCGGCTATTTCCTGACCCGCAGCGCGCAGGCTGCCGCCATCATCGCGGAGGCGGCCGTGCCCAATCTGTTCCTGCAATACGACATTTATCACATGCAGCGCATGGAGGGCGACCTCGCCAACACGCTGCGCGAACGCCTGCCGCTGATCCGCCACATCCAGCTGGCCGACGTGCCCGGCCGGCACGAACCGGGCACCGGCGAGATCAATTTCCCGTTCCTGTTCCGCACCTTGGACGAGCTCGGCTACGACGGCTGGGTCGGCTGCGAATACATCCCGCAGGGCGACACCGTGGCGGGCCTGGGCTGGCGTCCGTCCGTTTAAATTGATCATTGGCAATAACGAAGCGCCCAGGTTTGAAAGAATGGGGGCTTTTCCGGCCGGCCTTTTGCCGCCCAGAAAGGACCCATGGACCTGCGCCGCTGCCTCTCCCTTTTTGTCCTCGCCGCCAGCCTGTTGCTGGGCGGGTGTGCCAGTACCGGCCAGGTGAGCCTGGTCGAGGTGCGGCAATTCGCCGACGCCTCGGCCCGCCTGGGCGGCTACGGCGAGCTGTCGCGCCGCTACCGCGACACGTACGAGCGCGAACAACCGTACCTGTCGCCGGCCGCCGACCGCATCGCCAAGGAAAACGATGCGCGCCGGCGTGCCGTCTACGACGACTTCGTCAGCATCCAGAAGACCGTCGTGCTGTACATGCAGACGCTCAGCGTGCTGGCGGGCGACACCCGTTACGACCTGTCCGACCGCATCGACGACCTCGGCAGCGGCCTCAAGGCCAATGCGGAATCGGGCCTGCAGCAGCGCCAGATCGCCGCCTACACGGGGCTGGCGCGGCTGCTGACGCGGGTGATCGCGTCCGGCTACCAGAACCGCAGCGTCGAAACGATGGTGCGCGACGGCGACGCCGACGTGCAGATCCTGCTGGAAGCGATGATCACGCTGACGCGGCTGTACGCCAAGACCAACGACAACGAAAAGAAGACTGTGCTCGGCATCTTCGACGTCGAAATCCCCTTTTCCAGCAAGACATCCGACCGCATGCTGGTGACCCTCGCCAAGGTCCATTACCTGAACAAGTCGACGGAATACAAGCTGGTCGACAAACGCTATGACCTGGCCTTGCAGGGTTTGACGAAGGTCGCCCTGGGCCATCAAAAACTGCGCGAAAACATCAATAACCTGCACGGCGACGAAATACGCAGGATGCTGGCCGCGTACGCGCGCGACCTCACGAGCCTGCGCGACGCCCTGTCCGATTGAGCGCACGAGGAGAGATCATGGCAAACGACACGAATTCCCGGCAGGACGGCGCCAAGGCCGCGCCGACCGCGCCGCCGCCCGGCCCGGCCGAGGCATTGTCGACGGCACACCAGGTGGAAGAACTGGCCGACAAGCTGTCGGAGTGCGCGGACAGCATCCACGAGCGCGTGATGCGCGACATCCGGCGCCACCAGGGCGAGGACGTACCGGAATCGGAGCAGGCGGCCGCGCGCGCCCTGCTGAACGCGGAGATGGAGCTGCGCCAGCGCGCCAACCGGCTGTACGCGGAGGCGGCGGCCTGCATCGTGTCGGCGCTGGGCCAGCCGCAGCAACACCTGATTCAGCTGACCGTGGACGCCGCCGACAAGATCCGCCGCATCACGCGCATCGGCGACGGCATCACGCTCGTGGCCCGCCTGCTGGGGCTGGCGGCGGCGGCCAGCACGGGCCAGGTCGTGCCCATCCTCGCCGCCGTCGAGGGTCTCAAGGGCCAGCTCGACGTCATCGCCGTCGACAACGCGCCCGCCGCGCCCGCCGCTCCGGCCTGAGGTGCGGCGGTAGGCATCCCCGTCGTTCCGCGCTACACTGGGTTGCCGCCGCGCGGCATCCAATGACACGAACGAAGGGGATCTCCATGAACGTCAATCCACACGTCGAGTCCGGCGCCTGCCGTCACGCCTTCCCCGTGGCCATGGCGTGACCATGGAACCCCTTACGCCCGAGCAGTTGGCGCTGCTCAAGACCATGCTTGAACGGCGCATCGAGGCGCTGTCCCGCGTCGAGCAACCGCCACAGGACACGAGCGAGCTGCCCGTGGACGAGGTCGAGACGTCGCCGCTGGACCGTGCCACCGTACGCCTGCTGAACGACCTGTCGCGCGAAGCCGCCGACCACCACTCGGCCGAGATGCGCCAGCTGCGCCAGGCCCTGGCGCGTTTCGAAGACGGCACGTATGGATTGTGCGAGGAATGCGGCCAGCCGATCGGCGCGTCGCGCCTGCTGGCACGGCCGGAGGCGCGGCTGTGCATCGATTGCCAGACGCGCGCCGAACGACGCTAGCGCGCATATGGGACGGTCGGGCGCCCCATGAAAAAGAGCGGGAGGCCCGTCGGACAGGCCGTCCCGCCCCGCACTGCCTGGCGCCCCGCGCTGGCCGGCGCCGGCTCCCCCGAACCAGCCGGACCGGCCAGGCGCGGCTGCGCCGTCGCACAACAGTCGGCGCGCAGCGTGTGCCGCACACCCTATGCCGCACACCGTGTGCCGCTTAATACATGTGTTGGCCGCCGTTGATGGCCAGGTTGGCGCCCGTCATGAAGCCGGCGTCTTCCGAGGTCAGGTAGGCGACGAGACCGGCGATCTCGTCCGGCTCGCCCAGGCGGCCCACGGGGATCTGCGGCAGGATCTTGCCGGTCATCACGTCGCTGGGCACCGCCTCGACCATCTTGGTGCGCAGGTAGCCGGGCGATACCGTGTTCACGGTCACGCCATGGCGCGCCATTTCCAGCGCGAGCGCCTTCGTGAAGCCGTGCATGCCGGCCTTTGCGGCCGAGTAATTGGCCTGGCCAAACGCGCCCTGCTGGCCGTTGACGGACGAGATATTGATGATACGCCCCCAGCGCTGCGCCATCATCGGTTCGACCGCCTGCTTGCTCATGTTGAACACGCTGTCGAGGTCGGCACGCAGGACGGCCTGCCAATCCTCGAGCGTCATCTTGCGCAGGCTCTTGTCGCGCGTGATGCCGGCATTGTTCACCAATACGTCCACCCGGCCCATCTCGGCCAGCAGTTTCTGCATCATCCATTCGCAGTCGCCGTAGTCGGTGACGTCGACGCGATACGCCGTGAATCGGTATCCTTCGTCCCTCTGGGCGGCCAGCCACGCGTCAGGCGTGGCATTGCCGGGCGAATAGGTTGCCGCCACGCGGAACCCCTCCGCCTGCAGGCGCCGGCAGATTGCCGTGCCGAGTCCACCCATTCCTCCAGTCACCAAGGCTACTTTGTTATCGTGCATGGTTTCATCGTCCTGTCATCAAACCTGCCGCGCCGGGTGCGCAGCACGAAGCACCGAGTCTAGGGCGCCGGACAAAGCCGTCCTTGACGAAGCGCAAACGGATAAAGCTGGGGCGGCCGGACATGGCGGAGGGAAAACGATGTACCTGAGTAATCGGACAGAACGCCGCCGCAGCACGCGGCGGCGGATACTCAGTGGATGATGTCGGGGACGGTAGCCGGGTCGAAGTCGGCCCAGTCGCCGTCGACGATATTGCCCCTGGCCCGTTCGATATGATGGGCGCCGAGGTCGCGCAGCAGGTCGACGGCGCGCTGTTCGAGGCCCCCATCGTCGAATGCGACGGCCACGAGCATGCCGGCCGGACGGTTTTCCACCGGCGCGCGGCCGCCCTCTTCACTCTCGCCCGATTCTTTCATCTTGGAAAAGCTGAACAGCGAACCGACGTGCGCGCCGACGAGGCCGCCAACCACGGGCCCCAGCGGCCCGGTGACGGGGGTCGTCAAGGCGCCCGCGACGATGCCGATCGCCGCACCTGCGCCGGCGCCCTCGGCCACGCCCATCGGCGACTCCTTCGCGCCCGGCGAGTGGATATTGTCGCCGCCGATCGGCGTCAGGTCGTGCTGGCCCGGCTGGCTCAGGTAGAACCCACTGATGCGTTCGCTCGAAAAACCGGCGTCGACGAGGGCGCGGCGCGCCCGCTCGACGTCATCCTGCAGCTGGAAGTGCCCTGCAATGATCGTGGACATGGATGACCTCCTGCGTCGAAAGTAAGTGCATCATGCATCCCGCTGGGCTGGCTCTCTGTACGCGAGCGCACGCTGGCGCGCGGCTTAGCGCCATTGGCCATAGACTTCGCCGTAATGCTCGGGTTCCGGCGCCGGCGCGGCAAACCAGGCGCGCGGGTCCACGCGGTAATACGCCTCGAACTCCGCGTACAGGCCGGGATGGCGCGCGGCCAGCTCGTGCGGTTGCTCGAAGAAACTTTCCGTGGCCACCGCAAAGAACTCGGCCGGGTTCGTGGCGCCGTATGGATCGAGCACGTCGCGCTGGCCCCAGTACGCATCGCGCCGCAGCAGGGCGAAATCGCGCGACAGCGTTTCCGACCAGCTGCGATAGCGTTCCGGACTGCCGAGGAAGGGCGCGCCGTTGTTGCTGCCCGATTCGCTGTCGAGCTGGTGCGCGAATTCGTGCAGCACGACGTTGTGCGTGCCTTCGGCCGGCAGGCCCGCGCGGCGCACGTGCTCCCAGGACAGCACGACGCGACCGTCGCCCCACGATTCGCCCAGCAGGTCCTGGCGCGTTTCCGTGACGACGCCCGCCGCGTCCTGCTCGCGGCGCGGCACGAGGAAGGCACCGGGATAGACGAGCACGGCATGAAGGCCGGGATACACGCGGCTCGGGCGATTGAGCAGCAGGAGGCAGGCCTGCGCGGCGATGGTCACGCGCATCTCTTCCGTCACCTCGAGGCCGGCGCAGCCGACGAACGTCTTGTGGTGCAGGAACTGCTTGACGAGGCCTTGCAGCTGCGCGCGCAGTTCGGTGGACATGCCCCGGTATTGCGCGACGTTGCGTTCGATGACGCCGAGCTGAAAGGCGGTCAGCGGCCGCCCGAGCACGCGGCGCAGGCGCCAGCGCGGCACGAGCCAGGCCAGCAGCACGGCGAGCGCCAGCGCGGCGCAGACGAAAGCGGCTTCCATCGCAATCTCCCGATGCCGGTATTAATTGACCTCGGCCGGCGCCTGGCGCGCGAAATGCGCCGCGACCGCCTCGGCGTCACCGATCAGCTTGCCGCCGATGAAGACCTGCGGCCACGTGGTGCCGCCGGAGACGGCACGCAGCACGCTGGTCGTGATCTTCGCATCCTGCGGGATATCCGTGAAGACGATGCCGTTCGCCTTGAGCACGGCCTTGGCGCGCGCGCAGAACGGGCAACCCGGCTTGGAGAACATCACGACGGGCTCGCGCGGGGCCGCATCCGGATTAATGTAGCGCAGCATGGTGTCGGCATCCGACACTTCGAACGGATCGCCTTCCTTGTCCGGCTCGATGAACATCTTGGCGATGATGCCGTCCTTGACGAGCATCGAGTAGCGCCACGACCGCTTGCCGAAGCCGAGGTCGCGCTTGTCGACGAGCAGGCCCATGCCTTCCGTGAAATCGCCATTACCGTCGGGGATCATCGTGATATTGCCCGCTTCCTGGCCGGCCTGCCAGGACTGCAGGACGAACGCATCGTTGACGGCCATGCAGACGATGTCGTCGACGCCGTTCTCGCGGAATGCGGGCGCCAGTTCGTTGTAGCGCGGCAGATGCGCCGAGGAACAGGTTGGCGTGAACGCGCCCGGCAGGGCGAACACGACGACGGTCTTGCCTTTGAACAGCTCATCGGTCGTCACATCGCGCCATTGATCGTTCGGGCGCGCCTTGAACGTGACACGGGGAACCGGTTTTCCTTCCAGGGCTTCGGCACTCGGCAGCATGGATTCTCCTTGATGGGGTAAGCGGTCAGGGTGCCGCATCCGGCATATGAGCGCGCTTGTCGCCTTTTCAATTGCAAATCTGGAAAAAAACAGCGCCACCCGGCCTGTCGGCGGGGTGGCGCGTCGACCGTGGCCGCTTCCTGCGGCCGCGGGGCAGATTCCGGGCGCTCAGGCGCGCTCTTTGCCGACCTGGCTCGGCGGCGGGCCGAACAGTGCGGCGACGAGCGGATCGCGGGTCACCGGGCTGCGGTTGACGCGGATCGCGTAATGGGTGTCGTCGGCAAGGATGTGGAAGTGGCGGCCGGTGCCGGCCATGCTCTGCTCGCGCAGGCCCGGACGCTCCTTGCGCGGGGCGACGCCTTCGCGCTTGGGCTGGCAGATGGCGCCCAGGAAGGCCTTGACGCGATCCGGGTCCGGCGAAATGCGGTACACGGCCTTGCCCAGGTAGGTGGCGGTGCCTTCGATGTAGCGGGCCAGTTCGATGACGCCGGCTTCGCGCAGGTCGCGGATGTATTTGCGGGCGCCCGACGGCGAGAATTTGAGGAACCAGGCGATTTCGTCGGCCAGCATCTCATGGGTTTGCAGCTCGCCAATCAGCTTCTGCATGTTCTCGATCCGGCGCTGGGTGGCCGACGTCGACCGCACCCGCTCGATCGGCGCGAGCGAAATCGGTGCGCGCTCGGTCGGTTGCGGTGGAACGCGTTCGATCAGTGCAGAGTTGCTGGAAGTGTGCACCGCGTTGAGATCGCCTTGTACCGCATTGTGGTGAGTCGCTGCATGCATATTGGTCTACTCCGTGAAAAGGACTGTGTTCTGGTATGGCCCGGACCGCCGTATCTGTATGACCACTCGTCAACACGCCGGTTCCGCTTAACTGGATACAAGATTGCCTGCCTCATCACGCATGGTCTGTGCGCCATCCAACATTTCTAAAAATTTCTGAAAGTTATTTATCCCTCAAGGCAAGAGAAATCCGCGCACGCATTGACGAGCGCCAAATTGGCGGGGCTCAACGGGAACCATGCAGCGCAGCCTGAAATCGAAAGCGGTATTGATCAGTCATCGCGTGACGAACGCGCGACCTCGCCAAGCGGATGATGACGAAGCTGTAATGAAAGGAAGCTACATCGCAGAAAGGGCGACGTTGGGCGCAATAGGCAGGAATTACCGCGCAGTTCGTAACATCCTGAAACAACCGGCAACCATGGCATAGTTGACTACGTTGTAAAATCGCCACAGCAACCGGGCGTTAGGTGCGCTAGCGCACTGACCTGAAAAACGGCCGACTTGTATGCTTGGCATCAACATCTCTGCAAGGCATGCGATGTCAAGTACCTTTACAACTTATGGGAGTTACCTGTGAATAATACGAAGAAGATCGCTCTGGCGGCCGCCATCCTGTGCTCAGCCGGAACGGCCCTGGCCCAGGACACCACCGAGGTCATCAATCCATCGTGGTACATCGCCCCGACGGTGGTCGGCATCAAGCCCGACCATGATTTCCTGACCTCCAAGAAGGACTGGGGCGGCGGCTTGAAATTCGGCAAGGCCGTGCATCCGCTGTGGGATATCCAGTTCGGCGCCACCCAGGCGCGCGTCGACGACAACGGTTACAACTACCGCCAGACCCTCGTCGGCGTCGATGCCCTGCTGATGCTGTCGCGCAAGACCTTCCGTCCGTACCTGCTGGTCGGCGTGGGCGGCGAACGCGACCACGAGAGCAATCCGATCCGTAATGCGTCCGGCTGGTCTCCCTACTACCAGGCCGGCTTCGGCTTCCAGGTCAGCATGAACGACCAGTGGTCCCTGCAGGCCGACCTGCGCGACGTGCGCGCCCACCTGCGCGACGACGACAAGTTCGGCTTCTCGCGCGCCAACACCAAGTACGCGACCGTCAGCCTGAACTACGCCTTCAATCCGCCGCCGCGTCCGGCACCTGCCCCGGCACCGGCACCTGCGCCGGCGCCGGTCGTCGAGACCCCGCCGCCGGCACCGGCCGCGCCGCCGCCACCGCCGCCGGCCCGTTTCGAGAAGGTGACCCTGTCGGCCAGCGAGCTGTTCGGCTTCGACAAGGCGACCCTGAACATGCCGCAGCCGAAGCTGGATGACATCGCCGCCGCGCTGCAGGCCGATCCGTCGATCACCGACGTCGACATCACGGGCTACACCGACCGCCTGGGTTCGACCAAGTACAACCAGAAGCTGTCGGAGCGCCGTGCCAACGCCGTGCGCGAGTACCTGATCGGCAAGGGCGTCGACGGCAACCGCCTGAAGGCCTACGGCAAGGGCGAGCAGAACCCTGTCGTGACCGACTGCCACCAGAAGAAGCGCAAGGACCTGATCGAGTGCCTGGCACCGAACCGCCGCGTGGAAGTGGAGCCGATCACCATCGAGCGCCGCGTGCAGTAATGCGACCATGCAGGGCGCGCCCTGCGCGCAGCCGGCAGCGGTACGCCGGCCGCGCCTGAGCGATACCGGGCGTAGGCCCTTGAACGCGCCTTTCGGGCGCGTTCGTCTTTTTGGAGGTTACCTGATGGCAGTACAAAACTGGATTCCCTTCTCCCGCCAGGTCGTCCACGTGATGCGCTGCGCCGTGACCGAATGGCTGGGCCACCGGGCGTCGAGCAAAGGCGCCGCCCTCGCCTTCTACACGTTGTTCTCGCTGGCGCCCATCCTCGTGCTCGTCATCGCGATCGCCGGCTTTTTCTACGGCACCGACGCCGCCCAGGGCCAGTTGCTGGACGAGCTGCGCGGCCTCGTCGGCAAGCAGGGCGCGGAAACCATCCAGGCGATCCTGGCCGGCGCCCGCAACAAGGAAAGCGGCAAGCTGGCGACGATAATCGCCACCGGCCTGCTGCTCGTCGGCGCGACGAGCGCATTCGCCGAACTCAAGGACAGTCTCGACGAAATCTGGGACGTCCCGCCGCCGCAGGACGCGACCTGGTGGGATACCGTGCGTACCCGCCTGCTGTCGTTCGGCCTGATCCTCACGCTGGGCCTGCTGCTGATGTTCACGCTCGTCGTGTCGGCCGCGCTGACCCTGCTCGAAAAATACCTGGGCGGCATGTGGCATTCGGCCACGATCGTGCTCGGCTGGGTGGCGTGGGCCTTCAGCTTTCTCGTCATCGCCGTGATGTTCGGCGCGATCTACAAGCTGCTGCCGCGCGTGAAACTGTCCTGGCATGACGTGACCATTGGCGCCCTCGGCACCGCCATCATGTTCACGCTGGGTAAATTCGCGATCGGCCTGTACATCGGCAACAGCGGGACGACGAGCAGCTTCGGCGCGGCCGGTTCGCTGATCGCATTGCTGCTGTGGGTGTATTACTCGGCGCAGATCTTTTTCCTGGGTGCGGAATTCGCCCGCCAGTACGCCCTGCAGATGGGCAGCCTGCGCGACAAGGACGTCCCCGGTGCGCGCAAGCCGGACGCCGCGCCCGGATCGCACCCGTCGCCCGCCCGCTGAACCGGGCGCGGCGCGCTGCCAGCGTGCGCGGCAACCGAGCCGCGCACGCACTATTCACCGAGCAGTTCGGCGATGACTTCCATCCCCTCGACACGCTCGGCCACGACCTTGATCACGACGACGACGGGCACGCCGAGCAGCAATCCCCACATGCCCCACAGCCAGCCCCAGAACAGCAGGCTGACGAAGACGGCGGCCGGGTTCATCTTCGCGATCTTGCCCGTCATCCAGGTCGTGACAACCATGCCGACAAGCGTCGCGAGCGCCAGCGACGCACCGGCCACGAGGATCACCATGCGCAGCGATTCGAACTGAAAAAACGCGACGAGGCCCGTGACCGACGTGATCAGCAGCGGGCCGAAGTAAGGCATGATGTGCGCCACGCCGGCGAAGATCGCCCACGCGCCCGCGTTTTCCAGGCCGATGGCGCGCAACGCCGCCCACATCAGCAGGGCCAGCAGGACGTTCGTGACGAGCAGCATGAACATATAGTTCTGGATCGACGTGTTGATGTCTTCGAGGATGTGCACCGTGACCTTTTTCTGCGTCAGCGACGGTCCCGTCAGCTTGACGAGCTTGCGCTTGAACGTGTCGCCCGCGAGCAGCAAGAAGAACACGAGGAACACGACCATCGTGGCCTGCGAGATGAAGCTGGCGAGTCCGACGGACCCGGCCAGCAGCCAGTCCATGACGCGGAAATTGCTGCCGCCCGGCGTCGGCGTGGCGGCCGCTGCGCGGCGCGGCGGCGCCGCCCGTTTCGCGCCGCCGCCCGCATTGGCCGCGGCCTGCTCGAGCTCGGCCGCGGCGGCCTGCACCTGCTGGATCGTCGACGGACCGTCCGACCCGTCCGTGAGGATGCGCGTGACCTTGTGCGTCAGCGTCGGCAGTTCGTCGACGATGTTCAGGAATTCGCCCTGCACCCGTTGCGCGGTCAGGGCCATGCCGACGAGGATCAGGGCGGTGACGGCGGTGGCGCCGATGGCGCGCCTGATGTGCCAGCGTTCCAGCCAGCGCACGACGGGGCTCAGGGTGTAGGCGATGAAGATGCCGAGCAGGAGCGGCACGAAGAAATTCTTGGCCCACTGCAGGCCGAAGACGAAGGCGACGGTCGCGATCACGCCGAGCGTGAGACCGCGCGCATTCACATGGACAGGCAGGCGCAGTTCGCCGTGGACGGCACCGAGCTCGTCGCCGGTCGGCGCGCCGGCATCGTTCACGAGGCCGGCTTCACGCGCCGCCTGTTCCATGTCGGTAGCCGGTACGGCAACCGGAACGATGGTGTCGGATGCCCCGGACGTAGCGGGGCCGGATTGGGCGAGCTGCATGATACCTGCCTGAAGAAAACAGCCGATCCCGGGCATCCGCCGGCCAGCGCACTGCCCTGGCGGATGCCGCATGGTGCGGCGATCGAACTACCGTCGGGCCGGCCGTCGACCGGCCGTCCCGATGATTTTATTTTACGCGGATGTCGTTCTTGACCGACGACACACCCTTCACGCCACGCGCCACGTCGGCAGCCTTCTGCGCATCCTGCGGCTGGGCCACGAAGCCCGACAGCTGCACGTCGCCCTTGTAGGTCTCGACGTTGATCTCGGTGGACTTCAAGGTCGGCTCGTTGAAGATCGCGGCCTTGACCTTCGCCGTGATGGCGGCGTCGTCGACGTATTCGCCGGTGCTTTCGTGGGCCGGGGTCGACGAGCAGCCGACGACGGTGAACGCGACGGTGGCGGTGAACAGAGCGGTGGCGATGCGTTTGCTGACGTTCATGATGAACTCCTTGTTAGTGGTGGTACTTGGTTGTGCTCTTGACGAGCGAGGTGCGGATGGCCCGCTTATTTACCGAACTCGGCCTTCGCGGCCGAGACGCATTGATCCTTGGCGGCGCCCGCGAAGGCGTCGCATTTCTCCATGGCGACGCGATACGCGGCCGCCACCTTGTCGTCGCGCGCCTGGTTGCGCGCTTCGATCGTCTTCTGGTCGGCCTTGGCATCGGCCTGGGCCGCGACGAGGCGGGCCTTGGCCTGTTCCTGGCAGACATCCTTCGGGTTGCCCGTGAGGCCGGCGCAGCGCGCCTTGTCGGCGTCGTAGTTCGCGGAGGCGATGCGCATGCGCGCCCGGGTGTATGCCTTCAACGTGTCTTCGTACCGGGCCCGCGCTTCTTCCTCGGCATGCACGCGCGCGGCTTTCGCCTCGAGCACGCAGACGTCTTTCGGATTGCCCGTGATGGCATCGCAACGGGCGCGTGCGGTCTTGTAGTCGGCCGCCGCCGCGTCGCGTGCCTGCTGGTAGGCCAGCTTGGCTTCCGGCGTCGCCGCGTGGACATGTCCAACTGCCCACATCAAGGCGGCCGCCAACAACAGGATCATGTGTGGTGCGCGCATTTTTTATCTCCACTCTTGTTCGATGTCCTGTTAACGTTTTACTCTGCCGTAACGACGATTTCTGTTCGCTGACGAACACAGGAAAGGAGATGGTGAAAACGCGTCGGTCCATGGCCGGGAAGTGGGTGCGTCATCGCACAGACCCGTTACACATGACTGCGTAATCTGATCCTACATTTTTTGCCAGGAGAATAAGTCATGAAAGCTACTCGTACCCTTGCCGCCCTCGTCGCGGCCAGTGCGCTCCTCGGTGGCTGCGCCAGCCAGTCGTCCCAGCCCTCGTACGCCAATGACGGCTACCGCAGCGGCTACGACAACACGGCTTCGACGGGCTACGGCACGATCGAATCGATCCAGGTGAGTACCGGCGAAGCCCGCACGAGCGGCGCCGGGGCGATCGTCGGCGGCCTCGTCGGTGCGCTGGCGGGCAACCAGGTCGGCAGCGGCGGCGGCCGTACCGCGGCCACCGTGGCCGGCGGCGTGGCGGGCGCGGCGATTGGCAACCGCGTGGAGGCGAATCGCAATCCGGAAGGCCAGCAGATGTACTCAGTCAATGTCCGCCTCGACAATGGCGAATACCGCACCGTCGTCCAGGACAATGTGTACGACCTGCGCGTGGGCAACCGTGTGCGTATCGTCGACGGGCGCGTCTATCGTTACTGAGTGTCTTCCGGCAGCGCAGCCATCCTGTCCAGCCGGCGCGAGCCGGCTTTTTCGTGGCCGCGCGATCCGAAGTGTTCCGCAGTGTTCCGACACCCACGGCGCACATAAAAAGACGGCGTCCAATCAATGATTGCGACGCCGCTCAAGCCCCACCATATTCGTGATCGGCAACGACTCGGGGTCGATGTCGACGCGTTGTCCCTAGTATGCCACTTGCTGCGCGCGTTTGCGCTGCAAGTACCAACCGAGCGCGCCCAGGATGACGGCGACGCCCAGCGCCGGCTTGCCGAGCTTGCGCTTGCGGATGAAGCCCAGCACGGTCAAGGCGTACGGCGCCATCACCGAGATGCTCGTGCCGGTCGGCTTGAGCAGCGCGTCGGCCCGGGTACGCAGCGCCCAGGTCGCGTGGTCGATGGCCGAGTGCAGCATCACCTCGGGACGGGCCGCGTGCTTGATCTGCGCGCGTGCGTGGGCGACGCCCGTGCGGAAGAACTCGCCGTCGCGCAACAGGGCCCGCTTGCGCTCCTCGTGGGAGCCCTGGGTGTGATGGCCTATCGTCTTTTCCATGTCGTGATCCTTTCTGCTTACATCAGCATGTCGCGGTCGTTGCGCAATTCCTTCATGGTCTCCGGGAACGCCAGCTTGCCCTGCTTGAGCAACGAGAGTCCCTTCATCACGAGGATCAGGGTGATCACGGCGAACACGGCGAACATGACGAGCAGGATCTTCCACCCCATTTCGTCCCAGGCCAGGGCCACGATCATGGCGGTGCCGTAGGCCAGCGCGAACCACGTGGCGAGGGCGGCCAGCGCGAAGATGGCCACGAGTTCGATCACGTGATTGCGCACTTCCGACAGCTCGAGCGCGGCGAGTTCCACGCGCGACACCACGAGGCCGAACAGGTTCCTGGCCAGGCCCGTGATCCCACCCATGAGGCCGGGGCTATGCACGACGGTTTCGTTGTTATCCATGGCTGCCCCCGACCGTTATTATTTGCGGCCCAGAATGACACCCAGCAGCAGACCGACGCCGGCCGCCACGGCCACGGTGCGCCATGGGTTGTCCTTCACATAGACATCGGCCGTATGCGCCAGTTCCTTGCCCTTGACCATGGCTTGACCCTGGTATTTGCTGGCCTTGCCCAGCGCCTCGTCCAGCAGTTCCATGCCGCGCTCGCGCAGTTCGTCGGCCTTGTTGCCCGTGAGGGAGGCGGCGGCGCTCAGCAGCGACTGGGCGTCCTTGACGAGCGCTTTCATGTCGCCCGAGGTGTCTTTCGCGGCGCCGTTGACGGCCGATGCGTTGCCGTTGGCGCGGCTGATGGTATCCAGCATGATGTGCTCCTTGTTATTGGTGGGTAGGTAAAAAGTTCAGGCCAGCAGGTCGCGCATGTCGTCGGCGTGCTCTTCCTCGACGGCGAGGATCTCGGTCAGCATGATCTTGGTGGTCGGATCGCTGTCGCCGATGGCCTGGATCATCTGCCGGTACGATTCGATCGCCACGCGCTCGGCGATCAGGTCGGCGCGGATCATCGCCTGCACGTCGTCCGAATCGTCGTACTCCGCATGGCTGCGCTGGGTCAGCGTGGCCGGATTGAAATTCGGCGAGCCGTTCAGCTGCACGATGCGCTCGGCGATGCGGTCGGCGTGGTCCTGTTCCTGCTGCGCGTGCTCGAGGAATTCGGCCTTGATGTGGCCCGTGTTCGGACCGCTGACCGTGAAGTAATGGCGCTTGTAGCGCAGCACGCACAGCAGCTCGGTCGCGAGCGCGGCGTTGAGCATCGCGATCACGGCTTCGCGGTCGGCCGCATAGCCTTCCGTCACGGCGCCGTCCTCGAGATTGGCGGCCGCGCGGCGGATTTCCGCGATGTCGAAGCCGTGCGCCAGGTTGGATGCGTTCTGTTCCATGATGAATCTATCCTCGTTTCTGTGGTGGGTTCAAGCTTCAGCGCTGCGCCGCTCGCGGCGGGATCGTCGCGCCCTCGTTCGACAGCACGATCTCCACGCGGCGGTTCAGCTGGCGGTTGGATGCCGTGTCGTTCGACGCGACCGGGAAGGCCTCGCCGTAGCCGCGCATGCCGATGCGTTCGCGCGGCACGCCGAGGCTGGCCAGGGCCTGCGCCACGGACGCCGCGCGGCGCTCGGACAGGTCCTTGTTATGGGCCGCGCTGCCGGTGCTGTCGGTAAATCCTTCGACCATGACGGTGCGGTCGGGGTTCTGCATCATGATCTCGGCCAGCTTGCGCACGTTCGCCATGCCGTTCGCGTTCAGTTCCGCGCGGTCGGTGGCGAACAGCACGTCGCCGATCGTGACGACCATGCCGCGGTCGGTCTTCTGCGCATGCAGTTCGGCGAGCAGGGCTTCCAGGTGCGCCGCGCGGTCGGCCTGCTGGGCCGCCTGCTGCTGGGCCGCGGCGGCCTGCTGCTGGGCATCCTGGGCCTGCGCCTGGGCAGCAGCGGCCTGTGCCTGGGCGGCGGCCGCGTCGCGCTTGGCGCGGTCGGCCTCGGCGGTGCGGGCTTCCAGCTGCACGCGGTCGCGCTGGCGGCTCGCGTTGGCGACCTCGGCCTCCGCGGCCTTGGACTTCGCCACTTCCTGGGCCGTGGCGATGCGCTGCTTGGCGACGTAGGCCAGGCGGTCGATCGTGTCGAGGCTCTCGCGCTGGGCGGCGGCCTGGTTGGCGCGGTCGAGCGCCTCGCCGGCCTGCTTGAATTCCATCGGTGCGTACGTCGCGACCTGCGGATTGTTGTTGGCGGCAACGAAGTCGGCACGCGCTTCATCCAGCGTGGGCGTCGTGGTCGGTACGGTGCTGCACGCGGCCAGCGCGACGGTGCCGGCAAGTACGATGGCCTTCAGGAATTTCAATGTCATGATGCTTCCTTTCTGCGGTCTGGCGCGCCTTCACGGCGCGGTTCTTGTCGTCGGATGAAGCTGCAGTACTGCCCTGATCAGTGCTGGTCGGAATTGGCGCGGTCGACTTCCTGGCGCAGCACGCGCAGGTCCTCGTTGAGCGCATCGGCGGCGGCCGTGGCCTTGGCCGAATTGGCCTTGCTCTGCGCCAGCTTGGCGTCGGCCTGGGCCTGGACCGCCAGTTCGCGCGCCGTCTTGTAATCCTTGGCGGCGAGCGCCTGGTTGGCGCGCATCATCTTGTCGCGCGCGGCGTTGATCTCGACCGGCGCCAGCTCCGGCGCGCCGGCCGACACGGCGTTCTCGACCGCATTGTGCGAAACCGCGACGGCAGCCGTGGCCGGGGTCTTTTCCGGACTGGCGCAGGCGGCCAGCGAAAGTACCGCGGCGGCCGCGCCGACCCGCATCAGCAGGTTCATCGATTTCGTATCCATCTTGCGACTCCATTCTTGAATAGTGTTGGTAACGTTATAACCCTCCAGCCCGCCGAGATCGGTTCGCTGGCGCACATAGACACTCCCTTGGCCTTCCTGCGGCCGGGCTACGGTGCGGCACCGCACATTGACGGACTGACCTTTGCGATAATCTCCGATCAACCCATCCCACCAGAACAAATAAAAGGAAGGCCATGACAGCCCAACAGCCCAAGCCCGGCGCGCACATGTCGCGTCCGGTCAAGATCACCCTCGGCATCGTCGGCGTGCTGGTGGCGATCCCCGTCATCGCCATCATCATCCTGCTCACGTTCGACTGGAACCGCATCAAACCCTGGCTCGACGACAAGGTCAGCGACGCGATCGAGCGCCCGTTCGCCATCCGCGGCAACCTTGCCGTGCATTGGGAGCGTCCGTCCGACAGCATACCGAAAGGCCAGCGCACGTGGCGCGATTACATCCCGTGGCCGCACCTGTATGCGGACGACGTCCACGTGGGCAACCCCGCCGGCCTGCCGCAGCGCGACATGGCGAGCGTGCGCCAGTTCTCGTTCTCGCTCGATCCGTTCGGCCTGCTGACCCACACGATCCACGTGCCGGTGCTGCGCTTCGACGGCCCGCAGGCCGAGCTGCTGCGCACGGACGCCACGCACTACAACTGGGTGTACAAGCCCGAACAAAAGAAATCGAAGTGGACGCTCGACCTCGAGCGCGTCGTGCTGAACAAGGGCACCGTGCACGTCGTCGACGCCGTCACCAAGGCCGACGTCACGGCCGACATCGACACGATCGCGAACGACCCCACGTACGGCATCGCCTGGACCCTGCGCGGCGAGTACAACGGCGCGCCCGTCGGCGGCGGCGGCAAGGCGGGCGCCGTGCTGTCGCTGCGCAACCAGGACGAGCCGTTCCCCGTCAAGGCCGACGTGCGCTCGGCCAACACCCGCATCGCGGTCGAAGGGACGGTCACGCGCCCCGCCCACCTGGCCGGCATCGACCTGCGCCTGACGCTGGCGGCGCCGTCGATGGCGCGGCTGTATCCGTTCACGGGCGTGCTGCTGCCGGAGACGCCCGCGTTCTCGACGGAAGGCCACCTGACGGGCGAACTGGGCAAGGACAAGAGCCGCTGGGTCTACGACAAGTTCAAGGGCAAGGTGGGCCAGTCCGACATCGCCGGCCGCCTCGAATTCGCGACCGGCAAGCCGCGCAACAAGCTGACCGGCAACGTCGTGTCGCACCAGCTGCGCTTCGCCGACCTCGGCCCGCTGATCGGCGCCGACTCCAACGCGAGCAAGCGCGCGCGCGGCGTCGCCGACGTGCAGCCGGAAGGCAAGGCCCTGCCCGTCGAGAAATTCCATACGGAGCGCTGGAAGGTCCTGGATGCCGACGTGCGCTTCACCGCCGACCGCATCGTCAAGGACAAGGACCTGCCGATCAGCAAGCTGCAGAGCCACGTCGTGATGAACGACGGCGTGCTGACCCTGCAGCCCCTCGATTTCGCGATGGCCGGCGGCAACGTCAACTCGAACATCAAGCTCGACGGCAGCGACGCCGGCAACCCGATCAAGGCCACGGCCGACGTCAAGGCGCGCGACATCCACATCAAGGAATTGTTCCCGCAGATCGAAAAGATGCAGGCGACCGTCGGCTCGATCTATGGCGAAGCGAAGCTCACGGCGACCGGGGACTCCGTCGGCGCGATGCTGGCCGACGCCAACGGCGAAGTGAAGGGCCTCGTCAGCCAGGGCGTCGTCAGCAAGCTCCTGCTCGAGGAAGCGGGCCTGAACGTCGGCAACGTCATCATCACAAAACTGTTCGGCGACAAGGAGGTCAAGCTGAACTGCCTCGCCGCCGACCTCGGCGTGAAGGACGGCGTGGCGAACACGCGCACGTTCGTGCTCGACACGGACGACGCGATCGTCGACATCAATGGCTGGGTCAATATGTCGACCGAGCAGTTGAACCTGCGCATCAAACCGGAGACGAAGGCGCTGCGCGTGTTCACCTTGCGCACGCCGTTCTTCGTGCGCGGCACGTTCAAGCATCCCGACCTGTCGCTCGACAAGAAGGTATTGGCGCTCAAGGGCGGCGCGGCAGCCGCGCTCGCGATCGTCGCGGCACCGGCCGCGGCCCTGCTTCCGCTGATCAACACGGGGCCGGGCAAGGACAGCCCATGCAACGCCCTGCTGGCGAAGGCCGGTGCGAAGCCGGTGGCACCGCCGCCTGGCAAAAGCGCCAAGCGTTGAGGCTGGCACAGTGTTATTTGTCGTACAGAGCGCTATGCGATGCACATGTAAGCTGGAGTCATGGTAAGGCCGGCGTCGTTCCCGAACACAGGCCGGCATCGCGAGGAAGCGCAGGCGTAATGAAACGTTTCGGTATTGGCAAGGTCCCGGCAGCATCGGCAACGGCACTGCTGGCGGCCCTGGCACTATGCGGGATCGCGGGATGTGCGACTGCGCCACCCTCGGCGGCCGTCCGGCAGACCGACGACACCCGCATCACGGCCGGCGTGAAGACTGCCCTCCTCGGCGATGCCAGCCTGAAGGCAAACGAGATCGACGTCGACACGGACCAGGGTGTCGTCAGGCTGAGCGGATTCGTCAGCTCGGCAGACGACGTGGCGGCGGCCGCCGCGGCCGCGCGCACCGTGAGGGGCGTGAGATCGGTCAGGAATGAGCTGCGCCTCAAGTGAGCATTGGAAACCGTGAAGAAGCGTAAGCAACCCACCTCAAGGAGATCATCATGAAAACCATCAAGCACATCATCGTGACCGCATCGCTGGCAACCGTGGCCCTGGGCCTGTCCGGCTGCGCCGGCATGTCGACGCAGGACCGTAACACCGCCATCGGCGCCGGCGCCGGCGCAGTGGTCGGCGGCGCACTGACCGGCGGCAGCGCGGTCGGCACCGTCGGCGGCGCGGCCGTGGGCGGCGTGATCGGCAACCAGGTCAAGTCGACGCACTGAGCACGTGTGACGCGGCAGTGAAGGACGCCCCGCGAGCCGGGGCGTTTTTTTCGTCGTCGCCGCTGGACACGTTTGCGGACCGGACCTGCTTCGTGGGCACGGGGTGCCCACTCTACGGGGTGAGCACGTTTGACGCGGTGATCGGGGCGGGTGACAAAATCATGCGCGTGCCGGCTGGCACAATCTATCACCGCGTGGAGAGGTTGCAAAATCGCGCACGTATCGGGGATGCGCAACCGTAGGGCGCACGGCCCTCGCCCACGACATACGGGCTGACGCATTACCGTAGGGTGGGCGGCCCCCGCCCACGATGCCGAGATGCCGAGATGCCGACAAAAGGACTCAGGCCAGCACCGGCGCCCCCACGCCCGCCCCCGCTTCGCGCACGATCTCGTAGCAGGTGCACGCCGCCGCGGCCAGCCGTTCCGGGTCGAGGATCTCGATATTCCCGCGGCTGTAGTTGATGAGCCCCTGCTGCTGCAACGCGCTGGCGGCCTTGGTGACGCCCACGCGGCGCACGCCCAGCGCGTGGGCGAGGAATTCGTGGGTCAGGTGGAATTTGTCGGATTGCAGGCGGTCGCGCGTGACGAGCAGCGAGCGCGCCAGCCGCGCTTCCAGCACGTGGTAGCGGCTGCACACGGCGATCTGGATGGCCTGGGCCAGCAGCGAATCGGTGTAGCGGTACAGCACGCGCTGCAGGACCGGATTACGGGCGAATTCGGCGCGCAGGCGGGCGGCCTCGATGCGGCTCGCGCTGCCCGCGCGCTGCACCACGGCGCGCACCTGGGTCGTGTCGTGGCCGAGGGCCACCGTGGCGCCCAGCATGCCTTCGCGGCCGACGAGACCGACCTCGAGCGTCATGCGGCCCTCGGCCACGGCCATCAGCGAGATCAGGCAGTCGTGCGGAAAATAGATGTGCCGGATGACGTCGCCCGGCTCGCACAGGACCGCGCCGACGTCCACCTTCACCTGGTCGAGCGCGGGCAGCATCCGGGCCAGTTCCTGCGGCGGCAACGCGGCCAGCAACAGGTTGGCATTGTGCTCGGCGACCACGGGTGGAGCGGCTGAGTTCATCGGACCCTCGCGGTTGGACTTCATCGGTTCACACGGTGGCTGAGGTTCGAAAACAAAACAGCGGTATTTACACCGTCCGGAAACATTTGCAAACAACTTTCAGTCAGCCTACCGGCCACGCCATGGCAAGTATGTACGGTGACGCACGGAACGGGGTGTTGTTGCCAGGGACAATGGAAACGTACCGGACTCAGGGGCTTGCGGCCCCACACCGTCCCCACAGACACCGGAAAGGATAGCCATGGAAACGCACCCCACCCCGCCCGCAAGGGCCAGGCAACACCCCCTGCTGATCGCCGCCGCGATCGCGATCATCCTGTTCTGCGCCATCGGCACGGCCGCCATCATGGGCTGGTTGCCGACGTCGACCGGCGGCAACCGCGGCCAGTTGAACGACGCCGACCGCGCCGCCCTGTCGGCCGGCCTGCAACAGCCGGGCCAGCCGGGTTACGCGGTGCCCAATGCCTTGCCGCCCGCCACCGTACCGGCCGCGCCGCTCGCGGCACAACCGCTGGCGTCCCCGGGCGTCGCTGCGCCGGGCTATGCTGCGCCGGCACCGTCCACCTATCCGGCACCGGCGGGCGCCCAGGCCTACGGCGACAGCGGCAGCCAGGGAGCGACCGGCGCCGGCACCGATTACGCCGCCGCGCCGGTGGAACCGCGGACCGTGCATAAACCGACCCGCGTGGCGCAAGCCGACACCCGCGAGAACTGGTGCGGCAACTGCGGCAACATCGAATCGATCCGACTGATCAAGACGCGCGCCCAGGGCAGCGGCGTGGGCGCGGCCGGCGGCGCCATCCTCGGCGGCCTGCTCGGCCACCAGCTGGGCGGCGGCCACGGCCAGCAACTGGCGACCGTCGCCGGCGCGGTCGGCGGCGCCGTCGTCGGCAACCAGGTCGAAGGCAACATGAAGGCCGACTCCAGCTACGAAATCCGGGTCCGCCTGGACGACGGCACCCTGCGCACCTTCCACCAGCACAGCGTGCCGCCGTGGCGCACGGGCGACCGCGTGCGCATCGTCAAGGGCACGCTGCGGTCCGCCTGAACGGGGGGAGCATGTGCACGACGAACCGGGGCTGCGGCCCCGGTTTTGTTTTTGTACGGCCGACGTGCTATGTTGAAGACGGGTGCCGGCTCGCATGGATCGCACCTTGTACGATCGCTCACTAAGTTTTCTTTTTCGCAATGTGCGCTGGCGCACGGATGAGTTCGCCTGCGCACATAAGAATCGACCTCAGCTTCATACGGCAGAGAACACTCAAGCGAAAGGACGTGACATGAACAGCGTGGCATGGATCGGCATCATTCTCTGGGGACTTCTCCTGACGGGCTTCGGCCTGGTCAGCGCGGGCCCGGCACCGCAGGCCGCAACGGCCGACCTGGCGGCCCAGGACGTGTTTTTCCTCATCACGGGCGGCCTCCTGACCTGCCTGATCGGCTTCCTGGGACTGATGGGCTTCATGGGCTGGATCCCGGGCTTGCACAAGGAGCAAAAAAGCGCGATGTAATGTACGGCATCGTACGGAGCGCAGAGGTCGATAGTTCGATACTGGAAACACGGCAAGCAAGCCGTCAACCTCCCGCCGTCAACCATGAGGACATCATCATGCTCTATACAATTGCCGTCATTCTCATCATTCTGTGGCTCGTCGGTCTGGTAACCTCCTACACCGTCGGCGGTTTCATCCATATCCTGCTGGTCGTCGCCGTCATCATGATCCTGGTGCGCCTGATCAGTGGCCGAGGCATATAGTCATCACGACGAAGGCACGCACCGTCGTGCCGAACCGCAGCGACGTGCGGTCCTGACCGATCCGTTTCGCGGTCGTGCCTGCTACTGCGGGTGCGACCACGAAACGGATATTTTTTTTTGAAGGAGACTCCCCATGAAAACAACCCTGATCCGTTCGACCCTGTGCGCCACCGCCCTCGCCGTGGCCGCCACCGGCTGTGCCGACATGAACCAGACCCAGCGCGGCACCGCCAGCGGCGCCGGCATCGGTGCCGGCCTCGGCGCGATCCTCGGCGCCACGACGGGCGGCGGCGGTTCCGGCCGGGCCACGCGCGGCGCGATCCTGGGCGCGGCGGCGGGCGCCGTCGCCGGCAACGTCTGGTCGCGCCACATGGAACAGCAGCGCCAGGCGATGGAACAGGCCACGCGCGGCACCGGCGTGCAGGTCTCGCAGACGTCCGACAACCGCCTCAAGCTAGAGATCCCGAGCGACATCTCGTTCGACACGAACCGCTCCGACATCAAGCCGAATTTCCGCCCCATCCTCGACCGCTTCGCCGCCACCCTGAACGAGAATCCGGCCACCAACGTGACCATCATCGGCCACACGGACAACACGGGCGGCGACCAGATCAACCAGCCGCTGTCGCTCGACCGCGCCGCCCACACGCGCGACTACCTGACGGCGCGCGGCGTGAATCCGGCCCGCATCACGGTCGAAGGCCGCGCTGCCCGCGAGCCCGTTGCCTCGAACGACGATCCGGCCGGCCGCGCGCGCAACCGCCGCGTCGAAATCTTCGTCGGCGAACCCGCCCAGCAAGGCTGAGCGCGCCGGCGCAGGTGCGCGCCGGATCTCACGACGCACGGTGTATCCTCCGGCAAGGCCAACCACAGGAGATGCCATGTCCAGCGACACGGTGCGCATCGTCCGCGAGGAAATTCTCTCGGACCATTATCTGCCCCTGAAAAACGTCACCTACGCGTTGCGCCGCCATGACGGCGACCTGCAGGTGCAATCGCGCGAGGTCTACGACAGCGCGGACGGCGCCGCCGTGCTGCTGTACAACCGTACCCATCGCTCGGTCGTGCTGACGCGCCAGTTCCGCGTCGGCGCGCGGCTGGCCGGCCACGATGGCTTCCTGCTCGAAGCGGCGGCCGGCATGCTGGATGGCGCCGACCCAGCCACGCGCGCGCTGGCCGAGGTGCGCGAGGAAACCGGCTACGACATCGAGCGCGTGCAACCGGCGCTGCAGCTGTATGCCAGTCCGGCCTCGACCACGGAACGCGTCCACCTGTTCGTCGCCGAGTACGAGCGCGAGCGGCGCCGCGACGGCGGCGGCGGCAATGCCGAGGAAGGCGAGGACATCGAGGTCGTGGAACTGGATTTCGACGACGCGCTCGCCATGGTCGAAACGGGCGACATCGTCGACGCCAAGACGGTGCTGCTGCTGATGTACCTGGAGCGCAAGGTGCTGGGGCGGCACGGCGAAGCGTCGTGATCGCGCATCGATGACAAGGAACCCATGACGATGAACAAAAACATTGCCCTCACCCTCCTGCTGGCCTGCGCCTGCGCGGCGCTCCCCGCCGGCGCCCAGACCATGAAGCCGGGCCTGTGGTCGCTGTCGAACCAGGTCACGTCGAGCGATCCGGCGGTGGCGCAAGCGATGGCCGCCGTGCAGCAGCAGATGGCCAGCATGTCGCCCGAGCAGCGCCGGCAGATGCAGCAGATGATGCAGCAGAACGGCGTGCAGCTCGACATCGGCGCGGGTGGCGCACTGCAGACGCAGCTGTGCATGACGCGCGACATGGCCGAGCGCAAGGAATTTCCCGTCCAGCAGGGCGACTGCAAGCAGACGTTCACCCAGCAGTCGGCCACCCGCGGCCACATCGCCTTTACCTGCACGAAGCCGCGCGTGAGCGGCGAAGGCGACGTCACGTCGGACGGCGACACGCGCTACCGCGCCCGCATGAAGATCAGGAGCGACGAACAGGGGCGCAACCAGGTCGTCGACATGGACGTGACCGCCAAATGGCTGGCGGCCGACTGCGGCAACGTCCGTCCGATCGCCGTCCCGCGGGCAAAATAGCGGCAAACCCCGGCGGGACGTCCGGCCAGGCCGCGTGCCTGGCTTTTTATTGTCGACGCGCCGCGTTGGTTTTGCCCCAGACAACTTGCCCAAAACCGGGCTCTGACCCTAATGCCGTTAAGTTAAGCGGCAAGTTCAGCAACGATCGC
>NZ_LMCY01000068.1 GCF_001425685.1 Massilia sp. Root335 | reverse complement strand
TGAGCCTCATCTGATGAAACTGTCAAGAATTTTATTCCGGACAGCAGTGCGCCTGCGCGGGAACGACGGTTTTTACTTGAGTTCCCGCCTGCGCGGGAACGACGGTTTTTTCAGCGTCCGCCCGACACGTCGATGAACGTGCCCGTCGCATACGACGCCTCGTCCGACAGCAGCCACATGATGGCCGCCGCCACTTCGTCCGCCGTCCCGCCGCGCGCCATCGGCACGGACGATTGCAGGCGCTGGATGCGGGCCGGTTCCCCGCCGCTCGCGTGCATGTCCGTGTCGATCAGGCCCGGCCGCACGCCGTTCACGCGGATGCCTTCCTGCGCCACTTCCTTCGCCAGGCCGATCGTCAGCGCGTCCACCGCGGCCTTCGACGCCGCATAGTCCACGTATTCGTTGGCCGACCCGAGCACGGCCGCGCGCGACGACACGTTCACGATCGCACCGCCATTGCCGCCATGCCGGGTCGACATGCGCCGCACCGCTTCGCGCGCGCACAGGAAGCTGCCCGTGACGTTGGTCGCGAGGATGCGGCCGATGCGCGCGGCATCCATGTGCTCGACGCGGCTCTGGCGGGCGAGGATGCCGGCGTTGTTGACGAGGGCGTCGAGCCGGCCGCAGCGCGCATCGATGGCCGCGAACAGGCGCTCGACGGCGCCCTCGTCCGCCACGTCGGCCGCCACGGCGAAGGCCTGTCCGCCGGCCGCCTCGATGGCGCGCACGACGCCGTCCGCCGCGCCGGCGTTGTCGCGGTAATTCACGCACACCGTGTAGCCGCGCCGTGCCGCCAGCAGCGCGCAGGCGGCGCCGATGCCGCGGCTGGCGCCCGTGACGAGTATCGTCTTGTTCATGGTTGTCCTTGCAGGGCTCATTCGAAGATGGGCACGATCGCCAGCGGCGCGTTGTAGGTGATGAGCTGGGCCCGTTCCGCGCCCGCGCCGAAGCGCCAGGTCACGATGGGAAATCCTTCGTCGGGATCGCCCGTGAAGGCCGCGCCGGCCGTCACCGGCAGCGCCTGTTCGGCGCCGTCCGCATGGCGCAGGCGCGCGCCGGCCGACTCCTTTTTCGGGAACACGAAGCGCACGCCGGTGCACTGGCGCGCACGCTGCGAGGCGTCGACATAGCGCACGAAGCCGAGCGCCTGGGCGCAGGCCGTGCGCAGGATCGCGGCGTCGTACTCGCCGTCGGCGCGCGGCGCGATCGTCACCTGGGGGCGCAGCACGAACGGCATGCCTTTGCGGTTCAGCACGAGCGCCGCGTTTTCGTCGTAGGCCGCCTTCTGCAGGGGGAATACGGTGCGGCCGAGGGCGTCCAGCGGCAGGTTCAGTTGCGTGACCCTGCCCGTCAACGTCAGCTGGGCGCCATCGCCCAGGCCCGCATGGTCCCTGGACTGCACTTGCAGCTGGCTTTGCAGCAGATTCTTCGGTCCGCCGTATTTCTCGAACTGGACCATGGCCCGGTACGCATCCCGGTAGCTCACCCATTCGCCCGCCTGCGCCTGTGCGTGCGCGGCGGTCGGGATGACCGCGGCAAGCCAGGCGAAGGCAGCGACGAGTTGGCGGGATGCGCGCATCATCAGAACCGGTAGGCGATGGCGGTCGAAACCGTCAGGTTGGTGGACCGCTCGACGAGCGGGCTGCGTGCGGCGCTGCCCAGCAGGCGCCGGGCCTGCAGGTTGGTGGTCAGCATCCACGAGGGCGACCAGGCCCAGTTCCAGCGCACGCCCACGTGCGCATCCTGCAGGCCGCCGCCCGCCTCGTAGTACGAAAAACGGCTGCGCGACACTTCCGCCAGCGTGACGCCGAAATACGTCTGGTTGTAGTTGCGGTTGACGACCGTGGCGCCGGCCGACAGCGACACGTGATGCCACGCGCCGAGTTCGACGGCCAGGCGCTGCACGCCCAGGTCCAGGCGCGCGCCGTCGTGGTCGTTGCCGGCGCCGTACAGCAGGCTGCTCGTCAGGCGCCATTGCGGCGTCACGTAATAGTTCGCGAAGACCCCGCCCTGCAGGCGGGCGCCGATCTTGTCCATGCCGTCCAGGTCCGTGTTGCGCATGTTGCGCTTGTCGATCGGCTCCGGGACCGGGCCGATCAGCATCGTGTCGGTGCTGCCGATGCCGCCGAGCGCCTGGCCGGTTCCCGTCCGGTCGCGCCCCGGTTGCACGGCCAGCAGCGGGCCGTACTCGAACGTCGGATCGTCCGACAGGTGCATCCCGGCGCTCATGCCGGAAATAAAAAGGCCGTTGCTCCATTGGACCTGGAGCACCGGCAACGCTGATACCTTGCGGCTTCCCGTCCCGTCCCAGCGCGGCGCCGACTGCACGCCCAGGCCCGCGTACATGTCGCGGCTGCCGTCGGGCATGGGGTTGGTCGCCGGCGTCTGGGCCCACGTCGTGCCGCAGGCCGCGCCCAGCGCGAGGAAGAGAAGCTTGTTCATGTTCACGGGTGAAAGATTCGGGAAGACAATATTCTACGGCTTTGTCTCCCGTCCTCCCATATCCTTTCCTACCTCGTTGCCATTTCCAGCGCAAATTCCACCGGCAGGTCGCTGCGCGGGACGACGACGAGGTGCGCGGGCGTCGTCACATACATGGCGCAGGCGATGTCCGGCCCCGGCACGGACCTGATCTCGTGCACGAGGATCTTGTCGGCCGTGCGCACGACGCCGTCGATGGCCGTCGTGTAGCAGCCGCTGGCGCCGGTTCCCATGAACACGCCGACGACCATGTCGGCCGCGAAGTCGACGGCGGGCTGCGCGCGGCCGGGCGCGTGTTCGTTCCACAGGCGGGTCCAGGCGGCCGCATCCTTGACGACGACGGTGCGCGCCGCGCGGACGTCCGACAGGCTCGTCGCATCCGCCGTCCGGAACGGCACGTCCGTGGCGGCCGCCTTGATGAAGTCGACGTCCGCATCCGTGCGTTCCACGGCCGCCACCTGCATCGGGTGGCGCACGACCGGCAGGCAGACCGCCTGTGCCGGGACGTCGCGCTCGGCCACCTCCACGTCGAGCGTGCTGGCGCCGGCCGCCACGCGGGCGATCGCGATGCCGTGGCAACTGTCGGCGTACTCGCCGCCGAACACGGCCACGAGCATCCTGCGCGTGAAATCGACCTTCGGCACGGCGGGCGCCGGGGTGCGGCCGGCGGCATGCTGGCGCCACAGCGTGTCCCAGGCGGCCTGGTCCTTGATGACGAGGGTCTGGCGCGCCGTCACGCCCGACAGGTCGTCGCGCGCCACCGTTTCATAGGCGATGGCCGTGCCGGCCGGCGGCATGAAGCTCAGCTGCTCGACCGTGTGGCCGCTGCCCAGGCCCAGGTCGGGCCGGTCGGCGTTCTTGACGAGCGTCTCGAACAGCGCACGGGCACTCTCGTCCTCGCACACCATCCTGGGGCCGGCGATCGTGTCGCCGGACGAGCACAGGCGGGTCTCCGGCTTGCTGCCGAACAGGACCTGCCCATATGACGCATCGGCGCACTGGCCGGCATGGTCCCAAAACACTTGCTTGCCGTCGATGACGAACAGGCGGTTGCGGGTCTCGTTACAGCCGGATGTGCGCGCCATCTCGATGAACGGCGCCTTGGCGAGGGCGGCCGGGTTCGGCTCGCCCACGGCGATGCCCGGGGTGGCTTGCCGGTCGTGCGTCGTCGTTCCGCCACCGCATGCGGACAACACCGCACCGGCCACGACGGCGCCCAGCGGCCATATCATGCGTCCAGGAATGCTCATTCTCCCCTCTCCAGGAATACGATGGCGCCGTGTGCCCGGCACGCATCCGAATAAAAAAAGGCCCACCGTCTCTCGCGCATCAGGTGGGCCAAACGGAAAACCCGATAAGGACACGCCCAACCGCCTGCCGCGCGCTGCAGGGCCGCCCTGCGCCGCCCGCACGGTGTTCGAGGTGCCCTGACGATGGGAATCGTACGCAGGTGCGGCGAGAACTTCATCCGCCGACTGTCGGGCATTTGTCCACAATTTGTAAATGATGGTTTTTTAGTCCATTGCTCCTATACAATTTCGATATGTGCAAGACAAAACCCGACCCAGCCTTTGCCGCGTGCGGAGGATGATGGCGTGAATCGCCTGTTCTTCCGTTTCTTCGTGCTCGTGATGCTGTCGATCACGGGCGCGACATTCGTGATCTATTTCGTCTTCGCCCGCCTGTTCGGCGACCCGCTCGACGACATCGCGCGGCGCCAGGCGTCGGCCCAGATCTTCCTGCTCGAACAATACGTCGACCGCGCGCCGGCCGACGAGTGGCTGGGCCGCCTGAACAAGGTGCGCGAAGTGTCCGAAGCCCATTTCGACCTGATCCCGCTGGACCAGGCGCGCGCCGCCCTGCCCGCCCGCCAGTACGCGGCGCTGGAGCGGGGCGAGGTCGTGCTGGACCCGCAGCACAAGGCATTCTTCCGGCGCGTCGACCTGCACGGCGAGCGCTACATCGGCAGCAACGAGGAAGCGATCCGCGCGTACAACCTGCCGATCGACCTCGGCCAGGCCCTCGCGATGGAAGTGGTGCGCTACGTCGTCGTGGCGCTCGCGCTGCTGGTGCCCATCGCGCTGTGGTCGCGCGCGCACTGGCAGGCGTTGCAGACGCTGTCGCGCGTGGCGGACGAATTCGGCGCCGGGCAGTTATCGGCGCGGGCCGACCTGAAGCCGGCGGACGCCGTCTATCCGCTGGCCGAGCGCATCAATGCGATGGCCGAGCGCATCCAGGGCCTGCTCGAAGCGCAGAAGAACCTGCTGCATTCCGTCTCGCACGAATTGCGCACGCCGATCGCGCGGCTGGAGTTCGCGCTGGAATTGTTGAACGAGCGCGCGGCCGATCCCGCGTTAGCGAAGCGCATCGCGGCGATGGAGGGCGACCTGGCGGAGTTGAACGACCTCGTCAACGAACTGCTGTCGATGAGCAAGCTGGACAACGCACAAGGCCCGCAGCGCGCGCTGTTCGAACTGGAGCCGCTGCTGCGCGAATGCGCAGACGGCCTGCATCCGCGTCCGCAGCGCCTGCACGTGGACCTGGGCGAGCGCCTGGGCAGCATGGACGCCGACCGCCGCCTGCTCGCCCGTGCCATCGGCAACCTGCTGAGGAATGCGCAGAAATACGCGGCGCACGAGGTGGCGCTGCGGGTGCGGCGCGACGATTGCCGGATCGAGATCGCCATCGAGGACGACGGTCCCGGCATTCCCGAAGAGGAGCGGGAACGCGTGTTCGAACCGTTCTACCGGCTCGACCGCAGCCGCGACCGCGCCACGGGCGGGTTCGGCCTCGGCCTGTCGATCGCGCGCAAGGCGATCGCGCTGCACGGCGGCCACTTGAAGGTCGAGCAGTCGCCGCTGGGCGGCGCGCGCTTCGTGATCAGCCTGCCGGACGGCGTGCTGGCCGCCTGAGCGCGCTTATCGGGACGACGCCTCAGTGCGGGCGCGCCACCGGTGCCGGCGCTTCCGGCCGCACGTGGCGCATCCCGTACCACAGGTGCTGCCACCAGTGCTCGCGCGAATGCACGGTCAGCAGGCATTGCTGGTCGATCTCCCCTTTGAAGATGGGATCGGCGCACTGTTTCGTCATCAACGCGTTGCGCTGGTTTTCGGCATTGACCAGCGCAATGGCGAGCCAGAAGGCCAGGCCCGCGAGCAGGACGACGATGCACCAGGCGAGGTGGTTCCAGTTGCTCGAGTCGAACAGGTGCTCCCCGTCCGGCTTGGACTTGTCGTAAATCTTCAGGATCTTGCCTTCGACGTCACTCATTGCGCTGTTTCTCTACCTTGCGTTGTTTCGCTTGTTTCGCTTATTTCGACTTCGCCGCTTTCGCCACCAGGGCGTCCATCACCTGCAGGGTGGCCTGGAACAGCACGGGTTCGCTGCTGCTCTTGACCGAATTGTAGACGATCGCGGGCGAGGTCTGGTACTTGCCGTCGATGATGATGGTCGGCACGCCGTCGACCTTGTAGTCGCTCGTGATCTGCGGCAACTGGCGCAGCCTGGTCGTCACGCCGAACGAATTCCACACGTCCATGAATTTGGCGCGGTCGATGCCGTTCTTCGCCACCCAGTCGATGATCGCGGCGTCCGTGTTCAGGCGCAGGTGATCCACGTGCCAGGCCTTGAACACCTTGGGCTGGAATTCCTCGGCCTTGCCCATCGCTTCCAGCGTCAGGTACAGGTGCGCTTCCGGATCCTTGGCGCCGGAGAACGGCAGATGCACGCGCTTGAAGTGGATGTTGTCGCCCTGCTTTTTGACCCACTGCTCGAGCTGCGGTTCCAGCGCGTTGCAGTGCGGGCAGTGGTACATGAAGAACTCGATCACCTCGACCTTCTTGCCCACAGGCTGCACCGGCTGCGGCTGAGCGAGCGTCACGTACTCGACACCGTTCTTGGGGTCGGTCGGCGAAGCGAAAGCGGTGCTGGCGGCAAGCACGGTAGCGAGCAGGGCAAAACGCAGGGAACGCATAATTTTCCTTCTAAGTTGGTTGAGCGAACGATCGCGAGATTACCACTTTTTCGCCCGCCATCCTTAGCCCCGGCTTATTTATTGCATTTCGTTACCGTCGTAACCAACACCGGGGTCAGAGCCCGATTTTTGGCAATTTCCTAAAATCGGGCTCTGACCCCGGTTCTCAGAAGTCGTAGCGCGCCGACAGTTTCAGCTGGCGTCCATCGCTCGGATAGATGCCGGACTTGCACCCGAACGCATTGCTGAAGTAATGGCGGTCCGCCAGGTTCAGCCCCGCCGCGGCGATTTCCCACGCGCCCAGCTTGATGGCGTAGCGCCCGTCGAACGTGGCGTACGACGGGATGCGCGCCGCGCAGCCGTTCGTGAAGTCGCTGCCGTAGCGCTGGCTGTCCACCCACTGCGCGCCCACGTCCGCCGACTGGCCGTTGCCCGGCGCCCAGGCCAGGCGCGCGGTCAGCACGTTCTTCGGCACGAGCACCAGTTCGCGGCCGGCGTTCGGGCCTGCCGTGAAGCGCGCGATGACGTGCTGCACGTGCGCGCTCGCGCGCCAGCCGGCGGCCAGTTGCGCCTCGGCGTCGATCTCGAAGCCCTTGCGCTCCGTCGGGTCGAGGTTCGTGTTGACGCCCCAGCCGCCGTTCGCGGTCGGATCGTAGAAGATCTCGTCGTGCAGGCGATGACGGAACACGCGCGCCGTCAGCGTGCGGCTGTCGTCGCCCGGCGCGTGGCGCAGCGTCGTGCCGAATTCCAGGTCGTGCGACGTCTGCGCCTTCAGGATGTCGGTGCTGGAGCGGTAGCTGTTCTCGTCGACGTTCGCCACGCGATAGCTCTGCCCCGCCTTCGCGTACACCTCGACCAGCGGATGGACGCGGTAGCTGGCCTGCGCTTCCCACGCGTTCTGCGCCTGCGAGCGGTCTTCCGCGGCGGCGCCGGCGAGCGCGTCCACGTAGTCCTTGTCGAAGGTCTCGTGGCGCGCGCCGAGGGCGATGCGGCCGTCGTGGGCCGGATCGAAGCGCAGCTCGTCGCGCACGTACACGGCCTTCGCGCCCTGGCTCGCGTCGGCGGTCGAGAACGACGACGCCGTCTTGCGCTTCCAGCGCGTGAAGTCCAGGCCGCCCACCAGTTCGTTGAGCATGCCGCCCACATCGGCGAGCCAGCGCGCGCGCGGCGAGAACTGGTCCTGGCGGCCGTCGTACGCGTTGACCGACGTGAAGCTCGTGGACAGATAGTTCGAGCGCACGTTGCGCTCGCGGTGCGACAGGTCCAGCGCCAGGTCGACGGCGCCCACGCGATACTCGGCGAAGACGTTCGCGCGGTCGGTGTCCAGCGAACCGAAGTCCTTCGGCGTCGAGGCCAGCGTCGGGTCGGCGTCGAACTGGGCCAGGGTCAGCGAACCGGGGAAGCGCGATTCCTGGCGCGCGCTCTCCACGTGGATGCCGGCGCGGCCGCCGGTAAAGCGCGTCTGCACGTTGAGCGATGCCGTCGTCTGGTCGAAGTCGCTGTTCTTGCGATAGTTGTCGCTGCCCTGGCGCGCCACGGCGATGTCGGCGCTGACGTCGCCGGCCGTCTGCGACAGCGATGCGCGCACGTCGTGCTCGTGGAACCGGCCCGCTTCCGCGAACACGGAACCGTGCATGCCGGCGGCGACCGCGCGGCGCGTGGTGATCTGGATGACGCCGCCGGTCGCGCCTTCGCCATACAGCACGCTGGCGCCGCCGCGCGTGATCTCGATGCGTTCGACCGTGTCGATCGGGATCGTCGACAGCACGGTATTCGTCAGCTCGTTCTCGTTCAGGCGCACGCCGTCGACCATGATCACCATGTTCTGCGCGCTGTTGGTCCCGAAGCCGCGCAGGTCGAGCGCGAAGTCGGGCGACGAATCGAGGCTCTGGCGGCCGAACACGCCGCCGACCTTGCGGATCGCGCTGTTCACGTCGTTGACGCCGGCGCGGCGGATGTCGTCCTGCGTGATGACTGTGGCGCCGATCGGGCGCAGGCTTGCCACGCTGGGGAAGCGGGAACCGGTGACGACGACGGTCGACGGGATGTCGTCCTGGGCGCGCGCGGCGCCGGCAAACAGGGACAGGGATACGGCGCAGGCCAGCGCGATCGGCGTCAAAGCCGGCGCGCCGCGGGTGGAGGCGGCAAAATGCATTGGATGTTCAATTTTCGGGTTGGCACCGGCAAGCGTCCCCGCACGCCGGCGTACACAAAAAGCGCGGCGCGAGCCGGCTTCACCTGTCTGGCCGGTCTCCGGGCTCCAAGACGGACCGTCCCACCTTCCTATGCAAGCACAGTGGTCATCGGGGCGGCCTGTCGCCGTGCGGCGACGCTTGTTTACCGTTGCGGGGGCAGCACACGCTGGCGTGCCGCCGGAGGCGGCGCCGCTTCGTGTTTCCCGTTTAACTGCACGCGCAGACGCGCATGCGGGCACCAGAACCCCGGGATTATAACCCTGCCAACGCCGCACCGCACGAAATCCGCGCAGACCCGCCGGGAACTCGCATATAGTGAGCGCACCCGACGAGCCACGCCTGGAGTCCCGCATGAATCCGCGTTTCACCCCGATGCCCGGCGCCGCACTGGCCGCCGCCCTGCTGCTGGCGGGGGCGGTGCTCGCCGCGCCGGCAGCCGCGCCCTCGATCGCGCCGGTGCCGCAGCCCGCGCCCGCATCCGACGGCATCGCCCTCGCCGCGCCCAACGCCGCCGCCGTGCGCGTCCCCAGCAGCCCGGACGCCTGGGGCGGCCCGCGCACGGGCCTGGAGCCGACGTTGTCCGACCGCGTCGTCCACTACGACATCGCGGCCACGCTCGATCCGGACAAGCACACGGTGACCGGGCACGAACGGCTCACGTGGCGCAACCGCAGCCGGGTTGCCGTGACAAGCGTCTACCTGCACCTGTACATGAACGCGTTCGACGGCGCCGGCAGCACGTTCTTCACGGAGCGGCGCGAACGCGACGGCTCGTACCGCGCCGCCACCGACATCAGGGACGCATGGGGCCACATCGAACTGCGCCGCGTCGCGCAAGGCGGCGCGAGCGTGCCGTGGACCTTCGTCCATCCCGACAACGGACCGCCCTCCGACCACACGGTGGTGCGTTTCGACCTGCCGCAGACCGTGGCGCCGGGCGCATCGGCCACGTTCGACATCGACTTTTTCACGCAGCTGCCGCGCGTCGTCGCGCGCACCGGCTACTTCGGCACCTTCCACCTCGTCGCCCAATGGTTCCCGAAGATCGGCGTGCTGGAACTGCCGGGCGAGCGCGGGGCGCGCGCGCCGCGCTGGAACGTGCACGAGTTCCACATGAATTCGGAGTTCTACGCCGACTTCGGCAGCTATGACGTCAGCTTGACCGTCCCGCGCGGCTACACCGTGGGCGCGACCGGCGAACCGCAAGGCGCGCCCGTCGACAAGGGCGGCATGCGCACCTGGCGCTTCGCCCAGGGCGACGTCCACGATTTCGCCTGGACCGCCGACCGGCAGACGGCAAGGCCGCTCGTCGACACGTGGTCCGGCCCGGGCAGCCCGCCAGTGACGGTGACCGTGCTGTACCCGCCCGAATTCGCCGCCAGCGCGGCACCCGCGCTGAAGGCGGCCAAGCAATCGCTGACGTATTTCTCGAACACGCTGGGGCCGTACCCGTACAAGACGTTGACCATCGTGATCCCGCCCTACAACGCGGAAGAAGCGGGCGGCATGGAATACCCGACCTTCTTCACGGCCGAGGCCTATCGGACCGTCGAGCCGCGCACGGCAAACCAGTTCGCCCTCGCCTTCGTCACGATCCACGAATTCGGCCACGGCTATTTCTACGGCCTGCTCGCCTCGAACGAATTCGAGGAGCCGATGCTGGACGAGGGCCTGAACGAATACTGGGACAACCGCATGATGCGCGACGAGGGCCAGCTGGCGTACATCGCGACGCCGCTGCTGCGCCGGCTCGGCTTCGCGCCCGGCTACCCGACCTTCGACGCCGAGCGCGCGGCCACGCCGCGCAACGACCCGGCCGATCCGCCCGGCGACAACGCGTGGCACCGACTGCAGGACATCGGCCCCGTCTACACGCGCACGGCGACCCTGATGCGCGACCTCGAAGCGCGCATCGGCCGCGCCCCGATGGAGCGCGCCTTCAAGGCATACTACCGGCGCTGGAAGTTCCGCCACCCGAGCATCGCCGACCTGCGCGAGACGCTGGCCGAGGTGACGGGCCGGCGCGCCGACATCGAGGACGCATTCGCGCGCCAGGTCTACGCCGCCACCCGCGTCGACGACCGCATCGGCGACTTCACGAGCACGGAGTTGCCGCCCCTTGCCGGCATGCGCCAGCGGGGCGGTGCGTGGATCGAGGACAAGCAGGACAAGGTCGACCGCTGGAACGAGGAGACGCGCACGCGCTGGCACAAGCTCCATCCGCACGCGCCGGACGGCACCGGACCGTATCCGTATCGCACGGAGGTGACGGTCCGCCGCCTCGGCGCGCCGGTCCCGCAGACGCTCGTCGTGAAATTCGCGGACGGCAGCAGCGAAACCGCGCAGTGGGACGCCGACGAACGCTGGCACGAATTCGTCTGGACGAAGACCGCGCGGGCCGTCTCGGCCGAACTCGATCCGCAGCGCCTGCACTACCTCGACGTGAGCAAGCTCGATGACAGCCGCACCCTCGAACCGGACGCGCGCGCGTCGCGCCGCTGGGGTCTCGACTTCGCGGCCGTCGCCGAATATCTCCTGTCCCTGATCGCGACGCTATGACGACCGAATCGACCCTCGCCCCGCCGCTGTCCACGCACCCCGGCGCACCGCGCCCGGCCGGTGCCCGCACGGTATTGCGCGCGACGCGCGCCGCGCTGCAATGGCGCTTGCTGCTGTGGTGGGCCGTCCTCCTGCTGCTGCCGACCGTCGTCGCCACGCTGCCGGTCTGGCAGATGCTGTCCGCCAGCCTCGATCACTCGGTGTACGCGGCGCGCCTGGCCGAGCGCCTCGACATGATCGCGTTCGCCGACATCGTGGGCGCCGCGCGCGAACGCCATGCGCCGGCGCTGGGCCTGGGCGGCGGCGTCGCGCTGGCGCTGACACTGCTGCTGTCGCCGCTGCTGGCCGGCATGGCGATCGCGGCATGCCGCGCGCCGCAACGCCTCGGGTCGGGCGCCCTGCTGGCCGCCGGCGCGCAAGAGTATCCGCGGTTGGCGCGCATGCTCGCGTGGTCGCTCGTGCCGCTCGGCGTCGCCGGCTTGCTGGGCGCCGGCGCCTGGCGGCTCGCCGGCCAGGCGGCCGGGACGGCCCTGCTGGAGGCCGACGCCGAGCGTGCCGCGCACCTGGCCTTGCTGGCGACGACCGTGCTGCTCCTGCTGGCCCACGCGACGGTCGACGTCGGCCGTGCCGTGCTGGCCGCCGACCGCCGCCGCACGTCCGCCGTCGCGGCCTGGTGGCGCGGCTGCGCCCTGCTGCTGCAACGGCCGCTGGCGCTATTCGGAACGTATCTCGCCGTCACGGCCATCGGCGTCGCGGTCGCCGCGCTGCTCGCGCTCGCACGCACGCGCGTGCCCGCGCTGGGGACGGCCGGAACGATCGGCGCCGTCGTGCTGGCCCAACTGCCGGTCATCGTGCTCGGGTGGATGCGCAGTGCGCGCTTGTGCGCGTTGCTCGCCCTGGTGCGCTGACCCGCCCACGCGCCCGGCGCGAATCGGCTACCATGACCGTTTGACACGCCGCGTGAAGGAGCCCCCATGACCCGCCTGCCCACCTATTTCGTCTCGCACGGAGGCGGCCCGTGGCCGTGGATGAAGGACCAGTACGGCACTGCCTACGCCGAGCTGGAAGCGTCGCTGGTCGACATCAGGCGCCAGATCGGCGTGCGTCCGACCGCCGTGCTGGTCGTGACGAGCCACTGGGAGACGGACGACTTCACCGTGTCGTCCGGCACCGCGCCGGGCATGATCTACGATTACGGCGGCTTCCCGCCGCACACGTACCAGATCCGTTATCCGGCACCCGGCGCGCCGCAGCTGGCGCAACGCGTCGCGCAACTGCTGAACGACGCCGGCCAGCCCGCCCGCCTGGACGCGGAGCGCGGCTTCGACCACGGCACGTTCTCGATGCTGGCGCCGATCTATCCCGACGCCGACGTGCCGGTCGTGCAGCTGTCGATCCGCCACGATTACGACCCGGCCGTCCACCTGGCCGCCGGCCGGGCGCTGGCGCCGCTGCGCGACGAGGGCGTGCTGATCCTGGGCAGCGGACTGTCGTTCCACAATCTGCGCCAGTTCGGCGCGGGCGGCGCGCTGGCGTCGAATGCGTTCGATATGTGGCTGCAGCACGTGCTGCTGGAGCTGGCGCCGGCCGAGCGCGAGCAGGCGCTGCTGCACTGGAGCGAGGCGCCGTACGCGCGCATGGCGCATCCGCGCGAGGATCACCTGGTGCCGCTGTGGGTGGCGCTCGGCGCGGCCGAGAATGAAGCGGCCGCGTGCGTGTATCACGAGGAGAGTTTTTTCGGGGCGTTGACGGTGTCGAGTTTCAGGTTTGGCGACGCGGCCTCGTGAAGAACCCAACACATCGAACCATCCACGCTTGCGCATCGCTTGCCGCTCGAGTCGCCACAGTTTGACCATGGCTAAACTCTGCAGATCAGCTCGACATAACAATGCTCTCTTGAATTCAGCATCCAGCTCGGATCAAAAACCGAGGCCATCCTATGCCGTCTACCGCTATTAGCAGAATCGTCACGGCCGCCTTGTGTACAATCAGCACAATGGCCGCCGCAGCGGTCAGCGACAAGCCGCCGCGCTTTCTGACTGTTCCCGTACTGGGTCTGCGCTTGCCGCTCGATCGGACCAACCTGGAACCTTTCCCCGAGGACCTGCGCGTAAAGTGCGGCCAGCTCGAAGATGCGTTTGCCACAAGCCGCGTGTGGATACTTGGGCGTGCAAGGGACGCCGCGAGTACGTATTACCTGCTGACAGGTTATTCCAAACGGCTGAACAGGGATCCTGACCAAAAACTGTATGAATACTGGGATAACGGAGCGGTATATACCGTGACGGGCACCACGTGCGGTGGCGACGATGCGGGCGAGACCTTCGATGTACACGACCCGGATGCCGACAACGACGGCAACGTGCCGATTCCCATGCTTAAAGCGCTGGCGGTCGATTTTGCAGCCAGGACCGTGAAAGCATTCGGCGGGCCAGATCGGCTGCGCGCTGAAATCAAGAACCAGCGTATCGACTTCAACCGGCTCCCGCCGGAACTGCAGGAGGCGTTCAAGCCGTACTTCGGACCGTCAAAGTAGACAGCATCGCGCACGGGGCGGCCGGCAAGCTGCCCCGTGATGCACCTGAACGACGACCGTTGCCACCTTTTTCCGGAACGCCGTGTATCACGCGTCGGGCGTGGAAAGAATCGTAAGCATCGGATGTAAAGCTGAACCGCACAAGGGAACGGCGCCCGGAGCCGGCATCGAACCGGCACGCAATCACGTACCGCGCTTCCCCCGCGCCGCCTCTTCCGCCTTGCGCGCCGCCTTCTCGGCCGCGATGCGCGCCTTTTCTTCCATCTCGATTCGGTGGCGTTCGAGGGCCTCGGCCCGCGTTTGCGGGGTTTCCAGGCTGATGCGGCCCAGCGCGCCCTGGCGGTAATCCTGCAGCAGCACGTGGGCCGCCTTTTCGTAGTCGTAGTCGCCGCCGCGCACGCGGAACGCGCGGCGCTGGGCGACGGCTTCGATGACGCCGAAGCCGTCCATGCCCTCCGTCTTGACGCCGTAGCGCGCGCTCAAGAGCTGCGGGTAGCGCTGCAGCAGCAGGCTGCCCAGGAATTCCGCGACCTCTTCCTCGATGACGGCATTGGTGCCGATCGCGTGGCTGGCCGCCAGCATCAGGCCGTCGCTCTCCATCTCGATCTTGGGCCACAGCATGCCGGGGGTATCGACGAGCACCGTGAACTTGTCCAGGTAAAGTTTTTGCTGGGACTTCGTGACGGCCGGCTCGTCGCCGACCTTGGCGACGCGCTTCTTGAGCAGCGCATTCATCAGCGTGGACTTGCCCACGTTCGGGATGCCCATGATCATGATACGCAGCGGCTTCGTCGGCACGCCCCGATGCGGCGCCAGCATCTTGCACAGGTCCGGAATGCGCGCCACGTCGGACGGCTTCTTGGTGGTCATCGGGTAAGCGGTGACGCCGTCCTGGGCGTCGTACCAGGCGGCCCAGGCGGCCGTGGCGGCCGGATCCGCCAGGTCGGTCTTGTTCAGTACCTTGAGGCAGGGGCGCTGGCGGAACTTGCGCAACTCCTCGACCATCGGGTTGCTGCTCGCCTCCGGCAGGCGGGCGTCCAGGACCTCGATGACCACATCGGTGTTTTCCATCTGTTCCGCGGCCTGCTTGCGGGCGGCGGCCATGTGGCCCGGGAACCATTGAATCGACATGTAGAACTCTCAATATCTGCGTGCAACCCTCTATTTTACGCTAGTCCACGCGTACTGACGGGTGCGGCGCACGCAGGCCCGCTATCGTGTTGCCGGTATGCACTCGCTCGGCGGCAACGGCACGGTCGGGTCGAACGTGGCCAGGCGGGCGCGCGCTTCCTTGAGATCCTTGCCGAATTCGGTCAGGTAGCGCGACCGTTCCTCGCTCTGCCATTCGGCATCCGAAAAGCTTTTCGGCGAGTGCGACGTACCCGTCAAGACCTTGCCTTGCAGGCGAGGCACCAGCGCGCGGTCGGGGTCGGTATTTTCCTTGAGCAGGTAGCCGTCGACGTCGCGCAGCGTGAGGGGCAGCGGCGGCGAGTGGTCGCGCAGCAGCTTGCCGAACATCGTCAGCCTGACGTCGTTCGGACCGGGGCCGAGCACGTCGTTGAAGGTCAAGAGCGCGACGGGCTGGCCGCGGGCGTCGTCGACGCGGCCGTTGATGATGTAGCGGCCCGGCATGCGCACCTCGAGGGGCAGGTGGAACACGAGCGAGCCCTCCTCGACGGCTTCGCGCGGCGCTCCAGCCCACACGGCCGGCAGTTCGGGCGTGTAGATGACGTCGAATTGCACGACGCCGCTCTTGCCGCCCACGTTGTAGCGCACTTCGGTGCGGATGGTGCCGTTGAACGACGCGAGCCCCGTCTGCGCGGGCGCCAGCACGCCGGCGAAGGCGCCGTCGTTCGGCACCGGGTCGGCGCCCGTGCCGTCGTCGACGAAGGGAATGCTCACCTGCGGCGTCTGGCGCGTGCCCGCATACGTGATGCCCTGCGCGAGGGCGCGCGTGATCACGAGCGGCAGCGTCTTGCCGTCGGCGTCGACCGCGCGCAGCGAAAACGCCACCGATTCGCCGGATGCCATATAGACCCGCGACTGCGAGGTCTGCAACTGCACGCGGCCTTCGCTTCCGCCGCCGTCCAGGCGCATCGGGTTCATCGAGGCCACGAGGTCGTTGGGGCGATTCTGGTCGGGATTGTCCTTCATCGGACGCGAGCCGACCGGATACTGGGTGGAGGTGCGATAGCTGCAATACGTGTGATCGGCCAGCTGGACGTTGTCGACCAGTTGGCGGCGCCGGCTCGCGCGGTCGTCCGGCAGCGGCAGCCCCTCGGCCTGGACCCGGCCGAAGAATTGCGGCCCATGCGGCGCGGGGGGCTGGCTGGCCGCGGCCACGGGCGCGGCGCCGTCGTGGTCCATCGCGCTCCACACGAGGACGGCCACGACGGCGACGGCCGCCGCCCCCAGCGCCAGCCGCCGCAGACCCGGCCGCGGCGGAGCGGACGGGCGGCGCGGCGGCTTGTCGTTACGGTGACGGCTAGAGGGCACTGTTCACCATTGCACTGCGCACGACGGACACGATGCCTTGCCAATTACCGTTCGTGTAATGGTTATAGGCCTCGCTGTCGTCGCGGAACGACACGGAGTGGTAACTCCACTTCGCGCTGCCGCCCTCGTTCGCGCTTGTTCCGAGCGTCAGGTCGTTGCAGAACCAGTCGCTGGGATTGCAGTACGATCCGCCGGAACTGCCGGACACGCCGCCCGAGCTGTGGTACGCGACGGCCTCGTCGTCCTGGCCGGGCAGGATGCCGGAGTAGGCCGTGCCCTTGGCGCCGGCGTACATGTAGAACCAGATGCCGCGGGTGTCGTTATGGTTGTACATGGCGCGCGCCGTCGTCGTCTTGAGGTCTTGCGTCAGCGGGTCGGACACGGCCCACGATCCGTAGTCGGCCAGTTCGGAGCCGCCGCCCGCGCCGGACGCGGCGCGGACCCACTTGATGTTCCAGCCGGTCTGCGACGTGCCGTCGCTGTTGCCGCACACTCCCGACGAGTTCGGCGCCGCGTTCTTCTTCATGCGTGCCGAGCCGCCGTAGTTCGCGAGCGTGTAGCCCATCATCAGGTCGCCCGCGCTGTGGGTCGCGATATAGCACCAGTTGCTGCCGGTGCAGAAGCAGTCGAGGGCATCGCGGATGTGGTAGCCCTGCGATGCGATGCTGTTGTAACCGTCCCAGTTGACGGCCTTCTTGTTGACGCCCGCCGCCGTGGAAGACGGGCCCCAGTACGTGAAGCTGTTGTAGTCGCCGATCGTGCCGCCGCCCGTGCGGCCGTTGATCCACAGCGTGTAGTTCGTCGCCGATGCCAGACTCGTGATTCCGAGCAGGCACAGCGCCGTCAGCCAGCGCATCAGTGTCATCTCCTCTCCTCCATTCTCGTCGTCGTTGGATGGTGTCGCCGTACGCCGGTTCGGTGCCGAACTGATGAGGTCGCCGTGGCTTACGGCCGAGTCGACTGTAGAGAGGGTTCATGGGTGTGTCAATTGCCGTGCGAGCCAGATTGGTGGCCTGTGATTCCACATATGGGCGGCAGCGCGGCTACCTGGCGTTGGCCGCCACGGCGGCGCGCATGACGGCGACGATGCCGCCCCAGTGCCCGGCCGTGTAGTGGTTGTAGTTCTCGCCGTCGTCGCGGAAGGCGACCCAGTGGTTGGCCCACTTGGCGCGGCCATCCCCGTTCGGTCCCGATCCCAGGGTCAGCTCGTGGCAGAACCAGTCGTGCGGGTTGCAATACGCGCCGCCCGACGCGCCCGAGACGGCGCCCGCGCTGTGATAGGCCTGCACGCCGTCGTCCTGGCCCGGCAGGAAGACCGACGTCACGCCGCCGTCGGCGCCCGCATACATCCAGAACCAGATGCCGCGGGTGGCGTTGTGGTTGTACATGGCGCGCGCCGTACGGACCCGCAGATCCTGCACGAGGGGTTCCGACATGACCCACGAACCGATGTCCGCCAGTTCCGAACCGCCGCCCGACCCTGCCGCGGACGCGATCCACTTGATGTTCCAGCCGGTCTGCGACGACCCGCCCGCATTGCCGCACACGCCCGATGCGTTCGGCCGGGCGTCCTTCTTCACGCGCGCGGAGCCGCCGTAGTTCGCGAGCGTGTAGCCGATGAGCAGGTCGCCGGCGCTGTGCGTGGCGATGTAGCACCAGTTGGTGCCCGTGCAGAAGCAGTCGAGCGCGTCGCGGATGCGGCCGCTCTGGGATGCGATGCTGCTGCGGCCGTCCCAGTTGACGGCTTTCTTGTTGACGCCGGCGTCCATGCTGGCCGGGCCCCAGTAGGCAAAGTCGGTGTAGTTGCCGATCGCGCCGCCGCCCGTGCGGCCGTTGATCCACAAGGTGTAGTTGGTTGCCGACGCGAGGCCGGCGAATGCCAGCAGGCACAGTGCCATCAAACAACGGAGCGTTCTCATCATCCCTCCACTCATCCATATTTGTGAGGGTTAGAGTTCGCGGAATCAGTCGAGTTCCGCGAGGGCCTTGATGTGGGCCACGACACTGCGTCCCAGCGCCGACAATGCATAGCCGCCTTCGAGGCAGCTGACGATGCGGCCGCCCGCGTACCGGCGCGCGATGTCGGCGACCTGGTGCGTGATCCACGCGTAGTCCGCCTCGACCAGCGCCATGCCGCCCATATCGTCTTCCTTGTGGGCGTCGAAGCCGGCCGAGATGAAGAGCATCTGCGGGCGGAACGCATGCAGCGCGGGCAGCCACTGTTCGGCGACGAGCTTGCGCACGGCGTCGCCACCAGTGTACGCCGCGACCGGCACATTGATACTCGTAGCGGTGATAGGTTCGGGGTCGGTGTACGGATAGAACGGATGCTGGAAGAAGCTGGCCATCAGCACCCGCGGATCGGCGCGGAACGATTCCGCCGTGCCGTTGCCGTGGTGGACGTCGAAATCGATGATGGCGACGCGCTCCAGGCCGTGCACGTCGAGCGCGCGGCGCACGGCGATGGCGACGTTGTTGAACAGGCAGAAGCCCATCGGCTCGCCCGGGCGCGCATGGTGGCCGGGCGGGCGGATGGCGCAGAAGGCGTTGTCGACGGTGCCGGCGATGACGGCATCCGTGGCGGCCACCGCGGCCCCGGCGGCGCGCAGGGCGGCGCGGTAGCTGTCCTTGCACAACAGGGTGTCGCCGTCGAGCGGATAGTGCTCGCCGGGCACCGCGGGAAGGTTGCCGCGCACGAGGTCGAGGGCGCCCTGCGTGTGGTTGCGCAGGATGTCGGCCTCGTCGGCCAGCGGCGCGCTCACGTGCTCGACGAGGCCGTCCAGGCGCGCGAGGATCAGCTGGTCCTCGATGGCGCGCAGGCGCTCGGGCGTTTCGGGATGCCAGCTGCCCATCTCGTGCAGGGAACAGTCCGGGTGGCTGTAGATGGCTGTACTCATGGTTCGTGTGTGCGCGTGCTGCTCATCCGTACCGCAAGCCCTCCCGTTCTCGCATAGAATCGACGGGACAGGCAAATGACGCAGGCATATCTTGTTGCTAACAACGCTAATCTACCACGCCCGCGCGCACCGCCGCCCCTGAACGACGACCGGAAACCATCCATGTTCAACAAATTGCACGCGAGCGCGCGCCAGGTCAGCCAGATCGTGGTCGGCAAGGACCAGCAAGTCCGCCTCGCGCTGACCTGCCTGCTGGCCGGCGGCCACCTGCTCATCGACGACGTGCCCGGCGTCGGCAAGACCACCCTCGCCCACGCGCTCGCGCTGTCGCTGGGCCTCAGGTTCAACCGGGTCCAGTTCACGAGCGACCTGCTGCCGGCCGACGTGGCGGGCATCTCCGTCTACGAGCGCGAAAAGAACGGCTTCGTGTTCCACCCGGGCCCGATCTTCACCCAGGTGCTGCTCGCGGACGAGATCAACCGCGCCACGCCGAAGACCCAATCGGGCCTGCTGGAAGCGATGGAAGAGCGGCAGGTCACGGCCGACGGCGTCACCCGCGCGCTGCCGGAACCGTTCTTCGTCATCGCGACGCAGAACCCGGCGCACCAGGTCGGCACCTTCCCCCTGCCGGAATCCCAGCTCGACCGCTTTTTGATGTGCCTGTCGCTCGGTTATCCGGACGCCGCCGCCGAGCGCGCCCTGCTGATGGGCGAAGACCGGCGCGCGATGCTCAAGACGATCGAACCCGTGATGCGGCCGGAGGAACTGATGGATGCCCAGCGCTCGCTGCGCGCGATCCACGCGTCGGGCGCCCTCATCGACTACCTGCAGGCCCTCGCGCAGGCATCGCGCTCGGGCAAGCTGTTCGCGGAGGGCCTGTCCCCGCGCGCCACGCTGGCCCTGCTGCAGGCGGCGCGCGCGTGGGCCGCGCTGGAAGGCCGCGACCACGTGATTCCGGAAGACGTGCAGGCCCTGCTCGTGCCCGTCTGCGCGCACCGCCTGCGGCCGTTGCGTTCGGCGCAGGGCGTCGCGATGGCCAGCCGCGACCTCGTGCTGCAGCTGCAGAAGTCGGTCCCGGTCTGATGGCCGGGATTGCCGATCCTGCGATGGCGCGACCCGGCGGATGGCTCGAGCGCAAGCGCGCCCTGTGGCGTTCGCGGGCAACCGCGCGCGATGCGGGCAGCGTGCTGCTGAGCCAGCGGCGCGTCTACATCCTGCCCACGCGCGCCGGCCTCGGCTTCTGCGCGCTGCTGCTCGTGCTGCTGATCGGCTCCATCAACTACAACCTCGGCCTCGGCTTCGGCCTGACGTTCGTCGCCGCCGCCTGCGCCCTCGTCGACATGGTGCAGACGACGCGCAACCTGGCCGGCCTCGTGCTCAGCCCCGGCCGCGCGCCCGACGTGTTCGCCGGCGAGGATGCGCCGTTCGAACTGCGCGTCAAGAATCCCACGCGGCTGGCCCGCTACGCCGTCTGGATCGATTTCGAGGACGTGCCCGAACCGCGCCAGGCCATCGACGTGGGGACGGGAGACGGCACGGCCGGCGGCAGCGCCACGCTGGTGCTGCGCACGCCGACGCACGCCCGCGGGTGGATGCGCCCGCCGCGCGTGCGCCTGTCCACGCGCTTCCCGCTCGGCCTGTTCCGCGCCTGGAGCTGGTGGCAGCCGGACAGCCGCGCGCTCGTCTATCCCTTCCCCGAGCAGGACGCGCCGCCGCTGCCGATGCAGGGCCGTCCCAGTCCGGACGGCATCGGCAGCGCGGGCAACGACGATTTCGGCGGCGTGCGCAGCTACCAGCCGGGCGATCCGCTGCGCCATCTCGCCTGGCGCCAGATCGCCCGGCTCGACCCGGAACTGGGCGGCCAGCTCGTCACCAAGCACTTCGAGGGCGGCACGGTCGACGAGCTCGTGCTCGACTTCGACGCGCTGCCGGCCCGGCTCGACGAGGAACTGCGCCTCGCGCGCATGGCCCGCTGGGTGCTGGAAGCGGAGCAGCGCGCCCTGCCCTACGCGTTCCACCTCGGCCGCATCCGCTACGACGCGGCCCTCGGCACGGCGCACCAGGCGGCCTGCCTGCGCGCGCTGGCGCTGTACGGCTTGCCGGGAGAGCCGGCGTGAGGGTGCCCCTGTCGCGCGACAAGCAGGACACCCTGCTGCTGATCGCCAGCAGCCTGCTCGTGCTGATGCCGCACGCAGCCCACCTGCCGGTCTGGGTGAGCCTGCTGTGCGGCGCCACCCTGGCCTGGCGCGCCGGCGTCACGCTGCTGGGCCGGCGCATGCCGTCGAACGTCGTCCTCGTGCCGATCGCGGCGGCCGCGATGTTCGGCGTGCTGCACAGTTATCACACCTTGCTGGGGCGCGATGCGGGGGTCGCCATGCTGGTGCTCCTCGTCGCCTTCAAGATGCTCGAGATGCATGCGCGGCGCGACCTGTTCGTCGTCGTGTTCCTGTGCTACTTCCTCGTCCTCACCAATTTCTTTTATTCGCAGACGATCCCGACCGCGCTGCTGATGCTGGCGTCGATCGTCGCGCTGCTCGCGACCCAGCTGTCGTTCCAGCTGACGGGCGCCGTCCCGCCGCTGCGCACGCGCCTGTGGATGGGCGCGAAAGTACTCGGCCTGGCGCTGCCGCTGGCGGGCGCCGCGTTCTTCCTGTTTCCGCGCATCGAAGGCCCGCTGTGGGGCATGCCGGACGACTCGCACGCGGCCCGCACCGGCCTGTCGGACACGATGGCGCCGGGCCAGATGTCGAACCTGGCCCAGTCGGAGGACGTCGCGTTCCGCGTGAAGTTCGACGGCCCCGTGCCGCCGCAACCGCAGCTGTACTGGCGCGGTCCCGTGCTGGGCAACTACGACGGCCGCACCTGGACCCGCGTGCGGCCGTCGCGGTTCGTGCGCCCGCAGCCGCTGTCGCTGTCCGTCGGCGGCAAGCCGGTGGGTTATGAGGTCACGCTGGAACCGTCGAACACGCGCTGGCTGTTCGCGCTCGAGATGCCGCGCGCGCTGCCCGACGTGCCGGGCCACGGCGTGGCGCTGTCCGGCGCACTGGAATTCCAGTCGCTCGACCCGATCGCCGAACGCGTGCGCTACGACCTCGTCTCGTTCGTGCAATACCGGCTGCAGCCGGAGGCGTCGCCCCTCGACGGGCAGTGGCTGACGCTGCCTTACGGGACCAATCCGCGGGCGCGCGCCGAGGGGCAGGCGCTCGCAAGCGAGCCCGATCCGGCGCGGCGCGTGGCGGCCGTGCTGCGCGAATTCGCGCAAGGCGGCTTCGTCTACACCTTGCAGCCGCCGCTGCTGCCCGGACGGGACGCCGTCGACGACTTCCTGTACGGCACGCGCGCCGGCTTTTGCGAACATTACGCGGGCGCCTTCGTGTTCCTGATGCGCGCGGCCGGCGTGCCGGCGCGCGTCGTCACGGGCTACCAGGGCGGCGAGATGAATCCCATCGACGGCTACCTCACCGTGCGCCAGTCCGACGCGCATGCCTGGGCCGAGGTCTGGCTGCCGCGGCGGGGCTGGGTGCGCGTCGACCCGACGGCCGCCGTGGCGCCCGAGCGCGTGCAGCACAGCTTGGCAAGCGCGCTGCCGGCCCCGGCGCCGTTCGGCCTCGAAGGCCTGGGCCGGCTGCTGCAGCCCGATCCGGATTCGCTGCTCGGCCGCCTGCGCTACGCGATCGGCGCCGTCAACAACGGCTGGAACCAGTGGGTGCTGAACTATACGCCGCAGCGCCAGCAGCACGTCGTGCAACGCTTGCAAGAAGGATTGTCCCATTGGCAAAGCCTGGCGCTGATCGGCATGCTCTGCGCCATGTTGTTCCTGGTAAGAAAATTCTCGCAGCGACGGAAAGCCGACCCCGTCGATGCGCTATACTCGGTCCTGTGCCAGCGCCTCGGCCAGCTCGGCCTGCCGCGTGCGCCGGACGAAGGGCCGACCGCATACGCCCGGCGCGTTGCCGATGCGGATTTGCCCCCTGAGCCCGGCGCGGCGGCGACGGAATTCCTGCGCCGCTACAGCGCTTACCGCTACGGATCGCAGGCCACCGGCACCGGCCTCGTCCCCATCCTGAGAGATTTGCTGTCCCGAGTTCGATGAAATCCTTCGTTCCACTGCTGCTTGCCCTGGCCGTCGGCGCCGGTGCGACGGCGGATGCGGTCGCCGCATCCTCGCTCCATCATTCCCATCCCGCCAAGGGCAAGTCCGCCAAGGCCGCGAAAAAGTCCGGCAAGCATGCGAAGACGGCGAAAGCCGCCGCGCCCGCCCGCCCCGCCATCGACTACGACGGCGAACCCGTCAACTTCGGCGAATGGCAGGCCGTGCAGGACTTCGAGGACGATATGGTGGCCCGCAACGGCTTCGAGCGCGCCCAGATCGACGACGTGGTCAAGCAGGCGCGCTTCATCGATTCCGCCGTCCAGCTCGTGAAACCGGCGCCGCCGGGCAAGCCCAAGAACTGGCGCGCGTACAGCGACCGCTTCATCGAGCCGATCCGCATCAATGCCGGCGTGCGCTTCTGGGCCGAGAACGAAGACACCCTCGCGCGCGCGGCGGCGACGTACGGCGTGCCGGCCGAGATCCTCGTCGGCATCCTCGGCGTGGAAACGATTTATGGCCGCGACACCGGGCGGTTCCGCGTCGTGGACGTGCTGACCACCCTCGCCTTCGCCTACCCCGAAGCGCCGAACCGGCTCGACCGCATGGCGTTCTTCCGCAGCGAGCTGGAGAAGACGCTGCTGCTGGCACGCAAGGAAAACATCGACCCGTTCTCGCTGCTGGGCTCGTTTGCGGGCGCCGTCGGCATGCCGCAATTCATGCCGGGCAATATCCTCAAGTATGGCGTGGACTTCGACGGCGACGGCATCGTCGACCTGCGCGGCTCCGCGGCGGATGCGATCGGCAGCGTGGCCAACTTCCTCGTCCAGCACGGCTGGGATCGCGACAACACGGGGCCGGCCGTCTTCCCGGCCGACGTGGCGCCCAGCCTCGCCTGGCAGCCGCTGCTGGGCGGCCTGGACGCCCGCTACCAGCCGGCGGAGCTCGACGGCGCCGGCGTCGCGACCCACACGGCCCTGCCGGGCGGCCGGTTGTATGGCCTCGTCGACCTGCAGAACGGCGCGGACCCGACGGAGTATTGGGTCGCAAACGCTAATTTTTTTGCTATTACGAAATATAACCGTAGTTATTTTTATGCCATGTCGGTGGTGGAGTTGGGCCGTGCGGTGCGGCTCGCACGCGGCATTTAGCTGCTCCGAACCAACAACTTTGTATCAATTTGTAACAGACTTGTCATAAATACTGCTGAGTTAATGCAGTCGTGACAACGTTATACCCCCGGGGAGTACCCACATTTCCGCTAGACAGTTCTCCTAGGAAACTGTGGGTCTTTCCCGATACCCCCTCTCAAGTTGTCATTCCACCATTCAATTCCGAAACGTGCGGCGGCGCATCGATAATTGCTTTACACTTAATTTTAAATAAAAAACAATTATCTCCCATGGTGAGTTTGTGAGAGAATTGCATTGCGGCTATTGTTGCGATGTGACAACGAACTCAACAAAAGCCACTGATTTTTATTGCTCTTGAGTACTAAATTTGAAATTAGTTGTATAATTTAGTAGAAACTTTCACATCCTCAAGGACCTGGAAGTTTACCGTGAGCTCTGACAAACCCCTCATAGGAATAGTGACATCATGACGAACCAAGTCGGTATCGATATGAACAGCGATTCGGAAAACGACGAACTGCTGCAATACAACCCGAATCGCCTGCTCGACACCCTGATCGAGAACCTGCGCCTGAAGAACGACGCCGCCCTGTCGCGCGCGCTGGAAGTCGCGCCGCCGGTGATCTCGAAGATCCGCCACCACCGCCTGCCAGTCGGCGCTTCGCTGCTGATCCGCATGCACGAAGTTTCCGACCTGTCGATCCGCGACCTGCGTTACCTGATGGGCGACCGCCGCGCCAAGTTCCGCATCAGCGACAAGCAGTTCAAGCCGAAAGACAAGGACGCCAGCGGCAGCGGCCTCGATCAATAATGAAGGACGCCAGACCGGACGGCGGCCCTTGATGCCGCCGCACCGGAGCAGGAATGACTGCCCCACATCGTAGTGGGATGGGGAGACCCAGCGCCGAGAACCCGCGCCGGGCACAATGACGATCAGGCGGGAAACACACCCGTCGACAAATAACGATCACCGCGGTCGCAGACGATGAATACGATCGTCGCATTCTCGACCGTCTGCGCGATCCGCAAGGCGATTTCGCAGGCGCCGGCCGCGGAAATACCGCAGAAAATACCCTCTTCGGCCGCCAGCCGGCGCGCCATCTGTTCCGCCGCGGCCTGCGTCACGCTCTCGACCTGGTCGATGCGCGACTTGTCGAAGATCTTCGGCATGTACGCTTCCGGCCATTTGCGGATGCCCGGGATCGACGATCCTTCTTCTGGCTGGGCGCCGACGATGCGGACCGCCTCGTTCTGTTCCTTCAGGTAGCGCGACACGCCCATGATCGTGCCGGTGGTGCCCATCGCACTGACGAAGTGGGTGATGCGGCCGTCCGTATCGCGCCAGATTTCCGGCCCCGTCGTCTCGTAGTGGGCGCGCGGATTGTCCTGGTTGCCGAACTGGTCGAGGATGATGCCCTGCCCGTCCTTCTGCATCTGCTCGGCCAGGTCGCGCGCGTATTCCATGCCGCCCGTCTTGGGCGTCAGGATGATCCGGGCGCCATACGCGGCCATGCTCTGGCGGCGCTCCACCGACAGGTTGTCCGGCATGACCAGCACCATCTTGTAGCCGCGGATCGCCGCCGCCATCGACAGCGCGATGCCCGTGTTGCCGCTCGTCGCTTCGATCAAGGTGTCGCCGGGCTTGATCTGGCCGCGCGCCTCGGCCCCGCGCAGCATCGACATCGCGGCGCGGTCCTTGACGGAACCGGCCGGGTTGTTGCCTTCGAGCTTGCCGAGGATAACGTTGTTGCGGGCCGCCGCTTCCGGCCCGGGGATGCGCACCAGCTGCACCAGCGGGGTATTGCCGATCGTGTCTTCGATGGTCTTGTATGCCATTGCCTACTCTTTGCGAACGCGAAAGCGTCATTCTAATCCGAGTTCGAGTGGCGCGTACGGGCCGGGGCCGGGTCCGGCCGCAAAATACTTTTGTACAAAACAAAAACCCCGCGCGCGGCGGGGTTCTCATGCGGGGTGCGGACCGTCAGGTGGCCGATTTGCCGGCCTTCATGTCGGCCGGCTTGGCGCTGCTCTTGGCCGGTTTGGCGGTCTTCTCGGCCGGCGCGGCCTTCTCGGCGGACGCGGCCGCCATCGGTGCGCCTTCCTTCGACTGGCCGTTGACTTGCAGGCCGGCCTTCGACAGCTGGGCCGCGCGCTTGTCGGCGACGCCCTTCACGCGCTTCTGGAAATCGCTCCAGTCCTTGAAGTCGCCGCCCTTGGTGCGTGCGTCGATGATTGCCTTCGACATGGCCGGACCGACGCCCTTGACCGAATCCAGCGCGGCGGCATCGGCCTTGTTGACGTCCACCTGGGCGAACGCAAAGCCCATCGACGCCACCAGCGTGGCGACTGCAAGCATCAGCTTCTTGATCATCTCGTTTTCTCCATTATCGTCGGATGGCTGCCGGGAATGGCCGCCTGTTGCCATAACGGATGGACAGGACAATGGGTTGACGGCGCGGCTTGCGGGCGCACAATCAGACGTGCCCGTCGTCCTTGCGGCGCTGCGCGAACAACTCGTCGCGGGTGACGGTCGCCGTGCCCAGCTTGCCGACCACGATGCCCCCCGCCCGGTTCGCCGTCGCCAGCGCTTCCGGCAGCGGCACGCCCGCGCCCAGCATGGCGGCCATCGTCGCGATGACGGTGTCGCCGGCGCCGGAGACGTCGAACACTTCGCGCGCGTCCGCGTGCACGTGCAGGACCTCGCCGGCCGTGTACAGGCTCATGCCCTCTTCCGACCGGGTCAGCAGCAGCGCTTCCAGGCCGAGGTCCGTGCGCAGCATCTGCGCCTTTTCCGTCAGCTGCTCCTCGGTCTTCCAGCTGCCGACGATGCGCTTGAGTTCCGACTTGTTCGGCGTGAGCATCGTGGCGCCCGCGTAGGGCGTGAAATCGTCACCCTTGGGATCGACCATGACGGTCTTGCCGGCCGCGCGCGCGGCGCGGATCATCTCGGCCACGTTGACGAGGCTCCCCTTGTTGTAGTCGGACAGGACGATCACGTCATAGTCCGGCAGCAGCGCCTTGAACTGCGTGAGCTTGTCGCGCAGGGTCGTTTCCGTGGGCGCGTCCTCGAAGTCGATGCGGACCATCTGCTGCTGGCGCCCGATGACGCGCAGCTTGATGATGGTGGAGATCGCCTCGTCGCGCTTCAGGTAGCTGTGGATGCTCGATTCGCGCAGGATGCGTTCGACGTGGTCGCCCGCCTCGTCGGCGCCGACGACGCCCAGCAGGCCGCAATGCGTGCCGAGGGCCGCCGCGTTGCGCGCCACGTTGGCGGCGCCGCCCAGGCGCTCCTCGCGGCGCTCGATGCGCACGACCGGCACCGGCGCTTCCGGCGAGATGCGCGAGACGTCGCCGAACCAGTAGCGGTCGAGCATGACGTCGCCCACGACGAGCAGGCGCACGCGCTCCAGCTGCGGCGCTTCGGCCTGGCGGTAGCTGTCCGTGGGCAGCAGGCGGCTGGCGATGGTGCTGGTCATGCGCGCCTCACTTGCCCGTCAGGACCGAGCGGCCGATGCCGTGGTATTCGATGCCGAGGCCCGTCATCAGCGGCGGCTCGAACAGGTTGCGGCCGTCGATGATCACGGGGTGCTTCAGGCGCGCCTTGATCTGCTCGAAGTCCGGGCTGCGGAACGCCTTCCACTCGGTGACGATGACCAGTGCCTCGGCCCCGGTCAGCGCGTCCATCGGGGCCTGGGTGAAGTCGATGCGGGCGAGTTTCTCGTCGCCGAGATCCATGGCCAGCACGCGGCGCGCTTCGTCCATCGCGACCGGGTCGTACACGGCGACGGTGGCGCCGCGCTCGATCAGCTCGGCCAGCAGCACGCGCGACGGCGCCTCGCGCATGTCGTCCGTGTTCGGCTTGAATGCGAGGCCCCACACGGCGAAGCGCATGCCCGTCAGGTCCGCGCCGAAGCGCTGCACGACCTTGCGGCCCAGCACCTGCTTCTGGCGGTCGTTGACGGCTTCGACGGCACGCAGGATCAGGAGTTCCTGGTCGTACTGGCGCGCCGTGCGCTCCAGCGCCTGCACGTCTTTCGGGAAGCACGAGCCGCCGTAGCCGGCGCCGGCGTACAGGAAGCTGTGGCCGATGCGCGGGTCGGAGCCGATGCCGTGGCGGACCGCCTCGATGTCGGCGCCCACCTGGTCGGCCAGGTTCGCCAGTTCGTTCATGAACGAGATGCGGGTGGCGAGCATCGCGTTGGCGGCGTATTTCGTGAACTCGGCCGAGCGCACGTCCATCCAGTAGACGCGCTCGTGGTTGCGGTTGAACGGCGCGTACAGGAGCTTCATGAGGTCGCGCGCGCGGTGGCCCGCGGGGCTGTCGTCGTGGCCGATGACGATGCGGTCCGGACGCATGAAGTCTTCGACGGCGGCGCCCTCCTTGAGGAATTCCGGGTTCGAGACGACGGCGAATTCCATGTTCTCCTGGCCGCGCGTGCGCAGCTCTTCGCGCAGGGCCGCGGCGACGCGGTCGGCCGTGCCGACGGGCACCGTGGACTTGTCGACGATGACCTTGTAGCCGTCCATGTGGCGGCCGATGTTGCGGGCGGCCGCCAGCACGTACTGCAGGTCGGCGGAGCCGTCTTCGTCCGGCGGCGTGCCGACGGCGATGAACTGCAGCTGGCCGTGCGCGACGCTGGCCGCGACGTCCGTCGAGAACTGCAGGCGGCCGCTGGCGCGGTTGCGCGCGACGACTTCCTCCAGGCCCGGTTCGTGGATGGGAATGCCGCCGTTGTTCAGCAGGTCGATCTTGCGTTGGTCGACGTCGAGGCAAAAGACGTCGTTGCCGAGTTCCGCCAGGCAGGCGCCGGTGACGAGGCCGACGTAGCCGGTGCCGATAATCGTAATCTTCATGGTTCGCTTTTCGCTTAGTTCATCACATTCAGTTCTTCGGTGCGGCGCGGCGGATAAGTCTCCCACTTGCTGCACCCCGGGCATTGCCAGTAGTACTGGCGCGCCTTGAAACCGCAGTGGCTGCACTGGTAGCGCGCCAGCTTCTGCGTGTACCCGTGCACCAGGTTCTTCACCATCGACAGCTCTTCCCAGACGTTCGCCGGCGCATCCATCAGGCGCGCTTCCAGCAGCTTGTCGAGACCGAGCAGGGTCGGATTGCGGCGCAGCTCTTCCACCACCAGTTGTTTGGCAGCGTCCACGCCGTTGAGTTCAATGACGGCCTTGAAGACCACCTCGATCAGATCAATCGACGACGCTTCTTCGAGATAGGAGCGCAGCAGGTTGACGCCCTCCTGCGGGCGGCCAACGGCGCGGTAACCATCCATCAGGCGCGTGGCGACGAGGGCCGCGTGCGGCACGCTTTGCTGCTCCACGCGGCGCCACGTCTTCAACGCGCCCTCGATGTCGCCTTCGGCCTTGAGCGCATCGCCGCACAGCATCGTCGCGCGCACGCTCTTGCGGTCGGCCTGCAGGGCCTTGTCCAGCAGCGCCTTCGCTTCGTCGGACTGCATGTGCACGAGGGCGTCCTGCGCCAGCTCGCAATAGAACTGCGCGATTTCCTTGTGGTGGGCGCCGGCGCCCGATTCCATCAGGCCCTCGGCGGCGGCGATCGCGCGCCGCCATTCCTTCTCGCGCTGGAAGATTTCCAGCAGCGCGCGCCGGGCCTGCACGCCGTACTGCGTGTCGACAAGCAGGTTGAACGTTTCCTCGGCGCGGTCCAGCAGGCCCGCCTTCAGGTAGTCCATCCCGAGTTCGTACTGCGCATGCACCTGCTGCTCGAGCGGCAGGTCGGGACGCGACAACAGGTTCTGGTGGACGCGGATCGCGCGTTCCGTCTCGCCGCGGCGGCGGAACAGGTTACCGAGCGCGAAGTGCATGTCGGCCGTCTCCGGGTCCAGCTTGACGATCTCGATGAAGGCGTCGATCGCCTTGTCCGGCTGTTCGTTGAGAAGGAAATTCAGGCCCTTGAAGTAGCCGCGCGGGAGACTGCGCGATTCGGAGACGAGCTGCTTGATGTCGACGCGGGCGGCGATCCAGCCGAGGGCAAAAAAGACGGGGATGCCGAGCAGCCACCAGATTTCAAATTCCATATGTTGTTCTTATTGATTATCCTGTTACGTTCAGTCGAGCCGCGTCGGCCGCGCCATGTCAGCCGCGCGGCGTGACGCTGTCCGGCTGCGGTGCGCCGGCGGCGGTGCCGGCCGCGCTTTGCAGGGCCTGGATCGTGTGCTTGTGCTGCGAGCTTTCGCGGCGGTGGCGGAACACGGTCGGCGTCACGGCCAGGATGCCGAGGAACGCCCCGGCGATGAAAAACGCCAGCAGCATCAGCACCAGCGGCCCCCTCACCTCGTAGTTCAGGAAGAAGTGCAGGTCGACCTGGTGCGTGTTCTTCAGGGCGAAGCTGAAAAACAGGACGAACAACAGGCAACCGACGATGGTGGAGACGAGTTTCATCAGCAGGTCCCGAGTGGAAAGACGGCAAAGGCGCAGTGTCGCATATTTGAAACGATATTCATAGGACGGCCAGCCCGGCCGTTGTGTGTGCGCGGCGTGATTATACGTGGGTTGCACGACGGGCATCGGCGATGCAATGCGCGGTTACATTTTTCAAAAAAAAAACGGCGCCCCGGGTGGGACGCCGTCTTGTCGGCTCGACGCAGACGAATCAGTCTTCGATGATCGGCTGCCCGACCATCGCGTCGACCCGCTCGCGCAACTGCTTGCCCGGCTTGAAGTGGGGCACCCGTTTTTCGGGCACCATCACCTTGTCGCCGGACTTCGGGTTGCGGCCGATGCGGGGCGGCCGGCTGTTCAGTGCAAAGCTGCCGAAACCGCGGATCTCGATGCGCTGGCCGCTCGCGAGAGCGCCCGTCATCGCATCGAGGATGGTCTTGACGGCAAACTCGGCGTCTTTTGCCACCAGCTGGGAATAGCGTTCAGCAAGGCGGTTGATCAGCTCGGACTTGGTCATCTGCTTGGCTTCCGAAAGGAATTAACCTTTGATCAGTTTTTGTTGTCGAACTTGGCCTTCAGCAGAGCGCCCAGCGACGTGGTGCCGGTTGCTGCGCTGTTGTCCGAAGCCAGTTTCTGCATGGCTTCCTGGGTCTCGGCGTTGTCCTTGGCCTTGATCGACAGCTGGATGCTGCGTGCCTTGCGGTCGATGTTGATGACCAGGGCTTCGACCTTGTCGCCCACTTTCAGGTGGGTGCCGGCATCTTCCACGCGGTCGCGGGCGATTTCCGAAGCGCGCAGGTAGCCTTCGACTTCGTCGTTCAGCGCGATCACGGCGCCTTTCGGCTCAACCGACTTCACGGTGCCGGTGACCAGGGTGCCCTTGTCGTTCAGCGAAGCGAAGTTGTTGAACGGGTCGCCTTCCAGCTGCTTGACGCCCAGCGAGACACGCTCGCGCTCGACGTCGATCGCCAGAACGACGGCTTCCAGCTCGTCGCCCTTCTTGAAGCGGCGGACGGCTTCTTCGCCGGCTTCGGTCCACGACAGGTCGGACAGGTGCACCAGGCCGTCGATGTTGCCCGGCAGGCCGATGAACACGCCGAAGTCGGTGATCGACTTGATCAGACCCTTGACCTTGTCGCCCTTCTTGTGGGTCATGCCGAAGTCGTCCCACGGATTCGCCTTGCACTGCTTCATGCCCAGCGAGATACGGCGGCGCTCTTCGTCGATTTCCAGGACCATGACTTCGACTTCGTCGCCCAGCTGGACAACCTTGTTCGGAGCCACGTTCTTGTTGGTCCAGTCCATTTCCGAGACGTGCACCAGGCCTTCGATGCCCTGCTCGACTTCCACGAACGCACCGTAGTCGGTCAGGTTCGTGACCTTGCCGAACAGGCGGGTGCCTTGCGGGTAGCGACGCGACAGGCCGGTCCACGGATCGTCGCCCAGTTGCTTGACGCCCAGCGAGACGCGGTTCTTTTCCTGATCGTACTTGAGGACCTTGGCGGTGATCTCTTGGCCAACCGACAGGACTTCCGACGGGTGACGCACGCGACGCCATGCCAGGTCGGTGATGTGCAGCAGGCCGTCGATGCCGCCCAGGTCGACGAACGCACCGTAGTCGGTGATGTTCTTGACGACGCCGGTGACGACGGTGCCTTCCTTCAGCGTTTCCATCAGCTTCGCACGCTCTTCGCCCATCGATGCTTCGATGACGGCGCGACGCGACAGCACGACGTTGTTACGCTTGCGGTCCAGCTTGATGACCTTGAATTCCAGGGTCTTGCCTTCGAACGGAGTCGTGTCCTTGACCGGACGGGTGTCGACCAGCGAACCCGGCAGGAATGCGCGGATGCCGTTGGTCAGGACGGTCAGGCCGCCCTTGACTTTGCCGTTCACGGTACCGGTGACGATCTCGCCCGATTCCATTGCTTTTTCCAGAGCCAGCCACGATGCCAGGCGCTTGGCCTTGTCGCGCGACAGGATGGTATCGCCGAAACCATTTTCCAGCGATTCGATGGCCACGGAAACGAAGTCACCCACGTTGACTTCCAGTTCGCCCTGGTCATTCTTGAATTCTTCGATGGGGATGAAAGCTTCCGACTTCAGGCCGGCGTTGACGATCACGAAGTTGTGATCCAGACGCACGACTTCGGCGGAGATGACTTCGCCCGAACGCATGTCTTGACGGGCCAGCGACTCTTCGAAGAGTGCTGCGAAGCTTTCCATACCGGTATCTTGATTTGCTGCAGTAGCCATAAGTTTTGAGATGTTAGCCAGCAGATCGGCCATATGCGATCTGAACTGGGTCAAGTTGAACCACACCCGAGGCGACCGGCCCCGGGCACCCGACACGCCGCTCGCGCGGCGCTTGCTGCTTGGTTGCTGCTGATTCAGGGATGCGCATACCAGGCGAGTACCTGTTCGACGGCTTGATCAGCCGTCATTTGCGAGGTATCGAGGATGTGCGCCCCCTCCGCCGGCACCAGCGGGGCCACGGCGCGCTGGGTGTCGCGCGCGTCGCGGGCCTGCAAATCCGCCAGCAGATCGTCCATATTAGCAGAAAACCCTTTGTCAATCAATTGCTTATACCGGCGTTGCGCACGTGCCTCAACACTTGCAGTCAAGAACACTTTCAGCTTTGCGCCGGGAAAGATCACGGTGCCCATATCGCGCCCGTCCGCCACGAGGCCGGGCGTTTCGCGGAAGCTCAGTTGCAAACCGTACAATGCCTGGCGCACGCCCGGCAGGGCGGCGATCTTCGACGCGGTATTGCCCACGTCCTCGGCCCGGATGGCGTTGCTCACTTCTTCCGTGCCCAGATAGATATGGCCGCCGTTGAAGCGGACGTTCAGGTGCTCGGCCACCTTGGCGAGCGCGTGCTCGTCGCGCATGTCGGTGTCGCGGCGCAGCGCGGACAGCGCGGTGAGGCGGTACAGCGCGCCGGAATCCAGCAGGTGGAAGCCCAGGCGGTCGGCAACCTTGTGGGCCACCGTGCCCTTGCCCGAGGCGGTCGGGCCGTCAATCGTAATGACGGGAATATTCGTGTTCGACATGTACGTGTGTGTGGTTACCAGATTTATCCCATCAGGATAAGGTGTCTTGCGCGATTCCGGAAAACGTTTCGAAATAATCCGGGAACGTCTTCGCCACGCACTTCGGATCGTTGATGCGCATCGCGTTGCCGCGCCGCGCCGCGCCATCGAGCGACGCCAGCGAGAAGCACATCGCCATCCGGTGATCGTCGTAGGTGTCGATCGACGCCGGCGACAGTGTCTCGGGCGGCGTCACGCGCAGGTAGTCCTCGCCCTCTTCCACCGTCGCGCCGACCTTGCGCAGTTCCGTCGCCATCGCGGCCAGGCGGTCCGTCTCCTTCACGCGCCAGCTGGCGATGTTGCGCAGCGTGCTCGTGCCGTCCGCGTACAGGGCGGCGACGGCGATCGTCATCGCGGCGTCCGGGATGTGGTTGAAGTCCGCGTCGATGGCCTTGAGCACGCCGTTCGACTTCGCCTCGATCCAGTTGTCGCCCTTCGTGATCGTCGCGCCCATCGCCGCCAACGCGTCGGCGAAGCGCACGTCGCCCTGGATCGAATCGCGGCCCACGCCTTCCACGCGCACCGGCCCGCCGGCGATGGCGCCCGCGGCCAGGAAGTACGACGCCGACGACGCATCGCCCTCGACGTGGATGCTGCCCGGGCTCTGGTACTTCTGGCCCGGCTGCACGGTGAACGACGCCCAGCCGTCCTGGCCGACCGTCACGCCGAAGCGGCGCATCAGGTTCAGGGTGATCTCGATGTACGGCTTGGAAATCAGCTCGCCCACGACCTCGATCGTGACCGGGTGCGCGGTGGCCATCAGCGGCGCGGCCATCAGGAGGGCCGTCAGGAACTGGCTCGACACGTTGCCGCGCACGGCGATGCGGTCCGGCTGGACGCGGCCCGCGCGGATGTGCAGCGGCGGATAGCCCGGATTGCCGGTGTACTCGATGCTGGCGCCGACGGCGTTCAGCGCGTCGACCAGGTCGCCGATCGGGCGTTCGTGCATGCGCTCGACGCCGTGCAGGGTGTAGTCGCCGCCGATCACGGCCAGCGCCGCCGTCAGCGGACGGATCGCGGTGCCGGCATTCCCCATGTACAGGTCGGCCTGGCCCACGGGCAGGCGGCCGGCGGCGCCGTGCACGACGTGCGTGCGGTCGTCGATCCGCTCGCACCGGATGCCGAGCTTGGCGAGGGCGTCCAGCATGACGGACGTGTCGTCCGACGCGAGCAGGTCGTGGATGGTCGTCGTCCCTTCGGACAGCGCGGCCAGCAGCAACGTGCGGTTGGAGATGCTCTTCGATCCCGGCAGGCGTACGGTGCCCTGCACGCGCATCACGGGTTCGAGGTCGATGTGCTGGGGATAGATTTTAGACTGTGTCATTTTCCTGATTCCTGATCGGGCGCCGGCGGTTTTTCCGCGGCTTCGATCGCTTCGATCCACGCACGGCGGGCGCGCTGGGCGTTGGCGTAGGTCGCCTCCAGCGCGGCACCGTCATTGGCGGCGAGCCGCGCGCGGAGGTGTGTCAATTGAACGAGATAGGCATCCAGCTCGCCGAGCAGCGCGTCGCGGTTCGCGAGGCTGATGTCGCGCCACATTTCCGGCGAGCTGCCGGCGATGCGGGTGAAGTCGCGGAAGCCGCTGGCCGCGTACTGGAACAGCAGGTCGGCGTGCGGCTTGCCCGCGATGTCGTCGACGAGCGCATACGCCAGCAGGTGCGGCAGATGGCTGACGGCGGCGAACACCTTGTCGTGTTCCTGCGGCGAGAGCATGTGGATGACGGCGCCGCACGTGCGCCATGCGGCGGCCACGCGTTCCACCGCTTCCGGCGCGTTCTCCGGCAGCGGCGCCAGCACCGTCTTCTTGCCGCGGTACAGGTCGGGGATCGCGGCGTCCGGCCCGTTCGACTCGCGCCCCGCGATCGGGTGGCCCGGCACGAACTGCCTGAGCCGGTCACCCAGCGCGGCGCGCGCGGCCGCCACGACGTCGGACTTGGTGCTGCCCGCGTCCGTGACGATCGTCTGCGGCTCCAGGTACGGCAGCAACGAGGCCAGGATCGGCCCCGTCTGCGCGACGGGCGCCGCGATGAGCACGAGGTCGGCGCCACGCAGCGCGTCTTGCGGCGACGCCGCCGCTTCGTCGATGATACCGAGTTCGCGCGCACGCGCGAGCGCCTGCGCGGAGCGCCCGAGCCCGACGACGTGGCCCGCCGCGCCGGCCGCCTTGAGGCCCAGCGCGAACGAGCCGCCGATCAGGCCGACGCCGACGATGACGACTTTCGTGAACATCAACCGAGAGCCTTCTTCAGCGCCTCGATGAAGCGCGCGTTTTCTTCCGGCAGGCCGATCGAGATGCGCAGCCACTGCGGCAGGCCGTAGGCGCCGACCGGACGCACGATCACGCCCTGCTTCAGCAACGCCACGTTCACGCGCGCGCCGGCGCCATCGTCGTCGCCCACTTTCACGAGCACGAAATTGCCGTGCGACGGCACGTATTCCAGGCCCAGTTCCTCGAACGCCGTGGTCAGCTGCTTGTAGCCGGCGCGGTTGTTTTCAAAACCCTTTTGCAGGAACGCCTTGTCGTTCAGTGCGGCGATGGCGGCGGCCTGCGCCAGCGAATTCACGTTGAACGGCTGGCGGATGCGGTTCATCAGGTCCGTCACGGCCGGCTGGGCGATGGCGAAACCGACGCGCAGGCCGGCGAGGCCGTACGCCTTCGAGAACGTGCGCGAGACGATCAGGTTCGGGTAGTTGCGGACCCACTGCGTCGATTCGAACTGGTCCTTCGGCTCCAGGTATTCGTTGTACGCCTCGTCCAGCACGACGACGACGGAGGCCGGCACCTTGGCCAGGAACGCCTCGATCCCGGCGGCGGGGATGAACGTGCCGGTCGGGTTGTTCGGGTTGGCGATGTAGACGAGACGGGTGTCCGCATCGATGGCGGCTGCCATCGCGTCGAGGTCGTGGCCGTGGTTCTTGGCCGGCACCACGATGCCGCGCGCGCCGACGCCCTGCGTGGCCAGCGCGTACACGGCGAACGAGTACTGCGCGTAGACGACTGCCTGGCCCTTCTGCACGAAGGCGTGGGCCGCGATCTCGAGGATGTCGTTGGAGCCGTTGCCGAGCGTGATCCAGTCGGCCGGCACGTCGTAGCGCCTGGCCAGCGCGGCTTTCAGTTCGAAGCCGTTGGCGTCCGGGTAGCGGCCGAGTTCCGCGGCAGCGGCGGCCATCGCGGCCTTGGCCGATTCGGGCACGCCGAACGGATTCTCGTTGGACGCCAGCTTGACGATGTTGGCTTCATCGAGACCGAACTCGCGGGCGACTTCGGAAATGGGTTTGCCGGCCTGGTAGGGGGCGATGGCGCGGACGTAGTCTGGACCGAATTGCGACATGGGACTCTCTTGGCTGAACTGTGAATGATTCTGTGATGCCCGGCTCAGAGGCCGACCGGATAGGAACCCAGCACCTTGAAGAAGGCGGCGTTGTCCTTGAGTTCTTCGAGCGCGCGGCCGACCGCCGCATCGGCGATGTGGCCTTCGACGTCGACGTAGAAGTAATACTCCCACGTGCCGATGCGCGCGGGACGCGATTCGAAGCGCGTCATCGACACGCCGTGTTTGGCCAGCGGCGCGAGCAGGCTGTAGACGGCGCCGGCCTTGTTCGGCACGGCCAGCACGATCGACGTGCGGTCACGGCCCGACGGGCCCGTGGCCTGGCTGCCGATGATCAGGAAGCGCGTGCGGTTGTGCGGGTCGTCCTGGATGTGCGCCTGCACGACGCCCAGCTTGTACTGTTCGCCGGCCATCTCGCTGGCGATCGCCGCGATGGTCGGGTCCTGGCTCGCCAGCACGGCCGCTTCCGCGTTCGACGCGACGGCGCGGCGTTCGACGTCCGGATGGTGCAGGTTGAGCCACACCTGGCACTGGGCCAGCGCCTGCGAATGGGCGCAGACGACCTTGACGCCGTCCATGCTGCCGGTCTTCGTCATGAGACTGTGGTGCACGGGGATCGACACTTCGCCGCTGATGATGGTCGTGGTCGCGAGCATCAGGTCGAGCGTGCGGTTGATGGCGCCCTCGGACGAGTTCTCGACCGGGACGACGCCGTAGTCGGCCGTGCCGGCCTCGGTGGCGCGGAACACTTCGTCGATCGACACGCACGGCAGGCCTTGCACGGCGCTGCCGAACTGCTGGAACACCGCCTGTTCGCTGAACGTGCCGGTGGGACCGAGGAAGGCGACCGTCACGCGCTTTTCCAGCGCGCGGCAGGACGACATGATCTCGCGGAAGATGGTCTGCACGTCCTGGTTCTTCAGCGGACCGGGATTGCGCTCGGCGACGCCGCGCAGCACCTGCGCTTCGCGCTCGGGGCGGAACACGGGGGCGTTCGTCTCGGCCTTCACGTGGCCGACTTCCTGCGCGACCTTGCCGCGGCGGGAGAGGAGTTCGAGGATTTGCGCGTCGATCGCATCGATCTGTTCGCGCAGGGGTTTCAGTTTGTCTGTCATTGTCTGCTCTTGATGTGCCGTTCGCGCTTTTGCTCCGTTGGGTGGGCACCCGTGCCCACGCGGATGTTCGCGTTACGCACACGTTACGCGTGGGCACGGGGGTGCCCACCCTACGCCGGATTACCGGCCCGCGAACTCGTTCAAATAATCGATCAGGGCTTGCACGCCCTCGATCGGCATCGCGTTGTAGATCGATGCCCGCATACCGCCGACGGACTTGTGGCCCTTCAGTTGCAGCAGGCCGCGCGCTTTGGCGCCGGCCAGGAATTGTTCGTTCAACGACTCGTCGCGCAGGTAGAACGGTACGTTCATGCGCGAGCGATATTCGGGCGCCACACGATTCTGGTAGAAGTCGTCGGCGTCCAGCGCCGCGTACAGCAGGCGCGCTTTTTCGATGTTGCGGCGTTCCATCGCGGCCACGCCGCCCAGTTTTTTCAGGTGCGCGAACACGAGGCCGGCGATATAGATCGCGTACGTCGGCGGCGTGTTCAGCATCGAGTCCGCCTCGGCCACGGCGCGCCAGTTGAACACGCCGGGGCAGATCGGCAGCGCGTGATCGAGCAGGTCCTCGCGCACGATGGTGATCGTCAGGCCGGCCGGACCGATGTTCTTCTGCGCGCCGGCGAAGATCACGCCGTATTTCGACACGTCGATCTGGCGCGACAGGATGTGCGACGACATGTCCACGACCAGCGGGGTGGCGCCCTGCACCGTCGGCACGTAGCCGATCTCGACGCCGTCGATGGTCTCGTTGGTGCACAGGTGCAGGTAGGCTGCGTCCGCACTCAGCGTCCACGTCTCCTGCGGCGGCACGGTCGTGAAGCGGCTCGCCTCGCCCGACGCCGCGACGTTCACGTTGGCGTAGCGGCGCGCTTCCTTGATCGACTTGCCCGACCACGAACCCGTGTGGACGAAGTCGATCGTCGCCGGGCCGGACGCGGCACCGTGCGGCTTGCGGCCCAGCAGGTTGAGCGGCGTGATGGCGTTCTGGCCCAGGCCCCCGCCCTGCATGAACAGGACCTTGTAGTTGGCCGGCACCGCCAGCAGTTCGCGCAGGTCGGCTTCGGCCTGCTTCGCGATCGAGATGAATTCGGGGCCGCGGTGGCTCATCTCCATCACGGACATGCCGCTGCCGTGCCAGTCCAGCATCTCTTCGGCGGCCTGGCGCAGGACTTCCTTCGGCAGGACGGCCGGGCCGGCGGAGAAGTTATAGACCTGGGTGGCGGCGAGAGATTGATTCACGAATATCCTTGAATGAGAGCTGGAGCGGGGGCCTGCATGCCCGACATGGCAATGCGGGTTCCTCGATTTTCGCACGAAACTTGCAAAAAATCCTCAACCGCCGCCATTTCGCCGGGCGGTGCCACATTGCGAAAAGGCGAACGTTCCGATGTTGATCGTGGAAAATAGCCAAAATAAGGGCTCTGACCCCGGTTTTTGGAAATAAAAAAGCCGCCGGCGTTGGCGCGCGGCGGCTTGTCGGCGGCGGGACCGGCTTATTCCGGTGCCGGTTCCAGCTCGGTTTCCTCGAGGTCCGTCTCGACCACGCGCTGCAGGCCGGACAGCCGGGTGCCGTCCTCCACCGCGATCAAGGTCACGCCCTGGGTGGCGCGGCCCATCTCGCGGATCTCGGCCACGCGGGTGCGGATCAGCACGCCACCGGTCGTGATCAGCATGATCTCGTCCGTTTCGTCGACCAGCGTCGCGGCGACGACTTTACCGTTGCGCTCCGACGTCTGGATCGCGATCATGCCCTTCGTGCCGCGGCCGTGGCGGGTGTACTCGGTGATCGGGGTACGCTTGCCGAAGCCGTTCTCGGTCGCGGTCAGCACCGACTGCCGCTCGTTCTCGGCGACCAGCAGCGCGATCACGTTCTGGCCCTCTTCCAGGTTCATGCCGCGCACGCCGCGCGCCGTGCGGCCCATCGGGCGCACGTCGTTCTCGTCGAAGCGCACGGCCTTGCCGGCGTCCGAGAACAGCATCACGTCGTGCTTGCCGTCCGTGAGGGCGGCGCCGATCAGGAAGTCGCCCTCGTCCAGGTCGACGGCGATGATGCCGGCCTTGCGCGGGTTGGAAAAGTCGCGCAGCGGCGTCTTCTTGACCGTGCCGAGGCTCGTCGACATGAACACATAATGGTCTTCGGGGAACGTCGAGTTCTCGCCCGACAGCGGCAGGATCACCGTGATCTTCTCGCCGTCCTGCAGCGGGAACATGTTGACGATCGGCTTGCCGCGCGAGTTGCGCGAACCCTGCGGCACTTCCCACACCTTCAGCCAGTACATCCGGCCGCGGTTGCTGAAGCACAGCATGTAGTCGTGCGTGTTGGCGATGAACAGCTGGTCGATCCAGTCCTCGTCCTTCGTCGCCATCGCCTGCTTGCCGCGGCCGCCGCGCTTCTGCGCGCGGTATTCGGAAATCGGCTGCGACTTCATATAACCTGTGTGCGACAGCGTGACGACCATGTCCTGCGGCGTGATCAGGTCTTCCGTTTCCAGATCGGACGCGTTGTGCTCGATCGCGGAGCGGCGCGTGTCCTTGCCGTTGTCGGCGTATTCGGACTTCACGTGCAGCATTTCGTCCGTGATGATCTGCGTGACGCGCTCCGGGCGGGCCAGGATGTCGAGCAGGTCGGCGATGTGCAGCATCACGTCGCGGTACTCGTTGATGATCTTGTCCTGCTCCAGGCCGGTGAGGCGCTGCAGGCGCATCTGCAGGATTTCCTGGGCCTGCTCGTCCGACAGCTTGTACAGGCCGTCGGTCTGCATGCCGTAGTGCTTCGGCAGGTGCTCCGGACGGAATGCCTCGATGCCGCCGGAGGCGCCCAGTTCGGTGCGGTTCAGCATCTCGCGCACGAGGGACGAATCCCAGGCGCGCGCCATCAGTTCCGTCTTCGCGACCGGCGGCGTCGGCGCGGCCTTGATGATCGCGATGAAATCGTCGATGTTCGCCAGTGCGACGGCCAGGCCTTCCAGCATGTGGCCGCGTTCGCGCGCCTTGCGCAGCTCGAACACGGTGCGGCGCGTGACCACTTCGCGGCGGTGCGACAGGAAGCACTCCAGCATCTGCTTGAGGTTCAGCAGCTTCGGCTGGCCGTTGACGAGGGCCACCATGTTCATGCCGAACGTGTCCTGCAGCTGGGTCTGCTTGTACAGGTTGTTCAGCACGACTTCCGGCACTTCGCCGCGCTTCAGCTCGATCACGACGCGCATGCCCGATTTGTCGGACTCGTCGCGGATGTCGGAAATGCCTTCCAGCTTCTTGTCGCGCACGTTTTCGGCGATGCGCTCCAGCAGCGATTTCTTGTTGACCTGGTACGGCAGCTCGTCGACGATGATCGCGATGCGGCCGCCGTCCTTGCCGTACTCCTCGAAGTGCGTCTTGGCGCGCATCACGACGCGGCCGCGGCCCGTGCGATAGCCGTCGCGCACGCCGGAGACGCCGTAGATGATGCCGGCCGTCGGGAAGTCCGGCGCCGGGATCAGCTCGATCAGCTCGTCGATCGTGCAATCCGGATTCCGGAGCACGTGCAGCGCGCCGCTGATCACTTCCGACAGGTTGTGCGGCGGGATGTTCGTCGCCATGCCGACCGCGATGCCGGACGAGCCGTTGATCAGCAGGTTCGGGATGCGCGTCGGCAGGACGGTCGGTTCCTTTTCCTTGCCGTCATAGTTCGGCTGGAAGTCGACCGTGTCCTTGTCGATATCGGCCAGCAGCTCGTTCGATATCTTGTCCAGGCGGCACTCGGTGTAACGCATCGCCGCGGCGGAATCGCCGTCGATCGAACCGAAGTTGCCCTGCCCGTCCACGAGCGTGTAGCGCAGCGAGAAATCCTGGGCCATGCGGACCAGGGTGTCGTAGATCGACGCATCGCCGTGCGGGTGATACTTACCCATCGTGTCGCCGACCACGCGCGCGCACTTGAGGTAGGGACGGTTCCAGACGTTGTTCATCTCGTGCATCGCGTACAGCACGCGGCGGTGTACGGGTTTCAAACCGTCGCGCACGTCCGGCAGAGCGCGGCCCACGATCACGCTCATGGCGTAATCGAGGTAGCTCTTGCGCATCTCTTCTTCCAGGGAAATTGGAACTGTTTCTTTTGCGAATTGATCCATTGTGCGGGTCGGCGCCTTCAGGCTGATTTGTTGAATTCCAAGCCCATGATTTTACCACGGCCGACCTGTCAGCAACGCAATTCGGGGGCAACCGGCGGTGATGGCAAATTGGCACAATTAACGCCTTGACACATTCCTGTCATAAACGTTCGTCAAGCTTGCATGCGCTTTCCGACACCTTGTTGCGCAGAAACAACGCGACAAATACCATGCACGGCAATTGGTCGACGCCTGATCGTGCGGATGTGGCGTATGTGGCAAAATGGCCGAGACGTTAATTGCTTGTTTCACAATGCGGAACCGACGTGCTGTTTCGAGTGTTAATATTATGCTCACGTCTTATTGCCTCTGAGCAGTTTCGCTGCTAGAAGATTTTACCGAAAGGAAGAAGAAATATGAATAAATTGGCAACCCTCGTATTCGCAGCCACGGCCGCGATGGCGGGCAGTGCATCCGCGCAAAGCGCACCGCCGTATGCGCCGCTGACCACCGATATTCACGCTCGCACGCCGTACAGCGCTTACGTGCAGGATGCCCGTGGCGTTATCGCCCGCGATCCTTTCGGCCTGTGCTGGCGCACCGGCTACTGGACCCCGGCCGACGCGGTCCCCGGCTGCGACGCACCGCTGTGCGTGGAACCCGAGCATCTGGAAAACGGCAAGTGCGTCGCACCGCCGCCTCCGGCGCCGGCCGCCGCCCCGGCACCTGCCCCGGCTCCGGCCCCGGCAGCAGCCCCGGTCCCGACCTCGGAAAAGGTGAGCTACTCGGCTGACGCCTTCTTCGACTTCGACAAGGCCGTGCTGAAGCCTGCCGGCAAGGCATCGCTGGACGACCTGGTCGGCAAGCTGAAGGACATCAACCTGGAAGTCATCATCGCCGTCGGCCACACCGACTCGGTCGGCACCGACGAATACAACCAGAAGCTGTCCGTGCGCCGCGCCGAAGCCGTCAAGGCTTATCTGCAGAGCAAGGGCGTGGAAGCCAAGCGCGTCTACACCGAAGGCAAGGGCGAGAAACAGCCGGTCGCCGACAACAAGACCGCCGCCGGCCGCGCCAAGAACCGTCGCGTCGAAATCGAAGTCGTCGGCACCCGCGGCAGCCAGCAGCAGTAATCCGGCCTGGCGCCCGAACAACCCCGCTGCGGCGGGGTTTTTTTATGCTTGCCGGCCCTGTGTTTTTTTCGCGACCCCATCCGTGCCGGCTACCCATTTCCGCTATCATTCCGTCCTATGACTACGACGACCAACGCCGATCCCTTAGAGATCCAGAAGTTCAGTGAGCTGGCCCACCGCTGGTGGGACCCGACGTCCGAATTCCGCCCGCTGCACGACATCAACCCGTTGCGCCTGGAATGGATCAACGCGCGCGTGCCGCTGGCTGGCAAGAACGTCATCGACATCGGCTGCGGCGGCGGCATCCTGGCCGAATCCATGGCGCGCAAGGGCGCCAAGGTCACGGGCATCGACCTGTCGAAAAAGGCCCTCAAGGTGGCCGACCTGCACAGCCTGGAATCGGGCGTGGAAGTGCGCTATCAACTGATCGCGGCCGAGGACATGGCCGCAGCGGAGCCGGGCCAGTTCGACGTCGTGACCTGCATGGAAATGCTCGAGCACGTCCCGGACCCGGCCGCCATCGTGCGCGCCGCCGCGACGCTCGTCAAACCGGGCGGCCGCGTGTTCTTCTCGACCTTGAACCGCAACGTCAAATCGTATCTGTTCGCCGTCGTCGGCGCCGAATACGTGCTGCGCATGCTGCCGCGCGGCACCCACGACTATGCCAAATTCATCACGCCGGCCGAACTGTCGAACTTCGCGCGCGACGCCGGCCTCATCGTCGACGGGCTGAAGGGCCTGACGTACAACCCGCTGACCAAGATCTATTCGCTGAACCAGGACACCGACGTCAACTACATGGTGGCCTGCAGCAAACCGCTCTGACGATTGCCTCATGACTTTTCCTTCTTCCCTGCCCGCGCCACGCGCCGTCCTGTTCGATCTCGACGGCACCCTGGCCGACACCGCGCCCGACCTCGCGGCCGCCGTCAACTGGATGCGCACCGAGCGTGGCCTGGAACCGACGCCGTACGCGCTGCTGCGCCCGACCGCATCGCACGGCGCCCGCGGCATGATCGGCGCCGCCTTCGGCCTGGCACCGGGCGACGCGGGCTTCGACGAACTGCGCGATCAATGGTTCGAGCGCTACCGGTCGGCGATGGCCGTACACAGCACGCTGTTCGACGGCGTGCCAGACCTGCTGGACGGCATCATGGCGGCCGGCATGGCGTGGGGCATCGTCACCAACAAGTCGGCGCGCTTTACCGACCCGCTGGTGCCGATGATCGGGCTGGCGCACGCCGGCTGCGTGATCTCGGGCGACACGACGCCGCACGCGAAACCGCACCCCGCCCCGCTGCTGGAAGCCGCGCGCCGCCTGGGCATCGATCCGACCCACTGCTGGTACGTGGGCGACGACCTGCGCGACATCGAAGCGGGCCGCGCGGCCGGCATGGTCACCGTGGCCTGCAACTGGGGCTATTGCGGTTCCATCGATCCGGCCACGTGGGGCGCCGACTACCAGCTCGACACGCCGCGCCGGCTGCTGCGGATGCTGCTGGAACTGGCGGATGCCGCGCGAGCCGCGGAAAAGGCAGCCTGATTCACCGCGCTGACTCACCGCGCTGACTGCCGCGTCCTGCCTGCCCGGGCGGGCAGTGACGTGGAGCGGTCGATCCTCCTCTACCTGTGCGCCGCCGCCGGTCCTGCCAGCCTTCCTCCGGCGCTGCGGTCTGTTGTCGGTTAGTTGCAAGTACCCTGCCGGCACCGCGATCTTCGCTGGACGACTCTTGCCGCCTTCCGGCTCGGCATTTACATATCTTTACGATTGATACAGATCACTGTCTATCTCTTCACAGTGCCTCTGAGTAATCTAGAGCCATACGACAACAACGTCTCAGGAGCAGAAAAATGGAAACGATCAAGACCGCCACCTCTCGCATCCACCCGCTGATGGCAGCTGCCGCAGTGTCCGTCATCGTCGTCAGCCTGGCCGGCGCGGCCGCGATCACCGGCCTGTTGCCGAGCTCGCACAGCGCACCCGAGGCGGGCGCCACGACGGCCGCCCTGCCGATGGCTGCGGAAGCGCCCCAAGGTGCGCAGCCGCTGCAAGCCGCCTACGCCCAGCCGGCCGTCGCAAGTGCCCAGCCGGCTCCGGCCCCGGTCGTGATCAAGGAAACCGTGATCAAGGAAGTGCCGGCGAAACCGCGGCACACCGTGCACCACGCAAGCTACGCCCAGAACGATGCGCCGGCCTATCATGAACCGGCACCGCGTCCCGCAGCGCAGCCGAACTACGTCGCCATCGGCACGGGCGCCGTCGTGGGCGGCCTGCTGGGCAACCAGGTCGGCAGCGGCAACGGGCGCAAGCTGGCCACGGTGGCCGGCATCATCGGCGGCGGCATGCTGGGCAACCAGATCGCCAACCAGAACCAGGGCCGTTGAACGGTCCGGGCCTTGATTTTGCGCACCTCGCGCCCATATCGGGTGTGAGGGCGCGTCCAGGCCCTCCGCTCACTGGCCGATTGCGGTACAATGGGCATTCTCTTTCTGGGGGCGACCTGGTTTCGACGTGGGTTGCAAAGCAGAACAGGGCATACCGAGGACTGGTCACCTCGTAAATACATCCAGAAATCAATAACTGCAAACGATAACTCGTACGCACTCGCAGCTTAATCGCTGCTAGCTCTACACTACCTCGCCTCTGGGGTGGGCCGCAAGGCAAGTAGAGTCATTTACAGAGGCTAGGACTCAACCGGGTTACTTGGTTGCTTCCGAAATTTAAGGTAACTCGCTTGGTCGAAGGGTGCACATCCCCGTCGGCCGCGTTAAATTAAAAGATAGTGCTAAGTATGTAGAACTGTCTGTAGAGTGCTTGCGGACGAGGGTTCGATTCCCTCCGCCTCCACCAAATACTTGTTTTGAGCAGTTTCAACCTTGTTCAAAACCTTGCGAATGCCGCTACCCTTCATAGGAGAGCGGCATTTTTTCTTGTTGATCATGTTTCATCACGTTTCTTGACATACCACAACGGCGGTCGGTATCTTTGACGGTATCTCGAACACCGACACCGGAAATACCGTCATGCCTCTCACTGACCTACGCGTCCGTTCCGCTAAGCCGGACGTGAAACCGTTCAAGCTTGCAGACGAAAAGGGCCTGTACTTGCTTGTGAATCAGAAAGGGAAGTATTGGCGGTTTGACTACCGGTTCTCTGGCAAGAGAAAGACGCTCGCGCTTGGGGTCTATCCCACGGTCACACTTGCTGAGGCCCGTGAAGCGCTTCTGAACGCTCGAAAATCCCTTGCGACTAACATTGACCCTTCCGCACAAAAGAAAGCGCTCAAATCTTCAGGTGGCGACCTTGAAAGCTTTGAGTTTGTCGCACGCGAGTGGCATAGCAAGTACGTGCCAGTATGGAGCGCTTCACATGCGGACAAAATTCTGAAACGCTTTGAGCGAGATGTTTTTCCGTGGCTTGGCACACGCCCTATTCGCGAGATTACGCCGCCCGAACTTCTCGCCGTGCTGCGCCGCATCGAGGTGCGCGGCAGACTCGAAACGGCCCATCGGGCCAAGCAAAGCAGCGGTCAAGTCTTCCAATATGCAGTCGCGACTGGCCGCGCCGAACGAGATATCACCCAAGACCTGAAGCGCGCCCTTCCCCCAACCCGTGTTCGCCATCACGCGAGCATCACTGATCCAAAGCAAATCGGTGCGCTCCTTCGTGCAATCGATTGCTACGAAGGATCGTTTATAACGAAGTCAGCCTTACGTCTGGCACCACACGTCTTCGTGCGACCGGGCGAGCTCCGTAAAGCCGAGTGGAAAGAGATTGAACTCGAAAGCGCTGAATGGCGCATTCCGGCGGAACGGATGAAAATGAAGGAAGTTCACATCGTTCCGCTATCACCGCAAGTTGTCGAAATTCTTCGTGAGCTTCATCCGCTAACGGGCTCTGGTAGATACGTGTTTCCTGGACCACGCACCTCATCCCGTCCAATGAGCGAAAACACGGTAAATGCCGCACTGCGGAGGATGGGCTACACACGCGACGAAATGACCGGACACGGGTTCCGAAGCATGGCGTCGACGTTGCTCAATGAACAAGGATGGAATAGAGACGCGATTGAGAGGCAATTAGCCCATGCAGAGCGAGACGCAGTAAGGGCAGCGTATAACTATGCCGAACATTTACCTGAGCGGCGCCGAATGATGAATAGCTGGTCAACCTACTTAGTTGGGCTCTGCAATGGAGCCGAGGTGATCAATCTTCACAACGCTCAGCGCGCATAGTCACTTTAATGACTTTAAAGTCGCCTTCCTATACGACTTGGATTGCGAAATTTCGTCAGTCGTTTGGAACGGTATGCACCTCTGAACATCAGGTTAGAGCACCGATTCAGGAGACGTTACGCGCGGTGCAAATCCTTCCCGTTTGCACTGGCTCCAATGACATGCTCGTTTCAAACATTGAAGTAGCCTGTTACCAAGCCCAACGCTGCCCCGACCCTCGCACCGATGCGTTAAGCACCGAGCGCGCCGCATGGGAAGCGGCATTCGATACCCTGCCCGGTCATCAAATGGAGTGCAGAAACATCCGGGCCTTCATGATTAAAAACCGGAGCATTTCCGAATCTGCCATGAAGAGTGGCAATAAGAAGGAGCAGCTAGACGAGCTGATTGAATTACTAGATGCTTACCTCTTAGGCGTACAGAGGGTCTCCGATATCAATCATCCGTCAAACATAGACATTGTTCTGGACTCGCAGTTCGGCCCGCTGATATTTCCATCTCGACTGCTTAGACGACGAAGCGAACGACCGTCTATGGACGTCCGTGTCCTAGGCTTAATTTTCAATCTGACCTATCTTTTCCGATTCTTCTCCGGCGTCACTTCTACTCGCCATAACTCCACGCTACTTCTTGATGAGCGGCTAATAATTGATGGCCCAATGCTACGAAAAGGCCAACCTCAGTACAGGTATGTCGCTGCGCTAGTCAACTGCGTATTTGGCAGCAAATACAACGCGCGAGACGTAAAGGAAAAATTAAGCGATCTACCTCGCGATACCATCTGGGGTGGTTGGCCAGCGCCATACGAGGTGTCGGGGGAAAGAGAGAAGGATACCTCATACCTTTCGCCTCCCCCGCTTTGAATCAGATTATTACTCCTGAGACGCAATGGTGCGTCGTCGAACGGAGAAATCATGAAGATCATTCGTGTGGAAGAAGTAATGAAAAGAGTCCAACTAAGCCGGAGCACGATTTGGCGCCTAGAGAAGTCGGGGAAATTTCCCACAAGAGTCCGCATAGGTGAGAAAGCTATGGGTTGGCTAGAAGCGGACATTGAACAATGGCTACTCACATGCCCTCGCGGTACGACCACGCCACCAAGAATGACGGGCGACGATGCAGTCTATAAGAGGGTCAAGCGGTAAGCGAGAGAGGAGAACATATGGCTATCCCTCAACCTACGGCAATTACGCGCACACCGGTATTCATCGATAAGCTAAGCCTTACACTCCATGTTCCGACAGACGAACAAGATGCAGTCACCGAAAATTTTCACCAGACTCATCTTGAAGGTCTCGAAATCGAAAGGGTTCAATTCGGAGAAGCTCTCAAGACCTACCAATATGCGTGGCGACTCAATCTCGATAATGGGGAATTCTGCCTTATTCAACATTCTCCCCGTAGGGGGCGCTCCAACTTCCTGCGCATTGAGTTTAATCCGGCGAAGGTAGGGCGAGTCGGGTGTGATGCAGTATTTCAGCTCCTCGCTCGCTCAATCCCTTCGTTTGCGTCAGCATTACAAAACGCACGTGTGACGCGGATTGACATCGCGTTTGATGTCGACCACCCCATTAGCCGACTTCTGGTCTTTGACACACCTCGTAAGCAGGTGTCGCGCACATTTACAACTCAAGGTGAGCTCAATGCGCTGACGATTGGATCATTAGAAAGTGATCGTTATCTGCTAGTCTACGATAAACGCCTTGAAGATGAGGTTTGCAACGGTCGGATAACTGCTCGAATAAAGACTCGGTTCGAACTTCGGCTTCGAGACTTAAGCAGCTTTGCAGACCTCGGCCGCATTCACAACCCTCTGATGAACTACACGGTACGTGAGCTTGATTTCGCGCTGGCCCAACAATCGACACACGAATGGAAATGGCTGCTTCACGCCAGCTCTATAATCGGCGCGCAGGCAGCGCTATCGCTAATACAGAATCGTACAGTGAGAAGACGTATACGCGATGCCCTGCGTACAATTCCTACCCCATCTTGGTGGAATCCTGAATCGATCTGGAGCGAAGTTCCGGCCGCACTTCGGTATGTTCTGATTGGCGATTTACAACAGCGGCAAAGGCGCAATTTGCGACGTATCCGCTAAAAAATCGAGAGTGCAGTAGTGTTCCCGCAAAGCCACCTGTCCACGGCAAAATCCCTGCAAATAGCGATTTTGAAATGACCCTACTCATATTTTTCGTCAAAGAGCGCCGCTGTTTGCAATCAATTGCAAGTTGCCGACTACAGGTTGGCACTTTGCAAGAGTTCAGACAGCGCTAAGTTCAGCGCTCCTGCGATCTTCACCAACGTGAGAACGGCGGCATTGTTGTCGCCGCGCTCAATCCTGCCGAGATAGCTGCGGTCAACCTCGGAACGAAGCGCCACTTCCTCTTGCGAGAGCCCAAGCACCTCCCGGCGAAGGCGGATAGCTTCACCAATGGCGAGCAACTGAGGGGAGCGACGTAAAGAAGATAGGTTCGGCACTCATCCATGATTAGGGTATGATTGCGTTCGCTCCACGGTACATGTACCCCATAACGCGAAAATCTGAACGTAACCTACAAATCATGACAAAACACTTTGTTGCGGCAACTGTCAGTGCCCTCCTTCTCACCGCTTGCGCGGCTCCCCAACATCCTCCAGGTGCTCAGCAATGGCATACGAAGACGTTCCAAACAGACGCCGGCCCGCTTGCGCTGGAAAATTTCAGTTTTTACGCCCCAAGCTCGATTTCCGTGGCAATGAATGGCACACTTCGCAATAACACGGCGAAGCATTGGAGACGTACATCCTTTTCGGTAGATTTGTTTGATCGCCAGCATGCAAAAATAGGAAACAAGATTGTCTTCGTAGAGGACATCGCACCCGGAGCTGCTCGACCATTTGGACAAGGAATCGAAAACGAAATTGCGACCACTTACGGCGCGAAAATGGATTCCTTCGACATCAAGTATCTCGGCGGCGTTTATGATGTGAACTACATCTTCACCTTGGACGGGAGCGCTGCGGACCAATCAATCAGCGATTCGAAAGTAAAAATTCGTATAACCCCGTCGCGCGAAAATCTCGGTCTTTTCTTAACGAACTTAACGTCCGAGACCATCAGGATTGACTGGTCACAGGCCGCTTACGTCGATACCGCAGGAATTTCGCACTCAGTTATACGAGGCGGAACTAAATTTATCGACAAGGACCGTCTAGCGGTGCCAACGAACATCGCGCCTCACGCGTCGGTGAATGAAACTGTTCTTCCGAGTGACTATGTGACTTACGTATCGGCGAACGTAGGGTGGTCGGCTCAGCCATTGTTGCCCGACGGACCAAAGGCTGAAGCACTCAAAGGGAAAGATATTGCGCTTTACCTGCCCTTACTCATTGATGGCAAAGCAAAAACGTACCGTTTGGAGCTTCACATAGCCAACGTACGTAGCTGAGGCCATTAAACTCTGAAAGCCGCGCCGGTTGCGATTTTCTGCAAATTTATGTCGTCACGACGACTCAAAAGAGGCCCACTAGCGGGCCTCTTTTCGTTTAGCCATGAATTGGATAAGGTCCCGGACTACCACATCTGCGTCCTTATCGTTACCAACTTCCGAAGCACGAATGCGGCGGACTTCGACACCCTCATAGGTAAGTGGAATTAACCGTTTGTCGGCCTCAGCGGGCAATTCCCTATGATAGGTATCGCCGTCCACTTCGACGACAAACGTAAGACCCTTATAGACCACAATAAAATCAGGCTCAAGGCGATTGTAGCTTTTACCAATTCGAACGAATACAGGCAACGGCGCTACCGCAAGTTGAGCTCTCGTAAGAGCTTCAAAAAGTGTAATTTCAGCCTTAGACCGAAAGAGAAGACCAAGATGCTGCTTTGATGCGATGTTATCGCTCCGCACCCGTCCTTGATTCGTCACTCCCTCACCGCGCACAAACCGCAAAGCTTCCTCGCGCCAGCCTATATTTGCCTGTTCAATCCTTGGAGCGAGATTCACAAGACCGAAATGATCTCCTGGCGTCGAGCTAAAGAAAGATGACGCAACTTCCTTAATTGATTCCTCGGTTGCCTCTCTATCCTCTTCGGTCATCGCATAAAATAATGGAACTGGCAACGCAACAAACATACGCCACGTGCTTATTCCAAAATCTTCGCTCCACAGCAGGAAATTACATTGTCCTTCGATGAGAGAAGCTATTGCACGAGCATCCCCGCGCATCTTTAGTGCCTCCACAACCGATGCCAGAAAATCATCTTCTGGAAAAGGGAATTTGACTTCATCCATGTACTATGTGCTCAATGGGCTAATCGACTTAAGGTCGTCGCTGAGTTTAACGTTATATGCATTCGCGAGGTTGAATATCTGGAGTCCGACTGATTTTCGGAGAGTAGCGAGAGCGTCACTGAAGCTGCGCCATTCTGGATCACTCGAATTGCATCGTAGCGTTGTCAGGTCGGAAGCCTCAACGGCATTGAAGAAAATATGAATCGTTTTTGTGAGCGCTAAAAGAATCTGATCTAACGGACTGCGTTCATCAAGCTCACTCCGAAGATCGACAAGTCGCGAACGTAACTGGTCCAAGGATTGACGTACCCGGTCCGGAAACTCAGCGTCAAATGTCTGCCAAAGCGCCCGGCGATCTTCGAGCGCGGCGATCACCCTTTTAGCTATCATTGGTTCTACTTGCCTTGATTGAAGCAAAGCTAAGCTTTCGGAATACCCTCGCGTGCGGACCTCGGAAATCAGCGCCTCATGATCCGTCTTCCACTGTCGCAAGAGAGCCGCTGAGTGAGAGGAATCGTCCTTGTCTATGATATCGCCACATTCCCTACAGAGCCACAGGCCGTTTGAGATATGCGCACGTTCGTCTGCGGTTTGGCTGCTATCGAAGCGGGGTCCAGCCGGCGACGCGGCATGAATATGCGCCGCATGCCCCGTGACGAGACTCCTATTCTCATCTGAACTCGGACCAGCAGTTAGCTTGCGACAGTAGGGATTCGAACAAAAATGCGCAGCTCGCGCAGCAAGCGTTCGTTTCGTTGCAGCAGAAAATTCGTCTCGTGCCATTGGGTCGCGTCATCTGAAACTCAAGATTGTATTCTATACAATTTAAACTGCTTTCTCGACACCAACATGGTCATGCTCGCCCACGTTGTAGCTGCGATACACTCTTGAAGCGCGCACCGGTTGCCAAGTCAGTGTTGGTATAGCCCGGCTAGGTTACAGGCCAAGCGTTCACTTTTGACGGTATCTGTGACGGTATCTACGAAAGCCATTCAACAGAAGGCCTTTAGGTACGGGCGAAATGCGAAGAGTTCGATTGACTCCGCCCCACCAGTATTCAAAACAAAAGCCCCACCGGCGCAAGCCGGTGGGGCTTTTGTTTTGAATACCTCATGCGCTGGGTATCGAATCCTCGTCCGGCACGGACAAGGGGCGAGCCGGAGCGCCTGACTAAGGAAAATCACGCGGCGTTCGTGTATTATCGGCAACTTCGTCGACTTCCCGCCCGTCCCATGTTGATCGTCCGTTCCGAACAGCTCGCCGCAATGCGCGCAGCCCGCCTGCGGCAGCACCTGCTGGCCGACGTGCACCAGCAGTTCGGCGAAGACTGCCGGATCCTGGGTCCAGACGCGGTGGACAAAGCCATCGCGCTGGGCATGACACGCGCAGGCCGTCACGGCTTCCTGCGCACGGCGGAGGTGCGGCGCTGGGTGCGCCTGATGTTTTTGCTGGGATCCTGTTTCGACGAAGATCCGCTGCTGCCCTGGGCGGCGACGATCCTCGCAGGCGCGCGCGCCGCCAGCCCGGCCGCACGCATGCACGACCTGTACGGCGCGGCCGGCGCGTTCCTGCGCGACACGGCCGGGGCCGACGGCCGGCGCTACCAGACCGCGCTGCTGCGCATCCGCCGCACCGGCTTCGACGAACTGACGCGCGGCGACCCCGTGCGCACCCTGTACCGCCTGTATCCGGCCTACTACCGCAGCCTGTCGCAGCGCACGCTCGACGACACGCTGGTACGCAGCGCGGCGCGCGTGCAGGCGCATGGTCTGGGCCAGGAAGGCCTGTCGTGCTGGCTGCTGCTGACCTGCATGGCCGGCACCCACGTCGACCGCGATCCCTTGTATGCCTGGATCGCGCCCGCATTGCAGGCGTCCGCCGCGCCGGGCGACAAGGCGCGCCTGCTGCACCGGGCCGTCATGGACCACATGGACCGCTATGCGCTGTTCCGGCGCCCGGCGAACGCCGCCGCCGACCTGAGGAGAGAAGCATGAGATGCAACTGTGGCGCCGTGCTGGACGACGATCCGCCGGCCGACCTGGCGCAGCCCCCGGTGATCGTGCAAGGCCCGCCGCCCGTCATCCTGCCTGCTCCGGAACCCGAACCGGAGCCGGAGCCTGAGCCTGAACCGGAGGACGCCCTCCCCGACCTGCCGGCGGACGCCGATCCGCCGCTGGCGGCGCAAAGGCCGCCGCCCTACCACCACGAGACGCCGTCCGAAACGACGGGCGTCGTCTACGGGCCCTTGCGCGACGAACGCGACGAGGACGTCGAGGCGTGCGCGCAAGACCGCGCGCGGCGCGAGGACGACCAGGTGCGCGACGTCTATCTGCGCTTCGCGTACGTCGAGGCGGCGCCGCCGAACCGCGCCCCCGGCAACGCGGACGACGAGCAGGCCGCACGCGATCTCGCCATCGCGGTCGTGCGGTCCGTGCGCGCTCTGCTGCCCAACGGCCCGTTCAACAATCGCGGCCAGCTGCCGGATGCGATCGCGCAGCGCCGCCCGCATCCGCGCACCGAGGACGCCCGCGCCGACTTCATTTACCTGGATGCCGTCGACGCGATCGATGCCGAAGACCGCACTGCGCTCGGCCCCTCGGAGCGGCTGTTCGACGTCGACGGCGCGATGGAAAACATGGCGGGCGGGCTGGTGCGCGGACTGGCGGCGCTGGCGGCCAGCACGCTGTATCTGGGCGGCGGCGTCTGCGAAAAATTCTCGTCCGTCGTCATGGGCGTGTTGAGCACGTGTGCACCGCCCGGCACGGTGGCCTGCAAGGTCGGCTGGAGCGGCGACCACCACTTCGTCGTCCTGCGGATCGGCACCTCGCAATGGTGGGTCGTCGATCCCTGGCCGCACAACGCCTACGTGCTGCCCTGGAGTGCATGCTATTTCGCGCAGGGGGACATCCTGCAGCACACGGAAATGACGGTCGTGGCGCCCGTCGAGGACATGTACGGCGTGCGTTTCCATAACGGCGCAATCGCGGCGTCGCGCGCGCGCTCGATCATCAATCTGCCGTTCACGCACAACGACGGCGCCTTCGATCACAACTGGGGCCAGCGCGACAACCTGCGCGCCGGCGTGGTGGAAGACGGCGTCGACGTCGTGCTGGCCGCTGACGAGAACGCCTGGGGCTAGCGCGCCTGCGCGGCGTCCGCGCCGGCGAGCGCCAGTTCGCGCGTGCGCATGCGCTGACCGTCGAGATCGAACTGGCGCAGGCCGGCGCCGCCGGGCGCCTCGGCCAGCAGCCGCGCCACCGGGCCGAGCAGCGTCTTGAACTCCGCATCCGTACAGGTCGGCAGGTAGACGTTCAGCACGCGCGGGTCGTAGAAGCGGAACGCCAGCTCGCGGCCGTCCTCCGTCCTGACGCGCAGGAATTTCTTGAAATGGAGGCGCTGGCGCGCCAGCGTCACGTCGGGCGCCGCCGTCGTCAGGATGCCCCAGGACTTGCCCCAGCCGCTGCGCAGCAGCCGGTCGGTGGTGCGCGAGTTCGCCGCCAGATGCACCAGGTACGGCGCGGCGGCCTGCAGCCGCGGATGCAGGTTGCCCGTGTACAGGCAGCTGTATTCGAGCCCGCCGGCCCGCAGCAGGCCGAAGATGGCCGGATCGCGCGCGCAGTCCAGCAGCCAATAGGCCTGCTGGCGCGACGTGCCGTCGCCGTCGGGCCAGAGGACGCCTGTCAATGCCTGCAGTTCCGCGTCGGTCATGCTGCGGCTCCCGCGCGCTCGCGCCGGCGCTGCTCGCAGATTTCGCAGAACGGCGCGCCGGACTGCGCGGCCCGCTCGAGCGTTTGCGCCTGCGCGACCTGGTCCGCCGCTTCGGGCCACTCGGCGGGCGCTGCGACCGTCGCACCGGCGGCAGCCGCCGCGGGCGATGCCGTGCGCGCCGCCGCGGGCGTCGGGCTGCGCCCCGGCGCCGCCGACGCGGCCGCGCTACTGCCCGCGGCGCTCGCCGCCCCACCTCCGCCTCCGCCACCGCCTCCGCCTCCGCCACCGCCAGTGGATTGCCGCTGGGCGTGACGGCTGACTTTCCACGCGCCGCGGCCCAGCCGCCAGGCGCCGGCCGCGATGACGTCGTCGTCCGTCAGGCGGTCCAGGCCGACGACGTCCGCAGCGAGCGCAGCCCGCAGGCGGGCCATGCAGCTCGCGTCGTGGCGGTGCCGTTGCAGGAAGCGGCTCGCGCTCCATTCATCCGCGAACGCGATCGTCGCGTCGACGCAGTTCGGACAGCGGTCGGCGAACGAGTGGATGTGGAGGGTTTCCCCGACGGTTTCTAGCGTGAGCGTGATGTGCATGCGTGGTCGGAGCGGCCGCCTGGTCGATGTTCTTGCCAAGGATACAAGGGAGCGCGGCGGCGTACAAGCCCAAGCTGATTTATTGCCGCACGATTGGAATAGCGTCGAAATCTCAACGGCTGTCCATTTCATTTCGCTGCGCTCGCGGGCGGACATGTCGCGGCTCATGCATTTTTGCTTCGCCTCGGCCACTTCCAACGATAAATAGAACATCGACGTTTATCGGCCGCCATGCGCAATGTCCGGCATTTACACCAAAAGCTATTCCTTTTTAAATCAGCGACTTACCGATTGAATTTTCAGGAAATTTCCTAATCCTATCTGGACTCGGTAGATAAGCGTCAATACCACGACGAATCACCCTTTACAGGCCTCCTTGCGGGCTTACGATGAGTGAACGCAGGCGCTATAAATCAACGCAAAATATTGTTGCGATACGCCCATTGGCCTCTGTGTACTAACGTGATGGGCAATCACGTCAGTTGATCGTTTTCTTAACCATCTAGGAGTATGAACATGGCAATTAATGTCGACAACTGGGGTTATATCAATGGTGGCTCCACCATCGAAGTCGGCCTTTTAATCAATGACGGTCAGGATTTCGGTGCGCAATTCTTCGAAGGAAAACCGCAGGATGCCAACAACACCCTTACGACCAATAATGAGGGTATTTCCTTTGGAACCGATGGCAAGCATGCCTATTGGTTCCAGCTGCATTGTGATGGCGTCGGCACGCGCTATGCGCTGTGCGGCGGCGGATTCACGGCCGATTAACACAGCATTGATATACGGAGGATGCCATGAAAGTGAATATGACCGTCATTACCGACCCCAACAGCACCCGGTTTCTGGGCGCAATCAGGACTGATCCCGTCATGATCGGCAAACAGAAAATCCAGCCCATCTTTCGGCAACGTCACGATCAGGCGCACCATCAGGTGCAAGTCGAGGAAAGCCAGGTAAAAGGGCGCCCTGTCGCTGAAGCGGCAGAGCATCTGATGTCACTGATCAAGCACTGAGCAGAAAGATGGATGAGGCGGAGGACACTCCGCTTCGTACTTTTATACGGCAAACCACCTACCTCTCAGTGAGATCGCGATAAAAATATGTCGTATCGCACAGTCCCCCATCGGGCCACAGCGCGAACCCGGGAACGACACCCAGCCTGGTCCAGCCCATGCGCGCATACAGGCGCTCCGCATCCTGGCTGGCCGTATCCAGCACCAGCAGCGTCTTGCCGGCCGACCGTGCCGCCTTCTCCGCCGCATCCATCAGCGCGGCGCCGATACCCCGCTTGCGCGCACGCTGCATCACGAGCATCTTGCACAGGTCGGCCCGGTGCGGCTGATTGTCCGGCTGCGCCAGCACGAGGTGCACGGTGCCGACGATGCCGATCTCGTCCTCGGCCACGAACAACGCACGCTTGCCGGCCTCGACGTCGGCGGCAAGCCCACGCCACCATGCCGATGCCCGATCGCTGGAAAACGGCTGCATGAACCCGACGGACGCCCCACCCTCGACGCAGTCGAGCAGCACGGCGGCCAGCCCGTCGATGTCGGAATCGGTCAACGTATCAACACGGCGAACGCGGCAACTCATGGTCAGCTCCTGGCAAGCGTGGTGAGGACGACGGCATAGCGCGCCGGAACGTCCCCCGGGTTGTGGAAGGAATTCGGTTCGTCGAGCGGGATGGCGAGGCAGTCGCCGGTCTCCAGCAGCCAGGATTGCGCGCCGTAGACGATCTGCATCCTGCCTTCCAGGATCCAGATCTGTTGCAGCACGGCAGGCGTGCGGGCGCCGGCCTCGTACGTCACACGCGTACGCGGCGGAAACGTCACTTCGACGATACGCGTCGGCGACTGGAGCCCTTCTGGCGAGATATTTCGGCGCAGGTAGCCGGAATGCGGATCCTGCCAGGTGACCTGGTCGGCAAGGCGCGCGACGGGCTCGGGCTTGCGCGCAGGATCGTCGAACAACGATGCCAGCGGCACGCCGAGGCCGGCCGCGAGTTTGTCGAGCACGACGGCTGTGGGACTGGTCTCGCCCCGCTCGATCAGCGACAGCATCGAACGGCTGACGCCGCATTGGGTCGACAGCGCATCCAGCGACAGTCCCTGCGCGCTGCGCAGCAGCCGCACCTGTTGGGCGATACGCCCGTTGACGGAAGAATCCTCTTTCATAATGGACTAATTCTCCAATATGAAAGATTTTCCGTCAACTATTTTGGATTAATTCTCCAATTTACTGGAGGATGCGGTGCGATCAGGATGTCGGCCCCGGGTCCGTCCCTGGCGCGACGAGCAATTCCTTCAGCAACATGTCATTGAATGCCGGCAGATCGTCCGGCTTGCGGCTCGTGACGAGGCGCGCGTCCAGCACGACTTCCTCATCGGTCCATTCGGCGCCCGCATTCGTCAGGTCGCGCTTGAGGCTGGGCCAACTGGTCAGGTGCTTGCCGGTGGCGATGCCCGCGTCGATCAGCGTCCACGGACCGTGGCAGATTGCCGCGACCATCTTGTCCTCGGCATCGAAATCACGGATGAATGCGATGGCTTCCTTGCTCATGCGCAGTTGATCCGGATTGGCGACACCGCCCGGCAGCACGAGGCCGTCGAAATCGGCCGGCCTCGCATCGCTCACGTTCATCTCGACCTTGAAGCGGTCGGCCGGATGCAGGTGGTCGAAGCCCTGCACTTCATCGCCGGCGGCCTTGGGCGCCAGCAGGACGACAGTCGCCCCCTGCTCTTCCAGGAAAGAACGGGGGCTCGTGTATTCGATCTGTTCGACGCCATCCGTCATCAGCATGGCGATGCGCTTGCCTTGTAAGGGCTTGCTGGCAACTTGTTCCATATAAACTCCTTTTGGTCGAACGTATGAAGACGATCGACCATTCTAGGCACGGTATAGGGGACACGTCGCACGCCGCATGCGCAACAAGAAAAGCGCCGGCGCATCGATCACGCGAAGGATGCGTCAGTGGCGCGTCTGCCCGGCCGACTGCAGTTCGCTCAGCAGGGCCTGGTTGAAGGCCGGGATGTCGTCCGGCTTGCGGCTCGTGACGAGCTTGCCGTCGACGACGACCGGTTCATCGGTCCATTCCGCCCCGGCATTCTGCAGATCGAGCTGCAAGGTCGGCCAGCTGGTGACGTGCTTGCCGGTGACGAGGTCGGCGTCGATCAAGGTCCACGGCCCGTGGCAGATCGCGGCGATCGGCTTGTTCTCGCGGCCAAATGCGCGAATGAATGTGATCGCTTCCATCGACAACCGCAGCTGGTCCGGGTTGGCGACGCCGCCCGGCAGCACGAGCGCGTCGAAGTCGGCCGGGCGTGCGTCGCGCACGTCCAGTTCGACCTTGAATTTGTCGGCCGGGGTCAGGTGATTGAAGCCCTGGATCTCGTCGCCGGTGGGCTTCGGCGACACGAGCGTGACCTGGGCGCCCTGTTGTTCGAGAAAGCCGCGCGGGCCCGTATATTCGACTTGCTCCACGCCATCCGTCATGAGGATGGCCACACGTTTGCCCTGCAGGGCCTGGTTCGTTCCTCGTTGCATGTAACCTCCGTATCAGCGTTCAAAAAATAGCTAAGCAGGAAGTGAATTGTAGATTTGCCCGATCCGGAACGGCGCGCGCGAAGATATGGCCGGGTCAGCCGAACAGCGCCTGCCACACCAGCCAGAGATTCGCACTGGAGATGACGACGAACAGGAACCACGACAGCGCCTGAGTCCACCAGGCATTGACGAACTGCCCCATCAGGTCGCCTCTTCCCGTCAAACGGATCAGCGGATACATGGCGAACGGCAATTGCAGGCTCAGCACGACCTGGCTGCCGACGAGCATCTTGCCGATGACGTGGTCGCCCAGCGTGAGCACGCCGACCATCGCCGGCCCCAACGCCAGCGCGCGCGTGAGCAGGCGGCGCTGCCAGCCAGGAATCCTGAGTTTCAAGAAGCCTTCCATGATGACCTGGCCGGCGATGGTGCCAGTGAACGTGGAGCTCTGGCCGGACGCCAGCAGCGCCAGGCCGAACAGGATGGCCGCCGCCGCCGTGCCCGCCACGGGGGCCAGCAGGTAATAGGCCTGGTCGATGTCCATCACGTTACCGCCACCCGGTTTATAAAACGCGGCGGCCAGCACGAGGATCGCGCCGTTGATGAACAGCGCGAGGAACAGCGACACGACGGTATCGATGCGCGACAGCTTGATCGCTTCGGCCAGCCGTGTGCCGTCCTGGTTGAGGTCGTGGCGCATGATGCGCGTCTGCACGACGGACGAGTGCAGGTACAGGTTATGCGGCATGACGGTCGCACCGAGGATGCCGATGGCGAGGTACAGCGCGTCGCGCTGGCCCAGCTTTTCCAGCGACGGCACGAGGCCCGCCATGACGGCGAGCGGGTCCGGGTCGACGAGGAACAGTTCGGCGAACAGGCAGACGCCGATGGTCAGGATGAGCCCCAGCACGATGGCTTCCAGTCGCCGGAATCCCTTGCCCTTGAGGCCCAGCACGATGATGGTATCGAGCGCCGTCAGCGCCACGCCGACGGGCAGCGACACCCCCAGCAGCAGCTTGAATGCGAGTGCGCAGCCGAGCACTTCGGCCAGGTCGCAGGCGATGATCGACAGCTCGGCGAATGCCCATAGACCCTTCGCTTGGACCGGCGAATATTGCTCGCGGCAATGTACCGCCAGATCCTTGCCCGTGACGATGCCGAGCCGCATGCTGAGGCATTGCAGCACGATGGCCGCCAGGCTGGACAGCACGACGACGAACAGGAGGTCGTAACCGAACTGGGAGCCCCCCTGGATGGCGGTGGCCCAGTTGCCCGGGTCCATATAGCCCACCGACACGAGCAGCCCGGGGCCGGCATAGCGCAGGATCTTTTTCCACAGCGGACCGTTCTCGGGCACGTTGACGGTGCCTGAGACTTCGGACGGGCAAAACGGTGCGTTGGCGTCGGTCGGTCGTTTGAGCATGAGGGCAAGATAACACGGGGATTCTCGCGCACGCCTCGTGCCGCCCGAGCCCGCCGAAAAACCGGCGCACGGGCGCCGGCGCAGTGCTCAGCCGTTACCGGCATCGACGCCCAGCACACGCAGGCGCGCGCGCAGGCGGCGGATCTCGTCGGCCATGTCGACCACGAGCGCGGCGAGGTCCTCGTTGGCGTCGAAATCGCGCTCGACGCTCAGCAGGTGCCGGGCCCTGGCCAGGTCGTTGCTGCGGAAACGCCAGCTCGTCACCTGCACGCTGACCTCGCCGCCCAGCACCCCCGCGCGCACGTGGCGCACGACCCAGTCGGGTTCCACGTTGCAGGCGCGCGCCAGTTCGTCGAGGGTCAGCGCCACGTCCTCCAGCAGCACGCCGGTGAGAATATCGTCATGCATCGTTCAGGCTCCTATGCGTTCGCGTGGATTGAAGGCAAGGTCGCGCGCCATCGCCTCGTACAGCTCGCGCGCCCGGTCGCTCGTGGCGGGCGGCAACACCACGTTCAGCATCAGGTACAAATCGCCCGGCGTCCTGGCGGGAATGCCGCGTCCTTTCAGGCGCAGCTTGCGCCCGCTCTGCGACCCCGGCGGCACCGTCACCTCGACCGTGCCGGACGGCGTCTGCACCGGGATGCTCGCACCCAGCGCCGCTTCCCACGGGGCCACGGGCACGTCCTGGTACACGTGTGTTCCTTCGACGCGATAGCGCGCGTCGGGGTTCAACTGGATTTCCAGGTAGAGGTCGCCGGCCGGCCCGCCGCCGAATCCCGGATGCCCCTGCCCGCGCATGCGCAGCTGCTGGCCCGGCGTGACGCCTTGCGGGATGTTCACGCTGAGCGTCTTGTCCTGCATCGTCACATGGCCCTGCGCATCGTGCTGCGGGACGCGCAGGCTGATGGTGCGCGTGGCGCCCTGGTAGGCGTCGCGCAGGTCGATGGCGATCGCCGCGTGGATGTCTTCGCCGGGCATCTGAAAACCGCCGCCGCCCGCCCGCGCGCCTGCGCCCGCGCCCGCGCCGCCGCGCGCACGCCGGCCCACGTGGGAGAACAGGTCGTTGAAGAAATCGTCCGCACCGGCGCCGCCGAAATCGAACTGCGTGCCCCAGTCCGGCGGCGGCTGGAAGCCCTGGTCGGGACGATGGCCCCGCCCCAGCTCATCATAGGCGGCACGCTTTTCGGCGTCGCCCAGCACATCGTAGGCTTCGTTGATTTCCTTGGTCTTCGCGTCCGCGTCCTTGTGCTTGCTGACGTCGGGGTGGTACTGCCGCACCAGCTTGCGGTACGCCTTCTTGATATCGTCCTGGGTCGCCGTTTTCTCGACACCAAGGGTCTGGTAGTAGTCCTTGTATTCCACGAGCGTCGCTCCCGATCGGGTTGGATGGTTGGTTCACCCGTATGTTGAGGCGGGGGGCTTGCTTTTCAATTACTTCCTACCAGACGCTTGGTGTCGAGAAACCGCTATCAACCCAAAGTGACATTAATTTATCGCATTTATAGAACGCCGATTTCCTTTAGCCAGCTTTTCAGCAACGATGGCCAGGCGGTTATCGGATGGTCTTTTTCCCTAAGACCGAAAGCATGTCCGCCCTTTGCAAACAAATGAACCTCTGCCGATACACCTGCCTCATTGAGCGCCCGGGCATACAGCGTGCTATTGCAGATGGGGTCGACCGGGTCGTCCCAAGCTTGCACTAGAAATGTGGGCGGCGTTTCCTTCGTCACGTGAATGCTTGATTCGAGTGCTCCAGAGCGACAAAGGTGACCCGGATAAAGCGCAATAGCAAAGTCAGGGCGACTGCTTAGCTCGTCCACAGCATCAACCGTTGCGTAGGCAGACGAGACAATATTGCTGACCTGCGCCACCAAATAGCCCCCTGCCGAGAAGCCGATGACGCCGATCTTTCGCGGGTTCAGGTTCATCTCTCTCGCCTTCGATCGCACGAGCTTAATGGTCCGCTGCGCATCCTGTAGCGCGAGTGGTATCTTTGGAAAGATTCTGCATCGACATTTTTCGTCAAAGTAGTCATTCCCGCCGGGGACGCGGTATTTGAGCAATACGCAAGTCATGCCCTGGGATGTCAGCCAATCGCAGATTTCGGTACCTTCCAGATCGATGGCCAAGACTCGGAATCCCCCGCCGGGAAATACGATGACAGCAGCTCCGGTGTTCAGGCCCTTCGGCGGGTACACCGTCATCGTCGGGTTGCTGACGTCATTGATCTGCATCCACCCACCGTGTCCTGTTGCAGGAACTACCGACTCTGGCTGTTCAAGAGACGTTGCATTAGGTATTGCACCAGGCCAAATGGCAATCTGCCGATGTTCCGGCGATGGCTGCCAAGTCGCCGCTTGGGCCGATGTGAAATTGATCAAGAACAAAGCAAGACTTATCAAGAAACATATACGCACTGTCTTTCCCCTGTAATGGTTTTTAGCTCAAAGCCACTTCCCAGGCTTCACTAGAAGTGTCTATCAGACAAGGCCTCCGTGGGCAGGCGTGTGATGAACTGGCCGGACTACGTGATGAGTTACCGGCGTAGCCTTGGCGCCGGCACCGCCCGCGGCTCGTGCTCGATGAGCTACAGCATCGCCGGCGTGGAGCCGTCCGGGATGGGCCCCTACGTGTTCATCGACATCGTGGGCGCCAGCGAGACCTACGACAATGCGGCGGCCATGGCGGCCGTCAACGATATGGTGAGCCAAGGCGATGAACGGCACGGCGAACTGGAGCAAGGACGCCAACCCGCAGTGGCTCACCAGCTTCACGACGAAGTGAATCGCGACGCCGTTCGATGATGCATGCTTGACGCATGACGCATCGTGTTCGCCCGGCCGTCATTAGCATTTCAACCAGTATCGGGCCATGAACGGCAGTGCTAGATTCCTCGTGTTGCCGTTCGTCCAACAAGGGGAAAATCATGGTGAGCAAATGGGTCAGGCGCACGAGCATCGCATTGGCGGCACTCGCCCTGCTGGGCGTGGCCACGGCCGGCGTCGGCAAGGTGCTGGGGGAACGCAAGATGGCACGCAGCATCACGCTGGACGTGCGTCCGCTCGACATCGTGCCCGACGTCGCCCGGGTCGACCACGGTCGCTACCTGTACAACACGCGCGGCTGCGCCGAGTGCCACGGTGCGGACGGCGCCGGCAAGACCGTCGTGCGCGACGGCGGCATGCTCGTCGTCGCGCCCAACATCACGGCGGGTCCGAACGGCACCACGGCGCACTACCGCGTCGTCGACTGGGTGCGTACCGTGCGCCATGGCGTCAAGCCGAACGGCAATCCCGTCATGATCATGCCCAGCGAGGATTACAGCCGCCTCAGCGACGAAGACATGGCGGCGCTCGTCGCCTACCTGGAGCAGATGCGGCCCGTGTCCGGGGCGAAGGCCGTCGTCGACGTGCCGGTGCCCGTCAAGGCGCTGTACGCGTTCGGCGTCATCAAGGACGCATCGGAAAAGATCGACCACGCGCTGGCGCCGCCGCAGGCCGTGCCGGCCGCCGTCACGCCGGCGTATGGCGCCTATGTCGCCGCCACGTGCATCGGCTGCCACGGCGCGGACCTGGCTGGCGGCCGCGTGCCGGGCGCGCCGCCGTCGTGGCCGCCGGCCGCCCGGCTGGCGCCCGGCAAGGGCAGTGCGATGAACCGGTATCCGACGCCGGACGCGTTCATCGCCATGCTCAGGACGGGCCATCGGCCGGACGGCAGCGCGGTCAGTGCCGTGATGCCGTTCGGGTCGTTCCGGCAGATGAACGAGACGGACCTGCGGGCGTTGTATGCCTACCTGAAGTCGGTGCCGGGAACGACGTTGGCGCAGCGCTGAGGCAGTCCCGAGCGCGTCGCGCGCCGGTCACACGGGCTTGGCAATTCCTCAGTAAAATGCGCGGTTTCTCCCAGCAAACCGAACATGACGAATTTGTCCAGCACCGGCGCCCGCGCGGCGCATCCCGTCCGCACCGAGGTCGCGACGCTGTGGCGGCTCTCGTGGCCCATGCTCGTGGGCCAGCTCGCGACCGTCGGCATGGGCGTGGCGGACGTCGCCATGACGGGCCACGTCAGCGCGGCCGAACTCGCCGCCGTGTCGCTCGGCACGTCCGTGTGGTCGATCATCCTCGTGACCGTCATGGGCATCATGATGGCCGTGAACTCGGTCGTCTCGCACGAGATGGGCGCCGGCCGCTACGACCGCATCTCGCACTCGGTGCGCGAGTCGCTGTGGATGGGCTTCGGCGTCGGCGTCGCGGGGTGCCTCGCCGCGAACCTGTGCACGCTCGTGTTCGACCACATCGGCCTCGACGCGGCCGTGGCCGACCGTGCGTCGACGTTCCTGCACATCATCAGCTTCGGCATGCCCGCGTTCGCCTGCTACCGCGCGCTGTACGGCTACACGACGAGCATCAACCAGACCAAGCCCATCATGGTGATCGCCATCTGCGGCCTGCTCTACAACATCGTCATGAACTGGCTGTTCATCTTCGGCGAGTTCGGCCTGCCCAGGCTGGGCGCGCTCGGCTGTGCGCTGTCGACGGCGACCGGCATGTGGCTGATGCTCGGCGCGATGGTCTGGTGGATCAAATGGGGCGTCGCCTACCGCCTGACGTATCCGTTCACGCGCTGGGAAGGGCCGAACTGGAAAGAGATCGGCAGCATGCTGCGCCTGGGCCTGCCCATCGGCATCACGTATTTCGCGGAGGTCAGCGCGTTCGGCATCATCAGCCTGCTCGTGGCGCGTTTCGGCGTGATCGAGGTGTCGGCGCACCAGATCGCGCTGAATTTCGTCTCGCTCGTGTTCATGGTGCCCTTGAGTTTCGGCATCGGCGCGCTCACGCGCGTGGGCCAGGCGATGGGCGAAGGCAATCCGGTGCGCGCGCGCTTCGTCGCGTGGGTCGGCACCGGGATGTGCATCGCGTTCGGCCTGCTGTCGGCCATCTGCATCGCCCTGTTCCGCTGGCAGATCGCGGCGATGTACACGTCGGACGCAGGCGTCCAGGCCACGTGCGTGATGCTGCTGCTGTTCGCCGCCCTGTTCCAGTTGTCGGATGCGACGCAGGTCGCGGCCGCGTCCGCCATCCGCGGCTACAAGGTGACGCGCTCGCCGATGGTGATCCAGATGATCGCGTTCTGGGGCGTCGCCCTGCCCGTCGGCTGGATTCTCGGATTGGCGCCGGACTGGTTCCCGTGGTCGCCGGGCAAGCCGATGGCGGCGACCGGCTTCTGGATCGGCCTCGTGCTGGGCCTGACCGTGGCCGCCGTGCTGCTGGCGTGGTCGCTGAACCAGTTGTCGAAGCTGCGCGTCCGCGAGGTCGCATGAAGTCGTGAATTCGGGGTCAGAGCCTAATGCCGTTAAGTTAAGGTTCTTCGAAGGCGGCGCTCGGGATAAC
>NZ_LMCY01000067.1 GCF_001425685.1 Massilia sp. Root335 | reverse complement strand
TCTTCAGTTTAATCTCTGTTTTTGCTGCTTTCGCAGCATGTCGCTCACTCAAAATACTGACCGCTACTCATTGCTGAGCAACGTATTTCTTTTGTGTGAACATTTGATAATTTAAGCATTCAGCACCCAAAAGGGTGCTGGCACCTCATCAAACGCCCACACTTATCGACTGTTGATTGTTAAAGAACTTGGTATTCGGTACTGCCTTGCTGCATCTGCGAATCGTTTTGTTCGTCAGCAGCAGAGGAGCGAGAGTATGCAGCACATCGTTTAACTCGTCAACCCCTCTTTTTCCGCAGCACACTCGACGTAATCGATCTGACAAGCTTAACTAGTTGATTCAGTTAAACTTTTTGTGCGCTGCAGAAGCAGGACGCGAACTATAGCAAAACCCCGGGCTCCTGCGCAAGACTTGTTTTGCGTGCACAAAAAGCTGGCATCCCGCTTGCTTAGTACGTATTGCATAAAACAAAGCACCTCGCAGACGGAACATATGGACGCATTCGATTGTTCCGTTCTGGTACAGGTGCTACATTAGTGAACAGTCGATTCCCAGCACAGAGCCGCCGTCCAGGGCCAAACAGGAGACATGGAATGACTTACCAGCACGCAGCGGGCCTGCTCGTCCCTGGCGTACCCGGCGACGACCTGGCCTCCATGATCGCCATCTCGCACCAGCGTTCGGAACAATTCGGCCTGTGCCCCGATTCGCGGCCCGACTTCAACCCCATGTCCGGCGCCGACCTGTCGCACTTGGTCGAACAGAATCGCCTCCTGTACAGCCATGCGGTACCCGCGATGGAAACGCTGTACCAGCAGATCGCCAACACGCACAATATGGTCCTGTTGACGGACGCCCAGGGCGTGATCGTGCATTCGCTGGGCGATGCCGACTTCCTGGAAAAGGCCAACCGCGTCGCGTTGACGCCGGGCGTGGCATGGTCCGAAGAGAGCAAGGGGACCAACGCGATCGGCACCGCCATCGCCGAACGGGCGCCGACGACGGTCCACGCCGACCAGCACTTCCTCTCGGCGAACCACTTCCTGACCTGCTCCGCGGCGCCGATCACGGACCATCGCGGCAACGTGGTCGGCGTGCTGGACGTCAGCGGCGACCGCCGCAGCTTCCACAAGCACACGATGGCCCTCGTGCGCATGTCGGCGCTGATGATCGAGAACCAGATGTTCGCAGCGACGTTCGAGAACGCGATCACGCTGCACTTCCACACGCGGCCGGAATTCATCGGCACGCTGATGGAAGGGATCGCGTCGTTCAGCCCGGGCGGCCGCTTCCTCGCCGCCAACCGCAACGGCCTGTTCCAGCTCGGCCTCTCGTATCCCGCGCTGCAGGCCCATACGTTCAGCTCCCTGTTCGGCCTCCCCGTCTCGGCGCTTTACGATCACTACCGCACGGCGGCGCCCGGCCTCCTCGACCTGTGCATGCACAACGGCGTGCGCGTATGCGGCCGCGCGGAGCTGCGCCTGACGAACGGCGTCCACGTGCTCACCGGCGCGTTCGACGATGCGCCGCAAGCCGCCGCCCTCCCCCAGCCTGCGGCCAAGGCCGCGACGCGGCGCCTGTCCGGCCTGCGCTACCTGAACACGGGCGATCCGCAGCTCGAACAGGTCATCGACAAGGTCAACCGCGTGCTCGGACGCGACGTGCCGATCCTGATCATGGGCGAGACAGGCACCGGCAAGGAACTGCTCGCCCAGGCCATCCACAACGATTCGCCGCGCGCGCAAGGGCCGTTCGTGGCCGTCAATTGCGCGTCGATCCCCGAGACGCTGATCGAATCGGAGCTGTTCGGTTATGAAGACGGCGCGTTCACCGGCGCGCGCAAGAAGGGCGCCGTCGGCCGGATCCTGCAGGCGAACGGCGGCACGCTGTTCCTCGACGAGATCGGCGACATGCCCTACCCCCTGCAGGCGCGCCTGCTGCGCGTGCTGCAGGAACGGATGGTCACGCCGCTCGGCAGCGGCAAATCGATCCCCGTCAACGTGGAACTGATTTGCGCGACGAACCACAACCTGCGCCGGCGCATCGCCGAGGGCCTGTTCCGCGAAGACCTCTACTACCGGCTGAACGGCCTCGTGGTCAAACTACCGCCGCTGCGCGAGCGCACCGACCTCGAAACGGTGGTCAGGAAAATCCTCGCCTCCGAAACGGACGCCTGCGGCAACAGCCGCCATACGATCTCCGACGAGGTGCTGCGGCTGTTCCGGCGCCACAAATGGCCAGGCAACTTTCGCCAGTTGACGAACCTCCTGCGCACGGCCGCGATCATGGCCGGCGAAGACGAGGAAATCGGCCTGCGCCACATGCCCGACGACTTCCTCGACGATATCGCGGAGGCGCCCGCCGCCCCCACGACCGCGACCGAACCCGCGGCCGCACCGGCCGCACCGGCCGCACAGCAGGTGATCGCGGCCGGCGCCAACCTCGAAGAGATGGAACTGGCCGCGATCGTCAGGTCGCTCGAGGCGAACGGCGGCAACGTCTCGGCCACGGCGCGCGCGCTGGGCGTCTCGCGCAACACCATTTATCGCAAGCTGCCGCACCTGAAATAACCTCCGTCCTCACGCCGCCGGAAAGCCGGACGACTTCCAGCGCGCGCCATCCTTGCCGATCGTGAGCAGATCCACGCCCGGCAGGTGCGCCGCCAGCGCGTGAGAACGGCGCGCGCCCATCACCATGAACGCGGTCGACAACCCATCCGCTTCGAGGCCCGTCGGTGCCAGCACCGTGACGCTCGCGAGCTCCGTCGGCGAATCGCCGCTGGCGGGATCGAAGATGTGGTGATGGCGCAGGTCGGACGTGAACGCGGACGCGTAATCGCCCGACGTGGCGACGCAGCGGCCGTCCAGCACGACGCTCGCCGCCAGCGCATCCTCGTGGCGCGGGTCGCGGATGCCCAGGCGCCAGCGCCGCCCGTCCGTCCGCCCCAGCGCGCCGTATTCGCCCGTGTCGACGAGCGCATGGCGGATGCCGTGCCGGCGCAACGCCGCCAGCGCCAGGTCCGTCGCATACCCCTGCGCCAGGCCGTTCAACGTGATCGCCATGCCCGGACGCGCCAGCACGACGCGCTCCGGTCCCGCCTGCACCTGCGTCCAGCCGACGAGACGCTGCGCGCGCATGCGCTCGGATTCGGGCGGCACGCCGTGCGCCGCGTCGAACGCGCGCCACAACGGCTGCACGGTGACGTCGAACGCGCCCTGCGTCAGGCGCGACAGCGTACGCGCATGCTCCAGCACCGTCAGCAGATGCCGGTCCGGCCCGTGCAGCACCTTGTCGCGGTTCAGCCGGAACACCTGGCTCGGCGGCTGGTGGAGGCTCATCAGGGCGTCGACGCGGCGCGCCTCGCCCAGCGCGGCGGCGATGGCCTGCTGCGCGGTTTCCGGGTCCGCATGGCGCACGGCGATGCTGATCGTCGTACCGAATGCGAGCGCGGCGCCGCTGTGCAGCGGCAGTTGGTCGGCTTCGGCCGCGTCCACCGCGGCGCCGGCCATGCCGCCCAACGTGGCGGCGATGAAGGTCCTTCTGTGCATCATGCTCTCCTGTCGACGATGCCCGATACCGGCACGATCGGAATCGACCGCGCCCGCTTGCGTTCCAGTATCCGCGGCGCGCATTGCGCGTCGCTTGCGTGGATAACGACACATTCCATACATTGAAAACACTCCTCGTAGTCGACCGCGCCGCCGGGCGCGATCGCGTTGTAGCCGCAGCGGTGGCGGCAGGTCTGGCACGGCGTACCGCATTCGGCGCGGCGCGGGATCCAGTCGAGCAGGCGCACGCGGCCCAGCAACGCCAGCGCGGCACCCAGCGGACACAGATAGCGGCAGAACGCCTTGTTGACGACCATCGCAAGCAGCAGCCAACCGACGGCATACGCGACGAACGGCCAGGCCCGCACGAAGGTCAAGGTGATCGCCGTCTTGAACGGCTCCAGTTCGACGAGCCTGTCGGCCCACGCCGGCGCCCACACGGCCGCCAGCACGATCGCCGCCAGCACGCCAAACTTCACGCGCTTGAGGCGCGCGTCGAGCACGCGCCGCACGGCCAGTTGCGGCAATCGGAAGGCTTGTCCGGCGAGTCCGGCGAATTCCTGCAGCGCGCCGAAGGGGCACAGCCAGCCGCAGAACGTGCCGCGTCCCCACATCACCAGCGAGACCAGCACGAACGCCCACGACGCGACCGTCATCGGATCGAACAGCAGGTAATCCAGGCCGCGTCCCGCGCGCAGCGCCTGCACGATGCCGGTGATGTTGACGATGGAAAGCTGGGCCTGCGCCGCGTAGCCGATGAAGCCGACCGTGAACAGCAGCCATGCGCGGCGCAGCCAGGCGAAGCGGCGCGCGTGCGCCACGAGCCGGCGCTGCTGCCACAGCGCGGCGCCGAGCATCGCCAGCGCCACGCCCAGCACGATCAACGGTCCGCGCCGCGCCTTCCAGCTGGCCTGCCACGCAGGCGCGTCCGCATCCGGCGCCGTGTAGTACGCGGCCGGCAGGCGATAGCCGAACGCGATCTCGCGCGTGATGCGCTCGGGGTAGACGATGCCCTTGCTGCGCGTGACCGGCAGCGCCAGGTCGAGCGCGCGCGCCGGATCGAGGCCGGCCTGGCCGATCACACGCAACAGCAGCATCTCGCCGGCAGGCAGATCGACGCCGTCGGCCAGCCGCGGCTCGATGTCGAGGTCGCGCATCTCGACCGGCAACCGGTCCTGGCGCAAGACGATGCCGCGCGGGACGCTGGCGCGCACGAAGTCGTCGCCCGTGACCGTGTGGCGGCCGGCCGTCATCACGAGCAGCGCGTGGTCGCCCGACTCCAGGCGCGCCCTGCAGCCGCTGCCACGTGCGCGGCGCCAGCAGGTTGCGGCCGACCGCCGGCACCGAGGCCCAGGCGACCCAGACGTCGATGAAGACGTCGCCCGGCGCCGCCAGCGCCTGCGCATCCAGCCCGGCGCCAGCGCTGCCCGCGAACAGCCGCTCGACGTCGGCATTCGATACGCGCACGTGGCGCACGAGGCCAGCATCCAGCAAGGCCGCCAGCGGCATCGGCGTGAACCGGTCGCGGCGAATGCGGCCGATGCGGCCCGGGTCGCGGCCCTGGGCGAAGCCGAGTTTGGCGCGCGCCACCTTCAGCGCGGCGGACAGCACGCTCTGGTTGATGATGCGGACCGACGCCGTCGCCTTGGACACGCCGTCCAGCTGCCCCGACCCGCCGACCGTGATCCCCTGCGCCAGCGACCGGCCGCGGTACTGGCGCAGGAACGCGCGCAGCGGCGCCTCGCCCAGGCCTTCCATGAATACGGGTTCGTGTTGCGACAGCACGGCGACGTCGAGGAAGGTCCCCTTCGGGTCGATCACGACGAGCAGGTTCGGCGGCACGCCGGCGAAGCCCGGCACGGGCGCCAGGTCGGCCGATTCGAACGCGTAGCCCACCAGCTCCGTCGCGGTGCCGTTCTGCTTGAACAGCGGCCAGGCCGGGAGGTCGGCCGCCTTTGCGCCGACCGTCAGCGGCGCCGGGAAGCGCCGCGCGAGCTCCGCCTGCGTCAGCGTGCCGGCATGCGCGGACGCGGACGCGGACATATGGACCAGTATCCAGCAGATGAAGAGGCGGAGCGGGCGCATGGCCGTCGTCAGAAGAAAACGATGCCGCCGACCGAACCGCCGTTCATGCGCGCGGTGGCGCCGCCAAAGCCTTTCGAACGGGTCTGCCCGATCTCGGCCACCAGCGTGATCGCGCTGTTCAGCGCATAGTAGGCGCCCGCGGTCAGGTTGGCGTTCGACTTCAGGCCGCCCGTGCCGGCGGTATTGTCGTCATTGGCGCTGCGGCCCCACGACAGTCCCAGCTTGAGCGCGTCGCTCGTCTTGAAGGTTCCCTGCACGAGGAAGTTCTTCGAACGGACGTCGCCCTGGTCGGCGTCGGACAGGATGCCCAGCGCGCGTCCCGTCTGCGCATTGACCAGCAGGCCGGCCGCGCCGAGCTGGCACGATGCGCCGGCTTCGAAGCCGTGCATCGTCAGGTCGTCGACGCCGGCCGCCTGCGATTCGAAGCGCTGCGACTTCGCGCCGAGCCACGCCTTGAAGCCGTCGTGCTCGACGCTCAGGCGCGCCTGCACCTGGGGACTCGATCGGGTCGCGTAGCGCGGACCGGCAATCACGGGCGTGTCGGACACGGGACTCATCACGCCCACGTCGAACCCGATGCCGGATGCGTTCTTCGGCGCGCTGTAGACGATCTGGCCGTACGTCCCCAGGTAGCTGTAGCCCGCGCCGATGTGGCCCAGGGTCACGCGTCCGCGCTGCGTGGCCTGCACCGGTGCGCCGGCGCCGACGAGCGTCATGTCGCCCAGGATCGCGTTGGCGCCGAAGATGCCGTAGTCGCGGCCCAGCTTGACGGTGCCGAGATCGGCGCGGCCGAACGTGAAAAACGCCTGGCGCACGTCGACCGTGCTGTTCTGCGCGATCGCGCTGTCGGTGGCCGTGGCCGCGTAGATGCCGATCTTGGCCGTGACGTCGTAACCGCCCTGCGTCGACGCTACCGACGTCACGAGGCCGCTGGGCAGCAGGCCGTTGCCGATGGTGGTGCGGTGGTCTTCGCCGCCGCAGCCGAGCGCCTTCCCGGCCAGCGCCAGGCCGCCGACGGCGTCGCCGCTGCACGAGACGGCCGTGTAATAGGCGTTGACGATGCCGCCGACGTTGACCGTCCAGTCGCCGGCCTTCAGGTCGACCGCGCACGCCTGCTGCGCGCATGCGGTCATCGCCGCCAGGACGGTGAATAGCTGAACCTTCTTCATTTGTCTCCTCGCTTTCTTGTTCGTTGTGGTGGGCACATCGATTCGATGTACCCACAGTGATGGCAAGTTGCGTGCCCGGTCGTGCGCACGGGGAAAGCGGGGAGCGGCGGCGTTCTTGCTGTGACGAATCGGATCAGGTGTTCCAGTTTTGACCGTTCGAAACAAAACAAGATAAATGATATAAATAAAAAAACGGCGGCCGAAGCCGCCGCAAAACAGGGTCTTGACGCCGGCTGCCGCCGCGGCCGATGCATAACCCTCCCTGACCACACACATTACATCGTCAAATCCTCAGATCTTCGTGGCGAGCTTGAACACCCACACGGAGCCGCCCTGTTCGAGGAAGTTGACCTTCTTCGCGACCTCGCCGCCCCACAGCGGCACGGCGCCGCCCCAGCCCGACACGACGGCCACGTATTGCGTGCCGCCGTCTTCCCACGTCACCGGCGGCGCGACGACGCCGGAACCCGTCTGGAACTTCCACAACTCCTTGCCGGACCTGGCGTCGACGGCCTTCAGGTAACCTTCCGGCGTGCCGTAGAAGACGAGGCCACCGGCCGTCGTCATCACGCCGCCCCACAGCGGTGCCGTGTTCTTGTCTTCCCAGACGATCTTGCCGGTCTTCGGATCGATGGCGCGCAGCGCGCCGATGTAGTCCTCGTTCAGCGGCTTGATCGTGAAGCCCGCGCCAAGGTAAGCGCCACCCTTCTTGTACGTGATCGGCTCATTCCAGATCTCCATGCCCCACTCGTTGGCCGGCACGTAGAACAGGCCGGTCTGCGGGCTGTACGCCATCGGCATCTGATTCTTCGCGCCCAGGAAGGCCGGCGCGGAGAAGACTGTCGAGCCCTTCTTGCCGTCACCCGTCGTCGGATCGCCGGGACGGTTGGCGGCGATGAAGTTCGGGCGGCCCGTTTTCAGATCGATGCCGCTCGCCCACGTGATCTTGCGCACGAACGGGAAGGCGTTCTGCAAATGGCCCGTCTTCGCGTCGATCACGTAGAAGAAGCCGTTGCGGTCGGCCTTGCCGCCGTAGCGCTTGCCGTTCATGTCGAACGTGACGAATTCGTTGGCGCCGTCGAAGTCCCAGGAATCGTTCGGCGTGTTCTGGTACGCCCACTTGATCTGGCCCGTCTCCGGGTCGAGCGCGATGGTCGACGACGAATACAGGTTGTCGCCCGGACGCAGGTGGCTGTTCCACGGCGCCGGGTTGCCGGTGCCGAAGTAGGCAAGACCCGTGGCCGGATCGTACGTGCCGCCCATCCAGGTCGATGCGCCGCCCGTCTTCCACAACTCGCCCGGCCAGCTCTTGTTGACGGTGCCGGTGATGCCGTTCTCGATGGCCTTGCCGTCCTTGTCGTAGCGGTACCCCATGTGCCCTTCGACGGTCGGACGCGTCCACAGCAGATCGCCCGTCAGCGGATTGCGGCCTTCCACGCGGCCGACGATGCCGAATTCGCCGCCCGACACGCCCGTGATCAGGACGCCCTTGGCGATCAGCGGCGCGGCCGTCATCGAATAACCGGCCGCGTAGTCGTCGACCTTTTCCTTCCACGCGATCTTGCCGGTGTTCTGGTCGAGGGCGACCAGTTGCGCATCCAGCGTACCGAAGATGACGAGATTGCCGTACAGCGCGGCACCGCGGTTGACGACGTCGCAGCACGGCATGATCGCTTCCGGCAGGCGGTGCTCGTACTTCCACAGCTTGTTGCCCGTCTTGAGGTCGATCGCGAAGATGCGCGAATACGACGCGGTCACGAACATCTTGCCGTTGGCGATGACGGGCTGCGATTCCTGGCCCCGCTGCTTCTCGCCGCCGAACGAGAACGACCATGCGGGCACGAGCTGGCCGACGGTCTTCGTGTTGATCTGGGTGAGCGTCGAAAAACGCTGGCCCTGCGAGCCCATGCCGAAGGACAGCACGTTCTTCGTGTCCTTCGATGCATTCTCGAGCATCGCGTTGGTGATGTCGGCCGCCTGGGCGAGGAACGCCAGGGGGGCGAGTCCTGCGAGCAGGATGGTCATACGCTTTCTCATTTCTGTCTCCTTATTGTCGTTGTAGGGTGGGCACCCCGTGCCCACGCGTTGCGCTCAAGGTCCAGGCACCCGGGTGCGCAGCTGGCAACACTCCTCGTCCGTGAACAGGCGCGAGCGCGTGAGGAAGCGCCGGCCCGTGCCGTTATCGAGCGAGAACATGCCGCCATTGCCGTCCACGACGTCGATGATCAACTGGGTGTGTTCCCAGTAGCCGAACTGCTCCAGCCCGATGTAGAACGGCGCCCCATCCAGGTTGCCCAGATAGACGTCGGTGTCGGAGAGGTCGAATTCCCCGGCGGCGTAGCACATCGGCGTGCTGCCGTCGCAGCAGCCGCCGGACTGGAAGAACATCACCGGCCCGTGGTGCCGCCGCAGCTCGCCGATGAAGGCCAGCGCGGCGGGGGTCGCGGTCACACGTTCGATATTGGATGTCATGGCGCTGGCGGGGCAAATCAGAAGAAGCCCAGCGCTTTCGGGCTGTAGCTCACCAGCAGGTTCTTGGTCTGCTGGTAGTGGTCGAGCATCATCTTGTGATTCTCGCGGCCGATGCCCGACTGCTTGTAGCCGCCGAACGCTGCGTGGGCCGGGTACAGGTGATAGCAATTGGTCCACACGCGGCCCGCCTGGATCGCGCGGCCGACGCGGAAGGCGCGGCTGCCGTCGCGCGTCCACAGGCCGGCGCCCAGGCCGTACAGCGTATCGTTGGCGATGCGCAGCGCGTCCGCCTCGTCCTTGAACGTCGTCACCGACACGACCGGGCCGAAGATCTCTTCCTGGAAGATGCGCATGCTGTTGTCGCCCTTGAACACGGTCGGACGCACGTAGTAGCCGCCGGAGAGATCCCCGTCGTGCCTGGCCTGCTCGCCGCCGGCCAGCAGCTGCGCGCCTTCCTGGCGGCCGATGTCGAGGTAGGACAGGATCTTTTCCAGTTGCTCCTTCGACGCCTGGGCGCCGATCATCGTGCCCTCGTCGAGCGGGTTGCCAGCCTTGATCTGCGCCACGCGCGCCAGCGCGCGTTCGATGAATTTTTCGTAGATCGATTCCTGGATCAGCACGCGCGACGGGCAGGTGCACACCTCGCCCTGGTTCAGCGCGAACATCGCGAAGCCTTCCAGGCATTTGTCGAAGAAGTCGTCGTCCGCGTCCATCACGTCGGCGAAGAAGATGTTGGGCGACTTGCCGCCCAATTCCAGCGTCACCGGAATCAGGTTCTGCGCGGCGTACTGCATGATCAGGCGGCCGGTGCCCGTCTCGCCCGTGAAGGCGATCTTGGCGATGCGCTTGCTCGACGCGAGCGGCTTGCCCGCTTCCAGGCCGAAGCCGTTGACGACGTTGAGGACGCCCGCCGGCAGCAGGTCGGAAATCAGTTCGACCAGCACCATGATCGACGCCGGGGTCTGCTCGGCCGGTTTCAGCACGACGCAGTTGCCGGCTGCCAGCGCGGGGGCCAGCTTCCACACGGCCATCAGGATCGGGAAGTTCCACGGGATGATCTGGCCGACGACGCCCAGCGGTTCGTGGAAGTGGTAGGCGTAGGTCTGGTCGTCGATGGTCGAGATGGCGCCTTCCTGCGTGCGGATGCAGCTGGCGAAGTAGCGGAAGTGGTCGATCGCGAGCGGGATATCGGCCGCCATCGTTTCGCGGATCGGCTTGCCGTTGTCGATCGTCTCGGCCGTCGCCAGCAACCGCAGGTTCTGCTCCATGCGGTCGGCGATGCGGTTCAGGATGTTGGCGCGGTCGGCCGGCGATGTCCTGGCCCATGCATCCCTGGCGGCGTGGGCGGCGTCCAGCGCCAGCTCGACATCTTCCGCCGTCGAACGCGCGATTTCGCAGAATGGCTGGCCGCTGATCGGCGTGACGTTGGCGAAGTACTCGCCCTTGGTCGGCGCGACGAAGCGTCCGCCGATGTAGTTGTCGTAGCGTTGGCGGAACGGATTGGCGACGCCGAGTTTGCTGATGTCCGCGAGATTCATGTCATCCTCTTTCACTATGAGTTGGAATTCGCCGTTGCCGGCGCTGGGTATTCGTTCGGTACATCCCTTCTTTCGCAAACCCCGTGCCAGCCCGCTTTCGCCTGTTTTTGCCGTGCCGGACCGCCTGATGCCGGCCGTTTCTGGTACAGGTGTCCCAAACTTGAACAGGTCAGCGGATCACCACGCCCCACGGCAGCCGGCCCACCGCGATGTCGCCCGTCTTGCTGCCCGCCGCCGTATCGATCACGGACACGCTGTCCGAGCGCCCGTTCGCCACGTACAGCCGGCTGCCGTCGGGCGTGAGCGCCATGTTCCACGGCCGTTTGCCGACCGCGATCGTGGCGTCCACCACGTTGCGGGCGGCGTCGATGCGCATCACGCTGCCGTCCGCGCCGTTCGACACGAACACCGTCCTGCCATCGGGCGCGACGACGATGCCGGCCGGGTTCTTCCCCGCCGGGATTGTCGCGATGCTGCGCCGGGTTTCGAGGTCCAGCACGTACACGGCGCCGGCCAGCTCGCACGCCACATAGGCGCGCGCGCCGTCCGGACTGAAGCCGATGCCGCGCGGGCGCAGGCCCACGACGATCGCCCCCACCTGGCGCCGCGCGGCCACGTCGATCACGTCGACCTGCTCCGCGTTCTCGGCCGAGACGAGCAGCCAGCGTCCGTCGGGGCTGAACACGGCGTGCTCGGGATTCTTGCCCTGGACCGGGATGTCGGCGACGACCGTGCGCGCGGCCGCGTCGATGAGCGCCACGCTGTTGGTGTCCTCCACTGCGACGGCGACCCAGCGCCCGTCGCCCGATGCGTTCACGCCTTCGGGCGAGCTGCCGACGGGGATCGTGGCAAGCAGGGCGCCGCTGGCCGCGTCCAGCACGAGCAGCGCATTGGCCGCGGCGTCCGTCACGTACAGCCGCGTGCCGCGCGGGTCGGCGGCGATGCCGCGCGGGCGCTTGCCGGCCGCGATCTCGCGCACGGCCGCGTTGCTGGCCGTGTCGATGACGCTGACGCTGCCGGATTTTTCGTTGGGGACGTAGGCGAACGGCGCGGCCTGCGCGGCGCCGCAGCCGAACGCCAGCAGGACGAACGAGAAACGGATGAGCGACATGATGATCCTTTCAGGTGTGGATGCGATACCGTCGGGATTGCAAGCGCCATGCCATGCGGGCAGCAGGTTTCCGGCTTGGCAGGTATATTGCTTGCCGTGATAGTCGGCGCCCGCATGACAGGGCGGACTATTCGACACGGAGACAAGATGGAATCACGTTTGAACTTTGTTGCGGCGCTGTTCGCGGCCGCCCCGCTGGCCTGCGCCGCCGCGCCCGACGGACCCGATGCACCCGATGCGCCGCTGAACGTGGTCGTCGTCAGCGCCACGCGCGCCGAACACACGAGCTTCGACCTGCCGGCCGCCATCGACGTCGTCGACGCTGACCGCATCGGCGCCGCCCAGCCGCGCGTGAACGCGTCCGAGGCGCTGGCCGCCGTGCCTGGACTGGTCGTGCAGAACCGCCAGAACTATGCGCAGGATCTGCAGATTTCCTCGCGCGGCTTCGGCGCCCGTTCTGCGTTCGGCGTGCGCGGCGTGCGCCTGATCGCGGACGGCGTGCCGGCCACCATGCCGGACGGCCAGGGCCAGGCCGCGACGTTCGACCTCGACATGGCCGAACGCATCGAGGTCTTGCGCGGCCCCTTCTCCGCCCTGTACGGCAACCACGCGGGCGGCGTCATTCAACTGTTCACGCGCGATCCGCACGGCGCACCGTTTGTCGAAACGAACGTCGCCGCCGGCAGCGACGGCATGCGCAAGACGGACGTCAACGCGGGCGGCAAGCAGGGCGCCTTCGGCTGGCTGCTGGACGGCTCGCGCTTCGAGACGGACGGCTACCGCGCCCACAGCGCCGCCACGCGCGACCAGGCCTATGCCAAGCTGACGTTCGACACGTCGGCCACGGGCAAGCTGACGGTGACGGGGAGCAGCCTGCGCCAGGACGACACGCAGGATCCGCTCGGCGTGACGTGGGCCACGTTCCAGCGCGACCCGCGCGCGGGCGAGATCGACGCAACGGACGCGCAGACGCCCAAACGCACCCTGGCCGACCGCTACGACACGCGCAAGAGCATCCACCACCAGCAGGTCGGCCTGTCGTGGGATGAAAAATTCGGCACCGACCGCCTGCACGTGACGGTCTACGGCGGCAACCGCAGCGTGATCCAGTACCAGTCCTTTTCGAAAGCGTTCCAGGCGCCGGCCAGCCATTCGGGCGGCGTGGTCGATTTCGACCGCGACTTCTACGGCGTCGACGCGAACTGGCTGATGGTGCGCCCGCTCGGCGACGGACTGCTGCGCACGACCCTCGGCCTGGAAGCGGGCAAATCGAACGATGCGCGCAAGGGTTACGAGAACTACGTCGGCACGACGTTCGGCGTGAAGGGCCGCCTGCGCCGCGACGAAGACGACGACGTGCGCAACGTCGATCCTTACCTGCAGCTGGAGTGGGAGCGCGGACCGTGGGTGTTCACGGGCGGCCTGCGCCACAGCCGCGTAAGCTTCGACGTCGCCGACCACTATCTCTCGAACGGCAACGACGGCGGCAGCGTCGACTATCGCCACACGACACCGCTGCTGGGCGCCCTGTACAAGGTCACGCCGACATTGAACGTCTACGCCAGCGCGGCGCGCGGCTTCGAGACGCCGACGCTCAACGAAGTGTTCTACTCGGGCACGGGCGGCGGCTTCAACTACCACCTGGGCGCGGCGACGAGCACGCAACTCGAAGCCGGCGCCAAGGCCCTCGTCGGCCGGGACGTGCGCGTGAACGCCGCGCTGTTCCAGGTGCGCACGCAGGACGAGCTGGTCGTCGACAGTTCCAGCGGCGGCCGCACCAGCTACCGCAACGCGAGCGCCACGTTGCGCCAGGGCCTGGAACTGTCGCTCGACGCCGACCTGCGCGCGGGCTTTTCCGCGCGCGTGGCGGCCACGCTGCTGCGCGCGATCTACGACGAGGCGTTCACCGGCGTCGCCGAGGGCAACCGCCTGCCGGGCGTACCGCGAACGAGCCTGTTCGGCGAGCTGGCGTGGAAGGATGCGGACGGCCGCCTGCAGGCGGCGCTGGAGACGGTCGCCGGCGGCAAGGTGTATCCGGACGATGCCAACGCCGCGATCCCAGCGCCGGGCTATGCGATCGTCAACGCGCGCGTGCAGGCCAGGCAGGCGCTGGGCGCGTGGCACGTGCGCGAGTACGCACGCGTGAACAACGTGTTCGACCGCACGTACGTCGGCTCGGTCATCGTCGGCGACAGCAACAAGCGCTATTATGAGCCGGCGCCGGGACGCAACTGGGTGCTGGGCGCCAGCGTCCAGTATCAGTTCTAGTTTTGAATACGCGATACGCATAGCGTCTATGCAGGCAGGCATATGACCGGCGTGCACGATGCCTGCTACGCTGGCGTGATGGACAGACTCGCGACGGCCGGCCGCACCGCATGCGGCCACCCCTCCCCCACCGAATGGCAAACCCGCATCGACCTCGCCGCGTGCTACCGCTTATGCGCGCTGTACGGCTGGGACGACGGCATCTACACCCATATCTCGGCCGCCGTGCCGGACGAACCGGGCCACTACCTGATCAACGCATTCGGCATGCGCTTCGATGAAGTGGCGGTGTCGAACCTGGTCAAGGTGGACAGCGACGGCAACGTCGTCGGACCGCTCGCCGCCCCGGTGAACCAGTCCGGCTTCCGCCTGCACGCGGCCGTGCACGAGGCGCGGCCGGACGCGGCCTGCGTCATGCACCTGCATAACCTGGCCGGCATCGCCGTCGGCATGCAGGAAAGCGGCCTGCTGCCGCTGTCGCCGTACGCGCTGCGCTTTTACGGCGAGCTCGCGTATCACGACTACGAAGGCATCGCGATGACGCCGGACGAGCAGGCGCGCCTCGTGCACGACCTGGGCGCCCGGCCCGCAATGCTGCTGCGGAACCACGGCAGCCTGACCGTGGGGCGCACGATCCCGGAAGCGTTCGTGCTGATGGAAACGCTGGACCGCGCCTGCGACGTGCAGTTGCGCGCGCAAGCGGCCGGTGTGCCGCTGCGCCAGCCGCCTTCGGCCATGTGCGTGACCGCGCATGCGCAGCTGCGAGGCGATGGCGCGCCCGAAGGCGTGCCCGAATGGCCGGCGCTGCTGCGCCGCCTGGACGCGGCCAGCCCCCGCTACCGTAATTAAAGGAACCCCTATGCCGACCATTAACGTTCAACTGTTCGACGGCCGCACGCCGGAACAAAAGCGCGCCTTCGTCCGGGCCGTCACGGAAGCCGCCGTCAGGACGCTCGAGTGCTCGCCCGAATCCGTCGACATCCTGATCCACGAAATCAAGCGCGAGCACTGGGCCACCGGCGGCAAGCTGTGGTCGGAAGAATAGGCACCTTCCGCATCATGGCTTGACGGCCTGCACGCCGTACTTCGCAAAGATCGTCCGCAACTCGCCATTGGCCACCATGTCGTTCAGCGCGGCCTGCAGCTGGCGCGCGAGGCCGAGATTGTCCTTGCGGACCGCCATGCCGATCGCCCAGCCGCCGCGCGGCAGGCGGTCGAACGGCACGTCCTGCAGCGGGAACGCGGGATCGCCCTTCATCACGGATTCGATCTGCGCGCGCGTGGCCAGCACCGCATCGAGGCCGCCTGCCTTCAGCTGCTCCAGCGCCTCGATCGCGGTCGGGTAGATGTGTACCTGCTCACGGAAGCGTCCCCCGCCCTCGCCCAGCATCACCATGCCGGAGATCGACACCTTCTCGACTCCGATCCGCTTGCCGGCCAGCGCGTCGACGCCATCGAACTGTGGAATGGCCCGCACGCTGCGCACGAGCCGCACGGTCTCCACGTAATACGGCGCGAAGATCTCGACCTGCGGATTCGCATTCATCAGCATGCGGTCGACGGGCACGTGCAGCATCACGTCGGCCGGTCCGTAGCCGAGGTAGTGGCCTTTCCACACCATGTTGCGCAGATCGTCGCCGAGATCGTCGCCGGCATTGAACGGCAACAGCGCCAGCTTCAATCCGAGCTTGCCGGCCAGCGCGGCGCCGAGGTCGGCGTCGATGCCCTGGCCGTGGTCGGAGAACGGCGCGAGGTCGTTGTAGACGGCCACTTTGAGGATGCCCGGTTCGCGCAGCACAGGTGCATCCGCGGCGAGGACGGCACCGGGTGCGGCGATGCCCGCACCCAGCAACAGGCCGGCCGCGAGCACGCGGCGGCGCGATGGCGATAGCGGGGTGGACATGGCCGCCTCAATCCGCGGCGCGGCGCGATTCGAGGTAGGTCTTGATGGCCCACATCGCTTCCTGATTGAACACGCCCTCGAACGGCGGCATGTAGACGGCGCCGTTGCGCACCTTGCCGTGGCGGATGCTGGTCAGGAAGTACTTGTCGGTCTCCTTGTAGCAGGCCTGCTTCTTGGTCTCGTTCTTGATGCCGGTGCAGTCGCGATCGAGCAGGCGCAGATCGGGCGCGATCCCGCCGGATTCCGCTTCCAGGCCGTGGCAGCGCGCGCAATTCTGGTTGTAGGCGGACGAGCCGATCTTGAGTGCGAGCTTGTTGGTACGGTACGGATTCTCGTCGCGCCACTTGTCGCCCAGCGTGGGCAGGCCCGTCGTGTCGACGGCTTGCGGGATCACGTTGCCGTGCGCGCTGGCCCAGAGCGAGGTGAGTGCGGCGGCGCCGAGCGCCAGGGCACCGGCGGCGATGCGGATGGTGTGCTTCATGATGTCTCCTGTAGGTTTATCGGTCTATCCCTACATGAGCAATCGGCGTGCCATGCGCGGCAGCCCGTTACGGCGGGGTTTGCGGGCCGCGCCTGTCCCAATTTGCAACAGGTGTCACATGTCCGCGCGCGCCAGCGCCCGCGCCGCCGTTTCCGGATACAGGTGTTCGAGCGTCTCGACGATCACGCGGCCCAGCAGCGCCTGCACGGCCGCCGATGCCGCCGCGGCATCGGGCGCGGCGCGCACGTCCTTCCACAACGGCGCCAGTTCGGCCTCGTGCCGCGCGACACTGCGTTCGACTTCGGCCTGCCAGAACGGCGGCGCCTCGCCTTCGACGAAGTTGCCGCGCCCGCGACCGAAGTGCGCGACGGCCAGGTAGCGCAACACGCTGCCGACGAGGAGCGTGCGCAGGAACGGATCGGCAAACTGCACGGTCGGGCGGTCGCGGTCCGTCGTCGTATTGAAACCCCAGGCGGCGCCGGCCATCGTGAGCGCGCCGACGATCGCGCCGAGCAGCGCGCCGCCGCCAAGCGTGAGGCCGCCGGCCATCAGGTCGGCCGACAGTCCCGTCGCGGCGCCGGAGACGACGGCACCGAGCAGCCCCGCCTGCGCCTTGTCGATGGGCGCGCGCACCGCGAAGTTCTCGCGCACGCGGGCATTGATGCGGCCCGCGTCGCCCGGGTCGAGCCGATGCAGGCGCAGCAGGCCGACTGTCGTGTCGCCGATCCGCCGCTCGAGCCGCTCGACGAGGCCTGCCATCGCGGCATCCTGGCGCTTCTGTTCATCCTTGCCGATGCCGACCGCTTTCAGGGCGGACTTCAGGAAGCCCGCCTTGCCTTCCTGTGCGATTGCCTCGCTGTCGCGCGCGGCGCCGGCCAGCATCTGCGCACCGAGGTCCACGGACGCGCAGAAGCGCTGCCCGTTGCTGGCCTGCCAGGCGGCGAGGAGCCGCGCGTACCCATCGCGCTTGGACGCGTCGATCACCCGCCCGACGCGCTCGTAGAACACGTCCTCGTGCACCCAGCAGCGAGCGAACGCGTCCAGTGCGAGCACGTCGCGCACGATGGAAAACTGGTCGAGATGCGCCTTCCAGCGCGCCTGCTCCGCCTGTTCCTGCTCGTCGGGCCGCGGTGGGCCCAGCTGGTTGAGCAGCACGACGACCGGCTTGCCCAGCCACTCCAGGATCCGCATCTCGGCCGGCAGATAGCCCGCGTCGCGCGGATCTTCCGACGAATTCACCAGGTACAGCACAACGTCGGCCGCATCCTTCGCGGCGCGCAGCGCCTGCTGGCTGAGCCAGAACGGCCGGTCGCGGTAGCGGTCGAATACCTCCCGCAGGAACCAGCCGATCGGATTGCCGGCCGATGCCAACCGCTTGAGCAGGCGGACGGAATCGCCGAAGCCGGGCGTGTCCCACAACAGCAAGCGGTCGCCCGCGCTGCTGGTCTGCAGCGTATGCGCTTCGGCGAACACGGTCACGTGGGCGGCGTCGCGCACCTCGCCCACGTCCATGCCGATGAGCGTGCGCGCCAGGGTCGTCTTGCCGTTGTTCGTGTGCGAGACGAGCGCGAACTGGATGTCGACGGGTTGCTCGCTCATGCCGCACCCGACACGGCGAGCCCGGACCCGAGGTCGAGCGGATGGCGCTCCGGATGGAGGAGGTCGACGACGGTCGCGCGCGTGTGATGGTACTGGCAGAACTCGTGCCACAGCGCGACGCGCTCCACCACGCGGTTGTCGACGGCCCCGCGCCCCACCAGGCCGGATTCGTCGAGCAGCACGGCGATGCCGCGCGGCGTATTGCGCGCCAGGTAGTCGAGGAAGGCGCCGTGGTTCTCGCGTTCCGGCGTCGCCGCGAGATTGAACAGGACGGCCGTGACGGCGACGTCGGCATCGTCCAGGCGCACATCGCGCAGCAGCTCCTTCGGCTCTTCGCCGTACGCGCAGGATGGGCGCAGCATCAACTGCGCCTGCTCGCCGAGGACCATCGCCGCGATGGCCGCCAGGCCTTTATGACGCGCTTCGTCGACCGTGAAGCTGTACGGGATCACGCGCAGCACGGCAGGACCCGACGCGCCGACGCGATCGGCCAGCAATCGATAGTAGGGCTGGCCGAGGTCGAGGGGGAAGCGGTGCGCGAGCCGGCGCGCGCGCAGTGCGGACACGATGGCCAGCGCGAGGCGGGGCAGCACGACGAGCAGGAACAGCGTCGCGGCATACAGGTGTACCCAGCGCGCGCCGCCGGCGGGTGACGGCTCCTGCACGAAATGCAGTGCCTGGACGTCGGCCAGCGAAAAACCCTGCAGCGGGAACACGGCCAGCGCGGGCGCGAACAGGAAGGACAGCAGCGCATGGACCTGATGCGCATCGAGGAAGGTGCTCTCCCACCCGGCCGCGTACTGCGTCAGCACGCCGCGCGCATACAGCGAGGCGATCGCACCGAGCGCGAACGCGGCCGCCGCCAGGTGTATCGTGCGCCCGAGGCGCAGGTGCGTGAGCTTGGCGGTCAGCTGCGCCCAGTCCGTGAAGTATTGCGCGATGCCGGCGGCGAGCGGCGCCGGCAGCTTGCGCGGCAGCGCCGCCTTGCCGACGGACAGACGGCGCAGCAGTCGCGGGCTCGCCCAGCCGGTCCGCTTCGACGGCACGAGGGCCCACACGATCAGGGCGAGATACACGATCAGGTTCCACGCGAGGATCAACAGCAGGGGCGCCGACAGCAGGTCGACACGGTGCGGATTGCCGATGCGGTCGAGTCCCGCGCCGGCCAGGAAACCGACGATGGGCAGCACCACGGCCAGCACGGGCATCACGCTGCGCCGTTGACGGAAGGCGGCAAACGCCGGCGTGCGCTCGGCCAGGCGTTTGAGGATCAGTTCCGCGCGCTGGCCGAGGAAGTGGTCGAGCCTGGGCTCGCTCTTGCCCTCGGCGGCCTGCCAGTGCGCCAGTTCGCGCGCGCTGCGGCTGGCGTACACGCGATCGTCCTCGGAAAGGATCTCGCGCTGGGCGTCGGCGGTTTCGATGGCGCGCATCAGGACGACATCGCGTGCGGTCCGCTCGTTCATAGGCTCCCTGTCTGGTTGAATTAACAAGCTTGCAGGGGCATTGTGCCTGAAAAAGCAAAAAGCCCGCTCAGTATCAACTGAGCGGGCTTCTGCATATAACTAGCCTGACGATA
>NZ_LMCY01000066.1 GCF_001425685.1 Massilia sp. Root335 | reverse complement strand
TAGTGCTGCAACCAGTGTGAAAGTAGGTTATCGTCAGGCTAGTTATATGCAGAAGCCCGCTCAATCAGATTGAGCGGGCTTTTTGCTTTTGTGCCGCCCAAAAATCTCAGAATGTCATCACGAACCGTGCGCCGCCCTCCAGTGAGCGCGCGTAGCGAACCCGCCCCCCGTTCCGATGAACGAGTTGCCGCACCATGGCCAGACCGATGCCGCTGCCATTCGCGCGTGTCGTAAAAAACGGTGTGAAGATGTGCCGGATGAGTTCATCGGGTACGCCGGGACCGTTGTCCGCCACCTCGATGCGCAGTTGGCTGCCACGCACCAGGCGGGCGCTCACCTCCAGTTGCGGCCGGGGCTGGCCAGCGGTCGCTGCCAACGCGTTATTCGCAAGGTTGACCAGCGCTTGTTCCAGGTGGCCCGGGTCCGCCAGCAGCTCCAGATTGGCCGGCTCCACGGTGAAACGCGCCTCGCCTCCATGCTCGGCCCACGCGCCGCCCACCATCGCACGCAGCCGCAGGAACAGGTCGTGCACACGGATGCGTTCGGGCCGGGGCTCGGGAACACTCGCCAGCGAACGGTAGCCGGTGACGAAGCTGGCCAGGCTGGTCGAGCGGCGGCCGATCGCGTCGAGTGCGGTGTCGAGGTCGACGGCGACGTCGGGTGCGAGGCCGGGAGCGCCCTTGAGCAGCTCGCGCGCCGTCTGCGACAGCGACGCGACCGGCGTGAGCGAATTCATGATTTCATGGGTCAGCACATGGACAAGTTTTTGCCAGGCCTGCATGGCTTCGGCTTCCAGCTCGTTCTCGACGGAGCTCAGGGCGACCAGTCGCTGCGGACGGCCTTCGATCGTCAGGTCGACCGCGCCCGCGAGCGCCCGCTCGGCGCCATGCTCCGTATCGATGCTCAGCACCGTGCGCCGGTCCGCCGGCAGTGCGGCAAGCTGCCGGCCGAAGCGGCCGCTGTCGACGACACGACCCGGCGCCAGCAGGCGCCGGGCAGCGGTGTTCAGCGTTTGCAATGGGACGTCCGTCCCCGGCGCATCCAGGATGAACAGGGCGACCGGTGCGAATTCGATCCAGGTGTCGAGACGGTCCGCGCGTGCGGCGTCCGGCCGCTGCGCAACGGGAATCTCCAGTGGCGCGACAGGCGCCGTGCGGATCCGCGCCGCGTACCAGACAAGGCCCGCGCCGCCGAGCAGCGCCGCCCCCGCGCCTGCCCAGGTCCAGGCCTGGCCGGCGCCGTGGGCAAACCATCCCGCGCCGAACAACAGCGCGGCCCCCGTTCCGGCCGCGATGGCGGCCGTCGATCGCGGCGGCGCTTCAGAGTCCATGCTTGTCGAGTTTGCGGTACAGGGCCGCGCGGCTGACGCCCAACAGGCGGGCGGCGCGGCTGATATTGCCCTGCACCTTGTCGAGTGCCGCGGCCACGGCGTCGCGCTCCAGCGTATCCAGCTTGAGCGAAGCCGGCGTGGCGCACGGCGCCGCGTCGACCGGAACGACGCGCGCCGCCACGCCGAAATCGTCGACCATGTAGCGCTCGCCCTGGCTCAGGATCACGGCCCGCTCGCAGGCATGACGCAGGGCGCGTACGTTGCCGGGCCAGTCGTGGTGCTGCAGCAGGTCGAGCGCCGCGGCGTCGAGCGGGCGCGGCGTCCGTCCGTAATGGTGCTGATAGTGCGCCAGGTAGTGCGCGAGCAGCTGCGGAATGTCGCCCTGCCGCTCGCGCAGCGGCGGCACCTTGATCACGATGGTATTCAGGCGAAACAGCAGGTCGGGACGAAACACGGCGGGATCGTGCAGGGCATCTTCGGCGAGATTGGTGGCGCTGACGATGCGCACGTCGATGGCCTGCGCGCGGTCGGCGCCGAGCGGCGTGACTTCGCGCCGCTCCAGCGCCGTCAACAGCTTGGCCTGGGCGGGTAGGGGAAGGTTGCCGATTTCGTCGAGGAAGAGCGTGCCGCCGGACGCCGCCTGGAAGCGTCCTGCCCGGTCGTGGCGCGCGTCGGTGAACGCGCCCCTGCGGTGGCCGAACAATTCGCTCTCCAGCGTCGCTTCGGGCAGGGCACCCATGTCGAGGGCGAGGAACGGACGCGCCGCGCGCCGGGACTGGCAGTGCAGGGCGCGCGCGACCAGTTCCTTGCCGACGCCGTTCTCGCCCAGCACCAGGATATTGGCCTCGGTCGGCGCGACGTGGGCGATCAGGCTGCGCAAGTGACGCATCGACGGCGCGTCTCCCATCAGCGCACGATCGTCTCCGGCGTCTCCGGCGGCGGAGACGGCGCCCGCGCGCCGCGCGCACGCCTGGTCGACGGCCGCCACCAGGCGCGCATTGTCCCAGGGCTTGGTCAGGAAGTCGCAGGCGCCCGCTTTCATGGCCTCCACGGCCAGCGCCACGTCCGCATAGGCGGTCAGCGCGATCACGGCAGGCGGCTGCGGCAAGGCCTGTAGTTGGCGCAGTGCGGCGAGACCCGCCGCGCCGTCGGTCTGGCCCGGCGCGAAGTTAAAGTCGAGCAGGACGACGTCCGGCGCGCAGCCCTGCAGGTAGCGCGGCAGTTCCGCAGGATGCGCCAGGCTGTCCACCCGCGCCACGTGCCGCCGCAGCAGCAGCGTGGCCGCGTAGGCCACATCGGCATCGTCGTCGAGGACCAGGATGTGCGCTGCGCTTGGCGGCATGGCGAGGCGGGCGTGAGTTGAGTTGGCCGATTCTAGCAGCCGCCGCGCACCCCGCCCAGCGATTCGGGCGCCGGGACCGCGGAGTGTCCGGAAGCGGACACCCGGCCCGTCCGCTTATGGACAATCCCGTGTCCACGAACGTCCGTTTGGGCCGGAAACGCCGTGGCATGGATGTTGCAAACAGTGCCGTCATGCTCTCTCACATGCATCCGCACCTGCCCCGACCCGACGCCGACGGCGCCGCCATGGACACCCCGCTGCCCGCGCGCCGCGCACGCCCTCTTGCCGTGGCGGGCGGCGTCGCGCTGCTGGCCGCCGCCGCGCTGCTGTTGTGGCGGATGATGCCGCAAGGCCTGGCGGTCGACGCGGCCAACGTGCGCGTGGCCGTCGCCGGCCGGGACACGTTCCACGACGACGTGCTGGTGCGCGCCACCGCCGCCCCCTTGCGTTCCGTGATGCTGGATGCGGTCGAATCGGGCCGGGTCGAGGAGGTGCAGGCGCGCGACGGCGCGACCGTCGCGAAGGGGGACGTGCTGTTCCGCCTGTCGAACGCCCAGCGGCGCCTGGAACTGCTGCAGCGCGAATCGGAACGGGCGCAGCAGATTTCGAATGCGATGAACATGCGGATCGCGCTCGAGGCGAGCCGCGCCGACCGGCGCCGGCGGCTGGCGGACCTCGAGTTCGCGGCGCGCGAAGCGGACAAGCAGTACCGCCGCCAACTGGCCCTGTCCGGGCAGGGATTCGTATCCGCGTCCGCGCTGCAGGATGCGTTCGACCGCAGCACGCAGCAACAGCGGCTGCTGGCCGCGGAGCGGGCCGACGCGCGCGCCGAGGAGCGCATCCAGGCGAATGCCCTGCAGCAGATGGAGAAGGCCGGCATGCGCCTGGAAACGGGCCTGCGGCTCGTCAGCGAAACCGTCGCGGCGCTGGAAGTGCGTGCGCCGGTCGCGGGACGGCTGACCGACTTCCGGCTGCAGGTCGGCGAAACGGTCAAGCTCGACCAGCACCTCGGCCGCATCGACGATCCGGCGCGCTTCAAGCTGGCGGCCCAGCTCGACGAGTATTACCTGAACCGCCTGGCGCCAGGACTGCAGGCGCACGCCGACGTGAACGGCGTGCGGTACGCGTTGACGGTCAGCCGGCTCTACCCGCAGATCCGCGACGGCAAGTTCGCGCTCGAACTGGCGTTCGCCGCCGCCGCGCCCGCGCTCCAGCCGGGCCAGGGCCTGGAAGTGGCGATCACGCTCGGTGCCCCCGCGCCCGCGCTGGTGCTGCCCATGGATGCTTGGATCGCCGACGGCGGCGGCGCCAGCGCCTATGTGGTCGGCGCCGACGGGCGCAGCGCGCTGCGGCGCACGATCCGCACCGGACGGCGCAACGCCGGCCAGATCGAAGTGCTGGCTGGCCTGGCGCCAGGGGAGCGCGTCATCGTTTCTTCCTGCGCCGCATACGGCCAGGCCGCGCGGCTCGCCTTCGCGCAGCCGGTCGGCCCATCGACACAACCCAAGGACGTGACACAATGAAGATCGACGACGACCCATCCATTCCTACCGGAGACACCATGCTGAAGCTCGTCAACGTGACCAAGACGTATCGCGGCGGCGACGTGCGCACGCGCGCGCTCGACGGCATCAACCTGGAGATCGAGGCCGGCGAATACCTGGCCATCACCGGTCCATCCGGCTGCGGCAAGTCGACGCTGCTGGCGATGCTCGGCCTGCTCGACACCCCGGACAGCGGCGAATACTGGATTGATGGCCAGGAGGCCGGCCGCCTGGACGAGACGCGCCTGAACCGGTTGCGGCGCGGACGCATCGGCTTCATCTTCCAGAACTTCAATCTGATCGAGGCGCTCAGCGTCCAGGAGAACGTCGAGCTGGCATTGCAGTACATGGACGTGCCGGCGGCCGAGCGGCGCCGGCGCGCCGCCGCGATGCTGGAGAAGCTGGGCGTGGCGCACCGCGCGCGTCATCGCCCGTCGCAACTCTCCGGTGGCCAGCAACAGCGCGTGGCGATCGCGCGCGCGCTGGTCCCGAACCCCGCCGTGCTGCTCGCCGACGAGCCGACCGGCAACCTCGACACGGCGCGCGGCGAGGAGGTCATGCGCCTGCTCCGCCAGATCAACGGCGAAGGCACGACCATCGTGATGGTGACCCACTCGCCGGCGCATGCGGCCCAGGCGTCGCGCACGGTGCGTCTGCTCGATGGGCGGGTCGTGGTCGATGCCCTCCACGCGGCGTGAAGGAACGGCGATGACCCGACAGGATTTCGCGATCGGCTGGCGCACGCTGGTCCAGGACCCGGTGTATTCGCTGGTGGTCGTGCTGGGGCTGGCGATCGGCTTCGGTGCCTGCCTGCTGCTGCTCGGCTTCGTGCGCTACTCATGGCAATACAACGCCAACGTGCCGCATGTGGAACAGGTATACGTGGTCAAGCAGCGCGACAACCGGCAGCCGACGGCGCCCTGGTTCGACCAGGTCCCGCTGCTGTTGCACGCGACCGCGCTCAAGACGGCCGGCGTCGACAGTGCGGCCGCGTGGCTGCCGACCCGCCCGCGGCAGCTGACGGCGCGCATCGAAGGCCGCCTGTACCGCCACGACAGCCTGACGGTCACGCCGGAATTCGCCCGCACGCTCGGCCTCGTGGCGGTGCGGGGCGATCTCGGCGCCGCGCTGCGCCAGCCCGACAGCTTCGCCATCACGGAAGCCGGCGCGCTGGCGGCCTTCGGCAGCGTCGACGCGATCGGCCGCACCATCGAGGTCGACGGCCAGTCGGTGCGCGTCGGCGCGGTGCTCCGTACGCCGCCCGCCAACACGACGATTCCCTTCGAGACCCTGTTCGGCCCGGCGTCGAACGTGAACCCCGCCGACATCCGCGATGAACTCGCGACGGGCAGCCGCGGCTGGTGGGGCAGGATGCTGATTCGTGTAAAACCGGGCGCATCGATCGAGCCGATTCGCGCCGCCCTGCAGGACGCGGTCGATCACGCCGCGGCGCTGCAACGGATCCCGGCCGTGACGCGCGCCCGCCTGGGGGGACGCAAGGTCATGGATGTGGCGCTGGTCCCGCTCGGCGACGCCTATTTCGACCGCGACCTGGCCTCCAACAACCTCGCGCGGCGTGGACCGCGCGGCGACCGCGCGGTGGTGGCCGGCCTGGGCGCCATCGCCCTGCTGATCCTGATGCTCGCGGCGATCAATTACGTCAACCTGGCGACGGCGCGCGTGGTCCGGCGGCAGCGCGAGATCGCCATGCGCAAGGTGCTGGGCGCGAGCCCGCGCCAGATCGCCATGCAATTCATCGCCGAGGCCTTGCTGGTCGCGCTGCTGGCCACGGGCCTCGGCCTGCTGCTGGCCTGGCTGGCGCTGCCGCTGTTCGCGACGCTGGTGGCGCGCGACCTCGACGGCATGCTGTCGCCCTCGAATCTCGGCGCGGCGCTGGCGCTGGGCGTGGCGCTCGGCCTGGCCAGCGCGATCAATCCCGTGTGGACCGCACTGCGCGTGGCCCCGCACGGGGCACTGAGCGGGCGCCAGGATACCGAATCGGTACGCGCCGGCCAGGTACGCAAGCTGATGACGGTGCTGCAGATCGGCGCGGCGATGGGCCTGGCCTGCGTGACGCTCGCGATCACCTGGCAGACGCGCCATGCGCTGGCGAGGTCGCCCGGATTCGATCCGTCACCCCTGCTGATCGTGGACCTGGAAGGCGGCGCGAACGCGCGTGACACGGCCGCCGCGCGCGGCCTGATCGCGGCGCTGAAGGCCGACCGCACGGTGGCGGGCGTGGCCATCAGCGAAGATGCGGTCGGCCGCCACGACAGCGCCTGGTCGCGCGAGCTGCGCCGGCCCGGCGTGGCGGACGTGCGCGTCGAGATGAAATCCGTCAGCGCCAATTTCTTCGAACAGTATGGCATCAAGCCGGTCGCGGGCAGGCTGTTCGACCCCCGCGTCGACGCGGACCAGGCGGCCGAACCATTGGTCGTCAATGCGGTGGCCGTGCGCCAGCTCGGCTTCGCCAGCCCGGCCGCGGCGATCGGGCAGACGGTGGTCTTCACGAATTTCGACGACACCGTCGTCCACAAGCGGATCGTCGGCGTCGCGCCGGAACTGCGCTTCCATTCGCTGCGGGAGGCGCCGGCCGCGATCGGCTACGAATTGTGGATCGCCGGCTCGACGCTGACGGTGAAGGCGATGCGTTCGCTGCCCGAGACCGCGGCGGCGGTGCGGGCCCTGTGGCCGCGCTGGTTCCCGAATTCGGTGTTGACCATGCATGACGCCACCGACGTGCTCGCGGCCGACTATGCCGAGGACCGGCGCCTCGCCCGGCTCATGGCCATCGCCACCGGCATCGCGCTCGCCATCGCGGCCTTCGGCACCTACGCGCTGGCCGCCGACGCCGCCCAGAGACGGGCGCGCGAAATCGTCCTGCGCAAACTGTACGGCGCCCGTAAGCGCGATATCGGCCTGCTCATGCTGCGCGAGTTCGGCGCGCTGACGATGGCGGGGGCCGCCATCGGATTGCCGATCGGGGCGGTCGTGGGCGAGCGCTATCTGTCCGCGTTCGTCGAGCGTGCCCCGTTCGGCCACTGGAACGTGGCGCTGGCCTTTTTCGCCAGTGCCTGCATGGCGCTGGTGGCGATCGCGCAGCATGCCTGGGGCGCGATGCGCATGTCGCCGGCGGACGCGCTCAGGGGGTGACGCTGCCGGTACGCACCGCGATCGGATGCCCCGCCCGCAGCTGCAACAGGTCCCACAGATTACCGTAGAGGTCTTCGAACACGGCCACCGTGCCGTATTCTTCCTCTTTCGGATCGCGTATGAACGTGACCCCGTTGTTGCGCAGCCGTTCGTAATCGCGCCAGAAATCGTCCGTGTTCAGGAACAGGAACACGCGCCCGCCGGCCTGGTTGCCGATGAACGGCTGCTGTTCAGGCTTCGATGCTTTCGCGAGCAGCAGCGTGGTGCCGGCGCCGCCCGGCGGCGCGACCACGACCCAGCGCTTGTCCTGCGCCGGCTGATACGTATCGTCCAGCAGTTCGAAACCAAGTTTGCCGACGTAGAAATCGATGGCTTCATCGTAGTCGCGCACGACCAGTGCAATGTGGACGATGGATTGCTGCATGAACGCTCCGTTGTGATTGATCGATGCCGATCAGTGTAGCAGTGCGGCCGTTCAGCGGATCCCCAACACCGCGATCAGCCCCCAGCTGATCAGTCCCAGCCCGACGAGCGACACGACGACGGTCGTGGTCACCTTGGCGCCCGCGCGCAGCACGGCGCGCGCGTCGACGCCGAGGCCGAGCGCCGCCATCGACATGCTGGTCAGCCATCCGGATGCGGCGTGCGCCGGTTCGAGCAGCGCGGCAGGCAATGCGCCGACGGACCGCAACGTCATCAGGGCGAGGAATCCGACGATGAACCAGGGGACAAGCTGCGCAATCGGCAGCGCCCGGTGCCGGCCGCCGTCGCGCCGGCATACCGACAGCCCGAGCACGACGGGGCCGAGCATCAGCACCCGCACCAGCTTCACGAGGGTCCCGATTTGCAGGCTCGCCAGCGACACCGGCGCCGCCGCGGCCAGGACCTGCGGCACGGCATACACGGTCATGCCGGCGAAGATGCCGTATTGGAGCGGCGTCAGCGCCAGTACCCGGTCGAGCAGCGGCAGCACGAGCACGACGACGACGCCCAGCACGGCCGTGAAGGCAATCGACGATGCGACATCCTTGCCGTCGGCATCGATGACGGGAGCGACGGCGGCGATGGCCGAGTTCCCGCAAATCGAATTCCCGCACGCGACCAGCACTGCCATCTCGTGCGGCAGTTGCAGCAGCCGGCCGACGGCGTAGCTGAAGCCGATCGCCAGGACCACCGCGAGCGCGATCCCGCCCAGCAGCGGCAGGCCGTGCGCGACGATCGCGCCGGCGCTGACGGAAGCGCCGAGCAGCATCACCGCCAGTTCGAGCACGAACTTGGCCGTAAAGCGCACGCCGGCCTCGCACGCGGCGGGGATCGGCGCGACGGTGCGCACGAGGCTCCCCAGCAGGATGGCCAGCACGAGGCTTTCCAGCCATGCGCGGCCAAAGAGCGCGGTTTCGCCGCGTTCCAGTAAAACGGCGGCGCCGGTGACGACGGTACTGAGAACGAGGCCGGGAAGCAGACGGAGGATTGTGTTGTTCATGTCATATGCCTTGATCGAGCCCGCAGTATCGGCTGGACAGCTTTATTCGGTCCATCTTAAAATTCAGCACAAATTGTGTAAAAAAATCGAACGATGACCCTTGACCAGCTCCGCATCTTCGTCGCCGTCGCCGAACGCCAGCACCTGACCCAGGCGGCGGACGTCCTCGCGTTGACACCGTCCGCCGTCAGCGCATCGATCCGCGCGCTGGAAGAACGCTATGGCACGCCCTTGTTCGACCGGGTGGGGCGGCGCATCGAAGTCAATCCGGCGGGACGCATCTTCCTCGACGAAGCACGCGCCACGCTGGCCCGCGCCGCCGGCGCCGAGCGCGTGCTGGTCGAACTGGCGGGACTGGCGCGCGGCGCGCTCGCGCTGCAGGCCAGCCAGACGATCGCCAGCTACTGGCTGCCGCCGCTGCTCGTCCGGTTTCGCGAAACGCATCCACAGATCGACGTGCGGCTGGACGTCGGCAATACGCAGTCGGTGGCGGATGCCGTGCGCGATGGGCAGGCCGATCTCGGCCTCGTCGAGGGCGGCGTCGACGATGCGGCGCTCGTCGTCGACAGCGTCGGGCAGGACCGCATGGCGATCGTCGTCGCGCCCGGTCATCCGTGGGCGCGCAAGCGCAAGCTGAGCGCCGCCGATTTGCAGGCCGCGCGCTGGATCATGCGCGAACCGGGATCGGGGACGCGTTCCGTGCTCGAAGAGATGCTGGTGGGGCAGGGCGCCGACCTGGCCGCGCTGCAGGTCGCGTTGACCTTGCCGTCCAACGAAGCCGTGCGTGCGGCCGTGATGAGCGGAGGCGATGTGGCCGGACTGTCGGAACTGGTCGCGGCGCCCTATGTAGCGGCCGGCCTGCTCGCCAAGGTGCGCGTGAACCTGCCGCCGCGCGACTTTTTCCTGCTGCGCCACCGCGAGCGATACCGCAGCCGCGCGGCCCAGGCGTTCGAGCAGCTGGTGCGCGCAGCCCCGGGTGCCTGATCCGCGCCAGATCGGCAGGATCAGGCAATCCTTCGTCAGTATCCTGCTACCGCCCGGCGCGCCCGGACTCCTATGATGGATTCATCGTTCACGAGGAGTCCAGCCATGAAAACCATAGCCACCATCTATATTGACGGCCAGTTCGTTACCCCGCACGGACGCGAGCCGCTCGTCCTGCTCGACCCCGCCACGGAGCGCGAGACGACGACCGTGATCCTGGCCGACGACGTCGACGCGCAGCGCGCGATCGCGGCCGCGAAGGCGGCGTTTCCGGCCGTGGCGCGTACGACGCGCGAGGAACGCATGGCCTGGCTGCAGCGCCTGCACGACGCCGTCGCCGCGGCGGAACCGGACATCATCGACGTGATGGTCACAGAATACGGCGGCACGATGGCGATGGCGACGGGCACCGCGCGCCGCGCCGCCGCGTCGTTTGCGATCGCGCGCCGCCTGCTGGCCGAGTATCCGTTCGAGCGCGAGGTCGGCGGTGCGCGCGTGACGATGGTGCCGCATGGCGTCGTCGGCATGATCACGCCGTGGAATGCGAGCATCGGGTTCATCGCGAGCAAGCTGGCGATGGCGATCGCCGCCGGCAGCACGTCCGTCATCAAGCCCAGCGAACTGAGTGCGGCGCAGACGGAACTCATCACCCGCGTGATGCATGGCGCGGGCCTGCCGCCCGGTGTCTTCAACATCGTCACCGGCCGCGGCGACGTGGTCGGCGCGGCGATCACGCGCCATCCCGACATCGCCAAGATTTCGTTCACCGGTTCGACGGCCGTCGGCAAGGCAATCGCGCGCGGCGCCGTCGACACCATGAAGCGGGTGACGCTGGAACTGGGCGGCAAATCGCCGACGGTGCTCCTCGACGATGCGGACTTCGCGAAGGCGATGCCGCTGGCGGCACAGGCCGCGGTGATGAACAGCGGGCAGGCGTGCATCGCCGGCACGCGCCTGCTGGTGCCCGAGAGCCGCGTCGGCGAAGCGCATGAGCTGGCGGTGCGCGCCTTTCGCAACCTGGTCGTCGGTCCGACCCGCGACCCGCGCGTGAGCGTGGGGCCGATGGTCACGCGCACGCAGTACGAGCGGGTGCAGGCGTATATCCGCAAGGGGATCGAGGAGGGCGCGACGTTGTTGACGGGCGGTCCCGGCCGGCCGGAAGGACTGGAGCACGGTTACTTCGTGCGGCCGACCGTGTTCGGCCACGTCCGCAACGACATGACCATCGCGCGCGACGAGATCTTCGGGCCGGTCCTGTCCATCATCCCTTATCGCGACGACGACGATGCCATCGCCATCGCCAACGATACGCCGTATGGCCTGCATGCCTATGTGTTCGGCGCGGACCTGGCGCGCGCGAACCGCGTCGCAGCAAGCATCCGGGCCGGGCGCGTGTTCGTGAATGGATTGTATGATGCACCGGAGGCGCCGTTCGGCGGCTTCAAGCAGTCCGGCCTGGGGCGCGAGTTCGGCGTCTTCGGCCTGGAGACTTATCTCGAACCCCAAGCCATCATGGGCCATGACAAACGACTCTGAGTTCAACCTCCTCGGCCAGTTGCGCAGCCTGGCCGACAAGGCGATGCGCGGCGCCGGCCCCGGTGTCCTCGATCTCGCCACCGATGTGCCCTGGCTCTGGCTCGTGCGGCGGCCCGCGCCGACGCCGGCCGGGCGCGGGATCCTGTCGCCGTCCGTCTGCCTGCTGGTGCAGGGCGAGAAGGAGATGCTCGTCGGCCAGCGGGTGCTGCGCTACGGCCCCGGATGTTATGTGCAGGCGGGGGCGGCGATGCCCGTGTCGGGCCAGGTGACGCGCGCGAGCGAAGCCGCGCCGTACTACGGCATCCGCGTCGACATCGATCCCAAGGAAGTGGCGGCCTTCGTGCTGGAGATGCGGCTGCAGCTGGCGGCGAACGACGCCGACCCGCCCGCGATCACGGTCGAGCGCGCGGACGAGGCCACGCTGGAAGTGTTCGTGCGTCTCCTGCGCCTGCTCGAGCGGCCGCGCGACCTGGCCGTGCTGGGCCGCCTGCTCAAACAGGAGCTGATCTACCATCTCGTCACGGCGCCGGGCGGGGCGACATTGAGCCGCGGGGTGGCAGGCGGGCAGCGCGAACGTGCCGTGGGCGAGGCGATTCACTGGATCCGCACGCATTACAACGAGCCCCTGAGCATCGACGCGCTGGCGCGCACGGTGCACATGAGTCCTTCGGTGCTGCACCGGCGCTTCAAGGCGGCGACCGTGATGAGTCCCTTGCAGTACCAGAAGCAGGTGCGCCTGCTCGAGGCGCGCAAGATGCTGATGAGCGGCGATGTCGAGGCGGCGAGCGTCGCGTTTGAGGTCGGGTATGAAAGTCCGTCGCAGTTCAGCCGCGAGTACCGCCGGCTGTTCGGCGCGCCGCCGTTGAAGGATGCGAAGCAGCTGCGGCGCCAGCCCGCGGCTGCCCAGCCTTAGCGGCAAGGAGAACATGATGATCGAAGCGGACCTGGTCCTGGACGACGGCCACATATTGCATTTCTACGACCAGGGGCCGTCCGATGGCGCCGGTCTCGCGGTCTTCTGGCTGCACGGTACACCGAATATCGGTCCGCCACCCGCGCCGCTGTTCGCCGATGCCGCCCGCCTCGGCTTGCGTTGGATCGCCTACGACCGGCCCGGCTATGGCGGCTCGACGCCGCGCGAAGGCCGCGACGTGGCCTCGGCCGCGCGCGACGTCGTCCGTATCGCCGACCGGCTGGGCATCGACCGCTTCGCCGTGATGGGGCACTCCGGCGGCGGCCCTCATGCGCTGGCCTGCGCCGCGCTTCTGCCCGGACGCGTGCTGGCGGCGGTGGGCATCGCCGGTCTCGCGCCCTATGGCGCCGAGGGACTCGACTGGTTTGCGGGCATGCGGCCGTCCGGCGAGGCCGGTCTGCGCGCGGCCCACGCGGGACGGGCGACCAAGGCCGAGTACGAGGCATCGTGCCCGGAATTCGACCCTGCGCTGTTCACCGCGCGTGACCGGGCTGCCTTGTCGGGGCAGTGGGCCTGGTTCGACAGCGTCGTTGGTCCGGCGATGGCCGGCGGGCCCGGTGGATTGATCGACGACGACATCGCCTACGTCACACCCTGGGGTTTCGATTGCGCGCAGATAGCGCGGCCGGTGCTCCTGTTGCATGGGGACGAGGATCGCATGGTGCCCAGGCAGCACGGAGAATGGCTGGCGCGGCACTGTCCCGCGGCCGAGCTGTGGTTGCGGCCCGGGGACGGGCATATCTCCGTGTTGAGTGCCGCACCGCGTGCGCTGGAGTGGCTGAGGACGCAGATGTAGGCTCTCGTCGGATTTTTGCTACTGCTGGGCTTGCAGGACGGAATGGCGGTTGCTATACTGCGCGTCCGCTTCACGGCACGGTTGAAATCCCAAGGAAATCAATGTGTTGACGTTGCAGTGCCGAGTTCGGTGTTGCAGCGAAGCGAAAAGAGAAGTTGACGAACATCGCGAAACACTGCATACTCTCACTTCTCTGCTGCTGACGAACAAAACGATTCGCAAGTGCAGCAAGGCAGTACCGAATACAGTTCTTT
>NZ_LMCY01000065.1 GCF_001425685.1 Massilia sp. Root335 | reverse complement strand
GCGATCGTTGCTGAACTTGCCGCTTAACTTAACGGCATTAGGGTCAGAGCCCGGTTTTGGGCACTTTCTCGACGTACAACGAGCCCGCCGGTAGTCCAGCCGAACGCGCTTGCCGCAAAAGTCGGTCATTAAAAAGTGGTCTGCCTGCGGATTTTCCGTGTCGGCTGATTTGCCGGCCGCATCCAGGGCGGCGGCGCGAGCGGCCGCGCGGGCGGCGTGAAGCCGGCGGCGACGAAGCGGTGCAGCGACGACCACGGCCATTCCGCCGGATGCTGGCAAAAGCCGTGGCGCATCGGATTGCTGTGCACGTAGTCGATCAGGCTCGAATATTCCTCGTCGTCGCCCACGCGGTAGTCGCGGTAGTGGCGTTCCCAGATGGTGCCGTCGCCCGTACCCGCATCCCCCTTCGCCTTCGCGCCGCCCGGCAGGCAGGCTTTATGGAGGGCCTTGGAAAAGGCGATCTTGACCGCGCGCCAGCGCGACGCGCAGTCGTGGTCGCCCGGCGGCAGCGTCCAGATCGCATGCGCGTGGTCCGGCAGCACGACCCAAGCGTCGACGTGGAACGGCTTGCGCACGCGCGCCTGGCGCATCGCTTCGCCGAACGCGGAGAAATGGTCCGTCAGCAGGGTGCTGTCCCGATCCAGCAGACGCACCGTAAAGAAAAAAGTCCCGCCCGGGACGCGGTTGTCGCGGTAATTTGTCATGAACGTAGTCTGCCAAGCGGCGCAGCCATGCCGTGTCGATCTGGCGCAAACGCGCACGAGTTGAAGAACCTCAACCACATCGATTCTACCTACGATGTTTGTTTGACGACGATCCATTTCCGCGCGTTACGCGGCATGGTGGATGTGACAAACCTGCCGTTTTGACACCGTGCAGGCGCCACTGGTGCGCTGTCCATAATTTTTTTTCAATTCGCCTGAACCTTTCCGCCCCCATCGGTATTAACCGGACGATTTCCGTAGTAGCAACCGCTACCGGTAGCCGATCGGGTCCGCTGTGTCGTTCATGCCATCCATTGCCCTGATGTCCAAGCAGCTGGTTTGCACCGGCCAGCTCGTCGCGCCCGACGCCGCTGCGCTGGTGCGCCTGCTGTTGCTGGCGCCCGTGCTGGAGGAATGGGTGGTGCGGGCCGGGCTGCAGGAGTGGCTGATCCGGCGCGCGGCGCCCGTGCCGGCGGCCCTGTCGGCGGCCGCGTTCGCGTTGCTGCATGCCGGTTCCGGCTGGCGCGCGGTCGGGCTGGTGCTGGCGCCGGGACTGGCGCTGGCGCTGCTCTACCAGCGCAGCCGCGACTGGCGCCTGTGCGCACTGGCGCACTGCGGGATGAATGCACTGGCCCTCGGTGGCTGTGTCCTTTGAACGAATTTGGGAGTCCCCTATGATCGGGCTGCATCGAAGTCTCTCCTCCGTACTCGTCCTGCTTGCCATCGTCCCGGCCGTGCACGCCGCCGATGCGTTGAACGGCAAGAACCTGTACCTGAACGGGCCGGTTGGCGGCGGCACCAGCTGCTCGTCGTGCCACGGCGCTTCGCCCGCCGCGAACGTCAACGGCATCCTCGCCGCGGCGAATAATCCGAGCGTGATCAGCAACGCCTTCGCCGCCAACAAGGGCGGCATGGGCACGCTGTTCAACGGGCACTTCACGACGGCGGAAATCGCGGATCTCGCCGCCTTCATCGGCAACCCGACCGTGACCGCCGCGCCGGCGGCGGCCGTCAATCCGGCCTCGCTGAGCTTCGCGGCCACGACCATCGGCCAGTCGGCGTCGCCGCTCGCCACCACGCTGTCCAATACGGGCAACGCGGCGCTGACCGTCGGCACGTTGAGCCTCTCCGGCGCGGCCGCGGGCGACTACGCCATCAGCGGCGGCACCTGCGCCAACGGCGCGTCGCTCGCGGCCGGCGCCAGCTGCACCGTGCAGATCGGCTTCAAGCCTGGCGCCGCCGGTGCGCGCAGCGCGTCGCTCGTCATCGCGCACAATGCCACGGGCGGTTCCAGCACCGTGGCGCTCTCCGGCACCGGCAACGCCGTGGCGCAGCCGACCATCGCGCTGTCGGCCAATGCCATCGACTTCGGCGCCCTCGTCGCCGGCACCGCATCGCCCGCGCAGAACGTCACCGTCAGCAACACGGGGCAGGCCGCGCTGACCTTCAGCAGCATCGCCGTCGGCGGCGCCAACGCCGGCGTGTTCACGCTGGGCGGCAGCTGCAGCACCGCCGCACCGGTCGCGGCGGGCGGCAGCTGCACCGTGACCGTGACCGCGAAATCTTCCGGCAACGGCGCGTTCAGCGGCAATCTCGCGCTGGCGTCGAACGCCTCCAACGGCGCCGTATCCGTGCCGCTGTCCGGCACCGTGGCCGCGGCCGCGCCGGCCGTCACGGCCAGCCCGTCGGCCGTGTCGTTCGGCTCGCAGACGATCGGCGCCCCGGCCGCCACGCAGACGGTCACGCTGGCAAACAAGGGCAACGTGGCGCTGGCGCTGAACGGCATCGCCGTCTCGGGCGCGACCACCGTCGCCATCGCGAATAAAACCTGCGGCACGTCGCTGGCGGTGGGCGCCAGCTGCACAGTAACTTTATCCTTCGCACCGACGGCGGCAGGCGCCGCGGCCGCCACGCTGGCGGTCACGTCGAACGCGGCGCCGCTGCAAGTGACGATCAGCGGCACCGGCACCACGGCGCCCGTGGCCAAGCCCGCGCTGTCCGAAGCGGGACCGGTCGCCTTCGCCGACACGCAAGTGGGTAAAAGCGCCGCGGCGCACACGATCACGCTGTCGAACGGCGGTACGGCCGCAATGACAATCGCCTCGCTCGTGCTGGACGGCGCGCAGGCGGCCGACTTCGTGTTGGGAGGCACCTGCGCGACCAACGCATCCGTCGCCGCAGCGGCCAGCTGCACCATCGACATCGGCTTCAAGCCGACGGCCGCCGGCCAGCGCGCCGGGATCCTCGTGCTGATGACGGACGCGGGCACCCAGTTCACCGTGGCCCTGGGCGGGACCGGCGTCGCCGTGCCGGTGCCGATGCTGACGGTGAATCCGCAATCCTTCGACTTCGGCGCCGCGGACGTCAACGGCACCGCGCCCACGCACCACATCACGCTGACCAACACGGGCGGCAATGTGGCGACGGTGACGGCCGCCACGTTCTCCGGTCCGTTCGCGCTGCAGGCCGATGCATCGGGTTGCGCGGCCGTCCCGTTCACCTTGCAGCCGGGCGCGAGCTGCGACCTGGTGGTGCGCTTCACGCCGGTCGGCGCAGGCGACGCGGCGGGCAGCCTGGCGCTCGCGGCCGACGGCGGCGGCACCTGGAACGTCGCGTTGAGCGGCAAGGGCAATGTACAGACCGTGCAAGCGCCGCAGAACGCCGGCGGCGGCGGCTGCTCTTCCATCAGGAACGGCAACGATCCGGTGCTGGCGCTGCTGGTGGTGCTGTCGTTCGGCGTGCTGGGATGGCGCCGCTTCGTCCGCAAGGAGGTGAAGTAATGGGCGCCCGTACGACGCGCGTACTGCGCATGGCGGTGGTGCTGGCCGCGGCGCTGGAGGCATCGACCGCCTCCGCGCTCGATAAAGGCGCCGCAGCGCCGCAGTTCGACCTGCCGGGCAAGGATGGCACGGTGCAGCTGGCGAAGTTCCAGGGCCGGCTCGTGTACGTGGATTTCTGGGCCTCGTGGTGCGGCCCGTGCCGCCAGTCCTTCCCGTGGATGAACGAGATGCAGGCGCGCTACGGCGCGCGCGGGCTGCAGGTCGTGGGCGTGAATCTCGACGCGAAAAGCGACGACGCGCGCCGCTTCCTGGCCGAGACGCCCGCGCGCTTCACGATCGCCTTCGATCCGGCCGGCGCCACGCCGCGCGCCTACGGCATCAAGGGCATGCCGAGCAGCGTCCTGGTCGGCCCGGACGGCAAGGTCCTGTACGAGCACGCCGGCTTCAAGGAGGCCGACCGCGCGCAACTCGAACAGGTGATCCAGAAGGCGCTGGGAGGTGCGAAATGAGGGCGCGCTTCTTCCTCCTGATCGCGCCGGCGCTGCTGGCGCTGGCGGGCTGCGCCACCGTCCAGCCCTGGGAAAAAGGCAACCTGGCCAAGCCGGAGATGACGTTCGGCGGCGACAAGCTCGAAACCCGTTATGCCGACCATATCTATACGAGCCGTGAAGCCGCTTCCGGCGGTGCGGGTGTCGGCGGCGGCGGCTGCGGCTGCAACTGAAGGGGAACACATGACGAAACCCATGCAACCTCCGCAGGAACTCGCCGCCTCCCTGCTCGCCGCCGCGCTGCTGCTGCCAGGCGTGCAGGCACTGGCCGACGAGCCGCCGCAAAACGGCAGCATCAGCCTGCGCTATCTCGATTACGCCGACCGCCAGTCCGGCCTGGACCGCATCCGCGCGCACTCGCCGTCGATCGCGGTGACGGCGCCCGTCGCCAGCGACTGGTCCATCGAAGGCACGCTGACGGCCGACGACGTGTCCGGCGCGTCGCCGCGCTACCACACGGCCGTCTCCGGCGCCTCGCACATGCAGGACGAGAGAAAGGCGGGCGACTTCGCCGTCACGCGCTACTTCCGGCGCGGCACGCTGACGGCCGGTGCGGCGTATTCGACGGAGCACGATTACGTGTCGCGCGCGCTGTCGCTGAACGGCACCCTGTCCAGCGAGGACAACGACACGACGTGGGCGTTCGGGCTCGCGGGCAGCCGCGACAGCATCGACCCGGTCAACCACGTCGTCGTCGACGAGCACAAGAGAACGGTCAGCGTGCTGGCCGGCGTGACGCGGGTGCTGACGCCGAACGACATCGGCCAATTGACGCTCACGCGCACGAACGGCGACGGCTATTTCAACGATCCGTATAAATTGTTTGATAACCGGCCCCGTTCGCGCCGCCAGAACACGGTGCTGCTGCGCTGGAACCACTACCTGGACAGCACGGGCGGCACGACGCGCCTGGGCTACCGCTACTACAGCGATTCGTACCGCATCCGCGCGCACACGCTGTCCGGCGAGTACGTGCAGCCGCTCGCCGGCGGCTGGAGCGTCGTGCCGGAAGTGCGCCTCTACACGCAGAGCGCGGCCTCGTTCTACTACGATCCCGTGTACGACGGCACGCTCGGCCCGCCGTTCCCGCCGGGCTTTTCGAGCGGCGCGGGTGTCGACCGCCTGTCGTCGCCGGACCAGCGGCTGTCCGGCTTCGGCGCCGTCACGGTGGGGCTGAAGGTCGTGCGCGAGATCGGCAAGCTGTGGACGGTCGACGTCAAGGTCGAGGGTTACGAACAGCGCGGCAGCTGGCGCCTGTTCCACGACGGCAGTCCGGGCCTGGCACCGCTGCGCGCCCGCATCTTCCAGGTCGGATTGACGCGCCGATGGTAGAACAGGTCTACCGCTTTCCGTTCGACGCGATGGCCTGCCGGTGCGAAATCCGGCTCGCCGCGGTGGACGGCTGTGCGGCGGACGAACTGGCGCAGCTGGCCATCGCCGAGGTGCGGCGCATCGAGCGGACGTATTCGCGCTACCGCACCGACAGCATCGTCAGCCGCATCAACGCCGCGGCGGGGCGCTATCGCGTGGAATGCGACGCCGAGACGGCCCAGCTGCTCGCCTACGCGGACCATTTATATCGCGCCAGCGACGGCCTGTTCGACATCACCTCGGGCGTGCTGCGCCGCGCCTGGGATTTCCGCCATCCGCGCGTGCCTGCGCCGGACGAACTGGCGCCGCTGCTGGCGCTGGTGGACTGGCCGGCCGTGCGCCGCGAGGACGGCGGCATCTTCCTGCCGCGTGCCGGCATGGAGATCGACTTCGGCGGCTTCGGCAAGGAATACGCGGCCGACCGCGCGTGCGCATTGCTCCTGCAAAGCGGCGTGCGGCACGGCTACGTGAACCTCGGCGGCGACATGCGCTTCGTCGGGCCGCAACCGGATGGCCGGCCCTGGGCCATCGGCATCCAGGACCCGCGCAAGCCGGACGGCATCGTCGCCAGCATCGCCGTGAGCCAGGGCGCGCTGGCGACGAGCGGAGATTACGAGCGATTTTTCGACATCGACGGCACGCGCTACTGCCATGTACTGAATCCGCGCACCGGCATGCCGGTGTCGTACTGGCGCTCCGTGAGCGTGCTGGCGCCGCTGGCCGTGCTGGGCGGCAGCGTGTCGACCATCGCCATGCTCAAGGAAGCGGACGGGTTGTCCTTCCTGGCCGCCAGCGGCCTCGCGTACTTCGCCATCGACGGCGCGGGACAAACGCATCACCACAGTATTTCAGGAGATTACGCATCATGAAGCACCTCTTTCGATGGATGGCCGCGCTCACTCTGATGATCTGCGCGGCCGGGCAGTCGGCCATGGCCGCCGACGATTTCCTGCCGCCCGAACAGGCGTTCAAGCTGAGCGCCGAGCTGCGCGCCGGCGGCACCGTGCACCTGGCCTGGGCCATCGCGCCCGGCTACCACCTGTACCGCGACCGCCTCGTGTTCACGGCGCCGCAGGTCGGCCAGCCCGCGCTGCCGGACGGCCTGCGCAAGTTCGACAGCAATTTTAATAAGGAGATGGAAACCTATGCCGGCCGGCTGGCGGCCGACCTGCCGGTCGCGGCGGACGCGCAAAAGCCGTTCGTGCTGCGCGTGGGCTACCAGGGCTGCGCGGACGCGGGCCTGTGCTACCCGCCCGCCGAGGTCGCGTTCACGGTGGACCCGGCGACGCCGGGCGCGCTGAAGCCCGCGGCGCCGGATGCCGCCGCCGCACCGGCACCCATCGCAGCCGCAGCCGCACCGGCACCGCAGGCCGCGCCCGCGCAGGAAGACGATAGCTCGCTGGCCCGCCGCACGCTGCAGTCGGGCAGCGCCTGGCGCATCGGCCTCGCGTTCCTCGCCTTCGGCCTGTTGTTGTCGTTCACGCCGTGCGTGCTGCCGATGGTGCCGATCCTGTCGTCCATCATCGTCGGCGAGGGCAATGCCACGCGCCGTAAAGGTTTTATCCTGGCGCTGGCCTACAGCCTGGGTATGGCGCTCGTCTACACGGCGCTCGGCGTGGCGGCGGGTCTGGCCGGCGAAGGTCTCGCCGGCGCGCTGCAGAAGCCATGGGTCCTGCTCACGTTCGGCGGCTTGCTCGTGGTGCTGGCGCTGTCGATGTTCGACGTCTACCAGCTGCAGCTGCCCAGCAGCCTGCAGAGCCGCCTCTCTGCGACCAGCGGGAGCATGAGCGGCGGCCGTTTCGCCGGCGTGTTCGTCATGGGCGCGCTGTCGGCGCTGATCGTCGGTCCGTGCGTTGCCGGTCCGCTCGCGGGCGCGCTGCTGTACATCAGCCAGACGCGCAATGTGTGGACGGGCGGCTGGGCGCTGTTCTCGATGGCGGCCGGCATGAGTGTGCCGCTGCTGCTGACGGGCGTCTCCGCGGGCAGCCTGCTGCCGCGCGCCGGCGCCTGGATGAACCACGTGAAGCGCGTGTTCGGCCTGCTGCTGCTGGCGGTGGCCATCTGGATGGTGACGCCCGTGTTCCCGGTCGCCGTCGCGATGCTGCTGTGGGGCGCGTTCGCCGTGCTGTGCGCCGTGTTCCTGCGTGTGTTCGAACCCGTTGCCGCCGGCGCGGGGCTGGGCCGCTACGCCGGCAAGACGCTGGGCCTCGTGCTGCTGACTGGCGGCCTGTTCGAACTGGTGGGCGCGGCCAGCGCGGGCCAGGACGTGCTGCAGCCGCTCGCCCACCTGCGCGGCACGGCGCTCGCCGCCGCGGCGCCGGACGGCAAGCAGGGCAAGGAAACGCGGTTCGAACGCATCCGCACGCTGGCCGAACTGGATCGCGTGCTGGCGTCGTCCGCCACGCCCGTCATGCTGGATTTCTATGCCGACTGGTGCGTGTCGTGCAAGGAGATGGAGCGTTTTACCTTCTCCAGACCGCAGGTGGAAGCGCAGATGAAGCAGGTGCGCCTGCTGCAGGTGGACGTCACCGCCAACAATGACGACGACCGCGCGCTGATGAAGAAATTCGGCCTGTTCGGGCCGCCCGGCATCATCCTGTTCCGGCAGGGGAAAGAGGTGCCGCAAAGCCGCGTGATCGGCTTCATGGCGCCCGAGCAGTTCGCCGCCCACCTGTCCCGCCACTTCGCTTCCTGATACCTGCCCATGAACCGACATGCCAACGTCCTGATCCTGGGTTCCGGCCCGGCAGGCTATTCCGCCGCCGTGTACGCGGCGCGCGCCAATCTGAATCCCCTGCTCGTCACCGGCGTCGCGCAGGGCGGTCAACTGATGACCACCACCGACGTCGAGAACTGGCCCGCCGACCCGGATGGCGTGCAGGGACCGGACCTGATGCGCCGCTTCGAACTGCACGCCCGGCGTTTCGAAACGCAGATCGTCCTCGACCACATCCACACCGCGCACCTGCACGAGCGGCCGCTGCGCCTGTCCGGCGACCTGGGCGACTACACGTGCGACGCGCTGATCATCGCCACCGGCGCCTCCGCGCGCTACCTGGGGCTGCCGTCGGAGCAGGCCTTCATGGGCCGCGGCGTGTCGGCCTGCGCCACGTGCGACGGCTTCTTTTATCGCGGCAGGGAAGTCGCCGTGATCGGCGGCGGCAACACGGCCGTGGAAGAAGCCCTGTACCTGTCGAACATCGCGGCCAAGGTGACGCTGGTGCACCGCCGCGACCATCTGCGCGCCGAGGCGATCCTGGTCGAGCGCCTGCTGGCGCGCGTGGAAGAGCGCAAGGTGGACATCCTGTGGAACCACGAGCTGGAAGAGGTGCTGGGCGATGATGCGGGCGTGCAGGCGTTGCGCCTGCGCGGCGCGGCGGGCACGCGCGTGCTGCCGGTCCACGGCGTGTTCGTGGCCATCGGCCACCAGCCGAATACGGCCATCTTCGCGGGCCAGCTGCACATGGAGAACGGCTACATCGTCACGCGCACGGGGCGCCACGGCTTCGCGACGGCCACCAACGTGCCGGGCGTGTTCGCCGCCGGCGACGTGCAGGACCACGTCTATCGGCAGGCGATCACCAGCGCCGCCAGCGGTTGCATGGCGGCGCTGGACGCCCAGCGCTACCTGGAGGAGTAGGCCGGGCGGAACGGGATCAGGCGCTGAGCGGCTTGTAGCGGATCCGCTTCGGCTTGGCGCCTTCTTCGCCCAGACGCTTCTTCTTATCGGCTTCGTATTCCTGGTAGTTACCGTTGAAGAAGGTGACTTGCGAGTCACCTTCGAACGCCAGGATGTGGGTCGCGATGCGATCGAGGAACCAGCGGTCGTGCGAGATGACCATCACGCTGCCCGCGAATTCCAGCAGCGCGTCTTCCAGCGCGCGCAGGGTTTCGACGTCCAGGTCGTTCGACGGTTCGTCCAGCAGCAGCACGTTGCCGCCCTTGAGCAGCGTCTTGGCCAGATGCAGGCGGCCGCGTTCACCGCCGGACAGGTTGCCGACGAGTTTCTGCTGGTCGGCGCCCTTGAAGTTGAAGCGGCCGAGATAGGCGCGCGACGGCATCTCGAAGCGGCCGACGCTGAGCATGTCGGCACCGCCGCTGACGTCCTCGAACACGGTCTTGCCGGCCGCGAGGCTGTCGCGCGACTGGTCGACGAGCGAGACCTGCGCCGTCTTGCCGATGACGACTTCGCCGCTGTCCGGCTGCTCGACGCCGGCGATCATGCGGAACAGGGTCGATTTACCGGCGCCGTTCGGGCCGATGATGCCGACGATCGCGCCCGGCGGCACAGTGAACGACAGGTTGTCGATCAGGAGGCGGTCGCCGAAGGCTTTCGAGACGTTCTTGAATTCGATGACTTCATTGCCCAGGCGTTCCGCGACGGGAATGAAGATCTCCTGCGTCTCGTTGCGCTTCTGGTATTCGTATTCGGACAGTTCGTTGAAGCGGGCCAGGCGCGCCTTCGACTTGGCCTGCCGCGCCTTCGGATTCTGGCGCGACCATTCGAGTTCCTTCTGCAGTGCCTTCTGGCGCGCCGATTCGGTGGCTTCCTCCTGCTTCAGGCGTGCCTGCTTCTGGTCGAGCCAGGACGAGTAATTGCCCTTCCAGGGGATGCCGTGGCCGCGGTCCAGTTCCAGGATCCATTCGGCGGCGTTGTCGAGGAAGTAGCGGTCGTGGGTGATGCCGACGACGGTGCCCGGGAAGCGCAGCAGGAACTGCTCCAGCCACTCGACCGATTCGGCGTCCAGGTGGTTGGTGGGCTCGTCCAGCAGCAGCATGTCCGGTTTGCTGAGCAGCAGCTTGCACAGCGCCACGCGGCGCTTTTCGCCGCCCGACAGCACGCCGATCTTCGCATCCCACGGCGGCAGGCGCAGCGCGTCGGCGGCCATTTCCAGCTGCAGGTTCAGGTTGCCGCCGTCGGACGCGGCGATGATCGATTCCAGGCGCTCCTGCTCCTTCGCCAGCGCGTCGAAATCGGCGTCTTCCTCGGCGTAGGCGGCGTACACGGCTTCCAGTTTCGCCTGCGCCTCGAAGGCTTCGCCCAGGCCGCTTTCCACTTCCTGGCGCACGGTTTTTTCCGGATCGAGCTGCGGTTCCTGCGGCAGGTAGCCGATGTTCAGGCCCGGCATCGGGCGCGCTTCGCCCTGGATGTCGGTGTCGATGCCGGCCATGATCTTCAGCAGGGTCGATTTGCCGGAGCCGTTCAGGCCCAGCACGCCGATCTTCGCGCCCGGGAAGAACGACAGCGAAATGTCCTTCAGGATCTGGCGTTTCGGTGGGACGATCTTGCCCACGCGGTTCATGGTGTAGACGTAATTGGCCATTGATATGTTCTAGTGCTTCGATGTGAAATGAGGACGACAGGATACTGTAGAAAGGCGCGCCCGTCGCGCCCGCAACCGGGGTCAGAGCCCGAAAACAGGAAATTTCCCTAAACCGGGGTCAGAGCCCGGTTTCAGGAAATTGCCAAAAATCGGGCTCTGACCCTAATGCCGTTAAGTTAAGGTTCTTCGAAGGCGGCGCTCGGGATAACGCTGG
>NZ_LMCY01000064.1 GCF_001425685.1 Massilia sp. Root335 | reverse complement strand
CGGCGGCCTGGTGTTCTCGATCATCCTGAAGTTCCTGCCGACGATGATGGACCTGCACTTCCTCGCGCCGATCGGCTTCGCCGTCGACAACGGCACGGGCGTGTACGAGATCCCGTTCCTGGACCGCATGTTCATCGTATTCTGGCTGGTCGTCGCCGGCATGGTGCTGCTCAGCACCGTGTTCGCCCGCGGCAAAGTGAAAGCGCTGATCGTCGACACCAAGCTGTTCAAGGTCGACGGCGCGTTCGCCTTCGGCTCGGCCGTCATCTGCGTGGCGCTGGCCACGATCTACGGGATGTGGTGGTAACGATCCGCCGATCGTCGTAGGGCGGGCTCCCCGAGCCCGCGCGGACGTCCGCGTCACGCATGCGCTACGCGTGGGCACAGGGTGCCCACCCTACGCACGGAATCGAGGCGGCCTGCGGGCCGCCTTTTTTACGTCCGCCGCAACGCGTCCGTCACGAACGCCACCACCTCGGCACGGCACCGCCAGGCCTCCCGCAGCGCGTTCATGTAATAAAAGCTGTGCGGCACGTCGTGCCAGATGGAGAGCGTGACGCGATTGCCGGCCTGGCGCGCACGTTCGGCCGCCCGCCCGCTGTCGTCGAGGATGATCTCGGTGTCCGAGACGTGGAAATGGAGCGGCGCGAGGCCGGCCCAGTCGCCGAACAGCGGCGAGACCTCCGGGTGCGCCGGGTCGACGGCGCCAAGGTAAGTCATCCTCACCCACGGCCAGATGTTCGGTCCCTGCATGCTGTCGCGCGCGGCGTTGGCGGATGCGGACGGACTGCCGGCGGTCAGGTCGGTCGGTGCCGACAGCAGGATGCCGGCCGCCGGCTGGGGCCAACCGTTGTCGCGCGCCCGCATCAGCAGCACGAGCGCCAGGTTCGCACCGGCGGAATGGCCGATCACGACGATCTTGTGCGCCGGAATACCGGCGGCAAGCAGGCCCGCGTAGGCCGCGCAGCAGTCTTCCAGGCCCGCCGGAAACGGAAACTCGGGCGCGAGCCGGTACGGCACAAGCACGACGGGACATCCGGTGCGGCGCGCCAGTCCGGCACAGTAACGGCGATCGGCCAATGCGGGACGTACCGCGAAGCCGCCCCCATGGAGATACAGGATGACGCCGTCGCGGGCCGCGTCGGGCCGGCCGATCCATTCCACGCCCACACCGCCGACCTCAGCGGCATGGACCCGCACGGGCCGCCGGCCGAGCGTCCCCAGACGGTCGATACGCAGGTACGTCGCGCGCATGCGTCCGACGGACGGGATGTCGTTCCACAGCGGCTTCAGGCCGCGTCTCAGCCCAGAATTGACAATAGTCCGGATCAGCATGCCCCAGTGTAAAAGATATATTTACCAAAATGCAATAATTCTGGCGCGCTGATATGAAATACGAATCACAGCCCACCGAATCATATATTGGACAACTCTCCGCCGAAACGGCACCCTGATGCTTTTCGGATTCCCAGAGGAGACACCATGCCCACTTACCGTTCCCATACCACGACCCAAGGCCGCAACATGGCGGGCGCCCGCGCCCTGTGGCGCGCGACCGGCATGAAGGATGGCGACTTCGACAAACCGATCATCGCCGTCGTCAACTCCTTCACCCAGTTCGTGCCGGGCCACGTGCACCTGAAGGACCTGGGCCAGCTGGTCGCGCGCGAGATCGAGGCGGCGGGCGGCGTCGCCAAGGAATTCAACACCATCGCCGTCGACGACGGCATCGCGATGGGCCACGGCGGCATGCTGTATTCGCTGCCGTCGCGCGACCTGATCGCCGACTCCGTCGAGTACATGGTCAACGCGCACTGCGCCGACGCGATGGTCTGCATCTCGAACTGCGACAAGATCACCCCGGGCATGCTGATGGCCGCCATGCGGATCAACATCCCGACCGTGTTCGTGTCGGGCGGCCCGATGGAAGCGGGCAAGGTGCTCAAGGTCGTCAACAACGACAAGAAGATCATCAAGCTGGACCTCGTCGACGCGATGATCCAGGCCGGCGATTCGAACATCTCGGACGCCGACGTCGCCGAAGTCGAGCGCTCGGCCTGCCCTACCTGCGGCTCCTGCTCCGGCATGTTCACGGCGAACTCGATGAACTGCCTGACCGAGGCGCTGGGCCTGTCGCTGCCGGGTAACGGCACCGTCCTCGCGACGCACGCCGACCGCAAGGAACTGTTCCTGCGCGCGGGCCGCCTGATCGTCGACCTGGCCAAGCGCCACTACGAGCAGGACGACTACACGGTCCTCCCGCGCAGCATCGCCACCCGCGCCGCCTTCGAGAACGCGATGGCGCTGGACGTATCGATGGGCGGCTCCACCAACACCGTGCTGCACCTGCTGGCCGCCGCGCACGAAGCGGGCGTCGAGTTCAACATGGCGGACATCGACCGCATCTCGCGCAAGGTGCCCTGCCTGTGCAAGGTCGCGCCGATGACCAACAAATACCACATCGAGGACGTGCACCGCGCCGGCGGCATCATCGCCATCCTGGGCGAGCTGGCGCGCGCCGGCCTGCTGGACACGTCGCTGCCGACCGTGCACTCGCCGACCTTGGGCGACGCGATCGAAAAGTACGACATCAAGCGCAGCGACGACCAGGCCGTGCACACCCTGTTCCGCGCGGCGCCGGGCGGCGTGCCGACGCAGACCGCGTTCTCGCAGGCCGAACGCTTCGCCACGGCCGACCTGGATCGCGCCGAAGGCTGCATCCGCGACCGCGCGCACGCCTACTCCCAGGACGGCGGCCTCGCGGTCCTGTACGGGAACATCGCCGAGAAAGGCTGCATCGTGAAGACGGCCGGCGTCGACGACAGCATCCTGAAGTTCTCCGGCAAGGCGCGCGTGTTCGAAAGCCAGGACGCGGCCGTCGAAGCCATCCTGGGCGACACGGTACATGCGGGCGACGTCGTCATCATCCGCTACGAAGGCCCGAAAGGCGGCCCGGGCATGCAGGAAATGCTGTACCCGACGTCGTACATCAAGTCGAAGGGCCTCGGCAAGGCCTGCGCGCTGTTCACCGACGGCCGCTTCTCGGGCGGTTCGTCCGGCCTCGTGATCGGCCACGCGTCGCCGGAAGCGGCGGAAGGCGGCGCGATCGGCCTCGTGGAAGAAGGCGACATGATCGACATCGACATCCCGAACCGCACCATCAACCTGCGCGTGACGGCCGACGAACTGGCGCAGCGCCGCAGCGCGATGGACGCGCGCGGCGCGGCCGCCTGGCAGCCGGTGAACCGCGAGCGCGCCGTCTCGCAGGCGCTGCGCGCCTACGCGGCGCTGACCACGTCGGCCGACCGCGGCGCCGTGCGCGACCTGGCGCAGCTGAAGCGCTGACCGGCGCACGCGCCGCGTCGGCGCCGGCGGCCGCGCGGCGCGTCATCCCCGCCGGCGCCGTCCGGCAGCTTGACGAATTTGGCCGCGATGCTGGCCGCGATGGCGAGCAGTCCTGTCGTTGCGAGCAAGGCCTGGAGCATGGTGTCCTCACATGACATAGGTTTTGACGAAGAAGGCGAGCGTGATGCAGGTCGTGGCGAACAGCGTGACGGCGCGGATGACGTTGGATGGCGCGCGCCGTCCGAGGTGCGCGCCGCCATGGCCGCCGACGAGCGCGCCCGCCAGCATCGCCAGCGTTTCGGGCCAGCGCACCGCGCCCGCCGCGATGAAGGCGAGTACGGCCACCGTATTCGCCGCGCTGACCAGCAAGGTGCGCGGTGCGTTGAGCCGTTTCAGGTCGTGGCAGCCCTGCAGGCCCCACACCGCGATCATCATGATCCCGACCGCGCCGCCGAAGTAGCCGCCGTAGATGCCGAGCGCGAACTGCACGGCCAGCACCGCATGCGGGCGGATGCGCCAGCGCGCACGCAATGCGTCCCCGATGCGCCGTCCGAACGCGAGGGCGACGGACGCCGCCAGCAACAGCCACGGCAGCACGACCGTGAACGCCGCGGATGACGTCCGCAACAGCAGCACCGCACCCACCAGGCCGCCGCACAGCGTCGCGGCCAGCAACCCGCGGAGCGGAACGGCGCCGACCGTGCCCAGGCCGTCCCGATACGCCCATGCGCTCGCCACCCCACCCGGAAACAGGGCGACCGTACTGGAAGCGTTCGCCTGCACCGGAGGCACGCCCGCCGCAATCAGCACCGGCAGGCTGACGAACGAACCGCCCCCCGCCAGCGCATTCATCGCACCGGCCACCGCGCCGCCGGCAAACGTCAGGATCATTGTGTTCATGAGTCGATGGTAGCCGTGGCGGCGCCTCCCCACAATCCGGCAATCCCGGCGTGTCCTTTCGTGATTTCCGAATGCAGCGTTTCCCGGCCCTTCCGGCACGCCGCGGCGCATGCGTATTGTTAAATATTTGAACATTAACAAACGGCACATCCGGACGCCGGCGCCGCGCAAGCGCCGCCGGCCGGCAAAAAATCCTTGCCATAACAATATGTTAGCGATCATCTAACGGGTGTGTCGTTTATACGACCCATCAGCATATTTGTGTCGCAAAAGCTTGCGCTACGGCAACTCGGTCTGTAATCATCCTCATCGGTGCGGTTCACAAACAGCACACACGGGACACACCGGATACCGATCCGATGCTCGACCCATCCGAACACCGACTGACCGAACGGAGCGCCGCGTGACGCGACTACGCCCCCTGCAAACCTCTTCCCCGCTGATCGTGGCCCTGGCCGCGGCCTGCGTCATCGTGCCGCTGGCCGGCTGGCACTGGCATGGCTGGCTGTGCGCCGCCGTGCTGCTGGCCGGCGGTGCGTTCGCCGCCGTGCGCGCGGCGATGCCGGCGGCAGCAAACGGCCATGCGCCGGCGGACGACTACCTCGCCAGCCGCCGCGCGTTCGGCGCCGACGTCGCCGGCGTGTGGACGTCGCACATCGACGCCTCGCGCGAGCAGATGGAAACGGCCGTCGTGGAGCTCGTGCAGCGCTTCTCCGGCATCGTCATGCGCCTCGAACAGGCGCTCGCGACGTCCGGCGCCGCCCGCAACGGCGAGGGCGGCAGCATCGTCGACGTGTTCGCGGCCAGCGAAAAGGAGTTGCGCTCGCTGCTGGACATGCTGGCCGGCGCCGCCGCCAGCAAGCAGCAGATGCTGCAAAAGATCGAAGGCCTGCAGGAGGTCACCGCGCACCTGCAGGAGATGGCGGCGGACGTCGCCAGCATCGCCTGGCAGACGAATCTGCTGGCACTGAACGCGGCCATCGAGGCGGCGCGCGCGGGCGAGGCGGGGCGCGGATTCGCCGTCGTCGCGAACGAGGTGCGCATGCTGTCGAACCGCTCGGCCGAAGCGGGCAAGCACATCGCCGAGCAGGTCGGCCGGATCAGCAGCGCCATCGACACCACCTGCCGTGCCGCGGGCGATTCGATGCGCGAAGAGTCCCGCGCCGTGCAGGCGTCCGGCCAGATGATCGGCAACGTGCTCGGCTCGCTGCGCGGCGTCACCGACGCCCTCGTCGCATCGTCCGACCTGCTTGCGCGCGAGAGCGCCGGCATCCAGGGTGAAGTCGGCAATGCGCTCGTGCAGCTGCAGTTCCAGGACCGCGTCAGCCAGATCCTGTCGCACGTCCGCGACAACATCGCGCGCCTGCCCGCATGGCTGGACGAGCAGGCGCAGGACGGCGGCACGCCGCAGGCACTCGACGCGCGCAGCCTGCTGGCCGAGCTGGAAAGCACGTACGCGATGGCCGAGGAACGCACGCTCCACAAGAGCAGTGTCAAGGCGGCCCCGCGGCAGGCCGAAGAAATCACATTTTTCTAGGAACTCTCATGGCAAAAACCATCATGGTGGTGGACGACTCGATTTCGATCCGCCAGGTCGTCGGCATCGCCCTGAAGCAGGCCGGCTACGACGTCATCGAAGGCGTCGACGGCAAGGACGCGCTGGCCAAGCTGACCGGCCAGAAGGTCAACCTGATCATCAGCGACGTCAACATGCCGAACATGGACGGCATCACGTTCGTGCGCGAACTCAAGACCCGTCCCGCGTACAAATTCACGCCCGTCCTGATGCTGACCACCGAGTCGCAGGAAGACAAGAAGGAACAGGGCAAGGCCGCCGGCGCGCGCGCCTGGATGGTCAAGCCGTTCAAGCCCGAGGCCCTGCTGGCCGCCGTCCAGAAGCTGACCCTGTCCTGACCCCACCGCCGGCAACCGCCGGCGCATCCCGGAGCAATGATGAATATTGGCGAAACGAGCCAAGGGGCCGCTGCATGCCTGGCGGTCGAAGGCGAAATGACGATCTACCGCGCCGCGGAACTGAAACCCGCGCTGATGGACGCCGTGCGCGCGAGCGCCGCGCCCGCGCTCGACCTGTCGTCCGTCACGGAATTCGACTGCGCCGGCCTGCAGTTGCTGCTCGTGGCGCGGCGCGAGGCCGCGCGCCTCGGCCGGCATCTGGCGCTGCGCGGGGCCAGCCCCGCGGTGCGCGACGCCTGCGCCCTGCTCGGCGTCGACCTCGACGGAGATCCGGCATGAGCATCGACATCGACCAGGTGACGCACACCTTCATCGCCGAAAGCCGCGAGCTGCTCGAGCAGATGGAGTCCGCCCTCCTCGCCGTCGCGCGCGACGGCCTCGATGCCGTCAACGCGATCTTCCGCGCGGCCCACACGATCAAGGGATCGGCCGGCATGTTCGGCTTCGACCCCGTCGTCGAATTCACCCACGTGGCCGAGAGCGTCCTGGACAAGGTGCGCGACGGGACGGTTCCCCTCGGCGACGAACTGGTGGCGCTGCTGCTCGCCTGCCGCGACCACATCGGCGCGCTCGTCGACGCCGTCGAAAACGGCACGCTCGCCGCCAACGCCGCGCTCACGGACGCGGGCGCGCCGCTCGTCGCCGCGCTGCAGGGCTACCTGGGCGATGCACCGGCGCCGGCCAGCGCCAGCGCCGCCGGCACGCCGGACGCCGGCGCCGCCGGCCACTGGCACATCTCGCTGCGCTTCGGACCCGACGTCCTGCGCAACGGCATGGACCCACTGTCGTTCATCCGCTACCTGGGCCAGCTCGGCACCGTCACGGGCGTCGCGACGAGCGCCGACGACCTGCCCGCGGCGGACGAATTCGATCCCGAATCCTGCTACCTCGGCTTCGAGATCGGCTTTGCCGGCAACGCCGACAAGGCGACCATCGACAGCGTGTTCGACTTCGTGCGCGAGGACTGCGCCATCCGCATCCTGCCGCCCGAGAACCGCATCGCCGAATACATCGCCTGGCTGGACGAAGTGCCAGCGCAGCGCGAGCGCCTCGGCCAGATGCTCGTGCGCTGCGGCAGCATCACCGCGCACGAGCTGGAACAGGCACTCGCGGCGCAGGCGGCGAACGCCGCGCCGGGCCAACCGATCGGCGCCATCCTCGTCAGCCAGGGCGCCGTGCGCGCGCCCGTCGTCGAAGCCGCCCTCGCGAAACAGCGCCAGGCACCGGAAGCGCGGCCGCAGCAGGAAAGCCGTTCCGTGCGCGTGGACGCCGACAAGCTGGACCGCCTGATCAACCTCGTGGGAGAGCTGATCATCGCCGGCGCCGGCGCCAACGTCATCGCGCGCCGCACACAGATTCCCGAACTGCTCGAATGCACCTCCACGCTGTCCAGCCTCGTGGAAGAGGTACGCGACAATGCGCTGCAGCTGCGCATGGTGAAGATCGGCGCGACGTTCAACCGCTTCCAGCGCGTCGTGCATGACGTGGCGCGCGAGCTGGGCAAGGACATCCGCCTGGACGTCAGCGGCGAGGACGCGGAGCTGGACAAGACCGTCGTCGAAAAGATCGGCGATCCGCTCACGCACCTCGTGCGCAACGCGATGGACCACGGCATCGAGCCGGCCGACGTGCGCGCCGCGCGCGGCAAGCCGTCGCAGGGCACCGTCGCCCTGAACGCGTACCACGACTCGGGCAGCATCGTGATCGAAGTGACGGACGACGGCGGCGGCCTGAAACGGGAGCGCATCCTCGCCAAGGCCGTCGAACGCGGCCTCGTCGAGCCGGGGCGCCTGCTGACCGACAAGGAAATCTTCAACCTGATCTTCGAACCCGGCTTCTCGACGGCGGAACAGGTGACGAACCTGTCCGGCCGCGGCGTGGGCATGGACGTCGTCAAGCGCAACATCGTCGCCCTGCGCGGCAGCGTGGACGTCGCCAGCACGGAAGGCGTCGGGACCACCGTCACGGTGCGCCTGCCGCTCACGCTGGCCATCATCAACGGGTTCCAGGTCGGCGTCGGCAAGTCCGTATTCGTGATTCCGATGGAGATGGTCGAGGAATGCATCGAGTTCCACGACCAGCCGGGCTGCGACTGGGTCGACCTGCGCGGCCAGCCCCTGCCCTTCGTGCGCCTGCGCGAGCGCTTCGGCGTGGCGGGCGCGCCGGCGCGGCGCAAGAGCATCGTCGTCGTGCGCTACGGCGGCCGCAAGGCGGGCCTCGTCGTCGACAGCCTGCTGGGAGAATTCCAGACCGTGATCAAACCGCTGGGCAAGGTGTTCGCCGGCGCGCGTTTCCTGTCCGGTTCCTCGATCCTCGGCAACGGCGACGTGGCGCTGATCCTCGACATGGCGGCCCTGCTGGCCGGTGTCGAAACCGAAAGCCAGGCCGCGGCGGCCTGATACATCGCCAGTCTCAATTCAAATGAAGTGGAGAGCCATCGTGCTTAAGAATCTGAAAATCGGTATCCGTCTCGGCCTCGGCTTCGGCGTGGTGCTGCTGTTGTTGCTGGCGATCGCGCTGCTCGCCACGAACCGCATGGCGGCAATGAACCAGGCCACCGTGTACATCACGGCGGACGCCTATCCGAAGGTCGTCATCGCCAAGGACCTGATCCGCGACGTCGTCGACATCCCGCGCCAGATGCGCGGCATGCTGCTCACGAGCGACGAGGCGGACAACGAACGCTATCGCAAGCTGATCGAACAGCTGCGCGCCGACACGAATGCACGCGTCGGCGACCTGACGAAACTCGTCGCCAGCGAGACGGGCAAGAAGCTGCTCAAGCAGATCGTCGAGAAGCACGCGGCGATCGAACCGGCGTACGCCCAGTTTTACGGCGTGGTGCGCGGCGACCGCCAGCGTGCGGCGGAATTCGTCAGCAAGGAGTACATGCCGCTCAACCGCGAGCTGATCGAAGCCGTCGACGAACTGGCCAAGCACCAGTCGGACAAGATGCAGACGGTGGCCGACGACGCAAGCCGCAACTACGAGCAGACCCGCCAGCAGGTGCTCGCCATGACCGCCGGCGCCGCCGTTCTCGCCCTGCTCGTGGCCACGCTCATCACGTTGTCCGTCACCCGTCCGCTGCGCATCGCCGTCGATGCGGCCGACCGCCTGTCCGGCGGCGACCTGACCGTCGACATCGGCGCCACGTCGCGCGACGAAGCGGGCCGGCTGCTGGCCGCGATGAAGAACATGATCGCGAAGCTGACGCAGGTGGTCGGCGACGTGAATGGCGGCGCGCAGTCGCTGGCGTCGGCGTCGGAACAGGTCAGCGCCACGGCGCAATCGCTGTCGCAGGCGGCATCCGAACAGGCGGCCGGCGTCGAGGAAACCAGCGCCTCGCTGGAACAGATGACCGCGTCGATCGCGCAGAACACCGAAAACGCCCGCGTCACCGACGGCATGGCCGCACAGGCCGCGCGCGAGGCGGCGGAAGGCGGCGAAGCGGTGAAAGCCACCGTCGCGGCGATGAAGCAGATCGCCAGGCAGATCGGCATCATCGACGACATCGCCTACCAGACCAACCTGCTGGCGCTGAACGCCGCCATCGAGGCGGCCCGCGCGGGCGAGCACGGCAAGGGTTTCGCCGTCGTGGCAGCCGAGGTGCGCAAGCTGGCCGAGCGCAGCCAGGTGGCCGCGCAGGAGATCGGCGAAGTGGCGTCGAACAGCGTGGACCTGGCGGAACGCGCCGGCGGCCTGCTCGACCGCATGGTGCCGAACATCCGCAAGACGTCCGACCTCGTGCAGGAAATCACGGCGGCGTCGGAAGAGCAGTCGGCCGGCGTCGGCCAGATCAACGCCGCCGTCGGCCAGATGAGCCAGACG
>NZ_LMCY01000063.1 GCF_001425685.1 Massilia sp. Root335 | reverse complement strand
TTTGAAGACCGCGTGCCGCAGACTTAAACAAAGACTCGTTTACACAGAATCTGGTACACCCCCTAGGAACATGGTGATTTTTCTGGGTTGCTATACTTCTTTTTTCGGAATACTAAGGATCAACGGCCTTCGCGAATAAACTGTTCACCGGCCGTAATCAGTTGGTTGATAAAGTTCGGGGCGGGCGACGTTTTGGCCTTCCACTGACTGGAATTAATACGATCGAGATGATCAAAGATACAATCAGTAATTTTTTTGGCCTCCTCGACGGGCCACCATTCTGAAAGCGCGCTTGACAACCCGGCAGATGCTGATCCAGACGAGCCAAACTTAAAAGCAAGTCTCGCCATTAAACGAAGATGTTTGTCGAAACTGGCGAACAGATAGCGCGTATGTCCTTGTTCGGACACTTCGTTCACCTTTCGAAGTAATTCACTCAGTTGTGTGAGGTCCCAAGCAGCATTGCGCACACCGGCGATCGCTTTTTCGCGGTCTGCAGAGTTCTTATCTTTGAACACGCGCTTCCTAGGAGGAGAGTTCGGCGCGAAGTAGACACTCGCCAGCAGTGCTACCGGTCCGCCAAACATAAAGTCCTCGCGCATCCAGCCGAGTAAGGTCAGCACGCGATCTATTGGCTTAGTAAGACGTAGCTCTAGCTCCATCATCTTCAAAGCTAAGATGTAGTTTCTATTCCAGCGTCTGAGAGGCTTAGCCAGATCACACGCCTCCACTTTCTGAGGCGAGTAATCGCCAATAAGGACATCCTTACGCATTAGACCTACATCCATCAAGTCGTGCGTATTCGCATTATCTGCGGTCCTAAACCACCCAAGCTCAGCTAAGGCGGCTTCGTTACCCTCCTTGTGCGCCAGTTCATGAAAGGCTATGGCGGGCTCAATCTCTATGTCTAAGCACTGACAAAATCCAAGAAGCCCCGCTGCGATCCTTAATTGTTGATCTGTGTGTGCAGGCCTACCTTCGGCTAGCTGAGCGAAACGTGACACGACATTTCTATCCGGAATGAGTGTCGTTCTTGTATTCTCAACCCCATGCTCATAGAAGTACCCATATGGATGATAAAGACCTACCTCGGGCGCAATATATCCGGGAACGCAAACGTCGACCTCGTTTAAACATGCACTGATTTCGAACAGGTCCTGTAGAGGGAAACCGTCTGGCAGCCGAATTGCGAAGGCCAAATTATCGTCGTCGAAATGCTCCTTCAAGCTAAGATCCCTTTTTTCGGCGCTAGCTGTGCGTTATATAACATGCTTGTTTGACTAAACAAGATAGCGGCTCTAAATAGTCATCGAAGAAACTTCGTAAGCCGCCTGGCCTCTAACTGCTCGTCGTTTGGCATGGATTTAAAAAATGGATCCGCGGTCTTTAGTATCTCCCGGGCGGCAGAGATCTGCCCCATTTTCCCTAGAATATGTGCGTGCAGATAACGCAGCGGAATCGTGTGGCGTGCTAGTTCATAAAAATGAACGATGCGTGGTAGGGATTCGCTCACAAGTTTCAAAGCTTGCGGGAGCTCACTGCGATCTAAATGCTGGTACACGAGATCAATTCCGACGCGCACGGCAGAGTCCCATGAGCCTGTGATCTCGAAAAGTCGCACAGCAACCTTTCGCGGTCCTGATTGTGCCCTCTTCAGTTGTTCAAGAACCCGCGCAAGCAAATCAAAGCAGTCGGCCAAGTGCTTACAATCAGTCCCGTAGTCGTCGTCTGCTCGTACCCTGGCCACATATAGACCTGGGTTCGACATGATCTCGTCGACGTTAATCGACAGAATTGCAATGTATTCGGCAACTAGACCATTGAGCAATCTTTCCGCACTTGCAGGTCTCGCGACCTTCCATAACGCAAACGCAGCGCTATAGGTAAAAACTCGACGATACGATGCTTGGTCCGGTATCAAGGCCTGCGCTTTGCGTAGAAGCTCTTGAACTCGGGCTTCATTCCCTTGGGAAGCCCAGTAAAGCAGGCTCTTTTGTAGGAACACGAGCCGCGAACGGTTATTCGCTAACCCGCGATCGATCAGCGCCTCCATCTGGTCCAAAAGCGGTGCGATGGTCTCCTCAGGGCCGTGCTTCTGCCGGTGGTACAACAGCGCATCGAGGCACTCAAATCGGACTTCGGTCGTCAATGCGGGGTCATTAGCAGCCTCCTCTAGTAGCGGCCACATCTGCGGGTACTCGGGACCTTCGTGAAATGCCTCCCCGGTACCCAAGTCAGCGAGCTCTGCCACCTTTCGAAGTTCGATCAGCAGTCTTATGAACAGAGGGAAACGCTCTGTTTCGTGGTTTTCCTTAAGAGACTTTACGACTAAGTCGAGGAGGAAGGCCCTGGCACGCCGGCCTGGCTCAGGCTCTTCAATCAGATGTTCAAGCGCTATAGGCCGCAGCGCGTCATGCACCTTGCTGCGCTGGCTTCCATAGGCCTGCAGCAAGCCTCGAGCACGGAGCGAACGAAGTTTACGAATGACAGTCGGTTGGTGAAGTGAGAAAGCCTCCGCCACCACGCCTGCAATTTCTGCAGCAGCGAGTGGCACATCGGAGAGACTGGCGCATGCGAGAACTTGCTTGGACGCTTCATCGAGCCCATTAAAGACCGCTGCTAGGAGTGTATGTTGTCTGGTATCGGTGCTGAGCGACTGACCTTCGAACGCGTCGCAGAACGCCTTTAAGTCCGAGCCGTAGTCTTTCTTAGCCACGGAAATGGCGCTGCGCACGTAGAGCGGAAGGCCTCCCGTGAGAGCCCGGATTCGAGTGGCAGTTGCCATGCTTACCGTGCACTCTTGTGCGGAAGCCTCGTAGCCGATTGAGTCAGCCCCCCAACCCTGTAGTGTTTCTGGCTCTACATCCAAGGCAGCACTCATCAGGTCCAGCTCCGCCGTTGGCTGTGCCAAAAAGACTAGTTGCAAATCTTTCATCGCTGCAGTAATCGCCCGCGCGTCTTCAACCTGCAGTCGGTGCGCGTTATCGATTACCATTGTATAGGTCTGTTGTTGTGCTTGCAGAGACGAGGTCACTAGGCGCAGAGCCTCCACGCCTGACAGCGCTTCGCTTGCCACGACTTGCCGCCCTTCCGGGTTGTCGCCGAGCCAACGTGCAGCAAGCTCCCTTGCCAGCGTACGCGCTACAGATGAACTGGGAAGGTCCGCCACGTCGAAATAAGCCCGTGGCTGCGCATCGGCCAAGGCTGCCTGCGCCGCCCATGACGTTTTGCCGGCGCCTGAGAAGCCCACGATCAGGCGGACTGGCGCATCGGTAACGAGCGCTGGCTCGTTATCCTGCGGCCGATAATTAAGTGGCGGAGCCGGAAATTCATGGACCTGCTGCACGAACTGTTGGAGCATTCCGGCCGCGCGCATGGCGGTGACTTCGTGCCGGGTGAACTCGTCGAGACCGGCAGCCATTCGCATTATGGCACCCGCCAGGTTTTGGACTAGGACGTCAGGCGCCACCATGATGAAGGGTAGTGCCTCGGCTCTTGCGACGCACCAGCTGAATGCCTCTTCGTTGTTCGCCCATACCGGCGGCAATCCTGGGATGTTCTGACCTGGCCGCATGAAGCGCACATCCTGCGGGAACTCACCGGCAGAGATACGCGTGCTGAGCCCAGGTGCTGTATCGCAGTTCAGTGCCAATATAAACTCAGGTTGCCCTGCTCTGCCTCCAGGTGTGTGCTGCGTACGATACTGCTCAAATCGCTTCAGTGCTGACGCGATGTCGGAAATCTGTATGAGCTTCGAGCGGGACTTGACTTGAACATAGACATAGCGGCCGCTGAACTCCAGCTCTATGTCCTCATCTACCTCTACCCGCATACGCGTCCAGCCCAACTGATCTACCATGAGCAGGCAGGCCACACCATAAAGGTGCTGATAAAGGAATCCTTTATGCGTTGCCTCGATCCGGCGCAACTGGGCCTTGTCGACTACGTCTATTGTTTCTCTTGTAGGTTGATCCCGCTCCATGCGTGCGCCTATAGGGTATCCATCGGTTGTGACGCTGTGCCATCTAGAGATAATGGCCAGTGAAACTGTTCCTCACGGGCTGTCCTTCCATTTGGTGCCTCAGCCACGTTGCCGCGGCATTATTACATTATTGCGCGGAAACGATTGAGCCGTCGAACGGATATGCCGCGATGATAGTGAAGCGCCGCTGCGGATTGATTGCGGGTAGCCAATAGACAACATCTGGACAATGTTCAACCCAGTTAAGCAGACATCACTAGGCTTTCGCAATCCTCCGACAGTCCAGACCGGTGTTGACCAGAGCGCAGCGCCCATGTGCGCGGTCCAACGCCGATACTGCTCTGCGTCCCGATGTTCCCAACTTTATTATTTTGGCAGTCACCCCCGCAAAGACCTTGAGTGCATTTGTTCCGATCTTTATCGTATGCGAACGACGACTACGCCGCCCGTCGCTCTTAGTACGCTTGTTCCGAACTTAATTATGACGAAACACTGATCCAATCCGACAAGGCCCGCCTCGCGCGGGCCTTGTCGTTGGGTCAGCCGTACGGCGCGAACTCGATGCCGTTCTGCACCACCCCGATCAGCGCCGTCTGGTTCTCCGGACTCTCGCTGAAACTCATGAGGACGTCGGCCTTGGTCAGCACGTGCTGGTCGAGCAGCCTGGTCCAGTAATCCGCGCCTGCCGCGTCCGGTGCGCGATGCAGCACGTTGGCGTAGAACCTGTCCACGATGTCGGCATTGGTCGGGTCGTCGCCGTATAACTTCTTGAATTCCGCTGACTGGGCGAAGCCGTTCGCCACGTCGAGCAGCGCCACGCCGTGGTCCAGCGCTCCGATCCAGTAACCCAGTTCCACCTTGTCGGGCGTGCGGTCGAACGCCGCCCGGTACATGCGGAGCGCCTGGCCGCCGTCGCCGGCGATGTCGAATGCGAGCGTGCTGTCGGCAAACTGCAGGCGCTGCACGCCCGCCACCTGGTCGGTGCCGTCGGCGCCGGTCTTGTCCGCGATCGTGAAGCCGGTGGCGGTCTTCGTGATCGTGTAGTTCGCCTCGGCGCCGTGGTAGACCGCCGTATCGATGCCCCCGCCGCCGGTGATCGTATCGCTGCCGGCGCCGCCGTCGAGCGTGTCGCTGCCGGCGCCGCCGGTCAGCGTGTCGTTGCCGGCCATGCCGTGCAGGACGCTGCCCTTCGCGTTCGCGATCATGGCATTGTTGCCGTCGCCGCCGTACGCGTTTCGTATCGTCGTCCCTTGCGCGATCACCAGGTAGGCGCCGCCGATCGTGGATGGCGCGGTGCCGGAGAGGTCGATGCGGTCGTTGCTGCCGAGCGCGCTGGCGTTGATGGTGTCGGTGCCGCCGCCCGGGTCGCTCAGAACGGCGCGCGATGGGTCGGCCGCGGCCATCTGCGCGTACTGCGCCGTGTAGATGAACGTGTGGTCCTGCGTCGGCTGGTGGCCGATGATGTCGATGCTCCAGTCGTCCAGCGTGCCGGCGTTGCCGGTGGCGAGGTCGATGACGGCGAGCGTCCAGCGGCCCTGCGCGCTCTCGCCCCAGTCGAGCACGGTGTCGAACGTGAAATGGATGTCGTGCTGGTTCGATCCGACTGCGCTGAGCGCGCCTTGCGCCGGCCGGTACATCAGGTAGCTGGTCGTGCCGCTTGGCGACATCAAGGCGATTTCCAGGTCGCCGATGAACGGATGCGTGATGTTGACCGCGACGTCGACGCGTTCGACGACGGCGCTGCTGTCGATGTCGATGGCACTGTACTCGAACTTGCCGGTATTGTCGGGAATGGCCTCGTTGACGGTCTTCGATGCGACCACGTCCACGACATTGGCGGACGTGCGCGGCGCGCCTTCCCAGGTCGCGGCGAGGCGCACGGCCGCAAGGGCGTCGACGACGCCGAAACCGGTCGCCTGCACGTCGTCGCCATATTGCAGGCCGCCGCCATTCCAGTCATGGGCGCCGTTCGCTGCCCATTTGTCGGGCGTGCCGACCTGCTGCGCCGTGTACGCGAGGATCTGCTGGACGTCGCGGTAGCCCAGGTGCGGATTCACCTGGAGCATGAGCGCCACGATGCCGCTGACGATCGGCGCCGAGAACGACGTGCCGTCGGCGAATGCGAGATCCGTGCCGGTGGTGCCGGCCGCGCCGCTGCGGTCGGTGGTCAGGATGCTGGCGTAGTCGCCGTAGCCGGCCCCGCCGGGCGCCGCGACGAGGATCGACGCGCCCATCGTGCTGAAGTAGGACAACGTACCGGCGTACTTGACGGCGCCGACCGTGATGATATACCTGCTGTTCTGAAAATTGTGCAGGTTGGTGTCGTCGCCGTAGTCGTAGCCATTGCCCGCCGACTGCACGACGACCGTGCCGAGGCCGTTGCGTCCGGTGGCGGCAAGGTCGTGCAGCGCGGCGAACAGCGGCGCGAACAAAGGGTCGTTCGCATTGTCGTAAAAGGCCCAGTCCGTATCGGTCCTCATCCGGCTGGTGAAGCCCCAGGAATCGTTCAGCACATCCACGCCGGCCGCGTAATGGAAGGCGTTGGCGAACTCCGTCGGCCATTCGGACGAAAAAGGCGTGTACAGCGACACGAGCTGCGCATTGTAGGCGACGCCGACGATGCCGTCGTTGTTGCGGGCGGCGGCGATCACGCCGGCAACCTCGGTGCCGTGGTTGTCCGTCGGGTTCACCGGCGCCCCGCCGGGCAGCAGCGACAAGGCGACGCGGCCCAGGTCGAGGTCGACGTTCGGTACCAGGTCCGGATTGGTGGCGTCGATGCCCTGGTCGAGCACCGCGACCTTGATGCCTCTTCCGGTCGCGTGTGCCCACGCGTACTCCACGTTCGTCGTGAACAGATACCACTGCTCCCTGAAGAATTCATCCGTCGGGACCACCGCGCCCGCGGCCGTGTCGTCGTCGAAGATCGTGCCCCAGGCGTTGGTCTGGCCGGCCGCGCCGGAGGTTCCGGTCGTGGCGACACCCGACGACGCGATCGTGGCGCCCATCGCGTTGGACAGCTCGACGCCGAACGACCGGTGTGGTTCGAAGCGGGTGTTGCCGTTCACGGGGACGCTGAACGTCGCCGTCGTCGCGCCCGGCGCGAACGTCAGCGTCCGGTGTTGCGCCTGGTAGTCGACGCCGGCCGCGGCCGTCTCGTCGCGCGTGTCGACCTGCACCGATACGCCATACGACACGGCATGCGACATCTCGACCGTGAACACGATATTGCGCGTGCCGTCATTGCCTTCGACGATGGCGCGGGAAGCAACGCTCAGCGCCGGCGCCGTGATCCCGCTCGCGACGATGCTGCCGTCGCTGCGCACGGTCACGAGATCCGTGAAGGCGTACGAACTGTCGACGACGTAGCCGCCGTCCGTTGCCGGGTCCGCTCCCGTGTATTCGGCCGCGGCGAGGGTCACGAAATAGGTGCCGGGCGGCGGCAGGTTGTCCAGTGGGACCGTCGCGGCAACGTTCCTGAAATACTGGCCGCTGTCGAGCTTGCCGCTGGCGGCGCCGGCGAACCGGTCGACCGCGATTTCATAACCGGTATTCGGGCCGGTCGGATTCCACGGCGTGCTGGTCAGCCAGAGCTCCAGTTGTACCGTGCCGGACGTCGACGCGCCGGCGTTATCGACGGCATCGGCGGTCAGGGTGACGTCGCTGATGGTGCCGTCCGGCGCCGTGTTGATCCGGTAGCCGTATTTGCCGAAGATGCCGATATGTGCGCTCATGCCTGCCCGTGCCGCCGGCCAGTCCTTCCCGAAGGACATCAACGGTAGCTAAATGTCATTAAAGGTTAGCAAGCATATCAGAATATTGTTGCCAAACCCCAATATTTTCAATGGCACACCTGGGCGGCCGAACGGCCGGCACCACGGCTTTCCCGGCCTGTTTGTCGCGAAACTGTACGAATTTGTCACCCCTACCCGCCAAACATCCTCCGTTGTTGCCCGCTCTTATACAATGCGGGGTCGAAGGAGAACCTCATGTATCGCGTACTGTTGGTGGAAGACGATCCGCGCCTTGCGGAACTGGTGACGGAGTACCTGTCCGGCTATGAATTCTCGGTCGACCTCGTCACGCGGGGCGACGCCGCGCTCGATCACTTCAAGACGGCCGCGCCGGACATCGTCGTGCTCGACCTCATGCTGCCCGGTATGGACGGGATGGTCGTGTGCCGCCAGATCCGCGACGTGTCCGACGTGCCGATCCTGATCCTCACGGCGCGCGAGGACACGTACGACGAGGTGTCCGGCCTGGAGCAAGGCGCCGACGACTTCGTCAACAAGCCCGTGCAGCCGCGCGTGCTGCTGGCGCGCCTGCGCGCCCTGCTGCGCCGCACCCAGACGAAGACGACCACCGACGCCCGCATGCTCGAGTTCGGCGCGCTGCGCATCATGACGAGCGACCGCAGCGTCACGTGGCGCGGCCAGCCGTGCGTGCTCAGCAATACGGAATACAAGCTGCTGCTCGTGCTGGCCGAAGCGGCCGGGCGCGTGCTGTCGCGCGACGAGCTGCTCAAGAAGATGCGCGGCATCGAGTTCGACGGCCTCGACCGCAGCATCGACAACTGCATCTCCAAGCTGCGCCGCAAGTTCGACGACAACCTGTCGGAAAAGATCAAGACCGTGTGGGGCGAGGGTTATCTGTTTTCGCCGTCGGCGTGGAACTGAGCCGAACTTGGGTTCCCGCCTGCGCGGGAACGACGGTTTTTACTTGAGTTCCCGCCTGCGCGCACTGCTGTCCGGAATAATTTGAGGGGAAATCGCTGAAGGTGTTGCAG
>NZ_LMCY01000062.1:35926-136366 GCF_001425685.1 Massilia sp. Root335 | reverse complement strand
TTCTCCTAGTGGCGGCAGTGTCCTGCCAAATGACCGTTTACACAATATTATTTACACCCTCGATTCGGTGGGCTCGCCAATGCAGCACGTACGAAATCACCTAAGTTATTCAGTTCAGTTACTGTAGTGCGAAGCAGAACCTCGAACTGAAAGGCAACTGAATCTTTCAACAACGAACGGTTCTGTGAGAACCATTGCTCAGCGTCAGCTAGTCCAGTAAGCCTGTCGAAATTTAGGTAACCTTCGCGCAACTGTAATGCTACTTGGTCGATGACCATGTGTCTAAGCTGGTCCACGTGCTGTCTGAGTGAATCGTCAACGTTCATGTCATCTCCCAATGTGGATTTGCCGCTTTTTCCTTGGCGATCAGGTCGGCTGCGAGGTCGCAGGTACGGTATCGGACATCACACGCTCCAGGTGGTCGATCGCGTCGCGGACGACCCGATCCTTCCAGCCCTTGCCCCTGTACTCGGTGGCCCTCGCTCCCTCGCGCGGCTTGCCATAGCCAGTGCTGAATATCCGTCGCTCAAAGTCGACGGTCACGAAGCCGCCGCCAATTTCTCGTGGGCGCATGATGCAAACGCAGTGCCAGTCGGCCAGCCATTCGTGCTTCCAGCCCTCGCTCTGCTCGTGGTATTTCAATTCGTCAGCCATGCAGTTTTCCGGTCCAGTTCAATGGCGTCGGGTAAGCAGGAAGCCGTGGGCTACCATGGTGACGGCGGCTACCGCCGCGGGTCCCAGTACGAATGTCCAGATCCCTGCTTCCACCCAGGGCGGCAATAATAGATGTACCCCTGCCATGATGAGCAATGGTACGCCCAGGCCAACCACCGCGTGCGTGCGTTCGAAGAATCCGCCGAATCCTTCCAAGATGGCGAAGCAGTAGCCGAACGCCGCTTCCGTAAATTTCTCTAACATGACGCTTTCCTTACGCCGGCCTGGCACCGTGCCTAGCCCCTCAACGCTGCTGCCCGCTCGTGGCGGGCTTAAGTTGCTGCTGTGCTTTTCCTCGCTGACTTTCGCGCGCGAAAGTACGGTTTTTCCTTTAGTGCACGCGATGCAGCGTAAGCATCGGATTCGTCGCCGTGTTGCGGTCCACTAGCACGTATTTCATCGACGTTCCTTTCATCAGACCGTCTTTGTATGTGACCTCGACAGAGTCGCCTGCGGTCTTGTAATCGACGTGCTCGATGACGCCCATCGCCTCAGTCTCGCCAGGTCGGAAGGTGATCGTCATGGGCACGGGACCGTTGGCCGTCCAAGCGCCCTCAAGCGATCCAGGTGAGTCACTGCAACCTGCCAGCAACATTCCGATGGCGATCGATGCGACGAGATATTTCTTCATTGGTTGTCCTTTACCATATGCGCCAGAGGATCATGGCCAGCAACGTCACGATGATCCATGCGACCAGCTTCAGCCCTGCAATGCCGTACCGAAGATGAACCTCAATCTCCTGGATCGCGGCGATCGCAACAGCCGGATCACGTTTTTCAACTTCGAGCTGATGCGTCAGCTCATCAGGGTCGTTAAGCCGCACGATATTTCCGCTGCTTACTGGCGGGAGGCGCCGTGGAGACCTTTGAAATCCTCGGGGGTCAAAGGTTTCAGAATCAAGTGGTCGCGTACGCCGGCGGCCGCGCTCGTGTTCTTTTGCGGCGTCGCCTTGAAGTCTTGTGCTGTCAACGGTTTCAAAGTCTCGACAGCGCGAGGCTGCCGCAACTCGATAAACGTATTTGCGCGCCCTGCAGCCATGCACTCAGCACTTTTGAATCGTTGCTCCATGCTGAGGGCCTGGCAGCGCGCAAGCGCTGCATCGAGAGCAGCTCCGTCGAGCACAAGCTTCCGTATCGCCTCTGGATATTGCTGGAGATCGCTGGCCACGTTTGCTGCCCAGCACTCCAGTTGAGGGCCGGCGGAAGCAGCGGGCGCGGAAATCGGGCGCGTCTTGCATCGAGCGAGCGTTTCCTTGTACTGACTGTTTTGTACATATTTCGCCACTATTTCGGCATGAGGCATGTGGCGCGCTATGCCCGCTACGGCTGTTGTCGATAAAAAGAACGTCAATAAGATTGGGCTGTGCTTCACGTGTGTTTTCCTAGCGCTTGAGTAATCGAAAAAGGCTACCGCCCAAGGGCTCGAGAACGACACGCGGCGGACGGCCTTTGGGCCACTCGAGCAGCCCATGCTTGCCGAGCCAAATCTTGATGTATCCGTCAGGCCCATCCCTGAACTCTGGACAGTCCTTCCAAAAGCCAGGACTCAAGTTGAAATGGCAGAGTTGTCCGTCCATCTCGACGACAACTTGCTTCCACGACATGCTAAAGAAGCGTGTGCGATTGGCGGGACCTACTCGGATTCCCAGCTGCTTTTTACCTGTTCCTGCCCACACTGTAGCGTCCATGGTTTTCCTTGATCTTAATACGCTGCCGGGTCCAAATAACGGTGGGCCGCGCCATCGCTTGCTTGCGGCGCTAGGCATTTGATTGATCCGTGTCCTTGGTATCCGCGCTCAGCCGCTCGATGTCGAGAATATGGTGAAGCGCTCGATGGGCGCCAATTCGATGCAGCTTCAATTCCGTTACCTCGAGGTCGCCAGGCGAAATGAAGGACAGCCAGCTCCCATAATAAGTGACCAGCTGCCCCTCAACGAGAAGCACATTGTCGCGCTCGTCGAGTTTGAAATAGCGATAGCCATTCTCAGTTCTGATGACGACGATGTTGACACCGTGACTTTCATAGACACCAATGAATACCGCAATGTCCCATCTGCCCGTGCCGTATCGCTGCTCGAAATCGGCGCCGTCGTCTGCCCCTCTCCACTTCAAAATCAGATCGGCTTCGTCCTGCGTTCGAAGTCGTTCGGCTGTGAGCGTGACCACCTGCTCGCAGGTGCTATTCTGATACACGTGGGCCGTGCAAGGATGCTTCGGCCATGGTGGGCCGAGTTCGTCGAAGTAGACGCGACTACCAAACTGGTTCTGGTAGAAGAACACGGGGCTGCCGCAAACTGGACAATCCGCATTCGGCTGTACAAAGCGCGACGTTACGCCTTCGTGCGCGCGCGCCCGGCGAAGTTGCGCTTCGTCTTGTTGGGTGTGGAACGGGATATCCCATTCGCTGCGATCGACCATGTGACCTTCGACCCAGTGCACGTTACCGTGTACGCTCGAACGCCAAAAGCCCGCTCGCCAATATGTCGTCATTGTTGATCTGCCACCTATTGTGTGAAGGCTGAGGACAGCCTCATCCTTTCATAACACTTAGCCCCTGCGACATCGTCCATAGCAACTACGGCTCGGTCCAGCCTTCCTCTTCAAATCTTCCGTTGGGTTTCTCGAGCCCATCCGTCCGAGGTCAAGTGCTACTCAGTCCACTCATTACTAATTGCCATACTTTTCCTTGAACTTACGGCTCGTATCCAGAGGACGGTTCATTGTCGTCCGTGATTTTTTGAAATTCAGCAAGCGCATCGTCGTAAGATCCGAAGAAGTCGATCTCTTTGCCGTCCGGGTCGAGGATAGCGTAGCCAATGAGCACTTTTATCCCAGCCGCGTCCGTCTCCCAGACTTCGACCATAGTGAATCCGTTTTTTTCGAAGAGGGTTTTGCCGTAAGTTCGCATATCTTTTCCTCGGTGCGCCTACGCTGCGGGCGCCGTCGCAGTGAAGCCGTTACTTCCGCAGTCGATGGAGTAGCCCACCGACTTAATAAAGTCGTACGACATGCCCGTTTCCTGCGCGATGCCAGCCCAGGAATATACCTTCACTGGCTCCATTTGGTTCCTGAGCATTTCGTTGATCTTGCGTTCGAGTTCGGCTACGTCGCGGTTGTGGTCGGCGGCTTTTTGCATCTTGCGCGCGTCGCGACCACGGTACGTGTCTCGGGCAATACGGATGGGGTAAGAAACCATTTGTTTTCCTTAATCAAACGTGGCACACGCCGACATTCAACCCGTGGTTGCAAGCCTCTCGCAACATGAATTTCATATTTGCAATTTTATAATCGTGCTGTACGCAAGTCCATCGAAATTGGATAAAGATTGTCATAAAAACTGTAATGATAGCCATCGAGTTATGCTGCTCGTGTTTCGGATCCGTGCATTTAAAGAACCCCTGCGAACATCTCTTCGAGCCTTCTCGGCGACACCTGCAAATACGGACGGACATGATCTAGCTCGGCATGCCCGAGCAGCCGCTGGACTGTTTCCACGTCGGCGCCTTGCTGGATCAGCCTTGAGGCCATCGTGCGTCGGCCGCTATGCGACGAACCGCCCCGTATGCCCGCGTCCCGATACAGTTTTGTGACGTGAGACTGCAGGCTATCGCACGCCAGGTACTCGACGGGCTCGCCGGCCCAGCTCACGCGCCGCTTGGTGTTCAAGTGGAATTTCTAGCCCTTGTGCGTCAGGACCAGCTTGCTAGACGGTTCCAGGCCTCGATAGCGGCCGGGATCGTCGGTAGTGCGCAGCCGCCGCACTATCCGGCAGTCGAGGTATCGATCAAGCGCCTCAATGGCCTTAGCATGACTCAGGTAGATACAGCGCTGCCGGCATCCTTTCGTGATCGCTGCGCGCAGGCTGATTTCTTCGCGGAGGGCACCTGACGGGAACAGCACGTCCTGCACCTCGATCTGTGCGATTTCGGTCACGCGCATGCCAGCCGTCAGGCCCAGCAGCAGGACCAAGGAATCTCGCTCGGGATGTCTGCTGCTGGCCGACGTGACGCGGAGAAGGTGACGGATCTGCCCCGGCTGGAGTGACGTGGCTTGAGCCATATGAACCTCTGAATAGGATGGGTTGAGAACGGATTCAGAGGAAAATGCGCGACGGCGTCTTTTTTGAGTGTAACACGCTGCCCGGCTCGGTCCTCGGAAAAGTCCTAGCGCCCGATTTTTTCCGTTTTCTCTGTTCGCCCCTTCAGGCTCGCGGCCTTAAAACTGTCGTCCCCGCGCAGGCGGGGACCCAATTACTGCGTGCGCGACCAATTACCCCGGCAGCGACGTATTCGGCAGCGTGGCCGTGAACACGCTGCCCTTGCCCGGCACCGACCGGATCGCCAGCTTGCCGCCGTGGCGCAGCAGCACGTGCTTGACGATCGCCAGGCCGAGGCCCGTGCCCTGCGTCTCGCGCGAGCGGCTCTTGTCGACGCGGTAGAAGCGCTCGGTGAGGCGCGAGATGTGCTGCTCGTCGATGCCGATGCCGTTGTCGATCACTTCGAAGCGCAGGTCGTTCGGACCGCGCAGCCAGCGCAATTCGATCTTCCCGCCCTGCGGCGTGTAGCGCACCGCGTTGCTGGCCAGGTTGCCGAACGCGCTGCGCAGCTCTTCCGTGCTGCCCATCACGTCCGGGCCGTCGACGGCGAAGCCGATCTCGTGGCGGCCACCCGACAGCGCCCGCGCATCGACCGCCACCTGCTCGACCAGCGCCCTGACGTCGACCCGCTCGCGCTTCAACGGATAGTCGTCGGACTCCAGGCGCGACAGGGTCAGCATGTCTTCGATCAGGCGCTGCATGCGCTGGGCCTGTTCCGTCATCAGCGTCAAGTGCGCCGTGCGCGTCTTCTCGTCCAGGCCCGGGTCCGCGAGCGCGATCTCGAGGAAGCCGACGACCACCGTCAGCGGCGTGCGCAGCTCATGCGACGCGTTGGCGATGAAATCGCGGCGCATGGCTTCGATGCGCTCGGTCTCGGTGGCGTCGTGGGTGACGAGGATCTGGCGCCGGTTCTCGAACGGGATGATCTGCACGATCAGCTTGCGGCTGCGGATCGACAGCGTGAGCGGCTGTTCGTAGCGGCCGAGGATCAGGTAGTCGATGAATTCCGGGTGGCGGATCAGGTTCGTCACGCGCCGGCCCTTGTCGCGTTCCAGCGTGAGGCCGAGGTGGCGCTCGGCCGCCGGGTTGCACCATTCGAGGAACAGGACGTCGTCCATGATCGCCACGCCTTCCGGCAGCAGGTGCATGGCCTGGCGGAAGCGCGCGAGCCATTCCGTCAGCTCGTCGCGATTGCGTTCGTCGTCGCGGCGCAGGCGATACAAGCGCGCGAAGACGTCGGTCCAGGCGCCCCACCCGTCCGGCAGCTTCGTGCTTTGCGGGTCGTTCAGCCACTCCCCCAGCTTGTGCAGGTAGTTCAGCTGGGAGACCAGCAGGCCGAGGCTCATGAGCAGCGCGAGCGCCAGCCCGGAGACGGCCCCCAGCAGCCACCAGGCGATGCCGGCGACCGCCAGCATCAGGCCCAGGCGCAGCAGCGCCGGGACCCAGAACACGACTCGAGGATTCAAACGGACGACCTTTCCTTATTTTTCTTTTTCGGACAGCATGTAGCCGACGCTGCGCACGGTCTTGATCAGCTTTTCCGCTTCCTTCAGTGCCTTGCGCAGCCGCAGCACGTGGACGTCGACCGTGCGTTCCTCGACGGCGGCGGCATCGCCCCACACCTTGTCGAGCAGCTGGCTGCGCGAGAACACGCGCTCGCGGTGCGCCATCAGGAATTTCAGCAGCCGGTATTCGGCATTGCCCATGTCGAGCTGGCGGCCGTCCAGCGTGACGGTGCAGCTGGCCGGATCGAGCGTCACCGGGCCGGCGGTCAGCGGCGCCTCGGCCAGGTGCGGGCTCTTGCGGCGCAGCAGGGCTTTCGAGCGGGCCACCAGCTCGCGCGGGGAGAACGGCTTGGTGACGTAGTCGTCGGCGCCCGTGTTCAGGCCCGCGATCTTGTCCTCTTCCATGCTTTTCGCCGTCAGCATGATGACGGGGATGTCCTGGAAGTCGCGGTCGCCGCGCAGGCGCGACAACAGGCGCAGGCCGCTCTGGTCCGGCAGCATCCAGTCCAGCAGCAGCAGGTCGGGCCTGCCGTGCACGATCGAATCCCAGGCCGACGCCACGTTGGCGGCCGTGCGGATCTCCCAGCCCGTTTCGCGCAGGGAGTAACTCACCAGTTCGACGATCGCCGGTTCATCCTCGACGATCAGGACGCTCGTGTTGGCCGCCATCGATCACCCTTCGCCGTTGCCGGCGGCCGGCGCGCCGACGGGTTTGCTGTGGCGGATGTCGCGGCCCTCGACCACGTAGATCACGTATTCGGCGATGTTCTTGGCGTGGTCGCCGATGCGCTCGATGGCCTTGGCCACCCACAGCACGTCCAGCGCCGACGAGATCGTGCGCGGGTCTTCCATCATGAACGTGATGGTGCTGCGCAGGATGGTGCGGAACTCGTGGTCGATCACGTCGTCCTGGGCGATGATCTGCACGGCGGCGCGGCCGTCCAGGCGCGCGAACGCGTCGAGGGCGTCGTGCAGCATGTCGGCCGTGGCGCGCGAGATCGTGCGCACCGTCTCGTAGTGGTTGAAGCTGACCATGCCGCGCTCGTGCAGGCTCTTGGCCGTGCGCGCGATCTTGGTCGCCTCGTCGCCGATGCGCTCGAGGTCGGTGATCACCTTGATCGTCGCCATCACCGTGCGCAGGTCGTTGGCGGCCGGCTGGCGGCGCACGATCAGGTGGCTGGAGGCATCGTCCAGCTGCACTTCGAGCTGGTTGACGGCGTGGTCGTCCGCGATGACCTTGTCGGCCTGTTCCGTATTACCGACGCGAAAAGCATTCAGCGCCTCGTCGAACTGCGTTTCCACCATGCCGCCCATCAGCAGCACCTTGGAACGGATCGCCTCCAGCTCCTGGTCGTACTGCTTGGAAGAGTGCTCGCCTACCATATATATCTTTCCTATCGTCTATCGTTATCTTACTCTAGTAACGAACAGTGTTAGCGTATCGGGGGCTTTGCAACCGTAGCGAGCGGCGGCAGGGGTGGCCGAGAAGCGCAGCCGTACATCCGGTACGGCGAGCATCGCAGGCCGGCCCTGCAACGCGCAGTAGGTTGCCAAGCCCCCTATCCAAAGCGGCCGGTAATGTAGTCTTGCGTTTCCTTGCGTACGGGGTTCAGGAACAGCTGGTCGGTCTCGCCGAATTCCACCAGTTCGCCCAGGTACATATAGGCCGTGTAGTCCGAGCAGCGTGCGGCCTGCTGCATGTTGTGCGTGACGATGGCGATCGTGTAGTCGCCCTTGAGCTCGCTGATCAGCTCTTCGATCTTCGACGTCGAGATCGGGTCCAGGGCCGACGTCGGCTCGTCGAGCAGCAGCACGTCCGGCTTGACGGCGACGCCGCGCGCGATGCACAGGCGCTGCTGCTGGCCGCCGGACAGCGACAGGCCGCTCTTGTTCAGCTTGTCCTTCGCTTCCGTCCACAGCGCGGCCTTCTTGAGCGCCCATTCCACGCGCTCGTCCATCTCGCCCTTGGACAGGTTTTCGTACAGGCGCACGCCGAATGCGATGTTGTCGTAGATCGACATCGGGAACGGCGTCGGCTTCTGGAACACCATGCCGATCTTCGCGCGCAGCATGTTCACGTCGACGCCCGGCTCCAGGATATTGCGGCCGCGGTAAAGGATCGATCCCTCGGCCCGCTGGCCCGGGTACAGGTCGTACATGCGGTTCAGCGTGCGCAGCAGGGTCGACTTGCCGCAGCCCGACGGGCCGATGAACGCGGTGACCTGTTTGTCGTGCACGTCCAGGCTGACGTTCTTCAGGCTCTTCGTCTTGCCGTAATAAAAGTCCAGGCCGGAGATTTCGATCGTCTTGGTCTTGGGCTTGGACATGGTCGTCGTCGGAGTCGACAGGGTCTGGGTCATCATCGAAGTCATCATTGCGGGTTCTTTTGGCGGAACGCGGTCCGCGACAGGATATTCAGGAGCAGCACGCTGAAGGTCACCAGCAGCGCGGCGCCCCAGGCCAGGCTGCGCCAGTCTTCGTACGAGCTCATCGCGAACAGGTAGATCGCCACCGGCAGGTTGGCCATCGGCTGCTTCATGTCGAGGCTGAAGAACTGGTTGTTCAGCGCGGTGAACAGCAGCGGCGCCGTCTCGCCGGCGATGCGGGCCACGGCCAGCAGCACGCCCGTCACGACACCGGCCTTCACGGCGCGCAGGCGCACCGTCATCGACACCTTCCAGCGCGGCGCGCCCAGCGCGAACGCGGCTTCCAGCAGGCTGTTAGGCACGAGGTGCAGCATGTTGTCCGTCGTGCGCACGACGACGGGGATCGCGATCAGCGACAGCGCGATGGTGCCGGCATAGCCCGAGAAATGCTGGAAACGCGCCACGCACAGGGCGTACACGAACAGGCCGATCACGATCGACGGCGCCGACAGCATGATGTCCGTGACGAAGCGCGTGACGGCGGCGAATTTGTTGTTCTGGCCGTACTCGGCCAGGTAGATGCCGGCGAGGATGCCGATCGGGGTCGAGATCGCCGTGGACAGGCCCACCATCATCAGGCTGCCGACGATGGCGTTGCGCACACCGCCCGGGCTGCCGGGGGCCGGCGTGTCCATCGTGAACAGCGTGTGCGACAGTGCCCCGAAGCCATTGATCAGCAACGTGGACAGGATCCACAGCAAAAAGCCGAGGCCGATGGCCATCGCCAGCACGGACAGCGCGATGCCGATGCGGTGCCCCAGCAGGCGGCGGCGATAAACAGAATTCACGACGCCATCCATTACTTCACTCCTTCTTGGCGGGCCATACCCACGAGCATCAGTTTTGCGGCCGACAGCACGATGAACGTGATGGCGAACAGGATCAGGCCCAGCGCGAACAGCGAGGACACGTGCAGCGGCGAGCTGGCTTCGGCGAATTCATTGGCCAGCGTCGAGGAAATCGAGTTGCCCGGTGCGAACAGCGACAGTGCGATATCGTTCGCGTTGCCGATGACGAACGTGACGGCCATCGTCTCGCCGAGCGCGCGCCCCAGGCCCAGCATCACGCCGCCGACGACGCCGGCGCGGGTGTACGGCAGCACGATCTTGCGCACGACTTCCCATTTGGTGCAGCCGAGGCCGTATGCGGATTCCTTCAGCACGGCGGGGACGATCTCGAACACGTCGCGCATGACGGAGGCGATGAACGGGATGATCATGACGGCCAGGATCAGGCCGGCGGTCAGCAGGCCCAGGCCCATCGTCGGTCCCTGGAAAAACGGGCCGATGAACGGCAGCACGCCGAGCGTATGCTTGAGCAGCGGCTGGACGTAGTCGCCGAACAGGGGCGCGAACACGAACAGGCCCCACATGCCGTAGATGATCGACGGCACGCCGGCCAGCAGCTCGACGGCCATGCCCATCGGACGGCGCAGCCAGACCGGGCAGATCTCCGTCAGGAACAGGGCGATGCCGAAGCTGATCGGGAACGCGACGAGCAGCGCGATGACGGACGTGACCAGGGTGCCCGTGATGGCGATCAGCGCGCCGAACTTGTCGTTGACGGGATCCCACTCGTTCGTCACGAGGAAGGAGGCGCCGAAGGCGTGGAACGCGGGCGCCGCGCCGATCGCCAGGGAAACGATGATGCCCACCAGGACGACCAGTACGCTCAAGGCGAACAGCAAGGTCACCTTGTGGAAGATGAAGTCCTGGATGCGCTGCACGCGCATGGTATTGCGCAGTGCAACGTTGCGGGCGTCCTCCTGCAACGCGGCCTGGCCGGCCTCGTCGGCGGCGAGCGCGGGGTGTGCGTTCATGTTCTTGTCCAATTTATTACCCAAAAGCAATGCGCCGCTCCCACCCTTCCCGACCACTCGCCGGGAGGGTGGGAGCGACGCTACCCACGTTACGGGTTTTGCTCAATTACCAGATCGCCTTGCCCGAACCGTCTTTCAGGTTGGCCTTCCAGGCGGCTTCCACCAGCTTGGTGACGGAATCCGGCATCGGCACATAGTCCAGCTCGGTGGCGGCGGCGGCGCCGTTCTTGAAGGCATAGTTGAAGAAGCCCAGCACTTCCTTGCCCTTGGCGGCGTCGGCCTGCTGCTTGTGCACGAGGGCGTAGGTCACGCCGGTGATCGGCCATGCGGCCTTGCCCGGCTGGTCGGTCAGGACGACGCCGAAGCCCGGTGCCTTGACCCAGTCGGCGTTGGCGGCTGCGGCCTTGAAAGCGTCGTCGTCCGGCTGCAGGAAGTTGCCGTCGTGGTTCTTCAGCTGGGTGTGGGCCAGCTTGTTTTTCTTCGAGTACGCCCATTCGACGTAGCCGATCGAGCCCTTGATGCGCTGGACGTTGGCGGCGACGCCGTCATTGCCCTTGCCGCCCACGCCGACGACCCATTTCACGGCCGTGCCGGCGCCGATCCTGGACTTGAAGTCGGCGTTGGTCTGGGACAGGTAGTTGGTGAACAGGAACGAGGTGCCCGAACCGTCGGCGCGGTGCACGACGGTGATGTCTTCGTCCGGCAGCTTGACGCCCGGGTTCAGGGCGGCGATGGCCTTGTCGTTCCACTTGGCGATCTTGCCCAGGTAAATGTCGGCGAGGACCGGACCGGTCAGCTTCAGCTGGCCCGGGGCGACGCCTTGCAGGTTGACGATGGCGACGACGCCGCCCATGATCGTCGGGAACTGCATCAGGCCCGCTTCGTTCAGTTCTTCGACGGACAGAGGCATGTCCGACGCGCCGAAGTCGACGGTCCTGGCCTTGATCTGCTTGATGCCGGCGCCGGAGCCGATCGATTGATAGTTCAGGCCGTTGCCGCTGGTCTTCTTGTACATCTCCGCCCACTTCGAATAGATCGGGTAGGCGAAGGTCGAACCAGCACCGGTGATGTCGGCGGCCAGGGTCGCGGTGCTCGCGAACGCGGCGGTGGTGCCGATGATGATGGTTGCCAGCAGTTGCTTCATGCGCATATCAAGGTCCTTTTGTTGAGGTAGTGACACGGTTGATGCTACGCAGTGTAGAGAGCAAATATGACGGCTTTATGACATGGCCATTCTGACCATATGACATCCAGCGTGCATGATGTGACAGCCCGAAAATTCGTGTCACACGGTTGCCGGCGGCCTGTCATATTCGTGCCCGGACGGCAGAAAAAAAGCGCCTTGTAAATGCGTTGCCTTCTGCTACCTTGAAAGTGTTTACTGGTATGGAGGATTTGTCCTACAAACTCAAAACGGCAAGACAGTGCAGGTTCGGAGGGGGCGCTTAACGGCGTTTGGTGGTTATGTTATTCATTTCTGGAATGCTGACCGGCATCGTGGTCCTCGTGTTGTACGAGGTGATCTCGGAAGGCATCGGCAGTTCGCAAAAGTTGCACGATCGCTATCACGAATAGCATTGGAGACCGACGAGGCCTCATCAAAGAAAAAGCGGCGGGGATCGAGGCGCCCGCCGCTTTTCTTTCGCACGCCCGGCGTGTCAGCGCAGGAAGCGCGACAGCTGGCTCATCGAATTCAGGTCCAGGTGCATGAACTGGAGTCCGGCCTTGAATTCGCCATTGCTGAAAATACAATACATGACCTTAACGCGGGCATGCAGCGCGAACGGATGGCCGTCGACCAGCAGGTCGAAGCCGGCCTGCCCCGTCTGCCCCGTCTGGAGCGGGTGCGGGACCGTCATGCAGACGCCGTTGGTGCCGACGTCCGATGTGCGTCCCTGGACGGGCGCCTGGCCTTCCATCGCCAGTACCGCCCTCACCTTCAAGATCTTGCGTGCGGAAGTCCTCTGATCTGTAACCACGATAGCCTGTGATGCTTTTGAAAACGAGGTGGGATTATATGTGCAAACGGCAATCCGCGTATTGCCGTAGTCCAATTCCACCGCAGACACAGGTCAGTCCAGTTCACGCAACTTGCTGAAGGCTTCGTCGATGCGCTCGACGGCCACGATGTTCATCCCCTCGATCTTTTGCTTGGGCACATTGGCTTTCGGGATCACCGCGACCGAGAACCCGAGCTTCGCCGCCTCGCGCAGGCGTTCCTGGCCGCGCGGCGCGGGCCGGATCTCGCCGGCCAGGCCGACTTCACCGAACACGACGAGGCCGCGCGGCAGCGGCTTGTTGCGCATCGACGAGTTAATGGCAAGCAGCACGGCGAGGTCGGCCGCAGGCTCCGTGATCTTGACGCCGCCGACGGCATTGATGAACACGTCCTGGTCGAACGCGGCGATACCCGCATGGCGGTGCAGCACGGCCAGCAGCATCGCGAGGCGGTTCTGCTCCAGGCCGACGGACAGCCGGCGCGCGTTCGGCAAGTGGCTGGCGTCCACGAGGGCCTGCACCTCGACGAGCAGCGGCCGCGTGCCCTCCTGCGTCACCATCACGCAGGAGCCGGGCACCTGGTTGTCGTGTTGCGAAAGGAACAGCGCGGACGGATTCGACACGCCCTTGAGGCCTTTTTCCGTCATCGCGAACACGCCCAGCTCGTTGACGGCGCCGAAACGGTTCTTGATGGCGCGCACGAGGCGGAAGCTGGACTGCGTATCGCCCTCGAAATACAGCACCGTGTCGACGATGTGTTCCAGCACGCGCGGGCCCGCCAGCGCGCCCTCCTTCGTCACGTGGCCGACGAGGATGATGGTGACACCCGTCTGCTTGGCCACGCGCGTGAGCTGGGCCGCGCATTCGCGCACCTGCGAGACCGAACCGGGGGCGGACGTCAGCGCGTCCGAATACAAGGTCTGGATCGAGTCGATCACCGCGACGTCCGGCTTGAGGTCGGCGATCGTGCCGAGGATTTTTTCCAGCTGGATCTCGGCCTGCAGCTTGAGGTCCTTCGCTTCGACCTGCAGGCGGCGCGCGCGCAGGGCGATCTGGGCGCCGGATTCCTCGCCCGAGACGTACAGCGTGCTGCGCGCCTCCGCCAGGTTGGCCAGCGCCTGCAGCAGCAGGGTCGACTTGCCGATGCCGGGGTCGCCGCCGATCAGCACGACGCCGCCCGCGACGAGGCCGCCGCCCAGCACGCGGTCGAATTCGTCGATGCCGGTGCCGAAGCGCGGCACGTCGGTCGCGTCGATGTCCTTGAGCGACAGCACGGGCGCCGTCTGCGCCAGGCTCTTGTGGATGTGCGTCTGCGACATGCGGTTCAGGCCCTGGGACTCGACCTGTTCGGTCATCGTGTTCCAGGCCTTGCAGTCGGCGCACTGGCCGGTCCAGCGGCTGGCGACGCTGCCGCAGTCGCCGCAGACGAAACTGGTACGGGATTTAGCCATGATTCCTTGTTTTATAAGATGGGATCGCACCCGAGCGGCGCCTCGGCCACGCGCACGCGCGGCGCCAGGGCGCACATCAATTCATAGCCGATCGTGCCGGCGGCCTGGGCCACCTCGTCGATGGGCAGGCCGTCGCCCCAGAGCGTGACCTTGCTGCCCACGTGCGCGTTCGGGATGGGCGACAGGTCGACGGCCATCATGTCCATCGACACCCGGCCGACGAGCGTCGTGCGGATGCCGTCCACGAGCACGGGCGTGCCGTGCTCGGCGTGGCGCGGGTAGCCGTCCGCGTAGCCGCAGGCGACGACGCCCACCGGCAGCGCCCGGTCGGCCTGGAAACGGCTGCCGTAGCCCACGCTGTCGCCCGGTTCCAGGTGCTGGAGGCCGATGATCTCCGACTTCAGGGTCATCGTCGGGAGCAGGCCGTAATCCCGGGCCGACCGCCCGCCCGGCGTGCCGCCGTACAGCATGATGCCGGGCCGCACCCAGTCGCTCTGGAGTTCCTGGACGAGTTCCGCCGTATGCAGCACGCCGCCGGAATTCGACAGGCTGCGCTCGCCGGCGAGGCCGTCCGCGCCGAGGCGGAAGCGGCGCACCTGTTCGGCGATCGACAGGCGCGGATGCTCCAGTTCGTCCGCGTTCGCGAAATGCGTCATCAGCGTGATGTTGCGGATGCCGGGGACGACGCGCAGGCGCTGGTACGCCGCCGCGAACTCGTCCGGACGGAAGCCGAGGCGATTCATCCCCGTGTTCATCTTGAGGTGCACGTCGATCGGGCGATACAGCCGGGTGTATTCGAGCATCCGGACCTGCTCGATGCAATGCACCGTGCTGTCGATGGCGTGCTCGGCCAGCAGCGGGATGTCGGACGTGTCGAAGATTCCCTCTAATAAAAGAATCGGCTTCGTCCAGCCCAGCTCGCGCAGGCGCAGGGCGTTTTCGGTTTCGATCAGCGCCAGGCCGTCGGCCGCCGCGAAGCCGCGCCTGCCCCGTTCCAGGCCGTGCCCATAGGCGTTCGCCTTCACCACGGCCCAGATTTTCGCCTGCGGCGCGCAGGCGCGCGCACGGGCCAGATTATGCTGCATGGAGTCGAGGTGGATGGTGGCGTGCAGGGGGCGTGGCATGGCTTGCAGATGGGGGCGGTTGGCGGCGAACGAAAGGCATATTTTACCTGCGGCAGTGAAATGCCGTATTGTCGATTCCTTGGGCGAACGGTTCTTTCATGGTATAAAGCAACCCATCCAGTTTTTTGGCCTTTTCGAATGAATCGTGGTTTTTATACCATCATGGCGGCGCAGTTCTTCTCGTCGCTGGCAGACAACGCGCTGATATTTGTCGCGATCGGTCTGCTAACGGCGATGAAAGCCCCGGCGTCCCTGACTCCACTGCTGAAGCTGTCGTTCGTCCTGTTCTACGTCCTGCTGGCCGCTTTCGTCGGCGCGTTCGCCGATTCGATGCCCAAGGGACGGGTGATGTTCATCGCCAATTTAATCAAAGTTTTCGGCTGCTGCCTGATCTTCTTCGGCGTGCATCCCCTCATCGCCTGCGCGGTCGTCGGCTTCGGCGCCGCCGTCTATTCGCCCGCCAAATACGGCATCCTGACCGAACTCCTGCCGCCGGAACGGCTCGTCGCCGCGAACGGCTGGATCGAGGGCCTGACCGTCATGTCGATCATCCTCGGCACCGTCATGGGCGGCGCCCTCGTCAGCGCCCACGGCGGCGCCTGGTTGATGACGCTGGACGTGCCCTATATCGAAACCGGCATCAACACCCCGACCCGGGCCCAGCTCGCCGTGCTGATCTTCGTGTACGCGCTGGCGGCCGGCTTCAACCTGCGCATTCCGGACACCGGCGCGCGCTACGAACACCAGGAACGCAACCCGGCCAAGCTGATCGCCGACTTCGCCGACTGCTCCTCCACACTGTGGAAGGACAAGCTGGGGCAGATCTCGCTGGCCGTGACGACGCTGTTCTGGGGCGCCGGCGCGACCCTGCAATTCATCGTGCTGAAATGGGCCGAGCGCTCGCTGCACATGCCGCTCGACAAGGCGACGAGCCTGATCGGCGTCGTCGCGATCGGCGTCGCCGTCGGCGCGGCGCTGGCGGCCAAGCTGATCCCGCTGAAGAAATCGCTGACCGTCATCCCGCTGGGCATCCTCATGGGCCTCGTCGTGATGGGCATGACGCTCGTGCATTCCCTGGCCATCGCCGTGCCCCTGCTGCTGCTCGTCGGCCTGTTGTCGGGCTTTTTCGTCGTGCCGATGAACGCCCTGCTGCAGCACCGCGGCCACGTCCTGATGAGCGCCGGCCACTCGATCGCCGTGCAGAACTTCAACGAGAACCTCTCCATCCTCACCATGCTGGCGCTGTACGCCGTCATGATCACGCTGAACCTCGACCTGAACGTCATCATCGTCATGTTCGGCTTGTCGCTGGCCAGCATCATGTGGCTGATCGGCCGCCGCCATGCCGCCAACCAGCGCGAGCACGATTCGCTCGCGCTGATCGGCGAGCACAAACATTAAATCGTAAACCGGGGTCAGAGCCCGAATTTGGGCAACATCCTCGGAGCAATCACGGCAGTGACGCCTGGCCGTTCTCTTAAATAATTTCTTAAAACCGGGCTCTGACCCCGGTCTGATGCCGCTCAGGGACGCAGCCGGCTTCTGGCCCGTTCGCGCCAGTCGTCGGGGACGATGAATCCGCGTTCGAATTCGACGATCGCGTCCGCGCAGTTGCCCGATTGCTCGCGCACGAGCGCCACCAGCACGGGCGTGTCCGACACCATGAAATGATCTGCCAGTTCCGCGGCCAGCTGGGCCTTGTCCAGCATCCACGTGGCCGATTGCGCGCGGAACGGCGGCAGCCATTGCAGGCGCGGCAGGATCAGGAAGCGGTCGCCAGGCAAGGCGTCGAGTTCGGCCAGGGCGCACCAGAAGCCGCGGCAGTGGCCCGCCGTGATCCCCTGCATCGCCTGGTAGGTGCCGCGCGGGTAGAACAGCCAGCCCTTCACGAGCGCGCGCGCCGCGACGACGGGCCGCGGCAGCACGTTCTGCGCGGCCGGGTGGCTGCCCAGCAGCAGCTGGCGGTCGAACACCTTGCGCATCTTGCGGCCCAGGCTGTCGGCCAGGTTCGGGCCGACGAAGGTGTCGAAGCCCACCGCCGATTCGTCCTGCAGCAGGTAGAACTTGGTGGCGAACTCGATGTGTTCGACGCCTTCGCCCGCGTCCAGTAGAAAATCGAACTCGCCCACCGTATCGTTGCGGCTCGCACGCACCTGCAGGCCGTGCGCGACGAGGCGCCCCTGGTGCGCGAAATAAAAAGCCATCAGCTTTTCCGCATACAGGCCGAGGCGCGTGGTCATCTTCGCGCCGAGCGCGGCGTCGAGCGGTGCCGGATCGGCGTCGAGTTCGCGCAGCCAGCGTTCGGTGTCCGGCGTCATCAAGCCCAGCGTGGCGACGCGGCCTTCCCAGTGCGGGTCGTGGATGTCGAGCAGGTCGGGGGCGTCCAGCAGCCAGGCCAGCGCCCGCACCCGTGCGCGCCGCAGATGGCCCCAGCGGCGCTCGAAGCAGGCCTGGTAGGTGTCAGTCCGATCGTGCACGGGCGTGCCTTGCCCTGCACAGGTCGGCCCAGGCAAGGGCCTTGTCGGCGCCGCGCCGCAGCAGTTCGCCCGGATGCAGCGTGGCCACCAGGTCGACGGCACGCCCGCCCGCGTCCAGCGCGTGCACGTCGCCGCGCGCGCCCGCCAGCGGTTCCGGCAGCGGCCTGCCCAGCAGCGTGTTGGCGGCGATCTGGCCGAGCGTGAGCACGGTGCCGGCGCCCGTCAACGCCACCTCGCGTTCGAGGTAGGGACGGCACGCGGCCGCCTCCTGCGGGGTGGGCGCGCGTTCGCCGCCGTTCGGCGTCGTGGGACGGCACTTGATCAGATTCGTCACATAGACGTCGCGCTCGCGCCCCATGCCGACGGCGGCCAGCATGTTGTCGAGCAGCTTGCCCGGATCGCCGGCCAGCGGCACGCGCGCCTTGTCGTCGGCAGCCGTCGTGGCGCCGGCCGCGACGAGCCAGCGCGCCTGTTTCGCGCCCGTGCCCGGCACCGGCGCGCGGCCTTCGCGGCAGGCGCTGCAGCGGCGGCAGGCGGCGATGGCGATGGCCAGCTGGTCCCAGTCCATGACCGCGATTTCTTCCGGCGTCGCAGCGCTCGGCAAGGCCGCATCGTCCCAGGCCGAGTCGACGTCGACCGGCGCGAGCGCGGACACCGATTGCGCCACGGGCTGCAACGGCGACGGGCCGGGCGGGCGCGGCTGCGCCGGCCCGACTGGCCGTGCCGGCGGCGCGACGGGTGCGGGCGGCGCGGCGGGCGGCGCGGCGACGGGCGCCAGCGCGGACGCCGACTGCGCCACCGGCTGCAGCGGCGACGGTCCCCGCGCGGCGGCCGGCGGGGGCGCCGCGGCCTCCTCGACGGCAGCCGCCGTGCGCAGCTGCCACAACGGCGCGAGGCCCATCTCGTTCAGGAAGATGGCGTCGCGTTCACTGACACCGTTCATAACATATACCTCATCACGATCGCATCCTCGCGCCGGCCTTCGTGCGCGGGGTAATAGCCTTTGCGCCGGCCGATCTCGGCATAGCCGTAACGCCGGTACACCTGCAGCGCGCGCGCGTTCGACGGCCGCACCTCGAGCAGGATCGACTCCATGCGCTCGGCGCGCGCGCGGGCCGCGATGCGGTCCAGCAGGTAGCGCCCGACGCCGCGGCCGTGCAGCGGCGCCGCGACGGCCACGTCGAGCAGGTGCGCCTCGTCGACCGCATACATCAACAAAAAGTAACCGGCCAGCGCGCCTTCGGGCCCGCGCAGCACCCACGCGTCATAGCCGCTCGCCAGCGAATCCATGAAATTCGCGTGGCTCCACGGATGCGGAAAGACGCTGCATTCGAGGGCATGCACCGCGTCGACGTCGCCCACGACCATCGGACGCAGTTCCAGGCGCGCGGCGTCGTTCATCGCTTGTCCTGCTCCGCCCCGGCCTTGGCCGCGTTGATGGCCTGGCGTTCGGCGCTCGTGTACGCGACCTTGTTGCGCAGGTACAGCGGCTGCGCTTCGTCGGCCGGCACGGCGCGGCCCGCGGCCAGCGCGGCCACGCCCAGCAGCGCGAATTCGCGCGCGTGCGGCAGGATGTCCGCGTGGGCGCCGGCGGCGAAAGCCTGTCCCGCGAACGCGTCCGGATACGCGGCGAAGCCGTTGCCGCAGGCGGCGAGGCCAGGCGCGGCTTCGGGCGCGACGGCGCCCGGGGCGGACAGCGCGGGCGCGCGCACGACCTGCCATTCGCCCATCCAGCGGTACTGCGCCCAATAGACTTCGCCCATGCGCGCATCCAGCACGGCAAGCACCTCCGTCGCGCCCGTGCGGGCGCGGCAGGCCTCGGCCATCGCTTCCAGGGTCACGAGCGGCAGCACGGGTTTCTTCGCGCCGAACGCGAGGCCCTGCACCACGCCGCACGCCGTGCGCACGCCCGTGAACGAACCGGGACCCGCGCCGAACGCGATGGCGTCGCAGTCGGACAAGGCCACGCCCGCTTCGCGCAACAGGTCCTGCACCATCGGCAGGACGGATTGCGAGTGCGTGCGCACGCCGGACGATTCACGGGTCAGTACGGGAGCGTCCGCGCCGGCCGCGCTGTTCAACAAGGCGCAGGACGCCAGCTCGGACGAGGTTTCGATTGCGAGGATGATAGGCATGGCGTATTGTAACCCGGCGGCCCGGCCGGCCAAAAGCGCGGAACCGTTGTAAAATCCCGCCCATGTCCAGCCTCACCCTCGAGCCCGATACCCGCGACCAGGTCGCCGCCGCCGTCCATGGCGACGGCTGGATCGTCGCCTGCCTGTGCGCCGCGTGGTGCGGCACCTGCTCGTCCTACCGCACCGCGTTCGACGGCCTGGCCGCGCGTCATCCGGACAAGACCTTCGTGTGGATCGACGTGGAAGACAGGGCCGACGTCGTCGGCGACCTCGACGTCGACAACTTCCCGACCCTGCTCCTGCAGCGCGGCGACGCCGTCGCGTTCTTCGGCACGATGCTGCCGGATGCGGGCGTGGCCGACCGCCTGATCCAGGCGCAGGCCGGGCTCAGCGCCGATGAACTGGCGCGCCAGGCCAGGTCCACGCCGGAACGGCAGGCGTGGCAGCGCGAGTGCAATCTGCGCGCCCTGCTGGCGGGCGCCGCCGAATAGGAAACACGTAGGGTGGGCGCCCCGCGCCCACGCATGACGCCGACATGCCACAATCGCGTTACGCCAACCGCAGCGGCAAGCTCCGCAAGCGCTGCCCCGTCAACTTGAACACGGCATTCGCCACCGCCGGCGCGACGGGCGGCACGGCCGGTTCGCCCATGCCTTCCGGCGGCGCCGCGCTCGGCATGATGATCGTCTCGACCGCGGGCGCCTGCGCCATCCGCAGCACGGGATAATCGCCGAAATTCGATTGCTGCGGCTGTCCGCCCGCGAACGTGATCTCGCCCGCCAGCGCGGCCGACAGGCCGAACACGACGCTCGACTCCACCTGCTGCGCCACGATGTTCGGATTCACCGCAAGGCCGCAATCGACGGCGCACACGACGCGGTGCACGCGGATCTCCCGTCCCTCCACCGACACTTCCGCCACCTGCGCGACGACCGTGCCGAACGACTGGTGCACGGCGAGGCCGTGCGCGCGCCCCGCGGGCGGCGTGCCGGCGCGCGCGAGCGCGGCGTCCATGACCGCGAGATGGCGCGGGTGATCGCGCAGCAGCGCGCGCCGCCATGCGGCCGGGTCCTGGTCCGCCGCATGCGCCAGTTCGTCGGCGAAGCTCTCCTTGAAGAACGCGTTGTGCGAATGGCCGACCGAGCGCCAGTACCCGACCGGCACCGCACTGTCGACCGCGACGTGGCGGCAGCGCCGGTTGGCGATCGCATACTGCATGTCGTACTCGCCCTCGGCCGTCGTCTTGTCCGGACCGACGCCGGGCAGGCCGAGGTTGCGCGGAAAGTACTGATGGCCGATGGCGCCGCTGGCCAGCTTGCTGTCCCATGCGAGCACCTTGCCGTCCGTGCCCACGCGGGCCGTGTAGCGGGCCAGCGCGGCCGGCCGGTACACGTCGTGGCCGACGTCGTCCTCGCGCGTCCACACCAGTTGCACGGGGCGGCCGCGGGTCTGCATCGCCACGGCGACGGCCTGCGCGACCATATCCGTCTCCAGGCGCCGGCCGAAGCCGCCGCCCAGCATCGTCACCTCGATGGCCACGTCGTCACGGGCGACGCCGGCGACCTTCGCCGCGATGTCCACGGCGATGCTCGGCACCTGCGTGGGCGACCACAATTTCACCTTGCCGTTCAGGACCTGCGCCGTGCAGTTCTGCGGTTCCATCGTCGCATGCGCGAGGAACGGTGCGCGGTATTCGGCATGCACGGTGCGCGCGCCCGTCAGGTCCGGCCCGTCCTGGCTGCCGGATTCGAAATAGGCATGACCCGATTCGTCGTCGAGCGCCCGCGCGAACCCGGCGAACACCGACTCGCCGGACAGCGCCGCGTGCGGACTCGCGGTCCATTGCACGGGCAGCGCCTGTGCCGCCTGCTTCGCCTGCCACCACCCCTTGGCCACGACCGCGACCCCGGCGCCGGCGCCGGAAAACGGCGCCAGCACGGACGACACGTCGACGACGGTCACCACGCCCGGCAGCGCCGCGACCTTGCCGGCGTCGAAGCCGGCGACGCCCGCCCCCAGCACCGGCGCCATGCGCAGCGCCGCGTACAGCAGGCCTTCCGGGCGCACGTCGATGCCGAAGACGGCCTGGCCGTTCACTTTCGACGGCGTGTCGCGCCGCGGCAGCGGCTTGCCGATCAGGCGATATTGCGCGGGCGTCTTGAGCCGCACGTCGTCCGGCCCGATGTCGGCGCCCAGCGCGGCCGCCCGTTTCGCCAGCAGGCCGTAGGGCGCATGCCGTCCGTCCGGATGCACCACCATGCCGTCGCGCGTGGCCAGCGTGCTGGCCTGCGCGCCCCACTGCTCGGCGGCGGCGCGCACCAGCATCGCGCGAGCGACGGCGCCCGCCGTGCGCATCGTCGGCCATGCATCCCTCACGCTCGTCGAGCCGCCCGTGAACATGATGCCCAGCTCGCGCGCCACCTTGCCCGCGATCCAGCGCGCGCCCTGCGGCAGGGCGCCGGCATCGTCCGGGTGGAACGGCAGGGTGTCGCGCAGCACCGTGAGGTTGGCGAAGATCTTGTCGATGGGCGCCTGCACCACGCGCACGGAGGCCAGAGGCGCGTCCAGCTCCTCGGCCAGCAGCACGGGCAGCGCCGTATGGACGCCCTGCCCCATCTCGCTGCGCGGCACGACGACGTCGACCGTGCCGTCGGGCGCAATGGCGACCCAGCCGTTCAGGACGACGGTGCCGGCATCGTGCACGGCGGCGGCGGCCGTCGCGCGCAGGCGCTGGCGCGGCGGCGCGACGCCCCAGCCCACGACGAGCGCCGTGCCCGCGGCCAGGCCGCCGAGCAGGAAGCGCCGGCGCGCCTTGCGTACGCCGCGTACGCGCCCACCGTCTTCCTTATCCGAACCTGGTGCGCCCGTGTCCCGCATCGTCTGTCCTCCATGTATCCAGCAATTCATCCGCCGCCATCGGCCGGCCGTACAGATAGCCCTGCGCGCGCCGGCAGCCCTGGCGCAACAGGAACGCGGCCTGTTCGACGGTCTCCACGCCTTCCGCGATCACGGCCAGGTCCATGCTTTTCCCCAGCTGGACGATGGCGATGGCGATCGCCTCGTCGTCCCCGCAGCCATCCTTGCCCGCGGCGATGTCCTGGATGAAGCTGCGGTCGATCTTCAACGTCTGCACCGGCAGCTGCTTGAGGTAGGCGAGCGACGAATAGCCGGTGCCGAAATCGTCGATCGCCAGCTCCACGCCGAGCGCATGCAGGTCGTTGATGTACTCGAGGGCGTCGCCCGTATTCATGATCACGGATTCCGTCACCTCGAGCTGCAGCCGCTGCGGCGCGAGGCCGGTGTCGGCCAGCGCGCGCGCGACCTGCGGCGCCACGCTGCCGCGGTCGAACTGGCGTCCCGACAGGTTCACCGCGATCTTGGGCACGTACAGTCCGGCCGTTTCCCACGCCACCACCTGGCGGCAGGCCTCTTCCAGCACCCAGGCGCCCAGCTGGCCGATGAAGCCGATGTCCTCCGCGAGCGGAATGAAGCGCACGGGCGGCACGTGGCCGAGTTCGGCGCTGTGCCAGCGCACCAGCGCTTCGGCACCGATCAGGCGGCCCGTGTCGATCTCGACCTGCGGCTGGTAATGCAGGCAGATCTCGCCGCGCTCGATCGCGCGCCGCAGCAGGCCCTCCATGCGCAGGCGCTCGGCGCCGTCGCCGTCCATCGACGGCGCGTACAACTGGTAGCCGTTGCGCCCGCGCGCCTTGGCCTGGTACATCGCCACGTCGGCATTCCTGATCAACACGTTCATGTCGACGGCGTCGTGCGGGAACAGGCTGATGCCCACGCTGCCCGTGACGAACAGCTCGTAGCCCGACACGAGCACGGGCCGTTCGAACAGCTGCATCAGCTTTTCCGCGACCTGGCGCGCGCCGTGCGCGCCGTCGATGTCCTCGAGCAGCACGATGAATTCGTCGCCGCCCAGGCGCGCCAGCGTGTCGCCGTCGCGCAGGCAGCCGGCCAGCAGGCCCGCGACCTGCTTCAGGAGTTCGTCGCCGACGTGGTGGCCGAGCGTGTCGTTGACGGTCTTGAAGCGATCGAGGTCGATGAACATCACGGCGAGCTGGCGGTTGGCGCGCGCCGTGCGCACCATCGCGTGCTGCAGGCGGTCGTGGAACAGCAGGCGGTTCGGCAGGCCCGTGAGAGGGTCGTGGTGCGCCAGGTGGTCCAGCTTGTCCTGCGATTCCTTGGCCTTGGTGATGTCGGAAAACACGCAGACGTAGTGCGTGACGGCGTCGTGGTCGCCGCGCACGGCCGACACGGTCAGCCACTCCAGGTAGGCTTCGCCGTTCTTGCGCAGGTTGCGGATTTCGCCGCGCCAGAACCCCGTCTCCGCCAGGTCGGCCCACAGCGCTTCGTGGAACCCGGCGTCCGCGCCGGTCATGCGCGTGAGGTTCGAATACGTGCCGACGGCTTCGCTCTCCGTAAAGCCGGTGATCTGGGTGAAGGCGGGATTCGTGGCGGCGATCCGGCCGTGCACGTCGATCACCATCACGCCGTCGGCGATGTGTTCCAGCACGGTGGCCGACAGGCGCAGCTTTTCCTCGGCCTGGCGCCGCTCCGTGATGTCGGCATAGACCCAGATGCTGCCTTCGTCCGGCCGCTCCGGATCGAGCGCGCGGCCGCTCACGGCGCACCAGAACAGGCTGCCGTCGCGGCGCCGGAACTGGCGGTCGGCGCTGAAGTCGCCGCCGCGCGCGAGGACCGGATTGGCCGCGCCGAGGCCCTGCTCGTAGTCCTCGACGGTGGGGAACAGCACCGCGATCGGATCGCCCACCAGTTCGCCCTCGGCATAGCCGAACAATTCGTCGAAACGGCTGTTGGTCGACACGACCCGCCGCTCGCGCACGTACAGGATGCCGAACATGACGTTGTCCAGCACCGCGCCCTGCTCGGCCAGCAGCGCCTCGATGCGCATCTCGTTGTATTTGCGCTCGCTGATGTCGGAGATGATTCCGTCGATCCAGAACGCGGCGTTGCCGTCGAATCCGACCGGCTGGCCGCTTTCCAGCACCCAGCGTTCGATGCCGGCGGCGTCGATGATGCGGTACTCGATCTCGTACGACCGCACGGCCACCACGGCCTCCTTGACCAGGTGCCGCTGCATCTTGCGGTCTTCCGGGCAGATCACGTCGGCCCAGCGGTCGGTGTGGGCGCCGATGAACTGGCTCGCCGGGTGGCCGGAAATGTCTTCGATGGCGTCGCTGACGAAGTCGATCAGACCGCCCGGACGGGCACGGAACACGGCGCCCGGCACCTGCGTGACGATGGTGCGGAAGCGCTCCTCGCGCCGGCCGATGTCCTGGAACAGGTCGCCGATCGCGATGCGCATGCGCTCCAGCTGGGCGCCGAGCCGGCCCAGCTCGTCGTTCGTGGACAACTCCAGCGGCGCATCGAATTTGCCGCGCGACAGGCGGTCGGAAAAACTCATCAGCGTGCCCAGCGGGGCCAGCAGGCGCCGGCGCAGCAGGATCAGGATCAACAGCAGCGACACGACCAGCTGGACGGCCAGCACGAGCGCATAGCGCACCTGCTTGGCGCGCAGGGATTCCTGGCTGCGGCTGTCATCCATCTCGACGGCCACGTGGCCGATCGCCTGGCCGTGCACGACGACATCGCGCTCGGCACGCAATACGTTGCCGCCGGGCGCGGCGGCGGCGCGGCGGTCGATGAAATCGCCCTCGGCCTGGGCGCTCACGTGCACGCGCACGACGGCCGGGTCGCGCATCAGCGAATCGACGAGCGAGCGGGCCGCGTCCACATTCATGTTCCACAGCGATTCCTGCATGCCGAGCGCGAGGATATCGGCATTGCGCTGCAGGGTGTCGTCCAGCTCGCGGCGGGCGGCCTGCCGCTCCTGCACGCCGATCAGCAGGTAGCCGCCCACGACGGCCGGCACCGCGAGGCCGCCGAACACCATCACGAGCAGTGCGGCGTACAGCGAACGACCGTACAGCCGGGCGAGGCGCGACGGCAGCGCGGACAGGGCGACTCGGGGAAGGAAGGCCATGGCGGTGGGAGCGTTGCCGCCCGGTTTGTGGCCGGCACGGCAACTATTGTGGCAAATCAATAAGGTAATCTTTTTTTTGATTATGCACGGAACAATTGCCGCACGTCACGATTTTTTGGCGTCCGCCGCGGGTGATAGCGGTAACCGTTACCAACCCGCCACGCCGGGATTTCGGGGGGCGGCCAGCGGCTTCGATGCAGGCTTGCTATCATCGGATTCTTTCTTCATGAAGGAGTCGACGATGACCATTTCCCTGTACACGGCCTCGGTGCCCGTATTCCGCCAGATCCTGGGCAGCCTGGCGGCCATCCTGACGAAGGCCGAGGCGCACGTGGACGCGAAAAAACTGGACCCGGACGCCCTGCTGCAGGCGCGCCTGTTCCCGGACATGTTCCCGCTCCTGCGCCAGGTGCAGCTGACGACGGATTTCGCCAAGGGTGCGGCGGCGCGCCTGGCGGGCGTCGAGGTGCCGCGCTACGACGACGTCGAGCACGATTTCGCGGGCCTGCAGGCGCGCCTGGAAAAGACGCTGGCATTCCTCGACACGGTGGCGCGCGAGGCGGTGGACGCGGGCGGCGACCGCGACGTGACGATCGGCACGGGCGCCAATCAGCGCCAGTTCAAGGGCGAGGTCTATTTATTGCACTACGCGCTGCCCAACTTCTATTTCCACGCCGCGACGGCGTACGACATCCTGCGCCATAGCGGGCTGGACATCGGCAAGCGGGATTTCGTCGGGTCGTTCTAATATCGGGCGCGTAGGGCGGGCACCCCGTGCCCGCGCATGACCCATCCGTTGTGTCGGCATTGCGCGTGACGTGCGCGGTACGGCGGCATTGCGCGTGGGCACAGGGTGCCCACCCTACCAGAGAAGGGTCAGGTGTTGCGGCGCGGATAGCCCTGGGCGAGGATGCGCTGCCACACGGCTTCCTTCTGCTCCGCCGTCATCGAAACCCAGTGGGCCACCTCGACGACGGTGCGGCCGCAGCCGCGGCAGACGTCGTCGAACGTGGTCGAGCAGACGGCGACGCAGGGCGTGTCCGGACGCGGCGGGAGCGGTGCCCCCGGGACATCAACGGACGGGGCCGACATCGAGCTTGTCCCAGCCTTCATTGCCGAGCTTTTCCATGGTGTCGATATTCTTCTCGAAGATCTCGGACGCGTCCGGAATCGCTTCCACCGCGCGGTCGATGCTGTCTTCGCGCAGCAGTTGCAGGACCGGGTACGGCGAGCGGTTCGTAAAGTTCTCGATGTCGTTCGGGTCCGTGTCCGCGAACTGGTAGTCCGGATGGAAGCTGGCGATCTGCAGCTCGCCGTCCAGGCTCAGGTCTTCGACGGCGGCATCGGCCACGTCGAGGAATTCGTTGAAATCGAGGAAATCCTGGAGGACGTACGGGTGGATCAGCAGGGTCGTGTCGACCTGCTCCGGGTCCGCGTCGGCCAGCTGCTGCAACTCGTCCATCAGCGCATCCAGCAGGGACTCGGGCGTGCGCGCATGCGACACGACGTAGCGGACCTGGTCCTTGACTTGCACCGCCTTGGCGAACGGGCACAGGTTCAGGCCGATGACGGCGCGGTCGACCCAGCGCCGGGTGGCGGCGACGATCGCGTCGTCATCCACGTTCTCGTTGGCAATGCTCATGTGAAGCTTTCAAAAAATACAAACCGCATGATGCGGAGACGGCAATTGTACGCGGACTTTGCGTCCTCTCATAGAACGCCCGGCACGTCGGGCTACCTTGGCAGGCAGGGCCGGCGCAGGTGGTATTACCCGCCGGTTGGTTTAGTCCAGGTACAAATTTGACAATATGCGCCCGCCGGACGCGCGGGTCCGGCCGGCGCCATTTCACCATACCCCAGGGGGTATAGGCAAAATCACTTGATATCCGTCAGTCAAACTCTACTCAGCCGGAACCATACTCCCGCAAAATCCGTCTCAGCGAAGGCCGGAATTAGCAAAAAGAATAGACAAGGTTTTTTGTAACCGCGCCGACATATTTCTTGACTGACTCGGTAACTGGTCCGTACACTTCGCCTTCATTCGTCAGTCCTGCCGTTCCTGGACGCAACACTGGAAAGCTATGAACGAAACGACTCGCTCCACTTACGCCCTGACCGTCGCGCTCCTGCTGGGACCCGCGCTCGGTCACGCCGCCGACAGCGCCCCGAGCCCGATCGCCCAGAGCAGCAGCGGCAGCGCCGCCGCGATGGCCAAGGCCGTCACGCCGCAAGCGCCGACCCTGTCCAAGTCCGACGACTACAAGGACCCCGACCTGTGGGCCCGCATCCGCAGCGGCTATGCGATTCCCGACATCGACAACGCCCTCGTCGCCAAGCACATCCAGTGGTACGCCAGCCGTCCCGACTACCTGACCCGCACCTCCAGCCGCGCCTCGCTATACCTGTACCACGTCGTGCAGGAACTGGAAAAGCGCGGCATGCCGACGGAACTGGCCCTGCTGCCCGTGATCGAATCCGCGTTCAATCCGCAAGCGCTGTCGAACGCCGACGCGGCCGGCATCTGGCAATTCGTGCCGGGCACGGGCCGCGACTTCAATCTGAAGCAGAACATGTTCAAGGACGAGCGCCGCGGCGTGCTCGCATCCACGGACGCCGCCCTCACCTATCTGCAGCGCCTGTACACGATGTTCGGCGACTGGCAACTGGCCCTGGCCGCATATAACTGGGGCGAAGGCAATGTGCAGAAGGCGATCCAGAAGAACCGCGCGCTGGGCAAGCCGACCGACTTCGAGAGCCTGTCCGAACTGATGCCGGCGGAAACGCGCAACTACGTGCCGAAGCTGCAGGCCGTCAAGAACATCATCGCCAATCCGGCCCAGTACGGCGTCGTGCTGCCGACGATCGACAACACGCCGTATTTCGTGGCCGTCGACAAGACGTCCGACATCGACCTGGCCGTGGCCGCCCAACTGGCCGAGATGTCGGTCGACGAATTCAAGGCCCTGAATCCACAGTTCAAGAAGCCCGTGATCACGGGCGAATCGACCAAGATCCTGCTGCCCAAGGAAAACGCCGAGAAGTTCAACCTGAACCTGGCGCAATGGGGCCGCGCGCTGTCGACCTGGACCACGCACAAGATCACGTCGGCCCGCGAAAGCATCGCCTCGCTGGCGGCCAAGCTGGGCACGACGCCGGAAGTGATCCGCCAGGCCAACAACATCCCGCCGCAGATGCGTCTCAAGGCCGGCTCGACCATCCTCGTGCCCAAGACGAGCGCCACGGCCGGCAACGACATCGCCGAGAGCATCGTCGAGAACGCCTCGATGGTGCTGGAAGCCGACCGCGGCGAATCGCGCCGCAGCGGCCACAGGCTGAGCGGCGCGCAACGCATCCGGGCCAGCGCCGCGCACGCGGTGGCCGAGATCAAGAGCCGCGTGTCGCGCGGTTCCAGGCCGGCCGTCAACGCCAACGGCCGCAAGCGCCGCTGATGCGCCGCGGCCGGCGCGCCGGCCAGTCGTATCATTTCGACCACGCGACGGGTCCACGACCCGTCTTCCCGCGCACATCTCGACGCGTGCCGTGCACGCTCTTCAAAAGTACGGTATAGTGTCGTTTGTGCGCTGCAATAACCGCGTTTGCGATAGTCGCCGCGGCAGTTCACCGAAGTCGTCAAGTAGTAAAACCGCAGCATCGCAAGCCCAGGCATCCACGACGGATGTCCTTTCATAAAGCCCTCCCGCCCTGCGTGCCGAAACAGGCACCATCCCGGCGCAAAGCTTTTGTGCCGAAATTTCTTTCGTTTCAGAGTCATTTCGTATTGTTGGCTCGCGTTGCTATTTCGCGTTCCGCTCGAATAGCGTGGACGCTCACTGATCCATACCGAAAGTAAAGTACACATGAGTTTTGAAGCACTAGGCTTACACGCGTCCATCGTCAAAGCAGTTGCACAGGCCGGCTACGAAAAGCCGACCCCGGTGCAGGAGCAGGCAGTGCCGGCAGCTATCGCGGGCCGCGATCTGCTGGTCTCGTCGCAAACCGGTTCGGGCAAGACGGCGGCATTCATGCTGCCCGCCCTGAACAAGTTCGCCAACATCGAACCCGCTCCCGCAGCCCGCACGCCGGCGCAGGAAGCGCAATCGACGCGCGCCCGTGGCGAACGCGTCCGTTTTAAGGCGGCCCAGCCGAAAATGCTGGTCCTGACCCCGACCCGCGAACTGGCCCTGCAGGTGACCAACGCGACCGAGCAGTACACCGCACACATGCGCCGCATCCGCGCCGTGTCGATCCTGGGCGGCATGCCGTATCCGAAGCAGATGCAACTGCTGGCCAAGAATCCGGAAATCCTCGTCGCGACCCCGGGCCGCCTGATCGACCACATGGAGTCGGGCAAGATCGATTTCTCGCAGCTCGAGATCCTCGTCCTGGACGAAGCCGACCGCATGCTGGACATGGGCTTCATCGAAGACATCGAGAAGATCGTCGCCGCGACGCCGGATTCGCGCCAGACCATGCTGTTTTCGGCCACGCTGGATGGCGTCGTCGGCAACATGGCGCGCCGCATCACGAAGAACCCGCAAGTGATCCAGATCATGAGCGCGACCAATCGCCACGAGAACATCGTGCAGAAGGTCCACTTTGTCGACGACCTGTCGCACAAGAACCGCCTGCTCGACCACCTGCTGCGCGACGAAACCATGGACCAGGCCGTCGTGTTCACCGCCACCAAGCGCGACGCCGACATGATCGCCGACCGCCTGAACATCGCCGGCTTCGCCGCCGCCGCGCTGCACGGCGACATGCACCAGGGTGCCCGCAACCGCACGCTGGACAGCATGCGCCGCGGCCAGGTGCGCGTGCTCGTCGCGACCGACGTCGCCGCGCGCGGCATCGACGTGCCGTCGATCACCCACGTGGTGAACTACGACCTGCCGAAGTTCCCGGAAGACTACGTGCACCGCATCGGCCGCACGGGCCGCGCCGGCCGCAACGGCACCGCAGTCTCGCTCGTGAACCACGCGGAAAGCATGAACGTGCGCCGCATCGAACGCTTCACCAAGCAGACCATCCCGGTCGACGTGGTCGAAGGTTTCGAGCCGAAGCGTTCGGCGGCACCGCGTTCGGGCGCACGTCCGGGCTGGAAGCCGGGCGACGGCCGCAACGCCGGCAAGCCGGGCCAGCGCAGCTTCCACAAGCCGGGCGGCGAGCAGCCGGGCGGCCAGCGTGAAGGCGGCTACCGCGGCGACGCACCGCGCGCCGGTTATCGTGCCGACGCGCCGCGTCGTGAAGGCGGCTACGAAGGCCAGCGCCGCGAAGGCGCGCCGCGCCAGGGCGGTTTCGCTGCCGACGGCCAGCGTCGCGAAGGCGGCGGCGGTTTCCGCAGCGAAGGCGCCCCGCGCCGCGAACGCAGCGGCTTCGGCGCGCACCCGCGCTCGGCCGACTCGGCCCGCCGCACGTTCGGCGATCGCTGATCGCTGATCGCACGACACTGTAAGTAGTCCCTCGTCGTCCCCGCGCAGGCGGGGATCCAATGTTGCCAGCGTTTCGTTAACGCGCGCAGTACTTGGGTCCCCGCCTTCGCGGGGACGACGTTTTTGTGCGCAGCGTTATAACGCACAGCTGCGGAATCCGGCAACGATGTCGTCCGACTCCAGCACGCCTTCCCCGTCTACACCGCCTATACCGTCGTCCCCGCGCAGGCGGGGATCCAATGTTGCCAGCGTTCCGTTAACGCGCGCAGTACTTGGGTCCCCGCCTTCGCGGGGACGACGTTTTTGTGTCCGCACTTTTGCGGGCAGCCTTATAACGCGCAACTGCGGAATCCGGCAAAGATGTCGTCCCGCTCCGGCGTGTAGAAATTCCGGAAATGCGGCGAGCGCAGCCGCGCCGGCGTGGCGAACGATGCGCCGCGCAGGGTCTGGCGCGTGCCGAACCACGGCGCCGAGTAATCGCGGTAACGGTCGGCCTCGAAGCCGGCGAACGGCAGGAAGACGGATGCCGTCCATTCCCACAACTGTCCCCACGCGAAGCCCGGCTGGCGAGCCGCCGCCGCGTATTCCCACTCGTCTTCCGTCGGCAGGCGACGGCCGGCCCAGGCGCACCAGGCCTGCGCTTCGTACAGGTTCACGTGGCGCACGGGTTCCGCGAGGTCCAGCGCCACCGGACGGCCGAAGCGCACCGTATGCCAGTCCTCGCCCTCGCGCGCCCAGTAGCGCGGCGCGGAACGCTCCTGCGTCATGAGCCAGGCGCGGCCGGCGTCGGTCCAGTACTGCGACCGCTCGTAGCCGCCGTCGTGCACGAAATCGAGGAACGCGGCCGTGCTGACGAGCGAGGCGTCGATGGCGAACGGCGCCACCTTGACCAGCGCGGCGTTTTTCTCGTTGTCGAACACGAAGCCGGACGACTGGTCGCCGCCACGCATGAAACTGCCGCCGGCGAACGCGATCTCGCCCGCGCCGCCCGCCACGACCGACTGCACCCGCGGCGCCAGCGGCCCGTTTGGCGCGGGTGCGCCGCGCGACTGCAGCGTCTGCAAGGAATACATGAACGCCTCCCCATGCATGTCTTCGTGCGCCAGCGCGAGGCGGTACGGGTACAGGGCAAGATCGTCGTCGGCCTCGTGCGCGAGGCGGTCGAGGATGCGGTCGAGGACTTCGTGGCAATACGTTTTGACGGCGCCCGGCGGCGGCAGGTCGAGGGTCCAGCGCGCGGCGTGCGGGACCGTGCCGGAATCGAACCAGTCGTCCCCGCGCGCCAGCAGCGAGTGCCCGTCGGCCGCGCCCGGCCGGCTGTCCAGCGCGCCGCGCAGCACGAACCATTCGGCGAACCAGGCCGTATGGCCCAGTTCCCACAGCGGCGGATTCACGATCGGCAGGCGCGGCACACGTGCGGCGTCATCGTAGCCGGCGACGGCGAGGGCTTCGAACAGCGCGAGCGTATAATGCCGCGCATCCTGCAGCGCGACGGCCAGCTCCCTGGGTCCCGCGTGGCGGAACGATGCTTGATTGACGGTCATGCATCATTGTACGACCAATCCCGCTTCCCGCTTCCGACCCCAATTCGACTCCGATTCCGCCCCGATGGCCCGTGCCCGCATCCACATCGTCAGCCCCGCGTCCGCGCGCGACAACAACGGCAACTGGCAGACCGCCAGCCGCTGGCGGCGCCACCTGGCGCGCGACTATCGCGTCACGATCGGCCCGGGGTGGCAACCGCCGGACGACGTCCCGGACCTGCTGATCGCCCTGCACGCGCGCCGCTCCGCCGCCGCGCTGGCGGCATTCACGGACGCCCATCCGGACCGCCCGGCGCTGCTCGTCATGACGGGGACGGACCTCTACCGCGACATCCACGTCGATGCCGCCGCGCGCGCGTCGCTCGACCGCGCGCGCGCCGTCGTCGTGCTGCAGCCGCGCGGCCTGGACGAGCTGCCGCAAGCCTTGCGTCCCAAGGCCCACGTGATCTACCAGTCGGCCCCGCGCCTGGCTCCCGCCCGGCCGCACATGCCGTTCGACGTCGCGATGATCGGCCACCTGCGCGCCGAAAAAGACCCGCGGACGTTCATGGACGCTGCGCGCCTGGTCCGCACGCCCGGCGTGCGCCTGCTGCACATCGGCGCCGCGCTCGATCCGGAACTGGGCCGGCGCGCGCGGGAGACGGAACAGGCCACGCCGGCCTACCGCTGGCTCGGCGCCCTGCCCCACATGGCGACGCGGCGCCGGCTGCGCCGCTGCCACGCGATGGTGATCGCCTCGCGCATGGAGGGCGGCGCGAACGTGATCATCGAAGCGGTGACGAGCGGCGTGCCCGTGCTGGCATCAAGCATCTCCGGCAACGTCGGCATGCTGGGCGAGGATTACGCGGGCCTGTTCGCGCCCGGCGACGCGCCCGCGCTGGCGGCGCTCATCGAACGCAGCGTGGCCGATGCGCGCTTCGTCGAGCGCCTGCGTCGCCAGTGCGCGGCGCGCGCGGCGCTGTTCGCCCCCGCGGCGGAGCGAGCGCGCCTGCTCGACTTGGTGGATAATCTGCTCTCCGACGAACGCAAGCACCCATCAGCACAACCATGAGCACAGGTATGAACACTTCCGCCGACCAACCCATCAAACTGACCTCGTTCTCCCATGGCGGCGGCTGCGGCTGCAAGATCGCGCCGGGCGTGCTGTCCGAGATCCTCAAGAAGTCGAGCGGCTTCCCGGTACCGAAAGAGCTCATGGTCGGCATCGAGACCGCCGACGACGCGGCCGTCTACAAGCTGAACGACGAACAGGCGCTGATCGCGACGACCGACTTCTTCATGCCCATCGTCGACGATCCGTTCGACTTCGGCCGCATCGCCGCCACCAACGCGATCTCGGACGTGTACGCGATGGGCGGCACGCCGATCATGGCCCTGGCCCTCGTCGGCATGCCGATCAATAAACTGCCGCTGGAGACCATCGGCAAGATCATCCAGGGCGGCGAATCGATCTGCGCGGAAGCGGGCATCCCCATCGCGGGCGGCCACACCATCGATTCCGTCGAGCCGATCTACGGCCTCGTCGTGCTGGGCCTCGTGCACCCGTCGAAGGTCAAGCGCAATGCCGATGCGCGCGCGGGCGACGTGCTCGTCCTCGGCAAGCCGCTGGGCGTCGGCGTGCTGTCGGCGGCACTCAAGAAGGACCAGCTGGACGCGGACGGCTATGCCGCCATGGTCGCGAACACGACGAAGCTGAACAAGCCGGGCAAGGCCTTGTCGGAACTGGCGGGCGTGCACGCGCTGACGGACGTGACGGGCTTCGGCCTCCTGGGCCACCTGCTCGAACTGGCGCGCGGCGCGAAACTGACGGCGAAGCTCGACATGGCGAACATTCCGCTGCTGCCGGGCGTCGAGGCGCTGGCCCACGCGGGTTATTTCACCGGCGCGTCCGGCCGCAACTGGGATGCGTACGGCCACGACGTGCTGCTCGGCGGCGCGATCACCGACACGCAGCGCGTGCTGCTGACCGACCCGCAGACGTCGGGCGGCCTGCTCGTCGCGTGCGATCCGGGCAGCGTCGACGAGGTGCTGGCCTTGTTCCGCCGCGAAGGCTTCGGCGCCGCCGCCGTCATCGGGTCGATGGAAGCGGGCGCGCCGCGGGTGGTCGTCGGCTAAACCGTGAACAAGCCGCCGTCGCGGTCGGGATGCGTGGCGTCCGGATCGACGTCGAGCACGATCCCGTCCGCGCCGAGTATGCGCGCGGGCAGCAGCTGGATGATGTCGTAGCGCTTCTGTTCCGCGTACTGGCGCGAGCCGGCGAACGCGGTCGACTGCGACAGCCAGGACAGGCTCGCCGCCCCGCCCTCGACCAGCGTGCCGCAGCACAGGCCCGAGCCGTACACGCCCACCCGGTACGACGGCTGGCCTTCCGCCGCCACGTACAGCGCGGCATGCACGCCCGTGAAATAGTTACCGATTGCGCCATCGAGGTCGGCCTGCGTGGGATCGTAGTCGACCGCGAAATAGATCGCGGAGCCGAACGGCTGGCCAATGACGTCGCGCGCCATCCGGAACGCCGCCGCGCCGTCGGCGAGACCCTGGGCGCGGGAAAAGTAGCCGGCGCGGGTGCCGCTCGTTTCCCACACGGCGCCGATGGCAAGTCCGGCCTGCGACAGCGCCCGCGCCTCCCCGAGCGACAGGTTCTTGGCCGCGTTCCAGCTGTAATAGCGCAGCGCGAAGTCGTAGCCCTGCGCCTTGAGCGCCGCCGCGTGGCGCGTCAGTTCCATCGTCGTGTCCAGACCTTTCAGTGCCGGCATAGGGCCTCCGTGGCGACAAGAAGGGCGTACTGTGCCACTCGACTGTCCTAGAGCAATTGATTGTTCGCAAAAACCGCTTGTCGCAAAACGGGCGCAACCGTGGTAGCCAAACGACAACACAGGAAACGCTTGACACGCCAAACAAAATTCACTTAGAGTGGAGAAATGTTCTCCCCTCTGCCTCTGTCGACTTCCCTATCGCTTGCCGGCGCGCTAACGCTGGCAGCCCTGCTACTACGCGCGTAAATCGCCGTTGTCCCGCCCGGCCAAGCTTGCCGGATTCGTAGCCCAAGGAAAGTTGTACCGATGTTTGCCACTATCCCATTCACGCTGTCTGCCCTTTTCGCCGGAGCCTTCCTGTCGTCTGCCGGCGCGCGTGTGCTGTTTCCTTCGCTGCTGAAACTACCGATCGGTTGCCGGGCCCAGCGTCCCGTGGCCCGTCCGGCAGCCTCCCGCCACAACGATAGAAACGACACATTCACCAGCATTTGAAATCAGGAGCCACCGCCATGTTGACCAATCCCGCCGCCAAATACCGCCCCTTCCCCGCCGTCCCGTTGGACAACCGCCAATGGCCGAACCGCATCATCGACAAGCCGCCGGTCTGGATGAGCACCGACCTGCGCGACGGCAACCAGGCGCTGATCGAGCCGATGAGCCCGGAAAAGAAACTGCGCTTCTTCGAAAAGCTCGTGCAGATCGGCGTGAAGGAAATCGAGGTGGGTTTCCCGTCCGCGTCGCAGACCGACTTCGACTTCGTGCGCATGCTGGTCGAGGAAAAGCGCATTCCGGACGACGTCACCATCATCGTCCTGACGCAGGCCCGCGATGAGCTGATCCGCCGCACCGTCGAATCGTGCGTCGGCGCGAAGCAGGCCATCGTCCACGTCTACAATTCCGTCGCGCCCGTGTTCCGCCGCGTCGTGTTCGGCATGAACCAGGACGAGATCCTGCAGATCGCCGTGAACGGCACGAAGCTGGTCAAGGAACTGGTCGCGCAGCATCCGGACACGAAATGGGGCCTCGAGTATTCGCCGGAATCGTTCTCGACGACGGAACTCGATTTCTCCAAGCGCATCGTCGACGCCGTCGTCGACGTGTGGCAGCCGAGCGCCGACAACAAGGTGATCGTCAACCTGCCGTCGACCGTGGAAGCGGCGACGCCGAACGTCTACGCCGACCAGATCGAGTGGATGTGCCGTAACCTGAACCAGCGCGAGCACCTCGTGATCAGCGTGCACCCGCACAATGACCGCGGCACGGCCGTCGCCGCCGCCGAACTGGCCGTGATGGCCGGCGCCGACCGCGTCGAAGGCTGCCTGTTCGGCAACGGCGAGCGCACCGGCAACGTCGACCTGGTCACCCTGGCATTGAACCTCTACACGCAGGGCGTGCACCCGGGCCTGGACTTCTCGGACATCGACAGCGTCCGCCAGCTGGTCGAGGAATGCAACCAGATCCCCGTGCACCCGCGCCACCCGTACGTCGGCGACCTCGTGTTCACCGCATTCTCCGGTTCGCACCAGGACGCGATCAAGAAGGGCTTCGCCAAGCAGCAGGCCGACGCCATCTGGGAAGTGCCGTATCTGCCGATCGACCCGGCCGACCTGGGCCGCAGCTACGATGCCGTGATCCGCGTGAACAGCCAGTCCGGCAAGGGCGGCATGGCCTACCTGCTCGAACAGGAATACGGCCTCGAATTGCCGCGCCGCCTGCAGATCGAGTTCTCGCGCGTCGTGCAGAAGCATGCCGACGCCACCGGCCGCGAAGTGGCCGCCGCCGACATCCACGCGCTGTTCGACCGCGAGTACTTCAACCAGGACAACGCCGCCTACCGCTACGTCTCGCACCGCCTGGTCGAGAACAGCGAGGGCGAGGAGCGCGTGCAGATCGACACGACCGTGCAGCACAACCGCGTGACGGAACCGCACCAGGGCAGCGGCAACGGTCCGATCGACGCCTTCGTCAACGCGCTCGGCCTGGACATCCGCCTGATGGACTACCACGAGCACTCGATCGGCTCCGGCGCCGACGCGCGCGCCGCCTGCTACGTCGAGCTGCGCCTCGCGAACGGCCCGACCCTGTTCGGCGCCGCCATCGACAGCAATATCGTCACCGCGTCGTTCAAGGCCGTGCTGTCCGCCGTGAACCGCCAGCTGGCGCTCAGCGCGGAACAGGGCGAACAGCGCGCGGCCTGATTACCGCGCCGTTCTTGCCGTTTGGTGGGCACCCCGTGCCCACCCGTTTTTACAGCAGCCCTTCCAGCACTTCGGCGACCGCCTCCGCCTGGCGGTCCGCGTCAAAGCCGGCGTGGCGCAGCGCGAACGCGCGCGCCGCGACGCGCTGATCCTCGTCGTCCAGCATGCGGCGCACGATGCCGTCCCAGTCGAGCGGCCGCGCCATCTCGTTGATGTTGATGCCGACGCCCAGTTGGCGTGCACGGCGCGCCGTCAGGAACGCTTCGGCCGTCCGCGGCAGCGTCAAGACGGGCACGCCCGCCAGCAATGCCTGCGACACGGTCGACTCCCCCGCGTGGCAGATCGCGAACGCGGATGCGGGCAACGCGGCGCCCAGCGCCACCGGTGTGCCGGCCCACGCCACGAGCGGATGCGTGAACGGCGGCGCGACGCCGGCCGCGACCTCGGGCAGGTAGCACAGCGTGCGGCAGCCCGCGCGCGCCAGCGCGGCCAGCATCGCGCCATGTTCCGGATGCGGGCCGCGCAGGTAGGCGAACACGCGCGGCCCCGCGCCGTCCGGCCACGCCGGCGGATGCGTGCCGGGGCCGGCGATCGTCGGACCGAACCAGCGCGCGTCGCTCTCGCCGCGTCCCCACGGATCGAGTTCGGGCCACGTGCACAGCAGGGGCAGGTCGCCGCGCAGCAGGTCGGCCGCGCAGGCGTAGGGCGCGGCGCCGTGGCGCGCGAGCACGGCGTTGGCCGTGGCCAGCAGGCGCGCCTCGGTGGCCGCCATGCGTGCCTGCGGCACCGCTTCCCAGTCGCGCAGCGGCGGCAGCGGGCGGTCGGCCGGCGGAATCTGGAAACCGGGACCGACGGCGGCGCACGGGATGCCCAGGCTCCGCGCGGCCAGCAGCGCGGCCGGCGCGTAGTCGCCCACGACGAGGTGGGCGCCGAGCGCGCGCAGCAGATGGCGCCAGCCGTCGACGAGGCCGGCCATCGCGTCCGCATCGAGCCAGCCGCACGCGAGCAGCAGGTCGGCCAGGCTGGCCTCGCCGGGGGGCAGGCCGTCCACGCGGTGCAGCCACAGGGGCGCCTGGTAGACCGGAACGTCGACGTCGGCCAGCAGGCGGCGCGTGTGCACGAGGTCGCGCAGCACGAAGGCGATCGCGTGCCCGCGCGCGCGCAGCGGCTGCGCGAGGGCTTTCAGGCGGCCGGCGTGGCCCAGGGCGGCGCCGAGCTCCCAGCAGAATACGATATTGGCCATTACGGCGCCGTGCGCAACGGCTGCGGCGCGGCGCCCTGCCCCTTCTGCCCGACGCGCTCGTACTCGGCGATCACCTGGGCGCCGAACAGCAGCAGGCTGGCCGCGATCTCGAGGCTGAACATGACGACGATCGCGGTGCTCATCGAGCCGTACACGACGTTCACCTTGGACAGCGTGGTGAAGTACCACACGAGCACGTGGCGCGCGATTTCCCACAGCAGCGCCGCCGTCACGCCGCCGACCAGCGCATGCGACAGCGACAGCCGCCCCACCGGCATCACGAGGTAGATCGACGTGAGCACGAGGATCTCGCCCGCGAGCCCGAGCAGGTACAGCAGCGCGCCCGACACGCCGTGCAGCGACCACGTGTGGCCGAACAGTTCCACGCTCTCCGAGCCGATCACCTGCAGGGTCCCGGCGACGAGCGTCACGATCATCACGCCGAAGCCGAGGGCGAGGATGTAGCAGTACGGGAGCACGGCCGACACGAGGAAGTGGCGGCGGCGCACGGCCACGCGGTGCACGAAGATCACGCTCATCGCGTTTTCCAGCACGGTGAACGCGAGGGAGCTGAAGAACAGCATCGTGAAGCCGAGCACCCACGTGATCAGGTCGCGCGTGTCGAGGAAGTGCGCGACCTCTTCCACCATCGGGCCGGATTGCCCGGGCACGATCAATTCGAGGTAGCGGCGCAGGGTGAGCAGCAGGTCGACCTGGTCGATGAAGTGCGACAGCACGACGACCACCAGCATCAGGAACGGCACGATCGACAGCAGCGCGTAATAGGCGACGGCGCCCGCCAGCAGCAGGCCCTGGTTGGCGCGGAATGCGCGCATGCACTGCAGGACGAAATCGAGCGGATGCGCGACGATCCACGCATTGGCGCGCCGGTTCAGCACGCGCAGGCGCAGACCGTGCGCGGGCTTCATCGCGCGAGCCTGATGCCGCTGAACTGCCAGCGCGCGCCGGCCGGGAAGAAATTGCGGTAGCTGGCGCGCGCATGGCCGTGCGGCGTCGCGCACGACGCGCCGCGCAGCACGTACTGGTTCACCATGAACTTGCCGTTGTACTCGCCGATCGCGCCCGCGGCCGGGGTGAAGCCGGGATACGGCGCGTAGCTGCTGGCCGTCCACTGCCAGCATTCGCCGAACATCTGCGCGAGGCCCGGACTGCCGGCCGCGCGCGGATGCAGGTCGCCGCAGGTCAGCGCCGCGTCGCGCGCCGCGAATTCCCATTCCGCTTCGGTGGGCAGGCGCGCGCCGCGCCAGCGCGCGTACGCGTCGGCCTCGTACAGCGACACGTGCGTGACGGGCCGCGCCGGGTCCAGCGGTTGCAGGCCGTGCAGCGTGAATTCGCGCGGGCGCCCGTCGTCGTTCAACCAGTACAGCGGCGCGGCGATCGTCCCGTTCGCGACCTGGTCCCAGCCGTCCGACAGCCACAGCGACGGATCGCGGTAGCCGCCCGCCTCGACGAATTCGAGGTATTCGCCGTTCGTCACGAGGCGCGACGCCAGCGCGAACGGCGCCAGGTACTGGCGGTGGCGCGGGCTTTCGTTGTCGAAGGCGAAGCCCGGTCCGGCGTGGCCGATCTCGGCCAGGCCGCCGTCGAAGTCGATCCAGGCCAGCGGCTCGACGGGGCCGGATGCGGGCAGCGGCGAATCGACATAGGGCGGGTACAAGGGGTTCGTCGACAGCAGGTGCTTGACGTCCGTGAGGATCAGTTCCTGGTGCTGCTGCTCGTGCTGCAGGCCCAGTTCCACCAGCGCCGCGAGCGCGCCGTCGCCGCGCGCGGACGCCAGCAGGCGCTGCATGCGCGCGTCGACGGCGCTGCGGTAGGCCAGCACCTCGGCCAGCGCCGGCCGCGTCAGCAGGCCGCGCTGCGCCCGCGGGTGCTTCGCGCCGACGCCGTTGTAGTACGAATTGAACAGCACGCGGAAGGCCGGGTCGTGCGCGCGGAATCCGGGTTCGCGCGGCTCCAGGATGAAGGTCTCGAAGAACCACGTCGTGTGCGCGAGGTGCCATTTGACGGGGCTGGCGTCCGGCATCGATTGCGCACAGCAGTCCTCGGGCGTCAGCGGTTCGGCCAGGTGCAGCGAGCGTTGCCGCACATGGGCGAACGTGGTGGACAGGTCGTGTTCGGAGGCACCCATGTCCGCTCCTTCAGTGCGGCAGGGCGCGCGCGTAGATCACGGCGAACCACTGGCGCGGGTCGGTCCAGACGCGCGTGGCCGCGAAGCCGGCCTGGCCGAGCATGCCGACGGCGTCGCTCTGGCGGTATTTGTAGCTGTTCTCGGTGTGGATCGACTCGCCCGCCGCGAACCGGCGGCTGCCGCCGCGCCACGTCACCTGCTGCGCGCTGCGCGCTTCCAGGTGCATCTCGACGCGGCCCTGGGCCGGGTTGTAGAAGCCGCGGTGGCGCCACTGGCGGATGTCGAAGTCGGCGTCCAGCAGGCGGTTCACGTGGCGCAGCACGTTGAGGTTGAACGCGGCCGTCACGCCCAGCGCGTCGTCGTAGGCGGCGTCCAGCACGGCGTGGTCCTTGGCGAGGTCGACGCCGATCAGCAGGCCGCCGTCGCGCCCGCACTGCGCGTGCACGCGCTGCAGGAAATCGTGGGCCTCCTCCGGCGTGAAATTGCCGATCGACGAACCGGGATAGAAGAACAGGCGGCGTTCCTCGCGCACGACGTCGGGCAGTTCCAGGCTGGCGGAGAAATCCATGCCGAGCGGCCGCATCTCGATGTGGCGGAAGCGCTGGTGCAGGCGCTCCACGGCGTCGTGCAGGAATTCAGCGGAGATGTCGACGGGGACGTACTGCCGCGGCTGCAGCAGCGGAAACAGGCCCGCGGCCTTGGCGCAATTGCCGGCGCCGAGGTCGATCAGGGTGGCGCCCGTGCCGACCGTGCGCGCGATCTCGGCGCCGTGCAGGTCGAAGATGCCGGCTTCCGTCCGCGTGGGATAGTACTCGGGCAGTTCGCAGATCGCCTCGAACAGTTTCGAGCCGAGCGGATCGTACAGGAATTTGGGCGAGATCCAGGCCTGGCGGGCGCGCAAGCTCTCGTCCAGTTCGGCGGGTACATGCAATCCATCGTTTGCTGCGGGCACTGCGGGCGATGTGGCGTTCAGCATCGGGGCGTCCTCGGTGGTGCGGCCGCACCGCGCGGCCGGCTGGAATGTTGCCGTTCCGGCCATGATACGCGATTCCGGGATTCCGCACGCGCATGCGTGACGACTGAACGGGCCGCCGCCCGCGCGTGCTAGAGTAGCGGTTTTGCCAACACGGCGATCCATGCTCGAACTCGTCAACCTCAGCAAATCCTATGGCGGCCGCACCGTGCTGGCGGCCCTCTCGCACCGCTTCGAACCGGGCGAGTTCGTCGCGATCATGGGCGAATCGGGGGTGGGCAAGTCCACGCTGCTGAACCTGATCGCCGGGCTCGACACGCCGGACGGCGGCGAGGTCCGCGTCGACGGCACGCCCATGACCGCGCTGGACGACGACGCCGCCACGCGGCTGCGGCGCACGCGCATGGGGTTCATTTTCCAGGCCTTCCACGTGCTGCCGCACCTGACGCTCGCACAGAACGTCGCGCTGCCGCTGCTGTTGAACGGCAGTCCGGACCCGGCGCGCGCCATGCAGATGCTGGACGCGGTCGGCCTGGCCGGGCGCGGCGCCGACTTCCCGCGCCAGTTGTCGGGCGGCGAGCTGCAGCGGGTGGCCATCGCGCGCGCCCTCGTGCACCGCCCCGCACTGCTGCTGGCGGACGAGCCGACCGGCAACCTCGACCCCGAAACGGCCGACGGCATCCTGCGCCTGCTGCGCGCCGAGATCAAGGCCAGCGGCGCGGGCGCGATCATGGTCACCCATTCACACGCGGCGGCCGCCATGGCCGACCGCACCTTCGTTCTGACGCGTTCCGGCTTGAAATAACGTAAGTTCCCGCAAGAAAGATGCGTGTTATAGCGTTTTAGTCATGAACAGTGCGTCGGATTTGTCAACTCCGTAGTAGCATTCCAACAAACCCACCAGGCATAAGTCAGCAAAACGAAACGGTCGGGCTGGATTCCATTCGGACGGGGCAAGAGCCGAGCGGAACCGCAACTCTCCAAAACAGTCGATCTGTCTTGAACAATTTCCCATGCGGAGGAGTTCATGAGCGTACGGCAGAAAAAACAAGAGTTGCTCGAGGCGATGCATCGCGCCCGGGCCATGGAGCCGTCGAGTTTTGTTCCGAACAAATTACTCGACACCTTGATCCAACGAATGCAGCTGAAGAACGACGCGGAACTGTGCCGCGTCCTGGAGGTCCAGCCGCCCATCATCAGCAAGATCCGGCACCGCAAGCTGAACGTCGGGGCGACGATCCTGCTGCGGATGCACGAGAAGTCGAATATCCCGATCCGCGAGCTGAAGGAATTGACGGCCGAAGCCCGCACCGAGACGCCGCCGCCGACCCATCACTGAGCGCCGCGCGGCGCCCCGCCACGGGCGGGTCACTCGCCCGGCGGGCGTCCGGTCTTGAGCTGCGGCAGGCTGGCGAGCACGGCGCGCACGGCCGCCATGTCGAGCCGGCCGAGCAGCGCCACGCCGATGCGCAGCAGTTCGCTCTTCTTGACGTCGAGGCCGGCCTTGAGGCAGGCCTGCTTGACGGCGCCGAGCACGGCGTATTCCTGCTCGGGCATCGTGAAGCTGTCGCGCACGAGGCGCGGGCGCGCGGCCGGCGTCGCCGCTGCCGCCGCGGGTGCACGCTTCGTGCGCGCGCCGTTCGCGGGCGCGGGCACGGCGATGGCGCGTGCGGCCTGCCGGGCCACCGTGGCCGGATCGGCTGCCTTCGCGCGCGTCGTCTTCGCCGGCGCCGCCTTCGTTTTCGTTTTCGCCGCGGCCGTTTTCACGGGCGTCTTTGCCGGCCCCGTCTTCGCGGCGGCCGTTTTCGCGACTGCGGCCTTCTTCGCGGCCGGCTTCACGGCGGTTTTTACTGCAGCCTTCACGGCGGACTTCACCGCGGTCTTCGCGGCCGTCCTGGCCGTCGTCGTCCTCGCCATCGGGACCTCCTTCCTCAAACAAGCCAAACAATATATATCATTCGGCCCGTGCGCGGAAGGGCGCGGCCCGGATTACGCGTCGGCATCACGGAATTCGGCGGCGATGGCGGCGAACCGGTCCTCGATCTCGAAGAACGCGTCGAGCACGTCCGGATCGAAATGCGTGCCGCGGCCCTTGCGCATCACGTCCAGCGCCTGCCGGTGCGTGAACGCGGGCTTGTACGCGCGGCGCGAGATCAGCGCGTCGTACACGTCGGCCACGGCCATCAGGCGCGCCGACAGCGGGATCTGCTCGCCGGCCAGGCGGTCGGGGTAGCCGGAGCCGTCCCACTTTTCCTGGTGCGAATGGGCGATCTCGCGCGCGAACATCAAAAAGCCGTTGGTGCCGCCGACGTGCTTCTCGACGAGCATGATGGTGTCGCGGCCGTACACGGCGTGCAGCTTCATGACCTCGAATTCCTCGCGGTCGAGCAGGCCGGGCTTGAGCAGGATGCGGTCCGGGATGCCGACCTTGCCGATGTCGTGCAGCGGCGCCGAGCGGTACAGCAGTTCGATGTTCTCGTCGCTGAGTTCGGCCGCGAAGCGCGGATGGCGCTGCAGGTGCTGCGCCAGCGCGCGCACATAGTTCTGCGTGCGGCGGATGTGATTGTCGCCCTTCGCCACCGCCGTGTTGTCGCGCGTCTCCGCCAGCGTCCCCATCGCCATGATGATCGCCTCCTGCATCAGCGCGAGCTGCGCGGTGCGGTCCTGCACGAGCTTTTCCAGGTTCTCGTTGTGCGCCTGCAGCTGGCGGCGCGCATCGAGCAGCGTCAACTGGGTGGCCACGCGGGCAAACAGGATCGGCGGACTGACCGGCTTGGCGATGTAGTCGACGGCGCCCAGCGACAGGCCCATCGCCTCGTCCTCGACCTGGTTCTTCGCCGTCAGGAAGATGACCGGGATGCCGGCCGTGACGGGATTGGCTTTCAGCTGGCGGCACGTTTCGTAGCCGTCCAGGCCGGGCATCATGACGTCGAGCAGGATCAGGTCCAGGCCCGGCGTGGACTGGGCGATCTGCAGCGCCAGGGTGCCGTTGTTGGCGACCTTCGTGTTGTACCTGTCCTTGAGGAGGCGCGACAGCAGCATGATGTTGTCGGGCGTGTCGTCGACGATCAGGATGGTCGGCTTGTCGTTGTTGCCGGGGTGTCCGGTGGCTGCAATATTCATCAGGTTTCCGCGGTATCGGGGCGGGTTGCGGCGGCCGCCTGCGGCAGCAGCCGGCGCGCCTCTTCGAATTCGTAACGGGACAGGTGCTGCGCCAGGCGTGCCATCCGCTCGCCGTCGAGGACGCCCGCGAGCAGGGCGCGCACCGTCTCGAAGTAATCGATGGCGTCGCCCGAGTATTCGGCCAGCAGCTGGTCGAGCTGGGCGGCGGCGTCGAGCGCGTCGGCGCCGGCAGCGCCGTCCGCCGCGGACGCCTCAGGCGCCGCGGGCTCGGGCGGCACGGCCGCGTGGGCGAAGTAGCGGTCGAGCGATTCCATCGTCGCTTCCACGGCGGCTTCCAGCGCGCGCACGCCGGACGCCGCGCGGGCGCGGTCGGGCGACGACAACGCCAGGCCCTCTTCCACCGCCTGCGCGAGCGTCTGCAGCTCGCGCGCGCCGATGTTGCCGGCCACGCCGCGCAACAGGTGCGCACGCGCGGCCGCCTGGCGCAACCGACCCGCCTCGTAGTCGGCGCGGATCTCCGCGCCGGCGTCGCGCTGGGCGGCGCGGAAGCGGTCCAGCAGCTGCACGTACAGCGCGACGTTGCCGGCCACGTGGCGCAGGCCGTACGCGGAGTCGATGCCGGACGCGTTCGACAGCCCCGGCAGCGTTGGGCCGTCCGGCGCGACGGCGTCCCCGGCCGGCAGCGGCGGCGGCACGGCCTGGCCGATCCAGCGCGCCAGGGTGGCGTACAGCTTCTCCGGCTCGACCGGCTTGGTGATGTAGTCCTGCATCCCTTCGCGCAGGCAGCGTTCGCGGATCTCGGCCAGCGCATGCGCCGTCATGGCCACGATCGGCAACGCATCGAAGCGCGCATCCTTGCGCAGTTCGACGGTGGCCGCGTGGCCGTCCAGCTGCGGCATCTCCAGGTCCATCAGCACGAGGTCGTAGGCCTGCGGGCCACCTTCGCGCAGCATGGTGAGCGCCTCGATGCCGTTGGCGGCGACGTCCACGACGAAGCCCTGCCCCTGCAGCAGTTCGAGCGCGATCTGCTGGTTGACCTGGTTGTCCTCGACGAGCAGCACGCGCGCCGCGCGATCGGCGGGCGGGCCGAATTTGCCGCTCCTGCGGCTGTGGGCATGCGGCGCGCGCGGCGGCGCGAACAGGGCGACGAGCGTGTCGACGAGCGCCGACTGTCCGATCGGCTTGCACAGGAAGCCGCGGATGCCCGCCGCCTCGGCCTCTTTCTGCACTTCCTCGCGGCCGAACGCCGTCACGAGCACGGTCGACGGCGGCTGGCGCAGCGCCGGATTGCCGGCGATGCGGCGCGCCAGCTCGATGCCGTTCATGCCCGGCATCTGCCAGTCGGTCAGCACGACGCTGTACGGGTCGCCGGCCGCGTCGGCCGCGAGCAAGGCGCTTTCCGCCTCGGCGCCGCTGGCGGCCAGGTCGACGCGCAGCGGCAGCGCCTGCAGGGCTTCGCTCATGATCTCGCGCGCGACCTCGCTGTCGTCGACGAGCAGCAGGCGCGCGCCGTCCAGTTCCGGCGGCGCGACGGCCACGCGTTCCGGTTCGCCGGACAGCGGGAACTCGAGGTCGAAGTGGAACGTCGAGCCTTTTCCGGGGCTGCTGTCGACGACGATGCGACCGCCCATCAGGCCCACCAGCTGCTGCGAGATCGACAGGCCCAGGCCCGTGCCGCCGTATTCGCGCGTCGTGCTGCCGTTGGCCTGGCTGAACGCGCGGAACAGCTTGCCCTGCTGCTGCTCGTTCATGCCGATGCCCGTGTCGCGCACGGCGAAGCGCAGGGTCGCGTAATCGCTGCGGAACCGGTCGGCCGGATCGTCGAGCCGCATGCACGACAATTCCAGCTCGCCCGCCGGCGTGAACTTGACGGCATTGTTGACGAGGTTGATGAGGACCTGCCCCAGGCGCAGCGGGTCGCCCACGAGCATGCGCGGGATCGCGTGCGGGACGTGGAACAGGTATTCGAGGTGCTTGTCGGCCGCCTTCTGGCTCGTCACGCTGGCCACGTTCGCGAGCACGTCGTCCAGGCAGAACGGGATGTGCTCGACGTCCAGCTTGCCCGCCTCGATCTTGGAAAAGTCGAGGATGTCGTTGATGATCCCCAGCAGCGACAGCGCGGCGCGGTGGATCTTGCCGACGTAATCCTGCTGCTTGGGCGAGAGTTCCGTGCGCAGCGCCAGATAGGCCATGCCGATGATCGCGCTCATCGGCGTGCGGATCTCGTGGCTCATATTGGCCAGGAACTCGGACTTGGCGACGTTCGCCGCTTCCGCCCGCACGTTGGCGGCGACGAGCGACTGCTCGCGCTCGCGCCGCTCCGAGATGTCGCGGATGAACGAGCAGAACTCATGGTCGTCGCTGGTGGCCAGCTGCACGCGCGTGATGGCCAGCTCGATCGGGAATTCGCCGCCGTCGCGGCGCAGCGCATACGTCTCGATGCGGCTGTCCAGCACCCCGCCCACGCCGCTGCGTTCATAGCGCGCGAGGCCGTTGCGGTGGGCGGCGCGGTGGCGTTCGGGGACGATGCATTCGTCGAGGTCGCGGCCGAGCACTTCCTCGCCTTTCCAGCCGAAGATCTTTTCGGCCTGCGCGTTCCAGCCGACGATGCGGCCCTGGCGGTCCATGCGCACGACGGCGTCCAGCGCCGTGTCGACGATGGCCTGCAGCTTGGCCTGGCTGCCCTGGGCCACGCGCATGGAGTCGACGAGCTCGCGCGTGCGCACGGCGATCTTCTGCTCGAGGTCTTCGTTCAGGTCGCGCAGCTGCTGCTCGATGATGCTCTTTTCGCGCAGCAGGCCATTGGTCACCTGCTCGGCGCGCCGCAGCCGGGTCAACGTGTCGCGGAAGCTGCGCACGGCGGACGACAGGCGGCCGATCTGGTCGCGCCGGCCGATGCCGGACAGGTGGATGTCGGTCTCGCCGCGCGCCAGCTTTTCCAGCGCTTCCTGGATGTCGGCGAACGGCTGCGTCATGCGCCGCCCGATCAGCAGCACGCAGCCGACGATGGCCAGCGTGAGCACGAAATTGGCCATCACCGTGTGCATGATCTGCTGGCGCAGGTCGTCGTCGACCTGGCGCCGCGAGAACGCCAGCTCGATGCTGCCGACCTGGTAGTCGCGGTTGCCGTCGTGGTAGGCGATCTTGCGGCCGACGTGGATGGCCCCGATCTCGTCGTCGCCGGCGCCCAGCGCGGCCAGCACCGTGCCGTTCGGCGCCAGCACGCGCAGCATCGTCACTTCCGGCGTGGCGCCCAGCGAATCGACGACGGACGCCACGGCCGCGCTGTTGATGTCGAACAGCGGCCGCGCCAGCGCATGCGACAGCACCGATGCCTGGCGGTCCACGCGCTCGTGCAGGTGCTGGTCGGCCTCGATCTGCAGTGTATGCATCACGTAGGTCGTATAGACGCCGGTGGACAGCACGACCGCCAGCACGATGCCGGCGCCGAGCCGGAACACGATGTTCTGGCGCCAGCTGTCGGCCAGGCCGCGCACGAGGTCGCGCAAGCGCGCGCGCGGACGCCCGGTGCCGGCGGTCGGCGCGGGATTAATGGGCGGCTCCCTGCTGGCCGGCCAGCTCGCGCTCGCGGCGGCGGTAGGCGGGGCTCGTGCGCACCTGTTCGATCGTGTTCCAGATGCGCGCGGCCAGGCCGGGATGCTGCGCGACGAACGCGTGCGACAGGATCAGGTAGTACGGCTTTTCGACCAGCGGCACGGGCAGCACTTCGATGTCTTGCGCGTACGGCGTGTGCATCAGGCGCACGGCGTCGCCGCCGCCGAGGGCCGCCGCCACGAGGCGGCCGGCGAGCAGCTTCTGCAACAGTTCGTCGGCCTGCTGGCTGCCCTCGTCCACCGGCACGTTCTGGGCGCGCAGGAAGTCGCCGACGGAGTAGCCGAGCTGGAATCCGATGCGGCCGTCGACGTTGGCGAAGCGCCTGCCGTCCCAGTCGACGCGGCCGCCCTTGCGCCGCACGAGCACGTAGCGGTCGACGTGCATGCGCTTGTCCGGATCGGCCTGGCCGGCGGCGCCGCCCGCCTGCCCGTGCGGGCCGGGATACACGCCCAGCGCCTCGCGCTCGCGGCTGAAGCTGACGGCGAACGCGCCGCTGACCTGGTTCGCCTTGACCTGCGCGAGGCAGCGCTTCCACGGCATGCTCTGGTAATCGAACGCGATGCCGAGGCGCCGCGCCACCTCGCCCAGCAGTTCGAAGTTGAGGCCGCCGCCGTCCAGGGTGCGCCACGGCAGCACCTCCTGGCGTTCGAAGCACAGCGGTACGGTCGGCCCCGCCGCGAACAACGGCGCGCCGGCGGCGACACAGCAGGCGATCAATCCGTAGCGAACAAAACGCGGCATGGGAAGCAAGGGCGGCGGCAACAATGATTAAAAACAGACAACAGTATGCCAGACCTTGCCGGACACCGGCATGCCGTCCGTCACGCCGCCAGCGCCGCGCGGCCGTGGCGCAATTCGGCCAGCACGCCGGCCCGCAGCCCCGTCTTGGGCACGTCCAGTTCCTCGATCTCCAGCTCTTCCATGAGGCCCAGCAGGATCGCCAGCGCCGCCGTCACGTCGCGCAGGCGCAGGTGGCCGAGACCCGCCAGCGGCGCCCCGCCGCCGCCCTGGTCGAGCGCGCGCGCGGCGAGCGTTTCCAGCCGGCCGCGCGTGATGGGGCCGGCCAGTCCGTTGTCGACGAGCAGCCGGGCCAGCGTGTGGATCGTGCCGGACGCGCCGCACGCGCGGTCGCGCCGCCCCGGTCCGAACGCGGGCGCCTCGTCGCCCAGCTTGGCGCGGGTGGATGCGATCGCGGCCGCGAACGACACCGCGTCGATGCGCCCGCCGCCGAAGAACGTCAGCGCCAGGCGCGACGTGCCCAGGCCCAGCGACGCGACCTTCTGCACGCGGCGCCCGCTGCCGAGCGCCAGCTGGGTCGAGCCGCCGCCGATGCCCAGCACCAGCGTGCGCGCGGCATCGCCGTCGGCAGCCGCGCCGTCGGCCACGCCGAGATAGGTCAGGACCGCCTCTTCCTCGCCGGACAGCACCTGGACGGGATGCCCGAGCAGTTGCTGCGCGGCCGGCAGGAACAGGTGGCTGTTGCGGGCCATGCGCAGGGTCGACGTGGCGACGACGCGCACGGCGGCCAGCGCATGGTCGTTCAGCCGCGCGCGGATCGCGCGCAGGCAATCGAACGCGGCGTGCATCGCCTCGGGACTCAGGCAGCCCTGCGCGTCCAGCGCGGCGGCCAGGCGCAGCGGTGCATGAAAACTGTCGAGGGGACGCAGGGTGCCGTCCTCGACGGCGCCGACGAGCAGGCGGAAGCTGTCGGAGCCAAGGACGAGTGCGGCGTGGATGGGAGATGTGGTGCTCATGCAGACTCCGAAGTCGAAAACGGCGCCACGATAGCGGGGCTGGATGACGGATCGATGACAGGAGCATCGTTGATCGTATCATCATAAGGCATGCGGGACGACGGCGCCATGGCGGACACGTCCGTGTGTGCGCGCACTGGCCCGGCGGTGTTCATTCCTCGACCGGCGCCAACGCGGACGCCGCCACTTCGACCCGGTCGCGCCCCGCCTTCTTGGCCACACGCAACGCCTCGTCGGCGCGGGCCAGCAGGGTGACGGTACTGTCGTCCGGGCGGATCGTCGTGACGCCGAAGCTGGCCGTCAGGGAAATCATCGCGCGTTCGGTCTTGACGCGCTCGCCTGCGATCGCGGCGCGCATGCGCTCGGCGACCATGGTGGCGTCGTCGAGGCTGGTGCGCGGCAGCAGGATCGCGAATTCGACGCCCACCAGGCGGCCCAGCTGGTCGCTGTCGCGCAGGTGGCGCTTGCAGATCGCGGCCAGGTGGGCCAGGACGACGTCGCCGGCCGGGTGGCCGTAGCTGTCGTTGATGCGCTTGAACTGGTCGAGGTCGAACACGACGAGGGCCGTCGGCTGGCCCGGACGGCGCGCCAGCGCCATCCACGGCGACAGCAGGCGGAAGAAGCCGCGCCGGTTGGGCACGTCCGTGAGCGGATCGACCACTTCCAGCCGCGCCAGCTCGGCCTGTTCGCGCTCGCGGCCCAGCAGCAGCCAGCCGAAACCGCCCAGCAGCGCCAGCAGGTACAGCGCGCCCGAGTGGAACTGGCGCAACATATCGTTCGTCATCCAGCCCCAGCCCGCCGGCGCCAGCAGTACGAGGGCGCCGCGCGCGCCGACGACGATGGCCAGCAGGCCTGTGGCCAGCGCGAGGAAGCGTTGCAGCATCGACGCTTGCACCCAGCCGCGCGCCAGCGCCGCGGCCACGGACAGGTAGCCGGCCGCCAGGATCAGCGACGCGGCCACGGCGCGCAGGCCGATCGGGTCGATCAGCCAGCACAGCAGGAAGGCGAGGACGGCCAGCGCCAGCACGGGCGCGGTGGCGCGGCGCCAGCGCAACCGGCCGGCGCGCTCCCACGCCGCGCCCGATTCCCAGGCGACGCCGGCGAACACGAGCGCGTAGCCGATGGGCAGCGCGAGCCCTTCCGGCATGACGCCGGTGGCGCCGATCGCCAGCAGCAGCCAGCCGCCGGCCTGGTACAGGCGCGACCAGCCCCAGGTCGGCAGCGTGGGCCGCTTGTGGCTGGATTGCTCGAAGAAAAACAGGGTCGCGCACAGCGTGAGATTGCCGAGTGCCAGCGCCAGTACCATCGTGGTGGAATCCATCGGCACCTCAGAATTCGTGCACGACCGCGGTCGTGCCGTCGCCGACGCGGCTGGCCCAGGCGCGCGCCCAGTAGTCGCGTTCGGCCTCGGTGGGCGGCTCGTGCCAGAACACGATCAGGGTGCCCTTGTGGTCGTGGATCTGGGTCAGTTTTTCGACGAAAGCCGGGTTGCCGTCCACGTCCGCCAACGCCATCGCGTAGCCGTAGACACGGTCCAGGCGCTCGATGCGGTCCGGCTCGGTCTGGCTGTTGGTGGCGGTAATGGTCGGGTGGTCCAGGAACATGAGGTCTCCGCTTGGGCTGCAACGGCCAGCTTATCAGAAACCCATCGTACGCAACAAGTTACGCCGTGGAGAGGCGGGGCCGATATCGATTTCACGTATACTCGGCACGATGCCGCACCGCGACGACCCGTCCCATCCGTTCCCGCCCGCCCCGCCGCTCGTACGTACGCGCCGCGGCCGGCGCACGCTGGAATTCGCCCCCGGCGACATCCAGAGCGAGATGCTGCTGGCGCGCCCCGACGCCCTCGCGCTGGCCTACCAGCGCGCGATGATGGGCTTCGTGCTGTTCCGGCCGCGGCCGCGCCATATCGTGATGGTCGGTCTGGGCGGCGGATCGCTGGCCAAGTTCTGCCACCGCCACTTCCCCGGCGCGCGCATCACCGTCATCGAATTGCGCGCCGACGTGATCGCCCTGCGCGACGCCTTCCACGTGCCGCCCGACAGCGACCGCTTCACGGTCGTCCACGCCGACGCTTGCGACTGGCTGGCCGCGCATCCCGCCACGGCCGACGTGCTGCTCGCGGACGGCTTCGACGCGCGCGGACTGCCGCCGTGCCTGGCCAACGCGCCCTTCTACACCGACTGCCGGCGTGCGTTGCGGCCCGGCGGCGTGCTGGTGGCCAATGTGTTCACGTACGACCCGCGCTACCCCGACGTGATGGATGCGCTGGACACCGTATTCGACGGCCACACCTGCTGGTTCGACAAGGTCGCGGGCAATAACCGCATCGTGTACGCCGTGCACGCCCCGGACGCCGCGGTCGCGCGGCGCGTTGCCCGGTATGCGCGCCGGCGCGGCCTGGGCCCCGGATTATTGAACCGGCTAGCCATAAGATTCATCCTTGCCCGGATCGCATCGCGATCTGTTTTGGCCCCGCCACATCTTCGGCCGGTACGCATCCGTCTGTGACAATTTGTTTGCGGAAACTAGAGTTTCTGTGACAAACTAGCCCCTCAATTCATGCCTTCAGGCAAGCACCCATCTTACATGCATAGGGATCACTGGATGTCGCGTCGCCGACTGCCGTTTTCGCTCACGCTCGCAGCAGGCCTCACCCTGGGGGGCGGCCTGATCGCAACCGCAGTGCTGACGGTCGCCGTCAGCCGCCTCGAATACGACAACAAGGCGCTGGCTTTCGAACAGGGCACGGGCGTGCGCGTCGCCGCGCTGCGCCAGGGCATGGACGAAGCCGTCGAAGTCCTGAACGTCACCAACCAGCTGTTCACGACGGTCCAGCCGGTCACGCGCGCGCAATTCCACGATTTCACGACGCCGCTGCTCCAGCGTAACCCGTACATCCGCGCCTTCAACTTCCACCGCGTCGTGCAGGCCGGCGAGCGGGCCGCGTTCGAAGCGGACCTGCGCCAGTTCCAGCCGGACCTCGTGCTGCGCGAGATGCACGGCGCGGCGCGGACGCGGGCGCCGGAGCGTTCGCGCTACCACGTCGTCGACTACCTCGAACCGATGCAGGGCAACGAAGCGGCCCTCGGCCTCGACGTCAGCCAGAACCGGCAAGTGATGGACACCCTCGCGCGCGCGCAGGCGAGCGGCCGCGCCGCCCTCACCGGCCTGCTGCAGATCGCGCAGGCGCCCGGCGCGCCCAGCTTCGAAGTGCTGATGCCCGTGTATGCCCAGGGCGGCCGCCTGCTGGGCGACACGGCCGCCGTGATCTCGATCCCGACGCTCGTCAACGCCGCGCTGGCACGGGCCGGCCTGCTGGACGACCACGGCATCCAGCTCAGGTTCTACGGCGGCGGCCGCGCCGATCCGGCCCACCTCGTCTACGCCACCCGCGACGCGGCGCCGTCGACGCCGCCTGTCGCGCTGCTGTCGGCCGGCTACACGGGGCGCGCCGTGAACACCTTCACGGTCGGCGGCCAGTCGTGGACGGTGGAAGCCATCGCCGCGCCCTCCGCGTGGCTGGCCGACCATCTCGGCTCGACCCTGCTGCTGGCCGGCGGCGCGCTGTCGACGCTGCTCCTGACCGCCTTCGTGCAGGCCGCCGGCCAGCGCACGCGCAAGGTCCAGGAACTGGTGCGCGAACGCACGGCCGACCTGAAGCTCACCAACCAGCGCCTGATCGACGACGTCCTCGCGCGCAAGCGCACGGAAAAAGCCCTGCAGGAGAGCGAGCAGCGCTTCCGCCAGCTGGTCGCCATGTCGTCCGACTGGTACTGGGAACAGGACGAGCAGTTCCGCTTCACGCACGTCACCGGCGACTTCACGGAAAAATCCGGCATCGGCACCGAGCGCGTGCTCGGCCGCCGGCGCTGGGACTACGTGCCCGCGCTGGCGGACACGGAACTGGGCCGCGACCACGTCGCCACGCTGGAAGCGCACGAGCCGTTCCGCAACCTCGAATACCGCGTCGTCGACGACAACGGCGAGGAACGCTGGTTCTGCATCAACGGCCAGCCGGTCTTCGACGAGACGGGCGGCTTCACCGGCTACCGCGGCACGGGCAGCGACATCACCGCGCGCAAGGTCACCGAGCAGCGCGTGCACCACGTGGCCCAGCACGACGTGCTGACGGGCCTGCCCAACCGTTCGCTGCTGCAGGACCGCCTGAGCCAGGCCGTCGCCTACGCGACCCGCAGCGGCCATCCGGTGTGGGTGATGCTGATCGACCTGGATCGCTTCAAGTTCGTCAACGACAGCATGGGCCACAAGGCCGGCGACGTCCTCCTGATGACGGTCGCGGCGCGCCTGCGCTCGTCGCTGCGCGACACCGACACGGTGGCGCGCCTGTCCGGCGATGAATTCGTCGTGATCCTGTCCGAGCACTCGGACCAGCCGCTCACGCCCGACATCGTGCAGCGCGTGATGGATTCCGTGGCGCAGCCCGTCATGCTGGGCCCCAAGGAATTCTTCGTCACCTGCAGCATCGGCGTGGCCGCCTTCCCGAGCGACGGCACGCCGGCCGAGAACCTGATCGAGCACGCGGACATCGCCATGTACCGCGCCAAGAAGCTGGGCCGCAACAATTTCCAGTTCTATACGCCGGCCATGAACGAGGAATCGCTGGAGCGCGTGCGCATCGAAAGCGCGCTGCGCAACGCCCTCGAACGCAACGAGTTCGTGCTGCACTACCAGCCGCAGGTCGACCTGCAGACGGGCCGCATCGTCGGCATGGAAGCGCTGATCCGCTGGAAGCACCCGGAGCTGGGCATGGTGCCGCCGTCGCGCTTCGTCGGCGTGGCCGAGGACACCGGCCTGATCGTGCCGATCGGCGCCTGGGTCATGCGCACCGCGTGCGCCCAGAACAAGGCCTGGCAGGATGCGGGGCTCGGCAAGCTGCGCGTGGCCGTGAACCTGTCGGCGCGCCAGTTCAGCGCCGCCGACCTCGTGCCGGGCATCGAAGCCGTCCTCAACGACACGGGCCTGGAGCCGTCCTGCCTGGAACTGGAACTGACCGAGAGCCTGTTCATGAGCGACGTCACCCCGGCCGTGGAATTGTTGCACCGCATGAAGTCGCTGGGCGTCAACCTGTCGATCGACGACTTCGGCACGGGCTATTCCAGCTTCTCCTACCTGTCGCGCTTCCCCATCGACGTGCTCAAGATCGACCGCTCGTTCGTCAACGACATCACGCACGACGCCAACGACGCGGCCATCGTCGCCTCGATCATCGCGCTGGCGCACAACCTGCGCCTGTCCGTGATCGCCGAGGGCGTGGAGACGGCGGAACAGCTCGATTACCTGCGCCACCAGGGCTGCGACGAAATGCAGGGCTATTATTTCTCGAAGCCGCTGCCAGCCCACGAATTCGAGCAATTGCTGCGCCAGCGGCGCGGCCTGGCGGCCCCGGAAGACGAGCCGCAGACGGCCGCCGCATGCGGAATCTAGAATCTGCTTTAACTATTTGCCCCAACTGCAATAATTGGTGCAATTACTTATAGCCTAACGTACATCGTTCTTCTACAATACCCGGTGACTCTTTAGCAATACTACTTACCGAGTATGACGATGATGACTGAAATGAATATCGACTCCGCCGCCGCAACGCTGGCGGAACGCAGGCCGCGCACCGACATGCGCACGCGCGACCTCGTCAACCAGGCCGTGGCATCGGTCCCCACGCTGGGCCTGCAGCGGGCCGCCGAATTCCTGGCGGCCATGGGCGTGCCGGCCGAGATCGCCGTGCGCGCCCTGGTGTATCCGAACCGACGCCGGACGAACTGAACGCGGAACGCCCGAATGATGGGTGCGGGGTGGACAACCCTTGCCCACCATGCGTTACCTTGATGCGCGCATTCGGTGGGCACGGGGTGCCCACCCTACGGCTTTCATGCGTTACCGTGATGCGCGCATTCGGTGGGCACGGAGTGCCCACCCTTCGGCTTTCATTACTCTTGCGCGGCGATGTCCGCCAACGATTCACGGCCCCGTGCCGTCAATTCGAAACCGCCTTCCGCCCGCGCGGCGATATGCGATTTGCGGCTCAGGAACTGCACGACGTCCTCGTCGACAGGCGCCGCCGGGTCCGCCTCGAGCGCGCGCAGGGCCTGCACGCAGCGGCGCAGGAACAGCAGTTCGGTCCCCTGCGCCGTCAGCGCCAGGTTGCCGCTCTTCGCATACTGGACCAGTTTCAGGCCCGACAGGCGCTTGGCGTTGCGCCCGACACAGGCATTGACGCGGTCGCTCCTGGCGCCGCGCCGGATGAATTCGAGGGCGTCGTATTCGTCGCCCGTCAGTTTCAGATTCTTCATTACCACTTTCCAAGGAAACAAGCCCGCCATGGTAACGGCGGCGGGCCGTCCCGGCAACCCGCGCCGCGATCAGCGCAGGGCCCGCACGGCGGCCCACACGAGGCCGGCCCCCGCCAGCACGCCCAGCGCCACCGCCGCGTGCATCCGATGCGAGCCCAGCAACGGGCTGCGGCCCAGCGGAATCTTGTTGTACAAGGTGGTGCTCATACTTCTCTCCTCCGAATGTCATTGGCCACAGGGTTCATTATAAAAAATTCCCTGACGAAATATGTGCGCCAGCGTACGCAACCGTCATTTGTGTCCACTTAGCAACAAACAGGCGTCCCGCGACGATCCTATTGCGCGCCGGGCGCCGACATGGACTGTTAGTATCGCGCCAACACGACAACGCAACGGAGCACGCCATGAGAACCAACGTACCGAAGCCGGACCCCGGCGCCAACGCCCCCGCCAACCTGCACGAAGCGGACATCGGCAGCGGCGAACGCTCGCCGGCCCAGCACGAAACGGACGCCATGATCCGCGAAATCCCGCCGCGCGGCCACAAGCAGGGCGACCAGCAGGACGCCGGCCAGCAGGCCACGCGCGACGGCGAGCCGGGCAAGCGCTGACCCGCACCACGTGACAACGGATGGGGCGACCCGACGGCCCACCCCATCCGCACTTCGTCCATCCGCAGTTCACACCTCATTCACCGCATCCGGACCTGCCCGCACCGCGACCGTGGCGCGGCATCGGTCATTGCGCCTTGACGGGCGCCACCGGCGCGTCGGGTTCCTTCACCGGCGCGCGCGCCGGGGCCGGCACGTCGTCCGGATCGGGGCTCGGCTGCGGCGGCGGCAGTTCCGGGTCCGGCGTCGTGGGATCGGGCGTCGAGTGGGCGCGCTTGCGCAGGCCCTCGTCCTGTTCCGGCAAACTCATCGGTCTTCTCCGGCGCAGGCTCAGCGGCCTTCCTTCTGCTTCGCGCCGCCGCCCGCGCCCTTGCCCGTCCCCGCCTTCACGGTCGACTTGTTGTCGTGGCTGCTCTTGTCCTTGACGCCGGCCTGGCGCTTCTGCACGTCCGCCTCGGACAGGTTGCCCGACTGCTTGTTCTGGCTGCCGCTGGATTTCGATTGGCTCATGATGATCCTCCGATTGATAGGCGTTGATGTTGTGTGCAGCCTAGCATGGAAGACCGGGCCGGGTTTTCAATCGTGCGGCCGGGCGGCGCGGGCTGGTATAGTCGGGTTTTGACATCCCGTCGCCGACCATGCCGCGCCGCCTTCCCGCCCTCGCGCTCGCCCTCGCCATGTCCGCCAACCTCCACGCCGCCCCGATGACGCTGACCGACTACATGGCCCTGTCCGGCCCCGCCCCGGACGCCACGCTGCGCTACGGCGCCGCGCCGTCGCAGTACGCCGAACTGTTCGTCCCGCCCGGCAAGGGCCCGTTTCCCGTGGCCGTGCTCGTGCATGGCGGTTGCTGGACGAAGGAATACGGCGGCATCACGCAGTTCCGCAATATGGCCGGGGCGCTGGCGGCACGCGGCATCGCGGTCTGGAACGTGGAATACCGCCGCGTGGACGAAGCCGGCGGCGGCTATCCCGGCACCTACCAGGACATGAACGCCGCCCTCGACCTGCTGGCGCGCACGGCACGCGACCATCCGCTCGACCTCGACCGCCTCGTGGCCGTCGGACACTCGGCCGGCGGCCAGCTCGTGCAATGGCTGGCGGCGCGGCCCCGCATTCCCGCGTCCAGCCCGCTGTTCCGGGCCGACGCCGTGCCCGTGCGCCGGGTCGTCAGCCTGGGCGGCCTCGCCGACCTGCGGCGCGAATCGGCCCTGTTGAAAACGAGTTGCGACCGTGACGTCGCCGAGCTGGCCGGCACCCCAAGCGCCGCGCGCCCGGACGTGTTTGCCGACACGAACGCGGGCGACCTGATGCCGAACGGCAGCCGGACGATCCTCGTCACCGGGGAACTGGACACCATCTCGCCGCCGCGCGTGGCGCACGACTTCGCGGCGCGCGCCCGTGCCGCCGGCGACGCGGCCGAGGTCGTCATTCTGCCGGGTGCCAGCCATTACGATGAAGTCGCCGCGACGTCGGCGTCGTGGCCGCTCGTGCTGCGCGCGATCGAATCGATGCTGCCGGCCCCGCGCTGACGCGGCCCGGTCGGCTCAGTCCGGAAACACGATCCGTTTCGCGAGCCGCTGGTCGACGACCAGGTCGTCGAGCGCCACCGCCACGCACGGCAGGATATAGCCCTCGCGCTTTTCGTCGAAGGACAGGCCCGGCCATTCCACGAGATACCGTACGGTCCCGCCCGCGAGGCGGCAGATGCACGTGCGGCAGGTGCCGTTGCGGCAGGAACTGGGCAGGTCGATGCCGGCCCGTTCGGCGGCGTGCAGCACCGTCGTGTCCGGGTCGGTCGGGAACGACCAGCCGGACGGCTGCAGGGTGATGGTCAACGCGGTCATGCCGGCGATTGTACCGCCTGCACGCATCGGGCAGCCCAACCATGGTGGGTTCGTTCCCGCACAGAGCGGCGCCCGGCACGGCACTAACCTGAAGCCAACGCATCTTCAGGCAGGAATCAATTGAAAACCCTTCGCATCCCGTTTCTGATCGCCATGCTGGGCAGCCTCGCCGGCAGCCCGGCGGGCGCCGCGCAACCCGGTCCCGCCGGCACGGCCGCGTCGACGGCAACGGCAACGGCGGCCACGCCCGCGCCGGAATCGGACAAGCTGCTGCGCGCGCAGGTACTGCTCGACCGCGCCCATTTTTCGCCCGGCGAAATCGACGGCGCCTTCGGCTCCAACATGCAACACGCCCTCGCCGGCTACCAGAAGGCGCACGGCCTGAACGCCACGGGCAAGCTCGACGACGCGACATGGAACGCCCTCGACGCCGACGCGACGCCCACGCTGCTCACCTACACACTGCTCGATGCCGACGTCGCGGGTCCGTTCCGTGCCGTGCCGGACGACATGATGGAAAAGGCGAAACTGCCCACGCTCGGCTACAGCTCGCCGGCGGAAGGCCTGGGCGAAAAATTCCACGCCAGCCCGGCGCTGCTGCAAAAACTCAATCCCGGCAAGGACCTGGGCCGCGCGGGCGAGCAGATCCTCGTGCCCAACGTCGTCGGCACGCCGCCGCTGGCGCCGGCCGCGCGCGTCGTCGTGTCGAAGGACACCCGCACCCTCGAGCTGCAGGACACGGCCGGGACCGTCCTCGCGCAATACCCCGTGTCGAGCGGCAGCGAACACGATCCGCTGCCGATCGGCACCTGGAAGATCGATGGCGTGCACCGCAATCCGACCTACCACTACAACCCCAAGCTGTTCTGGGACGCCAAGCCGGGCGACAAGAATACGACGGTCGCTGCCGGCCCCAACAATCCGGTCGGCGTGGTGTGGATCGACCTGTCCAAGCCGCACTACGGCATCCACGGCACGCCCGTGCCGGCGTCGGTCGGCAAGAGCGAATCGCACGGCTGCATCCGATTGACGAACTGGAGCGCATCCGAGGTGGCGGGCCTCGTGCAGGCGGGGACGGAAGTGCTGCTGACAGAGTAAAACCAAGCAATGAGGAGACGGCGATGAGATGGTTGATGACTTTCCTGCTCGGCGTGCTGGTGGGCGCCGGCGGCCTGTTCGTCTGGCTGCGCCAGATGCCGCCAGAGCACGCGGCGCCCGCGGTGGCCGTGAACACGGGTTCCCTGCCCGCGCCGCCGCCGCCCGCCGGCACCCTCGACGGCAAGCTGCCGCCGGCGCCGCAGGTGATGCCCGACCTGACCGAACTGGATCTGCCGCTGCGTCCCGCAGGCACGGACACCCCGGCGGCCGCGCCGGCCGCGCCGCCAGCCACACCGGCAGGCAAGCTGCTGGTGCCGGTCGACGGCATCCCGCCCGCGAAGCTCACCGACACGTACGACCAGCCGCGCGGCAGCGAACGCCATCACGAAGCACTGGACATCATGGCGCCCAAGGGCGCGAAGGTGGTGGCGGCGGCGGACGGCAAGATCGTGAAACTCTTCACGAGCAAACCGGGCGGGCTGACCATCTACCAGTTCGATCCGACCGAAAAATACGCCTATTACTATGCGCACCTGGACCGCTACGCGGACGGCTTGCAGGAAGGGGCGCAGGTCAAGCGCGGCGACCTGATCGGCTATGTCGGGTCGACGGGCAACGCCGATCCGAACGCGCCGCACCTGCACTTCGCCGTGTTCGAACTGACCCCGGAGAAGCAGTGGTGGAAGGGAACGCCGGTGGATCCGTATCCGTTGCTGCAGCCGTAGTGCCGCGCGTCAGACCGTGGCGTGCGCGGCCCCTCCCCGCCCAGGCGGGGAAAACCATCAAGGGGCCGCCGGCGCCCTGGAACGTCCGGCCGGATTAACGCCGGGCCGCCGGCAAAGCCCCATCCTCCCGTATCAATAACGCAGTCGCCGCATTCCCCGACTGCGCTCCACCGCTCCGCGCTTCGAACACGGCGCCGGCTCCCGTTACGGGCGGCCGGCAATCGCCTCCCCCGTTCGGACGACCTCCCGCGATAAAAACCCCCGAATTGACCGATCGCGAATACATATGCAATTCGCATATATTTCATTTACAAATATTTTGCGTTTAAGAATAAAATTGTGGCATCATTCTCAACGTCATTGCGCCGTTTAATATATTCGAACGAATGGCATCCGCGGTAAGGGGATTACCCTGCATGATTGGATTTGCGCGCAATCCGGACAATTCGAACTGTCGTATCAATCAATAAGCGCGGACGGGTGGTGGCTTACGGAGCCGCTGCGTTTCGGCGCGGCTACTTCGCGCTTTTGTAGCAAGTGCGCAGGATTTCTTACAAAGGGACGAGAGTGAAATACAGAAAATTTGTAGGCGCCGAGTGCATCGGCGATGCGATATCGATGATCAGCTCCGATGAGCTGGACGTCGCATTGGTCAAGAACGTCGTGCCGCCTGCCGACTGTATCGCCATTCAAAAAAACTTCTTCGGGTCCGAACACCGCCGGCGCCGCCCCGATAACGTTCCGGGTTATATACTTGGCGCGACCCACTACAGCAAGACGCCGGCCGAATATTTCATGCAATGCTCGGAAGCCCGTGCCTCCGTCAGCAGCATTTTCGAGAATACGGTCGATCCGATGAGGCTCGTGCATCGGGCGATCAACGAGAAAACACGGCGCTCCATTCGCCCTTCCCGGCTCGGCGATCGGGAAGCCCTGCATGCCCGCGCGGTGGAATGGCTTCCCGATTTATCGGTCACGAGCGAATTCCTGCTGCGCCCGCACGAGGACTTTTCGCAAATCGACTGCAGTCGCAACGAAGGCTGGGAAGTGCGCGACGCCAAGAATGTCATGGCGATTAATTTCTATGCGAGCGCGGACGCTGTCTCGGGCCGCTTGCGAATCTACGACTACATTCCGGATACCTCCACGCGCGACCGGCTGGAACTGCAGGGCAATGGTTATCCCTATCCGCTGGATTTGCTGGAGAATAAGACTTATATCGAGCTTGCCGTCGAAACGAGCGACATGGCGATCATTAACGGCAAATATATCCATGCCGTCACCAGCACGCGCAGCAAAAGGGTGGTCATCAACTGTTTTGTCGCGCAAATGTCCTCTTCCGAATACGTTTACTGGACCTGAACGGCCGCCCGGACCCGCTCTGCCGCCTGCGTCGGCGGGCCCGGCGGCCCGCGCGCCCGGGCCCGTCGGCGCGCGGGCGACCCGGCGTCGACGATTTCCTGCACCGGCCGTTTCAGACCGAAAGCCCCCAAACACATGTCATCGGCCAGCGCCGCCGAATCCGCGTCCTGTATCGATATTCGCCCGCGGCGAATACGCGTCGGCGCTTATGCCGATATGGAACCATTCCAAACGACGAAAACGCCCGCTCCGGATCGCATTAAATAATATATGACGACCACCGAAGCACGATATTTTCCGGGAATCTCGTGATATTATTAACAAGCGGACATCAGATATTCGGATGAATCCGCATACGCGAAGTTTTAGTCCTATTCACACTCATGTTTTTGGAGGCTTTAAAGATGGACGTTGCAAAACCAAAATTGTCGCTGAACCTGGAAACACTGAAGCAACTGAGCAACGGCGATACGGCCGAGAAAAGTAATGTAATCAATACTTATGACTGCTCCGCCGTATGCAGTTCTGAAACGCGCGAGAACTTCCCGCAGGATTAAGCAGGCTGATCGGCATTAAACCGGTCAACCGGCGCACGTAATCAATGGACACCATCCGGTGTCCATTTTTTTATGTTCCATTCAGTCGGCCAATGCGTCCGCCGATCGCAGCCGATATCTCGAATAATCGCGCGTCGCAATATCCGGATCGACGCTCCAGCCACCCGGGATACCGGACGGGCGCATGCAATTCCGCGTGCGGTTAATTTTCCGCGCGATCGCGCCCGGCCAGCGATTCGTAATGGCGGCGCAGCAGGTCATATATCACCATCTCGTGCCGGCGCTGCTCCGATCTGAAAAAGCGGTTGACGGACATGTGAATCACGCTGGCACAAATCTGCTGCTGCCGGGTGCGCCCGAGTTTTTGCAGCAAGTGCCGTCCTTCCGCACGGACGATTTCCGAGCGCGCCATATAAATGTCGCGGGCTTCCGATTGCCCCGCCGGCGCGCCATTCAGCAAGACCTGGAGATTGTCTCGCATCCCCCTGAACTTTTTCCCCAAGAGAATGGCCTGATCTTTTGAAATGTTAAATTCCTTGCCAAAGCCGGCGGCGAGACGACGCAGAAAAGTCAGCCTGTCGGATGCATCGATATCGAAATCTTTCAACAGCGTATCCACGCCCAATATCGCGTGATCGCCGTGTTTCTCCGCACCGCATTGCCGGCCGATCGGAATGAACCGGGCAGCCGCCTCGCTGTCCGCATGGAAGATCTTTTCGCACGATAATATGCCGTCGCCCCCGCCGTACCGCTCGAGTTCGCGTTCATAGGTATCGATCTGGATTTTCCAGATCGTGCGGTCCGCAAGAAACGGACGCAACGCCGCGTTCAGGTCCATGACCACGCCGCCCCACAGCGCCGCCGGCGGCCCGAACAGGCGCAGGCGTACATGGGCTTCCGGATCCGCATACCGGATGAAGAACCATTTCTCGACCTGCCCTTTGGCCGTCCAGCCCGTCAAGAGGTCGTGCAATGTGCCACCGATCAGCCGGTCGGCAGTCGCGTTGCCGCAATAGATCTTGACGTACAGGCACTCTCCCCCGGGCGCGAGCGTCCGAGCGACGGCGTGCCCATCGATGACGGCGCCGACCGCGCGGGACGGCGGCGTCCCGTGACCGTTCGCCTGTCGACGGCCCGCCTCGTCCTTGCTCAGCAGGAGCGGAATGAATATTTCGCTCGCGTAGCTGTGCTTGCCGTCGCTGACCGCCGCGTCCTGCGCCGGCACGTAAGCCTCCTCCAGCCTGAGCGACCGGGCGCCACGGGCCATGTCGAAAAAAACCTGCGCCGACAAGGGGTTGTCGAAATCGATGGCCAGCGCGTTGTCATGCTCGACCAGCGACACGAATCGGGGGAGCTTGTATTCGCCAGCCACCTCGGCGAATTTTCCCGGCAGGCCGCTTGCGTACGCGTCGCCCAGCTTGTCGATATCGGCCGCCGACAGGTTCCACTGCCGGTGGGTGAGCTGCAGCCTGCCGACGCTGATGCGCGGCAGGTAGGGCATGGCCTGCAACCAGGCCGGCCACACCGGTCCGAAGCGCCCCGCGCCGGCAAACTGGAGACTCGCCAGAAACCGATAAACCCCGAGATTTCCTTTCCCGAGGAAGTGATGTGCCGACGACAGGCGCGGGACGATCTCGCGCTCCAGCCGGTTCGACCATAATCTCAGGCGGCCGTCCTCGACCGACAACATCAGGTCGTCCAGCCTGACCTGCTTGTCCAGCGGGCGGCCGGATCGCCCCAGGTAGACGATCTCATGGTCGGTAAAGCAGGGTCTTGCGACGACGTTCCCGATCCGCCCCTGGGGCAAGTGAACGATTTCCGCGACGACCGCGTGAGGGCATCGCCGTCCTTCCTCGGCGATCAGATCGGCCGTGAGGGCCCGCAGCGTTTCATCGCCATGACAGAACCGACCGAACAAGGAACTCGCGGAACCCGACAGGAAACGCACGTGCGCCTTCGCGATACCTGCCGCATCGCGTTTGACGGGCACGATTTTCGCGCAGATGGATGCGGGCGGCGGCGGCAGGCCGTCGCGCTGGAACCGGGCCAGGTCGTCGCGCGTGATCGCGATCTCGTCGCTGCCGTTCTTGACGGCCTCCAGGAATTTCCGCACCAGATACCGGCCGAACGGCGTCCCGGCCTCGGACTCGGGAGCGTCGTCCTGGGCGAACTTCAGGTCCTGCAGCAAGTGGGACTCGTCGGCCCCCATGTCGCCGAACCCGATGCCTTTTTCCGCGTCGAGGACGTCGCCGAGAGGCACCCGCTGGCCGTCGTAACGCGCCACGAAACGCCGGATGAAACCGTCGACCGCGCGCGACTGCGATGCCGTCGCCGCGTAGACCAGGCCGGCGCATTGCGCGATGTCCGCCACCAGTCCTTCGTCGAGACACAAGTCGCCCGCCGGCTTGAACAGGTCGACCTGCAGCGCGTCGGCGACATGCCGCGGCGCATCCAGGCCATCCAGTTCCGCAACGATCCCGTCGTAGCCATGCGCCGGCCCGCCGACGCGTCCGGCGTTCAGGGCCCCGATCTTCCGGTCGAGCGCAATCAGCCGCATGACGTCGTCGGTCTTGTCGTCCAGGGCGGCGACGGTGGCCAGCATCGAACGCAAGGGTTCATCGCCGGTAACCGTCGGCTCGAGTTCGGAGACCAGGAACCGGCAGTCGACCATGGCATCGATGAAGGCATGTGCTTCGTCCTCGTCCACGTCTTCGCCGCGCGCGACGTGGTGCGCCAGTGCACGAAGCGTCGCGCCCGACTGCGCCATCCGGAGCGCAGCGACGACGGCCCGGCTGTTCTCGACGCCCGCGAGCCGATAGGTACGAGCGCTGGCGCCCACGTCGTACGCGACGTAGCGGAGCCGGTCTCCGCTCTCGCATATCGTATCGTTGGGAAAAAATTGCAGCTGCCGCCTGATTCTGTCGTCCCCGAGCAGGCGCTCGGCCAGCCGGCACACATAGCCATTGTCCAGCCGTGCGTGCTTTTCATAGCTGGACGGGTCGTTCAACACCAACTGCGTGCGCGCCCCGACGCGACCCGTCGACATGCCGGCGAACAGTCCGAACGGCGTGGACCGGCTGCACATGCGCGAAAAATACTTGACCAGTGCGGCTTCGATCTTCCGGCTTTTCGCGCTCAGCGGGTCGTTCAACCAGTAGTGCAGGCGCTGGTGCAGCGAGGGCGACGCCAGCGACAGCGCTTCCTGCACGCGTGCATCGTTCACATGGTCGCGCAACCGCCGGCGCACGCGGTCTTCATGGGCGCGGCGCGATGCGGCGCCGCCGGTCCCGTCGTCCGCCCAACGCTCGAACAGATCGAGAGGGAGCAACGGCGTGCGCAACACGAAGAAACCGGCAGGAACGTAGCGTGCTACGTGCTGCGGCCGATGCGTGACGGTTCGCGTGACATCGTTCATATCGGACGGCTCGATCATGCTCCATGCCCGCGCCGGCGTCGCCACCGGCGCGGCGCTGCGTTCAGAACGGCGCCTCATACTGCAGGCGCACGACGGCTTGCCGCGGCATATATGTCCTGCGCTCGTTGACGGTCCCGCCGTCGTCGTAGATCTGGACGTCGCGCCGGGTCTGGTGCAACAGGTCGCTGGCCGAAAAACGCCATTGACCGCCCCAGGCCGGCCATGCCACGTACGTGTCGAGTTCGCGCAGGATCGCGGTGCGGGTCGTCAATGCCGACGTCAACCGGGCGACATTGCCGCCGACCACGTGCAGATTCACGCCCGCCGTGATGCCGGCCTTGAAGTTCAGGTCGGCGCCGACGTTGGCGGTGACCGGCGCCTGTGCGGCCAGGCGGTTGTCCGGCCCCTGCAGATTGTCGACGCGTGACCAGTTGCGGCCGAAATTGACGTGCACGTCCGTGCCCGGCCATCCGGGACGCGGCGCCGCGACCGGCACCCTGGCGTCGAATTCGATGCCGCGCACTTCCGCCTGCCCATCGTTGATGGGGGCGCTGATCCATTTACCGTTCTCGACCCACAGCTCGCGCAACACGACGTCGTGGATACGGCGCGCGTAACCGGAAATGCTGACCACGCCGTCGCGGGAGAAATAGGATTCGTACGCGACGTCGAGTCCCCACGCCAGTTCCGGCCGCAAGCCGGGATTGCCCTGCATGTCCGGATTGGTGGCACCGTTGTCGTTATTGGTCGGATAGCGGCGCGGCACGAGGTCGATCGGTTGCGGCGCCTTGTAGGTGCGGGACAATGCGGCGCGCAGCTGGTCGCGTTCGCGCCCCGGCAGTTTCCAGACGACCTGTGCGATCGGGCTCAGCACGCGCGATTGCGTCGACGTGCCGGCGAACTCGGTTCCCGTCGTATGGGTATTCAGCCCTTCCCAGCGCAGGCCCAGATAGGCCTGCAGCCGCTCGCCCAGCGTCCATTCGTCCTGTGCGTACAGCGCCAGGCGCCCGACCGTCGCCGTATAGCCCTGGTCGAGCGTGTAATACGGCGGCGTCTGCGGTTCGCTGTCCTGCTGCAGGCGCGACTCGCTGCGCCGCGTGACCGCCGCATCCCAGCCGAACGCCATATCGTGGTTGGCGACCAGCGGCGCAAGATACTTGCCGGTGGTCGTGGCGCGCCGCTCCCTGAAGCCCTCGACGACGACCCGGTCCAGCCACGGTATGCCGTCGCTGTCGATCCCGTGATACTGGAAGCCCCCGTCCCGATCGCTGACGTCGACGCCGGCCGTCAGGGTCAGGCGTCCCGCGTTCGCGAACCGGTGGTCCCAGCTCAGGTCGGACTTCGCCAGCCAGGCCTTGAACACGTTGCGCCAGTGCGCCTCGGGCGAGGCGGTCGGGTCGCCCACGAACGTGGTTTCGCGCGACTCGCCCGCCGCGTACGTGCGGGTGTTGTTGAATATGCCTTGCCAGGACAGCTTGTCGCCGTTCGCGAGCGTCGTATCGACGCGTGGCGTCAGGCTGGCGCGCCGCTGGTCGATATCGACCGGCTGGTAAAAGCGGCGCAGGGCCAGGCCGTCGGCATCGACCGAGCGCTCGTCCGCATACGGCTCGTTGTGCACCTGGGAGCGCGACACGGTGGCCACCACCGAATACGAGGTCTTGTCGCGCCGCCCCGACCATTGCACCGTGCCGGCCGGGTTGCTGCGTTCCTGCAGGTGCTCGACGCTGACCTTGGCGGTACGCCGTGGCGGACCGGAGACCTTTTTACGCAGGACGATGTTGACGGAGCCCGCGATCGATTGCGACATGGTGTCGGCCGCGGCGCTGCGCAAGATCTCGATCCGTTCGATCAGGTCGGGCGGAATGCTGTCGATCGAAAAATTGCCGGGCGCAGGCTGGCCGTTGATCAGGATTTGCGTGTAGCCGGCGCCGAGTCCCCGCATGCGGACCTCGTTGCCGCTCACGCTCAGCCCCGGCTGGCGTTTGAGCACGCCGGAGAGCGTCGTGTCGCCGAAGCGGTCCAGGTCGTCGCGCCCGACGACGATGCGGCCGACCGCATCGTTGCGGCGCTGCTCGACGGCACCGGGCCCCTTGATTTCAACGCGCTGGATCTCGACCGGGCGATCGCCTTGCTGGGCATGAACGGAGCAGTGTATTGCGACTACAGGAAGGCAGAATACTGCCTTATATAGACGTTCCATAAATATTCTTATAATGTTGCGACCAACGGCAAAATTCCGGCAAAAATTCAATAGAACCACCCTGGACCCGCCGACTCGTTCGAACCGAACCCTGCACCACTCCCCTGCCCGCCATATTTGTCCGGCTCACCAATCAACGCCACTTCCCGACCAAGGCATACCGAAAATGCCGCAATACCGGATTATCCGCGCCATTGACAAAACCGGGACGCAGGCAATCGGCAGTCGTATGCAAATGCGCGTGATTACACCAGAAACTCCAGGCCTCATATCCGCACCACCAAACCGTCATCGGATCATGATCCCTGCGCACATCGCGGCGACATATGCACTCTAGCATGTCTTTTTTATACAAAGCCAACCAACGATATTCCCATTCAACAATTAAGAATATTCCCGCCATGTGATTAAGAATAGTCCTACCCCGACATTAAGAATATACCCACGAGAAAGTTTAAGAGTATTCTCATTCATACAATTAGGAATAATCCGAGTAAAAGATATACGTGAATTATCACGATTTGGCGCCGGGTGCGGCCTCGCCGGCGCCGGCGCAACGCCCGGCTGCCGTTCGGCACCGTTTCCCTATGAGAGCGACGGCCTGCGGGCGCCGCGGCGCAACGCCAGCCCGTGATAAAACGTGGGGAACCCGCCCGCCGCCATTCGGCGCGAGGCGGGCGAATATGACATTTGCGTGTCAAAACTGCCGCACGACTAATCTATATAGCGGCCTTATCGGACATCACAGTAAGCGTCAGCGGAATCCGACCTTCGCGACAGCCTAAAGCGCGCCACGGCAGCGCCGGGTCAATCTCATTCCCCTGTCGCCGATCCAATTTCGCGGACCATGCGATCCCTTCCCATATATAACCGGCCCGGCATTCGCAAATCGAAACGCCGGACCGGGTTCATGCGCCGTGAATAATCTCGATAATATTGAAATTTTTTTCTTCCACGCTCACAATCTTTATGCGAGAATAAATTTTTAACAACCATTACATTCCCTCACAAGAAAGCACTGAGGCGAGTTATCTGGTAGCGAAACGAGTGGAGAAGATATGCGCCGGGTTTCAAAATACGCGTTGATTGGGGCAAGTGGTGTGCTGGGCATAACGGCATTGGCTGCCGGCGCGTTTTATCTGAATATGTATGCCAGCCGTCCGCAACTCGACGGCGATATTGCACTCGCAGGTCTGCACCAGAGCGCGCTGATCAAGCGCGACGAAAACGGGACGCCGTTGATCGAAGCGGCCGACCTGAACGACGCGGTATTCTCGATGGGTTTCCTGCATGCGCAGGAGCGTTACTTCCAGATGGACCTCTTGAGGCGGAAGGCGGCCGGCGAACTGGCCGAACTGTTCGGCGCCCGTGCGGTCGAAGCGGACAAGCTGGCGCGGGTGCACCGCTTCCGCGCACGCGCACGTGAATTCGTCGAACAGTTGCCGGCGGACCAGCGCACGGTGCTGCGCCACTATGTCGCCGGCGTGAACGCCGGCCTGCGCCAGCTGCATGCCCGGCCGTTCGAATACTCGCTGCTGCTCACGGCGCCGGCGCCCTGGAAGGAAGAGGACGTCCTGCTGGTGAACATGGCCATGTACCTCATGCTGCAGGTTCGCAACGAGCCTCATCCGGAACTGATTCGCCAAAAACTGATCACCCAGTACGACCGGGAGTTCGCCGACTTCATGCAGCCGTCCGAATCGGAATGGGATGCGCCGATGGCCGGGCACGCCGGCGCGCCGGCCACCGCCGCCTTGCCCGCACTGCTGGGCAAGCAGCTTGCCATCGCCAGCGCCCCGCACGTCGACGACCTGGTCGCCGACGCGGGGTTCGGCATGAGCCAGCCGAAGGAGTCGATCATCGGCAGCAACAGCTGGGCCGTATCGGGGCGCAAAGGCATCGACGGTCACGCCATCCTGGCGAACGACATGCACCTGCCCCTGCAACAGCCGAATACGTTCTACCGGGTCAGCTTCAAGACCAAGGGGTCGTCCCGGATCGTCGCGGGCGTCAGCATCCCGGGCTTGCCGCTCCTGGTCGCCGGCAGCAACGGCAATATCGCCTGGGGCCTGACCAACAGCAACGGAGACTGGAGCGACCTGGTCCGCATTCCCAAGGAACACCTGGCGGCCGAGAGCAGGACGGTACGCGAGATGATCGCCGTCAAGGGCGGCAGCGCCATCCCGCTCGACGTGCAGGAAACCCAGTGGGGACCGGTGGTCGCGAGCGACGCCCAGGCCGCCTACGCGATGAATTGGGTGGCTCATCATGTCGAGGGCAACAACCTGAAGCTGTACGGCATGATGACCGAACCGTCCATCGACGGCGCGCTCAAGATCGCCTCCCACGCTGGCATGGCGCAGATGAACATGCTGATCGCCGACGCCCATGGCAACGCGGCCTGGACCATCGCCGGAAGGATTCCGCAGCGCACCGGTTTCGACGGGACCGAACCGGTCGAATGGGGCAATGGCGTCGGCTGGTCGGGCTGGCTCGACACGCCGGACTACCCGCTGCTCACGACCGCGGACCACGATTACCTGTGGACGGCGAACAATCGCGTCCTCGACGGCGACGCCCTGAAAAAAATCGGCGCGGGATCCTCCTTCGCCCTGGGCGTGCGCGCGATGCGCATTCAGCAGGTCCTGGCGGCGAGCAAGACGATGAACGAAGCCGACATGCTCGCCATGCAGCTCGACGACGTGTCCCTGCTCATGAAGCGCTGGGATGGCCTGATCACCCAGGTCATCGCCGGCATGCCCGAGTCCGAGGACAAGAAAGTACTCAAGGACACGTTTGCGCAGTGGGATGGCCGCGCCGCGGCCGATTCGGCGGCCTACCGCGTCATTCGCCGCTTCCGCGATGAAGTCGCCGGCGACCTGATGACCGAGGCTCTCTCCAAAGTCCTCAAGAGCGATCCCAAGCTGCGTTGGGACATGTTTGCGCACAACTGGGAACTGCCGCTGTGGCAAATCGTGTCCAGGCGTCCGGCCAACATGCTGCCCGCCGGATTCGCGTCATGGGATGCGTACTTCCAGGATGCCCTGGTGCGCCGCGTCTATGGCCCGTACAAGAAGCGCTTCAACGGTGCGCTGTCGAAAGCGGTATGGGGCGAAGCGAACATGTCCGATATCCGCCATCCGCTGAGCAAGGGCATTCCCCTGCTCGGCTCGATACTCGACATGCCCAGCAGCCCGATGAATGGCGACAGCAACGTGGTGCTGGCCCAGTTCATGTCCTTCGGCCCGGCCATGCGCCTCGTCGTATCCCCCGGTCACGAACAGGACGCCATCCTGACGATGCCGGCGGGCGAGGCAGGCAATCCGCTGACGCCGTATTTCCGCAAGGGCCACGAGGAATGGCGGACGGGCAAACCCCTGCCCCTGCTCGCCGGCACGCCGCGTTACGTCCTGCGCCTGACGCCCCTGAACTAACGCCCCGAGAGTCCTTGCCTGACGGACGCCAGCGTCCTGCCCACGGGCAGGCGCGTGGCCCGTCACGTCCTGTCGCGTCCATAACCAGTCCGAAAAGTCGATTCCATGACCGCACAACACACTGGCTTTCCCTTGTCGGCGTCGCAAACGGCGATCTTTCTCGACCAGGCCATCCACAAGACCGTCCCGCTGTACAACATCGGCGGCTATGTTCAACTGACCGAAGACGTCGATATCGAGGCATTCACCGCGGCGTTCGAACGCGAGAGCGCCCTGCACGACGCGCTGCAGCTGCGCTTCGGACAGATCGACGGGCAGCTGCGCCAGTGGGTGGAGCCGGGTAAGCCGGTCCTGCAACTGCTCGATGTCAGCGCCGAGACGGCTCCCGCCGACGCGGCGCTGGCCTGGCTGGATCGCACGTTCCAGCACGTGTTCCGGCTGGACCGGGAAGCGCTGCAGGTGTCCGCGCTGATCAAGGTGGGCCCGCGCGAGTCCTGGTATTGCTCGGTGGCCCACCATCTCGTCATCGACGGCTGGGGCTTCGGCCTGTGGGTCAAGCGGCTGATGGCAAGCTACCTGGCCGGGACGCGGCGCGGCAACGCGACCCCGCCCCCGGCCATGACGTTCATGCACAGCGTTGCCGAACGCCTTGCCAAGGACGGCGCCGCGCCGCAGCGGCGCGAACAGGCGCTCGATGCCTTGCCCGACGCGGTGTTCGAACCGCTGTTCGAGGCGCGCACCGCCGACACCGGGACGCAGCGCAGCGTGCGCGTGGTGCGCGACATTGCCCCGGCGCGCCTGGACGCGCTGACCGGCTTCGCGTGCGCGCACGGCTTCGAATTCCACCACCTGCTGCTCGCGCTGCTGTTTGCCTATGTTTCCTCCCTCAAGCTGCGTACCAGCCTGGTGGTGGGCCTGCCCTCGCACAACCGCCGCCGCGCCGAAAAAGACATCGTCGGCAGCTACGTGCGCGTGATTCCCTGCCTGCTGTCGGCGCCCGCCGACAGCACCATCGTCGACCTCATGGGCATGGCCAGGCAGGCCATGCTGCGCAGCAGCAGGCAGGCCGCGGGCGCCCAGGTGGCGCCCGGCACCGGCGCGGGCGGCCAGCGCGCCGGGCGGATGTTCGACATCCATTTCAATTACATGCGGCTCGATTATGAAACCGACAGCCCGCACCTGCAGACGGTCACCCGATACCTGACCAACTGCTGGACCCAGACGCCGGTGTCCCTCAACGTGTGCGATTTCGGCGCACACCAGCCGACCCAGCTCCAGCTCGACGTCAACGAGGCGTTCCACGACGCCACCGATGCGGCCCGCATCCTCGACCGCCTCGACGATCTCGCGCGCCAATTCATGGCGTCGCCCGAGCTCACGCTGGCCGCCGCGGCGCTCGTGCCGGCCGACGAAAAGCGCGTCCTGCTCGCCGAACTGGGCACGGCAACGCCCGGCCGGCAGCGCGAGGACATCGCGCGCCGCTTCGACGCCATGTGCGCCGCCGCGCCCGACGCGATCGCGCTGCGCGGCCCCGACGCGACGCTCAGCTATGGCCAGTTGCGGGACCGCGCGCGCCAGCTGGCGGCCTGGCTGCAGCACGACGCCGGCGCCAGCGGCGACGCCGGCGCGCCGCTGGCCATCGCCATGCGCGCCTCGGCCGACGCCATCGTGGCCATGCTCGCCGCCGTGATGCTGCGCCGGCCGTATGTGCCGCTCGATCTCGCCTGTCCGCCGGAACGCCTGGCCGCCATCGTCGCCGACGCCGATCCGGCGGCGATCCTGGCCGACGCCGACGGCAGCGCCGCGCTGGCATCGCTGCAGTGCGCGCTGATCGATCTCGACGACCCGCGCACGCGCGCGGCCGTCGCGCAGGCCGACGGCGCGTCGTTCCGTCCGGCGCCGCCGGTGCCGCCCGCGGCCCTCAATACGATGCCGGCGTGGATCATCTACACGTCCGGTTCGACCGGGACGCCGAAGGGCGTGGTCTTGCCGCAGGCCGCCATCCTGCGCCTGGTGCTCGAGCCGAATTTCATGGTGCTCGACGCCGCCACGGTCATGCTGCAGGCGGCCAACCTGGCGTTCGACGCCGCCACGCTGGAAATCTGGGGCGCATTGCTCAACGGCGGCACGCTGGTCCTGCACGGCCAGCGCCCGCTCGACCTGGACACGCTCACGCGCCTCATCGACGCGCATGGCGTGACGCACCTCTGGCTCACCGCCGGCCTGGCGCACAAATGGGTGGCGCGCCTGACGCACGTGCCTTCGAGCCTGAAGTATCTGCTGTCGGGCGGCGACGTGGTGCCGCCGGCGGCGCACTTCAAGATGCGGCAACTCGCGCCCGACGTCGTCTTCATCAACGGTTACGGCCCCACGGAGAACGGCGTGTTCACCGCCTGCGCGGCATTGACCGGCCCGGGCGACCCGGTGCGCGCGCTGCCGATCGGCCGGCCGGTCAACGGCACCACCGTCCACGTCGTCGACGCCCACGGCCGCCTGCTGCCCATCGGCGAAGCGGGCGAGTTGTGGACCGGCGGCGACGGCCTCGCCATCGGCTACCTGAACCAGCCGGCGCTGACGGCCGAGAAGTTCGCCGACGTCCCCGGCCCCGACATCGGCGAGCGCGTCTACAAGACCGGCGACCGCGTGCGCTGGCGCCCGGACGGCCAGCTGGAATACCTCGGACGCATCGACCAGCAGGTCAAGATCCGCGGCTTCCGTGTCGAACCCGGGGACATCGAGAGCTGCCTGTGCAGCCATCCGGAGGTCGCCCAGGCGGCGGTGGTGGCGGCCGGCGACGGCGCCGCCGACAAATACCTGCGCGCCTTCGTGCGCTGCCATGGCGCCGCCGCCGACACGCTGCCGGCGCGGCTGGCCGCCCACCTGCGCTGCGTCCTGCCGGACTACATGGTGCCGGCGCACATCACCGTGCTCGACCAGATTCCGATCAATGCCAACGGCAAGATCGACCGCGCACGGCTGCGCGCCCTGCCTCCGCCGCCCGCGCCGGCCGCACCCGTGCAGGCGGACGCCAGCGCGACCGAGCGCGCCGTGTGGACGCTGTGGCAGGCGGCGCTGCAGGTGCCGGTCGCCTCGGTCGATGCCGATTTCTATGCGCTTGGCGGCCATTCGCTCGCGGCCATGCAGCTGCAGGCCGAGCTGAACGACCATTTCGGCACCGACGTCGCCCTGGCGGACATCCTGCGCCTGCCGACCATCCGCCAGCAGGCCGACCTGGTCGACCGCTGCCTGGCGCAGACAGAGACGCCGGCACCGCGCCGCGCCGGCGCGGCGCGCGGCACCGGCGCCGAGGTGGCGATGTCGTTCGTCCAGCAGCAGATGTGGCTGAGCCACAAGCTGAACGGCGGCAGCCACGAATACAATGTGCCGGGCGCCTACCTGGTGCGGGGCGCGCTCGATTGCGCGGCGCTGCAGGAAGCGCTGCGCCGCATCGTCGGGCGTCACCTGCCGCTGGCCTGCGTCGTGGTCGACCAGGGCGAGCGCGCCGTGCTGCGCCCCGTCTCCCCGACCGCCTTCGTGCTCGCCGTGCGCGCGGTGCCGGCACTCGACGACGCCGCGCGCACGGCCCTCGCGCGCGACGAGCGCCTGCGCTCCTTCGACCTCGAACGCGACTTGCCGCTCCGCGCCAGCCTGTTCACGTGCGACGGCCAGCCGGACCTGTTGCTCGTCACGTTCCACCACATCGCCGTCGATGGCCTGTCGCTGGCGAACTTCCAGGCCGAGCTGGCGGCGCTGTACCGCGAAGTGCGCGGCGGCGCGCGGGCCGACCTGCCGGAACTGGCCGTGAGCTACGAGGATTTCGCGCTCGACCAGTGCGACCACGCCGGCGCCGGCGCCGTCGCGGCCGCGGTCTCGCACTGGCAGGCGCACCTGCACGGCGCGCCCGCGGTGCACGAACTCCCGCTCGACAAGCCGCGGCCGGAAAAAATGAGTTTCCGCGGCCGCGTCGCGCGCGGCCGCCTCGACCCCGCCGCCAGCGCGCGCCTGGCGCAACTGGCGGCCCGGGAACGCGTGTCGCTGTTCACCGTGATGCAGACCGCGTTCGCCGTCCTCGTCGGCGAGTACAGCCAGTGCCGCGACGTCCTCGTCGGCACGCCGGTCAGCGGCAGGCCGCACAAGCGCCTGTATCCGCACATCGGCTGCTTCATCAACACGGTCGTCACGCGCACCGCGTACGCGCCGCCGGAAACGCTGCATGCCATCCTGGCGCGCAATGCGGGCCAGTGGCAGGACCACCTCGCCCACCATCAGGTGCCGTTCGCGCAGGTGCTCGGCGCGCTGGCCCCGGTCCAGTCGCGCAGCGTCAATCCCCTGTTCCAGCTGTGGTTCGTGCTGCACGGCGCGGAACCGGGCGAACTGCACCTGGACGACGCCGTGCTGGAACTGCAGCACGGCGGCGAAGCGAACACCAAGTTCGACCTGATGCTCGCGGCCATGCCCGGCGCGCAGGGCATGCTGCTCGAGTGGCAGTATGCCGACGACCTGTTCGAGGCCGCGTCGATGGAGCGCATGCTGGCCGCCTACGTGGACCTGCTGCGCGGCCTGCCCGACCTGCTGCACGTGCCGGTGCGCGAACTGGCCGGCCGGCTGGCGCTCGCGGGCACGGTGCCGGCCGCCGCGCTGCGCACGCCCGTCGCATCGGGCGCATCGGTCGCGCACCGCGTACTTGCCCACGCAGCCGTCCATCCAAGCGCGCCCGCCGTCAGCGACGGCCGCACGACGCTCGACTACCACCAGCTTGCCGGCAAGGTGCGGCGCCTGGCGGCCGTCCTGGGCGAGTCCGGCGTCGAAGCCGGCCAGTGCGTGGCCCTGTGCGCCGACCGCACCATCGGCGGCGTCGTCGCGATGCTGGCGATCCAGGCGCTCGGCGCCGCCTACGTGCCGATCGATCCGAAGCTGCCGGCCGCCCGCCTCGAGTTCGTCCTCGACGACGCCGGCGCGCGCGTCCTGGTCTGCCATGCGCAGGTGTCTTCCCGGTTCGCGGGCGCCGGCACCGACATCGTCCTGCTCGACGGCGTCACCGACGACGACTGGCTGGCCGACTACGCCGATGCCGCGCCGCCCGCGGCGCCGGCCGGCGACCACGTCGCTTACCTGATCTATACGTCCGGCTCGAGCGGCTATCCGAAAGGCGTGCGCGTCACGCATGCCAACCTGGCGCACTACGTGACCGCCATGACGGAGCGCCACGGGTTCGGCGACTGCCGCCGCTACGCCGTCAGTTCGGCCTTCCACACCGACCTGGGCAACACGACGCTCTACCTCGGCCTGTGGCACGGCGCGTGCCTGTACCTGATGGACAACGCGACCATGCTCGACGGCGCCGCCGTCAGCCGCTATGTGCACGAGCACGCGATCGAGGTCATGAAGATCACGCCAGGCCACTTCACGGCACTGTGCGACGAAGGCGAATACGCGGCGCCGGTGCCGTCCCGCTTCCTCGTGTTCGGCGGCGAAGTCCTGCGCCGCGAGACGCTCGACGCCATCAAGGCGGCGTGCCTGCGGCGCGGCTGTGCCGTGATCAACCATTACGGTCCGACGGAAACGACGATCGGCTGCCTGACCCATGCCATCGACCTGCACGCGATCGACCATGCCGCGCCCCTGGGGCTGCCGCTGCCGGGCGTCTCGGCCCAGGTGCTGAAGGACGGCCTGGCCGTGCCGCGCGGCGCGTGGGGCGAGCTGGTGATCGGCGGCCCGACGGTCAGCCTCGGCTACCAGAACCGCGAGGACCTCAACAGCGCGGCGTTCTTCCGCGCGCCCGGCGCCGCCGGCGCGCCGGTCCGGCATTACCGCACGGGGGACCGGGTGCGCCTGAATGCGCGCGGCCTGTTCGAGTTCGGCGGCCGCTTCGACGACCAGGTCAAGATCCGCGGCTTCCGGATCGAACTCGCCGAAATCGACAGCAGCCTGCTGCGCCTGTCCGGCGTGAGCCACGCCATCACGCTGGTCCATCGCGACGACGCCGGCCAGGACTGCCTCGCGAGCTTCGTGGTCGCGCGCGGCCTCGCGCCGGCCGACGCGATGGCGGCGCTGCGCGGCGCGCTGCCGGATTACATGCTGCCCAAGGCGATCGTCGTGCTGGCCTCGATGCCGCTGCTGGGCAACGGCAAGCCGGATCGGCGCGCGCTGCTCGCGCAACTGGCCGGCCAGCAGGCGTCGCCCTGCGTGCCGCCGGCCACGCCGACCGAGATCGTCGTGCACCGCATCATGTGCGCGCTGCTCAAGACCGAACAGTTGTCGGTCGACCAGCGCTTCTTCGACGCCGGCGGCAACTCCCTGCTGGTGACCCGCCTGGCCAACGAACTGGACCAGCAACTGCAGCGACGCATCCCGGTGCACTTTTTGATGGAAAACCACTCTCCGCGCACGCTTGCCGACCTGATCGACGCGCTGGCCATGGCCACGAGTTCCCAGCAGGCCGGTGAAGACGCTATCGAAATCGAAATCTAAGGATCGCACATGAAACTGAGCAAGTACGCTTCCCCCGAACAACTGGCAGCCATCAGCTATCCGATGACGCTGGACGGCATGAAGCTGGGCGCCTGGATGGCCGAGCACCGCACGCGGCTGATGGCCCGGATCGAAGCCGACGGCGTCGTCCTGCTGCGCGGACTGAACATCATCAGCAGCGGCCAGTTCGCCACCATCGCCGCCACGCTGTTCAGCGACGGCCTGCTGTCCTATACCAACCGCTCCACGCCGCGCACTGAACTGAAGGGCAACGTCTATACCTCGACCGAGTACCCGAAGGAAGAAAGCATCCCCCTGCACAACGAGAACGCCTATTCGCATGAATGGCCGATGAAGGTGGCGTTCATGTGCCTGGTGGCGGCCGAACAGGGCGGCGCGACGCCGGTGGCCGACAGCCGCCGCGTGTACGAGCGCATCCCCGCGCCGATCCGCGCCAAGTTCGAGCGCAAGGGCGTGCGTTACGTGCGCCATTACAGCAGCGTCGGCTTGCCATGGCAGGAAACGTTCCAGACCGAGTCGCGCGAGGAAGTCAACGCGTATTGCGAACGGCACGGCATCGCCTGCGAATGGATCGGCGACGACTTGCTGCGCACGCAGCAGGACTGCCCGGCCACCGCCGTGCATCCGCACACCGGCGCGACCGTCTGGTTTAACCAGGCCCATCTGTTCCACGTGTCGAGCCATACCGCCGAGAACCGCCAGGCCCTGCTGCAGACCTTCGGCGAAGACCGCCTGCCGCGCCATGCCTACTACGGCGACGGCGAAGCCATCGAGGAAGAAGCGCTCGATGCCATCCGGGCCGTCTACGAAGAAGAAAAGATCGCCTTCGCATGGGGTAACGGCGACCTGATGTTACTGGACAACATGCTGTATTCCCATGGACGCGACCCGTACGACGGTGCGCGCAAAGTGCTCGTTGCGATGGCCGAAGCCCGCACCTGGTCCGCCTGACATCCGATACGCCCGCAATCGATAGGAAGAAAACCAAATGCACATTCTTGAAGCGCTGTCATATTGCCGCGCCAGGTCGGTCGAACTCAAGCTCGACGGCGACCGCTTGAAGCTGGTCGGCGACAAGGCCGCCATCGACGACAAGTTGCTGGCGCTCGTCAAGGAGCACAAGGCCGGGCTGATCGAGCTGCTCCGGGCGAGCCGCGACGACGGCGCGGGCGCGCAGGTACACGCGGTCGCGGCAGGCCAGCGCGAACAATTGCACCTTCCTTCCTTCAACCAGCAGCGCCTGTGGTTCATGCAGCAACTGGCCGCCCGCGAAGGCGGCAACGACGGCGCCTACAACGGCGGCATCGCGCTGGTCCTGCGCGGCCGCCTCGACCGCGCCGCACTCGGCAGCGCACTCGACGCGCTGGTGCAGCGTCACGAAAGCCTGCGCACCGCCTTCGTCGACGTCGACGGCCAGCCCTGGCAGCAAGTGCGCAGCGGCGTGCGCCTGGAATGCGCCGACGTCGATTGCGGCGCGGGCGCCGACGTCGAGGCGCTGATGCGCGCGGCGGTGGCCGTCCCGTTCGACCTGGCGCACGACACGCTGATCCGCGCCACGCTGTATGCCGTCGCGCCCGCGCACCACGTGCTGCTGCTGGTGACCCATCACATCACCTCCGACGCCCGATCGCAGGAAATCCTGTTCGCCGACTTCTGCCGCATCTACGACGCGTGCGCCACCGGCCGCACGCCGACCCTGGACGCGCCACCCTACCAGTACCTCGACTACGCCAGCTGGGAGCGTACGCGCATGCAGGGCCCGTTCCTCGCCACCAAGCTGGCGCAGTGGCGCGAGTTCCTGCAAGGCGCGCCGCGCCTGCACGCGCTGCCCTGCGACGGCGACCGCCTGGCCGCGCCGCGCGCCGGCGTCGAACGCCTCGACTACGCGCTCGACGGCACGCTGGCCGCCGCGCTGGCGGCGCTGGCGAAGGCCGAGCACACCACGCTGTTCGGCGTGATGGCGGCGTTCTATTCGATCCTGCTGCACAAGCTGGGCAACGAGCCCGACGTGGTGTTCGGCATGCCGGCCGCCAACCGCCAACGCAGCGAATTCGAGGCGGTGACGGGCTATTTTTCGAATACCGTCGTGCTGCGCAACCGCCTGCCGCAGGATTACACCCTGCGCGAGGCGATCGCCGCCACCAGGACCAGCCTGGGCTTCGTGCTGACCCACCAGGACGTGCCGTTCGACATGCTGGTCGACGAGCTCAAGGTCGAGCGCAACCTCGCGTTCTCGCCGCTGTACCAGCTGTGGTTCTCGATGCACGAAGGCCGCGCCGACACGCTCGCGCTGCACGACCTCGCGGCCGACGTGCGCGCCATCGAACGCACGCAGGGCCGCTACGACCTGAAGCTCGAGGTGGAGCACCAGAACGGGCAGCTGCGCCTGACCTGGGAATATGACCGCGGCCTGTTCGAGGCGGCCACCATCGCGCGCTTCGCCGGGCATTTCGACCGGCTGCTGCACACGGCATGCGGCGCGCCGGACCTGCCGCTGTCGCACGTCGCGTTCGATGCGGCGCCGGTCCTGGCCGCCGAGGCCCGCGCGGCCACCCTGCTGCCCGTCGCCTGGCGCCAGTCGGTCGCGCGCCGTCCGGACGCCGCGGCCATCGGCGCCATGACCTGTGCCGGCGCCGACGAGCGCGCCGACCGCCTCGCCGCGCTGCTGGGCGAACTGGGCGTACTGCCGGGCAGCCGCGTCGGCATCTGCGCCGGCTGCGGCGCCGAAGCGCTCGTCGCCACGCTGGCGACGTGGAAGCTCGCCGCCGTATGCGTGCCGGTCGCCGCCGGTGCGGCTCCCGGACAGCAGGCCGGCCTGCACCTGCTGCTGGCCAGCGCCGGCTGCGCCGACGGGCTCGAACTGCACGACCTGGAACTGGTGCTGTTGCAAGGCATCGAGGACGACGACTGGCTGGACGACTACGCCGGCATCGCCACGGACGCGCCGCCGACGCCGGACGCCCCCGCGGCCCTGCTCCCCGGCGCCGACGGCCTGCCCGTGACGTTCACGCACGGCCAGCTGGCCCATTACGCGGACGCCCTTGGACAACGCTGCGCGCTGGCGCCCGGCCTCGTGTACGGCTATGCGCCGGTGGCCGGCCTCGGCTTCTTCAACACCATGCTGCTGCTCGCCCTCGCGGGCGCGGGCACGCTGCAACCGCTGCCGCACGGCGCGGTCGACGTCATGCAAGCCACGCCGGCCCAGTGCGACGCCTTGCGCGCCGGACTCGCAGCCGCGCCGCGCGCCGTCCTGTTCCTGGCCGGCCACGATCCGGCCGCCCCGTTGCCGGTCGTCGGCGCCTGCCGCGTCGTCGCCCTCCACGGCCCGCTCGAGAGCGGCATTGCGTGCCTGGCGCACGACGGTCCCGCACCAGGCCTCGGCCATGCCATCGGCGGCGCGCGCCTGCTGGTCCTGCAAGGCGACGCGCCGGCACCCGCCGGCGCGTGGGGCGAGCTGGTCGTTGCCGGCCCCGGCATCGCCGACGGCTACGCCGGCATGCCGCCGGCGCACGGCCGGTTCGTCGCGCTGGACGGGTCCGCCGCGGCGGCGCGTGCGGTGCGCACCGGCCTGCGCGTGCGGATCGACCATCACGGCGCCCTGCTCTTCGGCGGCCGCACCGACCAGCGCCTCATGTGGCGCGGCTTCGAAGTCGATCCGCGCCGGACCGAAAGCGCGTTGCGCGCGCTGCCGGACGTCGCGGCCGCGGCGGTCGTGTTCGACCCGGCCGCCGGCGCCGACGGCGCCCTCGTCGCGTACGTGGTGTCCGGCGCGGCGTCCGACGCGCTGATGCGGCAACTGCGCCTGCGCCTGCCGCACTTCCTGCTGCCCAGGACGGTGGTCAATGTCGCCGCGCTGCCGCTGCTGGCCGACGGCACGCCCGACGCGGCCGCGCTGCCGGCGCCGGCGACCGGCCAGGACGACGCCGCGCCGGCGCCCAGCGCTTCGGAAGCGGCGCTGCAGGCGATCTGGTCCGAACTGCTGGCGCGTCCGCACGTCGCGCGCACCGACAATTTCTTCGACATCGGCGGGCACTCGCTGCTCGCCACCCGCATGCTCAACCGCGTGCGCAGCCGCGTGTGGTCCGGGCTCGCGCTCGACACCATCTTCGCGCACCCGGTGCTGGCCGACCTGGCGCGCTGCATCGACGAGGCGCGCGCCGATGCCGCCGCCACGCTGCCCGCGATCGAAGCGCGCACGGACGCCGCGGGCGCGCGCCTGTCGTGCGGCCAGCAGCAGATGTGGCTGATCGACCGCATCGAGCAGGGCAGCGCCCACTACAACATGGTGGCCACCTACCGCCTGCGCGGCAGTCTCGACCAGGATGCACTGCTCGGTTGCCTGGAGCAGCTCGGCCACCGCCATGCGGCGCTGCGCACGCGCTTCACCGACGCCGGCGGCGACGTGCGCCAGCACGCCGACCCGGCCTGGACGCTCGACGCCCGGGTCGACGACCTGTGCGCGCTGGACGGCGCGGCGCGCGCGGCCCGGGTCCGGCAACACATGCGCGACGAAGCCGTCCACCGCTTCGACCTGGCCGCCGGCCGCCTGCTGCGCGCCACCCTGCTCCTGCTGGACGAGGACGAGGCGCTGCTGGTGCTGAATATCCACCATATCGCCTGTGACGGCTGGTCGATCGGCGTCCTGATGCGCGAACTGCGCCAGCTGTACGCCGCCCGCAAGGCCGGCGCCGCCGCCGCCCTCCCGCCGCTGGCGATCGCCTACAGCGACTACGCCGAATGGCAGCGCGCCCTCGTCGACAACGGCCAGATGGCGCACGCCGCCGCGTTCTGGCGCGACCAGCTGCGCGACGCGCCGCCGGTGCACGGGCTGATGACCGACAAGACGCGCCCGGCCATCGCCGACCACGCCGGCGCCGAGATCGTCGCCCACCTGGATGCCGGCCAGCGCGACGGCCTGCGGCGCCTGGCGCGCGAAGCCGGCACCACGCTGTTCATCGCGCTGGAAAGCCTGTTCGCGTCGTTCATCGCGCGCCTGTCGGCCAGCGCCGACGTCGTGATCGGCACGCCGGTGTCCGGGCGCATCCACGGCGACACCGAACCCGTCGTCGGGCTGTTCGCCAACCTGATCGCGCTGCGCCACACCATCGATTTCTCGCAACCGGCACCAGGCTACCTGGCGCAGTCGCATGCGCTGGTGAGCCGCGCGTTCGGCCAGCAGCATTATCCGTTCGAGCTGCTGGTCGACATGCTCAACCCGGAACGCAGCCTGGCGCACCATCCGTTGTTCCAGATCGTGTTCAGTCTCAAGGAAGCCGAATCGAAGCGCATGGAGCTGGCCGACGTCGAGGTCACGCGCGTCGAACGCGACCATGTCGATGCCAAGTTCGACCTGATGCTGTCGGCGGTCGAGTCGGACGCAGGCATCCGCCTCGAGTGGCAATACGCCAGCGCGCTGTTCGAAGAGGCCACCATCGCGGCGATGGCCGACCAGTTCACCGCCATGCTCGACGCCCTGCTGGCCGAGCCCACCCGGCCGATCGGCGAGCTGAACCTGCTGACCGGCGCCGACCACGCCTTCTTCGCGGCCTACGCGCACGGCCCGGATGCGGGCGCCTGCGACGAATCGCTGTATGCGTGCTTCGCGCGCGAAGCGGCGCGCAACCCGGACGGCATCGCCCTCGCCGCGGGCAAGCGGCGCGTCACCTATGCCGAGCTCGACCGGGATGCGGGCGCGATCGCGGCGCGCCTCGCGGGCCAGGGGGTGACGGCGGCGGACCGGGTCGCGCTGTACCTGCCGCGCGGCACCGACCTGATCGCCTGCCTGCTGGGCATCGTGCGCCTGGGCGCCGCCTATGTGCCGCTCGACGCCAACTATCCCGTGCAGCGCATCGTCCAGATTCTCGGCGCCAGCGGCGCGCGCCTGCTGGTGGCGGACGGCAAGCTGCTGGAGCGCCTGGACGGCAGCCCGAGCGCCGCCATCACGCTCGACGCCCTGCGCGCGGGTGCGCCGGCCGCGTTCGCGCCGCCGCCCGCCGATGCCGAACGGCTGGCCTACCTGATGTACACGTCCGGCTCCACCGGCGCGCCCAAGGGCGTGGCGATCCCGACGCGCGCGATCCTGCGCCTGGTGCGCAATGCCAACTTCATGCCGCTCGACGCGGGCACCGTCATGCTGCAGCTGGCCACCGTCGGCTTCGATGCGTCGACGCTGGAAATCTGGGGCCCGCTGCTGAACGGCGGCACGCTGGCGATCTATCCCGACGGCGTGCTCGACCTGGCGGAGCTGACCGCCTTCATCGAACGCGAACGGGTCAATGCCATGTGGCTGACGACCGCCCTGTTCGAGCAATGGGTCGAGCAGCTCGACCGTCCGCTGCCGAGGTTGCGCCACGTGCTCACCGGCGGCGAGGTCGTGTCGCCGGCGATCGTGCGCCGCCTGTACGAGAAGCTGGACCAGGTCGCCATCGTCAACGGCTACGGCCCGACCGAAAACACCACGTTCACGGCGTGCCATCCGATCGGCCGCGACTGGCCGGCCGGGCGCCCGGTCCCGATCGGCCGCCCGGTGGCCGGCACCGACGTGCTCGTGCTCGACGCGCGCGGCCAGGCCTTGCCGGTCGGCGCCATCGGCGAACTGTGCGCGGCCGGCGCGGGCGTGGCACTGGGCTACTGGAACGACCCCGCGCTGACGGCGGAAAAATTCGTCCGCGACGCCGGCAGCGGCCGCCTGCTCTATCACACCGGCGACCTGGTGCGCTGGCAGCGCGACGGCGTCCTGCAATTCCTGGGCCGTGCCGACCAGCAGGTCAAGATCCGCGGCTACCGGATCGAGCTCGGCGAAATCGAACGCTGCCTGCTGGCGTTCGAGGGCGTCCGCGAAGCGTGCGTCGTGATCCGCGACGCGCACCAGCTCGTCGCCTACTTCAGCCCCGGCGGCGGCGGCGCGCAACTGGGCGCCGCCTTGCGCACCCACGCGCAGGAGCAACTGCCGCGCTTCATGGTGCCGGCGGCCTTCGTCGCGCTGGACGCGATGCCCGTGACGGCCAACGGCAAGGTCGACAAGCGCGCCCTGCCGGCGCCGGCCGCATCCGACTATATCGCCCAGGCCTACGTGGCGCCCGAAGGCGCGCTGGAACAAACCCTGGCCGCGGTCTGGTGCAAGATCCTGCAGCGCGAGCAGATCGGCGCCGAAGACAATTTCTTCGACCTGGGCGGCAATTCGCTGCTGGCGATCCGGATGGCGAGCGCGCTGCAGGCGGCCACCGGCCACGCGCTGCCGATCCGCCAGTTGTTCCAGCTCGGGACCGTGCGCGCACTGGCGCAATGGCTGGCGACGCAGCAGGCCGGCGGCGGCCCGGCCCCGCTGGCGCGCGCCGACCGCAACGGCGTCCTCGCCGCCTCGTACGCCCAGCAGCGGCTGTGGTTCATCGACCGCGTCGAGGGCCGCAGCAACCAGTACAACATGCCGGCCTGCTTCGACCTCGACGGCGAACTCGACGTGCCGGCCCTGCAGTCGGCCGTCGACGCGCTGGTGCAGCGCCATGAAGTGCTGCGCACCACGTATCGCGAAGTCGACGGCGCCGCCGTCCAGGTCATCGCGCCCGTCGTCGACAGCACCATCGATTACCACGACCTGCGCGCGCTGCCGGCCACGCAACGAGCCGTCACCGCCGCCGAACGCCTGCTGGCGCAGGCCCACGCCGATTTCGACCTGGCCGCGGGCCCGGTATTCCGGATCACGCTGGTGCGCATGGACGCGTGCGCCTACCGGATGCTGTTCAACATGCACCACATCGCCTCCGACGGCTGGTCCGTCGGGGTCCTGATCCGCGACCTGGGTGCGCTCTACCGCGCGGCCTGCGGCAGCGGCGCCGCGGCGCTGGCGCCGCTGCCGGTCCAGTATGCCGACTACGCGCAATGGCAGCGCGCGCAACTGGCGCCCGATCGCTACGCCGCGCTGGCCGGCTACTGGCGCGGCCAGCTGGACCAGCTGCCGCAGCTGCATGGGCTCCCGCTCGACCGCCCGCGCCCGGCGCGCATCACCACCCGCGGCGCCGTCATCCGCACCCGCGCGGAACCCGCGCTGACGCGCACGCTGAACGCGCTGGCGCGGCGCCACGAGATGTCGCTGTTCATGCTGCTGCAGGCCTGCTACGCGCTGCTGCTGGCGCGCGTGAGCGGCGAAGCCGAGGTCGTCGTCGGCACGCCGGTCGCCGGGCGCGACCGGCCGGAACTCGACGCCCTCGTCGGCTGCTTCGTCAACACGGTCGTGCTGAGGAACCGCATCGAGCCCGACGCCACGGTCGAGCAGTATCTCGGCGCCAGCCGCGCCATGGTGCTCGACGCGTTCGAACACCAGGCGCTGCCGTTCGACCTGCTGGTCGAGGAATTGAATCCGCCGCGCAGCGCCAGCCATCTGCCGCTGTTCCAGCTCTGGTTCGTGCTGCAGAACATGGAAGTGGGCAAGCTCGACCTGCCGGGCCTGGCCATCACCGAAGTCGCGCGCGACGAGGTCGCGGCCAAGTTCGACCTGATGCTCAGCGCGACCGAGCGCGACGGCGCGATCGACTTCAACTGGGTCTACAACCGCGACCTGTTCGACGACGCCACCATCGGTGCCTGGTCCGACAGCTTCGGGGTGCTGCTCGATGCGCTGGCCGGCGGTGCCGGCGCTGCCGTCGGCGCGCTGAACCTGGTCGGAGAACAACAGCGCGCGCGCCTGGCCGGCTACGCCTGCCCGGTCACGCTGCCGGCGCCGCGCGACACCATGCTGCGCCAGTTCCGCGACGCCGCGCTGCGCCACCCCGAACGCGTGGCGGTGCGCAGCGGCGACGCCGTGCTCAGCTACGGCCAACTGGCCGCCCGTGCCGGGCGCCTGGCGAGCTGCCTGGCCGAGCAAGGGATCGCGCCGGGCGACCGGGTCGGCATCTGCTGCCCGCGCTCGGCCGAGCAACTCATCGCCGTGCTCGGCATCTGGCAGGCCGGCGCGGCCTATGTGCCGATCGACCCGCAGGCCCCGGCGGCGCGCCAGTCCTTCATCGTGGCCGACACCGGCGCCACCATGGTGCTCGGCACCCGCCAGACGCTCGAACGCTTCGACCTGCCGGCCATCGACCTGATGTTCCTCGACGGCGCCGCCGCCGACGACGACTGGCTGGCCGGCTACGGCGATGCGCCCGACCTGGCGCAGCCCGCCGCGCTGGCCTATGTGCTGTACACGTCGGGCAGCAGCGGACGCCCGAAAGGCGTCATGGTGCAGCACGACAGCCTGAGCCACCTGGGCCAGGCACTGGCGCTGATGCTGCGCGCAAACGGCGTGCCGGAAGCGCTGCGCTGGGCCTGGAACGCGCCGCTCGTGTTCGATGCCTCCCTGCAGGCGGTGGCCCAGCTGGGCGCGGGCGGCGAACTGCACATCCTGTCCGAACACCTGCGCACGTCGCCGGCGCTGCTGCTCGACTACATGCGGCTGCACGGCATCGACATGCTCGACGGCACCCCGAGCCTGCTCGAACTCGTGCTGCAGGAAGACGCGCGCCGTCCGCGCGCCCTGCCGCACCTGCTCGTCGGCGGCGAACCGATCAACGGCGCGCTGTGGGACGGCATCGCCGCCGCGATGGCGCGCGCCGGCCGGGTCGCCATCAACGTCTACGGCCCCACCGAAACGACGGTCGACGCCACCTGGGCGCGCATCGAGGCCGGCACGGTGCCGCATATCGGCCGGCCGCTGGCGGGCGTGAAGGTCAGGGTCCTCGACGCCCGCCTGCAGGAAGTGCCGCCCGGCGCCATCGGCGAATGCTGCATCGGCGGTCCCGGCGTGGCGCGCGGCTACCTGAACCGGCCGGAACTCGACGCCGACAAATTCATCGCCCTGCCGGGTGCGGACGGGAGCGAACGCTTCTACCGCTCCGGCGACATGGTGCGCTGGCGTCCCGACGGCACCCTGGCCTACCTGTACCGGAGCGATGCCCAGGTCAAGCTGCGCGGCTACCGCATCGAGCCCGGCGAAATCGAAGAAGTGCTCGCCGCGCACCCGGGCGTCGCCGAGGCGGCCGTCGTGCCGGCGCCGGACGGCGAGTCGCTGCTGGCCTACGTCGTCGCCCATGGCGCGGCGGTGGGCGCGGACGAGCTGGCGGCGCACTGCCGCATCAGCCTGCCGGAATACATGCTGCCCGCGGCGTTCGTCGAGATGCCGGCGCTGCCGCTGACGGCCAGCGGCAAGCTCGACGTCCGCGCCCTGCCGGCGCCGCCACAGGATGGGCAGGAAGAACGCAGCCGGGGCGCGCAAACGGCCACGGAACATGCGCTCGAGGCCATCTGGAGCACGATCCTCGGCAAGAGCGGCCTGTCGGTCCACGCCAACTTCTTCGCGCTGGGCGGCCATTCGCTGCTGGCGATCCGCGTCATCAGCGCGATCCGCGAACGGCTCGGGGCCGAACTGGCGCTGGCCACCTTCTTCGCCGGCCCGACCATCGCCCAGCTCGCCCAGGTCCTCGACGCCATGCCGCGCGGGCGCGCGCTGCCGCCGATCGTGCCGCTGGCCGCCGGCGCCGACCTGCCGTTGTCGTTCGCGCAGCATCGCCTGTGGCTGATCGACCGTCTCGAAGGCGCCAGCGTCCAGTACAACATGCCGGCCGCTTTCGAGCTGGCCGGCCGCTTCGACCTCGACGCCTGCCGCCGCAGCCTGACGGCGATCGTCGCGCGGCATGCGGTGCTGCGCACCACGTACGCCGAACGCGACGGCCATGCGGTCCAGTGCGTGCAGCCCGCCGCCGACGTGGCGGTCGGGCTGACCGACCTGTCGCACCTGGCGCCGCCCGCCCGCGCCGCCGAAGTCGAGCGCCTGCTGCGCGCCGACGCCACCGCGCCGTTCGACCTCGGCGCCGACCTGATGCTGCGCGCGCAGGTGCTGCGCCTGGCGCCCGAGCGCCACGTGCTGATGTTCAACATGCACCACATTGCTTCCGACGGCTGGTCGATCAACCTGCTGACGACCGAATTCGTCCAGGCGTACCGCGCCTTCGCCGAGGGCGGCACGCCGGCGTTCGCACCCTTGCCCATCCAGTACGCCGATTTCGCGCACTGGCAACGCCATACCCTCGCCGACGACGTGCTGGCGGCGGACACCGCGTACTGGCAGCGCCGGCTGCAAGGCGTGCCCCAGGTGCACAGCCTGCCGCTCGACAAGCCCCGCCCGGTCCGCCAGACCTACAACGGCGCGCTGCTCACCCGCCAGGTGCCGTCCGGCCTGCTCGCCTCGCTCAAGGAGTATTCCCGCAAGCGCGACGCGACGCTGTTCATGACCCTGCAGACGGTGCTGGCGGCCCTGCTGGCGCGCTGGAGCAACGAGCACGACATCGTGATCGGCACCCCGGCGGCCGGGCGCTCGCAACAAAGCCTGGAAGGACTGATCGGCTGCTTCCTCAACACCCTGGTGCTGCGCAGCGACCTGGCGGGCAACCCGAGCTTCGACGACATGCTGGCCCGCACCCGCGGCACCGTGCTGGAGGCTTTCGAGCACCAGGCCGTGCCGTTCGAGATGCTCGTCGACGCGCTCAAGCCCGAACGCAGCCTGAGCCATCCGGCGCTGTTCCAGATCATGTTCGTGCTGCAGAGCCAGGAACAGACGGCGTTCGCGCTGCCGTCGCTGGCGATGCGCCCGGTCGAGCGCAACGTGGTGATGGCCAAGTTCGACCTGCTGCTCAATGCGAACGAACGCGCCGGCGGCCTGGAGCTGACCTGGACCTACAACACCGACCTGTTCGACGCGGCGACGATCGCGCGCATGGCGGACGCCTACGAACAGATCCTGCACACGGTCGTCGCGTCCGGCGCGACCCGCCTGCAGGCGCTGAACCTGCTGCCGCCGGCCGAGGCCGACAAGATGCTGCGCCAGTGGAACGACACCGCCATGGCGCTGCCGTACGAACAGTGTCTGCACGACCTGTTCGTGGCGCAGGCGCGGGCCACGCCGGACGCGATCGCGGTCGTCGACGAGCATGGCAGCCAGACGTACGGCGAGCTGTTCGCGCATGCCGCGGCGCTGGCGGCGCGCCTGCGTCCGCACGCGGCCGAACCGGAAACGCTGATGGCGATCCTGCTGCCCAAGGGCCGCCTGCAGCTGGCGGCCGCCCTGGCCATCATGATGGCGGGCGCCGCCTACCTGCCGCTCGACACGGGCTGGCCGGCGGCGCGCATCGACCAGGTGCTGGAACATGGCAACGCACGCGTGCTGCTGGCCGGCGCGGCGCTGGCCGAAGGCATCACGCACGGCGCCGTCCGGATCGACCCGGCGGCGCAGGCGCCGCTGGCGCCGGACGCCGCGGCGGCCGCGCTCGCGGGCTTCGCCAGCGTGCAGGCACCGTCCAGCCTGGCCTACGTGATCTTCACGTCCGGCTCCACGGGCAAGCCCAAGGGCGTGGCGATCGAGCACCGGTCGGCGGTGAATACCTGCCTCGACATCAACCAGCGCTACCGCGTGGGACCGGACGACGCCGTGCTGGCCGTGTCGGCGCTGTCGTTCGACCTGTCGGTCTACGACATGTTCGGCCTGCTCGCGGCCGGCGGACGCGTGGTGTTCCCGGACGAAGCGCGCCAGAAGGACCCGGCGCACTGGGCCGGGCTGGTCGAGCGCGAGCGCATCAGCCTGTGGGACTCCGTGCCGGCCTCGGCCGAGCTGCTGACCGCCCAGTACGAATGGCGCGCGCGCCGCGGCGGCGGCGCATTGCGGGTGCTGATGATGAGCGGGGACTGGATCGCGCCGACCCTGCCGGCCCGCATCGCCGCCGTCTTCCCGGGCGTGGCCATGCACAGCCTGGGCGGCGCGACCGAAGGCTCGGTGTGGTCGATCAGCTATCCGATCGTGTCGGACATGGGCGAACGCAAGAGCGTCCCTTACGGCAAGCCGCTCGCGAACCAGGCGTTCTATGTGCTCACCGACGACCTCGTGCCCTGTCCGGTGGGCGTGGTGGGCGAACTGCACATCGGCGGCATCGGCGTGGCGCGCTGCTATTACGGCGACGCCGAGCGTACCGCCGCCAGCTTCGTCGTGCACGACGCGCTGCACGACCGCGTCTACAAGACGGGCGACCTCGGGCGCTACCTCCCCGACGGGAATATTGAATTTATCGGCCGCAAGGACTTGCAAGTCAAGCTGCGCGGCTTCCGGATCGAGCTGGGCGACATCGAGGCGGCACTCACCCGTGCCGCCGGAGTGGCCGACGCAGTGGTGATGGTGCTGAAGGACGCGACCGGCATACAACAGCTGGTGGCGTACGTCCAACTCGATGCCGACGGGCAGGAAGACGCCGCCGCGCTCGGCGCGCGCCTGCGCCTGCACCTCGCGTCGCTGCTGCCCAACTACATGGTGCCCGCCTATTACGTGGTGCTCGATGCGTTCCCGCTGTCGCCCAACAACAAGGTCGACCGCAAGCAGTTGCCGCCGCCCGTCTGGAACCGCGACGACGACATCGTCATCGCGCCCGAGGGCCCCGTCGAAACGGCGCTGGCCGACATCTGGCGGCAAGTGCTGGGGCGCGACCGGATCAGCGTCGAGCGCAATTTCTTCGACCTGGGCGGCAGTTCGGTGCACCTGATCGAAATCGCCAGCAAGGCCAACCTGGTGCTCGAGCAGGACCTGAGCGTGGTGAGCTATTTCGAGCATCCGACCGTGCGCGCCATGGCGGCCCACATCAACGAACGCAGCCGCCACGCGGCGGCCGAGACCGATCTTCCGAAACGCAGCAAGAGCCGCCTGGCGGCGCGCTTGGCACAACGAGGTGCACGATGAAACAGACCCATACGACCGGACTCGAAATCGCCGTGGTCGGCATGGCGCTCCGGCTGCCGCGCGCGGCCGACACCGAGGAATTCTTCGGCCACCTGTGCCGCGGCGAGGAACTGATCCGGTTCTTCGACGACGACACCCTGCGCGAGTACGGCGTGCCGGAGGCCGATATCGCCAACCCGGCCTACGTCAAGGCCGCCGGCTGCCTCGACGAACGGTTTGGGTTCGACGCCGACTTCTTCGACTACAAGGCGCGCGAAGCCGAATTCATGGACCCGCAGCTGCGCCTGCTGCACGAGTGCTGCTGGGAGGCGCTCGAGGCGGGCGGCTGCGACCCGCAACTGGCCGCCGGCGCCATCGGCCTGTATGCCGGCTCGAGCCAGAACATGAACTGGCTGCGCGCGGTGGCGCAGCACGTGGGCGACAAGATCGGCGAGATCTACGACCTCAAGATGCTGTACCAGCGCGAGTTCTTTCCCACCCGCGTGTCGTATCGGCTGAACCTCAAGGGGCCGGCGATCGGCATCGACAGCACCTGCTCGACGTCGCTGGTCGCGCTGCACATGGCGGCCCAGGGACTGCTCAGCGGCGACTGCGACGTGGCGCTGGCCGGCGGCGTGTGCGTGTCGCCCGTGGTCAAGGGCTATGCCTACCACGAAGGCATGATCCAGTCGCCGGACGGCCACTGCCGCGCGTTCGACGCGCAGGCCAACGGCACCGTGCCGGGCCAGGGCGTGGGCATCGTGGCGCTCAAGCGCCTGGACGATGCGATCGCCGACGGCAATCCGATCCACGCGGTGCTCAAGGCGTCGGCCATCAACAACGACGGCAACGACAAGGTCGGCTACACCGCGCCGTCGGTGGCGGGCCAGAGCCGGGTCATCCGCAGCGCGCTGGACCTGGCGCAAGTCGCGTCCGGCGACATCGATTTCGTCGAATGCCACGGCACCGCGACGCGCATCGGCGACCCGATCGAAGTCGAGGCGCTGGGCCAGGCCTACGGCGCGCGCGACGGCGCGGCGCCATGCCTGATCGGCTCGGTCAAGTCGAATATCGGCCACCTCGACGCCGCCGCCGGGATCATGGGCTTCATCAAGGCCGTGCTGGCGGTCCGCCACGGGGTGCTGCCGCCGTCCCTGCACTACGCGCGGCCGAATCCGCTGATCGCATTCGAACGCGGCGGCTTCGCCGTCAACACTGCGCTCACCCCGCTCGAGCAACCCGCGCGCCCGCTGCGTGCCGGCGTGAGCGCCTTCGGCGTGGGCGGCACCAACGCCCACGCCATCGTCGAACAATACGTGGAGCGGCGCGCGGCCTCGGCCGACGCCGGCCGCCATCGCCTGGTGCCGCTGTCCGCACGCGACCCGCAGGCGTTGCGCCGCTACGCCGCGAAGCTGCGCCGCGCGCTCGGCGCCGGGGCGCCGTCGCTCGACGCGGTGGCGCGCACGCTGCAGCAGGCGCGCCGCCACTTCGCCGTGCGCCGGCCGCTGGTGGCCGCCACGCGCGAACAATTGCTGGCGCAGCTCGACGACGTCGCGAACGGCGCCGCCGCGCCGGCGCCGCGGCAGCGCCCCGTCGTCTTCATGTTCAGCGGCCAGGGTGCGCAATACCCGGGCATGACGCGCCAGCTGTATGCGCGCGAGCCGCAGTACCGCGCGCACGTGGACGCCTGCCTGGCGCTGCTCGAGCCGGCCCTGTCCGCCCGCGTGCGCGACCTGCTGCTGGCCGATCCGGCCGGCGACCGGCATGCCGAAGCCGCCGATACCGCGCTGGCGCAGCCCCTGCTGTTCATCGTCGAATACGCGCTGGCCCGCACCCTCATGGGCTGGGGCGTGGAACCGGCGATGATGATCGGGCACAGCCTGGGCGAGTTCGTCGCGGCCTGCCTGGCGGACGTGTTCACGCTGCCCGACGCCCTCGCGCTGGTGTGCCGGCGCGGGCGCCTGATGGCGGGCGCCGAGCCGGGCGCGATGCTCAGCGTGCGGCTGCCGGAATCGGCCATCGGCGCCTGGCTCGGCGACAGCCTCGACCTGGCGGCCGTCAACAGTTCGGCCCTGACGGTGGTCAGCGGACCGCTGCCGGCCATCGCCGCGCTCGAGGCCCGCCTGGCGGCCGACGGCGTCGCCTGCACCCGCCTGAAGACGTCGCATGCCTATCACTCGCGCATGATGGACGGGGTCCTGGCCGAGTTCCGCGCCGCGGTCGACGCCACGCCGCGCCGGGCGCCGCGGCGCCCCTTCATGTCGAACCTGTCCGGCGCGCCCGTCACCGAAGCCGACGCGCTCGATCCGGCCTACTGGTGCCGCCACCTGCGCGGCGCGGTACGCTTCGCCGACGCCATCGGCGCCCTGCAGCGGCAAGGCCCGCACACCTTCGTCGAAATCGGTCCGGGCAACGCGCTCGCCACGTTCGTGCGCAGTCACGAGGATTGCGACGACAGCCACCTGTGCCTGCAGGCCGTGCGCCACCCGCGCCAGGACGACGCCGACGACGCCTTCCTGCTGCGCGCGCTCGGCCACCTGTACGCCGACGGCGCCAGCCTGCGCTGGGACGCCGTGTCGGCCGACATCGAGGGCCCGTTCATCGCGCTGCCGACCTATGCCTTCGCACCCACCGTGTACGACCAGGTCGCCGGCACGCGGCAGGCGCCGGCCGCGGCGCACGATGTACCTGCTCCGGCGCCGCGCACGATCTGCCATCCCCGCCCCGACCTGTCCACGCCGTTCGTGGCGCCCCGCGGCGACACCGAGCAACGTCTCGCCGCGCTGTGGTGCGCCATTTTCAAGCTCGATCGCATCGGCGCGGACGACAATTTCTTCGACCTGGGCGGGCATTCGCTGCTGGCCACCCGCGTGCTGGCCGACGTGCGCGAGGCGTTCGGCGCCGACATCGCGATGCACGCACTGTTCGAAGACCCCACCGTCGCCGCGCTGGCGCGCCTGGTCGAACAGGCCGACACGGGCAGCGCGCGCTATCCGGCGCTGGTGGCGGCCGACCGCGGCGCGCCGATCCCGATGTCGTTCCAGCAGCGCCGGCTGTGGATGATCGACCGCCTCGGCGGCGGCAGCGCCCAGTACAACATGCCGGCGCCCTTCATCCTCAACGGCGCGCTGAACCTCGACGCCCTGCAGGGCGCGCTCGACCGCCTGGTGGCGCGCCACGAGTCGCTGCGCACCGTGTTCTGCGAAACCGACGGCGAAGCCCTGCAGGTCATCCGTCCGCCTCAGCCGGTCCCGATCGCCCGCCTCGACCTGGCGGCGCTGCCGGCCGGCGAGCGCGCCGGACGCCAGCGCGCGCTGGTGGACGCCGACGCCCGGCGCGCGTTCGACCTGACGGCCGAACTGCCGCTGCGCGTGACGCTGGTCCGTCTCGCCGAGCGCCAGCACCTGTTGCTGTTCAACGCCCACCATATCGTCTCGGACGGCTGGTCCGAAGTCATCCTGGTCAAGGAGTTCGCCGAACTCTATCGCGCGCTGGCATCCGGCACCGAGCCGGCGCTCGCGCCCCTGTCGCTGCAGTACGCCGACTTCGCCGCGTGGCAACGCAACTGGCTGGTCGGGCCGCTGCTCGAGCAGGAGCTCGACTTCTGGCGCGCGCGCCTGGCCGGCATCCCGGCGGTCCACAGCCTGCCGCTCGACAAGCCGCGCGCGGCCGTGTCCAGGCATGCCGGCGCGCTGCTCAAGCGCACCCTGGCGCCGCAACTGCTGGCGCGCCTGCAGGCCTTCAGCCAGGCGCACCGCGCCACGCTGTTCATGACCTTGCAGGCCGCGTTCGCGCTGCTGCTGGGACGCCTGGGCAACAGCGACGATATCGTGATGGGCACGCCGATCGCGGGACGCATGCACAAGCCGCTCGAACCGCTGATCGGCTTCTTCGTCAACACCCTGCTGCTGCGCACCGACCTGTCGGCCAATCCGAGCTTTGCCCAGCTGCTGGACCAGACGCGCCGGATGGCCTTGTCCGCGTTCGAACACCAGCACGTGCCGTTCGAGATGCTGGTCGAGGAGCTGGCGCCGGCGCGCTCGCGCAGCCATGCGCCGTTGTTCCAGGTCCTGTTCGCGCTGCAGAACTACGAGCGCGGCACGCTGTCGATCGACGGACTCGAACTCGAACGCGTCGAGGAAACCGTCGCCGCCAAGGTCGACCTGACCCTGATCATGGCCGAATCGCCCGACGGCCTGTTCGCCAACTGGTACTACGACACCGACCTGTTCGAGCCGGCGACCATCGAACGCATGGCCGACCAGCTGGAAGCGCTGCTGGCCGCCCTGCCGGACGGCGCCGACCGTCCCGTGCTCGGCTTCGACATCGTCGCCGGCGCGGAGCGCGTCCTGCTCGACCGGTGGCAGGACGCGGATGGCGCCGGGCGCCAGGTGCTCGACCGGGCCGGCATGCCGGCGCCGATCGGCGTGCACGGCGAACTGCATGTGAGCGGGCCCGATGGGCGCACGGCGGGCACGGGCCAGTGCGCGCGCTGGCGCGCGGACGGCCGGCTCGAGATGCTCGGCGCGCTCGACGACCTCGCCCTGCTGCACGGCTACCCGATCGCGCTGGCGCCGATCGAGGCCGCGCTGGCGCAGCATCCGGCCATTGCGGAAGCGGTGGTACGGATCGTCGACCAGCGCCTCGTCGCCTATGCCGTCCCGGTGCCCGGCGCGGCGGCGCCCGATGCGGATGCGGCGCGCCGGTTCCTCGCGGACGTGCTCCCCGCGGCCGTGCCGCCGCACGCCGTGCTGGCGCTGGCGCAGATCCCGCGCCTGCCGGACGGCCGTCCCGACCTGGCGGCGCTGGCGCAGGCAGCGGCCGGCCACGCGGCGCCGCGCAAGTTGCCGGGCAACGCGATGGAGCAGCGGGTCCTCGACGCCTGGTGCACGGTGCTCCAGATTGCCCCGCCGTCGATCGACCAGGATTTCTTTTCGCTCGGCGCCGATTCGATCCTGCTGCTCAAGCTCAGCGCCCACCTGGGCCGCGAAGGGCTGAAGTTCTCGGTCAAGGATTTCTATGCCGAACCGACCGTCGAGGCGATGGCGCGCCTGATGGAAGTCGTCGAGCACCCGGAAGCGGATGCCCGCCCGGCGCATGGCGCGCAACTGCTGCATCCGATGCAGCGCGAACTGCTCGCCGACGGCAGCCCGGACCCGCATCACTTCAACCAGTCGGTACTGCTCGACGTCGGCCCCGGATTCGATCCCGCGCTGATCGAACCGGTACTGGCCGCGCTGCACGCGCGCCACGACGCGCTGCGCCTGTGCTTCGTGCGCGACGGCGACGGCTGGAGCGCGCACTACCGCGCGCCGGCGGACGTGGCGCCGGCCGCCGGCGTGTGCCGGGTCGTCATCGACGCCGCCGACCCCGCGCCGGCCGACGCCTTCCTGCGCGAGGCGAACCGCGTCCAGCGTTCGCTGTCGCTGGAAGGCCCGTTGCTGAAGTTCGCGCACTTCGCGCTGCCCGACGGCGGCGCGCGCCTCCTGATCGTGGCCCATCACCTCGTGGTCGACGGCGTCTCATGGCGCGCCTTGTTGCAGGACGTGGAAACGGGCTACCGCCAGGCCGCGGCCGGCCAGCCGGTCACGCTGCCGGCCCGGCCCGCCACCTTCCAGCGCGCCGTCGACGCGTTGCGCGACCTGGCCGGCACGCCGGCCATGCTGGCCGAGCTGCCGTACTGGCAGGCGGTGCTGGCGGCCGCCCCGGCGGCCCCGGACCGCGGCCCGGACGAGGACGACCTCGTGGCCGACGAAGGCTCGACCACCGTGGTGCTGCCGCAGGCGCTGACCGAGCAGCTGCTGGCCGGCTGCGGACGGGCTTACCGCATGAACGTGGACGAGGTGTTGCTGGCCGCGCTGCGCCTGGCCTTCGACGACTGGCGCGGCCAGGCGCCGCTGGCCGTGCTGATGGAGGGCCACGGGCGCGCCGCGCTCGGCGACGTGCTCGACATCGGCGACACCGTCGGGTGGTTCACGGCCATGTACCCGGTCCTGTTCGGCGGCGTCGAGGGCGACCCGGCCGCGCTGCTGCGCGACACCAAGGAGGTGCTGCGCCGGGTGCCGGCCAAGGGCGAACACTTCGGTGCGCTCAAGCACCTGGCCCGGCCCGCGACCGGGCTCGACGACAGCGCGTTCCGCGCCGGCGCGGTGATGTTCAACTATCTCGGCCAGTTCGACCAGGTGGTCGGCGCCGGCGCCCTGTTCGCGCCGGCGCCGGAAGCGTCGGGCGACAACGTCTCGCCGCGCCGCCGCCGCGCCGCGCCGCTGGCCTTCGACGGTTTGGTCTCCGGCGGGCGGCTGCGCTTTTCCATCAAGTACAACCGGCGCCACGTGGATGGCGCCCGCATCGCCGCGCTGGCCGGCGCCTTCGAGCGCGCCCTCGCCGAACTGGTCGGCTGCTGGCAGGAACGGCCGCTCACCGGGCTGACCCCGAGCGACGTCGCGCCGCTGGCGACCGACCAGGCCGAGCTCGATCAATGGCAGTTGCGGTGGCCGGCCATGCGCGACGCGTATCCGGCCACCGGATCGCAGCAGGGCATGCTGTTCCGCTCGATGCGCGACAGCGCCGGGCACAACGCGGCCTTCGTCAACCAGCTCATCTTCGACATCGAAGGCGAACTCGATCTTCCGCGCCTGCAGCATGCATGGGAAACCCTGCCGCACCGGCACGACGTGTTCCGCACCGCCTTCGTCGTGCCGCGCCAGGGCGGCATCGCCCAGCTGCAGATGGCGCCGGAGAGCGTGACGCTGCCGTTCTTCTACGAAGACCTGGCGGCGCTGCCGCCGACCGAGCAGGAAGCCGTCATCGCACAGTTCACCGGGGCCGACCGCGGGCGCGGCTTCGACATGGCGCAGGCGCCCCTGAGCCGGGTCGCCGTGTGGCGCCTCACGCCGGGCTGCCACCGGGTGCTGTGGACGACCCACCACGCCATCATCGACGGCTGGAGCGTGCCGCTGGTATTCCGCTCCTTGCTGGACAGCTACGCGGGCGGCGAGCTGCGCGGCGAACCCGCGGCGCGGACGTTCAAGAATTACGTGCAATGGCTCGGCAAGCAGGACGAGGCCGGCGCCAAGGCGTACTGGCGCGCCCGCCTGGCGCCGCAGGAAGCCCCCTGCATCATCGCGCCCGACGTGCGCCATGCCCCGTCCTCGCAGCCGGCCCAGGTCCAGCTCAAGCTCGAGGCCGATCAAACGGCGCGGCTCGAGGCGCTGGCCCGCACCGTCGGGGTGACGCCCTACAGTCTGGTGCAATGCGCCTGGGCCTACGTGCTGCACACGTACACGGGGCTGGGACGCGTGTGCTTCGGTTCCGTCAACTCGGGCCGCCCGGCCCAGCTGGCCGGGGCCGACGCCACCGTCGGACCGTTCATCAATACCTTGCCCGTCACGCTGGAGGTCGACGCCGGCCAGCCGCTGCGCCAATGGCTGCGCGACGCCCACCACCAGCAGCTCGAGTGGCAGAACCATGGGTTCCTGCAGCTGCCCGACATCCTGGCGCAGTCGCCCTTCGGCACGCGCGCCGAGCTGTTCAACACCACGCTCGTGTACGAAAACTATCCGGTCGACAGCATCCGCGATGCCCAGGCGACGCTGCGCATGACCGGCTTGCACAGCCAGGAAAGCACCGGCACCGGCCTGACCCTGGTGTTCATGCCGGGCGACGGCATGACGGTCAAGCTGATGTACCAGAGCGGCGAATTCTCGGCCGCCCAAAGCGAACGCATCGTCCGCCACGTGGTGCGCCTGCTGGCCGCCATGCCCGGCCTGGCCGACGGCCTGGTCGCCAGCCTCGACGACGCGCTCGACGAGGCTGCCGGCCCCGCGGACGGCGGCGCGGATCTCGACGACGAACACCTGCTCGCCCTCCTGGACGAACTGGACAACATTTGAACCCTCAAGAGGTGAATCCGATGAAAGAACAGAACAGCACCCCGAACCCGCTCGACGCACTCAGCCCGCAGCAGCGCGAGCGCCTCATGGAGCTGGCGCGCGCACGACGCCATGCGGCGAACGGCAACCTGCACGACAAGTTCGAGCAATGGGTGATCCGGCGTCCGCAGGCGGTGGCGGTCAGCCACGGCAAGCGCCATGTGTGCTACGGGGAACTGGGCG
>NZ_LMCY01000062.1:34215-35913 GCF_001425685.1 Massilia sp. Root335 | reverse complement strand
CGCCGGCCTGCAGCGCGGCGAGCTGGTCGCCATCACGCTCGACCGCAGCATCGAGGTGGTCGTTTCGATCCTGGCCGTCCTGAAAGCCGGCGGCGCCTACCTGCCGATCGACCCGGGCGTGCCGGAAGAGCGCCAGCGCTTCATCCGCGCCGATGCGGCGGCGCGCTTCACCCTGAGCACGTCGAAGTACGCCGGGCTGCTCGCCGGCTGCGACGGCCGCGTGTTCTTCCTCGACCGGGAAGACGCCGACGCCGGCGCTGCCGACGCGCCGCTGCCCGTCGTCGAGGGCAGCGATCTCGCCTACGTGATCTACACCTCCGGCTCGACCGGCAAGCCGAAGGGCGTGATGGTCGAGCACCGCCACGTGGCGCGCCTGTTCACCGCCGCCGAACCGCACTTCTCGTTCTCGACGCAGGACGTCTGGACCCTGTACCACTCGTACGCCTTCGACGTCTCGGTCTGGGAAATGTGGGGCGCGCTGCTGTACGGCGGGCGCCTCGTGATCGTGCCGCACGACGTGGCGCGCGCGCCGGCCGAGTTCGCCAGCCTGCTGCTCGACGAACAGGTGACGATGCTCAGCCAGACCCCGACCGCGTTTTCCAACCTGATCCCCGAACTGCTGGCCCGCAACGATCGCGGCGCGCTGCGCAACGTGGTGTTCGCCGGCGAAGCGCTGGACACCCGACGCCTGCGCCGCTGGTTCGAGCGCTTCGGCGACCAGGCCCCGGCCATGGTGAACATGTACGGCATCACCGAGACCACGGTCCACGCCACGTACAAGCGCGTGTCCGCGCAGGATGCGGTCGACGGCGCCAACGACATCGGCGTGCCGCTGTCGGACCTGACGCTGCTGGTGCTCGACGAGCAGCGCGAGCCGGTGCCGGCCGGTGTGACCGGCGAGCTGTACGTGGGCGGCGCGGGCGTCACGCGCGGCTACCTGAACCGGCCGGAACTGACGGCCCAGCGCTTCATCACGCTGCCGTCGCTGCCGGGCGAAGTGCTGTACCGCAGCGGCGACCTGGCGCGCCGCCTGGAAAACGGCGCGCTGGCCTACCTGGGCCGCAACGACGACCAGGTCAAGCTGCACGGCTTCCGCATCGAGCTGGGCGAAATCGAGCGCCGGCTGGTGGGCCACGCCGCCGTGCACGCGTCCATCGTCGCCATCAAGGGCGAAGGCGACGAGCGCCACCTGGTCGCCTACGTGGTGCCGGTCGGCGCCGTCGACCAGGACTGGAAGGTGGAGCTGCACCGGCACCTGGCGGCGTCGCTGCCGGGCTACATGATTCCGTCGCACCTGGTCACGCTCGACAGCCTGCCCGCCACCAGCAACGGCAAGATCGACCGCGCCGCCCTGCCGGCGCCCGCCCCGGCCACGCGCTGGAGCGGCGCCGCCGTGCGCGCCGACGCCATCGCCTGAGCGCCGTCCCGTACACGCAAGTTCATTCACAGGAAATCCGAAGATGATGAGATTCGAAGACCCGGCCCAGGCCGACCAACGCACGCAGGCCCAGGCCCGTCTCGACGCCCTGTCGCCGCAACAGCGCCAGCGCCTGCAGGAACTGGCCAGGGCCAAGCGCCAGGCCGGCGCCGAACCGGCGGCGAACCTGCACGGCAGGTTCGAAGAATGGGCGCGGCGCCAGCCCGACGCCGTCGCCGTCTGCGAACACGGACGCCGCCTGAGCTATGGCGGGCTCGATA
>NZ_LMCY01000062.1:5100-34197 GCF_001425685.1 Massilia sp. Root335 | reverse complement strand
CGCCGGCCTGCAGCGCGGCGAGCTGGTCGCCATCACGCTCGACCGCAGCATCGAGGTGGTCGTCGCGATCCTGGCCGTCCTGAAAGCCGGCGGCGCCTACCTGCCGATCGATCCGACCGTGCCCGAAGAGCGCCAGCGCTTCATCCGCGCCGACGCCGCGGCGCGCTTCACGTTGAGCACGTCGAAGTACGCCGCGCTGCTCGCCGGCTGCGACGGCCGCGTGTTCTTCCTCGACCAGGAAGGCGAGGCCGCCGGCGCCGCCGACGCGCCGCTGCCGCCCGTCGCGGGCACCGACCTCGCCTACGTGATCTACACCTCCGGCTCGACCGGCAAGCCCAAGGGCGTGATGGTCGAGCACCGCCACGTGGCGCGCCTGTTCACCGCCGCCGAACGGCATTTTTCGTTCTCGGCGCAGGACGTGTGGACCCTGTTCCACTCGTACGCGTTCGACTTCTCGGTGTGGGAAATGTGGGGCGCGCTGCTGTACGGCGGGCGCCTCGTGATCGTGCCGCACGACGTGGCGCGCGCGCCGGCCGAATTCGCCGCCCTGCTGCTCGACGAACAGGTCACGGTGCTCAACCAGACCCCGACCGCGTTTTCCAACCTGATGCCCGAACTGCTGGCCCGCGCCAGCAGCGGCGCGCTGCGCTACGTGATCTTCGGCGGCGAAGCGCTGGAGACCACGCGCCTGCGGCGCTGGTTCGACCGTTTCGGCGACCGGGCCCCGGCGCTGGTGAACATGTACGGCATCACCGAGACGACCGTCCACGTCACGTACCGGCGCCTGTGCGCGCAGGATGCGGTCGACGGCATCAACGACATCGGCGTGCCGCTCGCGGACCTGACGCTGCACGTGTTCAACGAGCGCATGAAGCCCGTGCCGGCGGGCGTGACCGGCGAACTGTACGTGGGCGGCGCGGGCGTCACGCGCGGCTACCTGAACCGGCCGGAACTGACGGCCGAGCGCTTCGTCGCCCATCCTGCGCAGCCGGGCGACGTGCTGTACCGCACCGGCGACCTGGCGCGCCGCCTGGACAATGGGGCGCTGGCGTACATGGGACGCAACGACGGCCAGGTCAAGCTGCGCGGCTTCCGCATCGAGCTGGGCGACATCGAGCGCCAGCTGGTGGCGCATGGCGCCGTCGAGGCGGCCGTCGTGGTGCTCGCCGGCGCGGCCGACGCGCCCCAGCTGGTGGCCTACCTCGTGCTGGCCGGCGACGCCGGCGCCGACTGGAAGCAGGCGCTGCACCGGCACCTGTCGGCCGCCGTGCCCGACTACATGATCCCGGCGAGCGTGGTCGCGCTCGACCGGCTGCCGCTGACCGAAAACGGCAAGGTCGACCGCCGCGCGCTGCCGCCGCCGGCCGGCGGCGACGTCTGGCAGCGCGCCTACGTGGCGCCGGAAACGCCCGCGGAGCAGCTGCTGTGTCCCCTGATCGCGAGGCTGCTGCAAATCGATCGCGTCGGCATCGACGACAATTTTTTCGGCCTGGGCGGCGACTCGATCCGCGCGGTCAACCTCGTGGCGCTGGCCCGTGAAGCGGGCCTGAACCTGAGCATCGCGGACGTCTTCGCCACCCCCTGCGTCGCCGACCTGGCCCGCGTCGGCGCCAGCGCCGCGCCCGCGGCGGCGGCGGCCACCGGCCCGTTCGACCTGATCGACGCGGCCGACCGCGCACGCCTGCCGGCCGGGGTCGAGGCGGCCTGCCCGATGTCGCGCCTCCAGCAAGGGATGATCTACGAAAACCTGGCCAGCGCTGACAATTCGGCCTACCACAACGTGATCAACCAGCGCTATCGCGGCGAGATCGACTTCGAGCGCATGCGCCTGGCGCTCGGGCATGTCATGGCCCGCCACGAGATCCTGCGCACGTCGTTCGACCTGGACGGTTACAGCGAGCCGCTGCAACTGATCCACCGCTCGGTGCCGGCGCCGCTGTACGTGAACGACCTGCGCCACATGGACGCCGCCGCGCAGGATGCCCACCTGGCGCACGAACTGGCGCGCCTGCGCGGCGAACGCATCGACCTCAAGGCGGCCCCGCTGTTCCACGCGCACGTGTACCGCATCGCGGACGCCGAGTTCGAACTGATCTGGCTCGAGCACCACGCCATCCTGGACGGCTGGTCGCTGGCCAGCTTCATGACCCAGCTGGCGCAGGAATACGCCATGCTGGCCGGCGTCCAGCCCATGCGCGCCGCGCCGCGGCTGTCGTCGTCCTACCGCGACTTCATCGACCGCGAACGCCAGGCGATCGCCGACCCGGAGCAGCAGGCCTTCTGGGCCGGCTACCTCGCCGACGCCGCGCCCACCGTCCTGCTGGGCATGCAGGCGCGCACGGACGCCGGCGCCCGCCAGATCGCCCCGTTCGACATCCCGGCCGACCAGTTCGCGGCCTGCCGCGCGCTGGCGCGCACCGTCGGCGTCCCGCTCAAGTCGCTGTTCCTGGCCGCCTACGCCAAGGTGATGAGCAAATTCAGCGGCGAAGTCGACCTGCTGGTCGGCCTCACCACCCACGGGCGCCCGGAAACGCGCGACAGCGACGACCTGCTCGGCCTGTACGTGTCGCAGCTTCCGCTGCGCCTGTCGTGCCGCCAGCCGAGCTGGCGCGAGCTGATCCTGCATTGCTACCGCGCCGAGGCCGACATCTGGCCGCGCCGCTTCTATCCGCTGTCGGAGATCAAGCGCCAGCAGGGCGCGCTCGCCCAGCCCGAAACCACGTTCACCTACAACCACTTTTCGGTCACCGAAGACGCGCACGACATGGGCATGCGCGGCACCCGCGCGCGCGCCAGTTTCGAATTCAACGAGATCGGCCTCGGGGTGACCTTCGTCGTGCGCGACATGCAGGCCAATTTCGGCCAGATCAACGTCGCGTTCGACGGCACCCGGTTCGACGACCGCTACGCGCTGCGCATCCAGCAATACCTCGGCGAAGCGCTCGAGGCCATGCTGGCGGGCGTCGACGCCGCCGCGGACGTACTGCGCGAATCGGACCGGCAGATCGCCGCCGCGCTGGCGCAAAACACCAGCCTGGTGGAACCGCACGAGAACCTGGTCGGACAGTTCCTGGGCCTGCTGGCGGCGCACAGCGGCGTGTGCGCCGTGAAGCTCGGCGACCGCACGCTCGGTTTCGGCGAGCTGGACGACCAGTCCGGCCGCATTGCCGCGGTGTTGCGCCGGCGCGGCGTCGGCCGCGGCGACCTGGTCGGCTTCGCGACCTCGCCCTCGCCCGAGATGGCCGCCGCGGTGGTGGCCGTGCTCAAGCTGGGCGCGGTGGTGCTGGCGCTCGACCCGGAGCAGACCGCCGCGCGCCTGCGCGACATCATCGACGAGTCGGCCGTGGTGCACATCGTGGCCGATCCGGGCCACCGCACCGCGCTGCTGCCGGCCGGGCTGACGGTGCACGCCCTGCCCGCGCTGGCCCTCGAGGCGCACACGAGCGGCGAGAAGGCCGAACCGATCGGCACGCTGGCGGCCTGCGACCCGGCGTACGTGATCTATACCTCGGGCTCGACCGGCCGTCCGAAAGGCGTGGCCATCAACCATGGCAACGCACTGGCGTACCTGCGCGGCAGCGTGCGGCGCTTCGACCTGGTACCGGGCGAGCGCCTGCTGCAGGTCTCGAACACCGGCTTCGACATCTTCCTGATGGAATTGCTCTACACCCTGTTCAATGCCGGCACCCTCGTCCTGCGCACCAGCCCCCTGCTGCCGGACGGCCCGCAGCTGTGGGAACTGGTCGACCGCGAGCGCATCGACATCCTGTGCCTGGCGACGGCCTACCTGCACCTGCTGTGCGACGAGCTGCCGCCCGACCTGGACGACGGCGCCTGCGCCAGCCTGCGCCTGGTGATGGTCGGCGGCGAAGCGATGCAGCGGCGCCTCGTCGACCGCTGGCTGGCCCGCTGGGGCGACCGCGCCGCCGTGAACAACATCTACGGCCCGACCGAGGTCACGGTGGCGGCCACCACGTTCGATACGCGCACGCTGGCCAGCCTCCCGGACTGCCATACCGGCGTGCCGCTCGGCCGCCCGCTCGACCACGCCAGCTTCCACATCCTCGGCAAGGACCTGCGTCCGCTGCCGCAAGGCGTCGCCGGCGAACTGTACATCGGCGGCGGCGGCCTGTCGCTCGGCTATCTGCGCCGGCCCGAGCTGACCGCCGAGCGCTTCCTGCCCGTGGGCAGCGTGCCGGGCGTGCACGAGCCGCTGTACCGCACCGGCGACCTGCTGCGCACGCTGGAAGACGGCCAGGTCGAGTTCGTGGCCCGCGCCGACACGCAGCTCAAGATCCGCGGCTACCGGGTGGAGCTGGACGAGGTACGCCACGCGATCTGCGCCCACGCGCAGGTCAAGCATTGCGCGGTGGTGCCGATGCGCGATGCCGACGGCGAGCGCAAGGTCGTGGCGTACGTGGTGCCGGACGAGACGGCCGGCGCGGACCTGCTGGCGGTCATCAAGTCGGACCTGCGCGACCGGCTGCCCGGCTATATGCAGCCGTCGGCCTGGATGGCGCTGGACGCGCTGCCGCTGACGCCGAACCGCAAGGTCGACGTCCGCGCCTTGCCGGCGCCCGATTTCGGCGCCGCCGACGCGTACGTGGCGCCCGCGTCCGAGCTGGAAACGGAGATCCAGAAGATCTGGTGCGACGTGCTCGCGCGCGACGAGATCAGCGTGGTTGCGGATTTCTTCGCCCTGGGCGGGCATTCGCTGCTGCTCACGCGCCTGCTGCTGCGCATCGGCCAGGCCTGCGGCGTCGAACTGTCGCTGGCCGAACTGATGCGCGGCAGGACCGTCCGCGACATGGCCGCGCTGGTCGCGGCAACCCGCAGCATCGGCAAGGCATCCGCGAGCGAGGCCGCGGCCGACTCGGTCGAGATGGAGTGGTAACGCAGTGACACGCGGGGCGCGCGGTCCGGCATCCCGGACCGCGCCGCCGCGCCCCGTAACAGAAAACTCGCAGAAAGTACGCGCATGTTCACCTATTTTGCAAAGAAACTCAGCGGCCTGCTGGCCCTGGCGACGATCTCGAGCAGCCTGTCCGCGCTGCTCGCGGTATCGCTGTTCGTCATGATTTCCCGGGCCAGGACGGCGGGCCTGCAGGACTTCGATCTCCTCCGGTACGGCGTGACCTGGCTGCTGCTGCTGACGACGTCGATCGGCGCCTCGCGCCTGCTCTCGCTCCTGTCGGCGAAGGCCGTCTACAAGATCAGGACGTCGCTGATCCGGCGCATCCTGGGCACGTCGTACGAGAAGCTCGAGCGGGCCGGTTCGCCGCGCCTGTACAACGTGCTGACCAACGACGTGGCGATCCTCTCGAACGCGTTCTCGGACCTGCCCACCTTCGTGTTCAACCTCATCCTGCTGGTGTCCTGCCTGTCGTTCCTCGCCTTCCTGTCGCTCAAGCTGTTCCTCGTGCTGGCGCTGGCGATCGGGGGGGCGTTCCTGGTGTCCAAGACCCTGATCCGGCGGCTCGGCAGGCTGGGGGCGAAGCTGCGCGACAACCAGGACCGGGCCGTGGAAGCCTATCGCGGCATGCTCGACGGCAGCGCCCAGCTCACCGTGGACGAAGCGCGCAAGTCGTTCTATTACCAGCACGACCTGGAACCGCAGGCGAAAACGCTGGGCGACGCCGAGATCACGTACCGCTTCTATTCCGACATCAACCGCATCGTGACCGTGGCCCAGATCTTCCTGCTGCTGGGGATCATGATGGAAGCGGGCCGGTATCTGGGCGACCAGGCCATCGTCATGACGTATGCGCTGGTCATCACCTACTGCGCCAGCCCCTTCGCCAACGTGGTCAACCTGCTGCAGCTGTTCTCGAATGCCCGCGTATCGCTCGGCAAGATCGACAGCCTGCAGATCGACACGGAAATCGATCCGGAACTGAGCGTCGCGGCCCCGCCGGCATGGAACAGCATCCGCTTCTCGCAAGTCGAGTACAGCTACCGCAAGGAAGGCAGCGAGACCCCGTTCGTGCTCGGCCCCATCGACCTCGACATCCGCAAGGGTGAAGTGACCTTCATCACGGGCGGCAACGGCAGCGGCAAATCGACCTTCATCAAGCTGCTGCTCGCCCTGCACGAGCCGAGCGGCGGCACCGTGTACATCGACGGCACGCCGCTGGACCCGGCCAGCCGCGACGGCTACCGGGCATTGTTCGCGATCGTGCTGTCGGAGTTCTACCTGTTCAAGCAGGTCCTCGGCGCCGACGGCAAGGCCGCGGCGAATGCCGACGTCGAGCACCTGCTGGACCGCTTCGGCCTGGGCTCTGTGGTCAGGATGGCGAACGGCGCCTTCGACACGGTGCGCCTGTCGCAGGGACAGAAGAAACGCCTGGCGCTGGTCGCCGCCGTCGCGCAGGACAAGGACATCTACGTGCTCGACGAATGGGCCGCCGACCAGGATCCGCATTACCGCAAGACGTTTTACGAGGACATCATCCCCTGGCTCAAGGCCAAGGGGAAGACGATCGTCGCGGTCACGCACGACGACCGCTATTTCGGTGCCGCCGACCACCGTCTCAATTTCGAGGCCGGGCGCGTGCGCAACGACAGCGCAAGCCCCGCCGCCAGGGTCGATACGGCCGCGCAATTGCTGAGCAAGACGGCAGCCTGACCATGGCCGCGGCGCCGGGCCGCCCGCCCGACGGCGGCCGCGCACAGGCAGAACACATCGAACAACTAGGGAGCACGCATCAATGAACCAAGAAATCGCCCTGATCAATCGTCTCGACGCCATGGGCATTCAATTGCGCCTGAACGAAGGGAAGTTGACGACGCGGAGCGCGCCCGGCAGCGTGACCGCGGAAATCGCGGCGCTGATCCGGCAACAGCGCGATGGACTGGTCGCCTTCCTGCGCCAGCGCGAGCTGGGCGAAGCGCTCAAATCGGCGGCCATTCCCGCGCGCGCGGACGCCATGCATCCGCTGTCGTACGCCCAGAAGCGGCTGTGGCTGATCGACCGCATGGGCGATACGGGCACGGCGTATCACATACCGGCGGCGCTGCGGATCGAGGGCAGGCTCGATCGCGGCGCGCTCGAGCGGGCCTTCGGCGCCATCGTCGAACGGCACGCCGTGCTGCGCACGGTGTACGTTGCGCGCGACGGCGAGCCGATGTGCGAAGTGCGTCCGTATGCCGGGTTCACGCTGGACCGCGTCGACCTGGCCGCGGGCGCCACGCTGGCGCAGGCCATGGCCGCGGAAAACGCGCGCCCCTTCGACCTGTCCCGCGACCTGATGCTGCGCGCCACGCTGGTCGGCGTGGATGCGGACTGCCACGTCCTGCTGCTCAACATGCACCACATCGCCTCGGACGGCTGGTCGATGGGCATCCTGGTCAAGGAACTGGTCGCGCTGTACGAAGGCACTGCGCCGGCGCCGCTGGCCGTGCAGTACGGCGACTACGCCGCGTGGCAGAACGACTGGCTGGCCGGCGGCGCCCAGCGGCACCAGCTGGACTACTGGAAGCGGCGGCTCGACGGCATCCCCCACCTGCACGCGCTGCCGACCGACCGTCCACGGCCGGCGCGCCAGCAGTACGAGGGCGCGCACTACACCTGCACGCTGGACGATGCGTCCGCGCTGCACGCCGTCTGCCGCGACGCCGGCGCCACGTCGTTCATCGCCCTGCAACTGGCGTTCGCGGTCCTGCTGTCGCGCTGGAGCCACGAGACCGACATCGTGTTCGGCACGCCGGTCGCCAACCGCCTGCGCCCCGAACTCGAAGGCCTGATCGGCTTCTTCGTCAACACGCTGGTGCTGCGCAACCAGATCGACGCCACGCGTTCCTTCGCCGACCTGCTCGACGAGGCGGTCCGCAACACGGCCGCCGATTTCGATCACCAGTCCCTGCCGTTCGACGTGCTGGTCGAGACGCTCAATCCGGTGCGCTCGCCGGCCCACGCGCCCCTCGTGCAGATCATGTTTTCGATGCATAACGCCGTCCCCGCCGCGCTACGGCTCGACGGCCTGTCGCTGGCGGGCGTGGACACGGCGGGCGTCAGCGCCAAGTTCGACCTGACCCTGAACGTGGTCGAAAGCGGCGGCACGCTGGCCATGAGCTGGCAGTACAGCACGGCCCTGTTCAATCCCGGCACCATCGCCGCCATGGCGCAGCAGTACCTGGCGCTGCTGCGCGACATCGGCCGGCGCCCGGCGGTGCCGCTGGCCCGGCTGGACATGCTGGCGCCCGGGGAACGGGAGCGCCTGCTGGCGTTGAACGGCGTCCGCCGCGGCGGGCCGGGCACCTCGATTCCGCACCTGTTCCGCGAGCAGGCCGGGCGCGCGCCGGACCGCGTCGCGCTGGTCGACGGCGAGCGGCAACTGACGTACGCCCAGCTCGACGACGAGGTCAGGCGCCTGGCCGCCTGGCTCGTCCGCCGCGGCGTGCGCGACGAGCAGCCCGTCGGCATCCACATGGACCGCGGCAGCGGCATCGTCGTGGCCATGCTGGCGATCCTGCACGCCGGCGGCTGCTACGTGCCGATGGACGTGACGATGCCGGCCGAACGCGTCGCGCTCGTCGTGCGCGATACCGGCTGCGAACTGGTGCTGTGCAGCGCGCGCCGCCGCGCCGTCCTCGACGGCCTGCCGACGGAACCGGTCGCGCTCGACCTGCTCGACACCGACGGGCCGCGGCACGACGACCTGCCCGACGCGCGCGGCGGGCGCCGCCTCGCCTACCTGATGTACACCTCCGGCTCGACCGGCCAGCCCAAGGGCGCCATGATCGAGCAGCGCGGCATCGTGCGCCTGGTGTGCGACGCGGGCTACTGCAGCATCGCGCCCGGGCATACAGTCGCGCAATCGTCGAACAGCTCGTTCGACGCCGCGACGTTCGAAATCTTCGGGGCCCTGCTCAACGGCGCCTGCCTCAGCTTCATCGACGTCGACACCCTGGTCGATCCGGACCGGCTCGAACGGGCGATCGAACGCCAGGGCATCGACATCCTGTTCCTGACCACGTCGCTGTTCAACCAGAGCGCCCACCTCAGGCCGCGCATGTTCGGCCGCCTCGACACGCTGCTGATCGGCGGCGAGGCGGTCGACAAGCAGGCCGTCGACAATGTGCTCACCGGCGGCGCCGCGCCGCGCCGCTTCGTCAACGGCTACGGCCCCACCGAGAACACGACCTTCACCACCGCCTTCGAGATGCGCGACGTCCGGCCCGCGTACCCGATCGGACGGCCCATCCGCAACACCTCCTGCTTCATCCTCGGCAGCCAGCGCGAACTGCTGCCGTTCGGCGCGCTCGGCGAGCTGTACACGGGCGGCGACGGCGTGGCGCGCGGCTACCTGAACCGGCCGCAGGAAACGGCCGCGAGCTTCGTCGCCGACCCGTTCGGCGGGGACGGGCTGCTCTACAAGACCGGCGACCTGGCGCGCTGGCTGCCCGACGGCACCCTGGAATACGTCGGCCGCAGCGACTTCCAGATCAAGCTGCGCGGCTTTCGCATCGAACTGGGCGAGATCGAGGCGAGCCTGGCGCGGCTCGACGCGGTGCAGGAGGCGGTGGTCCTGGCGCGCGCCGACGGTCCCGGCGAACGGCGCCTGGTGGCCTACGTGACCGCGGCGCCGGGCGCCACGGCGGACGCCGCGACGCTGCACGACGCGCTCGCCGCGCAGCTGCCGCCCTACATGCTGCCGAGCGCGTACGTCGTGCTCGACGCGCTGCCGCTGACCGCCAACGGCAAGCTCGATCGCCGCGCCATGCCGGCCCCGCGATCGGACGCCTACCTGCATGCCCGCTACGAAGCGCCGCAGGGCGAACACGAGCAGGCACTGGCGGCCGTCTGGCAAGACCTGCTGCGGGTCGAGCGGGTCGGCCGCAACGACGATTTCTTCGCGCTCGGCGGCCATTCGCTGATGGCGGTGCAGCTGTGCGCGCGCCTGCACGACGGCAGCGCCATCGCGCTGCGCGACGTCTTCGAGCACCCGACGCTGCAGGCGCTCGCGCGCCGCGTGGCGCAGGCCGCCGGCGTCCGGCCGCAGCCCATCGCGCGCGCCGACCGCGCCGCGCCCCTGCCCTTGTCGTGGGGCCAGCAGAGCATCTGGCTGGTCGAGCAGCTCGGCGCCGTCGGCGCGGCGTACCACATGCCCGTCGCGGTGCGCCTGGCCGGCACGCTGGACCCGCATGCGCTGCGCCGTGCGCTCGACCGCATGGTCGAACGGCACGAATCGCTGCGCACCACTTTCGACGCCGACCGCCAGGCAATCGCCGCGCCGGGGCCGTTCGCGCTGCGCGAGATCGACGCGACCGGCTGGAGCGACGACGCCATCGCGCGCTGCAGCGCCCGCGAAGCCGCCGCGCCGTTCGACCTGGCCGCGGGCCCGCTGGTCCGCGCCTGCCTGCTGAAAGTGGCCGATGATGTGCACGTGCTGCTGTTCGTCATGCACCACATCATTTCGGATGGCTGGTCGATGGGCGTGCTGGTGCGCGAGCTGGGCGCGCTGTACGCGGCCTACCGCGACGGGCTGCCGGATCCCCTGCCGCCGCTCGCCATCCAGTACGCCGATTACGCGGTGTGGCAGCGCGAACGGCTGCAAGGCGCGCTGCTGCAGGAACAGCTCGATTACTGGACGCGCCAGCTGGGCGGCACGCCGGCATTGCTCGAACTGCCGCTCGACCGCCCGCGTCCGTCCAGCCAGAGCCACAAGGGCCGGACCATCACCTTCGCGCTGGACGCCGGCCTGAGCGCCGGACTGAACGCGCTGGCGCAGGAACACGGCATGACCCTGTTCATGGTCCTGTACACGGGCTTCTCGATCCTGCTCGCCAAACTCAGCGGCCAGGACGACATCGTCGTCGGCGTGCCCGCGGCGAACCGCCGCTCGGCGGCGCTGGAAGGCCTGATCGGCTTCTTCGTCAACACGCTGGCCCTGCGCCTGCGCCTGACGGGGGAGGCCAGCGTGGCCGACGTGCTGGCCCAGGCCAGGGAATCGACGCTGGGCGCCTACGAACACCAGGAACTGCCGTTCGAACAGGTCGTCGAGGCCCTGCGGCCGCCGCGCACCCTCGCCCACAGTCCGGTGTTCCAGGTCATGTTCAGCCTGCAGAACATGCCCGCCAGCGCGCTCGAGCTGCCGGGCCTGCGCCTGGAGGCGCAGTCGGCGTCGGCGGACGTCGCCCAGTTCGACCTCTCGATGGCGCTGCACGAATCGAAAGGCCGGATCGCGGGCGACATCAACTACGTGAGCGACCTGTTCGACGCGGCGACCATCGAACGCTGGATCGGCCATTTCCAGACCGTGCTGGCAGCGATGGTGCGCGACGCGCGCCAGCCCGTCGCCGCCCTGTCGCTGCTGGACGACGCCGGACTGCACCGGGTCACGCGGCTGTTCAACGCCACCACGGCCGATTACCCGCGCGAGCGCCTGATCCACGAGCTGTTCGCCGAACAGGCCGCGCGCACGCCCGCCGCGATCGCGCTGCGCCACGACGATGCCTGCCTGAGTTATGCGGGCCTGGACGGACGTGCCACGGCCCTGGCGCGGCGCTTGCGCAGGCTGGGCGTCGGTCCGGACCGGCGGGTCGGCATTTTCCTCGAGCGCGGCATCGACATGGTGGTGGCCGTGCTGGCGACCCTGAAGGCCGGCGGCGCCTACGTGCCGCTCGATCCCGCCTACCCGGCCGCGCGCCTGGCCTGGCTGCTCGACGATTGCGGGCCGGCGGCGGTGCTGACGAGCGGCGCCCTGCGGGAGCGCCTGCCGGACGGGCACGCCGTGCTCGCCGTCGACGGGGACGATGGCGATGGCGATGGCGATACCGGGCCGCTCGACGTGCCCGGACTGACCTCGCGGCACCTGGCTTATGTCATCTATACCTCGGGCTCCACGGGCATGCCCAAGGGCGTGATGGTGGAGCATCGCCAGGTCCTTCATCTGTGGCGCGCGCTGGGACTGGCCGTGTTCGACGCGTGCGCGCCGGCGTCGACGATCGCGCTCAATGCCGGGCTGTCCTTCGACGCCTCGGTCCAGGCGCTGGTGCAGTTATTGTCCGGCCATTGCGTGGCCATCGTCGGCGCGCCGGTCCGGCTCGATGCCCATGCCTTCCTCGCATTCCTGGCGGACAACCGCGTCGACACGTTCGATTGCACGCCCCTGCAGCTGGAGCTGCTGGTGCAGGCCGGCCTGCTCGACGCGGGCCTGGACGCGCTCAAGCGGGTGCTGATCGGCGGCGAGGCGATCGGGCCCGCATTGTGGAACACCCTGAGCGCCTGCCCGTCGATCGAGTTCTATAACGTGTACGGACCGACGGAGTGCACGGTGGACGCCACCTGCATCCGCATCAACGGCGACCGCAACGGCCCCAGCATCGGCCGCCCGCTCGCGAATACCAGCGTGTACGTGGTCGACGCGGCCATGCGGCCGGTGCCGGTGGGCGTGTGCGGCGAAATGGTCATCGGCGGCGCCGGCGTGGCGCGCGGCTACCTGGGCCGGCCCGAACTGACGCTGGAGCGCTTCATCGACGATCCCGCCGGCGGCGGCAAACGGTATCGCACCGGCGACCTGGCCCGCTGGCGCGACAACGGCGAGCTCGAATACCTCGGCCGCAACGACTTCCAGTTCAAGCTGCGCGGTTTCCGGATCGAGCCCGGCGAGATCGAAGCATGCCTGACGAAACTTGCGGACGTCCGGGAAGCGGTGGTGCTGGCGCGCGAAGAGTCGCCCGGCAATACGCTGCTGGTGGCCTACTACACGGCCGCCGCGCCGGTGCCCGCCGCGCGCCTGCGCGCGCATGCGCTCGAAGGCTTGCCGGCGCATATGGTGCCGGCGGCGTACGTCCACCTGCCGGCCTGGCCGCTGACCGCCAACGGCAAGCTCGATCGGCGCGCCTTGCCGGCGCCGCAGCCGGACGCGCACCTGCATGCCCGGTACGGCGCGGCGCCGGACGACCACGAGCCGGCATGGCTCGAACTGCCGCTCGACCGCCCGCGCGCGCCCGGCCGCAGCCGCGAGGAGCGGACCATGGCCTTCGCGCTGGACGGCGACTCGAGCGCCGCACTTCACGCGCTGGCGCACGACCACGGCATGCCCCCGTCCGTGGTCCTGTACACGGGCTTCTCGATCCTGCTCGCCAAGCTCGGCGGCCAGGACGACGTCGCCGTCCGCATGCCGGTGTTCCCCGCCGACGCGCTGGCGCTGCGCCTGCGCGTCGGCGGTGACGCCAGCGTGGCCGACGTGCTGGCCCAGGCGAAGGACACGATGCTGGCCGCCTGCGCGGACCGGCAACTGCCCTTCGAACAGGTGGCCGAGGCCCTGCGCCCGGCGCACACGCTGCGCCTGGAGGCGCAGTCCGCGGCGGCCGACCTCGCGATGGCGCTGCACGCGGCGGACGGCCGGATCGCGGGGAAAATCCACTACGCGAGCGACCTGTTCGACGCGGCGACCATCGAGCGCTGGATCGGCCATTTCCGCACCGTGCTGGCGGCGATGGCGCGCGACGCGCGCCAGCCGGTCGCCACGCTGGCGCTGCTGGACGACGCGGAACTGCACCGGGTCACGCGCCTGTTCAACGCCACCGGCGCGGACTACCCGCACGACCGCCTGATCCACCAACTGTTCGAGGAACAGGCCGCGCGCACGCCCGACGCGATCGCGCTCAGCCACGCCGGCACGCACCTGACCTACGCCCAGCTCAACGGCGCAGCCAACCGCCTCGCGCATCACCTGCGTGCGCACGGCGCGGGACCGGGCCGGCTCGTCGCGGTCGGCGCCCGGCGCGATGCGGCGCTGGTCACGGGCCTGCTGGCGGTCCTCAAGGCCGGCGCCGCGTACGTGCCGCTCGATCCGGACTACCCGAGCGAGCGGCAGGAGCACATGCTGCGCGACAGCGCGGCCATCGCCCTGCTCACCCACGGCCAGCCGTCCGCCGCGCTGCGCCGCCAGCTGCGCCAGGACGTGCCGGTGATCGATCTGCACGACGGCCGGCAATGGGGCCATCACAGCGATGCGAACCCCGTCGTGGACGGCCTGGACCCGGCGTGCCTGGGCTATGTGATGTACACCTCCGGCTCCACCGGCCTGCCCAAGGGCGTGCTGGTGGAGCACCGCGCCGTGGTCAACCATGTCCACGCGTTCGGCCGGCGCCTGGACCTCGGTCCGGCCGACCGCGTCCTGCAATTCGTCTCGGTCTCGTTCGATGCCGCGGTCGAGGAAATCTTCGGCGCCCTGGCCTGCGGCGCCGCGCTGGTGCTGCGCACGGAGGACTGGGTGGCCGGCCCCGATGCGTTCTGGTCGCTCTGCGCACAGGAGCGCATCAGCGTCGTCGACCTGCCGACCCGGTTCTGGGCCGAACTCGCGCAGTCCGGCGCGCCGGCGCCCGCGTGCGTGCGCTGGGTGGTCATCGGCGGCGAGGCGGTCGGCGAACGCGCGCTCGCGTCCTGGCTGGCGGCCGGCCCGCGGCCGCGGCTGCTGAACACCTACGGACCGACCGAAGCGACCGTCAGCGTCACGGCAACCGAACCCCGCGCCGCCGGCGACTGGCGCAACATCGGCGGCCCCGGCGCGAATACCCGGATCTACATCCTCGACCGGCACATGATGCCGGTCCCGATCGGGGTCGCGGGCGAGCTGCATATCGGCGGCGTGCAGGTGGCGCGCGGTTACCTCAACCGTCCCGACCTGAGCGCGGAACGCTTCGTCGACGATCCGTTCGGCGGCGCGGGACGCTTGTACAAGAGCGGCGACCTGGGCCGCTGGCGCGCCGACGGCACCATCGACTACCTCGGGCGCAACGACGCCCAGGTCAAGATCCGCGGCTTCCGTATCGAGCCGGGCGAGATCGAGGCCACGCTGGCACAGGAACTCGGCGTGGACGTGGTGGTGCTGGCGCGCGAGGACGAGCCCGGCGACAAGCGCCTGGTCGCGTATTACGGCGGCGCGACGGCGCTCGCCGCAGGCGACCTGCGCGCGCGGGCCGCCCGCCTGCTGCCGGCGTACATGATGCCGGCGGCGTTCGTCCACGTGCCGTCCTGGCCGCAGACGCCGAACGGCAAACTCGATCGCAACGCCCTGCAGCGGCCGACCGCGCATACCCATGCCGGCCGCAGCTACGACGCGCCGCTGGGTCCGACCGAAGCCGCCGTGGCGCGCCTGTGGGAGGCGCTGCTCAAGATCGGGCCGCTCGGACGGCACGACAATTTCTTTGAACTGGGCGGCCACTCGCTGCTGGCCATCCAGATGCTGACGCAGGCGCGCGTGGAACTCGGCGTGGCGCCCGCGCCGGCCAGCGTGTTCACCCACCAGACCGTGGCCGCGTTCGCCTCGGTGCTGGACACCGCCGGCGCACCGGCACGGCAGGCGGCGGGCGCCGGCGACCACGTGGTCCTGCATGACCATGCGGGCGGCAAGGCGCCGCTGTTCTGCTTCCCGGGCCTGTTCGCCAACGGGCTGGAGTTCGGTGCCGTCGCCGCCGCGCTGCAGGACGAGCGCAGCGTGCATGCGTTCGTCTGCCCCACCCTGGGCGGCGCCCGCTGGGACGGGTGGGAGATGCCGGACCTGGCGGCAATGTACGCCGACCGCGTGGCCGGCATCGCGCAAGGCGGCCCGGTCGTGTTCCTCGGCTGGTCCATGGGCGGCTACCTGGCCTTCGAGGTGGCCCGGCTGCTGCGCGGGCGCGTGGACGTGCGGTTCGTCGCCATGGTCGACGTCCACGATACCGGCGAAGCGGCCCTCGCGCCCCGTTCGCCCATGGCCGATGAAGACAGCCTCGACGGCATGCTGGCGCAATGGTCCCGTGGGACGGGCATGCCGGCGCAATGGCACAACCTGTTCGCGCGCCTGGACCACGTGGAGAAGCAGCTGGCCTGGGAGCGGCTGCAGGACATGCCGGCGTTCGCGCTGACCGGCACGGACGTGGACGGTGCCGAGTACCGGGCATGGGCACGCTTCAATCACGGCCGCATGACGCGCCGCCATGCATTGCGTCCCGCGCAGGTGCCGGTCCACGTGTGGGCGGCCGGACAGAGCGTGGCGCGCACCGGCGCATCGCTGCGCGACTGGACCGCGCTGGCGGACGTGCGGTTCGCGAGCGTGGTCGACGACAGCGACCACCGCACCGTGCTGGATCATCCGGCTTTCCTCGAACAGCTGCGCCGGCAACTGGCCGCGAGCGAACCGGGCGCGCAAACCGTCTTATCCGACCGTATCGCAACCACAGCAGAGTGATGACATGCCCGACAATATCGTAAAAATCATCGACCTGGTCCCCGGCAAGGTGGCACCGCTGGCGACCGTCGACGCCGGTGCGCTGACGCCGGAAATATTCCAGCGCCAGTTCTTGAATAAACACGTCCCGGTCCTGATCAAGGGCGCCGCCAGGCATTGGCGCGCCACGCAAAGCTGGCGCGAACCGGGCTATCTGGATGCCCTGTGCGGCGACGTGGAGGTCAAGATGTCGCGCGTGTTCAACGCGGCGATGGCCCAGGACTACAAACTGGAAACGATGAAACTGCGCGATTGCTTCGCGCAACTGCGCGCCAGCCCGGACGACACGACGTATTCCATTCCCGCGACGGCCGTGCCGGCACAATGGGTGAAGGATCTGGGCGAGTATGCCTTCCTGGGCCCGCTGGACAAAAAGCCGCGCATGTACCCGCGCGACCGCATCTTCATCTACAGGAACGCGTCCACGGAATGGCATTACCACCCGTTCGACGAAACGATCACGACCCAGCTTGCCGGCAGCAAGCGCTTCTCCCTGTTCCGCCTCACCGCCGACAACTGGCTGCCCAACAGCGCACTGATCGAATCGAAGGCGCACCATCGTCCCGACGGCGCGCGCGCATTCCCCGCCGACCGGCCGCTCACCAAGTACGAGGGCGTGCTCGAAGCGGGCGATGCGGTGTATATCCCGCCGTTCTGGTGGCATGGCGTCGACACGGCCGACAGCGGGATCGGCTACACGCTGGCGCATTGCTTCCGCACGCCCGCGGCGCGCCTGGCGGCGTGGAAGGACCCGGTCACCCGGCGCGTGTTCCGCCAGGTGGCGGCCAAGAACAAGCTGGCCGTGCCGGTGGCCCTCGGCGTGATCGCCTACAGCACGCTGCGCCGCGTGACCGCCCGCCAGGCATGGTGACACCGGCGGTTCACGGCCCGTGGCACCACCTGCCCGGGCCGGGCGCGCGCGTGCCGCCCGTGTGCATCCTGCCCTTCGCCGAGGACCGGTTCGATCCGGCCAGCTTCGGCGCGGAAGGCATCGCCTGTCCGCCCGGCGTGGCCCGCAGCGTGCGGCGCCGCCAGGCCGAGTTTTTCGCCGGCCGCCTGGCGGCCCGCCACGCGCTGGCGCGCCTGCACGCCGCCTCGTACGAGGTGCCGATCGGTGCGATGCGTGAACCGGTGTGGCCGCCGGGGATCGTCGGCAGCATTTCGCATTCCCGGCAGTACGCGGCCGCCGTCGCCCTCGCGGCCGGACGGCGCTGCGGCGTCGGCATCGACATCGAGCACGTCGTCACGGCAGAGATGCAGGCGTCCCTGCTGGCGACCGCGCTGAGCCGCGCCGAATTCGACGGGTTGCGCCGCCTGGACACGGCGTTGTCCATCGCCGCGCGCGTGACCATCGCGTTTTCGGCCAAGGAAAGCCTGTACAAGGGGGCGTTCGGTTCGGTCGGACGATTCTTCGATTTCAGCGCGGCGGCCGTCACCGCCGTCGATGTCGAACATCGCACGCTGTCGCTGACGTTGACGGAGACGCTGTCGGCCGATTTCGTGCAGGGCCAACGCTGTACCGTGGCCTACGATTTCATCGATCCGGCCACGGTACTGACGAGCTTCGTCTGGTAGCGCGCGCCCGTCAGGCCGTGGCGCCCCGGCTGCGCAGATAGTCGCGCATGGCCGCGCTGCGCGCCTGGTTGAGCGGCGTGCGCCAGCGGCCACCGTCGGCCCACACCCCCCGATTGACGTCGGCACCCTGCGCCACCAGGCGCCGGACGACGTCGATGTGGCCGCCGCGCACGGCACTGATCAGGGCCGATTCGTCATACGAACTGACGGCATCGACCCTGGCGCCCGCGGCGAGCAGGAGCTCGACGATGGGAAGGCGTCCTTGCGCGGCGGCGGCAATCAGCGCCGTGCCGTCGCTGTCGACCGCCACGTCGACGTGCGCGCCCAGTGCCAGCAGCGTCTTGACCATGGCCGCGTCGCCGTTACGCGCGGCGGCGATGAGCGCGGTGCCGTCGCCTTCGACGGCGGCGTCGATGGCGGCGCCCGCGCCGACCAGTTCCCTGACGCGGGCCAGGTTGCCGGCGCCGGCGGCGTCGACGAGCGCGATGTCCTGCGCCGAAGCGGGCCTGGTCGCGGCGGCGGACCGCTGCGCCAGCCGCGGCGTGGCCGCATAGGCCAGCGCGACGAACCCGGCCAGCGCACAGGCGCAGCTCAGCGAACGCACGGCGCTGCGCGTCCGGTTCAGCGGCGCGTCGCCGCGCAGTACCGACGCCACGCGCGCCGCCAGCGCCTGCGGCGTACCGAAAATACGGCTGGCCAGCATGCCGTTGTGCGGCCGTGCCATGCTGTCGACGCTGGCCAGCAGGGAGCGGGCATATTGCTTGCGCGCGCCGGTCGATCCGGCCGCATACGAGTCGCACGCCATCTCGCGCGCCAGGTCCAGGCGCATGCCGATCAGGCGCAGGGCCGGGCTCCACCAGAATACCGCCGTCAATGCATGCTGGACGAGGCAGGCCCACCTGTCGCGCCGGCGGACATGGGCGATTTCGTGGTTCAGGATGTCGCGCATGGCCACGTCGCCAAGCTCCGCCGCCAGGCCGCACGGGACCAGGATGCACGGGTTGCGCAGCCCCACCACCATCGGTCCGCGCACGGCATCGGAACCCTTGATGCGGACGTCCGGCGGCAGCGCGCCCCGCATGGCTTGTTCGAGCCGGGGCATGGCCCGGGCACCGCGGGCCAGCGCGCGCGCGGCGCGCCAGCCGCGCAGGAGTCCGGCCATCCGCACGGCAAAGCCGAGCAGCCACGCCAGCATGACGGCCGTGTCCAGCGCGCCGGGAGAACCCGTGCCGTCCGCGACGACATGCACCGCCTGCGCGGGCGCGGCCGACTCGCGCGGCGCAGCGGCCGCCACGTTAGCCAGCGCGGGCGCCGTCAGCGCCGGCAATGCCAGGTGCGGCATCAGCGGACTCGTCGGCTGCGGTGCAAACATGAGCAGCGGGGCGGCCGCCGACAGCACGAACGCCAGCAGCCACAGATGCGACCGCAGGCGCGCGCTCATGGGCCACGCGCGCACCAGCCCGGCCGCCAGCAACAGCAGCACGGTGCTCTGCCACAGGTGTTGCAGGGCGATCGACGCCAGCAGGCCGGTCCAGTACGTGGCCGTCATTTGTCCTCGTCCTCCGGGGCATCGTCGATCATCCGCCGCAAGGCATCCAGTTCGGACGGGCCGATGTCGTGTTCCTGGACCAGGTGCTGGGCGAGGACCGCCGGCGAACCGTTGAAGAACTGCTTCAGCAGGTGCTGCAGCGCGCTCGCCATGGCGTCGCTGCGGCTGATGGCGGCGCTGTAGATGAACGCCCGGCCGTCACGCACATGGCTGACCAGTCCCTTTTTTTCCAGGATGCCGAGCATGGTCAGGACCGTCGTATAGGCGGTGGGCGTTTTCCTGGACAGTTCGTCCGTGACCTCGCGCACGGAAGCGCTTTTTTTCTTCCACAGCACTTCCAGCACCTTGCGCTCGGTATCGGTCAATGTCGGGGTACTGGGGCGGGCCATGGTGTCTCCTCAAGCCTCGGCACGGCAATGCGAGGTCTCGATGAAGTCTACCAGCACATGCGCGAACGAGGGATCGGTGTTGATGCAGAAGTGGCCGCCCGACAGCGTCACCTGGCGGCTGTCGGGGAACAGCGTCCGCCATGCGAAGACGTCTGCCGGCGGCATGGCGTCGTCGCCGCCGGCGATGATCAGGGCCGGCACGGTGGCCAGCGCCGGGGCGGGCGCCGGCATGGCGAAGGTTTCGCCGAGCCGGAAGTCGGCGCGGATCATGGGACTCAGCAGACGCATGAGCTCGAGATCGGCGAGCAGTTCCGGCGGCGTGCCGTCGAGCTCCTTGAGCCGTTCCAGGAACCGGGCTTCCGGCAGCGTGCTCATCGGCTCGCGCCGCCACGGCGCGGTCGGCGCGGCCTTGGCCGACAGGATGATCGCCTGCGGCGCGGGCGCGCCCAGCTTGAGCAGACTGTCGAGGACGGCAAACGCCATCAGCGCCCCGTTGCTGTGGCCGAACAGCTGGTACGGCTTGTCGAGCGCCGGCCGCAAGTGCGGCAGGAGGGCCGACACGAGCGTGTCCATGTCGTCGATCGGCGCCTCGCGCATGCGCATCGCGCGGCCAGGCAGTTGCACGCCGATCAACTCGACATGGCCGGGCATCCAGCTGCGCCATGGCGCATACGCCGCCGCGCTGCCGCCGGCGAAGGGAAAGGCAAACAGCCGCATGGCGGCGCTGCCGTCGCCGGACAAGGGAACAAACCAGGGTGATGTCTTCATGCTCGCTTCCATTCGACGAGGTGGAAACCGCGGCGCCTACGAGCGCGCGCCCTTCCCGACCAGGAAATTCCGGATCTTCATGTCGCGCGCCTGATTCAACGGCGTCCGCCAGCGCTTCGCATCCGCCCAGGCGCCCAGGTTGACGTTGGCGCCGCGCTCGACGAGCTGCCTGACGACGTCCAGATGGCCGGCGCGGGACGCGTTGATCAGCGCCGTTTCGTCGTACGGGCAGATCGCATCGACGTGCGCGCCGGCCTGCAGCAGGCGCGCCACGACCTCGGTACGCCCCTTGGTCGCCGCGGCAATCAGGGCGTTGCCGTCGCCGCTCCAGCACTTGTCGACGGTGGCGCCCATCTGCAGCAACGCGTCGACCATGTGCAGGTTGCCCTGGCCCGCGGCGACGATCAGCGCGGTCCCATCGCCGTCCACGCCGTCGTCGACGTTGGCGCCCCGTGCCAGCAGGGCGCGTACCGCCTCGAGGTCGTTGGCCCTTGCGGCCTCCACCAGGCGCGCACCGTTCCCGGTCGACGCCTGGGCGGCAAGCGGTGAGGCGCCCTGCACCGCTGCATGCGCGGGCGCGGCAGTGCCGGGCTGGGCCATGCAGAGCGCGGCGGCCGCGAGCGCGGCGAAGACGCCCCGGGCCACTATGCGGGCTTGTTTTGCATTCATCGATGGAACCATTCTCGACACTCCTTCGTAGTCATGCGAACGCCAGGTCGGGCGTCGTCGGGCCGCGCCCGAACGTATCCGGGGCAGCGTCAGTGGGGTGATCCGATGCTGTGAAAAATTAAAACACGGGGTCGCAACGTCGTCAACTAAATAATTAGTTTATTAATTTTTGCGACCCCGGCGGGGCTGGATACGGCTGGGTCGGGCGCCGGCATTCTCGACTACAATGACGACGCATTCGTCACTGTCCACGCCTCTGTCCCGGCCCCAGGAATCATGATGCCAACGATCGACAACGACATCGCACGTCTCGAACTGCTGGTGCAAGCGCGCGCCCCGTCGCTGGCGCCCAATCTCGGGTTGGCGAGCGGCGTCGCCGGCGTCGTGCTCATGCAGGCCCGGCTTTACCAGTTGCGTCCGACCGCGGCGCGGCGCGAATGCATCGCGCGGCTGGTTGCGGACCTCGTCGCCCACCTGCCCCGCCAGCACCTTGCGCCGGGCCTCTGGACGGGCCTCGCCGGAATCCTGTACGCCTTCGAATTCGTCCGGCGCGTCGATCCCGCACTGCTCGGGGACGACGGGGACGATATCGCCGGGTTCGTGCTGGACATGGACGCGGTGTTATGCCAGTTCATGCGCAATGCGCCCGGGGACGCGAATTACGATTTGATCAGCGGGATCAGCGGGCTCGGCGCCTATGCGCTGATGCGGACCGATCGAACTGCCGCGCAGGCGATTTTCCAGGCGGCCGAGCACGCGCTGGGGACGGCGGCGGAACGCGGCCACGACAGCTGGACCTGGAAGACGGCGGGCAAGCATATTCCGGGCAACGGCAGCGGGCAGCAGCAACCGCAGCAGCAGCAGCGTGATGGCCGCTACGACCTTGGCGTTGCCCACGGCGTGGCGGGCGTGATCGGCCTGCTGAGCCTCGGCCTCCGCGTCGGCCTCGGGTCGCCCGACACGGGCACCATGCTGCGTTACGCGATCGATTGGCTCCTGGCCCAGGAGAACCCGCCGGCCGCGCACTCCCGCTTTCCATCGACGCTGACCGCGCCGGCCGGCTCGTCGCGCCTGGGCTGGTGCTACGGCGACCTCGGCATTGCGATGGTCCTGGCCGCGGCCGCGCAAGCGCTGGACGACCTGCGCCTGGACACGTACTGGCAAACGCTCCTGGAAGCCCGGCTCCGGCAGCCGGACTCCAGTTTCGTCCTCGATTCGCCCGGACTCTGCCACGGTAAAAGCGGCGTCGTCCACCTGCTGGCCGGCCTGGCGCGCCGCGCCGACCTTCCCGCGGCCACGGCATTGACGGCCCGGCTGCGCGCCGAGCTTGCGCACGCACCGAAGGAAGGCGACGACGGCCGCGGCGCCGGATTGCTCGAGGGATGGGCCGGGGTCGCACTCGCGCTGGCGGAACCGGACGAGAGCACGCCCCTGTCCGCACGGCCGTGGGATCTTTGCCTCCTCGCCGGCGGTTGACGGCGGCGGCTAGCGAGACGCCGGCTCATCCACGTCGGCACCGACATTGATGGCCGCGTACGCCCTTTGCACGGCAATCACTTCGCCACTGCTCTTGCCGTACAACTCGCCCGCCGCCTCGATCATCTTGGCGCGCGCATCCGCGTAATTGGTGCTCGACGTGAACTTGGTCGTGTTCGCCCTGAACCAGATGCGGTAGGCCTTGTCGATGCCGATGCCCGTCATCGCGGCAGGGGTCTTGACGAGGTATTTGCTGTAGTAGTCGCCGGCCTGGTCCGCGCTCGATCCTTGCGCCAGGAAATAGAACATGCGGTTGTTCGGGCCGCTGCTATAGTGCACGTCCAGGCGCTTGAGGGAGCTGCTCCACGCGTCCGGGCTGCTGCCGTCCTTGCTCGGACGGTACATCCAGCGCAGCGGCGTGCCGCTCTTGCTGATTTCCTTGCCCAGCACCCAGTCGTTGCCCGTGAGCGGGATGCTGTCGCCCTTCGCGCCGCCGCGCGCATACGCTTCGACGGCCTCGCCGTTGATGTCCGACGACGATTCGTTCAGGCCGCCCGACTCGCCGGAATACGTCAGGTTCGACGTGGCGGCGGTGACGCCGTGGCCCATCTCGTGGCCGATCACGTCGATCGAACCGAGGCTGTTGAAGCTGGAGCCGTCGCCGATGAACATGCAGCGGCACGTATCGCTGTAGTACGCGTTGTCGTAGGCGGTGTTGACGTGCGCCGCGATATACGTCGCCGTGTTGTGGCCGTCCAGCGAGAGCCAGTTGAACACGTTTTTCAGCGTGTCGTACGTGTTCATCAGGCCCCACATCGCGTTCACGGCGGCCGTCTGGCCGTTCGCGTTCGTCGTCGGGCCGCCGGCCACGTACTGCTTGCCGTCGCCCCAGGTATTCGTGTCGTTGGCGTACACGTCGCCCGCGCTCGTGCCGTGGTTGGCGTTCGTGATCGCCATCGCGCCGAACGTGCCGCCCGTGCCGCGGGTGTCGTCGATCATCCTGTACTTGCCGTTGGCGGACGTCGTGTTGACGGGCACGTCGCCGTTGTACTGGCTGTGGCCGACGCCGACGACCGTCTGCAGCATGCTCCACTGCGCGAGGATGCCGCCATCGCGCGCGCTCACGATCGTGTCGTGGTAGGCCGGCCTGTCGCCGACGAGCATGCGCGTGTGCACGAGGTAGGCGAGTTCGTAGTGGTCGACGACGTCCTGCACGTCGAGCGCGTTGAGCGCCTGCTCCTGCTTGTCGCGCGCCTCCGGCAAGCGTTCGGTGCGCATGGCGGGCCAGATGATCAGTTCGGCGCTGGGCGGCGTCTCGTGGCGCGCCGGGGCGGCCAGCGACGCCAGCGCCGCATCGATCGCCGCCTTCGACGAAATCGCCGGCACGACGCTGAAATCCGCGCCCGGCCCGGCCGTGTCGAGCCGGGCGAAATTGGCGCGCTGTTCAGAGTCGGATTCCGACACGATCTTGCCGTTCGCATCCAGCACCAGCACGGATTCGAAGCCGAAGATGCGCACGCCCTTGAACGTGTGGGCCGCGCGCGCGACCTGCGTGCCCTGCGCGCCGGGATGGCGGGCGACGATCGCATAGCCGTAGCGCGCGTCCTGCCCGCGCGCCGCGCGGCGCGCGTCCAGCTGGGCCAGCAGCGCCGCGTCCATCTGCGGCGTGGCGGCGACCGCCGGGCGAGTCAACCCGGGACCGGCCGCGCCGGCAGGCACGACGGCAACCAGGGACAGGGCGCCGAACGACGCCAGCAACATCTTGCGCTTGTTCATGAGATTTCCTTTCATTGAGCGGGCACACGGAATCAGTGTGGCCGAGCTCTCTCGAAGGAATTTGCTCAAGCGCAAAAAGCCCGACGGCAGCGTGCGGCTGCCGCCGGGCGGGGTGGAACGTGGCGGGATACTGTGCGCCGGGGCGCGCCGGATGCGCCGGATGCGCTTATGGGGCGCTCAACGCTCGCGCCGCCGCATCAGGTACACGGCCGTGCCGAGGACCGCGCCGGCGATCACGGCCTTCTTCACGAGGCCGGCCCGGTTGTGCTCCCATTCCGCCTTGATGCCCATCTCGGCCAGCACGTTCGGCACCTTGCCGTGGACCAGGTCCTCGCCGATGCCTTCGACGACGTTCACGCGGTCCGCGGCGAGCAGCATGAGCCAGCGGCGCAGGTCGTTCTCGGCCCATTTATAGGCGGCGCGGCGGATCATGCCGGACAGGCCTTTCGGCGGCTGCGCGGTGCCGAAGATCGGCGTGATGCCGGGGCGTTCGGTCGACACGAGGATCTCGACGGTCTCCGGCTGCTGCGGCAACTGGCCCTCGTGCGGATGGATGAAGCGCGCGGGCATGCGTTCCATCGGGATGGCCGGGCGGTTCTTGCGGTCGAGGTCGGCGCCCCAGCCCTCGATGTGCGCCAGCTCGTCGCGGGTGGGGCGGCGCGGCCCTTCTGCCATGTCGCCCTGCAGCGGATGCGTGTGGACGTGTGCCGCGGCGCCGTCGTGCTGATGATGGTCGTGGTGTTCCATGATGTCTCCTCAATGCAGTGCGCTGGCGCTGACGGCCTGGACCTCGCGCGCGGACGGCGGGATCAGGACGGTCTTGATGCAGTTGTCGAGCTTGCTCGAGAAGATGTGGTACGCGTCCGCCACCTCTTCCAGCGGCACCCGGTGCGTGATGATTTCCTTGGGATTCAGCCGGCCCTCGCGGATGTGCTCGATGAGGCGCGGCAGGTGGCGCTTGACGCTGGCCTGGTTCATGCGCATCGTGATGCCCTTGTTGATTGCGTTACCGATCGGCACGGCGTTGAACGTCGGCCCATACACGCCGACGATCGACACGTTGCCGCCCTTGCGCACGCAGTTGATGCACCAGTGCAGCACGGTCGCGGCGCCGGCCTGCATCTTCATCAGGCGGCCCGTCAGCGTCTGGGCGATGGAGCCGGCCGCGTCGCCGCCCACGCAATCGATGCAGACGTCGGCGCCCATCCAGTCCGTCATCTTCTTGATGTGCTCGGCCATATCGTTCACTTCGCGGAAGTTCACGACCTCGCACTGGGCGTAGCGCTGGACGAATTCGAGCCGGTACTCGACCTCGTCGACGACGATCACGCGCCCCGCTCCCATCAGCCACGCGGACTTGGCGGCGAAGATGCCGATCGGGCCCGCGCCGAAGATGACGACCGTGTCGCCTTCGCGGATGTCGCCCATCTCGGCGGCCTGGTAGCCGGTCGGGACGGCGTCGGTCAGCAGCACGGCGTCGTCCAGGTGCAGGTCGTCGGGGATCGGCAGCGGGCCGACGTCGGCCATCGGCACGCGCACGTACTCGGCCTGGCCGCCGTCGTAGCCGCCGGCCGTGTGCGAATAGCCGTAGATGCCGCCGACGGCCGTCGCTTCCGGATTCGTGTTGTGGCAGTTGCCGAAGAGCTCGCGCTGGCAGAAGAAGCAGGACCCGCAGAACAGGTTGAACGGCACCAGCACCCTGTCGCCGGCCTTCAGCGTCCGGACGTCGCGGCCGACGTCCACGACTTCGCCGACGAATTCATGGCCGAACGTGTGGCCCACGCGGGTGTCGGGCACCATGCCGTGGTACAGGTGCAGGTCCGATCCGCAGATGCAGGAACGCAGCACGCGCACGATGGCGTCGCCCGGGTGTTCGATGACGGGATCGGGCTTGTAATCGGCGCGGACGCGGTACGGCCCCCGGTAATTCATTGCCAGCATAATTCCTCCTCATTGATGGGCGGCCCGCCGCCACGGACGAGCCCTTGGACAAGAAGGTATGTCAAATCGCTAAGGAAGGCGATACGCGCACGGAAACGTACGCGGGTTAATGAACACTTTTTTGCCGAATCGGGGACCATGATTGAAAACGGCCGCACGCGGCGGCCGATGTCAATGCGCGCGGTGCGGGCTCAGAGCTGGCGCGCCTCGAACGTATTGCACTGCTCGACGGACCCCGTCTGCAGGCCGCGCGTGAACCAGCGCACGCGCTGGGCCGACGTGCCGTGCGTGAACGAATCCGGCACGACGGTGCCGCGCGACTGGCGCTGCAGCGCGTCGTCGCCGATGGCGCTGGCGGCGTTCAGTGCGGATTCGACGTCGCCCTGTTCGATGATCTGCTTGGCCTGGTTCGTGTGGTAGGCCCACACGCCGGCGAAGCAGTCGGCCTGCAGTTCCAGGCGCACGGACGCCGCGTTGGCCTGGGTCTCGGACAGGTGCCGGCGCGCGCTGTCGACCTTGCCCGAGATGCCCAGCAGGTTCTGCACGTGATGGCCGACTTCGTGGGCGATCACATACGCCTGCGTGAATTCGCCGCCGACCTTGAACCGCTGCTGCATCATGCGGAAGAAGTCGAGGTCGAGGTAGACCTTGCGGTCGGCCGGGCAGTAGAACGGACCGACGGCGGCCTGGCCCTGGCCGCAGCCGCCGGTGCTCGTCCGGCCCGTGTACAGCACCAGCACCGGCGGCGAGTACGTCGCGCCGTTGGCGCGGAAGATCTGCGTCCAGGTGTCTTCGGTATAGCCCAGCACCGTCCTCACGAACTGGGTCTCGCGGTCGCTCGCGGGCGGATGCGACGGCGCCTGCCGGACCTGGGCCGGCGCGCCGCCGCCACCCGACAGCAGGTTCAGGATCGTCGACGGCGAGACGCCGAAGAACCACGAACCGACGAGCGCGATGACGATCGTCCCGATGCCGACGGTCCCGCCGCCGAAACTGAATCCGCCACCGCCGCCGCCGTCGCCGCGGCGGTCCTCGACGTTGTCGCTTTGCCGGTCACCTTGCCAACGCATAATTCTTCTCCCTGGCGGCACCGTCCGGGTGCCGCCGTCATTGTTCCGTGCCGGGCGCCGTCAGCGCCCCTTGGCACGCCTGATCTTCACCGACCCCATGTTTTCGCGCGCATCCTTGAGGCGGAACTCGTCGTCCACCGCCAGGCCGGCGCGCTGCTCGTCGTGCAGCAGGCGCTCGTGGCGCTCGCGCTCGACCTCCCGCTGCACGCGCTCATTCAGGGTCACGTCCGGCGTCATCTTCATGATCGTCCTTGTCGTTGGACCGTGCCTGCCGCATCGGTCCGGGTTCATTGTGCGTGTGGCGCGCGGCCGCATCTGTTCGAACTTTCACATATGCGTACGATGCGTACGATGCGTACGCTGCACATGATGCCATAGCGCACACGCGGGTTGGGTGACAGCCCGTCCACGTCTGTGTGCGCCCGCGTACGGAAGCGCGCGCGGGCCGGGCGCATGCTCCGCCCATGACCCCGACCGCCGCCTCCTTCGCCCATCACGATGCGCTGGCCGCGCTCGGCCGCAGTCTACAGGCCGCGCGCTACCGTTTCGTGACCGTCACGCCCGCCACGCACCGGCGCGTCAACGGCCGCCCGGAGAACGCCTGGGCGCACGACCTGCGCGGCGTGTTCGGCTGGAGCCGGCCGTTCCGCGCCGGCGTGCTGCCGGACGCGCTCGACGGCCCGCTGCGCGCGGCCGGCCTGGCGGCGCCCGTGGACGCGGACGGCAACGACATCGCCGACGGACAGGCGCCGGCCGGCTGGCGCTCGCTCGTGCGCGCCTCGACCATCGGCGAGCACCTGTATTTTCACTCGGCCTGGCCCACGCGCGACGCGGACGCCGTGTTCTTCGGCCCCGACACCTACCGCTACACGGCCGCGCTGAAGCGCGTGCTCGGTGCGCACGGCAGCCTGCACCGGCCGGTGCGGCGCGCCATCGACATCGGCGCCGGCGCCGGACCCGGCGCGATCGAACTGGCGCTGCGCTGCCGCGACGCGACCGTCTACGCAACCGACATCAAGCCCGCCGCGCTGGCGCTGGCCGACGTCAACGCGAACGTGAACGACGCGCACAACGTCGTACCTTGCCGCAGCGACCTGCTGGACGGCGTCGACGGCGGCTTCGACCTCGTCATGTCGAATCCGCCGTACATCCTCGACCCGGACGCGCTGACATACCGCCACGGCGGCGGCGCGCACGGCGCCGAACTGTCGATCCGCATCGTGCATGCGGCGCTGGACCGGCTGCATCCCGGCGGCAGCCTGCTGCTGTACACGGGCGTGGCCATCGTCGACGGTGCCGATCCGTTCCTGGACGCCATCCGCGGCCGGCTCGATGGCGGGACGGATTGCTGGTCGTACGAGGAACTCGATCCGGATATCTTCGGGGGGCAGCTGGGGTGCGACGGGTATGAGCGCGTGGAGCGGATTGCGGCGGTGTGGCTGCATGCGGTCAGGCGGGGGTGAGTGGGGGTGATGGGGGGCTGCCGGCTGCGGTGGGTTTGCAGCGCGCGCCCGCGGCGCGCGGCGCCGTCCGCGCAGCGGACGGCAGATGGGCGATTCGAAGAGGGCTGGGCTTGCAAGCCCAGCCCTTCGAATCCCACCCCGCAGGGCGCGCAGGCGCCCTGCTCTCTCCGGCAAACAAAAAAGGCTCCCGATGGGAGCCTTGTT
>NZ_LMCY01000062.1:181-5088 GCF_001425685.1 Massilia sp. Root335 | reverse complement strand
CCGTACGCCTGATTTCGAGTCAGGTACATTCGACCACTCTGCCACCTCTCCAGGTCGCGATCGTGTTGCGGTCGTTTCGCGTGAGGCCGCATTATAGACGGTGGGTAGGAGAACCGCAAGCACCGGCTTATTTCGCCGTCAGGCCCGCCATCAGCGCGTCCAGCGTCTGCTGGCCCCGCACCAGGTTCGTCGTGCGGTCGAAGATGCCGCCCGACCGGTCGTCCGGCGCACCGACGTCCCAGAAGAACGGCACCACGCCGTTGGCGACGGCCTTCCTGACGACGTAGGTGTGGTAGTAATTGCGCGACTTGAGGTGCAGCGCCAGGGCGGCGCCCGTCAGGTTGGTACGCCGCATGGCGGCGAATTCGCCGAGCAGGACGGGAATCCCCTTGCCGACGAACTGCGTCTTCAGGCTCGCGAATTGCGCATCGACGTAGGCTTCCTCGCCCCACGTCGGATTGCGGATCGTGTCCGTCGTCGAGTGGTTGGGGGCGCCCCAGTAATACGCCTGGTAGCCCCAGGTTGCGTCCTTGTCCATCAGCACGAAATTGAACGGGTCGTAGAAGTGGATCTCGGCCATCATCCGGCCCGGCACCTTGTCGGCCGGCAGCGTGGGCATCAGCTTGACCGTCAGGTCGATGTTGGTCTGGGGGCCCTGGACGACCAGCACCCGGTAGGCGTTCCTGCCGCCGGTGGCGCGCACGGCGTCGACGAAGGTCTGGTGATAGCTCATCAGGACCGCCATCGCCGTCGCGTCCTTCGCATCCGGCTCGTTGGCGCTGGCGAACATCACGTGTTCGTCGAAACCGCGCAAGGCCGTCGCGATCTGTTCCCAGTACGCCTTCTGCTTGGCGTTCACAGCGTCCTTCTTGTCGGGCGTGACGTTCTTTTCCAGCCAGCCGCCGTCCCAGTGGATGTTGACGAGGACGTACATGTCGTTGTCGACGCAATACTGGACGACCTGCTTCACGCGGGCGAGCCACGCGGCGCTGATCCGGCCGGTCTTCTGGTCCGCGTACTGGTCCCACGACACGGGCAGCCGGATGGCATTGAATCCGGCCTTCTTGACGGCCTGGATCAGCGCATTCGACACCTGGGGATTGCCCCATGCCGTTTCGCCGCCCGTCGCTTCCATCGTGTTGCCGACGTTCCAGCCGATGCGGATCGATGCGGCGATCTGCCGCGCATTGTGCGACATGCCGGTCGTGTCGGGCGGTACGGGGCTCGTGTTGTAGCTCGGGTAGGGGCTCGCCGTCGGCGCCGGGGTGGCCGCCGTTGCCGGGGCCGTGGCCTGGACCGGTGCCGCGATCGACGGTGCCGAACCCCCGCGGGCGCCGCCGCAACCTGCGAGCAGCACCGCGAACAAGGCTGCGTACGGCATGGGCAAGGATCGCATCGATCTCCTCTCTGTATTTTTGTGGGCAAAGATGCAGAATAGAAAAATTTGATGCCTGGCGAGTAGTCCCGATCGGCGAATTGCTTTCAATGTGCAGATTGTTGAAGGATTTGAAGCGGGAATGTTATCCGGTGGAGCGCCGGTGCGCGGGATCGCAAGGGCCTGACGCCGGCCACGCCTGCCGATTTTAAAAATTGCGGCGCGCATGCGGCGCGCGCAGAGTGCAGCGCAATTGCGTGGTGTCGATCGCCCAGCCCCATCAGCAGCGAGACGCAGGACGGCCCCGAGCTGAAACCTCGTCAGGTTTCTGGGCTGGCGCCATCCGACGTCTGTCCACGCTCGCTGAGCAGGCGGTCGCGGTAGGCGTGCGGCGTGCAGCCGAGTTCGCGCTTGAACACCCGACGCATGTAGTGGACGGACGTAAGGCCGCTGCCCAGCGCCACGTCGGCGATGCTGCAGTCCCCGTTTTCCAGGCCGGCCTTGGCGGCATCGAGCTTGAAGCTCATGATCACGTCGTGCACGCTGCATCCCAGTTCCTGGCGAAAGCTGGCGTCGAGCGAAGAGCGCGATACGCCCACGTAGTGAGCGNNGTCTTGATGCCCTGGCAGGCATACTGGCGGATGAAGTGGCGCGCCCGCATCACGTTCGGATGCCTGATCGGTTGGAACTGGCTGGACGCCTGCACGTTGACGCCGGCCGGCGGCACCACGATCGGCGTGTCCGGCGGGCGCATCCCGCGCAGCATCTGCTCGATCAGATTGGCTGCCGCGCGCCCGATCTCCTGGGCGCCCTGGATCACGGAACTGAGCGGGATGCGGGTGAGCCTGCGCACCAGCGGGTCGTTGTCGATGCCGATGATCGCCACCTTTTCCGGCACTTCGACGCCGGCGATGATGCAAGCCTGCAATAGCTGGCGCGCACGCGCGTCCGAGACGGCGATGATGCCGACAGGTTTGGGCAAGCTGCGCAACCAGTCGATCTGCCCCTGGACCGCCTCGTCCCACGAATGGGCGTTGGTCTCGCAGCCGCGGAAGATTTCCGCTTCCAGCCGGGCGCCCTGCATGAGGCTGCGGAAGGCATTCTCGCGCTCCTGCGCCCAACGGTTGTCCGCGGCGGCGGGTACGCTGAACATGGCAACGTGGTGCAGGCCGACGTCGGCCAGATGCTGGCGTGCCAGTTCGACCAGCTTGACATTGTCGGTCGCCACATAGGGCACGCCGGCCGGGTAATCGGCCGGGTCGGCATAGGAACCGCCAACCGCCACGACAGGCACGCTACAGCGCGACAACGCTTCCGCCACGGCCGGATCGTCGAAATTGGCGATGATGCCATCGCCCTGCCACTGCTCGATGCCCGACAGGCGCAATCGGAAATCTTCTTCCAGGAATAACTCCCAGGCCGCGCGCGTCCTTCCAAGAAATGCGGCAATTCCGGCAATGACTTCGTGATCGAATGCCTTGTTCGCGTTGAATAACAGCGCGATCCGGTGTGCTTCCGTCGTCATCATCTTATGCTCTGAAAACATGCCAGGAAAGCGACAGCGGCCGCGCTTGCGCATGCAAAAAGCCGCGGGGCCTGATCTTGCCGTTGCTGAAGTATTCCGTACCCGCCAGCAGGTACGCATTGGCCGCGTTTTCCGGATCGATGGCCAGCGATTCCACACCCATCAGGCCGGTGTCCTTTTCGCTCAGCCAGTCGGTCGGCGCGATGCAGCGCCCGGCCTGGGTGTCGCAGCGGCAGGCGCCGCCCATCGCAACGTTATCCCAGCGATAATTTTCAGCCGCGGCGCCGAACGACATCAACAAGCCCGTCGTCAGGCAGACCGCCATTTTCTTCAATTGCATGACCGTCGCCCTTGTATTTATCTTCTGACCGAAGCATAGGATGATCATCTCGGGCAACGATATCGCCGCCGTGCGAACTTCTTACAAACCGCAGAAATTGCAAGCGAAGTCAGCCACGGTGGAAGTCGCGTGTGGCAGCTGGTGGACGGTCGGGCAAGCGGGCCGCAAGAACGTGGCCGACATGCCGGGTTTGCGTCGTGGACGAGCCCCGTGGAATGGGCCCTTGCGAGAGCTGGGATGGCGGCGGGCGGCCGTTCAGCCAGGGAGTTCAGGCTGGGTGGTCGGAAGGAGCCTGTTCGGATTGCGGGTTTGGATTGCCGTCCTGCCGTCCCTGCTGGGCGGACAGCATCCGGAATGACTTGGGCGTGCAGCCAAATTCTTCCTTGAACAGCTTGTTAAAATACGGAACATTCGAATAACCCACCAAATACGCGATTTCGGAAACGGCGGCGCTGCTCTTTTCCGTCAGCAATCTGGATGCCTCGGTCAGCCGCAGCTTATTCAGATAACTGGTGAATGTCATGCCCAGTTCGGATTTCAGCACTTCATTGATTTTATAGCGGTTCGCACCGGTCCCTTCCGCCACGGCTTCCAAATCCAGCTTGGGATCGGTATATGTGCTGGCGATATACCGCAATATCGACGCCTTTTCCTTGTCCTTGTACGGTTCCAGGGTCAACTGGCGATAGGCCACGATCGGCAGATTGATTTTCATTTTTGAATTCACGCTGGCCAGCAAGGCGCGCGAATGGGCCAGAAAAAACCATCCGCCGAATGCCGCAAAGCCACCGAGGATGATGGCGGCGAGCGCGGCCAGATAGCGGTAGTCGCGGCCATGCAAGGTCAGTTCGCCGATTTCAACGTAGGAAGCCACATTGCGCGGCGTGACGGCGCTGGTGCCGAACATGATCTTCCCGACTTTGTCGAGCCGATACGCCTGGAGCGCCAGGTCCTGCTTCCGCGCGGGGAACCACCATTCGGGAATCATCAGCCGGGTCAGGTCGAGCGTCACCGGCATGCCCTGTTCACTGCACGAAAAATACGTCCTCGGCGGAACATAGGTCGCGTACTGGCCTGGCTTGGATAATTTTTCGTCGAAGGTGGACACCTCCATCATCAGGGAAGTGGCCGGCGCGCATTTGGCAACGAAGGTAATGGTACGGAAGCGCGACCAATCCTCGAGGACAGGCCGTCCCTTGGCGTCATCGAGGACCAGGTCGGCGGCGACAAAAGGATACGCGGTTTCCCTGAGCGTGAAGTCGAAGCGCAAGCGGTCGGGCGAGGCGTCGTGCAGGCGCACTGTCGACCTGCCCCCCGTGGACACGTCGGAATACGTGCCGAAATGCGTGCGCGCACCGTCTCTATGCCCAGGCAAGAGCGCGCGTGTCGGAAAGGCCTGATAGACAAAAAACACCGCCAGCAGCGCGTCGACGATGAGCAGGACAATCAGCGCCAGCAGCGCCTTTTTATAGAACTCTTGCATATTTTAGCGGGTTGGACTGTCCCGGCGCCCCGCGTATCGACGGGTACGGTCTGGCCATCATAACAGGCGCGATCTCCTTTCCTCAAGCGCTTCGGTGCGCGGCACCGGCGGCCTGTTGGCCTATTTGGTCGACAGCACCAGCACGGTGACCGAATACGGCGCGAAGCGATAGCTGAACTCTTTA
>NZ_LMCY01000062.1:0-139 GCF_001425685.1 Massilia sp. Root335 | reverse complement strand
GGTGTCTTCCTTATGCGCCGAGCTCAGTACGATCGCCTTGCCTTCGGCAGCCACCCTGGCGGCCCCGGCCAGGTCGACCTGCACCGTCTGCGCACTGCCGATCGCGTTGACGACCTTCAGGTAGATCTCGCCGCGCTGC
>NZ_LMCY01000061.1 GCF_001425685.1 Massilia sp. Root335 | reverse complement strand
GGCGGTGGCGCCGTACGGCGCGAGCCATTCCAGGCGCTCGATGTACGTGCTGGGGCGGAAATTACCTTCGGCATCGAAGTCGGTGATGGGGAAGGACAGCAGGCCGGACGACATGACCTGTTTCAGTTCTTGCGGATTCATGGAGGCTCCAGGAAAAGGGCGATGGCACGACGCGCAGGATGCACGCACTACAATTGTCAGTCATCGTACAAGTGGCCGTCGAAAAGGGCAAGAGGAAATTCGGCGCGCACCGGCGCCGCGCTCGCCGTGGCATAGGATTCGATGCGATTCTTGCATTGCACGATTAATAAAAGTCATTGGACGCATATTTACGGAACGGTTCAAAATCCGGGCGGTGTGGTGATAGCGCTAACAGATAGCGTTATCACCGCACAATGTACCACCAAGGAACAGCAGCAGAGGCAACAAACGATACCGATACAATAAAACGGAGACAATATGCCAACGCAGTTTCGCAAGACCCTGATCCATCTCGCCGTCACCGGTGCGTGCGGTGTTGCCGCCACGCCGGGATATGCACAGGACGGCCAGAGCGCCCCGGCCGGCCCCGAGGCCGTGACCACCGTCGTCGTGTCCGGCTCGCGCATCGCCGCGCGCGGGTTCAGCCAGCCGACGCCGACGCCGACCCTGACGGCGGACGATCTCGCCAAGGCCGCCAAGCCGAACCTGTTCGAAACCCTGACCGAATTGCCGGCCCTGCAGGGCAGCACCGGCCGCACGACCTTCACGTACAGCACGTCGAGCGGCGTGCAGGGCCTGTCGTCGTTATCGCTGCGCGGCCTGGGCACGATCCGCACCCTGACCCTGCTGGACGGCCAGCGCGTGGTCGGCGCCAATGTCACGGGCGTGACCGACGTGAGCCAGTTCCCGCAGCTGCTCGTCAAGCGCGTCGACGTGGTGACGGGCGGCGCGTCGGCGTCGTACGGCTCGGATGCCGTGGGCGGCGTCGTCAACTTCATCACGGACAAGAAGTTCAACGGTTTCAAGTTCAATGCCGAAGGCGGCATGACGCAGTATCACGACGACAAGAACGGGACGCTGCAGGCGGCATGGGGGCGCGGCTTCGCGAACGACCGCCTGCACGTCGAGGCGAGCGCCGAATTCACGAAGGAGAACGGCGTCGATTCGCCGGGCTTCGGCGAAGTCGGCGCGAACGGCCGCAGCTGGTACATGAACCCGGCGCTGCAGGAATCGACGAAGGCGATGCAGGCCGCGGGCGCGCCGCGCTACAAGAGCATCCTGCACGCGCAGCACGTCCAGTACGCGAAATACGGCCTGATCACGGACGGTCCGCTCAAGGGCACGGCGTTCGGCCCGGGCGGCACGCCGCAGCCGTTCCAGTACGGGACGAATTGCGTCGGCAACTTCTGCGTTGGCGGCGACCTGGCCGGCAGCGTGGGCGCGGGCACGAACCTCGCGATGAATTTTCGGCGCGAGGTCGCGTACACGCGCGTGTCGTGGGATCTCGACGCGGACAACGAAATCTACGTGACGGGCAACTGGGCGCAGGTGACGTCGGTGTTCTCGCCGAATCCGGGCGCGGCCAAGCAGGCCAATCTGGGCATCAAGTGCGACAACGCCTACCTGCCGGCGTCGATCGCGGCCGGTTGCGCGTCCGGCTACCCGAACGGCGTCATGCAGGTCGGTACCGCGAACGCGGAATTCCCCGCGAATATCACCGTGCACCCGACGCGCACCCAGCGCCGCGTCGTGCTGGGCGCGGACGGCCGTTTCGCCCTGTTCGGCAAGGACTGGTCGTACGACGCGTACGCCGAGCATGGCGAGAACACGACCGTGATCCACGTGCAGGACATCACGCTGAACCGCCGCTACAACTACGCGATCGACGCGGTGCGCGACGCCGGCGGCAACGTCGTCTGCCGCGACGCCGCCGCGCGCGCCAACGGCTGCCAGCCGATCGACATTTTCGGCGACGTGCCGATCAATATGGCCGGCTGGTCGTACATCGCGCCGCTGAACGGTCCGATGCAGCACACCGATTCGAGCCAGAACGTCGTCAGCGCCAACGTGCACGGCGACGTGCTCGAGGCGTGGGCCGGACCGGTCTCGATGGCGGCCGGCGCCGAATGGCGGCGCGAGGACTACTCGGTGTACGGCGACCCGTACGGCGCCGGCGTGGACCTGCAATCGCGTTACGGCCCGGGCTATCCGCTCGATACGACCCTCGCGGCGGGCGGCGACAACTGGTTCGCGGGGAATTACCACAACGGCCGCGGCGCGTTCAACGTGAAGGAAGCCTACGTCGAATTCAACATCCCGTTCCTGAAATCGGCGACGCTGGGCGAAGCGAACCTGAACATCGCCGACCGCCAGGAAAAGTACAGCACGGCCGGCAACGCCAACGCGTGGAAGATCGGCGCGACGTGGAAGACGCCGATCGACGGGCTGCGCCTGCGCGCCGTGAGTTCGAAGGACGTGCGCGCGCCGAACCTGTCCGAGCTGTACGCCGCGATGACGGTCACCAACCAGGCGGTGAACAATTCGCAGGGCTCGTCGGTGCAGGTCCAGCAGCGCAACGTCGGCAATCCCGACCTCGCGCCGGAAGTCGCCCGCAACAATTCGTTCGGCATCGTGCTGAGCCAGCCGGCGTGGGCGCGCGGCTTCAACCTCTCTGTCGATTACTACGACATCAAGGTCCGGAACGTGATCAACTCGCTGGGCCCGCAGCAGGAAGTCGACCTGTGCTACGCCGGCTACCAGAACGTGTGCTCGGCCGTGTCGATCAACGGCCCGGCCGGCACGAATTACGTGCTGGCCCAGAGCTTCAACTTCGCGTCGCTGCACACGCGGGGCGTCGACGTCGAGACCGCGTACCGCATGAACCTGCGCGACCATGGCCTGCCGGGCGCGTTCACGCTGCGCGGCATGGCCACGCGCACGATCCACGCGGTGTCCGATCCCGGCGTGCCCGGGACCGCGCCGAGCGAAGGCGCGGGCAACATGACGGGCAGCACGCCCAAGTGGAAAGCGCTCGTGACGCAATCGTGGGACGGCGGCAAGCTGGGCGTCAGCCTGACGGAGCGCTGGGTCAGCGCCGGCGTGTTCAGCAATGAATTCATCGAATGCCGGGCCAGCTGCCCGTTGCCGACGGCGGCGCATCCGACCATCTACGACAACCATATCGCGGGCGCCACCTACGTCGACTTCGGCGCAACGTACCGTTTTGCCAAGGAATCGATGTTGTATTTCAAGATCGACAACCTGGCCGACCGCGGCCCGGTGCTCGTGCCGCAGACCAACCTGAGCATCGGCATCAACCCGGCCCTGTACGACGTGATCGGCCGGACCTACCGGGCCGGCGTGCGCATGCGCTTCTGACAACCGGCCGGCGGCGCGGGCGACGTGCCGCGGCGCCGGCCGCCGATTGCATGCAACACATCATATGTTGCGCCACGAAAACATTTGGAGCGTATGTTCAAGTTTTGCTGTTTTCCGCGGATAGATTTGGATAGATTGTAAGTGTCCAACGAGGAGACATCATGCGGCACCTTACGATCAAACAAACCTTCATCACCCTGCTGGCCCTGACGCTGCTGATGGCCGGCCTCATGCTGGTCGCGTTGTCGCGGGTGTCGTCGGCGCAGAGCCGCGCGACCGAGGCGAGCGACGCGCGCTACCGGTCCTACCTGCTGGCCGACGAACTGCGCCAGAGTTCCGACGACCTGACGCGCCTCGCCCGCACCTATGTCGTCACGGGCGACGAGCGCTACGAGCAGCAATACATGGACATCCTCGCCATCCGCAACGGCACCAAGCCGCGGCCCGAGCACTACGAGCGCATCTACTGGGACCTCGTGGCCGGCGGCGTGGCCGTCCCGCCGTCGAGCGGCCAGACGGTCCCGCTGCAGCAGCTGATGCGCCAGGCCGGCTTTTCCGACCAGGAGTTCGCCAAGCTCAAGGAAGCCCAGGACGACTCCGACGCGCTCGTCAAGACGGAAGTCATCGCGATGAACGCCGTCAAGGGCCTGTTCGACGACGGCCACGGCGGCTTCACGCGCAAGGCCGACCCGAATCCGGAATTCGCCCGCACCATCATGCACGACGCGGCCTACCACCGGAACAAGGCGCGCATCATGGTGCCGCTGAACGACTTCCTGCGCCTGCTGGACGAGCGCACCGGCGCCGCCGTCGCCGCCGCCGGGCACGCGACGGGCACCGCCATGACGGCCGCCATCGCGCTGATGATCGTGTCGCTCGTGCTGACGACGACGGCGCTGTACATGGTGTACCGCTACATCATGCGCAACCTGAACAAGGCCGTCGACGCCGCCGACCGCATCGCCGGCGGCGACCTGTCGGGCGAGATCGCCGTCGAATTCGACGACGAGGTGGGCCGGCTGATGGGGGCCATCGCCACCATCAACGGCAACCTGCACGACATGCTCGCCAAGATCCGCACGAGCACGGAAAGCATGGCGTCGGCGACGGATGAAATCGCCACCGGCAACGCCGACCTGTCGGCGCGCACGGAAGCGCAGGCCGGATCGCTGGAGGAGAGCGCCAGCGCCATGGAGACGCTGACGCAGACCGTGCAGCGCAACGCCGCCAACGCCCAGAACGCCAACGAGCTCGCCGCGCGCGCCACCACCGTGGCGGGCAAGGGCGGGGACGTGATGGCGCAGGTCGTGTCGACGATGGGCCAGATCAAGGACGGCTCGGCGCGCATCAGCGACATCATCGGCGTCATCGACAGCATCGCCTTCCAGACGAACATCCTCGCGCTGAACGCGGCCGTGGAAGCGGCCCGCGCCGGCGAGCAGGGACGCGGCTTCGCGGTGGTGGCGCAGGAAGTGCGCGGCCTGGCCCAGCGCAGCGCGGGCGCCGCGAAGGAAATCAAGGGCCTGATCAGCGACTCCGTGCAGAGCGTGGAGACAGGCAGCCGCCTCGTCGACCAGGCCGGCAACACGATGGACGAGATCCTGGACGCGATCCGGCAGGTGTCCGGCATCCTCGCCGACATCGCCCGCGCCAGCAACGAGCAGGGCCACGGCATCGCCGAAGTGAGCACCGCGGTGCACCAGATGGACGGCATCACGCAGCAGAACGCGGCGCTCGTGGAGGAGGCCGCGGCGGCCGCCGAGAGCCTCAAGGTGCAGGCGCAGTCGCTGCTGCAGGCCGTCGGCATCTTCACGCTGGAGCGCGATGCGGCGCCTGCGCCGGCGCCGCGCGCGGCGCGTCCCACGCTGACCGTCGTGCGCAACGCCGCCCTGCAGTACCGTTGATCCCGTAGGGCGGGCACCCCGTGCCCGCGCGACGGTTGCGCCGTCAGGCCGCCGGGTGGTCCTGCAGGCGCTGCTGCGCTTCGCGGAGCCGCTCGCGGCTGTTCGACAAATGGGTGCGCATGGCGGCGCGCGCCGCCTCCGGATCGCGCCGCAGGATCGCCTTGTAGATGTCCTCGTGCTCGCGGTTCACGCGTTCGAGATAGTCGGCCGGCTTGTCCTCGCCGAGGCCCGGCGTGTTCAGGCGCGCGCGCGGGATGATCGCGCTGCCCAGTTGTCCCAGCAGTTCGACGAAGTAGCGGTTGTCGGTCGCTTCCGCGATCAGCTGGTGGAAGCGCACGTCGGCCTCCACGGACGTGCGGCCGTTCACCAGCGCGCGCTGCATCTCGCCCAGCGCCTCGCCCATCCGCGCCACCTGTTCGTCGGTGCGGCGCGACGCGGCCAGCCACGCGGCCTCGGTCTCCATGCTGATGCGCAGTTCGAGGATCGCGAGCACGTCGCGTACCGTCACCACGCTGTCGGTGCCGATGCCGAGCGTCGTCGCCGGCGGTTCCAGCACGAAGGTGCCGATGCCGTGGCGCGTCTGCACGAGGCCGCCCGCCTGCAGCTGCGAGATCGCCTCGCGCACCACCGTGCGGCTGACGCCGTATGCCTCCATGATGGCCGATTCCGGCGGCAGCTTGTCGCCCGGGTTGAATTCCGAGCGGCGGATGCGCGCGCTCAGTTCTTCGACGACGCCCTGGGCGAGGTTGCGGTATTTCTTGCGGGCGGGCAGCAGGGCGGTCGGCGAGTTCATGCGCGTGTGGTAAACAGTGGGTCCAGGCCACGATTATAGCCGTGCGGACTCGGTCGTCTGACAAGTCTGCAAAAAAATGTGGGTCTGTACAAGAACACCGTCGTTCTCACGCAGGTGCGGGGGCGTTTGGCCGTGCGGATCCGTTTATCTGACAGGGTCGCAAAAACCACCCCTCGTCGCCCCCGCGCAGGCGGGGGCCCAAGTTAACCGTGATCCGACGATACTTGGGTTCCCGCCTGCGCGCACTGCTGTCCGGAATAAAATTCTTGACAGTTTCATCAGATGAGGCTCAGCTGGAGTTCT
>NZ_LMCY01000060.1 GCF_001425685.1 Massilia sp. Root335 | reverse complement strand
TCGTCAGGCTAGTTATATGCAGAAGCCCGCTCAGTTGATACTGAGCGGGCTTTTTGCTTTCTAGCGCACCTTCTTCAAATAGCCACGCAAACCATGGGTCAACACCAGCGGAAAGACGCTGGCATGATCCTCGTCCGCAAACACTTCGAGCCTGCTTTTGATGTTCGAATAGCGGTGCGATTTGAGCGCTGCGTCGAAGTCGCATAAATCCGCGACCATGTCCGCATTCTCTTCCGTGCGCGCCCGTTTCCGGTCCTTGCCGAGCGTCTCGCGTCCGCCGATACCGAAAAACACGGAGGCCGGCATATCGTTGTGTGTTTTTGCGTAATCCTGTTCGCGCCCGAACATCACGCCCTGGTCGAACCACAGCGAAGGACTGCCGAGGATGTAATGGTCGAAAGTGCGCGGTTCACTCAGCAGCAACTGCAGGCCCAGCAGGCTGCCATACGAATGGCCGACAAAGATCTTGCGGTTCATGTCGGCCCGATAGTTCGCGGCGATCAGCGGAAAAACGTCGGCGGCGATGAAGCGCCCATAAGCCTGCGCCTCGCCAAACGCCGGCGTCCGGCCCGGCATATCGGCGGCATAATTCCCACGCCGCGGCACGGCCGGCGTGTAGTCGCGGCGGCGGCTGTACACGGGACTGTCGCCTTTCGCATACGACAGGCCGACGACGATCGCCTCTTCCATGCCCGCATGCTTGGCCAGCCGCTGCGCGATGCCGCGCGCGACCGGGAATGCGTAATTGGCGTCGGTGACGAACAACACGGGATAACGCCGGCTCGACGAACGATACGAATCCGGCAGCGCAACGAACACCTGATAGTCGCGGTTCAGCGCGCGCGCATGCACGTCGCGCACTTCCGTTTCGTCGAGCACATACGGCGCAGGTGCCGCGGCCGTGGCCAGGCCGGACGCGAAGCAACACAACAACAAAAGCTTGCGGACGGTCGTCATGGGCGCGCCTCCGCCGCCAGTACTCCTTCCAGCCTGGTACGCGCGTTCGCCGCATACTTGCGGCACGCGTCGTGATCGACGAACGCCGCGTCCCCGAGCTCGGCCTGCTTCGCTTTCCGCTCCCACAAGTCGCTCCCTTCCGGATGGGCGCTCACGAGCACGTCGCAGTCCAGTCCTTTGACGGTGGAGATGGAATGCTCGATGTCTGCCCGCGCATTCGGGTACAGCGGATTCCTGCTGAAGCTGCGGCCGTCCGCGGCCAGCGCATTGATGCTGTCCGCGTACACCATGTGCATCGTCTTGCCGCCTTCGTTCGACTGCCACGTCCAGCTGGTCGCACCCGGCGTGTGCCCTGGCGTGAAGCGCGCGGTCACGGCGAGCGGTCCGAGTTTTACGACCTCGCCATCGCGCACGGCGCGCGTATTGGCGACGGGGTCCATTGGCTGGAGGCCGGGATACTGCGCGTCGCGTTTGTCCGGCTGCCCGGTCCGCAGCACCTCGACAGACGCCGGACTAGCCAGCACCACGGCACCGCTCATCTTCTGCAGGGCGGCGATGCCGCCGGCGTGGTCGAAGTGCTCGTGCCCACTCAGGATGTAGCGGATGTCCTCGACCTTGAAGCCGAGTTGACGGATGTGTGCCGCGATCTGCGCGGACGCGCCGGACGGGCCGCCGTCGATGAGGATGTGACCGGCCGGCGACGTGATCAGCACGGCGCTGATGCCGCGGGTGCCGACGTAATACGTATTGCCGTAGACGGCGAACGGATCCTGGGATGCGTACCAGTCCGCCGCGCCGGCGCCAGCCGAAGCGGAAGCGCCACCGAGCAGGAGGGCGGCGGCCAGGCGTATCGTGTTTTTCATGGGGTAGCGTGAGAGTTGATAAAGAATCGTGACTGCACCGCCGATTCTGCAACCAGCCCGGCGCCACGGCCCGCCCTGCGTGACGAAACGCCGCTTCCACGTGATGAAGCGGCCGCCTGCGGTCTTCGGACAGGCAAGGCCGCTGCTATACTTTTCCGATGACGCAGCACGCCGACACGACCATCCCCCATCCCGCGATACCGCCTGCGGCCAGGACCATCGTCATCGTGGTGCTCTTGTGGACCGCGATCAGCGCGCTCGGCGCCTTGCAGACCTACAGCGACAACCTGCGCCTCGGCGTGGACAGCCACTATCCGTCCCTGCTGGTGACGTGGTTCGTCGAGTACGCGGTGCCGCTGATCGTCCTGAGCTCAGGCCTGAGCATGGCACTGGCGCGCTGGCCCGCCCTGATCGCCCGTCCGCACAACGTGCTTCTGCTGTTCGTCGGCCTCGTGCTCGTGTTCCAGCCCGCGCAATGGACGTATATGGCGTGGCTGCGCGGCTACCTGCACATCGCGAGTCTCGACGACGCGCGCCGCCTGTTGATGAAGATGCTGCTGGTCGGCTGGTTCTCGACCACCGGCACTTTTGCGGCGATCCTCGCCATCCATTACTGGCGCCAGGCGCGCGAGCGCGAACTGGCGTGGCAGCGCAGCCAGACCGACATGCTCAACCTGCGCCTCGCGCTGGAAGAACAACGCATGCTGGCCCTGCGCGCGCAATTCGAACCCCACTTCCTGTTCAATGCGCTGAATGCGATCAGCGCCCTCGTGCGCGAAGGCGACCGCACGCTGGCCCTCGGCGGCATCGGCCGCCTGAGCGACCTGTTGCGCTATGCGTTGTCGGCCAGCGTGCGCAACACGGTCACGGTCGCCGCCGAGCTGCAGTTCGTGCGCGATTACCTCGACCTGCAACGCCTGCGCTACGGCGACCGGCTGCAGGTGCGCATCGAAGGCGAAGACCGGTTGCTGCACGACGTCGACTGTCCGCCGCTGCTGCTGCAACCGCTGATCGAGAACGCGCTGCGCCACGATCTCGATTGCCGCGACGGGCCGAGCGATATCCGCCTGTCCTTCGTGGCCGACGGCGAGGCGCTCACGATCCGCGTCACGAACCCCGCCAGCGCGCATGCGTCGCCCAATCCCGGCGCGGGGCTCGGACTGGCGAACACGCGCGAGCGGCTGCGGCTCATGCATCCCACCGCGTCGCTGCGTACCAACCTGCAGGAGGGCCGCTTCGTGGCTGAAGTGCGCCTGCCGCTGGAGCGGGAGTAAGCGATGACCGTGCGTTACCTGATCGTCGACGACGAGGCGCCCAGCCGCGCCAACCTGCGCCTGGCATTGGCCGCGCATCCCGACTGGCGGCTCGTGGCCGAATGCGACGGCACCGCGGCAGCGCGCGCGGCGCTCGCCGCCCAGGACGTCGACGTCATCTTCCTCGACATCCAGATGCCGGCCGAATCGGGGCTCGTGCTCGCGCGCGAGATCAGCCGCCTGCCTGCGCCGCCGCTGATCGTCTTCGTGACGGCCTACAGCGAACACGCGATCGACGCGTTCGAAGTCCATGCGCTCGACTACCTGCTCAAGCCCCTGAACGACGCGCGCCTGAGCCAGGCCGTCGAGCGCATCGGCGCCATGCTGGGACAACGCCAGCGCGAAGCGTATGGCGCGGCCTTGCGCGATTACGTCGACGCCGGCGCGGACCAGGCGAAGGCAGCCCTGGAAAGGATCAACGTGCGCTCCGTCGGCCGCATCGAACAGATCCTCGTGGCGGACATCCTGTGGATCGAATCGGCCGGCAATTACGTCGAACTGCATCTGGCGGGGCGCACGGTCCTGCATCGCATTACGCTGAACCGTCTCGAGACGCTGCTCGCGCCCGACGACTTCCTGCGCGTGCACCGCGGCGTGATCGTCCGGCGCGGCGAGATCGCGCGCCTGGATGCCGTCGGCGACGGCGGGTATCGGCTCACGCTGCGATGCGGCGCTGCCGTCGCCGTCAGCGAGCGTTACCTGGGCGCCTTGAAGTCCGCGATGTGACGAAGTGCCGTTTTGCCGGGACGGCCGCGCTGTCTGCGGGCGGTCGTCGCTGCCTATACTGTCGCTCGTCACGAACGATCCGGAGAATGCTTTGCTTACCCTGTCACGTCCCACGCGATCCATCGCCATCGCATGCCTGTCCCTGCTGCCGCTGACGGCCGGCGCCGTCGATGCGGCCGCCGTGCGCGCAGCCGTCGACCGCGTCATTCAACCGCTGATGGCGCAGCACGACGTCCCCGGCATGGCGGTCGCCGTTACCGTCGATGGCCACGCGATGTTCTTCAATTACGGCGAGGCGTCGAAACAGGGCCATGTGCCCGTCACCGAGAACACGCTGTTCGAACTGGGCTCCGTCAGCAAGACCCTCACCGCGACGCTGGCCTGTCATGCGCAGGACCTCGGCAAGCTGTCGTTCGACGATCATCCCGGTGCCTACATGCCGCAACTGAAGGGCAGCGCGATCGACCGCGCGAGCCTGCTCGAACTGGGCACTTATACGCCGGGCGGTCTGCCGCTGCAATTCCCGGACGAGGTCGAGACGGATGCGCAGATGATCGACTACTTCCGCGCATGGCGCCCGGACGCGGCGCCCGGCACGCAGCGCCGTTATTCGAACCCCAGCCTCGGCCTGTTCGGGCACGTGACGGCGCGCGCATTGGGCGTCGATTTTGCCGACGCCGTCGAGCGCCGACTGTTTCCCGCGCTGGGCCTGAAGCACAGTCATATCCGCGTGCCGTCCGGCGCGATGGGCGACTACGCCTGGGGCTACGACAAGACCAATCGGCCCGTGCGCGTCAGTCCGGGCGTGTTCGATGCGGAGACATACGGCATCAAGTCAAGTGCCGTCGACATGATCCGCTTCGTCCAGGAGAACATCGACGCGAGCGTCCTGCCGGCCCCGATGCGCCGCGCCATCGATTGCACGCACACGGGTTACTTCCGCATCGGCGATACGGTGCAGGGACTCGGCTGGGAGCAGTACCGTGCACCCGTGACCCTGGCCGCCCTGCAGGCGGGGAATTCCACGAAGATGAGCAACGAGCCGAATCCGGCCACCCGGCTGCAGCCGCCCCAGGCGCCGCCGCGCGGGACGCTGTTCAACAAGACCGGTGCCACGCGCGGTTTCGGCACCTATGTGTTGTTTGTGCCGGCATATCGCGTCGGGATCGTCATGCTGGCCAATAAGAATTACCCGATCCCGGCACGGGTGCAGGCCGCGTATTCGATTCTCGGGCAACTGGCGCCGTGATGCCGTCAATACGCGGCGATGCGACAAATCGCCCTTGCGCACTCGCCCGTGGTTTTGCTATAGTTCGCGTCCTGCTTCTGCAGCACAAGAAAAGTTCAGCGAAATCAAGTAGTTGAGCCAGGCCGTTTGATAACGCCGCTTGTGTTGAAGAAAAAGAGGGGTTGACGAGTTAAGTGAAGCACGGCATACTCTCATTCCTCTGCTGCTGACGAACAAAACGATTCGCAAATGCAGCAAGGCAGTACCGAATACAGTTCTTTAACAATCAACAGTCGATAAGTGTGGGCGTTT
>NZ_LMCY01000059.1 GCF_001425685.1 Massilia sp. Root335 | reverse complement strand
TTTGAAGACCGCGTGCCGCAGACTTAAACAAAGACTCGTTTACACAGAATCTGGTACACCCCCATCGGTGGTCACAAATCTGTCTTGGGCAATCGACGACGAAGAATCCCTCATTGACCTTGAGCGAGAGTAAGCGGAAAAGCAATGTATTTTACAAAAGAACGTATCTCTACCTGCGAGATAGCAGGCGCTGTCGCGCTATGTGCGATACACGATCTCCGAGTGAATCTTTTTCGATTCAGTGGCTTTCCGCAGATTCGCATCGATCTGGTCGAAAACGGCTTTCAAGTCAAAATCAGCGTAGAAGACGACCATCCCGCTGAAGAAAGTTTCCTGCTAAGCAAAGCTGAAGCAATGTCGGCCGCGAAGGCATTCAAACGAAGCCAGAGTGAACACGACCCAGCGATTTTCGATCGCGTTCAAAAAGCCTTAGCACGCGTTGTCGGGTGATTGAGGAAAACAACAAACAAGCCTGATGACATCATGACAGCGATGCATTATCCCGGCGAACGAATGATCCAGCGACTTTTCGAAACGCTCGCTGGAAACGGCATTGCTTCGCTTCTCCAGCCATGGCATCTTCGTCGGGAAGTCCCGAGCAAAGAGGTCCTGCAACAGCTTGACGCGCTGTCGCTCTCGTGGCGCGATATCCCGCTCGACTCGCACAAACGGATACCGATGAATTCGTCGAGCCCCGACGATACCAATGCTTTCCCAGGGTCCTACCATGGTTTGCGCCCATATTCGATGGCAAAGTCGGAACTCGTAAGGACTATCACGCAAGATGTCATCGCAGACGGCCTCAGGCAGCAGGTAAACGTGTCCAAGGCGGTACTCTTTGCAGAGTTAGAGCTGGTCGTTGGCAAACAAGACGTACCCGACTGCCGCGTCCATGGCGACTGGCTGCAACGCTGGCGCCAACGCGCTGGCGCCGTCTCCTACGACGAATTAAGCCATTTCTGGGGGCAGATCTTGGCCGGCGAGCTAAGGCATCCGGGCAGCTGCAGCCTACGTACGCTCGATTTTCTCGGCAATCTTTCGCGCGAAGAGGCGATTGACATCGAACGCGTTGCGCCGTTCGTCCTCGGGAACGTGCTGTTCAATCACGAGGGTTTGTTCGAAAAGGTGGGAGTGTCGTTTGGCGTGTTGTCCGGCCTACAGGAGCTAGGGATGATCTCGGGCGTCGCAGCAAGGTTGAAGACGAAGATCGAGTCCGAAGTCGAGGGCGAGTTTCAGTTCACCTGGCCTGTTGAGCGCTTGGGTAAGCGTCTGCTCATCAGCCATGACGATCCTGCCAAAATATTGCAAATTCCTGTCTTGCACGTCAGCCGCTTAGGCAAGGAGGTGTTCACGGTCCCGCAGTATGCGCCAAGCGAAGAATGCTTAGTAGCCATGGTAATGCTGATTGAGGCTCAGGACTTCACTGTGGGCATTTCAGACTTGTAAAGACCGTGCGAGGGCGGCTGGGCCTGGAAGAACTAGAGGATGAAAAATTTGGATAAATTCCGTATTGAGCAGATCGCCGGAGCGATGCGTCGAGCCATTGAAACGTGCGATCCTGCTGAGCTTCCTTGGACATCGTTTCCCCGCGGTGCCTGTGGCGACACATCGCTAGTACTCGGACAGGTGTTGGATGACGCAGGCATCAGCGGGTTTATGTATGTTTGCGGAAATAGGTATGAAGGCGATGGCAGCCCATCCTCGCACGCGTGGTTGCAAAATGGTGAATGGATCGTCGATATCACAGCCGATCAGTTCCCTGAGGTGGACGAATCTGTGATCGTCACGAATAAGAGCGAATGGCATGGACTGTGGGAACACCAACGACCTGAACCGGGCACTCTACGGGAGTACGGGTCACAAGTTCCTCAACTCTGGCGTTTGCTTACGATTTTGAAGCCACAACTGCAGTTCTGATGTAGAACGGAAAACACATGAGTACCAAAAGCGATGCACAAATTCAGAAAGCAGACAATATTCTCGCTGGTTTGACGGACGAGCAACGTGCCATCCTGGACGCGGCGCACTGGCGTTACATGGCCTTCGCTGCGGGTTTGCCTGATGAGCAGTTCCAAGAGCAAGCAAAGGCGGATCGACAAGCCTATTCCCATCTACTGCAGCAAAGTGCCGTTGGGCTTTCGGTCTGTCTCCCGATCGGGCAGCACAGTTCATGGTGGCGGTTACAGGCATGGAGCATGGCTGGTGTGCCGCGTGGGCCGAACGAGACTTCTACCTGAATAATTGCGTGGTGATCGACGAGGAATCTGTTTTGGATGACGGGCTCCGCGTTGGTCGATAAGCCGAAGAAAAGCGCCGCGTGCGCCCGATAACCGGCCGGCAGCCGATAGGAAGAAGATGATGAACGAGATCGAAGACGACGACGCACAGTCGAGCAAGCGAGACATTCTGGTAAATGAACACCTTCAGGCGCTCGGAATTTCGAGCATCGATGATGCGCCCGCTGAATTGATCGACGAGGCCAACGAAGAGGCCGACAAGATCCTCGGCAAAGGAAACGACAACTAAGTTGGTTTATCCCTGCCGTTATGTGCGGCAGCAGTAAGCCAATCTCAAGGAAACGAGCGATGTCCGATACCTGTACCTTGACCACCCTCGCGACGCCGTGCGCCTCGTGTCCTTGGCGACTGGACGCGACCGCACAGGACATTCCGAACTTCGATCTGGACTTGGCCGAGGACCTGGCCGCGACGTGTCCGGACGAACGTGGGATGGGACCAGACATCGGCGCAAGCATGTTCGCATGCCACCAGTCCAAGGAAGGACGCGAGCTTGCCTGCGCTGGCTGGATGGCGACGGTTGGCCATCGTCATCCTGGCGTGCGTTTGGCCGTGGCGATGAGGCGGCTGGACCCGTCAGCGCTGCGCTCCGGTGCCGCTTGGCCCTCGCTCCACCTGAACTACCAGCAGGTGCTGGAAAAGCTCCGGGCCACGTCCCCGGTTGATGAACCGAACTAGACCGGAAAAATCCTCAGCAGTACTGACGCCGGCCGTGAGCCGGCTGAGCCGTTGAGAGGGTTGGCATGAGGTCAGCCGGTGAGGAAAACTAGGATGTCGGTTGGCATCCCACTACGGCCGGTTGCCGAAACTGTCCTAGCGCCCGATTTTCTCCGTTTTCTTTGTTCGCCCCCTGAAGACCGTCGCCCCTGCGTAGGCAGGGCCCCAAGTGCGCTGGTCATGCAGCTTCCCACGATAAACGCCAGGATCGGGTTACAATCCCATCTTTGTCCCGTTTATCAGCCCGTTCCGGATGACCCTCTCCCGACGTTCCATTCTCGCCACGCTCGGCGCGGCGGCAGTGCTGGCCGGCTGCGGCTCGGCGCCCACCCAGCCCGCCGCGCCGGTCGCCGTCGCGCCCGCGCCCGCACCCCTCCCGCTGCGCCACGTAAGGATCGGCCTCGCCCTGGGCGGCGGCGCCGCGCGCGGCTTTGCCCACATCGGCGTGATCAAGGCCCTGGAAGCCCAGGGCATCGTGCCCGACATCGTCGTCGGCACCAGCGCGGGTTCCGTCGTCGGCGCGCTGTATGCGTCCGGCTACAACGGCTTCGAATTGCAGAAGATCGCCCTCGACATGGACGAGACGACGATCTCCGACTGGGCCATTCCGTTCTTCAGCAAGGCGCCCGGTGTGCTGAAAGGGGAGGCGCTGCAGGCCTATGTCAACAAGGCCGTGCACAACCGCCCGATCGAAAAGCTCAAGATCCCGTTCGGCGCCGTCGCCACGGACCTCAAGACGGGCCAGCCCATCCTGTTCCGCCGCGGCAATACCGGCATGGCCGTGCGCGCGTCGTCCGCCGTGCCCGGCGTGTTCCAGCCCGTAGTGATCGGCAAGCGCACGTATGTGGACGGCGGCCTCGTCGCCCCCGTGCCGGTGCGCTTCGCGAAGGAGATGGGCGCCGAATTCATCATCGCCGTGAATATCTCCAGCGCGACGGAAGCCCAGGCCACGGCCAGCTCCATGGATGTGCTGATGCAGACGTTCACCATCATGGGGCAGCGCCTGAACCAGTTCGAGCTGAAGAGTGCCGACGTCGTCATCACGCCCGCGCTGGGCGCGATGGGCAGCGCCGACTTCAACGGCCGCAACCTGGCCGTGCTGGCGGGCGAACAGGCGGCGGCCGGCGTGATGGCCGAACTCAAGGCCAGGCTCAAGGCCAAGCAGAGCACGCCCGCGCCGATGACGGCCGCGCGCTGATCCTGCGGCACCTGCAGACTATTTTTGTAACGCACCACGAAAGAGATATCAAGATGCAAACCAAGCCCGTCCTTACCCTCGAAGACATCAAGAAGATCGCCGCCGGCGCGGAAAACGAAGCCGTCGCCAATGGCTGGAAGGTCGTCATCGCGATCTGCGACGACGGCGGCCACCCGCTGTGGCTGCAGCGTCTGGACGGCGCCGCGCCGGTGTCGGCCCACATCGCCCCGGCCAAGGCCAGGACTGCCGCGCTGGGCCGCCGCGAATCGAAGATCTATGAAGACATGATCAACAACGGCCGCGTGTCGTTCGCCCGCGCGCCGGAACTGGACGGCATGCTGGAAGGCGGCGTGCCCATCGTCGTGGACGGCCAGGTCGTCGGCGCCGTCGGCGTGTCCGGCGTGAAGTCGGCGGAAGATGCCCAGATCGCAAAGGCCGGCATCGCCGCGCTCGGCCTGTAAACGCCCCCCCGTTTTTTGCGGCTGCGTGGGCCGTAGGGTGGGCGGCCTGTTTGGCACAGAGACATAGTGGACACTTGTCCAGAGACATAGGTGACACCTTTTATCATCAT
>NZ_LMCY01000058.1 GCF_001425685.1 Massilia sp. Root335 | reverse complement strand
CGTCTGGCTCATCTGGCCGACGGCGGCGTTGATCTGGCCGACGCCGGCCGACTGCTCTTCCGATGCCGCCGTGATTTCCTGCACGAGGTCGGACGTCTTGCGGATGTTCGGCACCATCTGGTCGAGCATCGTGCCCGCCCGGACGGCCAGTTCCACGCTGCTCGACGCCACTTCGCCGATCTCCTGCGCGGCCACCTGGCTGCGCTCGGCCAGCTTGCGCACCTCGGCCGCCACGACGGCGAAACCCTTGCCGTGTTCGCCCGCGCGCGCGGCCTCGATGGCGGCGTTCAGCGCCAGCAGGTTGGTCTGGTAGGCGATGTCGTCGATGATGCCGATCTGCCTGGCGATCTGCTTCATCGCCGCGACCGTGGCCTTCACTGCGTCGCCGCCTTCGGCCGCCTCGCGCGCGGCCTGCGTGGCCATGCCGTCGGTGACGCGGGCGTTTTCAGTGTTCTGCGAAATCGACGCCGTCATCTGTTCCAGCGAGGCGCTCGTCTCTTCGACGCCGGCCGCCTGTTCGGACGCGGACTGCGACAGCGATTGCGCGGTGGCGCTGACCTGTTCCGACGCCGACGCCAGCGACTGCGCGCTGCCGTTCACTTCGCCGACGACCTGCGCCAGCTTGTCCATCGTGCCGTTCGAATAATCCTTCAGCTTCGCGAACGCGCCGCGGTAGTCCTTGTCGATACGCTTCGTCAGGTCGCCGTCGGCCAGCGCGGACATCACGCGCACCACGTCGTCGACGCTGGCGCCGGTCGTCGCCACCAGCTGGTTCAGGCCATCGCCCATCTCCTGCTGGAAGCCGCGCATGCCGGTGGTGTCGACGCGCACGTCGAATTCGCCGCGGTTCGCCGCTTCCACGACGGCGCGCTGGCCGGCGATTACCTGGCGCAGCTTGACGACCATCTGGCCGACGGCGTGCAGCATGCTGTCGTTGTCGCCGCGGCGCAGGTCGACGTCGCCGGACAGGTCGCCGTCCGCGATGCGCTTGAGCAGGTCGGCTGCGTAGCCCGGCTCGCCGCCCAGCGTGCGCGTGAGGCTCAGCGTGATCCACAACGCCATGCCGACGCCCAGCAGCATGGCGGCCACGCCCAGCACCGTGAGCTGGCTGCGGGTGGCGGCGTATTCGTCGGCCGCGTCCTTGCCGGACTGCTGCATCGACGTGTCCTGGTGCTCGATCAGCTTTTCGATCGCCTTGATGTAGGCATCCTGCATGGGCTGGATCTGCGTCATCAGCAGGTCGCGCGCTTCGGCGCGCTTGCCTTCGTTCGCGAGACGGATGAACTGGTCCTGCACGGTCAGGTATTTCTGGCGCTGTTGCTGGACGCCTTCCAGCAGCTGCCGGCCCGTCCCCGACTTGACGCGCGCCTGCAGCTTCTCGACGTCCTTGCGCTGGTCGTTGCGCGATTCGTCGATCTGCGCCAGTTCGCGGCGCGTCGCGTCCGGGTTGTCCGTCAGGACGACATTGCGCATCGCGATGGCGATTTCCTCGATGTTGCCGATCGTGTCGTAGGCGATCACGACTTTCGGATACTTGTCGGAGACCATTTCGTCGACGTTGGCGTTGAGGCTCGCCAGGCTGCGGACGCCCATCAGGACGACGGCGGCCAGCAGCAGGCTGACGATGCCGAAGCCCAGGCCCAGGCGGACACTGACTTTAAGATTGCGGAACATGTTATGTCTCCTCGCGGGGTTTGCCGTGTGTGATCAGAATCGGGTGAAGCTGGACTCGTCCAGGTCCGCTTCGCTGGCGAACGCTGGGTTGTGCATCGTGATGCCCTGGCGCTTGGACGGCGCGACCGGCGCGCGCCGCGCCGGCTTGCGGGCCGCTGGCGCAGCATCGCCGCCGGCGAGGCGGAAGAACGCCATCGCCTGCTGCAGCTGCTCGGCCTGGGAACTCATCTCCTCGGCCGTCGCCGCCAGCTCTTCGGAACTGGA
>NZ_LMCY01000057.1 GCF_001425685.1 Massilia sp. Root335 | reverse complement strand
ACGGCCCGTCGACGCTGGCGTGAGCGGACAGCAGTGCGCTCGTACATTCTCTGAACGGATGACAGCTATGACCCATTCGAGAAAGCTTGGATGGCGGGCAATGATCGTCTTGCTCGCAGCACTCGCCTGTGCGGGAACCTGGGCCGCCGGTCAGGTCCGCAGCATACGGGACAGATCCGAGGTGGCAAAAATGACGGAAAAGATGAAGACGATTTGCGTCGGACGTTTTTTGGTCGATGTACCGTCTCGGGCGGAAGTGAGTCTGTCGCGCGAAATGATGGATGGATTCGACATCGCTACCGTCGAAGAAGATGAAACGACTTTCCGCGAGCGTGTTGCTGCGCGTGAGGCTGAGATTACTGCTCAAGGGGCTCAAGGAGTAGCCGCTGACTCCAATGGAGTTGGTAGTATGGTAGAGGCGCGTGACCTGCGCGTGCCAGGCATGATTGGACGTCTACTCATTTATGGACGCACACGCAGCTATTCGATGGAGGGCAGCCGACGCCTCGACGACGAGTGGGTATCAGTTGAGGCACATGCGCACTTGGACGGTATGAGTTTTTCTCTATCGATGCAGTATGCTGACGTGCCTGATGGACGTACGGCCGAAGCCTTACTGGCGCGGCTACGTCTGCGTGGGGAGAACGAAATTCCATCGGTTCCGGGATTTTGCATCGGGCGTGCCGTATTCACCGAGCCGCTACCTCCTCATAAAACTGAGCACATCGCAATGCACGTTGGGTTTCTGGATCATCCCGATGTGGCCCTTGCATTAGCAAGCCTGCCTGGCGGGGACAGGGATAGTAGCCTGCTTACGCGTTTTGCTGATATGGATAAGGAGGCCAACCCCGACGAGCTGCTGCGTGTGACTAAGCTACGGTTCGGAAAGCGTACTATCAATGGAATCGATGGCGAAGAAGTCCTTGAACGGATCCGCGAGCTAAATTTCGCGACCACGTATGGCTTCATGTGGGAGACTCCAGGCGTGCAAGGTGACCCGGTACACCCGTTTTTGTCGCTTGAATTACAAGGTGGAATCAGTCCACGTCCGAGCGGTAAGCCGGTTGATACCAGTTTGCACGAAGATGCCGTGCTGGCCCTGTGGGACCGCATCTCATCGAGTATCCGGTCGCGGCCTTCAGGACCGCCGCCAGGCCCTGCAGAACCTCCAGAACCCGCGGCACCGAGGCTCGGGACCCTAGCTACTGCCGGGGAACCTTGTCCCCAATCGGGTTGGTGGAAGTGCCGCGAAGGCGGTCCAGGCGTCGACGTGCAGGGCGGCTCTGTCCAGTGGATTCGCAAAGGCGATCGCATGCCGCAGGCGTTGCTGCTGCCGCGCCAGACCTTATTGCAAAAGCTGCGTGGTCTCCAGCCGAGCATCGAGCCGTCCCAGCCGACCACCTGGAAACTGCTCGACAAGCGTCTGCGGCCGCGCACACCAACTATAGTGGCACTTGCTCCGCCGGGACCTGTCAGCGTCACAGCGGACACACCTGCCGGTGCCAGCCCGGTGGTTGCCCTCGGTACCGACGTGAGGACCGGTGAAG
>NZ_LMCY01000056.1 GCF_001425685.1 Massilia sp. Root335 | reverse complement strand
GCGCCGCGACGAGGTCAGCGTGTGCAGCAGGGCGTACAGCAGGATGGAGCCGAGGAAGCCGAACGCCATCATCAGCTTCGGGTAATAGTCGTCGAACTCCGTGTACAGGGACGCCTTGGGTGCACTGAAGGTCGTTTTCCAGGGACGGCCGTTGAAATCGAGCGGCAGAGTCGTCGAGAAGACCTCGTCGCCAACGTCGAGCGACGGCGTAGGCTCATCCGCGGTGCCGTGACTGTCGAACAGCGCGAGCGCCTTGCCGCGGGTAACCTGGCCGCTCCTGTCGATACCGCTCCCGACGTCGTACAGTGTCATGCGCAGGCTCTTGACCGGAACCTCGTCCATCACGCCATGCAGCAGCTTGCGAATGCTGAATGCGATGCCCAGGGAGCCCGTGTAGGCGCGACGACGCTCGTCGACCGTGTTGAGCGGCAGGCGTTTGCGGTAGACCGGCATGCGCATGCCGACATAGATATTGTTCGGGCTCGACAACATGGGAATCGGCGTACCCGTCGAAAAAATCAGGCCACTGTCGCGCTCGCCGAGCAGCTGGTTCCCGAAGTAACGGTTTGCCATCAGGTCGATGCCATAATATTGCGCACCCGGCGGGGCGGGTTCGATGAAGGCGACGACCAGGTAGGATGGCCGGATTCCCGGCGGCGTGATGTCCAGGTCGACCTGCTTGTCGAAGATGCGGGACACGGTCGCGCTCAATTCGTCGGCGAACGCTTTGCGCCCCTCTCGAGGGACCTGGATTGCGTAATTGATGTAGTCCACCGCCGGGAAGTTCCTGGCCAGGTCCAGTCCAAGCACGAATTCATGGAAGTTCTGGTGCGTCAGCACATCAGAACTTTCGATCATGCTGGCTGTGGAGCGCAACAGGTCCGTGTACGATTTCACCCGAACATTGATCACGCTTTGTGCATGCTTGGCATGGCTGATGAAGCGTGCCTCGGCATCGCTCTCGATCGAACGCGCCGTGAACATGTACAGCAGCCCGCCGACCAGCGACGACAGCAGTGCACCAGCCCAGAACGAGAACCGGGTGACAGAAAATGTGTCTCTCAGCGTCGTCGCCATGAAAATTCGTTTCCCAAGGAATTGTTCCGGCGTCGCCGGATAGGCAATGTTAATTTGTTGAAACACTCATGTCGAGTACCGTGTGAGCCTGGTGACTCGAAAATGGAAGAGATCAACGGAAAAGCCCGCTTCGGAAGCCGAAGCGGGTTTTTACCGGGGTGGGAACGAGCGGGAGGCAGGTGTTGCGGCGGGGCGGCCGCAGGCGTTCGGCGCAGTCAGCGCGGTCAGTGCATCTGCGCCTCGGCATGCGCTTCGATGCGGGGGCTCGCGCAATACGCCGTCTCGGTGCGGGGGCTGGCGCAATAAGCGGTGGCGGCTATCGCGCCCTCGCCATCGCGGGCTTGCGCCTTGATG
>NZ_LMCY01000055.1 GCF_001425685.1 Massilia sp. Root335 | reverse complement strand
CCTAATGCCGTTAAGTTAAGGTTCTTCGAAGGCGGCGCTCGGGATAACGCTGGGGCTTGGCTTTAGTGACCCGGTCGAACTTTCGGCCGGGTCGGTAGACATTCAGTTCGAGTAGCATCCTTTCACGCATACGTTTCAAGACGCCAGGTATGTTTCCTTGGGCCTGCAAGGCCGCGACATGCTGCATCTCGAATTGAAATGCTGACAAGGCGAACACAAAGCTGATATCACTAGGGGCGCACTTGGCTTGTTCAGCGGTGCGCGCCATTTCCAGGCGTACCAGGTTGTACGCGAGAAGCGTGCCCCAGATCTCTTGTCGGGTCGATTCCACACTCAGGCTGCGCAGGCTCAGCGCCATGCCCATCATGGATTGCTTGATCTCGCGGTAGCTCGTCTCGATTTGCCAGCGCCGGCCGTAGCATTGGCGCAATTGATCGGCAGGAAAGCGTCGACGGTCCAGCAGCGAAGTCAAAAGATAAACGAGCCGCCCCTGCGGCGTAGGCGTCAGAACGGCCCGTGCGCGCCAGTGTGCGGGCAGGTCCGGATCTCGTTTGCGTGCTGCAGCTGAGACTTTCATCTCCACCACGCCGTCTTTCTCATCGCCTTCGATCAGGGTCCAGCGCGTGTTGGCCTTCGCTGGCACCAGAAAGTGGCGCTCTTGCCCATTACCGCCGAGCTTGCAGAGTAGTTCGGCTCCCAGAAAACCGCGATCGAAGACCGTTAATGAGTGGTCGGGGATATCCGCCAATAGGTCCCGTGCGAAGGTGATTTCGCTTTGACGGTAAGTGCCAAAACCCGCCGCCAGAACGAGTTGGGTATCGAGCACGCACAATGTGACCAAACGCGCATGGGGATAGCTGGCAGTGGCGTCGCCCACGTAATGCGGTGCGCCGAAATGGTCCCGGTTTTCGGAACTGTCGGCCAGCTTGAGTGTGGTCCCGTCCATGGCAAGAAGTTGCAGGCCCTTGAACTGATACCGCTGCTCATCCTGCTGGTGCCAGCGCCGGGCCGAGGCGGCGAACAACCAGGCCAGCGGCTCCTCGCCAAGCCGCTGCCGCGCCTGGGTTGCGGCGCTATCGGTCACACAGCGGTCCTCCAGGTCCGGTAAAGCCAAATCCAGTTCCGCCAGCACTTGACGTACTGATCGGTGTCGGTACAAGGCCAGCGCAATCACCAGCCATACTACCTGCTGCGCGGGCAAACGCCGCTGGCGGATGCTGGCCTTGCCAGAATAGTTCAGGGCCGCCTCGATCCACTCGGCGGGAAGATGCTCGCCCAGCCGCCTCCAGTCAGGGGCTGCCAAGTCGACAGTAACAAGTGGCAGGGATTCAGATAACATGAAGGCCGCAGGTTAACAGCCCGCGGCCTCGTTTACAAGCGATCGTTGCTGAACTTGCCGCTTAACTTAACGGCATTAGG
>NZ_LMCY01000054.1 GCF_001425685.1 Massilia sp. Root335 | reverse complement strand
TGTTTGGCACAGAGACATAGTGGACACTTGTCCAGAGACATAGGTGACACCTTTTATCATCATTGCAACTTCGTTATTTGGAGCTTGCGATGCCTTGGAAGGAGTCGTCAAAAATGTCTTCTCGACTGGAGTTCGTCACGCTGGCGACGGCGCAGGGAGCCAATATCCGGGCCCTGTGCCGTTCGTTTGGAATCAGTCCGCAGACGGCCTATAAACTGCTTGCACGCTTCAAAGAACATGGAGCTGACGGTCTGCAGGAGCGGTCGCGAAAGCCTCACTCCTCACCGCGACGTAGTAGCGAGCAGCTCGAAGACGAGGTGCTCGCACTGCACGAAAAGTTTCCCTGCTGGGGAGCGCGCAAATTAGCGACTTTTTTGCCAGAGAATGCCAGGCCTCATCCCAATACGATCTCTGCCATTTTGAAACGGCATGGTCGCCAGGTAGTGGCATCGACAGACGTCCAGTCAGCCGCCATAACAAGGTTCGAGCATGAGGCGCCGAATCTGCTCTGGCAAATGGATTTCAAAGGGCACTTTGCGCTGACCGATTCACAAGCGGGACGATGCTATCCGCTGACGATATTGGACGATCACTCTCGCTTTTCCATCTGTCTGAAGGCCTGCCCCAGCGAGACCGGTGAGCATGTTAAACAAGCCCTTACCGACGCATTCAGGCGCTATGGGCTACCTGAGAAAATCACCTGTGACAACGGCAATCCATGGGGGACCCCGAAGCAGAACGGGATCACAAAAATCGAGGCGTGGCTGATGCGAGTCGGCATTAAAGTCAGCCATAGCCGGCCGATGCATCCTCAAACGCAAGGTAAAGATGAGCGGTTTCATCGTACCCTCAAGCGCGAACTTCTTGAGCGCACCGGATTTAACTCGCTCCAGAGCTGCCAGCAGGCCTTTGATCGCTGGCGTGATCAGTACAACCTGGTTCGACCGCATCAAGCTTTAGGTCAGAAGCCGCCTTCCTCTCGCTACGCCGCCAGCGCACGACCGTATCCCGAACAGTTGCCCGTTATTGAATACGATGCAGGCGACGAAGTCAGAAAGGTCCGCAGCAGCGGATGCATCAGCTTTTCGGGGCGGCAGCTGTTCATCGGTGAAGGCCTGGCGGGAGAACCCGTCGCTGTCCGGCCGAGCGACACCGATGGGCTCTTCTACGTCATCTTCTGTAACCGCAAGATTAGCGAAATCGATCTACGAATCGAGCTGTAAAATGACTAGGCATGTGTCACCTATGTCTCTGGACAAGTGTCACTCATGTCTCTGTGCCATACA
>NZ_LMCY01000053.1 GCF_001425685.1 Massilia sp. Root335 | reverse complement strand
AGGAAGTGCAGGTCCATCATCGTCGGCAGGAACTTCAGGATGATCGAGAACACCAGGCCGCCGACGGTCGCGAACATCGCCGCGTCCGCCGTTGTCTTTTTCCAGAAGAAGCCCAGCAGGAACATGGCCAGGATGCCCGGCGAGACGAAGCCCGTGTATTCCTGGATGTACTGGAAGCCGCCCTTCTTGTCGATGCCCATCAACGGGGCGATCACGATGGCCAGCAGCATCGACACGATGACGGTCATGCGGCCGATCCACACCATCTTCTTCTCGCTGACGTCCGGATGCAGGCGCTTCTGGTAGATGTCGAGCGTGAAGATCGTGGCGATCGAGTTGGCCTTGCCGGCCAGCGACGCGACGACGGCGGCCGTCAGCGCGGCGAACGCGATGCCCTTGATGCCCGACGGGAGCATCGCCAGCAGCGTGGGGTAGGCGCGGTCCGGATTCAGTTCGCCGCCGACGCGCATGGCGTCGCCCAGCACGCCGGCACGGTCCAGCGCGAACGCGGCGATGCCCGGCATGACGACGATCATTGGCATCAGGAGCTTGAGGAACGCGGCGAACAGCAGGCCCTTGCGCGCGGTCGGCAGGTCGGCGCCGAGGGCGCGCTGCGTGATGTACTGGTTGCAGCCCCAGTAGTTCAGGTTGACGATCCACATGCCGCCGATCAGCGTCGACAGGCCCGGCAGGTCCATGTAGTTCTTGTTGTCGCGGCCCAGCACCATTTCGAAGTGGTCGCGGGTCGTGTTGTACAAGGTCGAGAAGCCCTGCAGCGCGCCGTGGCCCTGGCCCAGCTTGGCGACGAGGTCCAGCGCCAGCCACGTGGTCACGAGGCCGCCGATGACGAGGCAGGTCACCTGGATGACGTCGGTGTAGCCGATGACCTTCATGCCGCCCAGCGTGATGATGGCGGCGAAGACGGCCAGGAACAGCATGCAGGGCAGCACGCCGACGCCGGTGACGCTGCCGATGGCCAGCGCGCCCAGGTACAGGATCGAGGTCAGGTTGACGACGACGTACAGGCCGAGCCAGAACAGCGCCATCGTCGTGGCGACGGCCTTGCCGTAGCGCTGTTCGAGGAACTGCGGCATCGTGTAGATGCGGTT
>NZ_LMCY01000052.1:290-141163 GCF_001425685.1 Massilia sp. Root335 | reverse complement strand
TCAGTTAGTGGTAGCTAATCACCAACACGCTCAAGATACAAGGGTGGGCTCCCCGAGCCCACCAAACGCCGGCACGATTACCGGCTGGAGACCATCACGTCCTGCTTGAATTGCCAGTTCTTCCACGCCGCCAGCACCGCATTCGGATACTCGGGCCGTCCGCGGCTGCCGTTGTAGCGCCCCAGCGCGAGGTACAGGTTGCCGCCTTCCATGTCGATGTACATGCGCAGGATCGAGCAGCCGTAGCGCAGATTGGTCTGCATGTCGAACAGCGCGCGGCGGTTCGAATCGCCGATGACCTTCGTCCAGAACGGCATCACCTGCATGTAGCCGCGTGCGCCGACCATCGACACGGCGTACTTGCGATACGCCGACTCGACCTGGATCAGGCCCAGCACGAGGCCCGGATCGAGGCCCGCGCGCGTGGCTTCGTACCAGGCGATTTCGAGGAATTCGGTGCGCGTCTGCTCGTCCGGCAGGCGGCGCTTGAGGCGCGCCGACATCGCATCGAACCACTGCTGGTAGCGCACGCGCGCGACCTCGTCGCGGAACACCGGCTTGGGCGGCCGCCCATCGCGGATCGCGTTTTCGAGCGCCAGCCGGACCGAATCGGCCAGCGCTTCCTCTTTCTGGTTGCCGGCCTGCGCTGCGCCGCTGCTCAACAACGCAGCGGCGAGCAAGACCGGGCCGAGCCGGGCTGCCGCCCGGCCAATCAACCGTTGCGCCATCACTTGCCCAGCTTGGCCTTGATGACGCCGACCATGTCGGCAGCCGGGACAGCGGTTGCCTCGGCATCGCGGCGGCCCTGGTATTCCAGGTTGCCTTCCTTGAGGCCGCGCTCGCCGATCACGACGCGATGCGGCACGCCGACCAGTTCCCAGTCGGCGAACATTGCGCCCGGACGCAGGCCGCGGTCGTCGACGATGACGTCCACGCCGGCCGACTGCAGCTCGGCATACAGGCGATCGGTCTCGGTCTTGACCAGCTCGCTGCGGTCGTAGCCCATCGGGCACAGCACCAGTTCGAACGGCGCGATGGCGTCCGGCCAGACGATGCCCTTGTCGTCGAAATTCTGCTCGATGGCCGCGCCCAGGATGCGGGTCACGCCGATGCCGTAGCAACCCATCTGCATCGGTGCCGGCTGGCCCTTCTCGTCCAGGTAGACGCAGTTCATCGCGGCGGAGTATGCCGTGCCGAGCTGGAACACGTGGCCCACCTCGATGCCGCGTTCGATCGCGAGCACGCCCTTGCCGTCCGGTGCGGCGTCGCCTTCGACCACGTTGCGCAGGTCGGCGACGGTCGGTTCGGCCACGTCGCGGCCCCAGTTCACGCCCGTCAGGTGGTATTCGGCTTCGTTGGCGCCGCATACGAAATCGGCCATGTTGGCGACGGTGCGGTCGGCCACGACGTTGACCGGCTGCTTCGTCCCCACCGGACCGAGGTAGCCCGGCACGGTGCCGTAGGCGTCCTGGATTTCCGCTTCGGTGGCGAAGCGGAAGGTGGCCAGGCCCGGCACTTTCGAGACCTTGACTTCGTTCAGCTCATGGTCGCCGCGCAGCAGCAGCAGCCAGTTTTCCTTGACCTGCCTGCCGTCGACTTCCTTCTCGACCGTCAGCGCGATCGATTTCACCGTCTGCGCCAGCGCGATGCCGAGCTGCTCGGCGACCTTCTCGCACTTGGTCGTGTTCGGCGTCGACACCTTCGTCAGCGGCTGCGTGGCCGCGCCGCGCTGGGCGATCAGCGGCTGCGCCTCGGCCGCTTCCATGTTGGCCGCGTAGTCCGACGTCGGGCAGTAGACGACCGCGTCCTCGCCGGTGCTGGCGATCACGTGGAATTCGTGCGAGCCGGTGCCGCCGATCGCGCCGTTGTCGGCCGCCACCGCGCGGAACTTCAGGCCGAAGCGGGTGAAGATGCTGACGTAGGCGTCGAACATCGTCTGGTAGGACTTCTGCATGCCTTCGACGTCACGGTCGAACGAATACGCGTCCTTCATCGTGAACTCGCGGCCGCGCATCAGGCCGAAGCGGGGACGGCGCTCGTCGCGGAATTTCGTCTGGATGTGATAGAAGTTCAACGGCAGCTGGCGGTACGACTTGACCTCGGTGCGCACGACGTCGGTGATGACTTCTTCCGACGTCGGCTGCAGCGCGAAGTCGCGGCCGTGGCGATCCTTCAGGCGCAGCAGTTCGGGGCCCATCTTGTCCCAGCGGCCGGTCTCCTGCCACAGTTCGGCCGGTTGCACCATCGGCATCAGGAGTTCGAGCGCGCCCGCCTTGTTCATCTCTTCGCGGATGATGCCCTCGACCTTGCGGATGACGCGCAGGCCCAGCGGCATGTAGGTGTAGATGCCGGAGCCGAGTCGCTTGATCATCCCTGCGCGCATCATCAGTTTATGGCTGACGATCTCGGCGTCGGAGGGCGCTTCTTTGAGCGTTGAAATAAAAAATCGTGAGGCGCGCATATCGGTGAATTCTTTTTAAAAAGAGAGGGTTATAATCGACCTAATTTTAAAGGATTAGCTGGCTGATGCATCCAATCTTTATACAAATGGGTCCGAAACAAGTGGTGCATGCTGTTGTTCCTGTGCAGGTTGACGACTTCAGCACCTGAGGAGCCTTGCAAAACCGTCACGACAGCAGGTTTGGCAACGCTCCGGGGATTTGTAAGTAAAAATGTAAGAGGGATCGGCCGGCAGAAAGTTTCGAGGTGAATTATGCTCGATCGTGAAGGGTTCCGCCCCAACGTCGGCATCATCCTGCTGAACGCCAACAACGAGGTGTGGTGGGGCAAGCGGGTGCGTGAGCATTCTTGGCAATTTCCGCAAGGGGGTATCAAATACGGCGAGACGCCGGAACAGGCGATGTACCGCGAGCTCGAGGAAGAAATCGGCTTGCGCCAGGAGCACGTCAAGATCGTGGGCCGCACCCGCGACTGGCTGCGCTACGAAGTGCCCGATCACTTCATCAAGCGCGAAGTGCGCGGTCACTACCGTGGGCAGAAGCAGATCTGGTTCCTGCTCCGCATGGTGGCGCGCGACAACGACGTCAACCTGCGCCTGACCGACCATCCCGAATTCGACGCCTGGCGCTGGCACGACTACTGGGTCCCGCTGGACGTCGTCATCGAGTTCAAGCGCGACGTGTACCAGCGCGCCCTGCAGGAGTTGTCGCGCTTCATCACCTGGCCCGCGAACGGCGATCGCCGCCACAGCTCGCGCTACCTGCGCCAGCCGCACGAGCGGCGTGGCCAGAACGGCAACGGCGGCGGCGGTGGCAAGGCGGCGGCGGCAAACAATGCCGCCAACGCCAGCAGCAAGGCGGTGGCGGTCGCCAGCAAGGCCATCGCCGACGCGGCCGGCAGTTCCAAGATGGTGTTGGCGCAGCAAGGTGTGACGCGCAAGGAGTAAGGCGCGAGTAGCGCAGGCGCAACAAAACAAAGGCAAAGCAGCCGTGTGAACGGTTGTCTTTGCCTTTTTTACATTCTCGTAATGTAATTTTTACAAAATTGCGTTGTAGAATTATTGTCATGATGACCAGCGCCCCGCTCCGCTCCCGGTTCGCCCGGACCGCCTTTCTGCTCTGCCTGCTGTCCGGCGTCGCCCACGCCGACGACGACACGAAGCACTGCACCTACATCGACGTGGCCGACCTCCCCATCCGCTACACGGGCGAAGGCCTCATCCCCGCCGTCGATGGCACCATCAACGGCACGCCGGCCGTGATGCTCGTCGACACCGGCACCTCCATGACGGCATTGACCATGAACGCCGTCACGCGGCGCGATATCAACCCGTTCATGACGGGACGCTGGATCGAAGGGTTCGGCGGCAGCTCGCGCCTCTACTCCGCGCGGCTGAAGGAATTTTCGGTCGGCCCGACGCACAACGCCCGCCGCATCGAACTGAACGTCATCGGCAGCACGTCGGCCACGCCCCCGTTCGACGCCATCCTCGGCGCGCCGTTCCTGCTGCAGATGGACCTGGAACTCGACCTGCGCGCCAAGCGGATGAAGTTTTACCGCCCGCGCGACTGCGCCAAGGCGTCGCTGCTGCTGTGGAAGGAACCCACGGTCGTGCTGCCGTTCGAGCGCAACTACGGCAAGAGCCCGAACCCGCACTTCACCGTCATGGTCAACGGCAAGGAGATGGACGCCATCATCGACTCCGGCGCCCACCGCAGCTTCATGATGCAGGACGCGGCGAGGCGCGCCGGCATCGACGTCAACGGGCCGGGTGCGATCCGCATGGGAGATACCGGCGGCATCGGCACCGACCGCGTGCCGTACTGGATCGCCCCGGTCAAGACCGTGCAGTTCGGCGACGAAACCATCCGCGACGTGGAGCTCGGCGTCATCGGCTCGGCGGGTTCGCAAGGGGCCGACCTGTTCCTGGGCGAGGACTTCCTGCGCGCGCACCGCGTGCTGTTCGCGATGAGCCAGGAAAAACTGTACATCGCCTACCTGGGCGGCGACGTGTTCACGCGCGGCACGGGTCTGGAACCCTGGATGCGCGCGGAAGCCGACGACGGCAATGCCGATGCCCAGTACGCGCTCGCCAGGATGTATTACGACGGCCGCGGCGTGGCGCGCGATCCGGCCCAGGGCGACGCCTGGCTGGACAAGGCCGTGGCGCGGGGCCAGCCGAACGCCAACCTGCTGCTCGGCCGCCGGCAGATGCTGGCCGGGCGCCTCGACACGGCGATCCCGCAACTGCGGCGCGCGCTCGACCAGTTGCCGGCCGACCGCCTCGGTCCGTTGTGGCTGTACATCGCACGCGTGCGCCATGGCGACGCCGCGCTGGCGCAGACGGAACTGGAAGCGGCAATGAAGCAGCAGAAGGAAGACGACTGGCCCGCGCCGATCGCCGATTTCTACCTCGGCAAAACGAATGCGGCACGCCTGCTGGAAGAAGCGGGCAAGGATGCGCAGATGGCGCGCACGCGCACGTGCATGGCGCAAGCCTACATGGCGGAATGGCATGACGCGCGCGGCGACGCGGCCGAGGCCAGCGCGCTGCGGGCCACCATGCGCACGAACTGCGCAGCCGCGCCCGCCGCCGTCCCGAAGCCCGCGCCGGCACCCGTGCCCGTGCCGCTGCCGACCGGCGGCGCCGCGGCGCTGGACGGCGCGCCTTGAAACTTGATGGCAACGCATGCGGGGCGGACCGGTGACCGCCCTGCGGGACGGGCATCATCGCGCTACAATGACGCCCTTCCTCCAGTTCTTCCGACGGTTCCCGCCATGTTCACCCCCTCTTCCCACGACGTCCGCCGCTTCTTTTGCGAGGCCTTGCGCAAGCGCCGCGCCGGCGAGATCCTGACCCCGATGGACGCCATCGCCGCCGACTGGATCGACCAGCATCCCGAGTACCACGACGAGCTGGCGGATGCCGAGGAAGCCGTGGCGCGCGACTACGCCGTCGAAGGCGGCAAGCCGAATCCGTTCCTGCATTTGTCGATGCACCTGTCGATTACGGAACAGGTATCGATCGACCAGCCGCGCGGCATCCGCGCCGCGTTCGAGGCGCTGGCCGCGCGCGTGGGCGAGCACGAGGCGCATCACGAGATGATGGAGTGCCTGGGCGAGATGATCTGGTCGGCCCAGCGCCACGGGACCCAGCCGGACACCGACGCTTACGTGGCCTGCGTGCGCAGGCGCGTGCGCTGATATCGGTCGTGTTACCGCGACTCGTACGTTCGGTGGGCGGAGGCCGCCCACCCTACCACCAGGTTTAATCGAGCTTGTCGTCGGCGACCCGATAACGGGGATCTTCCGGCAGGTTCACCTCGATCATGTCCTTCGCACGCTCGAGCAGCGCGCGGCAGTCCGGGCTCAGGTGGCGCAGGTGCAGGCGCTTGCCGAGGGCGCGGTAGCGTTCCGCCAGGCCGTCGATGGCCTGGATCGCCGAGTGGTCCGCCACGCGCGCGCGACGGAACTCGATCACGACGTCCCGCGGGTCGTCCCTCGGCGCGAACAGCGCCTGGAAGCCGCCCACCGACGCGAAGAACAGCGTCCCTTCCAGCTCGTAGACTTTCCAGCCGCCGGCGTCCTGCGACGTCGTGACGCGGATCTCCTTCGCGTGCTGCCACGCGAACACCAGCGCCGACACGACCACGCCCACCAGCACGGCCGTGGCCAGGTTGAAGACGAGCGTGACGCCGGCCACCAGCACGATCACGAGCGCGTCGGCGCGCGGCACCTTGCCGAACAGGCGGAACGTGCCCCATTCGAACGTCTTCTCGCAGACGACGAACATCACGCCGATCAGCGCGGCCAGCGGGATCCGCTCGATCACGCTGGAACCGAACAGGATGAACGACAGCAGGAACAGCGAGGCGCAGATGCCGGACAGGCGGCCGCGCGCGCCGTTGCCGACGTTGATCATGCTCTGGCCGATCATCGCGCAGCCGCCCATGCCGCCGAAGAAACCGGTGACGACGTTCGCCACGCCCTGCGCGAGGCTTTCGCGGTTCGGCTGGCCGCGCGTGTCCGTGATCTCGTCGATCAGCGTGAGCGTCAGCAGCGTCTCGATCAGGCCCACGCCCGCCAGCACCAGCGAATACGGGAACACGATCTTCAGCGTCTGCAGGTCGAACGGCACGTCCGGCACGCGGAACGCCGGCAGGCCGCCCGCGATGGAGCCGAGGTCGCCCACGGTTTTCGTCTGGATGCCGGCGAAGTGCGCCAGCAGCGCGACGGCGAGGATGCCGACCAGCGTGGCCGGGACGGCTTTCGTGATGCGCGGCGTCAGGTAGACGAGCGCCATCGTGAGCGCGACGAGGCCGAGCATCGTCCACAGCTGCGTGCCGGCCATCCAGCCGCCGCCCACCTTGAAGTGCTCGAACTGGGCGACGAAGATCACGATGGCGAGGCCGTTGACGAAGCCCAGCATCACGGGATGCGGCACCATGCGGATGAATTTGCCGAGCCGCGCGGCCGCGAACAGCATCTGCAGCACGCCCATCAGCACGATGGCGGCAAACAGGTATTGCACGCCGTGCTGGACGACCAGCGCCACCATGACGACGGCCAGCGCGCCGGCCGCGCCGGAAATCATGCCGGGCCGGCCGCCGAACGCGGACGTGATGAAGGACACCAGCACGGCGGCATACAGGCCGGTCAGCGGTGCCACGTGGGCGACCAGCGCGAAGGCGATGGCCTCCGGGACCAGGGCCAGCGCGACCGTCAGGCCGCTCAATACGTTCGTCTTGATGTGGGAAGGGGATACGTCGGGCACGGCGGCACTCCAAAAAAACAAATCCCTCCGGCCGATGCGGCAGGAGGGATTCCAGATGATCCGGATGGGCCGTCATTGTAACGGCCCGCGCGGATCAGCGCTTCGTGACGAGCGGTCCGGGCAACGATTCCAGGTAGGCGGCGATGTCCGCCATGTCGCGGTCGGACAGCGGCTGGGCCATGCCGGCCATGATCGGATTGCTGCGGCCATTCGCGACCTTGGTGCCGCGCTTGTAGGCGGTCAGCGCATGCACCAGGTAGTCGGCGTGCTGGCCGGCCAGCTTGGGATAGCTCGGGTCGATCGGGGTCTTGAAGTCGGCGCCGTGGCAGGACGCGCAATTGTATTTTTTCGCCAGTGCGGCGCCGTTGGCGGCGTCGCCCGAGGCCAGTGCCTGGCCGGACAGGACGAGGATTGCTGCGCCCAGGGTCAGCGCGATGATCGGTTTATTCATGGCGCGCTCCTTACTTGGACGGGGTCTGTTGCGAGTAATACGCGGCGATGTCGGCGATGTCCTGGTCGGACAGGCTGGCCGCGATGCCGTGCATGGACGGGTGATTACGGTCGCCCTTTTTATACGCGTGCAGCGCGGCCTCGATGTACTTGGCCGACTGTCCGCCGATCTTGGGGACGCGATACACCTCGGGGAAGCTGGTCTTGTAGTCGGCGATGCCGTGGCAGCCGATACACATTTCGATCTTGTTGGGTGCTGCCTTGGGATTGCCGACGACGTCGGCCGCGCCGGCCGTGCCGGCCATCGAGGCGCCGGCGGCTAGCACGAGTAAAGCTGTTGAAATTTTCATGGATGACCTATCGTTGGGTTGAATCGATAGGGCGCCTTGCGACCCGTGCGGCGGCAGCAGGTTTTTCAGACCCCCGGTACTGCGACTGCAAAACACTTGGCATTTGTGCTACGAACCGGTCGATTCTATCCGAAGAATATGGTCGAGTCCATTGGGCAGCGCAGCATGGACGACCTTCGCGCCACGCCGTTCTGTCATATACTCGTTGGCATTCCCACACGATCTGCCCAGGCCCATGCACGCATCCCGACGCTTCGAAGGCAGCGACAACTACGTCGCCACCGCCGACCTGAAACTGGCGGTCAACGCCGCCCTCACCCTCGCCAGGCCCCTGCTGATCAAGGGCGAACCCGGTACCGGCAAGACCATGCTGGCCGAGGAAGTGGCGGCCGCACTCGACATGCCGCTGCTGCAGTGGCACATCAAGTCCACGACCAAGGCCCAGCAAGGCCTGTACGAATACGACGCCGTCTCGCGCCTGCGCGATTCGCAGCTGGGGGACGAACGCGTGCGCGACATCCACAACTACATCGTCAGGGGCGTGCTGTGGCAGGCATTCACGGCGCCCGAGCCGGTCGTGCTGCTGATCGACGAGATCGACAAGGCCGACATCGAATTCCCCAACGACCTGCTGCGTGAACTGGACCGGATGGAGTTCTACGTCTACGAGACGCGCGAGATGGTCGTGGCGAAGCACCGGCCGCTCGTCATCATCACGTCGAACAACGAGAAGGACCTGCCGGACGCCTTCCTGCGCCGCTGCTTCTTCCATTACATCAAATTCCCCGACCGCGACACGATGGCGGACATCGTGAAGGTCCACTATCCGGCGCTGAAGGCCGACCTGCTGGCCGCCGCCCTGCAGAGTTTTTATGAACTGCGCGACGTGCCGGGCCTGAAGAAAAAGCCGTCGACGTCGGAATTCCTCGACTGGCTGAAGCTCCTGCTGGCCGAGGACATCCCGGTCGAGGTCCTGCGCAGCCAGGACGGCAAGGCGATCGTGCCGCCGCTGGCCGGCGCGCTGCTCAAGAACGAGCAGGACGTCGGTTTGTTCGAGCGACTGGTGGCGATGGCGAGGCACAACCGATGATCCGCGTCGATCCCGTCACCCTCGAATTCAACGGCGTGCGCCTGGAACCGCTCGGGATGCGCCACCTGGACGGCCTGCGCGCGGCAGCCGCCGATGGCGAGCTGTGGAACCTGCGCATCACGTCCGTGCCCGCACCGCACGAGACGGAAACCTATATCCGCACCGCGCTGGAAACGACCAACCGCGTCGCCTTCGCCGTCGTCGACGCATCCAGCGCCACCGTGATCGGCACCACCAGCTACCACGACATCATGCCCGCGATCGACCGCGTCGAAATCGGCTACACGTGGTACGCGAAGAGCCGCCAGCGCAGCCACGTCAACACGAGCTGCAAGCTCCTGCTGCTGTCGCACGCATTCGACACCTTGGGTTGCGCCGTCGTCGGCCTGCGCACCGATAATTTCAACTACGCGTCGCAGGCCGCCATCGAGCGGCTCGGTGCGAAGAAGGATGGCGTGATCCGCCACCATGCGCCGCGCCGCGACGGCACCGTGCGCGACACCGTCATGTACAGCATCGTGCGCGGCGAGTGGATCGAAATCAAGTCGCACCTGCATTACCGGCTCACGCGCAACGCGCAGTAACAGGAGCGCGGCATGCTGATCGACTTCTTCTTCACCCTGCGCGACGCCAGGGTCCCCGTCTCGATCAAGGAATTCCTCACGCTGCTGGAAGCGCTGCAGAAGCAGGTGATCGCGCCGTCGCTCGACGAGTTTTATTATCTCGCGCGCCTGACCCTGGTGAAGGACGAAGCCCATTTCGACAAGTTCGACCGCGCGTTCGGCGCCTTCTTCAAGGGCATCGAGACGGTGTTCGATGGCGGCGGCACCGCCGGCGCGGCCGACATCCCGCTGGATTGGCTGCTCAAGCGTCTCGAACGCGAACTGACGCCGGAACAGAAGGCGCAGCTGCAGAAGCTCGGCTACGACAAGCTGATGGAACGCCTGCAGGAACTGCTGAAGGAACAGAAGGAACGCCACGAGGGCGGCAACAAGTGGATCGGCACGGGCGGCACCTCCCCGTTCGGCAACGGCGGCACGAACCCGGAAGGCATCCGCATCGGCGGCAAAGGGGGAAACCGGTCCGCCGTGAAGGTATGGGACCAGCGCACCTACCGCGACTACGACGGCGAACGCGAGCTGGGCATCCGCAACATCAAGGTCGCGCTGCGCCGCCTGCGCCGCTTCGCGCGCCAGGGCGCGGCCGACGAACTGGCGCTGGACGAGACGATCCGCTCCACCGCCAACAACGCCGGCTGGCTCGACATCAGGATGCAGCCGGAACGGCGCAACCGCATCAAGGTGCTGATGCTGCTGGACGTGGGCGGCACGATGGACGACCACATCGAGCGCACCGAAGAATTGTTTTCGGCGGCGAAGGCCGAGTTCAAGCACATGGAGTTCTACTATTTCCACAACTGCGTCTACGACCACCTGTGGAAGAACAACCGGCGCCGCCACGCGGAACGTTTTCCGACGTGGGACGTGCTGCGCACCTACCCGTCCGACACACGCCTGATCTTCGTCGGCGACGCCACGATGAGCCCCTACGAGATCCTGGCGCCGGGCGGATCGAGCGAATACGCCAACGACGAAGCGGGCGCCGAATGGCTGGCGCGGTTCTGCCACGCGTTTCCGAAGTTCGCCTGGCTGAATCCGGAACCGGAACACCTGTGGCAGTACCGGCAGTCGATCGACATCATCCGCAGGATCATGGGCAACCGCATGTTCCCGGTGACGATGGACGGCCTCGAACGGGCGATGCGGCTCCTCAGCAAGTAACCGATGCTTGCGCCGTGCCCGCATTCGCGCGGGCACAGGGTGCCCGCCCTACGATGTTCGCATTGCCGTAGGGTGGGCACCACGTGCCCACGCGTGACGTTTGCACCCGTGCCGGCACGCGTGACGCGTGCGCCGCGCCCGCCGTACGCAATCGTGCGGACATATCCATCTTGTAGAATCGGCCGCACGTCATAACATTTTGGCAAAGGAGCCGCCATGCCGGAATTCCTGGCGATCCTGACCAGTCTCGCCTGGCCGTTCGCGATCACGGTGGCGTGGCTCGTCGGCGAATTCGGGCAGCGCTGGACAGGCCTGCCGCGCATCAGTTTTTATGGACTCGTCGGTTTCGTGCTGGCCGCGCCCCAGTTGGGGGTGCTGCCACGGCCGGAAACCGGCACGGCGCTGCTGCTGGCCGACGTCGGGTTCGGGCTGATTTTGTTCGAGCTGGGCTACCGCATCAACCTGCACTGGCTGCGCACGAATCCGTGGATCGGCGTAACCGGCGTCGTTGAGGCGGCCCTCACCTTCGTCGGCGTGTATCTCGTCGCGAACGCGTTCGGCGCGCCGCTGTTCGACCGGCTGATGCTCGCGTCGCTGTCGATGGCGACGTCGCCCGCGACCGTCGTCCGCGTGATCAACGAACAGAAAAGCTCCGGCCAGGTGACGGAACGGGCGCTGCACCTGTGCGCGCTGAACTGCGTGCTGGCCGTGTTCGCGTTCAACGCCGCCGTCGGGCTGTGGATCTTCCGCACGTCCGAGGACGTCGGCGACGCGCTGTGGAACAGCCTCGTCGTGCTGGGCGTGTCGGCCTTCACGGGCGCCGTGTTCGGACTCGTCGTGCCGGGCGTGCTGCGCCTGCTCGGCAAGCTGGCGCAGGACGCCACCGTCGCCTTCGCGCTGGCCGTGATCCTGCTCGTGGCGATCACGCATGCGCTGGGGCTGTCGCCCGTCGTCGCCGCGCTCGCGTTCGGGCTGACGGCGCGCCACCGCCGCGTCGCGTTCAGCCAGGCGCAGCGCAACTTCGGCGCGCTGGGCGAGCTGCTCACCGTCGTGCTGTTCGTGTTCGCGGCGTCCACGCTCGACTGGCGCCGCGTGTGGGCCGGCGCGCTGCTGGCCGCGGCGCTCGTGCTCGTGCGCCTGCTGGCAAAGACGGCCGGCGTGACCGCGTTCGCGCACCTCTCCGGCATCTCCTGGCGCAAGGGCGCGCTGACCGGCGTGGCGCTGACGCCGCTGTCCGTGTTCGTGGTGCTCCTGATCGAGCATGCGCGCCAGGCGGGCGTCGCGGTGGTCGAGGAGTTGCGCGCCGTGGCGGCGGTCACCATGCTGCTCGAAGTGTTCGGACCCATCATCCTGCAGCGCGCCCTCGTGTGGGCGCGCGAAGCGCCGGAGCGCAACCATGCCTCTTGAAGCCTTCGCCACATCGAAGCCGCTGACGTTCGGGGTCGAGCTGGAACTGCAGCTCGTCAGCCTGTCCGACTTCGACCTCACGCCGGCCAGCCCCGACCTGATGCACCTCCTGAAGCGCAAGCCGTTCCCCGGCAACGTCACGCCCGAGATCACGGAGAGCATGACCGAGATAAATTCGAGCGTGCAGACCGGCTACGGCGCGCTGCTGGCCGAACTGCTCGACATCCGCGACACGCTGGTCGCCGCCGGCGACGTGCTGAACATCGGCATCGCCGGCGGCGGCACGCATCCGTTCCAGCACTGGTCGGAGCAGCGCATCTCGGCCAAGCCGCGCTACCAGGAATTGTCGGCGCTGTACGGCTACCTGGCCAAACAGTTCACCGTGTTCGGCCAGCACGTGCACATCGGCTGCGCCAGCGGCGACGATGCGCTCTTTCTGCTGCACGCGCTGTCGCGCTACATCCCCCACTTCATCGCGTTGTCCGCCTCGTCCCCGTTCGTGCAGGGCCACGACAGCGGCTTCGATTCCGCGCGCCTGAATTCCGTGTCCGCCTTCCCGCTCAGCGGCCGCGCGCCGTTCACGCTCAGCTGGGATGATTTCGCCAACGTCTACTTCGCCAAGATGGCGCGCACGCGCATCATCAAGAGCATGAAGGATTTTTACTGGGACCTGCGGCCCAAGCCGGAATACGGCACGATCGAGCTGCGCGTGTGCGACACGCCCCTCACCGTCGAACGGGCCGCGGCACTGGCCGCCTATCTGCAGGCACTGTGCCGCCACCTGCTGGAGCGGAACGACGCCGCGCCGCTGGAAGACGACTACCTCGTCTACAACTACAACCGCTTCCAGGCCAGCCGCTTCGGCCTCGACGGCGTGATCACCCATCCGAAGAGCTACGAACAGGTCCCGCTGCGCGACGACATCCTCGCCACGCTCATCCTGATCGAACCGCATGCGCAGGCGCTGGGCAGCCTGGACGCGCTGCCGCACCTGGCCGCGGCGGTGCGCGACGGCGGCGACGCGAGTTACCTGCGCGGGCAGTACGAACGCCAGGGCAGCGCGGAAGGCATGGTCGACGCCGCGATCCGGCGCTTTCGCGGGCGCTGAAAAAATCTTATCCTGCATGTCGATCCGGCGGCGGCCCGTTCGTCGTAGGATCAGAGGGACGTCCTCTGCCACTCACACCAGGGAAACCGATCATGTCCACGAATACCGTCGAGCTGCACCGCGTTCTCAAATCCACCGCCGACCGCGTCTACCGTGCCTTCCTCACGCCCGCCGCCGTCGCCAAATGGCTGCCGCCGCACGGCTTTACCTGCACCGTGCACGAGCAGGACAGCCGCGTCGGCGGACGCTACAAGATGTCGTTCACGAATTTCACGACGGGCGCCAGCCATTCGTTCGGCGGCGAATACCTGGAACTGGAGCCGGGCGCGCGCCTGCGCTACACGGACGAATTCGACGATCCCAACCTGCCCGGCAAAATGCAGACGACCATTCTGCTCCGCGAGGTGTTCTGCGGCGTCGAAGTGAAGGTCAAGCAGGAAGGCATTCCCGCCGCGATTCCCGTGGAGCTCTGCTATCTCGGCTGGCAGGAATCGCTCCAGCTCCTCGCGCAACTCGTCGAGCCCGAGATCAAGGACTGATCAGCCGTGCACGGCGCGCGCGTCGCCCGGCGCCTGGGCGCGGTCGTGCATGCCGTAGTCGCGCACGACGGCGGCCACGCGCAGGCGATAGTCGCGGAAGATGCCGGCGCGGCCCGCCGTCTGCGCCGCCCGGTGCCCGGGCAGCGTGCGCCAGCGCTCGACCGCCTCCTCGTCGCGCCAGAACGACAGCGACAGGATGCGTTCCGGCCGCGCCAGCGAAGCAAAACGTTCGATCGAGATGAAGCCGTCGATCGCTTCCAGTTCGGGACGCAGCGCGGCGGCCGCGTCGAGGTAGTCCTGGCGCCGGGCGGGGTCCGGCTCGACCTCGAAGATCACGGCGATCATGGCAACGCTCCCGCGACCGGCCCGGCGACGTTGTCGAGGAACGTGCGTTCCTCGCGCAGGATGAAGCGCTGTTCGTGCGCGAATGCGAAGTTGGCGCGTGCCTCGCCATCTTCCTTCAGGCGCAGCCGGTAGGCTTCGTAGGCGGCCAGGCTGTCGAAGCCGACGAGGCCCCACGCCTCGTAGTTCGTGCCCTCGTGCGGCAGGAAGTAGCCGAGCAGGCGGCCGCCCAGCCGGGGAATGATGCGGCCCCAGTTCTCGGCATAGCGGCGGAAGGCGTCGCGCTGGACGGGATCGATCTCGTAGCGGATGAAACAGGTGATGGGCATGGTGGCGCTCCTCGTTTGTGTGAAACACCACTGTAGCCGCTGGCCCTTGCTTGACGCTTCGGCTAAGATCGAAGCATGAGGGACGGACCCAACATCGCGAATATCGCCGCACTGATCGGCGACCATGCGCGCGCCGAAGTGCTCAACGTGCTGATGAGCGGCATGGCGCTGACCGCAACGGAACTGGCCGACGCCGCCGGCGTCACGCGCCAGACGATCAGCACGCACCTGGCCAAGCTGCGCGACGCCGGCCTGCTGACCGTCGAGGCGCAGGGGCGGCACCGCTATTTCCGCATCGCCGACGCCGACGTCGCCCACCTGCTCGAATCCATGATGGGCATCGCGTTCGGCACGGGCGCGGTGCGCGTGCGCTCCGGCCCGCGCGAGCCGGCGCTGCGCAAGGCGCGCGTCTGCTACGACCATCTCGCGGGCGAACTCGGGGTGCTCGTCTACGCGGGCCTGGCACGGCGCGGCGCGTTCGCGCTGGATGCCGGCGACGTGACGCTCACGGACGCCGGCCGCGCCCTCGTCGCGCAACTCGGCATCGATCCGTTGCCCTCCGCGTCGCGCCGGCCGCTGTGCCGTCATTGCCTGGACTGGAGCGAGCGCCGCCATCACCTGGCCGGCGCCCTCGGGACGGCGCTGCTGGACCGCTTCCAGCAACTGGGCTGGGCGCGCCGCGTGCCGGATTCGCGCGTGCTCGCATTCAGCGCGGACGGCGAGGCGGCGCTCAAGGCCTGGCTGGGCTGACCTCGGTACGCGGACGAACGCAAGCGGAATCCGTCGCCTATTGACGGACCAGCGCCATGAAGCCCGCCGCCACCAGGACCATGCCGCCGGCCGAGCCGTCGATCAGCCGGCGCCGCGTGTCGCTGAGCCGGCCCCGTCCGACCCGGCCCAGGGCAAAACACAGCGCGTAGTACACGACCGCGCACCAGAACAGGAAGGCCGCCGACAGGACGATCGCCTGCAGCGTCGCATTGCCGCCCTGCCGGTCCATGAACTGGGGCAGGATGGCGATATAGACCATCATTCCTTTCGGGTTGAGCAGCGAGGTCAGGAATCCCTTGTAGAGCTGGTTGCCGGCCTGTCCGTGGGGAACGACGAGATCGCCGGGGCGCAGCGCTGCCCGGATCAGTTTACAGGCCAGGTAGATCAGGTACGTGATGCCGGCCCACCGGATCGCCTCGAACAGGATCGGTGACGCCGCGACCACGGCGGCGAGGCCGAGCGCCACCAGAAGGGAATGGACGCAATATCCGGACAACACGCCCGTCGTGGCGCGGAGCCCGGCCGGCGTCCCGCCCGAAACCGCCTGGGAAGCGATGAACAGCATGTCCGGGCCGGGCGTACAGACCAACGGCAGCACGGTTGCGGAAAACAGCAGGAGCGTATGGGTATTCATGCCCAAAGATTACTGCGTCGTGAAGAAAATGTGCTCCCTAACCATTGCCCAAAAGTTGATGGATCAGGCAATATCTTCCGAATGGATGACTATGACCGAAAGATTCTTGCGCAACTCCAGCAGGACGGGCGACTTTCCCTCACCGACCTGGGCGAACGCATCGGGTTGAGCCTGTCGCCCTGCCACCGGCGCGTACGGGCCCTGGAAGAGGCGGGGGTGATTTCCGACTACCGGGCGACCATCGATCCGGCGGCCGTGGGACTCAATTTCTCGGCCATCGTGTTCGTCACGCTGCGCGCGACCGACAGGGACAGCGTGCGCACGTTCGAGGAATCCGTCCCGGGCGTGCCTGAAATCATCCAGGCGCAGCGCCTGTTCGGCGATCCGGACTACATCCTGAACGTGATCACGACGGACCTGGCGGCATTCCAGAAGCTGTACGACGACAGCCTGTCGACGTTGCCGAACGTATTGCGGCTGACCTCGACCCTCGTGATGAAAAACATCGTCCAGGGCCGGCCGTTGCCGCTGTGATTACAGCCGCGTCTCGCGCGCCGCGCGCAGGAACTCGTCCAGCACGGGCGTGCAGTCGAGCAGGTCGCCGCCGGTGGCGCGGTGGAATTCCGGATGCCACTGCAGGCCCATCACGAACGGGGCGCGCTGGTAGCGGATCGCCTCGACGACGCCGTCCGGCTCCGACATCGCTTCCACGTGGATGTCGCGCCCCAGGTCCTTGACGGCCTGGTGGTGGATCGAATTCACGACGGCGTGCTCGTGCTTGGGAAACATCTTGCGCAGCGACGATCCCTGCGGGAACACGATCGCGTGGCGGTGGGCGTCGTAGACGTCGTGCACGTGCGGCTGGGCGCCGGGGACGTTCGTCGCGACGTCCTGGTACAAGGTGCCGCCGAACGCGACGTTGATCAGCTGGCAGCCGCGGCAGATGCCCAGCACGGGCTTGCCGGCGTCGACGAATTCGTGCAGCAGTTCCAGTTCGTAGACGTCGCGCGCGCGGTCGCCGCTCCACTCGGGCCGGGTCGGCGTTTCGGAATACGTCATCGGCGACACGTCCGCCCCGCCCTGCAGCACGAGGCCGTCCAGGTGGCGCGCGTAATGACGCATCGTGATGTTGCTGGGGTGGAGCAGCCCGTTCGTGTTCACGGTCGGCACCATGAACACGAGCACGTCGCGCGACATCACCCATTGCGCGATCGATTCCTCGAGATATTGCAGGTTCTTGCTGCGCAGGCCCGTCGCGCCCGCTTCCGGATGGAAGATGCGGGCAGAGACGCCGATGCGCAGCGTGCGCCGCATGAAGTCGCGATTGAATTTATCGGCCAGCGCGCGCCAGCGCGAGCGCAGCACGCGGCCGGCCAGGTTCAGCGCCGTGTCGTCCGTGCGCAGGTAGCGCGACCCGCCGCCCGCGGCGCGCCGGTCGGGCACGCGCGGCGGTCCCGACGGGCCGTCCTCCGGCGCGTCGGATGCGGTCGCGGGTTCGCCAGGTTTGTTAGCGTGCTTGTCATTGTCCAAAGCCATGATCTCAATATATCCTTGCGACGGTCGCGCACGATTCGGATTTAGAAAAAATGTCGTTTTGTTACGAAATCTCGCCCCGCCGCCCCATATGAACAGGATGCCGGGATGCAGCCGTCTTGGCAATCCGTGCAATGAGCACTTGCAAACTTGCGCTTAACAGGCAAAAATACTGTATTTCCATACAGTTGTTTCGCCAGCACCCCGTATTCCGCCCCCCGGTACAAAGCGCATCCTGGGGCGTGAAGTCGCTTATTTTCCGCCCGACAAGATAGAATGCGCAGCATTCGAATGATTGAAGATCAAGCATGGCCACCAAGAAACCCGCACCCGATTACAGCGAATCATCCATCCGCGTCCTGAAAGGACTGGAGCCCGTCAAGCAGCGTCCGGGCATGTACACGCGCACCGAGAATCCGCTGCACATCATCCAGGAAGTGATCGACAACGCCTCGGACGAGGCGCTCGGCGGCTACTGCAAGAACATCGATGTGACGATGAATGCGGACGGCTCGATCACCGTCGAGGACGACGGCCGCGGCATTCCCGTCGGCCTGCATCCGGAAGAAGGCGTGTCCACGGTCGAGATCGTGTTCACCCGCCTCCACGCCGGCGGCAAGTTCGACAAGGGCTCGGGCGGCGCGTACGCGTTCTCGGGCGGCCTGCACGGCGTGGGCGTGTCCGTCACCAACGCGCTGTCCAGGCGCCTCGAGATCACCGTCTGGCGCCGCGACGACCAGGGCAACGGCCAGCACCGCCTGGTGTTCGCCGACGGCGACGTGATCGAGCCGCTGACCTCCAGCCCCGCGGACCGCGGCGGCAAGAAGAACGGCACGCGCGTCACCGCCTGGCCGGACGGCAAATACTTCGATTCGCCGAACATCCCGATGAACGACCTGCAGCGCCTGCTGCGCTCGAAGGCCGTGCTGCTGCCGGGCGTGACCGTCACGCTCACCAACGGCAAGACGGGCGACGTCCAGACCTGGCGCTACGACGAAGGCCTGCGCGGCTACCTGACCGAAGCGCTGTCGCAGACGGCGGGCGGCGGCCAGACCTTGATCCCGCTGTTCGAAGGCGCGCAATACGCGGCCGCGGGCGATGAAGGCTTTGCCGAAGGCGAAGGCGCGGCGTGGGTCGTCGCGTGGACGGAAGAAGGCGCCGTGGTGCGCGAATCGTACGTCAACCTGATCCCGACGCCGAGCGGCGGCACGCACGAATCCGGCCTGCGCGACGGCCTGTTCGGCGCCGTGAAGGGCTTCGTCGAGATGCACTCGCTGCTGCCGAAAGGCGTCAAGCTGCTGCCGGAAGACGTGTTCGCGCGCGTCTCGTTCGTGCTGTCGGCAAAAGTGCTGGACCCGCAGTTCCAGGGCCAGACGAAGGAACGCCTGAACTCGCGCGACGCGGTGAAACTCGTGTCGACGTTCACCAAGCCGCCGCTCGAACTGTGGCTGAACCAGCACGTCGAATATGGCCGCAAGCTGGCGGAACTCGTCATCAAGCAGGCGCAGTCCCGCCTGCGTTCGCTGCAGAAGGTCGAGAAGAAAAAATCGTCCGGCGTCGCCGTCCTGCCGGGCAAGCTGACCGACTGCGAATCGACGGACATCACCCGCAACGAACTGTTCCTCGTCGAGGGCGACTCGGCGGGCGGCTCCGCCAAGATGGGCCGCGACAAGGAATTCCAGGCCATCCTGCCGCTGCGCGGCAAGGTGCTGAACACGTGGGAGACGGACCGCGACCGCCTGTTCGCGAACAACGAGATCCACGACATCGCCGTGGCGATCGGCGTCGACCCGCACGGCGCGGACGACAGCCCGGACCTGACCGGCCTGCGCTACGGGAAGATCTGCATCCTGTCCGATGCGGACGTGGACGGCTCGCACATCCAGGTCCTGCTCCTGACCCTGTTCTTCAAGCACTTCCCGGCCCTTTTTAAAAACGGCCACGTGTGCGTCGCGCGCCCGCCGCTGTACCGGGTGGACGTGCCGGCACGGGGCAAGAAGCCGATCCAGAAGCTGTATGCGCTGGACGATGGCGAGTTGCTGGCCATCGAGGACAAGCTGAAGAAAGAAGGCCTCAAGGAAGGCGTGTGGAGCATCTCCCGCTTCAAGGGCCTGGGCGAGATGAACGCCGAACAGCTGTGGGAAACCACGATGAACCCGGACACCCGCCGCCTGCTGCCGGTGGCCTTCGGCGACTACGGCCTGGCCGAATCGTCGGCGCGCTTCAATATGCTGATGGGTAAAGGCGAAGCCGCGGCCCGTCGTGCGTGGCTCGAGGAACACGGGAACGAGACGGAAGCGGACATCTGATAACGGACGCGCCGCATGAAATTGGGTCCCTGCCTTCGCAGGGACGACGTATCGAGTGCGTTGGCTTTAAAACCGTCGTTCCCGCGCAGGCGGGAACCCAAGTTTGCATGAACGAACAACACATATGACCCAAGCAAGCCTCTTCGAACAAACCACTCCCCCCAGCGGCGGCGGCGATGACGCCGAGACGCTGACCCTGTCCACCTTCGCGGAGCGCGCGTACCTGGACTATGCCGTGTCGGTCGTGAAAGGCCGCGCGCTGCCGGACGTGTCGGACGGCCAGAAGCCCGTCCAGCGCCGCATCCTGTACTCGATGAACGAACTGGGCCTCGGCCCGACGGCGAAGCCGCGCAAGTCCGCGACCGTCGTCGGCGACGTGCTCGGCAAGCTGCACCCGCACGGCGACCAGTCGGTGTACGACGCCCTCGTGCGCATGGCCCAGGATTTTTCGCTGCGCTACCCGCTGATCGACGGCCAGGGCAACTTCGGCTCGCGCGACGGCGACGGCGCCGCGGCGATGCGTTACACGGAAGCGCGCCTGACGCCGGTGTCGCGCCTGCTGCTCGACGAGATCGACATGGGCACCGTCGACTTCCAGCCGAACTACGACGGTTCGAGCGAGGAACCGCGCACCCTGCCCGCGCGCCTGCCGATGCTGCTGCTGAACGGCGCGTCCGGCATCGCGGTCGGCATGGCCACCGAGATCCCGTCGCACAACCTGCGCGAAGTGGCCACCGCCGCCGTGGCGATGATCCGCAATCCCAAGATCACGCACGCCGAGCTGATGACCATGATGCCCGGTCCGGACTATCCGGGCGGCGGTCAGATCATCACGCCGGCGTCCGCCATCGCCGACATGTACGCATCGGGCCGCGGTTCGATGAAGGTGCGCGCGCGCTGGAAGATCGAGGAACTGGCGCGCGGCCAGTGGCAGGCCGTCGTCACCGAGCTGCCGCCGGGCGTGTCGTCGCAGCGCGTGCTGGAAGAGATCGAAGAACTCACGAACCCGAAGATCAAGGTCGGCAAGAAGACCCTGCTGCCCGACCAGTTGACGCTGAAGCAGACGATCCTCGGCGCGCTGGATGCCGTGCGCGACGAATCGGGCCGCGAGGCGCCGGTGCGCCTCGTGTTCGAGCCGAAGTCGAAGAACCAGGACCAGACGGAATTCATGCTGATGCTGCTGGCGCACACGTCGCTGGAAACGTCGAGCCCGATCAACCTCGTGATGATCGGCGGCGACGGCCGGCCGCGCCAGAAGGGCCTGTCCGAGATCCTGCAGGAATGGGTCGAGTACCGCTTCGTGACGGTCCGCCGCCGCACCGAATTCAAGCTGGGCAAGGTCAACGACCGCATCCACATCCTGGAAGGCCGCGAGACCGTCCTGCTGAACATCGATGAAGTCATCCACATCATCCGCAACTCGGACGAGCCGAAGGCCGCGCTGATGGATCGCTTCAGGCTGTCCGAGCGCCAGGCCGAGGACATCCTCGAGATCCGCCTGCGCCAGCTGGCGCGCCTGGAAGCGATCAAGATCCAGCAGGAGCTGGCCGAGCTGCGCGGCGAAAAGGAAAAGCTGGAAGACATCCTCAACAACCCGTCGTCGATGAAGCGCCTGATCATCCGCGAAATCGAATCGGATTCGAAGCAGTACGGCGACGACCGCCGCACGCTGATCGAGGAAGCGCAGAAGGCCGTGGCCGAGCAGAAGATCGTCGACGAGCCGGTGACCGTCATCGTGTCCGAAAAAGGCTGGGTGCGCGCACGCACGGGCGTCGGCCACGACCCGGCCCAGTTCACGTTCAAGGCCGGCGACTCGCTGTACGGCGCGTTCGAGTGCCGCACCGTCGACACGCTGCTGTGCGTCGGCGACAACGGTAAGGTCTATTCCGTGCCCGTCGCCGCGCTGCCCGGCGCGCGCGGGGACGGCGTGCCCATCACGACGCTCGTCGACCTGTCCGGCGGCGGTCGTATCCTGTACTACTTCGCCGGCAATGGCGACACGCGCCTGCTGCTCGCGTCGTCGACCGGCTTCGGCTTCATCACGAAGGCCGGCGACATGATCACGCGCCTGAAGGGCGGCAAATCGTTCATCACGCTGGACGACGGCGCGGTGCCGCTGCCGCCGCGCGTCGTGCCGGACAATGCGGGCGCCATCGCCTGCCTGTCCGAGAAGGGCCGCGTGCTGGTGTTCGGCATCGACGAGATGAAGGTGCTGACCAACGGCGGCCGCGGCGTGATCCTGATGGCGCTGGACGCGAAGGAAACGCTGCTGGCCGTCCAGCCGATCAGCCAGAAGGGCCTGAACGTGGTCGGCACCTGGGCCGGCGACAAGCCGCGCACCGTGGAGCTGTTCGCGTCCGGCCTGGAGCCGCACTTCGGCAAGCGCGCCAACAAGGGCAAGCCGTTGTCGGCGAAGCTCAAGGCCAAAGACCTGGCCATGCGCACCACCGGCGAAGGTTCCTGATCGTCGCCCCGGCGCAGGCCTTTTGATCGTCGCCCCGGCGCTGGCCTTTTGATCGTCGCCCCGGCGCAGGCCTTTTGATCGTCGCCCCGGCGCAGGCCGGGGCCCAAGTTCGTAACCGATCACGCAAACTTGGGTCCCCGCCTGCGCGGGGATGACGGAAGGCTTACTGGTGCGCCTGGCGCAGGCGCGTCGACTGTGATCTCCGCCTCGGCGGCTTCGACGGAAGGCTTACTGGTGCGCGTGGCGCAGGCGCGACTCCAGCGTGGCCGCGTCGAAGCCGCTGCCGCTGCGCGAGCCGTCCGCGAAATAAATCGTCGGCGTGCCCTGCACGTGCAGCTTGCGGCCAAGCGCCAGCACCTGCTCGTTCGGCGTGACACAGGCGGCAGGCGCGCCGGGAGCCGGTTTCGCCTCCGTCATCCACTGCTGCCAGGCGAGCGAACGGTCGGGCGCGCACCAGATGTTCTTCGACTTGGCGGCCGAATCGTCCGACAGGATATTCAGCAGGAACGTGTAGACGGTCACGTTGTCGATCTCGCCCAGCGTCTTGTGCAGCTTGCGGCAGTACGGGCAGTTCGGATCCTCGAACACGGCCATCACGCGCTGGCCGTTGCCCTTGACGGTCTTGATCGCCATCTCCAGCGGCAGGTCGGCGAAGCGGATCGCCGCCAGCTCGTCGGCGCGCGCGCGCGTGAGGTCCTGCAGCGTCGTGAGGTCGACGATCTTCCCCACGAACATATAGCGCGCATTCGCATCCGTATAAAAGATGTCGGCGCCCGCGCGTATCTCGTACAGGCCGCCGTAGCCGGTCTTGCTGACCGCGTCGACCTTCACATTGCTGCCCATGCGCGGCTCCACCAGTTTGTGGACGCGCGCCTCGTCCGGCGTTTCGGCCTGCGCCCAAGCCGTCACGGCCAGCGCGGCGGCCAGCGCCATGATGTTTTTCATCGTCTCGCTCCAGAATATCGTTACTCCGCCCCAGCCATCAGGCGGCTCGCGCATGACTGCGCGCGTTCGTTGCGGCCCTGCTCCAGCACCGCGCCGTGCACCCGGCGCGCGCGCAGCTCGTTCGAATCCACTTCCTCGGCGCCGGGCGGCGCGCGCATCTTGCGCCAGTCCTCCAGTGCGCTCATGCACTCGCCGTCGGCGGCGCCGAACCAGGCTTGCGCCGCGGTCGTGCCCAGCATGCGCTCGCGCAGGTGGGCCCGCTCCTGCTGCCAGGCCAGCATTTGCGCCACCTGCTGGTCGCTCAGGCCGGACGGGTCGGGCCGGGTGAAGCGCACCTGCGCGCGCAATTCCTTTTCGGCTTGCAGATAACGCTGGTAGGCGTCGGCGAGGTCGCCGGCCTGGCCGCGTGCCGGCGGCGCGAGGCGGCTGTTCAGGTAAGCGTGCAATTGGGCGGCGCCGCCGGGCTGCGCCAGGTAGCCGTCGAACAGCGTGCGCAACGCGGGGTCGACCCGCAGGTTGCCGGCACCGTCCGTCAATGACGTGTCGTCCACGCTGCCCGGCACATGCTCGGCGGCGACGCCGCCCGGACCGACCGGCCCATCCCAGCCGGCGCGCTGCGCGGCGGGGGCCGCAGCAGGCGCCGCGCCCCCGCCGCGCAGCCAGACCACCGACCCGGCACCGATCGCCGCCGCGGCAATGCACGCCAGGCCGATCGCCGTTTTACTGTCGAACAGTGAAGCCATGACGCTCAAGGCTTCTTGCGCAGCGACTGGATATCGGGAACGACGGTGCCCGGCACGGCGGCCGCATTCTCGTCCACCGGCGCGGCGTAGCGCACCGCGGCCTTCCAGTCGGTGCCGGCGCGCTTCCAGGCATCGACGACAAAATAGGACCGGGCCGCGTCGCCTTCGGCGAGCGTCCACTTGAAGCTCACGAGCATCAGGTCGCCATACTCGTGTACCGCCATCTGGGCAACCGACGCATGCATCGCCGGCTGCCGGGACCACTGGCCCAGGGCATCGGCTAGCGCGGTGGGGACACCGGGGACAGGGCTTGAGCGGATCTCGAAATCGTCCGTGACGTAGCGCCTGATCGCCTGGGCGTCATGGCGCTGGATGGCATCGAACCAGTCGTTTTCAAGCTTGGTGAAGATGAGGACATTGCGGGTCGGCGTCACGACCGCACCGCGGCCGCTCGGCGTCGCCTGCTCCGCCGCGAGCGCGCCGCCGAACGCCGCCAGCATGCTTAGCGCAATCAGGAATCGATTCATATGCTCGACACAAAAGGAAGAATGCAGAAAGAAAGGCAGCGGCCGCGGACGTGTCCACGGCCGCCGCGTACTCAGCTCAGGATGCGATTCAAGCAGCCGCCGCTCAGGGGTAATGCTGCACGCAACGCTGGGTGCTGGCAATCAGCCAGTTCTGCTGGATCAGATACTTCATCGTGCCGAACGTCTGGTTGTACTTGGCGCCGTTCGATGCGGTCGACGTCGTGCCGAAGTTCCAGGCGCACTTGTCGGCATTCTCCTGCCCGTCGAGGTTCGAATACCAGGCGTTCAAGGCCGGATCGGTCGTCGCCTCTTCCACTTCGTGCGCCAGCACGCTCGCCGCGCCGTCCGCGCCCGGCGTATTGTTCGGGCTCGGGCTGGTGGCGCCGCAAGACGACGCGCACTGGGTTTCCGCATTGCCCACGAAGGCGTACTTGATGTCCTTGCCGCTGATCGTGGTGTGGTCGTGCCATCCGCAATATTGCGTGCAGAAACCGGACGTCGCGGTGGTCGAATGGTCGGTCAGCACCACATAGATGCCGTTCGCGTCGGCCGGCAATTTGCCCGACGTGATCGCATCGGACACGATCGACGCGATATTCGCGTCGCTCAGCTGGGTACCGTAGGTGCCGCTGTTGGTCGTGGTGCCGGCAAGGGCCAGGCTGTTCTGCACAGTCGCGCCGGCGGCGTTGTAATACGTGGTGTTGATGTTGAAGTAAGGCGAACCGCCGAGATGCTGGCCGATGTTGGTCAGCACGTTCTGCGACGCGGCATCCCATTGCGAACCGTACCAGATGTAGTACAGGTTCTTGGGCGCGGTCATCACCGGTCCGCCGTGATAGGACAGGTTGCTCCGCGTGCCGGCACCGCCGCCTGCCTTCCCGTTCGATGCCGCGGTAGCGACGTTGTCGAGTTCGCCCCAACCCTTGCCGGTAGGCCTGAATTGGGAGTTCGGCGTTTCTTTTACGGTCTGGGCATGCGCTGCGAACGCATAGGCGAGGCTGACGGTCAACAGGCTGAGTTTGCGGCTTAATTTCATTATTTTTCCTTCATAAAGGTTTTTATAGAAATGCGCCCGTATAGGGCTGTCCAGCGACCGCCTGCCAGGCTTGTGGCCTGGGCGGGCGACCTATCCCAGCGACGGACGTGACACGTCCCGGCGCTCGAATGCCTTGCAAACTCCGCCCAGCGATCCCGCGGCGGAATTCATCGATTCAGTAAGGTGGTGGATCAGCGCAGGCGTAATCGCACATGCGCTCGCGAAGCGTGGAGGACAAACCGATGCGGACAGACTGGCGAACTTTGCATCGTCCAACTCCTCCGATGGAATTTGTAATGAAATGTAAGCAAAGTGTTGAGAAACCGAGTGTACGCAGACACAGATGGGCTCGCAAGAAGCGCAACATTACAAATATTTAATGTTCATAAAAACAACAATGAGCAAAAAACATGAGCAAAATCAAAGGCTAATCAACTTTTATATGCATGCACAAAACGCACCGCAACGCGGGCGTCGCCCGGGCCACGAAACGGACCGCCAATGAAAAACGGACCCGCACGCGGGTCCGTTTTCGATGCTGCGGACGGGTCGCCCCGTCCCTGCGGGAGGCCGGTTACTTGGCGGCGTCCTTGTGCGCTTCGGCCGCGGCTTCGGCGCGCTTTTCGTTGGCCTTGGCGTGGGCCTTGGCTTTATCGGCGTTGGCGTCCACGATCTTCTTCTGGGCCTTTTCATCGGCCTTGATCATGGTCTTCTGGGCGTCGTAATTGGCGTCGGCGGTCTTTTCCTCGGCCTTGGCGCTGGCCTTGGCCTTGTCTTCCGGATCAGCCTTGGCGACCTTCTCGTTGGCCTTGGCGATCTTCTTCTCGGCCTTGCCCTGTGCCTTGGCCTTCTTCTCGTTGGCCTTGGCGGTGGCCTTGCTGATCTTCTCGTCCTGCTTCGAGACCTCCTTGGCTTCCTTCTCGTCCGCCTTGTTGATCTTCTTGTCGGCCTTGGCGTCGCCGGTCGACGTCATGCCGGCGGTGCCGCTCTGGCCCGACGACATCGTCGTGTCGGTGGTCGTGACCGGGGTCGCCGGTGCGGTCGCGGTCTGCGCATAGACCGAGGTGGCGAACAGGCCGGCGATCAGGGTAGCGAGCAGTTTATTCATGGTGGTTCTCCTGAAGTGAGTATGGTGAGAAGGCGCAACGACGCGCCGTATGTTTTTGTTAACTCGAGCCATCAGAATAGGCTTCGGCGGTCCGGCGCTCTGTTCGCCAGCGCACGCAGTACATACCGGCCACCATCCAATTTGTGACCAGATCTTTCTGCCATCAAGAACCGCTGCCGTCCGTCCCGTGCGCGCGTGCGGCCGCTTTCGCGGCGCCCTTGCGCTTCGATTCGGCGCGTTTCTTCTCGGTCGCCCTGGACGAGCTTTCCGTCTTCATGCGGCTGCCCGGCACGTCCTTCACGGCGCGCGCGTTCGCCTTCATGACTTCGGTCTCGGCCTTCGTGCCGGGCGCGCCGCGTCCGCCGGTGGCCGGCGCGTCGGCCGCCGTGCTGTCGGGCGCCGTCGTGTTGGTCGCCTGGGCATTCACATTGTCGGCCTTGCCGCGCGCCGGGTTGATCACGGCCGTGCTCTTGCCGACGACCCTGCCCGCGCGGTCGACGCCGGCCGCCTGCCGTCCCGTGTCGCCGTGCTTCGAGCGCGTATTGGCCGTGCCGTCCGTGCGCAGGCCGGTGCCGGACACGCCCGCGGCGGTGGTGTTGTTGCCGGATACGGCCTGGCCGATCGGCGGCGTGCCGGCGGTGGTCTGCGCCCAGGCCGACGAAGCCAGCAGGGCGCACGCGAGGGTGGAGAGGAATTTGTTCATGATGGTCCCGTTTCGTATGGTGCATGTCGAAACGAGGATAGGAGGGGCGCCCCCGTATATCTGTTCGGGAGCGCACCCAGGCGAAGCGTTACGCGATTACCGCTTGCTGGCCGGGCCGGCGTACAGGTCGATGATGTCGCTGATGCCGTCCTGGCAGACCGGACAGAACTGCTCGCTGCGGTCGAACATGATGCACTGCATGGCCGGACGGTAATAGCCGGTCGCCTCGTAATTCGCCCCTTCGAACGCGCCGATCGCCTTGCGGTACCTGGCTTGCGCGAACAAGGCGTTCGTGTGCGCCAGGTCGTCCCGGAACAGCGCGTTCATCTCCGCTTCCGGCCGGTTCGCCGCCCGCAACGCCGCGCGCTTTTTCTGGTAGGCGCGCGAATACGCTTCGTACTCGGCCTTGGGCCACGGCGTCGGCAGCGGCGTGCCCGCCTGCACGTACTTCTTCCATTTCAGGTGGGCCGGATCGCGCAGCGCCGTCACGTTCGGCTCCCACGGCTCCATGCGCGCGCCGCTGGACTGGTAGGCGACGGGCGACGTGTAGTACTCGTCGGCCAGGCCGGCGAAGTGGTGGCCGAACTCGTGCACGAACAGGTAGTTGGCCCAGTCGTTATTCGCCGCCGCCGTGCTGAACTGGCCGAAGATGCCGCCACCGCCATACGTATCGTTGTTGACGAGGATCTCGATGAATTCGTAGGGCGCGTACTGGGCGATGTCGCGCAGCGCACGATTGTCGAGGGTCAGCACATAGCGTTCGCTGCCGAAGATGTCGTAGCGCGTGCCCAATGCAGATGCGTGGTGCACGCCCGTCGACGGCCGCGACACCCCCGATTCCTGCGTCGGCACCGCCAGCGCCCACACGTTGAAATCGTTCGCGCGCTCCTTGAACGGCGACACCTCGAACAGGTGTTGCGCCAGGCGGCGCACGGCGGCCTCGAATTTCGGCATCTCGGCCTGCGTATAGCCGTCGCCCAGCACGAGCAGGTCGACCTTGTGCGGCGACGGGCCGCTGACCCGGATCGGAATCGGCTTTGCCGGCGCCGGTCCCTGCGCGCGCACGACGTCCTGCGCATCCGGGTCGACGTCGACGCTCCACGCGACGGAAAACTGGTTGCGCTCGTCGCGCTTCAGGATGCGCACGCGCACCGGGCGGTCCGGCTTCGGGAAGCGCACGGATTCGTGGAAGCCGCGGCTGAGTGTGTTGGCTTCCGCGGTCGACTTCCACTCGCCGAACACGGTGGAAAAGTCGCGCGAATACAGCAGGTCGCCCGTCTTCGCATCGGCCACCTCGACGCGGTTGTTGCCGCGGTTGGTGTCGTCGAACGGGCGCGCCATGTCGCCCGGCCACGGCAGCGGTTCGATCAGCACGCGCTCGATGGCGTACTGTTCGGACAGCGCGTTGCCACTGTGGATGTAGTCGAGGCGGACGGTGGCGGGCTGGGTTGCCTGGGCAAGGGCCAGCGCCGGGAAGGCCCAGGCGGCCAGCAGGCGCAGTATCGATCGGTACATGAGGTCTCGATTCTTCATCAATGCGCCGCGGCCACGGCATTGTCGGCCTTCGGCAGGTCCCTCAGCAAGCTTTGCAGATTGCCGTCGATGCTGGCATAGGCGCTGCGCACCTGGGTCAGCGCCTTGAGCATCTCGTGCGGCGTCGCCGTGCCGATTTCCAGGTCGCTCATCATGTCCGTCATGCGCGGACCGTCGACGAAATGCGTGCCGCCGCCGGTCGACAGCGCCTGCACGTCGCGGATATCGGCATAGGCCGTCACATAGCGTTGCAACTGCTCGTCGGCCATCCACGTGACGGCCTGGTTGGCCACGGCGGCATCCCACGCTTCGTGACGCAGCGACGGCACCGTGATGCTGAGAACGAGTCCCGGCTTCCAGTCCGTCTGGAAGCGCGCCATCAACGCATCGTCGGCCACCTTGTCGCGGATGCCCTGCAGCAGTTCGGAACGAACCTTCTTGACCTGCGCCAGATCGCGCTCGTTATGCGCGAGCACGTCGTTGATTTCCCTGGCGTTGGCCCGCAATTCGGCCTCGATCTTCTCGCTGGCCTCGTGGGCGAGCTGCCGATGGTCAAATGCCTGGAAGGTGTGCTCGAGCGCCAGGGCGGTCAGGATACTGATGACGATCATCACGTATTCGCCGCCGAATTCCTTCAGGCGCTTTGATTTCGGAACTTCGAAGTGCATGGTCATACCCTGCGAAAGAAATAAACGTGCAATCTAGCGCAGGTTTGGCTTACTGACAATCAACAAAACCTTGTCGTGCCGATCATGGCCCCGTCAACAACTCGAACCCCTCGTCGATCCATCCCGTGATACCGCCGATCATCAGCTTCACGGGGCGCCCCAGCTTCGCCAGCCGGTACGCCGCGCGGTGCGCACCATTGCAATGCGGGCCCGCGCAATAAACCACGAACAAGGTGTCCAGCGGATAATCGCGCAGCTTCGCCTCGACGATCTTCCCGTGTGGCATGTTGATCGCCTGCGGCACATGGCCGCGCGCATACAGGTCGGGGCTGCGCACGTCGAACAGGACAAAATCCTGGGTTCCACTGGCGATCGCATCGTACACGTCCCAGCAATCCGTCTCGAATTCGAAAGCGGTGCCGAAGTGGACCATCGCGCGCTCGCCGGATGCCGCGGGGATGGTGGATACGGATGAAGTCATGGGTCTCTCCTGTCAGTGAGCCGCCAGTGTCGCAGCGCCGGCACGCCAGCGACAGTACCTTGCGTGACAGAAATTGGTAACATTGCGCCATGTCCCATCACGTCTCCATCATTGCCTACGATGGCCTGTGCACTTTCGAATTCGCCTGCGCCATCGAGCTGTTCACCCTGGAGCGCCCGGAGCTGGACGTGCGCTGGTACAGCCATACGGTCTGCGCCATCGAGCCCGGCCCCCTGCGTGCCAGGGGCGGCCTGACCGTGCAGGTGCCGCACGGCCTCGACGCGCTTGCGCAGGCCGACACGATCGTGATTCCCGGCTGGCGCGATCTGGCGGATGCGCCGCCGGCGCCCCTCGTCGACGCCCTACGCGCGGCGCATGCACGGGGCGCGCGCATCTGCTCGATCTGCACGGGCGCGTACGTGCTTGCCTACGCCGGCCTGCTCGATGGCCTCGTGGCGACCACGCACTGGCACTACCTGGACGATATGCGCGCCCGCTTTCCCGGCGTCGCGATCGATCCCGACGCGCTGTACGTCGACGCCGGGCGCATCGTCACGTCGGCCGGTTCCGCGGCCGGCCTCGACATGCTGCTGCATCTGGTGCGGTCCGACTTCGGCGCGGACGTCGCCAACAAGGTCGCGCAACGCCTCGTGATCCCGGCCCACCGCGACGGCGACCAGGCGCAGCGCGTCGCGCGTCCTCTCCCCGACGCCGGTACGGACACCATCGCCCGCCTCATGGACCAGGTACGCGAAAACATCCGCGCCGACCATACGGTGGCCTCGATGGCGGCCGCCGCATGCCTCGGGACGCGCACGTTCCAGCGCAGGTTCAAGGAAAGGACAGGCCTGGCGCCGCTCGGCTGGCTCGTGCGCGAACGCATCGCCCTGGCCGCGCAATTGCTCGAGTCGCGGCCCCAGCTTGCCATCGATGCGATCGCGGATCTGGCCGGGCTCGGCTCGGCCGAATCGCTGCGGCGCCATTTCCGCGCGCACGGCCTGGCGCCGCCCGGGCGCTACCGCAAGCGCGGCGGCGAGCGGGCGCCGGCCTAGCTAGGCCGGCTATTTGTACTGATACAGCGGGCGGCGGATGAGGATGGGCCGGATGTCCAGCCGCATGTTGTAGATCGAATAGGTTTCCATGGATGCCGACTGGTAGCCGACGCTGTCGTCCGTGCGGGTGAAGCGGAATTCGAAGCCGAGATCGGGCTGGACGCCGTTCGGGCTGCCGAGCGTGATGCCGATGGCGTCCGGCTGGTCGCTGTCGATCAGCTTGCTCATCAGGTCGACGACGGTGCTGTTGCCGAGGATGTCGGCGGTGAACAGGGGCTCGCGGTAGTACGGCCGCGAGGGGTCGAGCTTGCCGTCGGCCTTGTCCTCGGACGGCGTGTATTCGTGCGTGGCGATGTTGAAGCGGTCGCCGTTGTCGAGGTAGCTGACGCGCACGTTGGTCACGTTGAACGCGCCTTCGTGCACGGTCGCATCCGCCAGGTCGAGCACGAGCGCGCCCTTGTAGCCGATCACCTCGACGTCGCGGCTGGGCAGCACGACCATCGCCGTGTCCTCGTCGATGCCCAGCCCCAGTTTGTAGCCCTTCTTGAGCATGGCGGGCAGCATGCGCGCGAAGCGGCCGCGCACGAGCAGGTGCTGGTCAATGAACACGTCGTCGCCGATGAAGCCGAGCCCGTCCATGATCTCCTGCCCCTCCGCCACGCCCAGCTTGAGCGTGGCCAAAACGGCCTTGGGCCGGCCGAACATCGTGCTGCTCATGATGGCGGCGCCCGCGCTGGAGCCGGCGATCACGCCGCCGCCGCGGTACATGTCCCACAGGGCATCGAGCACGCGGGTATTGCTGCCGTCCTCGTGGCGCAGGGCGCGGGTGATGCGGCTCTGGTCGCCGCCAGCGAAGAACGCGCCGTTCGCGCCGCGCACCGCTTCGGCCAGGCCCGGATCGTCGGCCGCGGCCTGGTAGTCGCTGCCGGACAGCTTGACGGCGACGGGTACGAAGAACGCCTTGGCGCCATAGCTGTCGAGGCGTTCGACGAGGCTCTTGCCGGACCGTTCGGGCATCCCCGACGCCGACGCGAACACGGCGATGCGCGCGCCCTTGCCGCCCGCCAGCTGGATGATGCGTTCCCACACGGGGCCATTCGCGGGACGCAGATTCCCGCCGATGATGACGAGGGATCCCTTGGGCGGCGCCGCGTCGACGGCGGCGCACCAGGGCGCGCCGGCCAGCAGCAGCACGGCCAGCAGAAGTCGCAGCGCGGAGCGAACCATAAAATCCTTCCCAGATTCAACATTGAACCGACGGACAGATCGTAAGACTGATTCTAGAGGACTGTCGCCGTGTTGAGTCCGGTCAGGAAAGATATATGTTCGGGTAGTAGCGCTCCATCAGGCTGTCCGGACGTTGCGACGGCGCGAATCCGAAGCGGGCAAACAGGCTGTGCGCGTCGCTCGTGTTGAGGGTGAAGCGCCGCAGCCGCTGCAGGCTCGGATGCTCCATCACGACGCGGATCAACTGCTTGGCATAGCCGCGTCCGCGGTACTCCGGAACGACGAAGACGTCGACCAGGTGGGCCACGGTCGCATAGTCGGTAACGACCCGCGCAAATGCGATCTGGCGATCGTCGAGGTAGCCGCCGAAGCACAGCGAATTCTCGATCGAGCGCTCGACCACGGGACGCGAGATACCCACGGCCCAGGTCGACTGCTCGCTGAGGAAGCGGTAGATCATCGGAATATCGAGCCGCGTCCGGTCGGTGCTGACCTGGAAACTGGAATCGTTGGTGGTTGAAATCATGGACACGCCGCACCGTCAATCTGGTAAAAAAACCAATTCTAGCCCCGTTCCGGTCCGCGCGGACGATTCGGTCAATCGTGCGTGCATGATCGGATCAGCGCCGGGGCAGATAGCGCCCCGGCAAGCGCAGCGATGCAACCTCGACGCGCCACGGCACGTTCACGATCCGCCGGCACTTGCCGTACCCTTGCCCGCATGGTCGTCTCCGATCGTTATGTTTATCAACGGAAAAGTCGACGGTGCCGATTCGCCGGGGGCGCGTCTGCACAGTTTATAATCAGGAATCCAAGAAAATCCCCTCACCGTCTCCCATCATGACTGAACAATTTGCCAAAAAAGCGGAAGCCTGGTCGGCTCGCTTCTCCGAACCCGTCTCCGACCTCGTCAAGCGCTACACCGCGTCCGTCTTCTTCGACAAGCGCCTGGCCCTGTTCGACATCCAGGGTTCGCTCGCCCACGCCGAGATGCTGGCCGCCCAGGGCATCATCAGCGCCGAGGACCGCGCCGAGATCGAACGCGGCATGGCCCAGATCCGCGGCGAAATCGAAGCCGGCAAGTTCGAGTGGCTGCTCGACCTGGAAGACGTGCACCTGAACATCGAAAAACGCCTGACGGAACTCGTCGGCGACGCCGGCAAGCGCCTGCACACGGGCCGCTCCCGCAATGACCAGGTCGCGACCGACATCCGCCTGTACCTGCGCGCCGCCATCGACGACATCCTGACCCTGCTGAAAGGCCTGCGCGGCGCCCTGACCGATCTGGCGGAACGCAACGCGGACACCATCATGCCGGGCTTTACGCACCTGCAGGTGGCGCAGCCGGTGACGTTCGGCCACCACCTGCTGGCCTATGTGGAGATGTTCGGCCGCGACGCCGAGCGCATGGCGGACACGCGCCGCCGCGTGAACCGCCTGCCGCTGGGTGCCGCCGCCCTGGCGGGCACCACCTTCCCCATCGACCGCCTGCGCGTGGCCAGGACCCTCGGCTTCGAGGACGTCTGCCACAACTCGCTCGACGCTGTATCTGATCGCGATTTCGCGATCGAGTTCACGGCCGCCGCATCGGTCTTGATGATGCACATCTCGCGCATGTCGGAAGAGCTGGTGACGTGGATGAGTCCGCGCGTGGGCTTCATCGACATCGCCGACCGCTTCTGCACCGGCTCGTCGATCATGCCGCAGAAAAAGAACCCGGACGTGCCGGAACTGGCGCGCGGCAAGACCGGCCGCGTCTACGGCCACCTGATGGGCCTGCTGACCCTGATGAAAGGCCAGCCGCTGGCCTACAACAAGGACAACCAGGAAGACAAGGAACCGTTGTTCGACACGGTCGACACCGTGCTGGACACCTTGCGCATCTTCACCGACATGGCGTCCGGCATCTCGGTGAAGCCCGAGAACATGCGCGCGGCCGCCCTGCAGGGGTATGCGACGGCGACCGACCTGGCCGACTACCTCGTCAAGAAGGGCCTGCCGTTCCGCGACGCCCACGAAGCCGTGGCGCATGCCGTGCGCGCGTGCGACGACGCCGGGTGCGACCTGTCGGAGATGTCGCTGGAGCGCCTGCGCGAGTTCTCGCCGCTGATCGAACAGGACGTGTTCGCCGTGCTGACGCTGGAAGGCTCGGTCGCGGCCCGCGACCACGTGGGCGGCACGGCGCCGAACCAGGTGCGTGCGGCCATCGCGCGCGTGCGGGGCCAGTTGGCGGAATAAAAATGGGTAGAATCCGACCGGACAACCGTTCGGTCGGAGGACGCCATGCAACGCTACGGCAACCAGAGTCGTGAATCCGGCGTCGTCGCCTACGACATCGACGCCGGCCGGATCGTCGTCCAGTTCAGGAACGGCGACCGCTATCTCTACACGGAAGACAGTGCCGGCGCGGCCAATATCGCCAGGATGCACGAGCTGGCCCGGGCCGGGCGCGGACTGTCGACCTTCATCAGCCAGCACGCGCACGACCGCTACGAACGCAAGATTACCACCCACCAGAACGATCCATGACCGCAACGCCCGACCTGCCCCAACGCGATTTTTCCGCCTTCCTGTTCGACATGGACGGCACCCTCCTCACTTCCATCAAGGCCGCCGAGCGCGTCTGGGGCGACTGGGCCGCCGGCCACGGGCTCGACGTGGCCGCCTTCCTGCCCACCATCCACGGCAAGCGCACCGAGGACACCATCCGCGCCCTGGAACTGCCCGGCGTCGATCCGGTGGCGGAAGCCGCGCGCATCACCCTGGCCGAGATCGAGGACGTGGCCGGGATCGAAGCCATCGAAGGCGCCGCCGCCTTCGTCGCCAGCCTGCCGGCACGGCGCTGGGCCATCGTCACCTCCGCGCCGCGGGCGCTGGCCGAAGCGCGCATCGCCGCGGCCGGCCTGCCGCGGCCGGCCGTGCTGGTGGCCGCCGAAGACGTCGAGCGGGGCAAGCCGGCGCCCGATCCCTTCCTGCTGGGTGCGCGCAAGCTCGGCGTGGAACCGAAGGACTGCCTCGTGTTCGAGGACACGCTGGCCGGCCTGCGCTCGGCCGCGGCGGCCGGCATGGCGAGCATCGTCGTGACGGTCACGCATGCGCATCCGCTCGAGACGGACGTGAGCGCGGTCCTCGACTATGCGGACCTGTGCGCCGCGACGACGGCGGACGGCCTGCTGCGCGTGCAGCGCCGCGCGTGACGGCGGAACAGCGGTTGGCTAGCGCGGTTCGTCCGGACTGACGCCGGCCTGCTCCCCGTGGTCGGCGCGGAACACGCGCGGCTCCAGCGTTTTTTCGTCCGTTTCGATGGCCGCGCCCTCGCCCGCGCCCGGCATGGCCGACGTGCGCGTGTCGCGCTTGGGATAGGGCGTACCGTCGCGGTGAAAATAGCTGTCGGTCTTGCCGCTGTAGACGAGGTCGATGTCCGGATACTGGGCCTGGTCCTCCTGGTTACGGGAGCCGACGCACAGGAACAGCGCATTGCCCCAGCCCCGGTTGATGAGCTGGTGGCCGTTCGGCCGCCCGGCCGGAAAGGCCGCGCAATCGCCCGCGCGCATCAAGGTTTCGCCTTCGTCCGTGACCAGCGTCAGTTCGCCGGACACGACCATCACGAATTCGTCCTCGTGGCTGTGCCAGTGGCGTTGCGCCGAGGCCGCGCCGGGCTGCAGTTCGACGAGGTTGGCGCCGAACTGGGTCAGGCCGCCGGCATCGCCCAGCGACTGCCGACTGCGGCCGTTGACGGCTTCGGCAAAGGGATCGGGATACCCGGTACCGGTCAGCACGGGAATACTGCTCAGGTCTAGCCGCGACATGGATCACTCCTTTCACGGAACGTCGAAAACCTGGCGACGGTTTTTCGAGGTCCCTTTCAGTTTCACGCGCGGCTTCGGACCCTCCTCAGCCGCGTTTTTGCACCAGCGTCAGGATATCGTAACTTGCGACGAGTTCGTCGTTCTGATTCGTTACCTGCACGTCCCACGCGACCACGCCCTGCCCGCGCCCCTGGTCGTCCGTACGGTTGCGGTCGACCTTGCGCTTGCACGTGAGGCGCGCGCGGATCGTGTCGCCGATCGCCACCGGCGCCACGAAACGCAGGTTGTCGAGGCCGTAGTTCGCCAGCACGGGACCCGGTGCCGGCGACACGAACAGGCCCGCCGCCGCCGACAGCACGAAATAGCCGTGCGCGATGCGCTTGCCGAACTGCGTGTCGCGCGCCGCGATCTCGTCGAAGTGCATGTAGAAATAATCGCCCGACACGCCGCCGAAGTTGACGATGTCGGCCTCGCTGACGGTCCGGCGGTGCGTCAGCAGCGAGTGGCCGATCTCCAGGTCTTCGAAATAGCGGCGGAACGGGTGCACGTCCGATTCCTTGACGGCCGCGCCGCGCACGTATTCTCCCGTGACTGCGGCCAGCATCGTCGGCGACCCTTGCACCGCCGCCCGCTGCAGGAAATGTTTGACCGCGCGGATACCGCCGAGTTCCTCGCCACCGCCGGCGCGGCCCGGACCGCCGTGCTTGAGCATCGGCAGCGGCGAGCCGTGGCCCGTCGAATCGACGGCCGCGACGCGGTCGAGGATGTGCACGCGGCCATGCGATGCCGCCGCGATGGGCACGGCGTGCGCCGCGATGGCCGGGTCCTTCGTGACCAGCGTCGTCACCAGACTGCCCTTGCCGCGCGCGGCCAGCGCCAGCGCCTCGTCGATGTCGCGGTAGGCCATCATCGTGCTGACGGGGCCGAAGGCCTCGATATCGTGCACGGCGTCGTTATCCATCCCGTTGCGGCACAACAGGAGCGTGGGCGCGAAGAAGGCGCCGGCCGCGGCGCCTTCGCCGACGGGATCGAACCCGTCGCGGGCGCTGAACAGCACCTCGTTGCCGCGCGCGAGCATCTCCACGCGTTCGCTGACGTCGCGCTGCTGGTCCAGCGACGCGAGCGCGCCCATGCGCACGCCCTCGACCTTCGGATTGCCCACGACGATCTTCGCGAGGCGCGCGCGCAGGCGCTCGCCGACGACGTCGACGAGGTGCCCGGGCACGATCACGCGGCGGATCGCGGTGCACTTCTGGCCCGCCTTGCCCGTCATCTCGCGCGCCACTTCCTTGACGAACAGGTCGAGCTCCTCGTCGTCCGGCGTGACGTCGGGCGCGAGGATGGCGGCGTTGAGCGAATCCGCCTCCGCCGTGAACGGCACGGATTCGCGGATCAGGTTCGCATTGCCGCGCAGCTTGGCGGCCGTGTCGGCCGAGCCGGTGAACGTGACCGCGTCGAAGCCGTTCAGGCGGTCCAGCAGGTCCCCCGTCGAACCGATGACGAGCTGCAGGCAGCCTTCCGGCAGCAGGTTCGATTCCATCATCATCTTCACGACCGCATGCGTGAGATAGCTGGTGGCGGTGGCCGGCTTGGCGATGCAGGGCATGGCGGCGAGGAAGCTCGGCGCGAATTTCTCCAGCAGGCCCCAGATCGGGAAATTGAAAGCGTTGATGTGCACGGCCACGCCGCCGCGCGGCACGAGGATGTGCGTGCCCGCGAAGCCGCCCCGCTTGCCGAGCGCCATGGCCGGGCCTTCGTGCAGCACGTTCGACGACGGCAGCTCGCGCCCGCCGATGCTGGCATACGCGTACAGGGTGCCGATGCCGCCTTCGACGTCGACCCAGCTGTCCGGCCGCGTGGCGCCCGTCAGGTGCGAGATATCGTACAGCTCTTCCTTGCGCTCCATCAGGTACGCGGCGAGGGCTTTCAGGCGCTGGGCGCGCTGCTGGAAATCCATCCGCATGAGCGCCTGCACGCCCGTCTTGCGGGCATACGCGACGGCCTCGCCGAAGTCGATCCTGTCGGCGTGCGTGTGGTAGATCAGCTGGTTGTCCAGGGCGCTGTGCAGCGGCTGGTGCGCCTGGCTGCCGAGCCAGCGGCCGGCGATCAGGCTTTGCAGGGTGGGGGTCATTTCTTGTCTCCTCCGGGAGGTGGATCACATCGTTTATCGTGCGGTTTCTGTTGCTTGACTTGGGTCCCCGCCTCCGCGGGGACGACGTTCTTAAGCACGAGTCCTAAAATTACCGTCGTTCCCGCGAAGGCGGGAACCTAAGTTCAGCGTGTATCAACGCGGCTACTTTTTCGGCTTGTGCGGCTCATCGAACACGATGCGCTGCCGGTCCGGCTCCACGTCCGTGAACGCCTCGACTTCGCGCATCGTACGCATCGACCTGACGTTCAGGTCGTGGTACTGCCGCGTGCCATAACTCTTCCACGCGATTTCGTCGTCCGACACGGCGCGTACGATCTTCGCCGGCGCCCCCAGCACGAGGCTGCGCGGCGGGATGACCATGCCGGCCTTGACGAAGGCCGCCGCGCCGACGATCGATTCGCTGCCGACGACGGCCTTGTCCATCACGACGGCATTCATCCCGACCATGGCATTGCGTCCCACGCGGCAGCCGTGCAGCACGGCGCCGTGGCCGATGTGGCCATCCGCCTCGACGACCGTGTCGTCCTCCGGAAAGCCGTGCATCACGCACGTGTCCTGCACGTTGGCGCCCTCTTCCAGGATCAGGCGGCCGAAGTCGCCGCGCAGCGACGCGAGCGGCCCGACATAGCAGCGCGGACCGACGATCACGTCGCCGATCAGCACCGCCGTCGGGTGCACGTACGCCGTCGGGTGCACGACGGGACGCAGGCCGTCGATCTCGTAGACCTTGACCATGTCGTTCTTCCTTACACGCGTTCCACGATCAGGGCGATGCCCTGGCCGACGCCGATGCACATCGTGCACAGCGCATAGCGGCCGCCGGTGCGGTGCAGCTGGTTGACGGCCGCCGTCACGAGCCGCGCACCGGATGCGCCCAGCGGGTGGCCGATGGCGATGGCGCCGCCGTTCGGGTTCACGTGCGCGGCATCGTCCGGCAGGCCCAGGTCGCGCAGCACGGCCAGACCTTGCGACGCGAACGCCTCGTTCAGTTCGATCACGTCCATCTGGCCGATCGTCAAGCCCGTCATCGCCAGCAGTTTCTTCGTCGCGGGCGCCGGGCCGAAGCCCATGATGCGCGGCGCCAGGCCCACCGTCGTCATGCCGACGACGCGGGCACGCGGCGTCAAGCCATATTGATCCACGGCCGCGCCGGACGCCATCAGCAGCGCGCAGGCGCCGTCATTGACGCCGGACGCGTTGCCGGCGGTGACCGTGCCGTCCGGCGCCACGACACCTTTCAGGCGGGCCAGCGATTCCAGGCTCGTGTCCGGGCGCGGGTGCTCGTCGGTGTCGAACACGCGCGATTCGCCTTTGCGCCCGTGGATGGTCACCGGCACGATTTCGTCCTTGAACACGCCGGCCGCATGCGCCGCGGCCCAGCGCTGCTGGCTGCGCAGCGCGAACGCGTCCTGGTCGCCGCGCGCGATGCCGAATTCGCGCGCCACGTTCTCGGCCGTCTCCGGCATCGAGTCGATGCCATACTGCGCCTTCATCTTCGGGTTCACGAAGCGCCAGCCGATCGTCGTGTCCTCGATCTTCGCGGTGCGCGAGAATGCGCTGTCGGCCTTGGCCATCACGAACGGCGCGCGCGTCATGCTCTCGACGCCGCCGGCGACGATCAGGTTCGCCTCGCCGGCGCGGATGGCGCGCGCGGCGCTGCCGACGGCATCCAGGCTGGAGCCGCACAGGCGGTTGATCGTGGAGCCGGGCACGATTGGTGCCAGGCCGGCCAGCAGCGCGGCCATGCGCGCGACGTTGCGGTTATCCTCGCCGGCGCCGTTGGCGCAGCCGTACAGCACGTCGTCGACCTGCGACCAGTCGACGCCGGGATTGCGTTCGATGAGCGCGGCGATCGGCAGCGCGGCCAGGTCGTCCGCGCGTACGCCGGACAAGGCGCCCCCGAAGCGGCCGAACGGGGTGCGGATGGCGTCGACGATGAATGCGTCAGTCATGCTGGAATCTCCTCATTGGTGTTTGGGTCGCTTGTCGACCACGCGGCGCGCCTTGCCCGTCGGCGAGCGCTCGATGCCTTGCGCCGGCAACAGCGTCACGGCGGTCGTCACGCCGATGTAGGTCTTGATGCGGTGCTGCAGGTCGCGGGCCAGCGCATCGGCGTCCGCCGCCGCATCGCCTTCGCGCAGCTCGCAATGCACGGCCAGCGCGTCGAGGTGGCCGTCGCGCGTGACGACGAGCTGGTAGTGCGGCGCCAGCGCGGGCATCTGCAGGATGAGTTCCTCGACCTGGCTGGGGAATACGTTCACGCCGCGGATGATCAGCATGTCGTCCGAGCGTCCACTGATGCGGCCCATGCGGCGCATCGAGCGTGCGGTGGGCGGCAAGAGCCGCGTGAGGTCGCGCGTGCGGTAGCGGACGATCGGCAGCGCTTCCTTCGTGAGCGACGTGAATACGAGCTCGCCCTCTTCCCCGTCCGGCAGCACCTCGCCCGTGTCGGGGTCGATGATCTCGGGATAAAAATGGTCTTCCCAGATCACGGGGCCGTCCTTCGCTTCGATGCATTCGCTCGCCACGCCCGGCCCCATCACTTCCGAGAGCCCGTAGATGTCGACGGCGTCGATACCGGCGCGCGCTTCGATCTCGCTGCGCATGGCATTCGTCCACGGCTCGGCGCCGAAGATGCCGACCTTGAGCGACGACGCGGCCGGATCGAGGCCCTGGCGCCGGAATTCCTCGACGATGTTCAGCATGTACGACGGCGTCACCATGATGATCGACGGCTTGAAATCCTGGATCAGCTGGACCTGCTTTTCCGTCTGCCCGCCCGACATCGGCACGACCGTGCAACCGAGGCGTTCGGCGCCGTAGTGGGCGCCGAGGCCGCCCGTGAACAGGCCGTAGCCGTAGGCGATGTGCACCATGTCGCCGGGCCGGCCGCCGGCCGCGCGGATCGAACGGGCGACGACGTTCGCCCACGTGTCGATGTCGCGCCGCGTGTAGCCGACGACGGTCGGCTTGCCCGTCGTGCCGGACGACGCGTGCACGCGCACGACCTGCTCGCGCGGCACGGCGAACAGGCCGAACGGATAATTGTCGCGCAGCGTCTTCTTTTCCGTGAACGGGAATTTCGCCAGGTCGGCCAGCGTCTTCAGGTCGTCCGGGTGCACGCCCGCTTCATCGAACGCGCGGCGGTAGTGCGCCACGTTTTCGTAGGCGTGCGTCAGGCTCCACTTCAGCCGTTCCAGCTGCAAGGCCTGCAGTTCGTCGCGGCTGGCGCGCTCGATCGGCTCCAGTTCGCCGGGTTGCGGAATGCGTTGCACCATCGTTCTCTCCCAAGTTTTACATATCGACCGGCGCGACCTGGCCGGCGACGCGATGCGACTTCCCGCGCAGCAGCGCGACCTTGCGCCCGTCCCCGTCCGTCACGACGACGTCGTAGACACCCGTCTTGCCGGACAGCGCCTGCTCGACCGCTTCCGCCACGAGCACGTCGCCCGCGCGGCCGGGCGCCAGGTAATCGATCGTGCAGCCGGCGCCCACGGTATTCAAATTGTGCGAATTGCAGGCGAACGCGAACGCGCTGTCGGCCAGCATGAAGATGTAGCCGCCGTGGCAGGTGCCGTGGCCGTTCAGCATGTCGTCGCGCACCCGCATGCGCATGCGCGCGTAGCCGGGACGGATCGCGTCGAGCGTCATGCCGAGGGCCTGGCTGGCCGGGTCGCGTTCGTACATCGTCTTGCCGGCCAGTTCGGCCAGCGCTTGCGGATTACCGTGCATGGATGCGTGCTCCGTCGGGGTTGGCGGCCAGCTTGCGGCGCAGCAGCGGCGACACGCGGTAGCGGTCCTCGCCATACGCCGCGCCCAGGTTGGCCAGCACGGTGAACACGTGCCGCAGGCCGACTGCATCGGCCCACGCCAGCGGACCGCGCGGATAGTTCACGCCCTTCTGCATCGCGATGTCGACGGCGGCCGCGGAGCACACGCCCTGGTTGACGGCATCGAGTGCCTCGTTGGCCAGCATCGCGACGGTGCGCATCACGGCCATGCCCGGCACGTCGTCGAGGCGGGACACGGTGAAGCCGGCCTTCTGGAACAGGCCGACGGCGGCGTGCCAGGCGGCGTCGCTGCACTGGTCCGCGCGCGCCAGCGCGATGCGCGTGGCCTGGGACGGGTCGAGCAGCAGGTCGAACAGGATCGTGTCCGGGTTGCCGTCATCAAACGCGCGCTGCGTGGCGCTGCGGCCGTCCGTCAGGAAGATGGCGCCGCCCGCGTGGAAGGCCGGGACTGCGCCGTCCGCCGCCGTCACCGCGATACCGGCGTCGCGCAGGCGCGTCGCGAGCGCGTCGAACAGCGGATGGGCGCCGGCATGCGTCACGCGCACGTTCTCCTGGCACGCCTGCGCCGCTTCGGCCTGCGCCTGCGGCATCGCCACGCCCTCGCCATAGCGGTAGAATCCGCGCCCGGCCTTGCGGCCCAGGAAGCCGGCATTCACCAGTTCCTGCTGCACGACGGACGGCGCGAAGCGCGGATCGCCGTAGTAGGCATTGAAGACGGATTGCGTGACGGCGTAATTGACGTCGTGGCCGATCAGGTCCATCAGCTCGAACGGGCCCATGCGGAAACCGCCGCAGTCGCGCATCACGGCGTCGATCGTGGCCGGATCGGCGGCGCGTTCGAGCAGCAGGCGCAGCGCCTCGGCATAATAGGGCCGCGCCACGCGGTTGACGATGAAGCCGGGCGTGGACTGCGCATGCACCGGGTTCTTGCCCCAGGCCGCGGCCGTCGCGCAGACCGTGTCGGCACAGGCCTTGTCGGTGGCGACGCCGGAGACCACTTCGACCAGCGCCATCAGCGGCACCGGATTGAAGAAGTGCATGCCGAGGAGGCGTTCCGGGCGCTTCAGGGCGGCGCCGATGGCCGTGACGGAAATCGACGACGTGTTCGTGGCGAGGATGCAGCCCGGGCCCACGATGTCTTCCAGTTCGGCGAACAGGGCACGCTTGACGTCCAGGTTCTCGACCACCGCCTCGACCACCAGCGCGGCGTCGGCCGCCTCGTCGAGCGCGCGCATGGGCAGCACCCGTTCGCGCGCGAGATCCGCTTCCGCCGCGCCCATGCGGCCTTTTTCGACGAGCCGTGCAAGGGCCTTGACTATGCCGGCGATGGCCTGCCCGACGGCTTCCGGACGGGTGTCGTACAGGCGCACCCGGTGCCCGGCAACGGCCGCCACCTGGGCGATGCCCGCGCCCATCGCGCCGCTGCCGATGACGGCGACGACGCTGTTCTTGTCCAATCCCTCGGCCATGCTCACTCCCCTTTGAACTGTGGCTGGCGTTTGGCGATGAACGCGCTCACGCCTTCGCGGTAATCGTGGCTGTAGCCCAGTTCCCGCATCATGTTCCCTTCCAGCTGCAGTTGCTGTTCCAGCGTGTTCGTCCAGCTTTCCTGCATCGCGCGCTTGGTGAACGCCAAACCTTTCGTCGGCGCGCTCGCGAAGTGGCGGGCCATCGCCAGCGCTTCGTCCATCAGCGATTCATCCGGCACGCAGCGCCAGATGAGGCCCCATTCCTCGGCCTTTTCGGCCGGCAGCTTGTCGCCCAGCAGCGCGAGACCCATCGCGCGGGCCGGCCCGATCAGGCGCGGCAGCACCCACGTGCCGCCCGTGTCGGGGATCAGCCCCAGCTTGCAGAACGCTTCGATGAAGCTGGCCGACTTCGCGGCCAGCACGATGTCGCACGCGAGCGCCAGGTTGGCGCCGGCGCCCGCGGCCACGCCGTTGACGGCGCAGATCACGGGCAGCGGCAGGCTGCGCAAGGTGAGCACGAGCGGCGCATAGAATTTTTCGACGGATTCGCCCAGGTCGACGCCCGGCGCGCCCGGCTCGACGGCCCGGTCGTTCAAGTCCTGGCCGGCGCAGAATCCGCGCCCGGCGCCCGTCAGCAGCAGCACGCGCACGCTCTTGTCCTGTTCCACGCGCGCCAGCGCGTCGCGCACTTCGCCGTGCATGGCCTGGGTAAAACTGTTCAGGCGCTCGGGGCGGTTCAGGGTCAAGGTGGCGATGCCGGATTCGATGGCGAACCGGATGGTTTCGTAGGTCATGCGTGTCTCCTTTTTTTATTCGACCACGTCGAAATCGACGACGACCTTGTCCGTCACCGGAAAGCTCTGGCAGCTCAGCACGAAGCCGCGCGCGACTTCGTAGTCTTCCAGCGCATAGTTGACGTCCATGTCGACCTGCCCCTCGCGCACCTTGCAGCGGCACGTCGAGCACACGCCGCCCTTGCACGAGTAGCGCATGTCGATGCCCGCGCGCAGGCCGGCGTCGAGGAGCGATTCCTTGTCGCGGTCCATCGTGAAGCTGGCGTGGTTGCCGTCCATGATCACGGTGACTTCGGTCAGGTGGTGCGCCTCGCTTGCCGCCTCGCGGCGCGGCTTGCGCGGCTCTTGCGCGCCGCCTGCCGCGAACAGTTCGATGCGGATGCGCTCTTTCGGCATGCCCGCTTCCTGCAGCGCGGCGGACACGCCGTGCATCATGTCTTCCGGGCCGCAGATGAAGGCGTAGTCGACGTCTTCCACGCGCAGCCAGCGCTGGAACAACTGGCGGCATTTGTCCTGCGTGATGCGGCCGCTGAACAATTCGATGTCCTGCTGCTCGCGGCTCATCACGTAGACGAGGTTCAGGCGTTCCAGGTACTGGTCCTTCAGCTCGGCCAGCTCGTCGCGGAAGATCACGGACGACGTTGCGCGGTTCCCGTACAACACGGTGAAGCGGCTGTGCGGCTCGGCGATCAGGGTCGTCTTGACGATCGAAAGGATCGGCGTGATGCCGCTGCCGGCCGCGAAGGCCAGGTAGTGGCGGCGGCTGTCCGGTTCGAGCGGCAGGTTGAACCGGCCTTCCGGCGGCATCACGTCCAGCGTGACGCCGGGCCGGATGCATTCGTTGGCCCAGGTCGAGAACAGCCCGCCCTGCACGCGCTTGATGGCGACGCGCAGGCGGTCGTCCTGCACGGCCGAGCAGATCGAATATGAGCGGCGCACCTCGTCGCCGTCGATCGTCGCGCGCAACGTCAGGTGCTGGCCCTGGCGGTACTGGAACGCCTCACGCAGCGGCATGGGCACGTCGAAGGTGACGGCGATGGCGTCGCGCGTCTCGTGCTTCACGTTCGCCACGGTCAATGGGTAGAACTTGCTCATGTGGGCCTCAATGGCATTTAAAGTAGTCGAACGGCTCGCGGCAATCGAGGCACTGGTAGAGCGCCTTGCACGGCGTCGAGCCGAACTGGCTGGTCAGGCGCGTGTGCATCGAGCCGCAGTGCGGGCACGCGACGTCGGGCGGCCGGATCGCGTGGCGCTTCACGCCGTGAGCCAGAGCGCTGATGTCGATCACCTGCTGCACCGGCGGCGCGATGCCGTAGCCCTTCAGTGCGGCCTTGCCCGCGTCGCTCATCCAGTCCGTCGTCCATGCGGGCGACAGGCGGGTGGCGATGCGCAGGCGGTCCACGCCGCGTGCGCGCAGGGCCCGTTCGATGTCTTCCGCGATGACGTCCATGGCCGGGCAGCCGGAATACGTCGGAGTGATCGTGACGACGCATGCGCCGTCGCCGGCCACCGTCACGTCACGCACGATGCCCAGGTCGACGACGGAGATCACCGGGATCTCCGGGTCGGGCACCTCGCCCAGCCAGGCCCGGACCTGGTCGGCGGTGACGGTCGGCGCGTCCATGGTCGTCACCATTCCACGCCGGGATAGGCGCGCTGCAGGAACTGCATCTCGGCCAGGATGTAGCCGAGGCGCTCCGTGTGGCGGCCCTGCTTGCCGCCGCGCTGCACGTAGGCGTCGACCGGCGGCATCGTCAGGGTCGCCTCTTCCAGCACCTCGGCCACGTGGCCCAGGAACGCGGTGCGCAGCGGCCCGGCGGCCGGTGCGACCCCCTGCTCGACCATGGCGAGATCGACGTCGTCGTAGATGAACATCTCGCCGGCATACGTCCACAGCTCGTCGAGCGTGTCCTGCATCTTGCGGTGGCTGACGTCCGTACCGTCGCCCAGGCGCACGACGAGGTCGCCGCTGCGGCGCAGGTGGTACGTCACTTCCTTGACCGATTTTTCCGCGATCCCGGCGATGCGGCGGTCGCTGGAATCCAGCAGGCCGCGCATCAGGAAGTAGTGCCACGTATCGAACAGGAACTGGCGCGTCAATGTCTGCGCGTAGTCGCCGTTCGGCTGCTCCACCAGCAGGCAGTTGCGGAATTCGCCGGCATCGCGCAGGTAGGCGAGACGGTCCTCGTCGCGGCCGCGGCCTTCGATCTCGCCGGCATACGTGAGCCACATGCGCGTCTGGCCGAGCAGGTCGAGGGCGACGTTGGTCAGCGCCATGTCCTCTTCCAGCGCCGGGCCCTTGCCGCACAGCTGCGACAGCTGCTGCGACAGGATCAGCGCGTTGTCGCCCTGGCGCAAAAGGTATTCGAGCTTCGCGTCCATGCGCCGTCCGCTCACAGGTTCTTGACTTCTTCCGGCATCGGGAAGAAGGTCGGGTGGCGATAGACCTTGCTGTTCGACGGTTCGAACAGCGCATCCTTGTCGGCCGGGCTGGAGGCGACGATGTCGGCGGCCTTGACGACCCAGATCGACACGCCTTCGTTGCGGCGCGTGTAGACGTCGCGCGCGTTGTTGATCGCCATTTCGGCATCCGGTGCGTGCAGGCTGCCCACGTGTTTATGGGCGAGGCCGTGCTGGCTGCGGATGAAGACTTCCCACAGGGGCCATTCTTTGCTCATTTGTGTCTCCGTTAAGACCATCGTTCCAGCGCAAGACCGTCATTCCCGCGCAAGACCGTCATTCCCGCGCAGGCGGGAACCCAAGTTTTTCGAACCGCACGAACATTGGGTCCCCGCCTGCGCGGGGACGACGGTTTCACGGGTCGACGGTTTCGCGGGGATGACGGTGTCGATATAGTGTTTGATTCTTATGCGGCGGCCTTCCTGGCGGCCTGTTTGTCCGCGTGTGCCACGAGCGCCTCGCGGAACCACGCGCCGTCCTCGTACGCTTTTACCCGCGTACGCAGGCGCTCCTTGTTGCACGGCCCGTTGCCCTTGAGGACGTTATAAAACTCGTCCCAGTCGATCGCGCCGAAGTCGTAATGGCCGCGTTCCTCGTTCCACTTGAGGTCCGGATCGGGGACGGTCAGGCCGAGGAATTCGGCTTGCGGCACGGTCTGGTCGACCATGCGCTGGCGCAGCTCGTCGTTCGAGAACAGCTTGATGCGCCAAGCGGTCGACTGCGCGCTGTTGACGGATTCCGCGTCCGACGGGCCGAACATCATCAAGGAAGGCCACCACCAGCGGTTCAGGGCGTCCTGCGCCATCGCCTTCTGTTCGGGCGTGCCCTGGGCCAGCTTCATCATGATGTCGTAGCCCTGGCGCGCGTGGAACGACTCTTCCTTGCAGACGCGGATCATCGCCCGCGCATACGGGCCGTACGAGCAGCGGCACAGCGGGATCTGGTTGATGATGGCCGAACCGTCCACCAGCCAGCCGATGGCACCGATGTCGGCCCAGGTCAAGGTCGGGTAATTGAAGATGCTCGAATACTTGGCGCGGCCCGCGTGCAGGGCCTCCAGCAGTTCGTCGCGCGACACGCCCAGCGTCTCCGCGGCGCTGTACAGGTACAGGCCGTGGCCGGCCTCGTCCTGGATCTTGGCCAGCAGGATGGACTTGCGCTTCAGGCTCGGCGCGCGCGTCACCCAATTGCCTTCCGGCAGCTGGCCGACGATCTCGGAATGGGCGTGCTGGGAAATCTGGCGGATCAGCGTCTTGCGGTACGCCTCGGGCATCCAGTCCTTCGCTTCGATCTTCACGCCGGCGTCGATGCGCGCCTGGAACGCCTGCTCTTCGGCGCTCATGTCGGCGCGGGCCTGGACCTGTTTCAGGCCGGTTTCCACCATCTGGGCATACATGGTCAGTCTCCGTTTGTCATCTGCTCCGATTCATAATACGATACAAGAATCGTGATGTATAGCGAAATTTTGAATCATATCGAGACCGGGTAAAATCGCCGCCATGACCGAACCCAGCAGCCTTCAGTGGATCAACCACTTCCTCGGCACCGACCCGCCGCGTTCCAAATCGCTCGTAATGACGATCTTCGGCGACGCCATCGCGCCGCACGGCGGCCGCCTGTGGCTGGGCAGCCTGATCGAACTCGTGGCGCCGCTGGGGGCGACGGACCGGCTCGTGCGCACGAGCGTGTTCCGCCTCGTCCAGGAAGGCTGGCTGGTGGCCAATCGCGAGGGGCGGCGCAGCAGCTACGCGCTGCAGCCCGACGCCCAGCCCCGCTTCGCGCGCGCCAACCGCCGCATCTACGCGCCGCCCGGCGTCGACTGGGACGGCCGCTGGACCCTGCTGCTGGCGCCCAACGGCAGCATCGACAGCGCGCTGCGCGCGACGGTGCGCAAGGAACTCGAATGGGAAGGCTTTGCCATGCTGGCTCCCGGCCTGCTGGCGCATCCGGCGGCCGACCAGGACGGCGTGGCCGAGGTGCTGCGCCGCGTGGACGGCGCCGGCAAGGTGTTCGTTTGCGCCGCGACGGAACTGCCGGGCGTCGGGGCGCGGCCGCTCGCGGAACTGGTGCGCGAAGGCTGGGACCTGTCCGGCGTCATGGCCGGCTACCGCCGCTTCATCGCGGATTTCACGCCGCTGCTCGACCTGCTGCGCACGGAGCCGGCGCCGGACCCGCAGCAGGCCTTCATCGTGCGCACGCTGCTGATCCACGCCTACCGCCGCGTCCAGCTGCACGATCCGATGCTCCCGCTGGCCCTGCTGCCGCGGCCATGGCCGGGGTCGGAGGCGTATGCGCTGGCGCAGGCGATCTACCGCCTCGTGTGGGCGCCGGCCGAGCGGCACCTGATGGATGTGCTGCGGCGCGAGGATGCGGAAGCGCCGGGCGCGGATGCGGGGTTGGCCGAGCGGTTCGGCGGGCTGCAACTTGAATAAACAACGTCGCCCCCGCGAAGGCGCGGGAACGACGAGCCAACTCAACAATCCAGCGCAAACTGCGCCGCCGCCATCGGATGGCGGATCCGGTCCAGGGCCAGCTCCAGGTCCAGCCCGGGCCAGTACAGGCACTCGCGGCCCAGTTGTTCGATGCGGCACAGCTGCGCCACCGTGGCGTGCTCGAACCAGGGGAACAGGGCGAACGGCAGATACAATTCCTCGTCGCGCCAGCGCAGCCAGAAGCCGCGCCGGTCGATGCTCGTGATTTCCGGCCGCGCCACACGAATATCCTTCATCGCCTATCCTCCCGTGCCGCATCGATACGATACGGCCAAGCAAGAACGGTAACAAATGCGCCGGCACGACGCATTGAGCGGCAGCAGAGCATCTGGTTTCCCGCGGCGAAAGCGGTATCATGCTCGCCTCACACCCAACAAGAACAGGACGACACACCATGTCTATCAAGATCAGCAGCCAGTTCGACGCTGGCGCCATCGAGGTCGTGAACGCCACGAGCGCGAACGCCATCGACCTGAACATCCGCAAGGACTCGCACGCCGACATCACCCAGTGGTTCTACTTCCGCCTGCAGGGCGCGCAAGCGCAGCCGTGCACGATCCGCCTGCTCAACGCCGGCAAGTCCGCCTACCCGAAGGGCTGGGAAGACTACAACGCGATGGCCAGCTACGACCGCGTCAACTGGTTCCGCGTGCCGACGAGCTTCGACGGCCAGGCGCTCACCATCGAGCACACGCCGGCCATGGACAGCGTCTATTACGCCTATTTCGAGCCGTATTCGTGGGAGCGCCACCTGGAGCTGCTCGACCGCGCCCAGCTGTCCGAGCACGTGCGCATGCTGGACCTCGGCTCGACCGTCGACGGCCGCGACCTGAACCTGCTCGTCATCGGCGACGAAGGCGCGGGCAAGAAGAACGTGTGGGTCATCGCGCGCCAGCACCCGGGCGAGACGATGGCCGAGTGGTTCGTCGAAGGCATGCTCGACGCCCTGCTCGACCCGGCCCACCCGTTCGGCCGCCAGTTGCTGAAGGAGTCCGTGTTCTACGTCGTGCCGAACATGAACCCGGACGGTTCCGTGCGCGGCAACCTGCGCACGAACGCGGCCGGCGCCAACCTGAACCGCGAGTGGCTCAACCCGTCGATGGAACGCAGCCCGGAAGTCTTCCTGGTCCGCAAGAAGATGGAAGAAACGGGCGTCGACCTGTGCCTCGACGTGCATGGCGACGAGGGCCTGCCCTACGTCTTCATCGCCGGCAGCGATGCCCTGCCGACCTTCACCGCCGAGCAGGCCGCCGCGCAACAGGCATTTTCGGACGCCTTCATGATCGCCAGCCCCGACTTCCAGGACGTCCACGGCTATCCGAAGGAGCCGTACACGGACGAGGTGCTGACGATGGGTTCGCCGTACGTCACGCACGCCTTCGGCTGCCTGTCGCTGACCCTGGAACTGCCGTTCAAGGACAATGCCAACGACCCGGATCCGCAGGTCGGCTGGGACGGCGCCCGCAGCGCGCGCCTCGGCGCCGCCGTGCTGCAGCCGGTGCTGCAGGCGATCCGCAAACTGCAGAAATAAAAAACGGGGCGCAGGCCCCGTCCAGGAAAGACGAACGCCACGGCCGCTTGCCGCACCGTGGCGTTTTTTATTGCGCTTACAGGAACGTGAACACCTGGTCCTGCGCCAGCCGCGACTTCGGCAGGGCGGCATTGAAATCGCTGTCGGCATGGTAGCCGAAGGCCAGCAGCACGAGGCTGGACAGGCCCTGTTCGTGCAGGCCCAGTTCCGCGTCGAGCGCGCCCGGGTCGAGGCCTTCCATCGGCGTCGTGTCCACGCCCAGCGCGCTGGCGGCCAGCATGGCGTTGCCCAGGGCGATATAGGCCTGCTTCTCGAACCACTGCGGCAAGTCCTTCAGCGTGTAGCGGTGCAGGTTGACGTAGCCCAGGCGGCCCTTGGCCTGGCCAGCCCTGGCGGCATCGTCCTTGAAGCGGCCGTCGCGCTGTTCCTGCTCGAGCAGGCGCTCCAGGTGGCCGCCTTCGGCATCGACGCGCGTGCAGAACAGGATCACGTGCGACGCATTGAGGATCTTCGCCTCGTTGTAGCTGTACGGGCCCTGCACGCCCTTGGCCAGGCGTGCCTTGGCTTCCGGCGTACCGGCGACGATGAAGTGCCAGGGTTGCGAATTCACCGACGACGGGCTGTTGCGCAGCACTTCGTAGATCTGCTGCATCGTTTCTTCCGGAACGCGGCGGGTCGGGTCGTAGGCCTTGGCGGCGTAGCGTTTGCGGGCGGCGGCGAGAATGTCCATATGGGTTCCTTTCGTACTTGAACCCGCGATTATCGCAGCTGAGCGCCGATCGTGCAGACGCCCCGCTGCGCCGGGCGTCAGGTCATGAGCGGCTGGTCGAGCACCAGCCCGTTGCCGATCAGCGCCGCCGTGCCGTCGATGTTTTCGTGGCTTTCGCTGATCGCGGCCAGCACCTGGGCGCTCGTCGCCGCATGGCTGTCGAGGGCGCCGGTCCAGAAGTCCAGGCCGGCCTGGTCGGCGGCGCGGTGCAGCACGTTCTCGTAGAATTTCGCGACGAGGTCGTGGTTGCTCAGCCCCGTGCCGTAGTGCGTCTGGAATTCGCCCGACTTGATGAAGGCGTCCGCCATCGCGTCCAGCTTGACGTCGTGCCCGATCTCATGGGTCCAGTACAGCAGCCCGGCGTTGTCCGGCAAACGGTCGAACGCGGCGCGGTACAGGCGGAAGATCTGGCCGCCGGGGCTGTCGGGCGTGACGTCGGCGGCGATCAGCTTGTCGTCGAAATCGAGGCGTTCGACGTTCGTCACCGTATCGACGCTGCCGTCCTTCAGGCTCGTGACGGTATAGACGTCGCCGCTGCGCGCCACCTTGTAGTCGGACAGCGCCCCCGTCCAGATCGCTTTGTCGAAACCGCTGCCGCCATCGATGGTGTCATTGCCGCCACCGTCGTAGATGGCGTCGTCGCCCGCACCGGCGTCGATGCGGTCGTCGCCCGCACCTGAATGGATGACGTCATTGCCGCCACCGGCGAGCAGCACGTCGTTGCCCGCGCTGCCGGTGAAATAGTCGCGCTCGTCGAACATGCCCGTCAACGCGAGCCACTCCTTGAGCGTGCCGGCCAGGGGCGCATGCGACACGTCATAGGGATCGCCCGATCCGGTGTCAATCCGCAGGATTTCCCCGGCACCGTTGGACAAGTGGATTTCGCCTACGCCGCCGGTCAATTGTCCGTTCTGGTAGGACAACAGGGAAATGGGCGATGCGCCTTTGCTGTCCAGTTCGAGCCGCAGGGTCCCGCTCGTAAAGACGAGCTGCTCGACATTCTGCGCGGGCGCGGGCGGCGTCCAGTCGTTCGGGACGACGGACATGTCGAAAGGCTGGGAAAAGGTAACGACGGCCATGGTGTTTTTAACGATTTGTTAAAAACACCACGCTACCATTTCAATATCGAACGGTCAATTACCCGCCACGACCATCTTCTCGAGCAGGATGGACCCGGTCGACTTGTTCCCGCGCGTCAGCACATCGTTGCCGACGCCGACGATAGCCTGGAACATGTCCTTCATGTTGCCGGCGATGGTGATTTCCTCGACCGGGTACTGGATGACGCCGTTCTCGACCCAGTAACCGGACGCGCCGCGCGAGTAATCGCCCGTGACGTAGTTCGTGCCCTGCCCCATCAGCTCCGTGACGAGCAGGCCGGTCCCCATCTTGCGCAGCATGCCTTCGAAGTCGTCGGCGATCGTCGTCTCCCTGGAGATGATTTCCAGGTTGTGCGAGCCGCCCGCGTTGCCCGTCGTCTGCATGCCCAGCTTGCGGGCCGAGTAAGACGACAGGAAATAGCCCTGCAGCACGCCGTCGCTGACGACGTTGCGGCGCTGGGTGCGCACGCCCTCTTCGTCGAACGGGGCCGAGCCCACGCCGCCGATCACGTGCGGGTCTTCCACGATCTGGATGTGGGACGGGAAGATGCTCTGGCCCAGCGAATCGAGCAGGAAGCTCGATTTACGATACAGGGCGCCGCCCGAAGTTGCCTGGACGAATGCACCCAGCAGGCCGGCGGCCAGCGGTGCCTCGAACAGCACGGGGCACGTGCGGGTGTCGAGCTTGCGCGCGTTCAGGCGCGCGAGGGCGCGTTCGGCGGCGTAGCGGCCGATCTTTTCCGGATCGCCCAGGTTCTTGGGATCGCGCGCCGAAGAATACCAGTCGTCGCGCTGCATGTGGGCGCCCTTGCCGGCGATCGGCGCGACCGACAGCGTGTGGCGCGAGAACGGGTAGCCGGCGCAGAAGCCGAGCGAGTTGGCGGCCACGAAGTGCGATTGCTGCACGTAGACGCTGGCGCCCTCGCTGTTGGTGACGCGCTTGTCGACGGCGAACGCGGCCGCCTCGCAGCGCTGGGCGATGGCCACGGCGTCCGCGGCGCTGATGTCCCACGGGTAGCACAGGCGCAGGTCGCGCGGGTTCGTTTCCAGCAGGTCGGCGTCGGGCAGGCCGGCGGCCGGGTCCTCGGCCGTGAAGCGGGCGATGTTGTACGCCGCCTCGACGGTGGCCCGCAGCGAATCGCGCGAAAAGTCGGACGTGTTGGCATGGCCGCGGCGCTGGCCGCAGTAGACGGTGACGCCGATGCCCTTGTCCTTGTTCTGCTCGATGGTTTCGATCTGGCCCTTGCGCACTGTCACCGCCAGCCCGCTACCCTCGCTGATCTCGACCGACGCATTGGTGGCGCCCGTTTCCTTGGCAATGGCCAGCACGTCCTGTGCGAGCTGCTTGAGCTGATCCTGGGTATGGGTGAAGACGGTGTCGTTCATGTGTGTTTTTCGAAAGCAGAGCCCTAAAACAGTTATCATAGCAGCCGTTTACTGTTTTTACCGACGGGCCGTGCGCCTGTCGAATCTAGATCATCATGCCAAATGCAAACCGCGGCTCCGTCGGCTTCCGCTCCGACGAGTTCGACCAGGAATACGACCGCCCCTCCAAGTCCGAACTCAAGCGCCAGAGTAACGAGTTGCAGAAGCTCGGCGAACAGCTCATCGAGGCGCCGCGCGACCGCGTCAAGCGCGTCCCGATGCCGGACGACGTCCGCGACGCCATCCTCATGTGCCAGACCATCACCAACCACGAAGGGCGGCGCCGCCAGCTGCAGTTCGTCGGCAAGTTGATGCGCACCCTCGACGAGGAAGAGGTTGCCGTCATCCAGCGCACCATCGAAAGCTGGAAAGGCACCTCGAAGGCCGAGGCGGCTGCCCTGCACGCGCTGGAACGCCGCCGCGACAAGCTGCTGGCCGACGACAAGGCCCTCACCCAGCTGCTGGAAGAGCATCCGCATCTCGACGTGCAGCACCTGCGTACCCTGATCCGCAATGCGCGCAAGGAACAGGCCGAGAACAAGCCGCCCAAGGCCTATCGCGAAATCTTCCAGATCCTGAAGGACCTGGCCAAGGCGCCGAAAGCCGCCGCCGGCGACGACGAAGCCGATACCGGGGACGACGAAGACGATGAGTCTGGAGAATAAGGTCGAGGAACTGGTCGTCGGCCTGGTATCGGTCTCGGACCGTGCCAGCGGCGGCGTGTACGAGGACAAGGGCATCCCCGCGCTGCGCGAATGGCTCGACGCGGCGCTCGTCACCCCGTTTCGCGTCGAGACCCGCCTGATCCCGGACGACCGCGCCAGCATCGAACAGACGCTGGTCGAGCTGGTGGATACCGTCCGCTGCCACCTCGTGCTGACGACGGGCGGCACGGGCCCGGCGCGGCGCGACGTCACGCCGGAAGCGACCATCGCCGTGGGCACGAAGGAAATGCCCGGCTTCGGCGAACAGATGCGCCAGATCAGCCTCCACTTCGTGCCGACCGCGATCCTGTCGCGCCAGACGGCCGTGATCCGCGAAACGCTTGATCACGCCGCGCTGATCATGAACCTGCCGGGCCAGCCGAAGTCGATCAAGGAAACGCTGGAAGGCCTCAAGGACGCCGACGGCAAGACCGTCGTGGGCGGCATCTTCGCGGCCGTCCCGTATTGCATCGACCTGATTGGCGGCCCGTACGCCGACACCAACCCGGACGTCTGCAAGGCCTGGCGCCCGAAATCGGCGCAGCGTCCTGCCGCATCCTGATCACACACGAGGACTCTGCATGAGCGAACTGCTCGAACACATCCAGATCGAGACCAACGACAGCCCGGAAATCGCCATTATCTGGATGCACGGCCTGGGCGCGGACGGCAACGACTTCGTGCCGATGGTGCGCGAGCTGGACCTGGCCGGCCTGCCCGGCATCCGCTTCATCTTCCCGCACGCGAAGACGATGCCCGTCACCGTCAACAACGGTTACGTGATGCGCTCGTGGTACGACATCACGAACGCGGACCTGACGCGGCGCGAGGACGAGGGCGGCCTGCGCGCATCGCAGCAGGACATCGAAGCCTTCATCGAGCGCGAAAAGGCGCGCGGCATCCCGGCCTTGCGCATCATCCTGGCCGGCTTCTCGCAAGGCTGCGCGATGGCCATCCAGACGGGCCTGCGCCATCCGGAAACGCTGGCGGGCCTCCTGTGCCTCTCCGGCTACGTGCCGCTGTCCGCCAGCCTGGTGACCGAATGCACCGAAGCCAGCAAGGCGACGCCGATCTTCATGGCGCACGGCCGCTACGACAACGTGGTGCCGTTCAACCGCGCCGAAGCGTCGCGCGACCTGCTCGTCTCGCTCGGCTACCGGCTCGAATGGCACGAATACGCCATGCAGCACACGCTGTGCCTCGAGGAAGTCGAGCATATCTCGGCGTGGCTGAAGACCGTGCTGGGCTGACGCGCGGGCGCGACCCGCGCGCGTGAACGAACGGCGGCCCGGTGCCGCCGTTTTGTTTTTTGCCCTCGGCTGACCCTAGTCCGGCAACGGCGCCGCGCTCGACGGCGGCACCGCGGTGCGCGCCGTGTTCATCACCATCGCCAGAAACGTGTAGTAGCCGTTCACGCCCATCAGGTCGACGACGCCCTGCTCGCCGAACAGCGCCAGCGCGTCGTCGTAGACGCGGTCCGACACGCGCTTGTGGCGATGCAGTTCGACGCAGAAATCGTACACTACCGCTTCGTCGACGAGCAGCGCGGCCGGCCGCTCGCGCCGGGCGATGGCGTCGATGACGTCGGGCGGGACGCCCACCTGCTGCGCGATCGGCGCGTGGATCGCCCACTCGACCTGCTGGTCCCACTCGCGCGCGGTGACGAGGATCGCCAGTTCCGACAATCTGACGCCGATGGCGCTGCGGTAGCGCAGGTATTCGCCGAGCTTTTGCGCATAGCCCATCAGCTCGGGGCTGCGCAGCAGCGGCACGAACGGACCGTACAGCGCGCCACGCGGGCCGTTGATGATGTCCTGGGCGGCGGCGCGCTGGGCGTCGGTCCAGTCTTCCGGCGGAATCGGGCGGAGGCGGTCGTTCATGGCGAAAATATTCGCATGCCTTGAGGCAAAAATCAAAAGAATCCGGACAGTTCTCCTTTATTGTCAATCGTCAACTTTTTAGGGAGCGTTCATGACTCACATCCTGCACCGCAGCCTGCGCCAGACGCCGCCCGTCGCGGTCGGCGGCGCGGGCGTCTATCTGTACGATCGTGACGGCCGCAGCTATCTCGACGCCAGCGGCGGGGCGGCCGTGTCGTCGCTCGGGCACGGCCATCCGGACGTGATCGCGGCCATGCACCGCCAGATCGATCGCTGCGCGTATGCCCACACGGCCTTTTTCACGACCGAGGTGGCGGAAGAACTGGCCGACTGCCTCGTGGCGAACGCACCAAGCGGGGTCAAGGGCGTGTACCTCGTATCGGGCGGATCGGAAGCGATGGAGACGGCGCTGAAGCTGGCGCGCCAGTACGTCGTCGAAGGCGGAGAAAGCAAGCGCTCGCTGTTCATCGCGCGGCGCCAGAGCTACCACGGGAATACCCTCGGCGCGCTGGCCGTGGGCGGCAATGAATGGCGCCGCCAGCCGTTCGCGCCCCTCCTGATCGACGTCGAGCGGGTATCGGCGTGCTACGAATACCGCGGCCGCGCCGACGACCAGACCGTCGAGCAGTACACGGCGATGCTGCTGGACGAACTGGAAGCGGCGATCCTGCAGGCAGGGCCGGAACACGTGATTGCATTCTGCGCCGAGCCTGTCGTGGGCGCGACGGGCGGCGCGATCCCGCCCACGCCCGGCTACTTCCGCGGCGTGCGCGCACTGTGCGACAAGTACGGCATCCTGTTCATCGCCGACGAGGTGATGTGCGGGATGGGCCGCACGGGCACCATGTACGCGATCGAGCAGGACGGCGTGGCGCCCGACCTGATCGCCGTGGCCAAGGGCCTGGGTGCGGGCTACCAGCCGATCGGCGCGGTGCTCGTGAACGGCGCCATCGTCGAACGCCTGCGCAACGGCAGCGGCGCGTTCCTGCACGGGCACACCTATATCGGGCATCCGGTGGCGGCGGCGGCGGCCCTCGCCGTCCAGCGGGTGATCGAGCGCGACGACCTGTTGACGCAAGTCCGCCTGCGCGGCGCGACGCTGCGCGCCATGCTGGACGAGGAATTCGAGGACCACCCCCACGTCGGCGACATCCGCGGCCGCGGGCTGTTCCTGGCGCTGGAACTGGTGCGCGACCGCGAGAGCAAGGCGCCGTTCGCGCCGGAGCTGAAATTGCACGCGGCGATCAAGGCGCGCGCGATGGAGAATGGATTGCTGGTCTATCCGATGGGCGGCACGATCGATGGCCGCCACGGCGATCATGTGCTGCTGGCGCCGCCGTTCGTGGTCACGCAGGGGGATCTGGGCGAGATCGTGGGGCGATTGAAAGAATCGGTCGAACAGGCGCTGAAATCAGTGGCTGTCTAAAACAACGTCGCCCCTGCGCAGGCAGGGGCCCAAGTATTCGGCTCAGCGACGAACTTGGGTCCCCGCCTCCGCGGGGACGACGTTTCATGCGTCTCAGGCCTTCGGATACGCCACCACTTCCTGCTGCTGCTCACCCAACCCGGCGATACCGAGACGCAGCTTGTCGCCCTTCTTGAGGAAGCGCTGCGGGCTGCGGCCGAGGCCCACGCCCGGCGGCGTGCCCGTGCTGATGATGTCGCCCGGCTCCAGGGTCATGAAGCGCGACAGGTAGCTGACGATGTGCGCCACGGTGAAAATCATCTTCGACGTGTTCCCGGTCTGCATGCGCTTGCCGTTCAGTTCCAGGTACAGATCGAGGTCCTGCACGTCGAGGATCTCGTCCTTCGTCACGAGGAACGGACCGACGGGACCGAACGTGTCGCAGCCCTTGCCTTTGTCCCACTGCGAACCCAGTTCGAACTGGTAGGCGCGCTCGGAGACGTCGTTGACGACGCAGTAGCCGGCCACGTACTTGAGCGCATCCGCCTCGTCCACGTACTGGGCGCGGGTGCCGATGACGACGCCCAGCTCGACTTCCCAGTCCGTCTTCTTCGAGCCTTTCGGCAGCTGGACGGGATCGTCGGGGCCGGACAGGCACGACGTCGCCTTCATGAACATGATCGGTTCTTTCGGGATCGGCGCGCCGACCTCGGACGCGTGGTCGGAGTAATTCATGCCGATGCCGATGAACTTGCCGACGCCCTTGACCGGCACGCCCAGGCGGGGATTGCCGCGGACCAGCGGCAACGTCTTCCAGTCGACCTTGGCGAGCTTGCGCAGCGCCTTTTCCGACAGCACCGCCGCATCGACATCCTCGATCACGCCGGACAGGTCGCGCAGGCGGCCTTCCTCGTCGAACAGGCCCGGCTTTTCCTTACCGGGGCGACCGTAACGAACCAATCTCATATTCTTCCTTCTGGGTGAGCATAACGATGCCGCATTTTACTTGACGGCGCTGAAGGAAGTTGAGGACATAGCCGACGAGGCCAGGCAGCTGCAGCACCACCAGCACGCCGAACGCGACGCGGTAGGCCACCGCCGGGAAGTGGCTGGCCGCGTCGGGACGCCACAGGCCGACGATCAATCCGAAGCCCGCCTGCACGAGGAAGGCGCCGATGAAGATCAGGAGGTTCAGGCACGTGGCGGCGCGTCCGGTCAGCGCGCGCGGCAGGCTCTGGGCGACGATCGCGTATTCGATGCCGGTGATCGTCCCCACGAGCGTGAACAGCACCGACAGCAACTGCAGGCTGGGCCGCCAGTTGCAGACGATCGCCAGCTGCACGAGCACGAACAGCGCGACGCCGACGGCGGCCACGTCCAGCGCCTCGATGCCGCGCCGCCCGGCCCATTCCGTGATCATGCCGACGGCGATGGCGCCGAAGATCACGGACGCCATTCCCATGTACAGCAGGTAGGCGACGGCGCCGTCCGGAAAGCGGGCCACGTCGGACAGCCAGCGCCCGATCCACAGGCCCTGGATGCCGAAGAAGATCGCATGCGGCACGAGCACCAGCGAGATCGTCGTGCGGAACGCCGGCGCACGGTACACGTCCAGTACCGAGCGCACGGTCGGCAGCGCGCCGCCGGGCGCCTTCGAGCGGGGCGTGACGAGCCAGATCAGCAGGCCGCAACAGGCGACCAGCGCGGCCAGCAGCACGAACAGGCCGCGCCAGTCCGTGTGCTGCAACAGCATGCGCACCGGCATGGTGCTCGAGGCCGCGCCCAGGCCGCCCACGGCGATCAGGTAACCCTGCACGGACGGCAGGCGCTTGGGCGAGATCCACGTGGAGATCGCCTTCACGGCCGACATGAAACAACCGCCCAGGCCACAGCCGATGACGGCGCGCGCCAGGACCAGCTGGCCGAACGAATGGCCCGTGGCGAACAACAGCGTGCCCAATGCCGCCAGCAGCATCAGTACCAGCTGCACCTTGCGCGGGCCGTAGCGGTCGAGCGCGATCCCGACCGGCAGCTGGACGAGGGCGAACGCGAAAAAGAACGCGCTGGTGAGGAGGCCGAGCTGGCCCGGCGTCAACGCGAGTGCGCCGACCAGATGCGGTGCCAGCACGGCGTTCACATTGCGCAGCAGCGAGGACAGGTAATGCCCCAGCGCGAACGGCAGGAACACGTAGAAAAACACTGCCATCCCGGAAAGGCGCGGCTGGCTCTGGTCGGCTTCCATGGGCACCTCCTGCGGCTCAAGCCGCGTCGGGTTGGCTGTCGCTGGCGCGCGCATCGTGCGTGCGCGCCGGCTGGATCGGAATCACGCGGCCCAGCGCTTTGAGGTCGTCGTGGTCGTCCTCCCCGCCTTCGAAGAAGAACTTCTTGCGGCCGAACGCGGGTTTCAGGTGATCGAGCCAGGTGGCATGGGGGTCGTATTTCGCGAAGAACGGCCGCCGCACCCATTCCGGATTACGCGCTTGCAGGAACTGCAGCGCGAACAGCTTCTCGCCGTTGATCGTGACGACGCCGTCGATCACGACCTTGCCCGGGAAGGCGCTCATCGACGGCCCGCGCACGGTACGCGACAGGCCGGAGACCATGCTGTACGCGGCCTGGAAGATCTCGTGCGCGCGCGCCAGCGGCAGCGCGAAGTACTCGCGCGGGCCGGTATCCCGCTCGACGAACATGTAATAGGGAATGGCACCGAGGCGCACGCCCGTCGTCCACAGTTCGGCCCAGCTGTTCGGGTCTTCGTTGATGTGGCGGATCAGCGGCCCCTGCATGCGCAAGGTGGCGCCCGTGCCGACGATGCGCTTGACGGCCTGCTGGGCGATAGGCTGGCGCAGCTCGACGGCGTGGTTGTAGTGCCCCATCAGCGCGAGGTTCTTGCCGGCCTTGACGACTCTTTCGAACAGGCGCATCAGGTCGTCGCTGTCCTTGTCCGACACGTAGCGCTGCGGCCAGTACGCGACGGATTTCGTGCCGATGCGGATGTTCTGGATGTGCGCCAGTTCGGGCGCCAGCAGCGGCTCGATGAACTCGGCCAGCGAACGCGTATTCATGATCATCGGATCGCCGCCCGTGATCAGGACGTCCGTCACGTCTGGATGCGTGGCGAGGTAGGACACCAGCTCCGTGCACTCGCGCGCGTCGAACTTCATCTCTTCCATGCCGACGAACTGCGGCCAGCGGAAGCAGAACGTGCAATAGGCATGGCACGTCTGGCCCGCGCTGGGGAAGAACAGCACGGTTTCCTTGTATTTGTGCTGCAGGCCCTTGAGCGGGGCGTCGTTTACGCGCGGCACATTGTGCGTCATCTGGCCGGCCGGGTGCGGGTTCATGCGCATGCGGATCTCGTGCACGAACTTGGCGCTCGCGGCGGCGTCCTTCTTGACCAGCACCAGGTCGCGCAACTGCTCGTATTCGCGCGCAGGCAGCATGTCGCGATGGGGAAACGTCAGGCGGTAGATGGGATCGTCAGGAATATTGTTCCAGTCGATCAGCTGATCCATCACATATTCATTCGTACGGAACGGCAGGACATGGGAGACCACCTGCACCGCTTCCTGAAGGTCGGGGCTCATCCATTGCCATTGGCGGGCACTCTGGATCGACTGGCGGGTATAGGGCTTGAATTTGGCGGGCGTCGCGTCGAGGGTCACGGGAGTTCTCCTGAGGGAAGTGGTTGATGGCAGCAAAAGGTGACGCATGGAAATAATTGCCGACAGGAACTGATGGTAGGCAAGCGACATCGCCACTGAGTTGCCGCGAGTCAAGTTCACGTGCCCGTTTCTCACCCATTTCCACATGCACTGCGAAAGATCAGCGTTGCCATTGCGGCCGCACATCGGAGGCCGCTTGCGTTAGCACAACAGGACGGCCGGGGCCGAGGCGTAAAGTAGGAAATGCAAATAGGCAACATTTAGACCTATCCATTTTTCCCCGAAAGGACGTCCTATGAAAACGACCGCAACCGTAACCGCTGCCGTCCTGTGCCTGTCCTGTGCCGGCGCATTGGCTTCCGAACCGACCGAAAAAGATGCGATCGCCATGGCCGAGCGCGGCGCCGCCATGGTCAAGACGAAGGGCAAGGAAGAAGTGATGAAACGCATCTCGGCCAAGGACCCGGAGTTCGTCCAGGGCTCGCTGTATATCGACATGCGCGACGTCAAGACCGGCATCGTGCTGGCCCATCCGTACAACCCGTCGATCGTCGGCAAGGACTTGACGGACGTCCCCGATGCCAACGGCAAGAAATACCGCCGCGAGATCATCGAACTGGCTGCCGCGAAGGGCAAGGGCTGGGTCGACTACCAGTATAAAAATCCGACCAGCGGCAAGATCGAGCCGAAGACGACATACATCCTGCTCGTCAACGGCGTCGTGCTGGAGGCGGGGCTGTACAAGAAGTAAGGCGCAGTGAACGCGGGCGGCTGACCGCCCGCGTTTGTCTTGTCGAGCGGAGCGCAACATGCTGAAAAAACTACGGATCGGTCCCAAGCTGCTGCTGGCGCCCGGCATGGTGCTGGTGCTGCTGTTGATGCTGTCCGGTGCCGCCTGGTACGGGATGGTGCGCCAGAACGCGTCGCTGGAAAACATCGTGCAGGTCCGTGCCGCGCGCCTGAAAAGCGTGGCCGACGTGGCGGGCGACGCCAAGTACGTCCACGCCAACGCCTACCAGCTGCTGGCCTGGATCAACGGCAGCTTCGCCAAGAACCGCCTCGATGCCCTGATCGCCGACATCGGCAAGCGCCACGCGGCCGTGCAGGCGCAGTTGCAGGAACTGGCGCGCACGACCGCCGGCGCCGAACGCAAGCCGGTGGAGGCGTCGCTGGCGGCGCTCGCGGCCTACCGCAAGGCCGTGCAGGACACGATCGAGATGGCGCAGGTCGACCAGTCGATCGCCACCAACTCGATGCAGAAGGCGGAAAAGGAATTCATGGTGCTGAACCAGCAGCTGGCCCAGCTGGCCGCACTGGAAAAGACGCTCAGCGAACAGGCGTACGACGCCGCGCGCACGGAATTCCACGACCTGGGCACGTGGATGGCCGTGCTGGTCATGCTGTCGATCGCCGTCTCGCTGGCCGTGACGATGTTCGTGCGCCGCGCCATGCTGCGCGACATCGGCGCCATCTCGGCCGTCATGGGCGAGCTGGCCGAAGGCCGCCTGTGCGCCAGCGCCCACAACGACGGCCGCGACGAGATCGCAGACACCGCGCGCGCGCTCGACCAGACCATCTCCAACCTGAACACGACGCTGCGCAGCGTGCTCGATTCCGTGCGTTCGATCGACACGGCGTCGCAGGAAATCGCCACCGGCAACCTGGACCTGTCGACCCGCACGGAGCTGCAGGCCGGTTCGCTGCAGCAGACGGCGAGCGCGATGGAGACGCTGACCCAGGCCGTCAAGGGCAATGCCGACAACGCCCGCCTGGCGACGGAACTCGCGGCCGAGGCGGCCCGGCTGGCGGCCGGCGGCGGCCGGGCCGTCGACCGCGCCGTCGCCACGATGGAATCGATCCGCGCCAGCTCGCGCAAGATCGTCGAGATCACCGGCGTCATCGACGGCATCTCGTTCCAGACCAACCTGCTGGCGCTGAACGCCGCCGTCGAAGCGGCGCGCGCCGGCGAACAGGGCCGCGGCTTCGCCGTCGTCGCCAGCGAAGTGCGCACGCTGGCCCAGCGCTCCGCCTCCGCCGCCAAGGAAATCAAGGCGCTGATCGCCGATTCGGTGGCGATCATCGACAACGGCAGCGTCGCCGTGGGCGAGGCCGGATCGAGCATGGGCAGCGTGGTCGCTTCCGTGCAGCAGGTGAACGACATCATCAACCGCATCAGCGCCGCCAGCACCGAGCAGGCCGACGGCATCGCCGAAGTCAATCTCGCGGTCGGGCAGATGGACGACATGACGCAGCAGAACGCCGCCCTCGTCGAACAGGCCGCGGCGGCGGCGGCGAGCCTGCACGAGCAGACCGTCAACCTGGCGCGCGCCGTGTCGATCTTCCGCATCGAGGACGGCCAGGACGAGACAGCGGCCGCGCTCGAGCGGCGCGCCCCGGACAGCCCGCTGCGCGGCCGTCCCGTCCTCGAACACCGGACTGCGCGCGGCGACGCGGAGACGCCCCGCCCGCGCCGCGCCGCCAACGGCTGACGGCCAACGGCTGACAGCTGACAGCTGACAGCTGACAAGCCTCAGCGGAACGGCTTGCTGACCCAGCGCGAGCCGGCGAGGCCGAAGCGCCAGGCCACGTCGACTGCCTTGGAAATCCCGATGCGCGGTCCGCTGACCACCTCGATGCCGGCGGGCGCCGGCGCCAGTTCGAACGGCGCCGCGGCGAGCGACCGGCCGTTCAGGGCGCGCGTCACGCCCAGTGCCTGGCATAACTTGCCGGGCCCGGAACACAGCAGCCAGTGGTCGCGCGTGCCGCGCCGCTCGCACATCGTGTCCAGTCCCGTCACGGGTTCGAGCGCGCGGACCAGGACCCCGGCGCCATGCCCCTCTTCCCGGCAGACGAAATTCAGGCACCAGTGGATGCCGTAGGAGCGATAGACATACGCGTGGGCCGGCGGTCCGAACATCGCGAAGTTGCGGTCGGTCGGGCCGGAATAGCTGTGCGAGGCGGGATCTTCGCCGTCATAGGCTTCCGTCTCGACGATGCGCCCGCCGACGCCGTCGACGAGCACCGTGACGCCGATCAGCTGGCGTGCGACCAGGTGGGATGGAGCGGAAAAATCGATGCCGGCGAGGATGGTTGAAGACATAAAGCAATTCTATATTGTTAAGATTCGGCCGGTCGCACTGTCTGTTTTGCTACACAAAAGCAATACTTTGCTGCAACTTCCACAGCACTGGTTTATAGTGACAAACTTCGCACGTATTTCCGTGCAGCATCATCCGTTCTTCCCCGTCCAGTCATGAGTACAGCAGCTGCCCAGGCGCGTTCGAGCGCCGCCGCCGAGGATCCCGTCGACGCCCTCATCAAGTCGATCCGGATCCCGCCCCGTCCCAGCCTGCTCGCAGACCTGCAACGGGAACTCGCGTCGCCCGACCCGAGCCCGGCCGTGATCGGACGCATCGTCGCCAGCGACGTCGGCATGTCGGGCGCCCTGCTGAAACTCGCCAACTCGTCCATCTTCGGCGGCCGCCGCAAGGCCAAGTCGATCGAGCAGGCGATCCTGTTCCTCGGCATTAACCAGGTCGCGGCCCTGATGACGGGCCTGCTCGCACGCCAGGCGATCCCGGCGAACTGCGCCGCGCTGGCCAGTTTCTGGGAAGTCTCGAGCCGGCGTGCCGAGGCGATGGTCTTCCTGTCGCGCCGCCTGCGCATCGGCGAGACGGACGTGGCGCACACGTTCGGCCTGTTCTGCGACACCGGCGTGCCACTGTTGATGGACCGCTTCGCCGACTACGAGAGTACGTATGCATCTGCCTCGCTGGAAGCGGAACGTCCGTTCACGGCGCTGGAAAACGAACGCCACAACACGAGCCACACGGCCATCGGCACCCTGCTGGCGCGCAACTGGGGCCTGTCGGAAGATGTCGCCTGGTCCATCCTGCACCACCATGATTATGCGGTCCTCGACGATGCCGACACGACGTCGACGGTGCGCTCGCTCGTGGCGTTGTCGCTGCTGGCCGAAAGCGCGATCCGCAAATACCAGGGCGACGCCGAATCGCTCGAATGGAACAAGGGCGGCGCGCGGGCGATGGCCTATCTCGGCCTCTCGGACGAGGAAACGGCCGAGCTGCTCGACGAACTACACGAAGCCTTCCACGTCGACCAATAGCGCGTCTTTACTTCCGCCCCGGACCGGCAGATACTTCAAGTCATAAGACCGATAATCGACGAATCGCCGGCCGAGGAGGAGATATGAACCGCCTGGCGTCCCTGTTCATCCTGATACCCCTGTTGCTGGGCGGCTGCGCCAGCACCCCGCAACTTGCCGCGCCGCCGCCGCTGTTCGCCGACGCGTCCTTCAAGCCGCCGTCGGAAACCATCGGCGCGCGCGACCTGTTCACGCTGAGCCCCGCGATGCAGGCGTATATCCACAGTCCGGCCTTCGAAGCGCATTTGCGCAACAAGGGACTCGAACGCGGCCTGATCGACGCGCTGTACAGCAAGACCGACCTGAAACTCGAATACGATTCCAGCCGCACCCGCACGGCCGCCGAGACGTATGCGGCGCGCGCCGGCAACTGCCTGTCGCTCGTCGTCATGACGGCCGCCTTCGCGCGCCAGCTGGGCATGACGGTGCACTTCCGCAGCGTGATGGCGGACGAGACGTGGAGCCGCGACGGCGGCATCTACCTCGTCTCGTCCCACGTCAACATCGCCCTCGGCCACCGCCGGCCCGCCGGCCTGCTGTACGACGAAACCTCCGAGCACGAACTGGTCGTCGACTTCCTGCCGCCGCCGGACGCGAGCCGCCTGCGCAGCCGCCAGCTGGAGGAAGAAGACATCGTCGCGCTCTACCTCAACAACCGCGCCGCCGAATCGCTCGTGCAGGGCAAGATCGACGACGCCTACTGGTGGGCGCGCGCCGCGGTGGCGACCAATCCGCCGAACGCCATCGCCTACAACACGCTGGGCGTGATCTACCAGCGCCACGGCGATCTCGTCATGGCCGAACGGGCGCTGCGCACCGCGCTCGAGCGCGAGCCGGAAAGCATCGTCGTGATGCAGAACCTGGGGCCCCTGCTGGCGGCGACGGGCCGCCCGGCCGAAGCGGCCGAGATGGCGCGGCGCGTGGCCGCCGTCGAACCGGTCCCGCCGTTCCAGTACTTCGACAAGGGCATGGTCGCGCTCAAGGCCGGCGATTACGACGCCGCGCGCAAGCTGTTCGAACGCGAGGTCAAACGCGCGCCCTACTACGACGAATTCCACTTCTGGCTGGCGGTGACGCTGCTGCGCCTGGGCGAGGCGAAGGCGGCGCGCGAACAGCTCGCGCAGGCGATCGACACCAGCACGAAGTCCGACAACCGCCAGCTGTACTCGGCCAAGCTGGCGCACCTGCGGCGCCAGAGCGCGAACAGCGTGCAGTTGTACTGAGTCCGGTCCGGGTCGATCAGCGGCGGCGCTGGCGCGCGGCCGACGGCGCGGGCATGCCGCGGGTTTCGAGATGGCGGAACACGATCCTGCCCTTGCTCAGGTCATACGGCGACATCTCCAGCGTGACGCGGTCGCCGGCGATGATGCGGATGTGGTTCTTCTTCATCCGGCCGGACGTGTACGCGACCAGCTGATGACCGTTCTCGAGGTCCACCCGGAAACGCAGCTCCGGCAGCACCTCGGTGACCTTGCCATGCATTTCGATCAGCTCTTCTTTCATGGTTTTCCTTTCGATGCCATCCCTCCCGGCATCGGCACGCGCACTCGATGATGAAATAGCCATCGCAGCGTCATCCTCGGGACGCTGGTCACGCATTGCCTGCTGGGGTCGGGAAAAAGCGGCGCCGGCCTGGTTCGCGGCGCCGTGAATGGGGATGCATCCGATATGGGGCCGTTGCCGCGAAAAAAAAGGGGACGAATAGTCCGCCGGCGCAATCGTGATCAACAGGCAATACACCGCCGAACCGCCCGATATCCATGTTAAGCTTGTATCCAGAGAAAGATCGGGCGCAGCAGATGACGCCACGGTCGACGTGGAGGGGAAGACAATGGGCTCAATGTGTTGCGCCATGCCGTGGAACGTCATCCGGCGCTGGATCGCGGCCGCGTTCGCGCTCCTGGCATTCGCGTCGCACGCCGACGCCAAACCCCTGCGCGTCGTCGCCGACAACAACTACCCGCCTTTCCTGTTCGTGAACCCGGACGGACGTCCCGAGGGATATATCGTCGACCTCTGGCACCTCTGGGAACAAAAAACCGGCGTCCACGTCGATCTCCAGCCCATGCAATGGGCGGATGCGCAACAGGCACTGCGCGACGGCCGGGCCGACGTGATCGACATGATTTTCCGTACCCCGGCACGCGAACCGCTCTACGATTTCTCCCCGCCATACGACCGCCTGTCGGCCAGCATCTATGTCGATCCGTCGATTTCCGGCATCCACGACGTGCGCTCGATGAGCGGCTTCGTCGTGGGCGTACAGCGCGGCGACGCCTGCGTGGAACAACTGGCGAAGCAGGGCATCACGAACCAGGTGACCTACCCCAGCTATGTCGCCATCCTGAACGCGGCCCGCTCCGGCGACATCAAGATCTTCTGCATGGACGACCGTCCGGCGAACTACTATCTCTACCTCTATCGCGACCAGAAGAAGTTCACCAAGGCGTTCACGCTGTATTCGGGACAGTTCCACTGGGCCGTCGCCAAGGGCGACACGGCGACCTTCGCACTCGTCGCGGAAGGCATGGGGCGCATTACGCCGGCCGAGCGCGAGGCGCTGCGCAGCAAGTGGTTCACCCGGCCGGTGGAGTTCCAGCCTTACCTGCGCCTCGTGGCGATCGTGGTGCTCGGTGCGCTGGCGGCACTGGCCGCCACCCTGCTGTGGATCCGGATCCTGCGCCGCGCCGTCCATGCGCGCACCGCCGAAATCCAGCAGAAGAACGCGCAACTGGAGCAGACCGCACGCGCGCTCGGCGTCGAGCAGGCCCAGTTGCGCACGCTCGTCGAAAACAGCCCGGACGCGATGGCGCTGAAGGACAGGAACAACGTCTACGTCCACTGCAACGCCGGCGCCCAGGCCCTGCTCGGCCTGCCGCGCGACAGGATCATCGGCCGCACCGACGACGAGCTGTTCACCGACAAGGCGTTCGCCGCGTTCATCAAGGAAAACGACGAGGATGTGCTGCGCACCGGCCAGCCGCACAGGTACGAGGAAACCATCGCGGCACCGGACGGCGCCATGCGCGACCTGGAAGTGATCAAGGTGCCGATCCACGCCGCGGACGGCGAGGTCGCGGGCGTCCTCGCCGTCGCGCGCGACATCTCGGAACGCCGTCGCGCCGACCGCGAACAGCGCATCGCCTCGGTCGCCTTCGAAAGCCAGGACGGCATGCTGATCACCGACGCCGACGGCAACATCGAGCGCGTCAACGCCGCCTTCACGCGCATCAGCGGCTATGCGGCGGCAGACGCCATCGGCCAGAATCCGCGCATCCTCCGCTCCGGGCTGCACGACGCCGCCTTTTACGAATCCATGTGGACCACGCTGACGGCGACCGGCTACTGGACGGGTGAAGTGATCAACCGGAACCGCGACGGCAGCCTGTACACGGCCCGGCTCTCGATCACCGCCGTACCGGACGCGCAGGGCCGGACGATCCGTTACATCGGCAACCTCCAGGACATCTCCGCGGAAAAACAGGCCCACGCGCTGGCCGAACACCTCAAGCTCTTCGATCACCTGACCGACCTGCCGAACCGCGTCCTGCTCGCGGACCGCATGAGCCACGCCATGGCCCGCGCCGCGCGCACCCAGGAATTCGGCGCCGTCATGATGGTGAACCTCGACCACTTCCAGAAGCTGAACGATTCCCTGGGCCATGCGGTCGGCGACCAGCTGCTCGTGGAAATCGCGCGGCGCATCCGTTCGATCAAGCGCGAGGACGATACGCTGGGCCGGTTCAGCGGCGACAGTTTCGTGCTGCTGGCCGAACGCCTCGGCACGGACTGGCATGCCGCGGCGGCGCGCGCCCTGGCCACCGCGGAAGCCATCCGGACGACGATCGCCGAGCCGACGATCATCGACGGGCATCGGCTGACCTGCACCGGCTCGCTCGGCGTCACCCTGTTCCGCGACGGCGAGGGTGCCCCGGATACCCTGCTGTGCCAGGCCGAACTCGCCCTGTACAAAAGCAAGCGCAGCGGACGCGATACGGTCCGCGTCTTCGCGGACGAGATGCAGTCCGAACTCGCCGACCGCAACTGGCTCGAAAAGGCACTGCGCGACGCGATCCGCGACAACCGGCTGACCCTGCATTATCAGGTCCAGGTCGACGCCCACGAGCGCCCGATCGGTGCCGAAGCGTTGCTGCGCTGGACCCACCCCGAGCGCGGCGCCATCCCGCCCGCCGCCTTCATTCCGCTGGCCGAGGAAACCGGACTGATCGAACCGATCGGACGCTGGGTGCTCGCCACGGCCTGCCGCCAGCTCGCCGCGTGGGCGCGCCATGACACCCTGCGCGGCCTCACGCTGGCCGTGAACATCAGCCCGCGCCAGTTCGAGTCCGCCAGCTTCGTCGACGACATCCTGGCCGAAATCCGGCACACGGGCGCACCGGCGGACAAGCTGAAGCTCGAAGTGACCGAAAGCCTGGCGATCGGCGACCTCGAATCCTCGATCTTCAAGTTACACACGCTCAAGGCCAGCGGATTCAGCATCTCCCTCGACGACTTCGGCACCGGCAATTCCTCGCTCAATTACCTGACGAAGCTGCCGCTCACGCAACTCAAGATCGACAAATCCTTCGTCGACGACCTGCCGGCCAGCCATCGGGATGCCATGGTGGCCCAGACGATCATCGCCATGGGACGGGGCCTGGAACTGGACGTGATCGCCGAGGGCGTGGAGACGACCGCGCAACGCGATTTCCTCGCCGCCCACGGCTGCCATTCGTTCCAGGGCTACCTGTTCGGCAAGCCCTTGCCGGTCCACGAATTCGAAGCGCAGATACAGGCTGCGCTGCTTTCAGCGGAGGTGCCGTAGGCCAACATGAAGGGGCCGCGCGCGACGCGTGCGTAGCAAAGTCGTCTGTCTGGCTACACTGGCTTGCCGGATTCGATCCGCTTGGCGGTTCGAGAACCCTTCACTTGCACAGGAGCCAGTCAAGATGACATTTCGCAGCCTGCTCTCTTCCGCTTTGATCGGCGCCGTTGCCAGCGCGCGCTCGATGACGCCCATGGCCAGCCTCGCGGCGGCACGCCTCGCGCACCGCCGTACGACGGGGCAACTATTCCTCCTGAATCGCCCTCTCTTTACGTTCGGCGCGCTCGCGATGGGCGTTGGGGAACTGTTCGGTGACAAGATGAAGACTGCGCCCGACCGCACCGTCTTCCTGGGCCTGCTGGCGCGCGTCATGAGCGCGGGGATCGCAGGCGCGGCGCTGGCGCCACGGGGCCGGGAAGAAGCCGGCGCGGCGGTCGCGGTCGCAACCGCCGTCCCGCTTGCGTACTGCACCCTCGCCGTCCGCAAACAGGCGATGGCGCGTATCGGCCAGACCCGCAGCGGACTGATCGAAGACGCGCTGATCGTCGCTGCCGGGGCTGCGGTCGTGGCGCTGGCCACAAGACCGGCACGCGTCCGTCACGTGTCCGCTACGCGGCCAGGATCGATCTGAGTGATTTGTTTCGCCGGCAGTAAGATCGTCGCCCCTGCTTGTTGCGCAGGAATCAACCGGCGTTGTCGGCGTGCGCAATCATCACTCGACAGCGCGTGGCCTGTTTCAGCTATTGCGCGCACAATATGCGCTGAATCCGAAGGGTGAAAAGTCATTCGGCGACCTAGTGGAAGAGTGCCAGGGCGGCATCCGTTATGTCATCGGTCGTTATCATTCTGCGAACGCAGCCAAGATATTTTGGCAACAACATCATTGGTATTGAACAATGAACTCGACTCGAATCCTTGTTGTCCTGTTGGCGGTCGCTTCCCAACAGGCACTGGCTGCGCCGCGTTTTGTAGACTTTCCGGCAACCCCATATCGCGGAAAGCCAGCCGGCGTTCATTTGCGAGACGCGAAAAGCCGCGAGTATGCGAGCGCACTCAGGACGGCATCTCATCAGCCCACGAATTTTGCAGGCCGCTACGTCCTGGCGACCTGGGGCTGCGGTGCGTCCTGCATCATGGGCGCCGCGATTGATGCCAAGACCGGGGCTGTCGCCTGGGTTCCGTTTACGGTCTGCTGCTGGAACCTCGAGATCACGGAGCCGCTGGAATATCGGCGAGAGAGCCGCCTGCTGATCGTACACGGCAGCCTGGACGAACAAGGTGCCGGCAGCGCGGTGCATTACTACGAATTCGATGGGACGCGCTTTGCGCCTGTCGCAGTTCGCTAAGAATGCCTTCGCGCTCAATCCTTATCGATTAACCCCCGCCACACGTCCAGCTTTTGCTCGAACGTCATCGCCATATGCGCCGGAGAACTCGACGGCAGCACGACGGTGCGGTAGCCGTGCTGTTCAAACTGCGGCGCGACCTTGCCCGACGTCTGGCCGTTGAAGCCGACCGTGTCCAGTTCGGGACACAGCCGGTGCAGCCTGTCGAAATCATTGGCCGCTGGCTTACGGATGCTTGAGTCGAGACTGCCTTCGCGCTCGCATCCGGCCAGCACGTCCCACAAGCCGAAGCGGTGCACCAGCAGGCGCGGCAACCGCTCTTCGTAGGGTAGCGAATACAGGTCTTCGCCGGTCAACGCACCGACCAGCTTCCAGAACTGGTTACGCGGATGCGCATAATACTGCTGCGCCGCAAGCGACGCGGCACCCGGAAAGCTGCCCAGGATGAGGATGCGCGTGTCGGGCGCGATGACGGGCGCGAGGCCGGTGAGTTGGGACGAATCGGATGATGTCGGCATGGAGCGATTCTAGCGCCCGCGCCAGAAAAAAGCGGCAGTACGCTTTCACGTACCGCCGCAAAGGGCATTACCGGAATCACAGTAAAGCCAGGGACTTCAGTTCCTTGCCTGCGCCGTATCGTCGGCCTTCGCCACGGCCGGTGCAGCATCCCAGCCGCCGCCCAGCGCGCGGATCAGCGCCACGGTGGTGACCGCGCGGTCGCCACGCAGCTGCACGGCGGTGCGTTCGACGTTCGCCAGGTTGCGCTGCGCGTCCAGCAGTTCGAGGTAGCTGCCGCGGCCCGCGTCGTACAGCTTCTGCGCCAGGTCGGCCGAACGGCGTGCGGACATCACCGCTGCTTCGATCTCGGCGCTCTGCCCTGCCAGGATGCGCAGGCCGGCCAGGTTGTCCTCGACCTCGGCGAAGGCCGTCAGCACGCTCTGGCGATACGAACCGACGGCTTCTTCCAGCGCCGCCTCGCTGCGCACGACGTTGTTGCGGTTGCGGCCACCGTCGATCAGCGGCATCGACAGCGCGGCGCCCAGCAGCCATGAACGGCTGCTCCATTTGAAGACTTCGGCGAAGCTGGTGCCGACGCCGCCGGCGCCCGCCGACAGGTTCAGCGCCGGGAACATCGCGGAACGGGCGACGCCGATGCGGGCATTCGCCGCTTCCATCGAGCGCTGGGCGCTGGCGATGTCGGGACGGCGCTCCAGCAAGGTCGATGGCAGGCCGGCCGGAATCAGCGGCAGCGCGCTGGCATCCTGCAGCGGACGCGAAGGCGCGGCGAAGTTCGATGCGGGCTTGCCCAGCAGGACCGCGAGTGCGTGTTCCGTCGTCGCGCGCTGGCGTTGCAGGCCGATGGCCTCCGAACGCGCCGTCGCCAGTTCCGTCTTTGCCCGCGACAGGTCGAACTCGCCGATGTCGCCCGCGTCAAAGCGGCGGCCCGTCACGCGCACGCTCTCGTCGCGCAGTTGCACCGTGTGGTTGACGGTCGCGATTTCGGCATCCAGCGAACGCAGACGGAAGTACGCCTGCGCCACGTCGGCCTGCAGCGACAGCAGCACGGAGCGGTACGTCGCTTCGACGGCGCCGGCATCGCCGCGCGCCGCCGCCACGTTCGACGACACGCGCCCGAACAGGTCGACTTCGTAGCTGGCCGACAGCCGCGCGGAGTAACTGTTGGCCGCCGCGACCGGCGTGCCCTGCGGCAGCGACGCTTCCAGCGGCGACAGGCGGGCGCGCTGGGCACCGGCGCCGACGCCGATCTGCGGGATGCGGTCCGCTTCCGCGATGCCGGCGATGGCGCGGGCTTCCTTCACGCGGGCGGCGGCCACCGTCAGGTTCTGGTTGTTCGCCGTCGCGTCAACGATGAGACCATTGAGCGTCTCGTCGTTGAAGGCGCGCCACCATTCGCCGCGCGGCTGGGCTTCGGCCGGGCGGCCGACGGTCCAGGTGGTGCCGTCGGCGGCGCTGCGCACATCATTCGCGGCAGCAGCCGGCGTGGTCTGCGATTCCTTGAACGCCGTCGGCGTCGCAATCGTCGGTTGCTTGAATTCCGGGGCGGCGCAAGCCGTGAGCAGCAGTGCCGCCATCAGCGGTGCCACACCCCTTGCAATCATCGTTTTCATATCAGTTTCCTTCCAGTGCAGCCGTATGGTCGCCGCTGGCGGCATTCGGTGCCGCGTCGTGGGCGTGGGCGTGGGCATGTTTCGGTCGTTCGAAACGCTTGGCCAGGGTGCGCAGCAGGACGTAGAACACCGGCGTCAGGAACAGGCCGAAGAACGTCACGCCCAGCATGCCGGCGAACACGGCGACGCCCATCGCATGGCGCATCTCGGCACCGGCGCCGTGCGACAGCACCAGCGGCACCACGCCCATGATGAACGCGATCGACGTCATCAGGATCGGACGCAGGCGCAGGTGGCAGGCTTCCAGCGCGGCGGCCACGATGCTGCGGCCATGGTGTTCCAGCTCCAGGGCGAATTCCACGATCAGGATCGCGTTCTTCGATGCGAGACCCACCAGCACGAACAGGGCGATCTGCGTGAAGATGTTGTTGTCGCCGCCGGTGAGCTTCACACCGATCAGGGCGCACAGGATCGACATCGGCACGATCAGGATCACGGCCAGCGGCAGGGTCCAGCTTTCGTACTGCGCGGCGAGCACGAGGAACACGAGCAGCACGCACAGCGGGAACACGTAGATCATGGTGTTACCGGCCAGGATGTCCTGGTACGTCAGGTCGGTCCATTCGTACGAGATCCCTTTCGGCAGCGTGGCCTTGACGATTTCTTCCATCGCGGCCTGGGCCTGGCCCGACGACACGCCCGGTGCCGGGCCGCCATTCAGCTCGGCGGCGACGTAGCCGTTGTAGCGCTGGACGCGGTCAGGTCCGTAGGTGTCCTTGATCTTCATGATCGAGGACAGCGGGATCATCTCGCCCTTGTCGTTGCGGACCTTCAGCTGTGCGATCTGTTCGCGCTGCGAACGGAACGGCGCGTCGGCCTGCACGCGCACCTGGTAGGTGCGGCCGAACTGGTTGAAGTCGTTCACGTACAGCGAACCAAGGTTGATCTGCAAGGTCTGGTTGATCTCGGCCAGCGGCACGCCCAGCTGCTTGGCCTTCACGCGGTCGACGTCGGCGAACAGCTGCGGCACGTTGATCTGGTAGCCCGAGAACACGCCCTGCAGGCGCTTGTCGGTGGCGGCCTTGGCCTGGATGGCCTGGATCGCCTTGTACAGTTCATCGTAGCCGACGCCGGCACGGTCCTCGATCATCATCTTGAAGCCGCCGGTGGTGCCCAGGCCGTTCACGGGCGGGGGCGACAGCACCATCACGAACGCGTCCTCGATGGAACCCATGCGCTTGTTGATCTCGGCGGCGATCGCCTCGGCGCTCTGCGCCTTGCCCTTGCGCTCGTCGAACGGTTTCAGCGTTGTGAACACGATGCCGGCGTTCGGCGCGTTGGTGAAGCCGTTGATCGACAGGCCGGGGAATGCGACCGACGATTCCACGCCCGGGATCTGCTTGGCCACGTCGGACATCTTGCGGATCACGGTGTCCGTGCGGTCGAGCGAGGCGGCATCCGGCAACTGCGCGAAGCCGATCAGGTAGGCCTTGTCCTGCGACGGCACGAAGCCCGGCGGCACGGCCTTGAACATGAAGATGCCGGCGATACCGAGCAGCACGTACACGCCCAGCGTGGCGCTCTTGCGCTTCAGGACGCCCTGCACGCCGCGTTCATACCTGTGCGACGAGCGGCCGAAGAAGCGGTTGAAGGCGGCGAAGAAGCGGCCGAACACGGCATCCATCAGGCGCGTCAGGCCGTCCTTCGGCGCGTGGTGCGACTTCAGCAGCGCGGCCGACAGGGCCGGGGCCAGCGTCAGCGACGAGAACGCGGAGATCACGGTCGAGATGGCGATGGTCAGCGCGAACTGGCGGTAGAACTGGCCGGTCAGGCCCGACACGAACGCGATCGGGATGAACACGGCGCACAGCACCAGGGCGATCGCGATGATCGGGCCCGAGACTTCCTTCATCGCCTGCACGGTCGCATCATGCGGATTCAGGCCGTTGGCGATGTTGCGTTCGACGTTCTCCACCACGACGATCGCATCGTCCACCACGATACCGATGGCCAGCACGAGGCCGAACAGCGACAGCGTGTTGATCGAGAAGCCGCAGGCGAGCATCACCGCGAACGTGCCGACGACGGACACCGGCACCGCCAGCAGCGGGATCACCGACGCACGCCACGTCTGCAGGAACAGGATGACGACGAGCGCCACCAGGATCACCGCCTCGACCAGCGTGTGGATCACGGAGTCGATCGACTCACGCACGAATTGGGTCGGGTCGTACACAATGCTGTATTCGACGCCTTCCGGGAAATTTTTCGACAGTTCCTTCATCTTGGCGCGCACGTCGGCCGACAGTTGCAGCGCGTTGGCGTTCGGCGCCTGGAAGATGGGGATGGCCACGGCCGACTGGTTGTCCAGCAGCGCGCGCAGGGCGTACGAGTTCGAGCCCATTTCCAGGCGCGCGACGTCCTTCAGCAGCGTGGTCGCGCCGTCGGCATTGGTCTTGATGACGATGTTGCCGAACTCCTCGACCGACTGCAGGCGGCCCTGCGTGTTGACGGTCAGCTGGAAGTCCGCGCCTTTCGACGGGCCCTGGCCGACGACGCCGGCTGCCACCTGCACGTTCTGCTCGCGGATCGCGTTCACGACGTCGCCGGCGGTCAGGTTGCGCGCGGCGACCTTCTGCGGATCGAGCCAGACGCGCATGGCGTAGTCGCCCGAACCGAACAGCTGGACTTCGCCCATGCCGTTGATGCGCGCCAGTTCGTCCTTGACGTTCAGCGTCGCGTAGTTGCGCAGGTACAGGTCGTCATAGCGGCCGTCCGGCGATTTCAGGTGCACCACCATCGTGATGTTGGGCGAGCTCTTGACCGTCGTGACGCCGATCTGGCGCACCTCGTCCGGCAGGCGCGGGAGCGCGCGCTGGACGCGGTTCTGCACGGCCGTCTCGGCCTGCTCGACGTTGGTGCCGATCTTGAAGGTCACCGTCAGCATCAGCGCGCCGTCCGACGTGTTTTGCGACGTCATGTACAGCATGTTTTCGACGCCGTTGATTTCCTGCTCCAGCGGCGTGGCGACGGTTTCCGCGATGACCTTCGGGTTGGCGCCCGGGTACTGGGCACGCACCACCACGGAGGGCGGCACGACGTCGGGGTACTCCGAGATCGGCAACTCGAAGATCGAGATGAGGCCGGCCACGAAGACCAGCACCGACAGCACGGCCGCGAAGATCGGCTTGTCGACGAAAAAGCGTGAGATGTTCATGTGTTCTTGTCCTTATTTGCTGTCTGCCATGGCCAGCGCCGCATCCTTGGCGGGCGCCTTGCCCGTATCGAGCGTCGCGACCATCGGCACCATCTGCGCCGTGATGGGCGAACCCGGACGCACGCGCTGCAGGCCGTTGACGACGATCTTCTCGCCCGGTTTCAGGCCGGTGCGCACCACGCGCAGGCCGTCGACGACGGGGCCGAGCTTCACTTCGCGATACTCGGCCTTGCCGTCCGCGCCCACGACGAACACGAACTTGTGGCTCTGGTCCGTGCCGATCGCGCGGTCCGTGATCAACAGGGCGGGCTTCGCGTCGCCGCCGCCGATCTGCACGCGGGCGAACAGGCCGGGCGCCATGGCGCGGTCCTTGTTCTCGAACGTGGCGCGCATGCGCACGGAACCGGTCTGCGCGTCGAGCTGGTTGTCGACGAATTCCAGCTTGCCCTGGTGCGGGTAGCCGTCCTCGTTGACGAGGCCCACGTTCACCGGCACCGCTTGACCGTCGTGGGCCAGCTTGGCGACGCGCAGGTAGGTTTCCTCGTCGCCGTCGAAGCTGGCGTAGATGCGGTCCAGCGACACGACGGACGTCAGCACGTTCGACGCGTCGACCAGGTTGCCGAGGGTGATCTCGGCCTTCGACACGCGACCGTCGATCGGCGAGATGATGCGGGTGTACGACAGGTTCAGGCGCGCCGCCTGGGCCTGCGCTTCCGCGGCGCGCGCGTTGGCGTCGAGTTCCTTCTGGCTGGACAGGCTCGCGTCGTATTCGCGCTGCGCGATCGCCTTGTCGCCCAGCAGGCGCTCGGCGCGGGCCAGTTCGGTGCGGGCCAGGTCGGCCTTGGCGCGGGCGGATTTCGCGGCCGCCTCGGCGCGCTCGGCTTCGGCCTGGTACGGACGCGGATCGATCACGAACAGCACGTCGCCTTTCTTGACTTCCGCGCCCGGCTTGAAGTTGACGGCCGTGATATAGCCGGACACGCGCGGACGGATCTCGACGTGCTCGATGGCTTCCAGGCGGCCCGAGAATTCCTGGGTTTCGGCGATCGACTTCTCGAGCACGGTCGCGGCCGACACCGGCGGACCGGCCTGCGCCTGGGTCTGCGCTTCGGCGGCCTTGCCGGTTGCGTCCGAGCAGCCCGCGATCAGGGCCGCGATGCCTGCGGCACCCAGCGCCAGCACGACGGGACGCACAGCCATCTGGAATTGTTGAATCGGTTTCATGGTTAGCCCTCCGGTTATTAACTATTTATTAATGATTGGACGAAAACGGTCCTTCCCAGGCTTCTTCAGGAAAAGACAGGTCTCCCGTGCCTCAAGGGCACGTTTTTATCGTGGGTGGTGGATTACTTGATCCGCGGGATCAACAACTGGCCGGCTCTTCTTCCTCGTCGAGTCCGGCAATGAAGTTGGCGATCTCGCTTAATGCGTGGCCCCGACAGGCACACGTATTGCGTGCATTCGGTTCTTGCAGGCCTTGTTCCGCCTGCAAGCGCCTGACCGTCGTCGGCACGCCCGACTGGATCAGTTTGCCGCCGTAGGCTTCCGCTTCGTCGCGCAGCGGGTCGTCCTCGATCGACAGGATCAAGGCCGGCGGCAGATTCTTCAAACGGCTCGACTGCAGCGGCGATGCATACGGATGGCTGCGGTCGGCCGCGTGCGGCAGATAACCCCGGTAGGCGGCGGCGCACTCGTCGAACACCTTCGCCCGCTCGGAGCAGGTCGGCATCTCGCGCATCGAGCAGGTCGACAGGCCCGGGTCCAGCATCGGCATCAGCAGGATCTGGCCGGCCAGTTGCGGCGCCCCCCGGTCGCGCGCCATCAGGGCGCACACGGCGGCGAGGTTCGCGCCCGCCTCGATGCCCGCGACCAGCATGCGCTTGCCCGTCCAGCCGAGCTTGCTCTTATTCTTCTTTGCCCACATCAGCACGGCATGCGCATCCTCGGCGGCGGCCGGGAACGGCTTCTCCGTCGCCAGCGTATAGGCCGACGACAGCACCACCGGGTAACCGCTCGCCTCGGCCAGGTGGCGCAGGAACGGGTCCGAGCATTCCAGGTCGCCGTCGACGAAGCCGCCGCCGTGGAAGAACACGATCAGCACGTCGCGCTTGCCGTCGACCGCCGCCTTGTACAGGCGCGCCGCCAGCGGTCGTTCCGCGCCTACGACCTGCAGGTCACGTACCGCCAGCGTATGGCCGTTCTCCAGCTTGCGCGCGACGGTCATCGCACGGCCTCGTTGGACGCCACCAGCACGGCCGGGATCGCGTTCGCACCGCATTGTTCGCCCGTCGCGACGACGTGGAACAGCGCATCGTAGCCGCGCGCCTCGGCACCGGCCGCATGCGCGTACTCGTCGGTGAGTACCGTGCCTGCCATGGCCGCCACGCCGAGCACCAGTCCGAACACTGCCGCGACTGCATCGCGATGCGCTTTCATGATCCGCTCCTGTCGTTGGGTTTTACAAATATCGCATTTACCAGCTACCGTACCGACACTATAGTCTTCATCTACAATCCAATAAATAGTCCATTTGCGAATCCATTGTTCAGATTTTTGAACAATCATGCATACTCGCGATCAAAACCCGACTTCAAGGGTGTCCTTACAGACAAGGTTGTGTCATGAACAAGTTACAAGCCATGGAAGTCTTCGTGCAGGTCGTCGATGCCGGCAGCTTTACGCGCGCGGCCGACTTGATGAACCTGCCCAAGGCGACGGTATCGACGCTCGTGCAGGCGCTCGAGGCGGCGCTGTCGGCCAAGCTGCTGCACCGGACCACGCGCCAGGTGACGGTGACGACGGACGGCGCCGCCTATTACGAACGGTGCCTGCGCATCCTGTCCGACGTGCGCGACGCCGAGGAATCGCTGTCGCGCACGCGCCTGTCGCCCAGCGGCCGGCTGCGCGTGGACGCGCCGACGGGGTTGTCGAGCGAGATCCTCGTGCCCGCCCTGCCCGCGTTCTTCGAGCGCTATCCGGACATCATGCTGGAGCTGGGCAGCTCGGACCGTCCCGTCGACCTCGTCGAGGAAGGCGTCGACTGCGCCGTGCGCGGCGGCACGTTGACCGATACGAGCCTGATCGCACGGCGCGTCGGCGTCCTCAACTTCCTGACGGCGGCGTCGCCCGGGTACATCGCGCGCTACGGCATGCCGCAGCATCCGCGCGACCTCGACCGCCACCGCTGCGTCAATTATTTCTCGGCCAAGACGGGCAAGATCTACGACTGGGATTTCAGCCGCGGCGACGAACGCATCGAAGTGCCGATGCGCGGCGTGATCGCGCTGAACGATTCCAACGCCTACGTCGAAGCCGGACTGGCGGGCCTCGGCGTCATCCAGATGACCGATTACATGCTCGACAAGCACGTGGAGGCCGGGCGCATGGTGCAGGTACTGGCGGACTGGCGCAGCGATGCGGTGCCGGTCCACCTCGTGTATCCGCAGAACCGCCACCTGTCCGCCAAGGTGCGCGTGTTCGTCGAGTGGGTGGCCGAATTGTTCGCCGCGAACCCGTATATGCACATGGGGGCGATGCCGCGCGTGCAGGGCGCGCCGGCGCCGTTGCTGGTCCCGCTCACGGCATGAAACCGAGTGTAGAATCGAAAACACAATAACGGACCGGAGACCCCGATGACCCAGCCGCGCACCATCGACGTGCTGCTCGACCAATACAGCGACAGCCACCGCAACCCGACCAACGAGCTGATCCATTTTGTGTGCGTGCCCGTGATCGTGTTCACCTTGCTGGGCATCCTGTGGAGCATCCACCCTCTGCTTGCCGTGGTCGCCGTGCTCGCGGCGCTCGTGTATTACTTCCGGCTGTCGCCGCCGTTCGCGTTCGGCATGCTCCTGATGAGCGCCGTGATGCTGGCCGTGCTGGCGCTGATGCCGCCGTTCACCGTGCTGCCGCTGTCGATCGCGATCTTCGTCGTCGCCTGGATCGGCCAGTTCATCGGCCACAAGATCGAAGGCAAGAAGCCGTCGTTCTTCGACGACCTGCGCTTCCTGCTGATCGGTCCGCTGTTCGTGCTGGGCTTCCTGTATCGCCGTCTGCATGTCGCCTATTGAATTGGAGTCTGAATGGAGTCGACCATGAAACGCCTATCCGTCCTCGCCCTCGTCCCGCTGACCGCCCTGCTCGCCGCCTGCGCGGGCCCGTCGAACTCGGGCAGCGTCTACAGCAGCTACCAGACGATGAATGAACAGTCGGTGCGCATGGGCACCGTGGAATCCGTCCGCAACGTCACCATCGCCAACCCGGAATCCGGCGTCGGCACGATGGCCGGCGCCGCGCTGGGCGGCCTGGGCGGGTCCCAGGTCGGCGGCGGCAACGGCTCGGCCGCCGTCGGCATCCTGGGCGCCGTCGCGGGCGGCATCATCGGCAACCGCGTCGAGAACCAGGCGAACAACCGGCCCGGCTTCGAAATCACCGTCAAGCTCGACAACGGCGAACTGCGCTCCATCACGCAGGCGGCCGACGAGATGTTCAGGCCGGGCGAGCGTGTGCGGCTGCTCAGCAACGGCTACACGACGCGGGTGACGCACTGAGTATTGGCCACCGGCCACATCGGGAGGACGATCGCGATATACTTTCGCGATGCCCTCCTACGCCCTGTTCACCATCGCCTCCCTGATCTGGGGATCGACTTTCTTCGCGATCACCCTCGAGCTGGGCGAAGTCCCGCCCGCCGTGTCGGTCGTCTACCGGTTCGCGCTCGCGTCGCTGGCGCTGTTCGCGTTCTGCCTGCTGCGCGGCGACAAGCTGCGGCTGCGCTGGCGCGTGCAGCGCTGGGCCTTGCTGCAAGGCTTCTTCACGTTCTGCGTATCGTATGTCTGCACCTATAACGCCGAACAATACGTCGTCTCGGCCCTCGTCGCCGTACTGTTCGCGCTGATGGTGTTCTGGACGCCGATCTGCGCGCGCATCGCGTTCGGCACACCGATTCCCGGCCGCACCTGGGGCGCGGGCGCGGCCGCGGTCGCCGGCGTCACGCTGCTGTTCTGGCACGCGATCGGCAACGCGCTGCGCGAACTGCACCAGGGCGGACAAGGCCATTTCATCTTCGGCCTCCTGCTCGGCATCGCCGCGTCGATCGCCAGCTCGGCCGGCAGCATCGTCGTCGGCAAGGTGCGCGAGGAATCCAGCAACCTGGTGCTCACGACGGGCTGGTCGATGTTCTGGGGCACGTGCATGGTCGCGGCGTGGTGCCTCGCGACGGGCCAGGCCTTCATCATTCCGCGCACGGCCAGCTATGTGCTGGGCTTGCTGCACCTGTCGATCTTCGGCTCGGTCGTCGCGTTCATCTGCTACTTCACGCTGATCAACCGCATCGGCTCGAACAAGGCGGTGTACATCGGCGTCATCACGCCCGTGATCTCCGTGCTGCTGTCGATCAAGCTCGAACATTACCGGCCCGGCCTCACCGAATGGCTGGGCATGGCCGTCTGCCTGGGCAGCGTCGCCTGGGCCTTGCGCGCCCCGGCCGCCAGGCTGGCCCCATCCGTCAACCTCAACGATGCAATCGAAACGACTCCATGACTCTTGAAACGACCTTCGCGATCCGCCCCGCCACGCCGGCCGACGTTACCCACATCCAATCGATGATCGTCGAGCTGGCCGTGTTCGAAAAGCTGGAACACCTCGTCGTGGCGACAGAAGAAAAATTGCACGAGGGCTTGTTCGGCGCCCATCCCGCCTGCGAAGCCATCGTCGGCGAGCTCGACGGCGAAGTCGTGACGTTCGCGCTGTTCTTCCATAATTTCTCGACCTTCCTCACCAAGCGCGGCCTGTATCTGGAAGATCTGTATGTGCGACAAACGCACCGTGGCAAGGGCATCGGCAGCCGCATGCTCAAGCACCTGGCGCGCCTGGCCGTCGAGCGCGGCTGCGGCCGTTTCGAGTGGTCCGTGCTGGACTGGAACACGCCTGCGATCAATTTCTACAAATCGATGGGCGCCGAGATCTTGCCGGACTGGCGCATCTGCCGCGTCACGGGCACGCCCCTGGAAGCGCTGGCCGGGGCCTGATGCTTTCCGCAAACGGACAAAGAAAAACCCACGGGCTGCGTGGCAGCGCCGTGGGTGAACCCATTCGTCATGGGGAGGGGAGACTTGAATCCAACGGTTTCAATATAAGCCTCTGTCCGCCGCATTTGCAGGTTCCTTACAAATGCTTACCTCGGTAACAGAATGCTGTATTTTGGTTGGCCGGGCCCGATTGAGTGATCACAAATGCAAGAACGCGTCGAGCGGGACAATGTGGTCACTGACGAGGACACGGACATGAAAACGCCGACAAAACCGCACAGCACGTCGATTGCCAGATGGGTCTACCGGGCCTGGCTGCGTTCCCGGATCGACACCTATACCCGCAGCCTGCACGCGATCGCCGTCCAGCGCGAAAACGACTTCCACGCGGAACGCATCCTGCACCACGCGATCTCCACCACCCGTTCGAAACTTCAATCCCTGTAGCGGCGGCGCGCCAGCAGGCGCTCGCACAACTCGAAGGTCGCCTGGGTCAGCAAGGCCAGCAACGCGGCCGGGATCGCACCGGCCAGCAGCATGTCGTTGTCGTTCAGCGCGAGGCCCGTCGTGATGCGCTCGCCGAAGCCGCCGGCGCCGATGAAGGCGGCGATGGTCGCCGTGCCGACGCTCATCACGGCGGCCGTCTTGACGCCGGCCAGGATCGTCGGCGCGGCGAGCGGCACCTCGACCAGCAGCAGCGATTGCCACCGGGTCAGTCCCAGCGCCAGCGCGGCCGTGCGCAGGCCGGACGGCACCTGCAGCAACCCCGTGCACGTATTGCGCACGATGGGCAGCAACGCATACGCGCACAGGGCGACGAGCGCCGGCACCGTGCCGATGCGCCCGAGCAGCGGGATCAGGATCGCCAGCAGGGCCAGCGACGGCACGGTCTGCAAAACGCCCGCCACGGCCAGCACGGCCTGGCGCAGGCGCGGCACGAGCGCGGCCACGATGCCGAGCGGAATGCCGGCGAGGCAGCCCAGCAGGACGGCCAGCACGACCAGCAGCAGGTGTTGGCGCGCAAGGTTGATAAAACCGTTGCCGAAGGTTTTGGTCAGCAGGCCATCGCGTACGACGTTTGCAGTGTGGGCGGGTTTCCCGTCCACGCGTTCAACGTCCGGTCGACCGTCGCGGCAATTCGTACGTGGGTTGGACGCGTGGACGGCGCAGCCGTCCACCCTACCCAGCCATGTCTTCGCAATTGCCGCGAAACCCTGTCCATCCAGCTCGGCCGCAGCATTCATCGCGATCATGTCGTTGGCCGTGATGCTGCCCTCCAGCCGCTCGATGGCACGCCACGCTTGCGGAAAACGCTGCGGCAGGTCGAGCCGGTACAGCAGCACGGCGTCGTAGCGCGGAAAGTATTGTTTATCGTCGTCCAGCACGCGCAGGCCGTACTGGCGGATCTTGGCGTCGGTCGAATAGATGTCGATGGCGTCGACCTGGCGCTGCGCCAGCGCTTCGTACGCGATGCCGTGGTCGAGGCCGCGCGGTTGCTGCGCCAGGCCGTAGCGCCGCGCGAGGCCCGGCCAGCCGTCGGCACGGCCGAGGAATTCGTGCGACAGGCCGATTTTCATGTCCGGGTGCAGCGCCAGGTCGGACAGGCGGCGCAGGTCGGCATCGCCGCGCACGGCCAGCGCGTACCCGTTGGAAAACCCCAGCGGCACGGCCACGCCCAGGCCCAGCGGACGCAGTGCGGCGCGCATCGCATCCAGCGACGTCGGTTGCGGATTCTTGAGGATTTCCAGGTCGATGGTGCCCAGGTATTCCGGATAGACGTCGATCGCGCCCGAGCGCAGCGCGCCCAGCACGATGGCCGTGTTGCCCAGGCCCTGTTTATGTTCGGCCGGCCCGGCGCGCGCCGCGGTCTGGGTGAGGATCTCGCCCAGGATGTACGACTCGGTGAAGCGCTTCGAGCCCACGCGCAGCACATTGTCGGCGTGGGCGGACGACAGGATGCCGGCGCAGGCGAGCACCAGCACGGCGAATCTCAACATGCTGCTTCCGATGGCGTTGTGGATGAGCGGTCAGGATAACCGATCGCGCCAGACGCCGGCGTTGACGACGCCGCGGCACGGGTTCGCGCCGATGGCGTAGGCCAGGTCGGCCGGGCGGGCGATGTCCCACAGGGCGAAGTCGGCGCGCTGTCCCGGCGCCAGGCTGCCGGCGTCGGCGCGGCCCAGGGCGCGGGCCGCGTTGACGGTCACGCCGCGCAGGGCTTCCAGCGGCGTCAGGCGCCACAGCGTGCACGCCATGTTCAGCGCCAGCAGCAGCGACGTCATGGGCGACGTGCCCGGGTTGCAGTCGGTGGCGACGGCCAGCGGCACGCCCGCGGCGCGCAACTGGGCAAGCGGCGGCATGCGCGTCTCGCGCAAAAAATAATAGGCGCCGGGCAGCAGCACGGCCACGGTGCCGGCCTGCGCCATCGCGGCCACGCCCTCGGGCGACAGCCATTCGAGGTGGTCGGCCGACAGCCCGCCATGGCGCGCGACGAGCGCCGCGCCGCCCTGGTCCGACAGCTGCTCCGCGTGCAGCTTGACCGGCAGCCCGAGGCGCCGCGCCACGTCGAACACGCGCGCCGTCTGGTCGTGCGAGAAGCCGATGCGCTCGCAGAACGCGTCGACGGCATCCACGAGGCCCTGCGCCGCCAGTGCCGGCAGCATCTCGCCGCACAGCATGTCGATGTAGTCGTCGGCGCGGCCCGCGTACTCGGGCGGCAGCGCGTGCGCGCCGAGGAACGTCGTGCACACGTCCACCGGCAGCAACGCGCCCACGCGGCGCGCCACGCGCAGCATCTTCGCCTCCGATGCCAGGTCGAGGCCGTAGCCGGACTTGATTTCCAGCGTGGTGACGCCCTCGGCCAGCAGGGCGCGGATGCGCGGCAGGCTGGCGGCCAATAAATCGTCTTCGGATGCCGCGCGGGTGGCGCGCACCGTGGACATGATGCCGCCGCCGGCGCGCGCGATGTCCTCGTAGGTGGCGCCGTTCAGGCGCGCTTCCCATTCGTCGCTGCGGTTGCCGGCGTAGACGATGTGCGTGTGGCAGTCGACGAGGCCGGGCGTCAGCCACAGGCCGCCGCAATCGTGGACACGCTGCGCCGGCGGCGCCTCGGCACGGGGTCCGACCCAGGCGATGCGTCCGCCGCGCACGGCCACGGCGCCATCCTCATCGATGCCGTAGCCATCGCCACCGCCACCGCCACCGCCACCGTCCAGCGTGGCGAGGCGGGCGTTCGTGTACAGGACGTCGGCGCGGCTTGCCCCTGCATCACTCATAGGCGCCGTCCTCGTGTTCGAGGTCGTGTTCGTCGTCGTAGTAATGGATGTCGACGACGAAGATGGCACCCTGTCCCGCCTGCAGCTTCCAGGTCGTGTCCGGGTCGAGCACGACGGCGTCGAAGCGCACCAGGTTGATGCGCTGGTCGTCGCTGCACAGCTCCAGGCTGTCGCCTTCGGCAAGGAACAGCACGGTGACGTCGGCGCGCGCGACGAACGTGGAGTCGCCGTCCAGCTGGCGGCGGCCGAAACGGTGCCAGCAACGGTCCGTGCGGGTCATCACGTTGAAGTCGGTGCTGGGGCCGCGATTCAGCTTGGCCTCCACGCGCGACTCGCCGTCGAACGCGGCGACCGGTTCGGCTTTCGACAGCAAGGTGGGCGCGCCGTCGATCTCGAGCGTCATGCCGTGGCCGTCGACCAGCACCAGCGTGCGCTCGACCCCGTGGAACATGGAAAACGGGCCGTCGTTCGCGATCGTGGCCAGGCTCACGCGCCAGTCGAATTCGTCGAAACCGGCGTCGGGCGGGAACACGGCGATCTCGGTCGTACTGCCGCCACCGTTTTTCCACGATACCGGCGCCAGGCCTGCATACGGGATCAGCATCGTCATGACTTGCACCTCATCGTCTGAACATCAATGTGCGTGCAGTGTACGCACGGCCGCCTTGTAACGCTGCGCGATCGCATCCTGCGCCTTGTGGCGGCCGCCCTGCACCACCCAGTGGCCGCCGGCCAGCACGTCGCGTACGAGATTGTCGCTGCCGCTGAACAAAAAGCGGCCGAGCACTTCGTGCGGCGGCACCCCGTCCAGGTTCGGGTGCGCGCCGTCCAGCACGAGCAGGTCCGCGCGCCGGCCCGGTGCCAGCACGCCGAGACGGCGCCCGGCCGCCTGCGCGCCGCCCAGCAGCGCATGTTGCCACAAGAAGCTTGCGACGTCGCGCTCCTCGCCATGCACCGCGATATTGCGGCGCTGGTGCGCGAGGCGCTGGCCGTATTCGAGCCAGCGCAGTTCTTCGACGGGGCTCTGCGACACGTGGCTGTCGCTGCCGATGCCGAAGCGCCCGCCCGCCGCGATGTATGAATCAAAGGGGAACAGGCCGTCGCCCAGGTTCGCTTCCGTCGTCGGACACAGCCCCGCGACGGCGCCGCTGCCTGCCAACCGGTCGCGCTCCGCGTCCGACAGGTGCGTGGCATGCACGAGGCACCAGCGCGCGTCGACGTCCACTGCGTGCATCAGGTAGTCGACGGGACGCATGCCGGTGGCCTCCACGCACTGCGCCACTTCGAGCTGCTGCTCCGCGATGTGGATGTGCAGCGGCCGGTCGCCCGGCAGCGCCTGCGCCAGCTCGCGCAGCTGGCCGGCCGATACGGCGCGCAGCGAATGCGGCGCCGCGCCCACTTCCAGCTGCGGCCCGCGCAACGGGGCCAAGGCCTCGACGATGCGCAGCACCTGGGCGGGGTCCGTGCGAAAACGTTCCTGCTCCGGCTTGAGCGGCGTGTCGTTGAAGCCGGCATACGCGTACATCACGGGCAGCAGCGTCACGCCGATGCCCGATTCGTGCGCGGCCTGGGCGATGCGCTGCGCCGTCTCGGCCGGGTTGCCGTAGACATGGCCGCCCGGCGCCCGCTGCACGTAATGAAACTCGCAGACGGCCGTGTAGCCGTGGCGCAGGCATTCCGCGTACAACTGCGCGGCCACGGCTTCCATCTGCTCGGGCGTGATGCGGTTGGCGACGCGGTACATCAGGTCGCGCCACGTCCAGAAGCTGTCCGGACCGTCACCGGCACGTTCCGTCATGCCGCCGATCGCGCGCTGGAAAGCGTGGGAATGCAGGTTGATCATGCCCGGCAGGACGTAGTCGGCGCGCGCCACGCCGAGCGGCGGCGCGGCCTCCGGCGCGACCCGGGTCAGGTCGCCGCGCACGTCCCATTCGAGCAGCACGTCCCGGTGCCAGCCGCCGGCCAGCAAGGCGTGGCGCGCGAACAGGGCATTCATGCGTGTCCTCCCGCGCGGGCCCACGCGACGGCCGCCCCGATCAATTCGCGCAGCAGCGGCTGCACCCTGCCGGCGACGTCGGGCTGGTAGTCGAACGGCGGCGCTTCATCCATGTACAGGCATTGGCACATCTCGAGCTGGATCGCGTGCACGCCGGCAGCCGGGTCGCCATAGAAGCGCGTGATGTGGCCGCCCTTGAAGCGGCCGTTGAAGACGAAGGAAAAGCGGTCCTGCGATTCGGCCACGCGCATCATCTCGCCCTGCAGCTGCAACGAGCACGAGCGGCCGTCGGCCGTGCCGAAGTTCAGGTCGGGCAAACGGCCCTCGAAGAAGCGCGGGACGACGGACGCGATCGAATGCGCTTCCCACAGCACCACCTGGCCGTGCAGCGCGAGCAGCCGATCGAGTTCCGCGCGCAGCTGGCGGTGATACGGACGCCAGTACCGTTCCAGGCGCCGTTCGATGTCGGCGGCGTCCGGTTCCTGGCCGGGCAGGTACAGGCGCTCGCGCGCGAACGTGTCGACGGGACACAGACGCGTCGTGTCCTGGCCCGGGTACAAATTCGTGTCCTCGGGCGGCCGGTTCAGGTCGACGACGTAGCGCGACCAGCGCGCCGACAAGGTCGACGCGCCGAGGCTGCCGGCGAACGCGTACAGGTCGGGCAGGTGCCAGTCCGTGTCGGCCCGGACCAGCGCGCACGGCGCCATGCGCGCCGCGATGTCGTCGGGAATGTCGGTGCCGGCGTGCGGCATCGACAGCAGCAGCGGCACCGAACCCGCCTTGAACCTGAAATCCATCGTGACTCCGTAGTAGGGTGGGCACCCCGTGCCCACCATGCATTACCGCGACGCGCGTTCGGTGGGCACAGGCCGCCCACCCTGCCAGTTCGCCCTTAGTGCAGCGCGGCGAACAAATCCTTGCACGCGGCCGACAATTCGCCGTCCATCACCATCCGGCGCGCCGCCTCGATGTCCGGCGCGAAGAACCGGTCGGCGTCGAATGCCGGCACGTGCTCGCGCAATTTTGCGTGAACATGTTCCAGGTGGCTGGAGCTCGTCAGCGGGCGGTGGAATTCGATGCCCTGCGCGGCCGCCAGCAGCTCGATGCCGACGATGACACCCGTATTGTGCGCCATCTGGCCGAGACGGCGCGCCGCGAATGTCGCCATGCTGACGTGGTCTTCCTGGTTCGCGGACGTCGGCAGGCTGTCGACGCTGGCCGGATGCGCCAGCGACTTGTTTTCCGACGCCAGCGCGGCCGCCGTCACGTGCGCGATCATGAAGCCGGAATTGACGCCCGGCTCGCGCACGAGGAACGGCGGCAGGCCGGACAAGGTGGCGTCGATCAGCAGCGCGATGCGGCGCTCGGCCAGCGCGCCGATCTCGGCGATCGCCAGCGCCAGGATGTCGGCGGCGAAGGCGACCGGTTCCGCGTGGAAATTACCGCCGGAAATCACTTCCCCGGAATCCGGGAACACGAGCGGGTTGTCAGTCACCGCGTTCGATTCGATCAGCAGGGTGCGGCCGGCCTGGGCGATGAGGTCCATCACGGCGCCCATCACCTGCGGCTGGCAGCGCAGGCTGTACGGGTCCTGCACGCGCTCGTCGCCGACGAGGTGCGACGCGCGGATCGCGCTGCCCGCCACCAGCTGGCGATAAATCTTCGCCGCCGCGATCTGGCCCGGCTGGCCGCGCACTTCATGCACGCGGGGGTCGAACGGGGCGTCGCTGCCGCGCGCGGCGTCCAGCGACATGCTGCCTGCCACCATCGCCGCTTCCAGCAGGCGCTCGGCCAGGAACAGGCCGTGCAGCGCCAGCGCCGTCGACACCTGCGTCCCGTTGATCAGGGCCAGCCCCTCCTTCGCCGCCAGCACGACCGGTTCGATGCCGGCGGCCGCCAGCGCGGCGCGCGCATCCATGATCTCGCCGCGCATGCGCACCTCGCCCACGCCCAGCATCGCGAGCGTCATGTGCGCCAGCGGCGCGAGGTCGCCGGACGCGCCGACGGAACCCTGGCAGGGAATCGCGGGCATGATGCCGGCGTTGTACAGGGCGATCAGCGTGTCGACGATCAGCGTCCGCACGCCGGAATACCCGCGCGCCAGGCTGCCGATCTTGGTCAGCAGGATCAGGCGCACGACGTGGTCCGGCAGGTACTCTCCGGTGCCGACGGCATGCGACAGGATCAGGTTCTGCTGCAGCTGTTCGAGCTGCGCCTGCGGGATGTGGCGCTTGGCCAGGATGCCGAAGCCGGTGTTGATGCCGTAGGCCGGATCGCCCTTGGCGACGATGGCCTGCACGGTGGCGGCCGACGTCTCGATGGCGGCATACGCCTCCGGTGCGAGGGTCAGCGCGCCGGGCGTGCCCCAGGCCGCGCGCAGGTCGTCCAGGGACAATGCGCCCGGTTTCAGGATGAGGTGATGTGCTTGTGTCATGGTGTCGATATTCTGCATTACTTGATCATCGGGAGGCGCAGGCCGAAGCGCTTCGCCGTCTCGATCGCGAGTTCGTAGCCGGCATCCGCATGGCGCATCACGCCGGACGCGCAATCGTTGACGAGGACGCGGGCCAGGCGTTTATCGGCGGCCTCCGTGCCGTCCGCCACGATGACGACGCCGGCGTGCTGCGAATAGCCCATGCCGACGCCGCCACCGTGGTGCAGCGACACCCACGTCGCGCCGCCGGCCGTGTTCAGCATGGCGTTCAGCAGCGGCCAGTCGGACACGGCGTCGGTGCCGTCGCGCATGGCTTCCGTCTCGCGGTTCGGGCTCGCGACGGAGCCCGTGTCCAGGTGGTCGCGCCCGATCACGATCGGCGCCTTCAATTCGCCCGTGCGCACCATCTCGTTGAACGCGAGGCCGGCCAGGTGGCGCTCGCCGAGGCCCAGCCAGCAGATGCGCGCCGGCAGGCCCTGGAACGCGATGCGGTCGCGCGCCATGTCGAGCCAGCGGTGCACGCGCGCGTGCTGCGGGAACAGCTCCTTGATCTTCGCGTCGGTCTTATAGATGTCTTCCGGGTCGCCGGACAGCGCGACCCAGCGGAACGGGCCGCGGCCCTCGCAGAACTGCGGGCGGATGTAGGCGGGCACGAAGCCGGGGAAGTCGAAGGCGTTTTTCACACCCTGGTCGAACGCGACCTGGCGGATGTTGTTGCCGTAGTCGACGGCATGCGCGCCGAGCGCCTTGAAGTCGAGGATCGCCTGCACGTGGACGGCGCACGATTCCGCCGCCGCCTGTTTCAATGCCGCGTGCTGTCCCGGGTCGCGCTGTGCGGCCTGCCACTGTTCGATGGTCCAGCCGCGCGGCAGGTAGCCGTGGATCAGGTCGTGGGCCGACGTCTGGTCGGTGACGACGTCGGGCACGAGGCCGCCTTCCCTGGCACGGCGCACCAGCTCCGGCAACACGTCGGCCGCGTTGCCCAGCAGGCCGATGGAAACGGCTTCCTTGCGTTCCATATGCGTCTTGATCATCGCCAGCGCGTCGTCGATGTCCCTGGCCTGCTTGTCGAGGTAGCGGGTGCGCAGGCGGAAGTCGATGCTGCTCTGCTGGCACTCCACGTTCAGCGACACGGCACCGGCGAACGTCGCGGCCAGCGGCTGCGCGCCGCCCATGCCGCCCAGGCCCGCGGTCAGTATCCAGCGTCCCGCCATGTCACCGCCGAAGTGCTGGCGGCCCGCTTCGGCAAACGTCTCGTAGGTGCCCTGCACGATGCCCTGGGTGCCGATATAGATCCAGCTGCCGGCCGTCATCTGGCCGTACATGAACAGGCCTTTGCGGTCGAGCTCATTGAAATGCTCCCACGTCGCCCATTTCGGCACGAGGTTCGAGTTCGCGAGCAGCACGCGCGGCGCGTCGGGATGGGTCTGGAACACGCCGACCGGCTTGCCGGACTGGATCAGGAGGGTCTGGTCGTCGTCCAGCTCGCGCAGCGACGCGAGGATCTGGTCGTAGCACGCCCAGTCGCGCGCGGCGCGGCCGATGCCGCCGTAGACGACGAGGCCTTGCGGGTTTTCCGCCACCTCGGCATCCAGGTTGTTCTGCAGCATGCGGTAGGCCGCCTCGGTCAGCCAGTTCTTGCACGTGAGTTCGCTGCCGCGCGGGGCGCGGATGACGCGGGTGGGATCGAAACGCGGGTCGCCGGTGGGAGAGACTGTGGTCATGTTGGACTCCTCGAAAAGGATGCGCGGGAATAGCGGAGCACATCGGCGCCGCCCGCATTCCAGAAAGTCTAAGTTGTCTATACAACTACGTCAACCTATTCCGCGTGGGCGGCTCACTTTTTCTGCCAGACCTGGCGCCCGCCGACCCACGTTTGCAGTACGCCGATCTTGTGGATGTCATAGGGCGAAATCTTGAACATGTCGCGGTCGACGACGATGAAATCCGCGTACTTGCCGATTTCGAGCGAGCCTAGCGTTTTTTCCTGATGCCCGGCGTACGCCGCGTCGAGCGTGAAGCAGCGGAACGCTTCCTTGAGGGACATCTCCTGCTCGGGATACCAGCCGGCGATCGGATTGCCGGCAGCGTCCTGGCGCGTGACGGCCGCGTGGATGCCGAAGAACGGGTTCGGCGCTTCGACCGGGAAATCCGAACCGCACGCGATGCGCGAGCCCTGCTGCAGGAACGTGCGCCACGCGTACGCGCCCTTGATGCGCTCGGGGCCGATGCGCTGCTCGGCCATGTTCTTGTCGGACGTCGCGTGCATCGGCTGCATCGACGGGATGATGCCGATGCTCTTGAAGCGCGGGATGTCGGCTGGCGTGACGACCTGGGCGTGCTCGATGCGGTGGCGCAGTGCTTCTCCGTGATTGGCCGGGATCTCCTTGGCGAACGTGTCGAGGATCTGGCGGTTGCCGGCGTCGCCGATCGCGTGCACGTTGACCTGGTAGCCCTTCTTCATCGCCTTGGCGATCATCGCGTCGATTTCGCCGTTCGAGTGGAACAGCAGGCCGTGCGAATGCGGGTCGTCCGTGTACGGCGCCAGCAGCGCGGCGCCGCGGCTGCCCAGCGCGCCGTCGGCATACAGCTTCACGGCGCGCAGCGCGTACATGTCGTGGCCGTACGTGTTGAGCGGGCCGTTGTTCGACAGCTGGTCGAAGTCCGCGCCGGTGCCGCCAATCATGGCGTAGATGCGCGCCGTCAGCTTGCCGTGGTCGGCGTAATCGCGATACAAGCGGTCCTGGCCCACGCCGATGCCGGCGTCGTGCGCGCTCGTGAGGCCGACGCTGGCCATCTTTTCCAGCGCGCGGTCGAGCATCGTGCGGGCTTCCTGCTCCGTCGGCTGCGGCAGCACCTTCTCGATCAGCCCCTGCGCGGCGTCGACGAGCACGCCCGTCGCGTGGCCGGCGGCGTCGCGCACGATCTTTCCGCCGGCCGGATCAGGCGTCCGGTCCGTGATGCCGGCCAGCGCCAGCGCGCGCCCGTTGGCCCAGCCGGCGTGGCCGTCGACGCGTTCCAGCCACACCGGGCGGTCGGCGACGGCGCCATCGAGCTCCTGCGCCGTCGGGAAGCGGCCCAGCTTCCAGTTTTCCTGGTTCCAGCCGCGTCCGCGCACCCAGGCGCGATCGGCGTTGGCGCGCGCGTACGCGCCGATCGCGGCCAGCGCCTGCGGCAGCGACGTGGTCGCCGACAGGTCGAGCTGGGTCAGCATCTCGCCCAGGCCGAACACGTGGCCGTGGGCGTCGATGAGGCCCGGCAGGACGGTGCGGCCGGCCATGTCGACGTGCTTCGCCCGAGTGGCCCCGGTTGCTGTTTTTGCCGCCACGTCGCCCGCCGAGCCGACGGCGAGGATGCGGCCGGCGTCGTCGAACGCGAGCGACGCGAACTGGACGACGTCGCCCTTCGCGTCCAGCGTGTAGCCGTTGGCGTTGTCGATGACGGTGGTGGCGTGGGCCGTGGCGGCGGTGAGGGCCAGGGCGATCAGGGTGTGCCTCGTTTGCTTGTGGCGCAGGCGCATCGCGGTCTCCGTTCGATGGTGGATGAACCGGGGTACGGTTCAACAGCAAGAAACAGAGTGTATAGAATTTTACATTCTGGTCAATCGCCGGGCCGGCGTTCGATCGCAAGAACCGGAGGGTGCGGCGCGGCGCGCGATGGTCCAATCGTGGCTCAACCAATGGAGACCACGATGCTCACCCTGTACGATTACCTGCCATCCCAGAACGCCTGGAAAGTCCGCCTGCTGCTGAACCACCTCGACATGCCCTACCGCACGGAGATCGTGCGCATCTTCGAAGGCGAAGGCCAGCGCCCCGGATTCCTGGCCGTGAGCCCGACCGGCGCGGTGCCGGCGCTGCGCCTCGCGGACGGCCGCACGCTGGCCGAATCGAACGCCATCCTGACGTATCTGGCGCACGGCACGCCATATTCTCCGGCCGATCCGTTCGGCCAGGCGAAGGTGCAGCAATGGCTGTCGTTCGAGCAGGACCACGTGGCGTCGATCGCCACCTTGCGCCACTGGACGCTGACGGGCAAGCTGGCGCGGCGCGCACCGGCGCTGGTCGAACGCCTGCGCCGCGTCGCGCACAAGGCGCTGGCGATCCTCGAGCGCGAGCTGGCGGAACGCCCGTTCATCGCGGGCGACACGTACACGATCGCCGACATGTCGCTGTTCGCCTACGTCCACCGGGCCGACGAAGCCGCACTGGCGCTGGCCGACCATCCGCATGTCGTCCGCTGGATCGCCCGGGTGCGCGCGCAGCCGGGCTTCCTGGGCACCGTGTACCCCTACTCGATCGACCCGTTTTCGGGCGGCGACCTCCCCTGAACGCGCGCGTTCATTCGAACTGGATGCGCGTGATGTAATAAGGCGAATACGCGGTGCCCTGGCCCTGCCAGATGATGGCGTCGATGGTCTTGCCGGCCGCGTTGATGTCCTTGAGCGGCACCTCGACGACGGCCCAGGTCTTCGCCTTGGGCTGGATGACGTAGTCGGCGTCGATCGCCTTGCCGTCCGCCATGGCCTTGACCATCAGGGTCTGGCCGCCGTCCTTGCCGCCGTTGATGACGAAGGTCAGCTTGCTGTACCCCTCGGTGGAAAACGCATCATGGTGCAGCGCGAGGGCGCTCCATGGATCGCCCTCGACGCGGATCGGCTTGCCGTTGCCGATGGGGACCGCCAACTGCGTCCTGGCCCAGCTCCAGTTCTGGAAACCGTTCTTCAACTCGTCATCGTAGGCGACGAGGGGTTGCGGCAGGTTCCCGGCCCGGGCCAGGCTCCCGCCGGCCACGCCGGCCGCGCCGAGGGCGGCCAGGAACAGGCGACGCGATACGCTCATGCTTGTCTCCGTTGGAATCGTTTTTATGCCTGCGGCAACGCAGGTATGTCGATGTTACGACCGAAACATATGCATGCCTGGCGCCTGGTAAAAATTATGCGCCGCCTGGCAAATTTCATAACGTCGGGGTCAGAGCCCGGTTTTTGGAAAGTTCCTCACGCCCCTGGCCCGGACACTGTTGCACGGTTGATCTTGCTCACCCACGCCGCGGGACGATTTTGTATCCTCTCGCCTTCCGCCGCCTCCTGTTTTCGCCATGCCACGTCCGCGCCGCCTCGTCCTGCCGTCGGTTCCGCTCCATGTCATCCAACGGGGCAACAACAGGCTTCCGTGTTTCACCTGCCGGAGCGACTATCTCGTCTATCTCGACATGTTGCGTGAATGCGCATACGACTGTGGCTGTGCCCTGCACGCCTACGTACTGATGACCAACCACACTCATTTACTTTTCTCTCCGGATGATGAGCATGGCGCGAGCGTACTGATGCAGCGCCTGGGCCAGCGTTACGTGCAATACTTCAACCGTCGTCACACACGTACGGGAACCTTGTGGGAAGGCCGCTTTCGCTCTTGCCTCGTGCTCGACGAGCAATACTTTCTGGCATGCCAGCGCTACATCGAGCTGAATCCCGTCCGCGCGCAGATGGTGGACGAGCCGGAGCACTACCCCTGGTCCAGTTACCGGATCAATGCGTTCGGACAGGACAGCTCCCTGATCAAACCGCATCTTGCTTATCTACGTCTGCATCACGAAACGATCCCGCGCCAGGCTGCATACCGCCAGCTATGCGGGGAAGCGTTGCCCGATCAACTCCTCGCAGAAATCAGGGACGCCAGCAATGGCAACCGTTCTCTCGGCATCGAAGAAGCGAGAGCCACGGTGCTTGATGATGCGGTAGCACAATTTCCAAAAACCGGGCTCTGACCCCGGTTCTGGCGCCGGTATCAGGCGGCGTCGTGGAAGATGATGCCGAGGGTATGCCGATGGCCGCTGCGCACGCGGCTGACGCCGTGCCGCATGTTGACCCGGTAGATGCCGCGCGTGCCGTTGACGGGGCGCGTGTGCACGGGGAAGACGACGGCGTCGCCCTGCCCCAGCGGCACCACCTCGGCGCGCGACTGCATGCGCGGACGCTGCTCCGTCAGGACGAATTCGCCGCCGCTGAAATCGACCCCGGGGCGCGCCAGCAGCACGGCCACCTGCAGCGGGAACACGTGGTCGCCGTACAGGTCCTGGTGCAGGCAGTTGTAGTCGCCCGGGCCGTATTGCAGCAGCAGGGGCGTCGGCCGCAGCTGGCCCGCCGCGTGGCAGCGCGCCAGGTAGTCGGCGTGCGCGTCCGGATAGCGTTCGTCCAGCCCGAGCGCGGCCTGCCAGCGGTTGGCGATGCGCGCCAGCGGCGGATACAGCGCCGTGCGCAGGCTTGCCAGGCCAGGCGGCAGCGGATACGCGTAGTAGCGGTACTCGCCGCGTCCGAAGCCGTGGCGCTCCATCACGACGCGGCTGCGGAAGCGCGCGTCGTCCGTGTAACCGGCCGCATAGGCCGCGCACTGGTCGGGGTCCAGCAGCGCCGGCAGCACGGCGCATCCGAACGCATCGAGGTCGGCGCCGGCGCGGTCCCAGTCGATGGCCGTCATGCCTCGGCCTCGCGCTGGAGCAGCGCCTGCTTGCGCTCGACGCCCCAGCGGTAGCCGGAGATCGAGCCGTCGTTGCGCACGACGCGGTGGCAGGGAATCGCCACCGCCACCGGATTGGCGGCGCAGGCCCCGGCGATGGCGCGCGCGCCCCGCGGCATGCCCAGGCGCGCGGCCAGTTCGGCATAACCTACCGTCTGCCCGGCCGGGATCTGGCGCAGCGCCTGCCAGACGCGCTGCTGGAACGCGGTGCCGCGCACGTCGAGCGGCAGGTCGAGGCCGAGGCGCGGCGCTTCGACGAACGCGACGACCTGGGCCACCGTGCGCTCGAAGCCGGGTTCGGCGCCGATCAGGTCGGCCTTCGGGAAGCGGTCCTGCAGGTCGCGCACGAGCGCGTCCGGATCGTCGCCCAGCAGGATGCAGCAGATGCCCTTGTCGGTGGCCGCCACGAGCAGCGCGCCCAGCGAGCACTGCGCCACGGCGAAGCGGATGGCCTCGCCGCCGCCGCCCGCGCGATAGCGCCTGGGCGTCATGCCCAGCATGCCGGACGATGCGGCATAAAAGCGGCCGCTGGAATTGAAGCCGGCGTCGTAGGCGGCCGCGGTGACGCTGCCTGCCTGCGCGAGTCCCTGCTTGAGGCGCTCGGCGCGCCGCGCCGCCGCATAGGCCTTGGGCGTGATTCCCGTATGGGCCTTGAAGATGCGGTGGAAGTGGAAGCGGCTCATGCCGCAGGCCTCGGCCAGGCTGGCGAGATCCGGTTCTTCCTCGGCGGCCTCGATCAGGCGGCAGGCCCTGGCCACGGCGTCGGCCTGGCGTTCGGCCAGCGGCGGCGCGTCCGGACGGCAGCGCAGGCAGGCGCGGAAACCCGCCGCCTCGGCGTCGCCCGGCGTCGCGTGGAAGGCCACGTTGGCGCGGCGCGGCGTGCGCGACGGGCACGAGGGCCGGCAGTACACCCCGGTGCTGCGCACGGAATAATAAAACTGGCCGTCGGCGTCGCGCGCGCGGGCGACGACGGCCGCCCAGCGCTCGTCGTCGGTGACGTAGGCGGCGGGTGTGGCCGCGGATTGGCGGATGGTGGCGGTGTTCATCTCGTTCTCCAGATTCTCGATGGCCCCATCGTAAGCGCGGGCGTGGCGGCAAACACTTCGGGTCTTGCTTTCGAATTCGCGGTGTTAGAATGGCGCCTCTAATCGCCGAGGTGGCATCCAGAATTCCGGAGAGTAGTTTGGACGAACAGATCGCGCAAGACAGCACGCCCATTTTCCAGCGCATCAAGGACTACCTGCTCGGCGAAATCGCGTCGGGCCGCTGGAAGGAAGGCGACCTGGTGCCCTCCGAGCAGGCGCTCGTGCGCCAGTTCGGCGTCTCGCGCATGACCGTCAACCGCGCGGTGCGCGAACTGACGGCGGAACAGGTGCTCACGCGCCGCCAGGGGTCGGGCACCTACGTCGCGCCCCAGAAATACCAGGCGACGCTGGTCGAGATCCGCAACATCGCCGACGAAGTCCACGCGCGCGGCCACGTGCATGCGAGCCGTCCGCGCCTGCTGGAACAAAGCCCGGCGGGCGAGGCGCTGGCGCACCAGTTCGAACTGGAACCAGGCACGTCGTTGTTCCATTCCCTGATCGTGCACGACGAGAACGGCCGGCCGATCCAGGTCGAGGACCGCTGGGTCAATCCGGCCTGCGCGCCGGCCTACCTGGAACAGGATTTTTCACGCATCACGCCCAACGAACACCTGATGACGGCCGCGCCGCTGCAGGGCGCCACCTACAGCATCGAGGCGCTGCCGGCGCCGCGCGACGTGGCGGAGATGCTCGACGTCGCCCCCGGCACGTCGTGCCTCGTGCTCAAGCGCCGCACCACGTCGAACGGCCGGGTGGCGTCGGTCGTGACGATGTGGCACCCAGGACATTTGTATAAATTCACGGGCAGCGTCGGCTGACGATGCCACTTGGACCACGGCGCGAAAAATAGTTCCGCCCGGGTCGCCACATCGACCGGACTTCCGTGATAATGGCTGCGGTCAATCAGGAACGCTGCGCATGCCGCGGCATATGTTGAGATTTTGTACAAAGCTCACGAACACGTTCCAAAAAAATCGGTTATTATTCCGATTAAACCCCGCCTGACATCCTCTTGCAGCTCTTCCACTATTGAATATTGCACACATCGGCACCACCTTTGTGCAGCAAGCCAGTCTGACAAGTACGGGAACCGGCTGACACTACCGAGCAGGATCGATGAAGGTCCAAGAAGACCTGCAGGGATTAATTGACCTACCTCTCACTGAGGAAAACATGAGCGAAAACATCAAACACATCAGCGATGCATCTTTCGAAACCGACGTGCTGAAGTCCGAGCGTCCGGTCCTCGTCGACTTCTGGGCCGAGTGGTGCGGCCCTTGCAAGATGATCGCGCCGATCCTGGAAGAAGTCGCGAAAGAATACGATGGCAAGCTGCTGATCGCGAAGATGGACGTCGATGCGAACCAGGCCGTGCCGGCCAAGTTCGGCATCCGCGGCATTCCGACGCTGATCCTGTTCAAGAACGGTGTCGCAGCCGCCCAGAAAGTCGGCGCCATGGCAAAAGGCCAGCTGACTGCTTTCATCGATAGCAACATCTGATACCATTGGTGGCGGCAGCGCGCCCGCACTGCCGCCTGTTCCGGACCGGGTAGGCGATCGATTCCGATCCTATCCCTTTGATTAACCCACGCAGTCCCCTCCCCTACCTTTACATTCCCGTCACGGGACACCCGACACATGCACTTATCTGAACTGAAGGCAATGCACGTCTCCGCCCTTCTGGAGATGGCGATCAGCCTGGATATCGACAACGCAGCTCGCCTGCGCAAACAAGAACTGATGTTCGCGATCCTTAAAAAGCGCGCGAAACAAGGCGAACAGATTTTCGGCGACGGTGCGCTCGAAGTGTTGCCGGACGGGTTCGGTTTCCTGCGTTCGCCGGATGCGAGCTACATGGCTTCGACGGACGACATCTACATCTCGCCGTCGCAGATCCGCCGCTTCAACCTGCATACGGGTGACTCGATCGAGGGCGAAGTACGTACGCCGAAAGACGGCGAGCGCTACTTCGCGCTGGTGAAGGTGGACAAGGTCAACGGCGAATCGCCGGAAGCCTCGAAGCACCGCATCCTGTTCGAAAACCTGACCCCGCTGCATCCGAACGAGCCGCTGCGCCTCGAGCGCGACATGAACGGCGCGGAAAACATCACCGGCCGCATCGTCGACCTGATCTCGCCGATCGGCAAGGGCCAGCGCGGCCTGCTGGTCGCCTCGCCGAAGTCGGGCAAGTCGGTCATGCTGCAGCACATCGCCCACGCGATCACCGCCAACCACCCGGACTGCACGCTGATCGTGCTGCTGATCGACGAACGTCCCGAGGAAGTCACGGAGATGCAGCGCTCGGTGCGCGGCGAAGTCGTGGCGTCGACGTTCGACGAACCGGCCACCCGCCACGTGCAGGTCGCGGAAATGGTGCTGGAAAAGGCCAAGCGCCTCGTCGAGATGAAGAAGGACGTCGTGATCCTGCTCGACTCGATCACCCGCCTGGCACGCGCCTACAACACCGTGATCCCGGCGTCGGGCAAGGTGCTGACCGGCGGTGTCGACGCCAACGCGCTGCAGCGTCCGAAGCGTTTCTTCGGCGCCGCCCGTAACGTCGAGGAAGGCGGCTCGCTGACCATCGTCGCGACCGCGCTGATCGAGACCGGCTCGCGCATGGACGACGTGATCTACGAGGAATTCAAGGGCACCGGCAACATGGAAGTCCACCTCGAGCGCCGCCTGGCCGAGAAGCGCGTCTACCCGGCGATCAACCTGAACAAGTCGGGCACCCGCCGCGAGGAATTGCTGATCAAGCCGGACCAGTTGCAGAAGATCTGGATCCTGCGCAAGCTGCTGTACTCGATGGACGAGATCGAGGCGATGGAGTTCATCCTCGACAAGATGCGCGCGACCAAGAACAACATCGAGTTCTTCGACCTGATGCGTCGCGGCGGCTGATTCCAGTCGCAGGCATCCCACGAAAAGGCGAGTCGTACTCGCCTTTTCTGCTTTTTGCGCTACGATTCATTTAGGTCAAGTCCCGGGGTGGTCAGGCGCGGAGAATCCGCACCGAGACCACCACCAGGAGATTCACATGACTCCCCACGAATTGCATGACGCCCCGGCGCAGCGCAACAAGGAGTTGCTGCTCGACCGCCGGCTGACTGTCCTCGAAACGCGCTTCGATACGACAATGACCATGCTGCCCAACAAAGCCGACCTCTCGGAACTGAAAGCCGAACTCAAGACCGACATCCATGGCGAAGCCGCCCGTCTGAGCAAATGGATGGCGGCAACAGCCGTCACGATGGTCCTGGGCTTCGCCGGCATGATCCTGACCATGATGGGGCGCCTGCACGGCGTCTGAGCGCCGCCGGTTGCCTTGGCGGCACGGCTGGCTTATAATCGCCGGTTCCGTATCCACCCCTGGCAAGTGATCGGCAATCGGGTCAAGAAGCAGGTCGACCGACGAAGTGCCGTTTGGCTACCAACTTAAACCAAGGCAAAACCATGAAGACCGATATCCATCCGGATTACCGCGAAGTCGTGTTCCACGACCTGTCCTGCGATTTCAAATTCATCACCCGTTCGACCATCTCCACCCGCGAAACGATCAATTTCGAAGGTAAAGATTACCCGCTGGTCAAGATCGAGGTGTCCGCTGAGTCGCACCCGTTCTTTACCGGCAAGCACAAGATCGTCGACACCGCTGGCCGCGTTGAAAAATTCCGCCAGAAGTTCGGCACGGTCGGTTCGAAGACCAGCGTCGCCAACGGCTAAGTCCCCGACGAGCGAACACCGGAAGGCCTGCGGCCTTCCAAAGAAGGAAGCCCGCAGGCTTCCTTTTTTTTTCGCGTTACGCTTCGTAGCAATGCCACCCGCGACGCTTTTCCTTGCTCCCCTTATACTACGCGACATTAATTTACTGCATTACTTCGCGCTATCGATGAAACCCGTCCGCCTTCCCGCCGCCGCCACCCTCGCGCTGCCACGCTGGGCTTTGTATGCACTCGGCCTGTTGTACATCCTGCCGGGCCTGATCGGGCGCGATCCGTGGAAGGATGACGCCGCCAGCTTCGGCATCATGTGGACGATGGCGCACGGCGGCATCCACGACTGGCTGCTGCCGAACATCGCCGGCCTGCCGTCGCCCGATGAGGGGCCGCTGACGTTCTGGCTGGGGGCATTGTGCATCAAGCTGTTCGGCTGGCTCGTGGGCGACGTGCTCGGGGCGCGCATCTCGACCATCGGCATCTTCGCGCTGGGCACGATATCGCTGTGGCACACGGCCTTCCACCTGGGCCGGCGTTCGGAAGCCCAGCCGCTGCGCCTGGCCTTCGGCGGCCAGCCGGAACCGGACGACTACGGCCGCACGCTGGCCGACACGGCCGTCCTGATCTATCTCGGCTGCCTGGGCCTGCTGCTGCACAGCCACGAGACGCTGGCCGTCACCCTGCAGGGCGCGCTGCTGTCCTGGTTCCTGTTCCGCGCCGTGCGCTACATCGAGGACGGCACGCCGCGTAACGCCGTGCTCGTCGGCGCCGTGCTGGGGCTGCTGATCCTGACGCGCGGCTTCGCCCCGTCGCTGGCCCTGCTGGCCGCGCTCTACCTGTGCACCCGCTTCCTCAAGCTGCCGACGGCGCCCCTGCTCCGCCACCTCGGCCAGGCCGCCGGCACCGCCCTGCTCATCACGCTCGCGTGGGCCGTGCCGGCCACGCTGGCGCATCCGTACGGCCTGTCGCCCGTCTCCGGCTGGCTGACCTGGAACGCCGAGCAGCTGAGCGTGCCGGGCTGGCATGCGATCAAGGCCTTCTTCCGCGTCGGCATCTGGTATTTCTGGCCGGCCTGGCCGTTCGCCGCCTGGGCCGCCTGGGCCTGGCGCCGCCAGCACGGGCTGCTGCACATCATCCTGCCGACCTGCTTCGTCGGCGTCCTCGCGCTCGTGGTCCTGTGCGACCCCGTGCCGGAACGCGGCGACCTGCTCAAGCTGCTGCCGCCGATGGCATTGATGGCCGCGTTCGGCCTGCCGACGATGAAGCGCGGCGCGATCAATGCGATCGACTGGTTCTCGGTGATGGTGCTGACCCTGCTGGGCGGCCTGGTCTGGATGTTCTGGATCGCCAAGCTGACGGGCTGGCCCGCGCAACTGGCCAAGAACGCCCTCAAGCTGGTGCCGGGCTTCAAGCCGGAATTCGGCATCGTCGCCTTCCTCGTCGCGGCCGCGACGACGGTCGGCTGGATCTTCCTCGTGCACTGGCGCCTGTCGCGCCAACCGTCGGTGCTGTGGCGCGCCGTGGTGCTGTCGTCGGGCGGCCTGATCCTGCTGTGGGTGCTCCTGATGACGCTGTTCCTGCCCGACCTGAACTACGGCAAGAGCTACGCCAGCGTGGCCCAGCAGATCGCCGCGCGCCTGCCGGCCGACGCCGACTGCATCGACACGAACGTCGGCGCACCGCAGCGCGCCTCGTTCGCCTACTTCGGCCACCTGCCCTTCGCCCCCGTCGACGGCGGCGAGTGCCGCTTCCTGCTGCTGCAGGACAGCGTCGCCCGGACGGCCCCCGTTCCGGACAGCGCAATACAGAACGGCGCACCCGTGCGCGGCGGTGCCGCGCTTCCCTTCCACGCACGCGACTGGACGCTGCTGTGGGAGGGCCGCCGCCCGTCCGACCGCGACGAACGCTTCCGCCTGTACCGGCGCGTGCGCTGATCCGCAGCGCGCCGGCGCGCTATCCGTTCAGGACGGACGCCGGATGCGCCTGTCGTCCGCGCGCACGAACTGGCGCCGGCGCCAGGCCAGCGTCGAGCACACGCCCAGGCCGGCCAGCAGCATGCCCCAGGTCTGCGGCTCCGGCACCGGCGAGATCGTCAGGTCGGCGCCGAACGCCCCGCCGCCGACGCCGCGCACCTGCCCATCCACCTGGATCGCGTAGGAACCGCTCGTCAGCCCATAGCCGGAGAGCGACCAGGAATCGGGGGCATCGGTACCGGTCCCGGTCCCGTCGATGCCGGCGATCGCCGTACCGAGCATGGCCTTCGTGACCGGATCGTAGCGATACAGCGAGAAGCCCGTGATCAGGAGGTCCTTGGCCTGCGGCGTGTTGAGGTAGGACGACGTCAGCGAGGCGGCAGCGTCGAATGGCGTGCCGACGTCGAAGGTGAAGATATCGGTGAAGGTGCTGCCGGTGGTCGATTGCGCAAACGTATCGCCGAAATGCGCATTGAAGCCGCCGAGGCCGTCGTCCGCCGTCACGAGCGGCGCCGTGCGATCGACCGTTGCCGCCCCCGCGCCTTGCGCCATGAGGGCTGCGCCCGCGACCACGGCCAGAACGAGAGATTTGAGTGTCATGATAGTTCCGTTGAAAGATTAATCGGACTCGCTATCCAGGAACGCGTGTCTTGCACCGATCCGTCGCCACAGCTTAAATTCCGCAAGCCTGACCAACCGTTAGGTCTCGCACAAATTTCACTCATTTCTGTTCAGAAAAGAATTTTCCTTCTAGGAATTTTTCGTTCTAAAAACAGTTCATTTCGGAAAAAGCGAGTTTGAGGGAAGTCAATCCGCTGCGAAGGCGCTTGATCAAAATGGAGTATGCGGCCGGTCCCAGCCGTCGTTCAACGAAAGGACTCTCCATGAAAAGCGTGACGTTTTCCGAGATCGAGCGCGTCCGGAAGGGACCGCATCGCCCATCCCCGGCCGTCCCCGTCCAGCGCGCGGCGCTTTTATTGCTGAGCATGGTGCTGGGCCTGCCCGCCCTTGTCCTCGCCTTCCACCTGATCGATCCGACGGCGCCGCTCGGCTACATCGTCGTGCCGGTGCTGCTGGGCGGCCTGCTGCCGGCCGTCGCGCGGACGCTTCCCGGCCGGTTCGAGGTCACGACGCGCTTCTCCGCCTGCCACCTGGTCGGCACGCTGGACGACGCCATGGAGCGGCTCGGCTATGCGGCGGACGAACGCAGTCCCGGCACCGTGCGCTACCGCATGCGCACGGCGCGCTGGCCGACATGGCGGGGCGCCGACATCACGGTCACCGTGCGCGATCACATGCTCGAAGTCACCGGCCCGATGTGCACGCTGCGCGCCCTGCGCGGCCAGCTCAGCTGCTGAGCCTGGCCTCGCCGGCCGGCCTCACACCTTCATCGGCAGGATCACCATCTGCAAGCCTTCCAGGTGCAGCCGGCGCTGCACCGCCAGTGACGCCTGGTTGTGCAGCAGCCGCGTGAACCAGTTGTCGGATGCGAAGATCAATTTACTGGTGAAGAAAATGGTGTTCGGGTACTCGCGGTTGATCTGCTCGCACATGCGGGTCACTTCTTCCACCGCGTCCGTGCCGAAGCCGATGTAGGACGCCGACGCCATCCCATGGCTCTGGCAGAAATCGACGAAGTATTCCAGCGTCCGCGCCGCATCCTTGCGCATCTTTTCGAGCGCACCCTCGCCGCCGTACGCGTGCGAGTCGACCGTGCGCGCGTTCACGAACAGGAAGTTCTTGAAGTGGCCGGGGAACATGCGCAACACCCACAGCAGCGCATGCAGGCCACCGCCACGGGAATTACCGACGATGAACACGGCCGTCTGCGCCTCCGGCTCCGGCTCGGCGACTTCCTTCACCGGGCCGAACGGCTGGTTGGCGAACACCCGGTCGACCGAGCGGATGGCGCGCTTGGTTTCGCGGTAGTGGTTGCGGATGAAGATGCACAGGCCGGCGATGGCGGCGATGATGAGCGCCGTGGCCCAGCCGCCCTGCGTGAAGCGCTCGACGAGCAGCACGGCCAGGATGCCGGCGCAGATCACGAAACCGACCAGCGACAGCAGGAAGCGCCGCACCCAGCGCACATTGTCGGTGTCCTTGCGATGGCGCCACCAGTACAGGCACAGGCCGAACAGCGAGATCGCGAACGTCAGGAACACCGAGATCGAATACAGCACGACGAGCAGCGTGACCTGGCCGCGCGTCCAGAACAGGATCGCCAGCGCGGCGATGCCCATCACGAGGATACCGTTCTGCGTCACGAGGCGCGTGGACAGGTAGCGGAACTGGTGGGGCACCCACGAATCCGACGCCATGTTCGACAGCACCGACGGCCCGCCCAGGAAGCCCGTGTTGGCCGCCACGAACAACAGCCCGGCCTCGAAGGCGAGAGCGACGGCGAGCACTACCTGGTTCACCAGTTCGCTGCCGAGGCCCATGTGGGCGATGATGCGGCGGAACGTGGTCGCGTTCAGCGTCTCGCCGGCCGTCGGCCGCGCATCCCACAGCAGGTACAAGAGGATGATGCCGCCGGCCGTGATCGCCAGCGACAGCGCCATGTAGAACATCGTCACCTTGCCCGTGCGGACGCGCGGCTCGGCCAGCAGGTTGACGTTGTTCGACACGGCCTCCAGGCCCGTATAAGTACCGCCGCCCTGGGAATACGCGAGCAGCAGCATGCCGGCCACGCCGGTCCAGCCGATCTGGCCGGCGAGCGAGCCCGTTTCGGCCATCGTATTCGGCAGCAGCTGCGGCAGGTGCGACGCGTGCGCCACGATGCCGTACACGATCAGCACGATGTGCGTGGCGACGAAGCCGAGGAAGATCGGCAGCAGGATCTGGATCGCCTCCTTCAGCCCGCGCAGGTTCATCACGATCAACAGGCCGATGAAAAACGCTTCGGCCCAGAGTTTATAAGGCTGGAAGCCGAGCGGCAGGAACGACGCGAGCGCATCGACGCCGGACGCGATCGAGATCGCGATGGTGAGCACATAGTCGAGGATCAGCGCGCAACCGGACACGAGACCCAGGTACGGCCCGACGAGCTTGGTGGCCACACGGTAGCCGCCGCCCCCGGTCGGGAACAGCTCGATCACCTGGTTGTAGGCGAGCGCGATGATGAACACCGTGACGGCGGTGGCGACGGCCATGTACAGGCCGAGGTGCGTATGGGGACCGAGCGCGCGAAAGGTTTCTTCCGGACCGTACGAGGAGGAGGACAGGCCGTCCGCCCCGAGCCCGACCCAGGCCAGGAAGGCGACCAGGGCCATCGAGTGGCGCGTCTCGCTCTTCATGGGATCGAGCGGCTTGCCGAGGATGATCTCGCGTATTTTCTTATTCTTCATCGTCCAGGCCGCTTCAGGGCGGCGCGTTAGCTCAAGTAGGCGAGATCATACGCCGGAACGCCCCCTGCGCCCACTGCCGGCAATACGCCATCCTCGCGCGCTGGTCAGTTTGGCATCACATGTGCTAATATGCGCGCCTGCGCTTGCAGCCTCTGTGGCGGAATTGGTAGACGCACTTGACTCAAAATCAAGCGCCGAAAGGCGTGCCGGTTCGATTCCGGCCGGAGGCACCAACAGCTTGCATCGCACGACCCCTCAAAATCCCGCAATCTACTGTTTCTTCAATACTTTCAGGGATTTAGCCCTTCAGTCCCTTGTGCTGAAGATCCGCACATTACCGCAAATCGCCGCATCTTCCGTCGATCAATTACGCACAAATTACGCGGCATTTACGCCTGACTTACCACTCTTTGGTCACGTCGATCGAATCCCCCGCAATTTGGAGGTGGTAGGACTCATACCCCTGCTCGTCCACGACCAGTAGCAATTCTGAACCGTCAGAGAACTTCAGGCTGAGTTGATTGTTAGCTTGGCGTTCAACTGAGGTAATCTCCTGTCCGAGGAGCGGAAGCAGATGAGCCGCCTTCAACGACAGATCCGCATTGCGAGCAGTGATGATCTCTCCCGATGGCGTTTCGAGCCTGAAGCCAGCTTCGATCCAGATAGATGCGCCGTCTTCGTATTTTGGTGTGCCAGCCACTACGGCTCGAACTCGTGTAAATGCCATGGCAAGGGAGTGGCGTCCGATCGAGATGTTTGCCAGTTCTTGGGCTACGAAATCCTGCAAGGGGAAATCATCGGGAATTGAAAATCCAGGCATTGGTTTCTCTGAAAAGATCAGGTACAGGTACGCAGAATTTACGCGCCAGGGCTATAAGCAGTTGATTTTATTGTAGTTCGGATTCCGGCCGGAGGCACCACCTACTCATCTGTAGTAGTCCCGCAAAGTCCAAGAAACCGCGTTTCTCCCTCTGGGAACGCGGTTTTTTTGTGCGCCGAAGTTTGAGCTCGTCCATTACCAGCCCGCGTTTTTGTATCCATACTTTGTTCACGGATGCCGAACGCCAAACGTCATGGACCTAAAATGCCTAAAGCGTCTGCGGGCGAGTCCGATCTCAGTCCCCAATTGCAAGCAAGCGTCGCAGCGTCGCTATCACCTCATCTAGGCCCGGGGCTTCAAGCTTGCTTTTGGAGAGAAACGCGCGCCACTGCTGCTGCTTGACCGGGCTCGCCAAAAAGGCGCTGCTCAGCCCCATCGGGACGGTCGCAGGCACTTCGGTTCGTCGGCGCGCGAACGTCGCCTGAACAGCTTGTCGCAGGACAGCGGCATCGATCTCGACATAGGTCGCAAGGAACCAGAGATCAAAGTAATCTTTCATGCGCGTATTCGCCATGCCGAGGCTGACGATCGCTTCGTACTTCTCTGCGATCACGGTGTACACCGGATAGGCGCGCAGCGACGGTGCCTCGACATCGTCCAGAAGAGCCGGGAACTGCACGAGTTCCGGAGCCGGCGTGACGGCATCGCCGTAGCCCACATCAATCTGCACCGAGCAGCGTGCATTATCCAGAGTGCCGGTCAGGGTGACGCGCACGCCCTCATAATTCGCCTCTTTGCGAACCGGTGCCGCCCGCACGCTCGCGTGGTCGAAGAGGATGCCATCATCGGACGACGTCGTGCAGACCTGCTGAAAGACCGCGATCAAATGGTCGATCTCCGAGGGACCAAACCCGAGGAGGTCGATGTCCCGGGTTGGCCGATGCGGCTGGTCGAACCACAGGTCGAAGAGCAGCGCACCCTTCAACAGGAACTGGTCGGCCCACGGCGATACGCTCAATCGGTACAGCAGGCGTTCAAGCGAATACCGCGTCAGCATCAGGTTAAAGTCCGCCCTCTCGGCGCGTGCGCGGTTCAGTAGGCGCGCGCGGATGGATGCGGCGCGATTCGTCACCTTCATGCTACCCCTACGGTTTCCAGGTACGGACGCATGACGTTCGCCACCCTACAGATCTCGGCGTAGCGCCACAGTTCATCCATCGTTGTGCGCTTACCGTTCCAGGCTTCGCGCAGCGCTTCCAGGGCGACGTCGAGACCGATCTTATTGCGGAATTTGAAGCAGTCGGCAACCGTCTTCGCCACGCCGAACACGCGCACCTGCGTACCGGCGACATCGACCGTCTCCACACCTTCGGTCATCGCCGGTCCGGACATGCGAATCACGCGCAGAGGTGGATAGTCGAAGCGCGGCGCGTGGGCCTTGTGCGGGATGGCGAGCCACACGTCGGAGGACTGCTGCGTCGTCAGGTCGTGGAAGCGCAGCGCGGACAGCAGACATAGCACGCCATTTTCGCTGCGCGCGGCCACTTCGGCGAAGGTGTCGTAGGCAGATGCTGCGCGGTCGGGCAGAACATACAAGCCGCGACCAAGCTTGAGCAGCTTGCCTTCATCGGTCAGCGACGCGAGGAGCGCGCGCGATGCGCCGGCACTGTCCACGTCACGGGTACGCAGCACGCCCTTGGATCGCGCCAGCTCAAGAATTCTGTCGGCCTGGTTCATCTCACCAGTCTATACAAAATATAGGTAATTATCCATATTTGCCGAGGTTTTGTTCATCATCTCAGCCGGTGTTGGGCAAACACGCTGCGATTTCGTCATGACGAAATTTGTTATCCCAAACCTGTCAAAAATTGCCCAATTGAAACAAAAATATGGATATTGAACAGTGCCACATTACAATAGCAATCAGCTCAACAGCAGGGACAACAGCCGATGTCCGCCATCCCCTATTACGAACAGCATGCAACTCGGCTGGTTACCCAGTACGAGTCGCTATCATTTGAGGACGTCCACGCGGACCTGATTGCCATACTGCCGGCGCCGGGCAGCACGAGAAGGATGAGCCCCAAACCCAAGCGTCGCGACCGGTGCCGGGCGAGGTCACGGTGGCGCAATTGCGGAAGATTTTCACGGACTCGAAGCGCGCCACCGACGCGTACCTGCAAAGCATTGCGAACGAGGTGAACGCTGACCTGGCAACCTTCAAGCTCGACACACCATTGCGGCGGGCGCACTTTTTCTCGCAGGTGAAGGGTGAAACCGGCAACAGCATGCAACCTGTACGGGAGAGTTGGGAATACTCGCCAGAGGCGCTGCTGAGCTTCAGCGAGTACTATCGGGCGCACCCGAAAGAGGCTGAGCAGGATGGTTACCTCAAGGACCCGAAAAATTCCAAGAAGTTCATCCGGCATGCCGACCAGAACGCCATCGGCAGAAAGCATTTCCTGCGTCTCAACAACAATCGTCTCGACCATCCCGACGACGGCTCCAATTTTCGCGGACGCGGGCTCTTGCAAATTACTGGCTATGAAAAGTATTCATTATTCCCCGCGGAATATTCGCGCTATTGGTCCGGGCCGGTGCCCAACTGCGTCGACGATCCCGACTTGATTGTCAAGTATCCTTACTCGATTCGTTCGGCGATCTGGTTCTGGATGAAATACAAGGTGTACGAAGTGGCGGACAAAGGCGCCACGCACCAGGTCGTCGCAAAAGTCACCCAGCGGGTCAACGGCGGCAACAACGGCCTGAAGGAACGTCGGGAAGCGTTCGACGTCGCCTATCCCGCTTTTAAGTGAAAACGAAATGAACAACATGAAAAAACTGTTTGCATCTCTGGCGGTGGCCAGTGCCTGCTTGAGCATAGTGCCCGCTGACGCGGCAACCCCATCGTCGAAAATAGAGAGCGTGACACTGAGCGCCGTGCGCAAGCCGCCAACACGCTACGAGGGGACCCTGTCCAACAAGCGCATCCTGATGGTGCTGTCACAGGAAGGAACGACCGTTGAGGGGGCCTACGCCTACATGAAGCAGGGTGCGCACGACGCGCCCCGCTGGATCGACCTGAGCGGTACAGCGAATGCCGCGGGCGGCGTCACGCTGGTCGAGAAGTTCAAGGATAAAGTGACCGGCCAGTTCGACGGCAAAATCGCCGGCAACATCTTTTCGGGAACATGGCGTTCGCCGGACGGCAAGAGCCTGGAATTCACGGCGACCGCCGTCGGGGCGGCGGACAACCTCAGGATCGTGGCCCGCGTCGCGAGCACGGGCGGCGACACGAAGTTGAAGGGGCTCGACATCTATCGCGACCAGAAGCTGACGCAATCGATCCCGGCCGACGCAAACATCTTCACATCGCTCTCGAATCTCCATTACGACAATCGCGACCTGAATTTCGACGGTTATCCCGATCTCGCGGTACCGGTCGAGAACGGCGAACAGCTCTACTGGCTGTACGACCAGGCACAACACCGTTACGTGGACGCGCCGGCGTCGCTGCGCGACATTAACGTCACGCACACGCGGTACAGCACCGATGAGATCTACGAGGAGTACAGCGGCGGATCCAAGTACAAAGGCATGAACGTCTACAAATATACAGACGGCAAATACTGCCTGATCGAGGAAAACATGGTGTCCGGCGACCCCGAGAAGGCCAAGATCAGCAAGAAAAAATATCCGGTCTCGCAATGCAAGGCCAAGGAAGACTGATGGCGCGCGAGATAGCGATGCGCTCCAGTCGACGTCATTCCGCCATCGGCAGAACCCCATGACGAACGCGGGCTTCGTACGCGTTGGCGACAAGACCGAGTGTGGCGGCACCGTGCTCGAAGGCGATGCCACCTGCGTCAGCCACGGGCGCGCTTACGCTTTCCAGGGCGCGCGCGTCTCCTGCCGCAAACGCTGCGTGATCGCCGAGGGCGACATGCGCCACATCCTCTCCAACGGGCGACCGCGCGTCGTGCATGGCATGAAGACGAGCGGTGGATGCGTCTGCGAATCCACGCTGAACGGCACCGATGGTATTGGCAGCGGTGCGTGAGCGGATCGGCCCGGCCGACGTACGCAAAGCGCAGGCCGCCGCGTATCTCGTCGTCTTCTCCTGGCCATCTCTCCCGGGGAAACGACAGTGAACTAACATCGTCGACAAGGGTCAAAGTGATCAGCGGGATTCCGCATTCGAAAACCGCACCCATACCCTAACCGGCTTTGTATCCATGCGTGTACCCATGCCACAGCTGAGCCCGCAACGAAAACCCAGCAGCCACGCGGCTTCCAGCAAACTCATCGATTCCGGCCGGAGCACCAAAACACTGCATCACCACGCATCACCACGCAGCACCACGATCAAAACCCGCGGCTCTCATGGAGGACGCGGGTTTTTTGTTGTGCTGCGCCGTGCTTGGTCACGGCTTCGGTATGGGGCAATCCGCGCAGCGATCCGCGGTTGCAGCGCAACCGCAAACGGTCTTGAGGGCTGGCACCGGCAACGGCGGCGAGTGGCAAAGGCGCCGTGATGTCATCCACGAGTCAAACCGGGCCCTGCGTAGAATCCGGGAGCCGTTCCCTTCCAACGGGTGCCCCCAAACCGGATCAAGCCGATTTCCGGCGTCGTGCGGCAGCCAGAGCCGCGAGGCTGAGGCCAATCAGCGCGAGCGAGCCAGGTTCAGGCACCGCGTTGTCACGGATGGCTGCCGTGTCCGAGACGCGCACAAAATTATTATTCACCAGATAGGCATACTGGGTGCCAGGATTGGCTGCAACGTTGAGACCGTTCAGTGAGAATACGTAACCGGTCGACGAAGCCGTCACGATGTCGCCAGTGGCAACGACACCGATGGCCGAACCGAAGGCGTCGTGAATCGTCACGAGCAGATCGTTGTGATGCACGTCGTGATAGTCGGCGTAGGCGCCGGTGCAAGTGTTGCCAGTCAATGTTTGCGAGGGGCCGCCGTTTACGTTTGCCAGCACCGATCCGCTCACGTAGTTGCCACAGCTACCCGAATTGGACGCAAAGAAATCTTTAAATACGACGGCGGCGACTTCCCCGCCGCTGGTCACGTTGAAGGACACCGGATCAAATTTCGCCTCGTATTGGTTGCCACCGAGCGAGGTGAGCGTCGGGGTGGCGTGGGCGAGCCCAGCAAACGAAATCAAAGTTGCACCGGCAATCCTGGTCCAAAAGCTGCTCATCTTTAATCCCTAGTCAAGTATTGTTATAAACAGACGGAATTTTTCTGAGCAATAATTATTCCATATCATCTATCTAATTGATTATATTCAACTTGTATTGAATTTTCTTGCGTCGGCAGGGACATACGAACTGAATGTGTAAATGTTTCCGACACCGTGCGCATCGGGATCGGCTTGCCCTGGTTGCGCACGGCGACGATGGCGCGCTCGTGTTCCCGATGCCGTCATGTCGATCGGCACGGCCAGCCTAGTGCGCCGGCAATCCCCAATCGTCATACTTGTGCACGATCGCACGCGTCGTACCGTCGCGCTCCATGGCTTCCAGCGCCCCGTTCATGCGCGCCACCAGGGCATCGGGCACAGCGCGATTGCAGGCCAGGTAGACGCGGATGCGGTTGAACACGAACACCGGCACCACCTTGCCGGCATAACCCATGCGGTCCACCGTCAGGCTGTCGCGGCGGATGCTGGCGGCCCACAGGTCGATGCGGCCCATCATGAGTTTGCGGGGGTTGATCGAATCGATGGGCGCGGGGTCGACGTTGAACCCGTGCGCGCGCAGGAACTGGTCGCGCGCGTCGCCGTTGTAGGTGCCGACGCGGTAGGCGCGCGCGTCGTCCAGGCTGTGCAGGTCGTAGTGGCGGTCGGCGCGGCCCATCATGACCCACTCGGCCTCGCCGATCGGTCCGACCCATTTGAAATGCGGTTCGCGCTCGGGCGTGCGGGTGGTCGAGTAGACGCAGGCGTCGCCGCGTTCCAGCGCGGCCGTGTAGGCGCGCTTCCACGGCAGCAGGTCGATCGAATAGCCGATGCCGGAGCGGGCCATGATCTCGCGCACCATGTCGGTACCGATCCCGGTCACGCGGTCGCCGTCGCGCATGCTGTACGGTGCCGAGGTCTCGGTGGTCAGGTACAGCCGCGGTGCCGGCTCCGCCCGGGCCAATGTGCAGGCCAGCGCCAGCAGTGCGGCAAGAACTGTCGTTTTCATACGTCGCACCCTATGCGGGCGTCCCCGGCGGACGACCCGTTTAACTAGCATAGCAGCAACATCACAAATGCGGCAACGCGTAACAACTCAGCAACATTGTCCGTCTTCCGGTGGCGTCCATGCGACAACTTTCGTGTTCATCCGGCATTTGATGCTGACAGGAAAGACTTTCAGTTCTGAAAATGCCATACTGACGAGTAACAACCAAATTCGTCATTCTCTCGAAAAATCACACGCCATGCTGTCCGTGTTCACGCTCCCTTCCGATCCGTCGCTGCTCAGCTACGGCATGTACACGCCCAAGCTGGTCGCCTTGTCCGTGCTCGTCGCGATCTTCGCCTCCTGGATGGGCCTGCAGATCGCGGGCCAGGCCGCCGCCAACCGCGGGCAGCGCTGGGTCGTCCTCGGCACCGGCAGCCTGGCGCTCGGCGCCGGCGTGTGGGCGATGCACTTCATCGGCATGCTGGCCTTCGACCTGTGCACGGACGTCGACTACGACCCGACCGCCACCATCCTGTCCAGCCTGCCGAGCATCGGCGCCTCGTTCGTGGCGCTGGCGGTCATCGCGCGCAAGCGCCTGAGCGGCTGGGGGCTGCTGGCCGGCGGCGTGCTGGTCGGCGCCGGCATCGGCGTCATGCACTACGCCGGCATGGCCGGCATGCGCATGGGTCTCGAATTGCGCTACGACCCGTTCATGTTCGGGATGTCGATCGTCGTCGCGGTGGTGCTGGCCACGCTGGCGCTGTGGGTGCGCTTCGGCCTGTCCAGCCTGTCGCACCGGCTGAGCGAACAACGGCGCCTGCTGCTCGCCGCCGTCGTGATGGGCTGCGCCATCGCGGGCATGCACTACACCGGCATGGAGGCGGCGCGCTTCGTCGGCCACGTTTCGACGCTGACGCCGCACAGGGCCAGCAACGACACCTTCCTGGCACTGGCGATCACGCTGATCGTCGTCGCCTTCACCGTCTTCGTGCTGGCCGCCAATGCCCTGCTGCGCTACCGCCAGGTATTCCGCGAACTGTCGCGCAGCGAAGCATGGATGCGCGCCCTGCTCACCACCACCGTCGACGGCGTGATCACGGTCGACCGCCAGGGCACCATCCGCGAATTCAACGCCTCGGCCGAGCGCATCTTCGGCTGGAGCCGCGAGGAAATCGTCGGCCAGAACATCCGCCTCGTGATCGGCAACGAGTCCGCGTCCGAGGAAGTCGGCCTGCTGCGCTCGCTGCAGACGGGAGAAATCAGCACCAGCGCGCGCGGCGCCGACGTGACCGGCCGCCGCAAGGACGGCAGCATCGTGCCGATCCGGCGCGCCCTCGGCCATGCGCGCCTCGACCAGCAGGACCTGTTCGTCTGCTTCATCACCGACATCAGCGAGCGGCGCAAGATGGAGCAGGCGCTGCGCGCCAGCGAGCAGCAGTTCCGTTCGCTGATCGGCAACATCCCCGGCATTTCCTACCGCAGCAGCCTGATCGAGGGCGAGCCGCCGATGCTGTTCATCAGCGACGCCGTCGAGCGCGTCACCGGCTATCCGGGCCGCGACTTCCTGGGCGCGGCGCCGCGCCGCACCTTCGCGCCGCTGATCCACGCGGCCGACCGCGTGCGCGTGTCGGAGACGATCGCCACCGCGCTGCGCGAGGACCGCCCCTACCTCGTCGAATACCGCCTGCTGCACGCGGACGGCAGCAGCCGCTGGATGTGGGAGAACGGCACCGGCGTGCGCAACGAGGACGGCGAGCTGTGCTGGCTGGACGGCGTCATCCTCGACATCACGGAACGGCGCCAGATGGAAGACGCGCTGCGCGAAGCCAAGGAAAACGCCGAACAGGCGGCGGCGGCGCGCGCCAGCTTCGTCGCCAACATGAGCCACGAGATCCGCACGCCGATGAATTCCATCCTCGGCTTCACCGACGTGCTGCTGGACGGCGAACTGAACACCGACCAGCGCCGCCACCTGGACACGATCCGCAGCTCGGGCCGCGCCCTGCTGCGCCTGCTCAACGAGATCCTCGACACGGCCAAGCTGGAAAAAGGCGCGGTGGAGCTGGAGCAGAACGACTACAACCTGCTGTCGCTGATCGACGAACTGTCGTCGACGCTGGCGGCGAACGCGCGCGCCAAGGGCCTGCACGTCGACATCCAATACGATCCGGCGCTGCCGACCTGCCTGCGCGGCGACGAGCTGCGCGTGCGCCAGGTGCTCACCAACCTGCTCGACAACGCGATCAAGTTCACGGAAAAAGGCAGCGTCACCCTGCGCGCCGAGTTCAAGGACGAACAGCTGCACTTCATGGTGAGCGACACCGGCATCGGCATCCCGCCGGCGCGCCTCGCCGCCATCTTCGAGCCGTTCACCCAGGCCGACGCCTCGATGACGCGCCGCTTCGGCGGCACGGGCCTCGGCACCACGATCAGCAAGCAGCTGGTCGAGCTGATGGGCGGACACATCTGGGCCGAAAGCGAGCTGGGCCAGGGCACGACGTTCCACGTGGTGCTGCCGCTGGTGCTGGCGCGCTTCGCCCCGCAGCAGCCGCGCGTGCGCACCGCCGCCGCCCTGCCGCCGCTGCGCGTGCTGGTGGCCGACGACGTGCCGCAGAACCTGGAACTGCTGCAACTGCTGCTGGCGCGCCGCGGCCACACGATGACGGCCGTCGGCGACGGCGCCGCCGTCGTCGACATGGCGGCCCGCGAGCGCTTCGACGTGATCCTGATGGACTTCCAGATGCCGACCATCGACGGTCTCTCGGCCACGCGCCTGATCCGCCGCCAGGCCGAAGAAGCCGGCAGCCCGCGCGTGCCGATCATCGCCATGACCGCCAGCGTCCTGGCCGAGCACCGCCGCGCCAGCGCCGAGGCCGGCATGGACGGCTTCGCCAGCAAGCCCGTCGACTGGTTCGCGCTGTCGCATGAAATCGCGCGCGTGCTGGGCCTCGGCCCGGGCCAGCAGGCGGAAGACCTGCCGGCGCAGGAACGCCAGACGCACAACCGCCACGTCGGCCTGCGCCGCTGGAGCGGCAAGGAAGACGCCTACCTCGAAGCACTGGCCCACTTCGCCGCCCAGCACGCCGACCTCGGCGCGACGCTCGCGGCCCACGCCACGGCCGCCGACTACCGCGCGCTGCGCATGCAGGCGCACAAGGTCCGCGGCATCGCCGCCAACCTCGGCCTGGAACTGCTGGCCGACGCGCTGGCCAATCTGGAAGGCCTCGTCGACAGCGACAGCGGCAAGCTGTATCCCGGCGCCGAGACTGCCCTGGACGCGGCGCTGGACGGCCTGGGCAGCCTGCTCGAGGCATCGCTGGATGCGATCCGCGCGGCGCAGCCCGTGCCGGCCGGCGCGTTGTCCGCCACGGCGAAACACCAGGCCGCGCGTCCCGTGGCCGACATGGACCGCGCGCGCCGCGCCGGCAACGTCCTGCGCGACGCGCTCAAGCGCGGCGGCCTGGACGACGCCGCGCTGGCCGGCCTGGCCGCCGCCGCCAGCGGGCATCCGCTGGCCGCGCGCGTGGCCCAGGTGCACGCCGCCATTTCCGATTTCGAGTTCGACCTCGCCCTGCAACAACTTGACGCCATGCTGGCCGCCATCGACGAACCGGCACAGGAGATTATCGAATGACCACCGTCAACCAGCCGCTGATCCTTGCGGTCGACGACGAAGCCAGCAACCTGCAGCTGCTGCGCCAGATCCTGCAAGACCATTACCGCCTGCGCTTCGCCAAGGACGGCCCGCGCGCGCTCGAGCTGGCGCGCGAGGAGTTGCCCGACCTGATCCTGCTCGACGTGATGATGCCCGGCATGAGCGGCTATGAAGTGTGCGCCGCCCTCAAGGCCGACCCGGCGCTGGCCGCCGTCCCGGTCATTTTCGTCACCGCGCTGAACGACACGGACGACGAGCTGGAAGGCTTCGAGGCCGGCGCCGTCGATTACATCACCAAGCCCGTCAGCCCGCCGATCGTGCGCGCGCGCGTGCGCACCCACCTGTCGCTCGTGCGCATGGAAGAATTGCGCGCGTCGCGCCTGGAAATCGTCCAGCGCCTCGGCCTGGCCGCCGAATACAAGGACAACGAGACCGGCCTGCACGTCATCCGCATGAGCCATTTTGCGCGCATCCTCGGCCTGGCCGCCGGCATGACGGAAGCGGAAGCGGACGACCTGCTGCACGCCGCGCCCATGCACGACGTCGGCAAGATCGGCATCCCCGACCGCGTGCTGCTGAAACCCGGACCGCTCGATCCGGACGAATGGAAGATCATGCAGGCGCACGCGCAGATCGGCGCCGAGATCATTGGCCGGCACGAGCACGGCGTGCTGGCGCTGGCGCGCAACATCGCCCTCACCCACCACGAGAAATGGGACGGCACCGGCTACCCGAACGGCCTGGCCGGCGATGCGATCCCGCTCGAGGGCCGCATCTGCGCCGTCGCCGACGTGTTCGACGCCCTGACGTCGATCCGGCCCTACAAGAAAGCGTGGACGGAAGAAGAAGCGCTCGACTTCCTCGTCAAGCAGAAGGGCCGGCATTTCGATCCGGTGCTGGTCGACCTGTTCCTCGCGCAGATGCCGGCCATCCGTGCGATCCGTACGCGCTGGGCGGAGGAAAATGTGGCGCCGACGCCGACGCCGACGCCCGTACCGATACCCGTGGCGGCCTGATTTGTTCGCGTGCTGCGGTGGGCACCCTGTGCCCACGCGGACGTGCGCGACGTGTTGACGTTACCCGAGCCGGGGCGCCGCAGTGAATTGCACTTCCGCCTTGCGCGCCACCAGTTCCTGGTACAGGCGTGCGTAGTTGTCGGCCATCTGCGCCGACGTGAACAGCTGCCAGTACCGTGCCTCGGCCCGCTGCCCCATCTCCTGCGCCATCTGCGGATCGTTCCACAGCCTTTGCATGGCCGCGCGCAAGGCGTCGTGGTCGGACGGCGGCACGACCAGGCCCGTCTCGCCGTGCACGTTGATGTAGGTGGTGCCCGTGCCGATCTCGCTGGAGATCATCGGCTTGCCGTACATCGCGCCTTCCAGCAGCGAGATGCCGAACGCTTCCGAACGCAGGTGCGACGGGAAGGCGACCGCGTAGCACAGCTTGAGCAGCGCGGCCTTGTCGACGTCGTCCACGGCGCCCACGAACTGCACGCGCGTGAGGCCCAGGCGTGCGGCGTGCGCCTTGAGTTCCGCCTCGATCGGCCCCGCGCCGACGATCACGACCGGGTAGTCGGTGCCGGCCACGGCGTCGAGCAGGATGTGCAGGCCCTTGTAGTAGCGCAGCACGCCCACGAACAGGAAGAATTTCGGACCGACCCGCGCGCGCCAGTGGTCCAGGTGCGCCTGGTCCGGTTCCGGATAGCTGGTCTTGTCGAGGCCGAAGGTGATCACGCGCGTCTTGTCGCGGTAGCCGTCGAGCACGGCCGACGATGCGAGGTAGTTCGGCGACGTGGCGACGATCGTGTCGACGCTTTTCAGGAAACGGTGTTTCAGCGGCTGGTACAGCTTCAGCAGCGCTTTCTGGCGCACGATGTCGGAGTGGTACGTCACGACGGTCGGCTTGTCGATGCGCGCCAAAAAGTGCGCCACGTCCATGAAGGGCCACGGGAAGTGGTAATGCACGACGTCGGCCTCCGCCGCCATGCGCGCCAGCTTGCCGATCGCCTGCACCGACACCGCATTCGACGCCACTTCGAAATTCAGGGGCACGCGGTGCACCGTATGGCCTTCGTAGTCGAAGGGTTCCAGGCGGCGGTCGCGCGACAGCGACAGCACCTGATTCGTGATGCCCAAGCGCCCTGTCCCCACGCACATCTGACGGATGACCTGTTCGACCCCGCCTACCGAATCCGGGTAATAGGTCTTGTAGAAGTGGAGGACACGCATGGGTTTTGACATGTATACGGTCGGTTCGTCAGAGGAGGGAGCGGTAGACGGCGGCCGTCAGCCGTGCCGTCGCGTTCCAGGTCAGCTGGAGGGCGCGTGCCCGTCCGGCCGTGATGCAGCGCGACCGCACGGCGGATTCGCGCGCCAGCGTGAGCATGGCGTCGGCGATCGCGCCCGTGTCGAGCGGATCGACCTCCAGTGCCGCGCCGGCCGTCACTTCCGGCAGCGACGTCGTGTTCGACGCGACGACCGGCACGCCGGACGCGAACGCTTCCACCACCGGGATGCCGAAGCCCTCGTACAGCGAGGCGAACACGAACACGCCCGCGCCCGCGTACACGTGGCGCAGCTCGGTATTGTCGGTGAGGTGGTTCAGCCACACGACGTCGGCGCCATCCTGCACGGCGGCGGCGATGCGGCGCAGCACGTCTTCCGAGCGCGCGCCGGCACTGCCCACGATGACGAGCTGGCGCTCCGCGCGCACGGCGGCCGGCAGCGACAGATAGGCGTCCAGCAGGCGTTCGACGTTCTTGCGCGGCTGCAGCGTGCCCACGAACAGGAAATACCCGGGCCGCAAGCCGTTGACCCGCAACGTCGTCGCCACGGCGTCCGCCGGCGGCGGGTTCAGCCATTCGTCGTCCACGCCGCAGGGCACGACGGTGATGCGGCGCTCGTCGATGCCGAAGCAGTCGACCAGTTCGTCGATGGCGAAGTGCGACAGCGCGATCACGTGGTCGGCCTTTTGCGCGGCCTTGCGCTGCAGCCAGTTCTTCAACCCGCGCATGCGCGGGTTGCACCATTCGGGATGCTTGACCGGCAACGCATCGTGCAGGCTCGCCACGACCGGGCAATCCATGCGCACGACGCGGTAGTCCGTCACGTGGAACACGTCGACCGGCATGTGCACCCGGTGCGCGCCGGGCGTCACCAGGTCGACGAAGGATGCCCGCTCGAACGTGTGGGGCAGCGCCGCGCCGGCCGTGACGGGGCCGGCACTGCGCAGGCGCGGCCAGGAATACGGCGCCATCGCGCAACCGGCGCGCGGCAGGTGGCGCAGCAGCGCCTGCGTATAGACGCCGATGCCGTCCAGGTGCCCGCCCGTGAAGGCCGGCTCGATCATGGTCGTGCCGATGCCGATGCGCAGGTCGGGCTGCGCCGCCGCGTCGTTCGCCGCGGTGGCGGCGCCCGGCACGGTCCGGACGCGGTCCTGCAGCCCGGTCGCACCGTCCGGTCGTCGTTTGGGGAGGCCCAGTTCGATCATGGTCGCATCCAGGGCGGTCGGCACCGTGCTCACGCCCGGTACATCCAGCGCAGCGTCTCGACCAGCGGGGTGGGCTCGATGGCGCCGATCGCACCCGCCAGCTTGGCGTTGCTGCCGGACAGCGTGAGCACCTCGTTGGCGCGCACGAAGGCCGGGTTGACGTGTACTTCGATGCGGTAGCCGGCGATGTCGCTCATCATGTCGACCAGGCTTTCGAGCGAATGCGAGCGGCCGGAGCAGACGTTGAAGACTTCCCCGGCGGGCGCCGCCGCGAGCAGGCGGCGGTAGCTTGCGACGACCGTGCGCACGTCGGAAAAGTCGCGCGCGACGCCCAGGTTGCCCAGTTCGATGCGGCGCGCGCCCTTGCGGAAGTGCGACACGATCTTGGGCAGCAGGAAGTTCTCGGTCTGGCCGACGCCCGTGTAGTTGAACGGGCGCGCGATCACGATCGGCAGCTTGTCCATCCACAGGCGCGCCATGTATTCCATCGCGAGCTTGCTCACGGCGTAGTCGTTGGCCGGCGCGGGTGCCACGAATTCGTCGATCACGGGCACGTCGGCATTGCCGTAGATGTTGGCCGACGAGGCGAGCAGCACGCTGGACGGCTTGTGCGAACCGTTCGCCAGCGCTTCCAGCAGGTTGCGGGTGCCGACCACGTTGACGCGGTACATCTGCTCGGCGTCGTTGTGGGCCACGAACGCGATGGCGGCCAGGTGGGCGACCACGTCCGGCCGCACCTGTTCGATCACGGCGGCCAGCGCGGCGCGGTCGTTCAGGTCGACGGTGAAGATGTCCGGTCCGGTCTCGTCGCCCGGCAGCACCGTGCCGTAGACGTGATAGCCCGCCGCGGTCAGCTCGCGCGCCATGTAGTAGCCGGTGAAGCCGCGCAGGCCAGTGATCAGGGCGCGCTTGCCCTCGCCTTCGCGCGGTTCGCTCAGCGGCCCCATCATACGGACGAGATCTTCCGTGACCATGCGGTTCATGTCAGAACGAGAATCCGGTTTCGTTGCGACGCAGGTCGGCGTCGACCATCATCTGGCACAGCTGTTCGAGCGACGTCCCGGCCTTCCAGCCCAGTTCGCGCTGCGCCTTGGACGGGTCGCCGATCAGCAGCTCGACCTCGGCCGGACGGTAGAACTTGGGCGACACGCGCACCAGCAGCTTGCCGGTACGGGCGCAATGCCCCGTTTCCTGCTCGCCCGCGCCCTTCCATTCGATGTCCAGATTGGCGCCGCGGAAGGCCATGGTGACGAAGTCGCGCACGGTTTCGGTGCGGTTGGTGGCCAGCACGAAGGTGTCCGGCTCGTCGGCCTGCAGGATGCGCCACATGCCTTCCACGTATTCGCGCGCATAGCCCCAGTCGCGCTTGGCGTCGAGGTTGCCCAGCTCCAGGACGTCGAGCTTGTTCAGGACGATCTTGGCGACGGAGTCCGTGATCTTGCGCGTGACGAACTCGCGGCCGCGCAGCGGCGATTCGTGGTTGAACAGGATGCCGGAGCTGCCGAAGATGCCATAGGACTCGCGGTAGTTCACGGTCATCCAGTGGGCGTACAGCTTGGCCACGCCGTACGGGCTGCGCGGGTAGAACGGGGTCGACTCGACCTGGGGCACGGCCTGCACCTTGCCGAACATCTCGGACGTCGACGCCTGGTAGAAGCGCGCCTTCGGATGCACGATGCGGATCGCTTCGAGCAGGTTGACGGCGCCGATGCCGGTGATCGACGCGGTGGTCACGGGCTGCTCGAACGAGACGCCGACGAAGCTTTGCGCGGCCAGGTTGTACACCTCGTCGGGACGCGAGGATTCGATCAGGCGGATGCTCGAGGAGAGGTCGGTGAGATCGTATTCGACGAGGGACAGGTTGGGATGCTGCTCGATACCGAGTTCGGCGATGCGCCAGAAGTTAACCGAGCTGGACCGGCGGAAGGTGCCGGTCACGTGGTAGCCCTTTTCCAGGAGTAGTTGCGCCAGATAGGCGCCATCCTGCCCGGTAATACCGGTGATCAGGGCCTTTTTTGTTGTTTGCATGTTCTTGGTGATCCAGTGGTGGTCCGTGACGGCCGCCGCGGCAGCCGAGGCGGGACGGCATGCGGGATGTCAGCCGCATGTGGCGCGGACCGGTAAATTTCCGACAACCTCGCATTGTATCAGAGTGGTGCTTGTATCATTACGCAAGAGAAATCGTGCAAAATATACAATAAGTACTCGTCTATTATCGCCTGAAACCGTATCAGGACGTCGCGTGATTACGCATTGTTACGAGTCCCTCAAGCTTTATTACATATTCACGAATTGTCGGGAACTTCTACATTTGAATGACAAAAGGGCCGCGAACGGCCCTTTTGTCAGATTTTGTCGCCGGTGGCGAATCTACAACACCAGACTGTGTCAGCGCTCCGACACGGCGTCGACGACACAAAGTGCCGTCATGTTGACGATGCGGCGCACGGTCGCCGACGGGGTCAGGATGTGCACCGGACGCGCGCAGCCCAGCAGCACCGGGCCCACGGCGACGCCGCTGCCGGCCGCCGTCTTGAGCACGTTGTAGGCGATGTTCGCGGCTTCGATGTTCGGCATCACGAGCAGGTTGGCGTCGCCCTTGAGCGTCGATTGCGGCATGATCTTGGCGCGCAGCTTCGAGTCCAGCGCCGTATCGCCGTGCATCTCGCCGTCGACTTCCAGGTTCGGGGCCTTCTGCTGCACCAGCGCCAGCGCGGCGCGCATCTTTTTCGCCGACGCGCTGTTCGAGGTGCCGAAGTTGGAATGCGACAGCAGCGCCACGCGCGGGGTGACGCCCAGGCGCTCCAGTTCCTCGGACGCCATGATCGTGATCTCGGCCAGTTCTTCCGCGGTCGGATTCTCGTTCACGTGGGTGTCGACCATTGCGATCTGGCGTTCCTGGGTGATGATGAAGTTCAGCGCCGCATACACATTGCTGCCGGCACGCTTGCCCAGCACCTGGTCGATGTACTGCAGGTGGACTTCGGTCGTGCCGTAGGTGCCGCAGATCATGCCGTCGGCGTCGCCCTTGTGGATCATCATCGCGCCGATCAGCGTGTGGCGGCGGCGCATCGCCAGGCGGGCGAGGTCTTCCGTGACGCCCTTGCGCATCACCATCTGGTGGTAGGTCTGCCAGTAGTCGCGGTAGCGCTCGTCGAAGTCCGGGTTGATGACGTCGAAGTGCTCGCCCTGCTTCAGGCGCAGGCCGAATTTCTCGATGCGCTTTTCGAGCACGGCCGGACGGCCGACGAGGATCGGACGGGCCAGCTTCTCGTCGACGACGGCCTGCACGGCGCGCAGCACGCGCTCTTCCTCGCCCTCGGCGAAGACGATGCGCTTGCGCTCGGCCGGCGCGCTCTTGGCGATCTGGAACAGCGGCTTCATGAAGCTGCCGCTGCGGTAGACGAATTGCTGCAGGCTCTCGGCGTAGGCGGCCAGGTCGGCGATCGGACGGGTGGCGACGCCGCCGTCCATCGCGGCCTTGGCCACGGCCGGCGCGATGTGCGTCAGCAGGCGCGGGTCGAACGGCATCGGGATCAGGTATTCCGGACCGAACGACAGGTTCGAGATGCCGTACGCGGATGCCACGATGTCCGACTGCTCGGCGTGGGCGAGGTCGGCGATGGCGTGCACGACGGCGATTTCCATCTCGCGCGTGATCGTCGTCGCGCCGCAGTCCAGCGCGCCGCGGAACATGTACGGGAAGCACAGCACGTTGTTGACCTGGTTCGGGTAGTCCGAACGGCCGGTGGCGATGATCACGTCGCCGCGGACGGCCTTCGCGTCTTCCGGCAGGATTTCCGGGTTCGGGTTGGCGAGCGCCAGGATCAGCGGGTTCGGCGCCATCTTCGCGACCATCTCCGGCTTGAGCACGCCGCCGGCGGACAGGCCCAGGAAGATGTCGGCGTCGGGGATGATCTCGGCCAGCGAGCGGTGCGGCGTGTCCTGGGCGAAGCGTTCCTTGTCCGGGTCCATCAGCTCGGCGCGGCCTTTGTAGACGACGCCGGCGAGGTCGGTCACATAGATATTCTCGATCGGGAAGCCGAGGTCGACGGCCAGGTCGAGGCAGGCCAGCGCCGCCGCGCCCGCGCCGGACACGACCATCTTGCACTTCTTGAGGTCCTTGCCGACGACCTTCAGGCCGTTCAGGATGGCGGCGCCGACGATGATCGCGGTGCCGTGCTGGTCGTCGTGGAAGACGGGGATCTTCATGCGCTCGCGCAGCTTGCGCTCGATGTAGAAGCACTCGGGCGCCTTGATGTCCTCGAGGTTCACGCCGCCGAACGTCGGTTCCAGCGCCGCGATCACTTCGATCAGCTTGTCGGGATCGTTCTCGTTGATCTCGATGTCGAACACGTCGATGCCGGCGAACTTCTTGAACAGCACGCCCTTGCCTTCCATGACCGGCTTGCTGGCCAGCGGGCCGATATTGCCCAGGCCGAGCACCGCGGTACCGTTCGAGATCACGGCGACGAGATTGCCGCGCGCCGTATATTTATAGGCGGTGGCGGGGTCCTTGACGATTTCTTCGCAGGGCGCGGCGACGCCCGGCGAGTACGCCAGGGCCAGGTCGCGCTGGTTCAAGACGGATTTGGTCGGGGTGACGGCGATCTTGCCGGGAGTGGGAAACTGGTGGTACTCGAGCGCGGCAGCCCGCAGTTGTTGACGTAATTCTTCTTTTTTATCGATTGACGAATCCATGCTCTGCTGCCTTTTTGAACTGACGGGGGGTCTCCGATTTTAGCAGAGTGTCACGGCCCCCCGTCTACGTATTTCTTGGTATCGACAGCAGCAACCGGGGCCGGGTAGCATGGCAACCCGGCCCGTCGCCCGTGTCAGGCGGGCGCTTTCGGGAAGTCCAGCGCCGTGTCGTTGATGCGGTTGACCAGGTTCGTGAACGTGATGCTGGAGATCGCGAAAATCGTGTCCACCACCTGCGCATCCGTGTAGCCGGCCGCCTTGACGGCATCGACGACCGGTGCCGGCACGGTACCGCGGCTGCCCGTCACCTCCCGCACGAACGTGGACAGCGCATCCAGCCTGGCATCGCCGCCCGGCGTGCCGCGGCGGGCGGCCAGGATCGCATCCGCCGACAAGCCGGCCGCCTTGCCGGCCAGCGTATGCGCCGCCAGGCAGTAATCGCAGGCGCTCACTTCGCTCACGGCCAGCTTGATCACTTCGATTTCCCGTTTCGACAGGCTCGTGTCGGCCAGCTTCGCATCGAAGTTCAGCAGCGCTTCGAGCGCCACCGGGCTGTTGCTGCCGACGGCATCGTAGGCGTTCGGGACCTTGCCCAGCTTGGCCTTGACGGCGGCAAACAGCTCGGCGGTGCGGCCGGTGGCGTTGGAACCAAGTGCGTTAAGACGGCTCATGATGCTTCCTTTCTCGTTCGTGGATGAAATGCCGTTTGGCATGGAAAGAAGTCTACGCGTCGAGGTCGGCACGATGAATGCCAGGATGCTGCGATAATTTGCCCATTCGTCTCATTCAAACACGCACATGGACACCCTGAGCCGCCTGCTTTCCCTGTACACGATCCGCACCTCGCTCGACATCCGCTGCGAGCTGGCCGCGCCCTGGGTGCTGGACGAACCGGCCGCGACGCCGGGCGTGGCGCCGTTCCACGTGGTCGTCGAAGGCGGCGCACGCGTCGACGTGTCCGGCCACGACAGCCTCGACCTCGCCCCGGGCGACGTCATCGTCTTCCCCGGCGGCAGCGCGCATCGCCTGCACGCCGGCGCGGCCGCCGACGCCGTCCCGGTCCGGCCGCTCGCCGGCGACGGCCCGCTGCAACGCCACGGCAACGGCGGCGACGGCCCCGGCACCGCCATCCTGTGCGGCAGCTTCGTGTTCGAGGGCGCCGCGCGCGCAGCCCTCGTGCGCGCCCTGCCCGAGGTGATGGTCGTGCGCGCCAGCCGCGCCGACGACTTTCCCGGCCTGCACGCGCTGGTCCGGCTGCTGCAGCACGAGACGGCCTCCGTGCGGCCGGGCGCGGACGTCGTCGTCGCCCAGCTGTCGGGCGCCCTGTTCGCACTGCTGCTGCGCGCCTGGCTGGCAGGCACGCGCCACGACGCGCCCGGCCTGTTCGCCGTGCTGGCCGACCGGCGCCTGGGCAATGCGCTGCACCGGATGCTGGAATCGCCCGAGCGGGCGTGGACAGTGCAAGACCTGGCCGCGGCGTGCCACATGTCGCGCGCGACGTTTGCGCGCCTGTTCGCGCGCCTGTGCGGCATGCCGCCGGCCGACATGCTGACCCGGCTGCGCATGGCGCGCGCCGCGCGTGCCCTGCTGCAGGGCGAAGGCGCCGTGGGCGACGTGGCGCTGGCCGTCGGCTATCAATCGGAAGCCGCGTTCAACCGCGTGTTCAAGCGCCACTACGGGGTCGGACCCGGCACCTGGCGGCGCACGGCGCGGGCGGCGGCGGCGGCGCCGGTTGCCGCCTGACGGGTGTCCCGGATTAGAATCGCGGGATGCTCTCCGAATTCGATCTCATCAAACGCTACTTCCAGCGCGACCGCGCTTGCGGCCCGAACACCGTCCTCGGCGTCGGCGACGACTGCGCCCTGCTCGCGCCCACGCCCGGCAAGCTGCTGGCCATTTCGTCCGACATGCTGGTCGAGGACCGCCATTTCTTTGCCGGCGCCGACCCGTTCCTGCTGGCCCACAAATGCCTGGCCGTGAACCTGTCCGACCTGGCCGCGATGGGCGCCAGGCCGCTCGGTTTCACGCTCGCGCTGGCGCTGCCGGCGGCCGAGCCGGACTGGCTCGACGGCTTTTCGCGCGGCCTGTTCGCGCTGGCCGACGCCCACGGCTGCGAACTGCTGGGCGGCGACACGACCAAGGGCCCGCTGAACATCTGCATCACGATCTTCGGCGAACTGGCGCCGGCCCAGGCATTGCGGCGCGACGCCGCGCGCGCGGGCGACGACATCTGGATCTCCGGCACGCTGGGCGACGCGCGCCTGTGGCTGGCCGCGCGCCGCAGCGAAGTCGCACTGGACGCCGCCGACCACGCCGCCACCGGCCAGCGCATGCACGCGCCGACGCCGCGCGTGGCGCTCGGGCGCCTGCTGGCCGAAGGCGGCCTCGCGCACGCCGCGCTCGACATCTCGGACGGCCTCGTGGGCGACTTGAAGCACATCCTCGCCGCGTCGCGCGTGGGCGCCGTGCTGGACGTCGACGCGCTGCCGGCCGGCCCCGCGCTGGCGCGCCAGCCGCGCGCCCTGCGCCGCCGCTTCGCCGCCGCGGGCGGGGACGATTACGAACTGTGCTTCACGGCGCCGGTAGAGAAGCGCGACGCGATTCGCGCGGCCGGAGAAGCCAGCGCGACGGCGGTCACGCGCGTCGGCACGATCACGGCCGAACCGGGCCTGCGGCTCGTCGATGCCGACGGCGCGGCGCTCGATTTGCAGCTGGTCGGTTGGGATCATTTCAGCCCGGGCTGACTGCCGCGCGGGCTCGGGGAGCCCGCCCTACGATGTCAACGCTGCCGTAGGGCGGGCGCGGCCGGCGTAGGCACCCCGTGCCCACCATGCACGATCACGCCGCTTCCTCATCCCCGCGCGGCGTCTTGCGATCATCGTACGGCCCGTGGGTAAGCCAGTACTGGCGGAACGCGAGCCGCACGTTGTCGCGCAGTTCCGTGTCGTTCCACGGCTTCGTGTAGAAGCGGTAGATCGCGCCCCGGTTGATCGAATCGAGCACCGTCTCCACGCCCGTGTAGCCGGACAGGATGATGCGCATCGTGTCCGGATACATCTCCTTGACCTTGCTGAGGAATTCGGTGCCGTTCATCGCCGGCATGCGCTGGTCGCACAGGATCACCTGCACGCGGTACAGCGCCAGCAGTTCGAAGCCCTCGGCCGGCGACGCGGCCGTCAGCACGCGGTAGTTGTCGCGCCTGAACAGGCGGTGCAGCGTGGCCAGCACGTTGACGTCGTCGTCCACCACGAGCAGCGTCTGGACGTTGCGGTCGTCCTCCGCCGGCCGCGTGGGCTGGGAACGGTTTTCCAGGACCAGCCGCGCCAGGTCGACGGGGGCAAGCGCGCGCGAAAAATGGAAGCCCTGGATCTCGTCGCAGCGGTGGCGGCGCAGCAGCGCCATCTGGGCGCGCGATTCCACGCCTTCCGCGATCACCTGCATGTGCAGGCTGTGCGCCATGCTGATGATGGCCAGCGCGATCGCGGCGTCGTCCGGATTCGTCGTGATGTCGCGCACGAACGCGATGTCGATCTTGAGCTTGTCGATCGGGAAGCGCTTGAGGTACGCGAGGCTCGAATAGCCGGTGCCGAAATCGTCGATGGCGACGCGGATGCCGAGCAGCTTCAGGCGCTCCAGCACCTGCACCGTGTGTTCGAAGTTCGACATCAGCGCGCTCTCGGTCAGTTCCAGTTCGAGCAGGCCCGGGTCCACGCGATGGTGTTCCAGCGCGGCGCGGATGTCGCCTTCCAGGTCGCCCTCGACGAACTGGCGGCTCGACACGTTGACGGCCACGCGCACGTCGCGCACGCCCTCCGCATTCCACGCGGCGATCTGGCGGCAGGCCTCGCCGAGGATCCACGCGCCCACGCGCACGACCATGCCCGTGTCTTCCAGGATGGGGACGAATTCGGCCGGGTACACGAGGCCCACGCCGGGACGGCGCCAGCGCAGCAGCGCCTCCACGCCGCTCACGCGGCCCGTGTTCAGGTCCAGCTTGGGCTGGTAGTGCAGCTCGAACTGGTTGTCGTCGACGGCGCCGCGCAGCGCGACTTCGAGGTCCAGCCGCGCCAGCACCTGCACGTTCATCCCGGCCGTGAAGAAGCGGTAGCCGTCGCGGCCGGCCTCCTTGGCGCGCACCATCGCCACGTCGGCGTACTTGACGAGCGTGCCCGGGTCGGTGGCATCGTCCGGGTACATCGCGATGCCGATGCTGGCCGTCAGCACGGCCTGCTGGCCATTCAGGTCGAACGGCGCGCGCAGCGCCTCGCGCACCTCGTTGGCCACGCTCACGGCTTCGTCCTCGGTCTGCTCGCGCGTCATCGTGAGGATCAGCGCGAACTCGTCGCCGCCCAGGCGCCCGATCGTGTCGCGCAGGCGCACGCAGCGCACGAGCCGCGTGCTGAACTGGCGCAGCAGTTCGTCGCCCAGCGCGGGGCCGAGCGAGTCGTTGACGATCTTGAAGCGGTCGAGCGTGATGAACAGGACGGCGATGCGCCAGTTCTTGTCCTGCGCGAGTTCGATGGCATCGCGCAGCGTGTGGAAGAACAGGCTGCGGTTCGGCAGGCCGGTCAGGCTATCGTAGTTCGACATGTGCTTGAGGCGCTGCGCGGCCTGCAGGCGCTCGCTGATGTCGCGCGCGACGGCGATCAGGATGCGGGTGTGGTCCGACGACTGCAGCTGCCAGCTGATCTCGACCGGCACCGCGCCCTGCCCGTCCGAGCGCAGCAGCTCGGTCTCCACGATGTCGTGCTCGCGCGACGTGGATGCCGGGTCGGCATAGCGTTCCAGCTGCGCGCGTTCGGCCAGGCCCAGCGCGACCGGGTCGATGCGCAGCAGCGCCTCGCGCGAAAAGCCCAGCATGCGGCAGGCGCCGTCGCTGACGTCGACCATCGCCATCGTGCGCGCGTCGACGAGGAAGATGGCGTCGGTCGTCGCATCCATCGCGCCGCGGAAACGCTGCAGTTCGGCCGTCCGCTCGCGCACCTTGCGCTCCATGCGCGCGCCGTAGTCGCGCGACTCCTGGTGGAACAGGCGCACTTCGAGCAGGTTGCGGATGCGCGTCAGCACCTCGACGGTGTCGAACGGCTTGCCGATGAAGTCGCGCGCGCCCGCTTCCAGCGCGGCCAGCTTCTTGTCCGGCTCCGCCGTCACCACGAGCACGGGCAGCCACGATTCGCGCTCCATCGGTTTCAGCGCCTCCATCACCTGGAAGCCGTCCATGTGCGGCATCTGCAGGTCGAGGATGATCAGGTCGTAGCGGTGCTGCAGGTGCAGCGCGGCGACCTGGCGCGGATCGGTGGTGCTGGCGACGTTCTCGTAGCCGCTCGTCTTGAGCAGGAATTCGAGCAACTGCACGTTCACCGGCTCGTCGTCGACGACGAGGATGTGCGCGCGGCGGATGTCGTTGGGCGAAATCATGGGGTGGTCCTCACTCGGGCTGTCTGTGCTCGGCGGGGCGCTGCGCCAGCACGCCGTCGATGGCCTCGTTGAACTGGCCGATGTCGATCGGCTTGGTCAGGTAACGCACGAAACCGACCGCCAGCGCGCGCTCGATGTCGGCGCGCATGGCGTTGGCGGACACCGCGACGACGGGAATCCGCGCCGTCTCGGGTTCGCGGCGCAGTTGCGCCAGGACCTCGAACCCGGAGAGGCCCGGCAGGTTCAGGTCCATCAGGATGATGTCGGGCCGCTGGCTGCGCGCGAGCGACAGGCCGAAATGGCCGTCCGGCGCGCTCACGAGGCGCAGGTCGGGCCGGAAGCGCACGATCTCCTGCACCAGTTTCAGGTTGGCCGGATTGTCCTCGATGTACAGGACGGTGGACGGCCGTGCCGGCGCATCGCCCTCGTCCGCCGCGGCCGCGGCGCGCGCGGCCGGCGCCGATGCGGGCGCGGCGCCGGCCGCATCGGCGCAGGCCAGTTCGATCCAGAACACGCTGCCGACGCCCGGGCTGCTGGTGACGCCGATCTCGCCGCCCATCAGCTCGACGAGACGGCGCGTCACGACCAGGCCGATGCCGGTTCCTTCCTGCGTGCCGGTTTCCTGGCCGAGGCGATTGAAAGGCTGGAACAGGCCGGCCACCTGCTCGGGCGACAGGCCCATGCCCGTGTCCTGCACGGACAGGCGCAGGCGCTGCGGCGCCGGCTGCGCGCAATCGACGACGACGGCCCCGCCCTCGCGGTTGTACTTGACCGCGTTCGACAACAGGTTCAGGAGCACCTGCTTCAGGCGGGTGCGGTCGGCCTGCACGCGCACCGCGGGCGCCTGCGGGAACAGGACCCGCACCCCGCGCGCGGCCGCCAGCGGCGCGATCATGCCCTGGCATTCGTCCAGCACCTCGGCCAGCAGCACCGGCTCCATCGAGAGGCTCAAGGCCCCCGCCTCCACCTTGGCCAGGTCGAGGATCTCGTTGATCAGGGTGAGCAGGTGGCGGCCCGACTTGAGGATGTGGCCCGCGAATTCCTTTTTCTGGTCGAGCGTCGTCGGCATGTTGTCGGCCGCGAGGATCTGGGCGAAGCCGAGGATGGCGTTGAGCGGCGTGCGCAGCTCGTGGCTCATCGACGACAGGAACGCGGACTTGGCCTGGTTGGCGTTGCGCGCTTCCTCGATCGCCAGCTCCAGTTCCGAGTTGGCCAGTTCCAGCTGGGCCGTGCGTTCCTGCACGCGCGCTTCGAGCCGTTCGTTCAGGCGCACGATCTCGCTGTTCGAGTCTTCCAGCGCGCGCGTCCGCTGCTCGATCTCGGTCAGCATGGCGTTGAAGGAATCGACGAGTTCCGCCGCCTCGTCCTCGCTGATGCGCGGCGCGCGCCGCGAATAGTCGCGCCGCGCCACGACTTCGCGCGCGATGTTCGTGATGGCGTCGATGGGCGTCGTGATCGTGTGGCCCAGGCGGCGCACGAGCAGCCACGCGATGAACAGCGCCAGCACCGTCACGCAGGCGCAGATCACGAGGTAGTCGCGCATCCGTTCCATCATCTGGTTCTGCGAGCGCAGGTAGACGGTGCCGAGCAGGTCGCCGTTCTCGCTGATCGGCTTGTACAGCACCAGGTCCTCGCCGCTGCCGACATAGGTTTCCTTGCCGCCGGCATGCACCAGCCGGCCGCCCTGCGCCGGACGCACGGGGAACGCGCCGGTCTCGCCGGGCGCCACGTAGGTCGCGAACAGCGTGCCCTTCTCGTCGTAGATGGCGGCCGCACGCACCGACGGCCGGCTGCGCAGCAGGGCCAGGTTCTCGCGCGCCAGGCGCGCATCGTCGAAGGCCAGCGCGGCCGACGTCATGTGGCCCACCAGTTCCGCCTGCGTCGCGAGGTCGTTCAGCAGCGCGCTCTTGTAGCTGCGCAGGTCGTAGGCGACGACGGTGCCCACCGAGACGGCCAATGCCGCGAGCGTCGTCGACATCACGATCGTGACGAGCTTTTCGCGGATCGAGCGGCGCGGGCGGATCATGCTTGTCACCACGCCGCCAGCGCCAGCAGGCGCGCGCTGACGCGCAGCTGCGCGGCCGTCGCCTCGAGCCGGTCGACGCGCGGCCGCAGGTGCGTGCCGTCCGCCACCAGCCCGACCACGCAGCCGTGTCCGGGCGCGCCGTCGCAGACCGTCAGCACGGGCTGGCTGCGCACGGCATCCAGCAAGCGGCCGCGCGCGGGCGAGGCGGCCACGAACAGCACGTGCGGCATGGCATGCGGATCGAGGCGGCGATCGATGCGCACGACCGCCAGCGGCCGGCCGTGCACGAGGCGTCCGCCCATGAAGCGCGCGGCTTCGGCGGCGAGCGCGTCGTCACCGGCGACGCCGACCAGGAGCGGCGCGCCGGCGCGCGCGAACGCGGCGTCCGGCCAGCCGACGAACGTGGCGACACGGTAGATATAGGCCGCCTTGAGCTTGCGCTCAGGGGTGGCCGGGAGGTCGGGCCGGGCCTGGGCGGCACCCGCGAGGATCAGCAGGCACAGCACCGCCTGGCGGGACGGGCGCGCGGCTGCGAGGGACAGCGCCATCACGGGTATGCCGGCCCCGGATGGTCATGCGCGAAACGGTCGAGCGGCATGCGAAGTCCTGGTTCGGTCAATAACAACGGTGCGGGCGCGCCCGCACGGCCAGCCCGCAAGACGGGCAGGATAGCAGCACGGCCGAGGGTAATGTCGCACGGAACGAACAACTTCATTAACGCCGATAAATACAATGACATTTGTAAGGACGGCCCCGCATCGGGCAAGCATGGCTTTTCGTTAAGATTCCGACGCCGCACGCCGGGAAGGCGCGCTAGAATGGACGCGAGCGCGCAGCGGATCATTTCACGCCCGGCACACGGGGCGCGCCCGCGAAAGATCCTGGAGACCCTGGCGGCCCTCTGCGGCCGCCGTTACAAGGAGGAGCGACACGTGACGAACGACATCATCGACCTGGCCACCCGTGTGGGCCGGGCACTCGAAGCCAAGGGCCTGCTGCTGGCCACCGCCGAATCCTGCACGGGCGGCGGCGTCTCCCAGGCCATCACGGAAATCCCCGGCTCGACCGGCTGGTTCGAATGCGGCTTCGTGACGTATTCGAACGCCTCCAAGACGGAGATGCTGGACGTGTCGGCCGCGCTGATCGCGCAATTCGGTTCCGTCAGCGAGGAAGTCGCGGGCGCCATGGCCGAAGGCGCGGTCGCCAACAGCAATGCCCACGTGGCGGTGTCGACGACCGGCATCGCCGGCCCCACCGGCGCCGTCCCCGGCAAGCCCGTGGGCACGGTGTGCTTCGGCTGGTCGAAGGGCGATACCACGTACACGGAGCGCCTCGTGTTCTCCGGCGACCGCCACGCGGTGCGCGAGCAGACCGTGGCGCACGCGCTGGCCGGCCTGTTGCGCCTGCTCGAGTAAGGATGGCGCGCCTGCAGATGCGTGCCGCGGCCGCGCTCGCGGCATTCGTTTCCGCGAGCGCGCTCGCCGCGGGCGTGGACCCGGGCATCACCGTGTACGCCGCCGGCGACATCGCGCGCTGCGCCTACCCTGACCCGGCGTATTCGGTCGCGGCCGAGACAGCCGCCACCGTCGCCGCCGGGCTCGCGCAGGATCCGCGGGCCGTCGTGCTGGCGCTGGGCGACCTGACCTATCCGGTCGGCGCCGCGAAGGAATTCTCCGACTGCTATGCGCCGACGTGGGGCCGCTTCAAGGACCGCACCTGGCCCGCGCCCGGCAACCACGAGTACTACACGCCGGGCGCCAAACCCTATTTCGCGTACTGGGGCGCGCGGGCCGGCCGCGGCTACTACAGCTTCGAGCTGGGCACCTGGCACGTCATCTCCCTGGACAGCAACCTGGCCCCGGCCCAGCACGCGGCCCAGCTGGACTGGCTGCGCGCCGACCTGGCGCGCCACCCGGCCCGCTGCACGCTCGCGTACTGGCACCATCCGCTGTACAGCTCGGGCGGCCATGGCAGCGTCCCGAAGATGCGCGACGCCTGGAAGCTGCTGTACGACGCCGGCGCCGAGCTGGTGCTGTCCGGCCACGACCACGACTACGAACGCTTCGCCCCGCAGGATGCGGACGGCCGGCTCGATGCGGCGCGCGGCATCCGCCAGTTCGTCGTCGGCACGGGCGGCGCGTATCCGACGCCGTTCCTGCTGACCGTCGCGCACAGCGAGGTCCGCGACAGCAACCGCACCGGCGTGCTGCGCCTGCAGCTGTACGCGGGCGGCTACGGCTGGGAATTCGTCGAGTCGACGCGGCTGTCGTCTTTCGGCGTCGCGCCGCCCGACCGGGGCAGCGCCGCCTGTCACTAAAAAAACGGAGCCCGCATGAACCGCCTCCTGTCCTTTGTCCCCCTGCTGCTGGTCCTTGCGGGGCCGGCGGCGGGGCAGGCGCAACCCGCGCCGGCGGCAGCGGCCGCGCCGCAGGTCCGCTACGACAAGACCAAGCTGCCCAACGGCCTGGAGGTGATCCTCGTCGAGGACCACCGCCTGCCCATCGTGGCCGTCAACATCTGGTATCACGTCGGCCCCGCCAACGAGGCGCCGGGCCTGACCGGCTTCGCCCACCTGTTCGAGCACATGATGTTCGCCGGGACCCGGCACCTGCCGCGCGGCCTGGCCGACCGCCTGCTGGAAGGCGCCGGCGCCACCGACAGCAACGGCAGCACGGACTACGACCGCACCAATTACTACGACACCGTGCCCTCGAACCAGCTCGAACTCGCGCTGTGGGTGCACGCCGACCGCATGGGCTATCTCCTCGACGTGCTCGACCAGGCCGCGCTGTCGAACCAGCAGGACGTCGTGCGCAACGAGCGGCGCCAGAGCGTCGAGAACCGGCCGTACGGCATCGTCGAGGAAGCGTTGAACCACGCGTTGTTCCCGAAGACCCACCCGTATTACGCGGCCGTCATCGGCTCCCACGCCGACATCCAGAACGCGAAGCTGGCCGACGTGCGCGACTTTTTCAAACGCTACTACGGCCCGAACAACGCCAGCATCGTGATCGCCGGCGACATCGACAAGACCAGGACGCGCGCCCTCGTCGCCAAGTACTTCGGCAGCTTCAAACGCAGCGCGCCGGTGGCGCACCCGCGCGTGGCCACGCCCCCGATCACGCGCGAACGCCGCATCACGGTCGCGGACCGCGTCGAGCTGCCGCGCGTGTACATGGCGTGGCTCACGCCGCCCGCGTTCCAGCCGGGCGACGCCGAACTGGCAGTGACGGCGCAGATCCTCGCCGGCGGCAAGGCGAGCCGCCTGTACAAATCGCTCGTGTACGAACGCCAGATCGCGCAGGAGGCATCGGCCGCGCAGAACTCGAATGCGCTCACGTCCACCTTCATCGTCGACGCCACCGCGCGCCCGGGCCACGACGCGGCCGAACTGGAGGCGGCGCTCGACGGTGAACTGAAAGCGCTGCGCGACACCGGACCGTCCGAGCAGGAAGTCGAACGCGCCCGCAACACGATCGAGACCGCGATGCTGACGTCGATCGAAAAGCTGGGCGGCACCGGCCTCGCGAACCAGATCAACCAGTACAACCAGTACACGGGCGACCCCGGCTATCTGCCGAAAGACATCGAACGCCTGCGCCGCGTCAGCGCGGCCGACGTGCGCCGCGTGGCACAAGCCTACCTGCAGCCGAACGCGCGCGTGATCGTCGCCGGCGTGCCGGGCAAGCCCGACCTCGGGCCCGACGTCCCGGCGCCGGCGCCGCCCAAGGCATCCGGCGCGGGCCCCACCGCCGGCATCAACCGCGACGAACCGTGGCGCCGCACACCGCCGAAACCGGGGCCGGCGCCGCGCTTCACGCTGCCGCAGGGAGAGTCGTTCAAGCTGCCGAACGGCCTGACCGTCATCTTCCATCCGAATCCGGCGCTGCCGCTCGTGGCGGCGGAACTGGTCGTGAAAAGCGGCTCCGGCGCCAACCCGTCCGACCAGCCGGGCCTCGCCGGCTACACGGCGCAGATGCTGGAAGAAGGCACGGCCACGCGCAGCGCGCCGCGCATCGCCGACGAAATCGCCCAGCTGGGCGCCTTCCTCGGCAGCACCGCGTCGCCCGACGCGTCGACGGTGTCGCTGCTGGCATTGCGTTCCACGTTCCCGCAGGCGCTGGACGTGCTGGCCGACGTCGTGCAGCACCCCGCCTTTCCCACCGCCGAAGTCGAGCGCCAGCGCGCCGCGCGCCTGGGCGAACTCACGCAGCAGCGCGACGATCCGGCACGGGTCGCGGCCGTCGCCGCGGCCGGCGCGCTGTACGGACCCGACCACCCCTACGGCTACGGCCAGCTCGGCACGGAGCAGGCGATCCGCGCCACGACGCGCGAAGACCTCGTGCGCTTCTGGCGCCGCCACTACCTGCCCGGCAACGCGGCCCTCGTCGTCTCCGGCGACATCACGCTGGAGACGCTGCGCGCGCTGGCGACGGCACGCTTCGGCGGCTGGGAGCGCGCCGACGCGGCCGTGTCGGCGGTCGACGATCCTGCCGGCAGCAAGGCGCGCCTCGTCGTCGTCGACAAGCCCGGCGCCCCGCAGACTGCGCTGCGCGTCACGACCATCGCGGCCGCGCGCAAGACGCCCGACTACCCGGCCATGCAAGTCATGAACGCGGCGCTGGGCGGCCTGTTCTCGAGCCGCATCAACCTCAACCTGCGCGAAGAGAAGGGCTACAGCTACGGCGTGTTTTCCGACTTCCGCTACCACCGCACGCCGGGCCCGTTCGCCATCGCCGGCAGCGTGCGCACGGATGTCACGGGCCCTTCCGTCGCCGAGATTCTCAAGGAAGTGAACGGCATGCGCGACAAGCCGCTGCCGGGCCCCGAACTCGCCGGCGCGCGCGACTCGCAGGTGTACTCGCTGCCGGGCCAGTTCGAGACGAACAGCGGCATCGGTGCGAGCCTGGCCGAGACATATGTGTTCGACCTGCCCGCCGATTACTGGCGCGCCCTGCCCGACCGGTTCCGCGCCGTCACCGCGGCCCAGGTGCAGGCGGCGGCGCAAAAATACGTCAGGCCGGACCAGCTGAAGGTCATCGCCGTGGGGGACCGTGCGGCGATCCTGCCGCAGCTGCAAAAGCTCGGGCTGGGAACGCCGGAGCTGCGCGATGCGGACGGACAGCTCCCGTAGGGTGGACGGCTATACCGCACGGTTCGTGTCATGCATGCGTGTACGCCGTCCACCCAACCGTCGCATTTACGGCCCCGGCCGCAATCGTCTCTTGCCTCCGCCACGCCCGTGCGTTTAACATGTGAACAGTTCTTCACACGTTAAGCATGAGCATCCCACCCGACATCGACAATGCCGTCGACGAACTCGCCGACCTGTTCCACCTGCTGGGCGACCCCACGCGGCTGCGCATCGTGCTCGCCTGCCTGGCGCAGCCGACCGCCGTGGGCGATATCGCCGCCGCGCTGAACCTGTCCAGTTCGCTGGTCAGCCACCACCTGCGCCTGCTGCGTGCGGCCCGCATCGTCAAGGCCGAGCGCCAGGGCAAGCAGGTGTTCTATGCGGCCGCCGATGCCCACATCAGCGGACTGCTTGCCAACATGTTCGAACACATCGCCGAACCGATCGCCGAATCAACTACCGGACTGGACGCATGAGTCACCATCATTCCCACGGCCATGACCACGGCCACCATCACCATCATCCGACACCGGACGGCAACGGCCGCGCGTTCGGTATTGCGATCGCCCTGAACACGGCCTTCGTCGCCATCGAATTCGTCTACGGCTTCATCGCCAACTCGACGGCGCTGATGGCCGACGCCGGCCACAACCTGTCCGACGTGCTGGGCCTCGGCCTCGCCTGGGGCGCCGCCCTGCTCACCAGGAGCGCGCCGACGCGCCGCTTCACATACGGCCTGCGCGGCACGTCGATCCTCGCCGCCCTCGCCAACGCCCTGCTGCTGATGGTGGCCTGCGGCGCCATCGCCTGGGAAGCCGTGCACCGCGTCGCCCATCCGGAACCGGTGGCCGGCACGACGGTTTCCATCGTGGCGCTGATCGGCGTGCTGATCAACGGCTTCTCGGCCTGGCTGTTCGTGGCCGGCAGCAAGGACGACATCAACGTGCGCGGCGCCTACCAGCACATGGCGGCCGATGCCGTACTGTCGCTGGGCGTGGTCATCTCCGGCGTCGTCATCATCTACACGGGCTGGACGTGGCTCGACCCGGCCGTCAGCCTCGTGCTCGTCGTCGTGATCGTCGCGGGCACGTGGTCGCTGCTGAAGGAGTCGATCCAGATGGTGCTGGCGGGTGTGCCGGACAGCGTCGACGCGACGGGTGTGACGGCCTTCCTGGCCGCGCAACCCGGCGTGACCGAAGTGCACGACGTCCACATCTGGGCGATGAGCACGACGGAGACGGCCCTCACGGCCCACCTCGTGATGCCGGCCGGCTATCCGGGCGATGCGGCCATCGACGACATCGTCGGCCACCTGCGCGAAGATTTCTCCATCCACCATTGCACGCTGCAGGTGGAGCAAGGGACGACCCAGCACAGCAGTTGCTGCCTGCAAGACGGGCTGGAGGCGCATGCGCATGACGACCATGGCCATGATCACCACGACCACGATCATCACGATCACGATCACGATCACAAGCACGACCACGCGCACTGAGCATCGTTAATGCGTCGTCCCCGCGGAGGCGCACTGCTGTCCGGAATAAAATTCTTGACAGTTTCATCAGATGAGGCTCAGCTGGAGCTCTG
>NZ_LMCY01000052.1:0-137 GCF_001425685.1 Massilia sp. Root335 | reverse complement strand
GGCCAGGACAAGCGGCGTGTCCTTTTCCGGGCGAGCGATCGTGATACGCCGTAGCGATGCCAGATATGGGTTGTCTCGTCCTCCGGGACGCTTATGTTTGAGCCGGACGATTTCATCATTGAGCACGACCCCGGCGG
>NZ_LMCY01000051.1:42720-133236 GCF_001425685.1 Massilia sp. Root335 | reverse complement strand
TCCATGCAGCACCTCCGATGGTTTATCAGGTATCAGATTTCCGTCGGTTAAGGTAACCAACAGAATTCGAGCGACCTTGATACGACGCAATAAACGGACTCTGCTTTATCTTGTTGGTGACAGCAGGGCAACGAATGGACGCCGCATGTATTCATCACCTCCGACGGCCGCTCCGGTTTCGATTTCCTCGTCGGTCACTGGACAGTCCGCCATCGGCGCCTCAAGGAACGGCTTGCCGGCTGTTTTCAGCGGATCGAGGCGTCACGTGGGAAACCAACTGGATCAAGGATTTCGAATTTAACGATGATCCTTCACCCCCACCTGCTCGCACATATCCACTACCGGACAAGTCGAGCACCGCGGCCGATTCCCCGTACAAATGTGCTTCCCGAACGGCACCAGCAAGCGATTGATATCGATCCAATACCGCTGCGGCAGCGTCGCCTCGAGCGCGGCCAGTGTTTTCTCGGGTGTCGACGCCCGCACATAACCCCAGCGCCCGGTCACCCGATGCACGTGGATGTCGACACTGATGACGGGCGTCCCGCACGCCACGCCCAGCACCAGATTCGCGCACTTGGGACCGACGCCGGCGAACGACAGCAGCACGTCGCGGTCGCAGGGCAGCATCGTGCCGAACCGTTCTTCCACCTCGCGTGCGATGGCCAGGATCTGATTGGCCTTGCGTTCATGAAAGGTACTGGGGCTGATCAGGGCGTCCAGTTCTTCCCAGGACAGCCGGCCGACAGCCGCCGGCGTGCGGGCCTTGGCGAACAGCTTGCGTGACACCGGCAGCGTCACCTCGTCGTACGTGCGGATCGAAATGATGCACGCCAGGAGCTGCTCGAAAGTGGAGGTATAGCCTTCTTCGGCCAATTCAAAGAGCGCCGCCTTGGGCCAGGGTGTGACCGCGTCCTCGATGCGTTCGAGGGCGGCGCCGATATCGAATGGACGCTTTTCCATGGATTACCTCCCGCATCATCACCCAATGAAGCGCCAAGCATAAGCGGTTCGCATGCCGGCTTCCGTTCCGTGTCGCACAAGAAGAGAATCAGGCGACAACGCGCACAAACTCGTTCCCTGGCTTGGACATACTGTGATTTTCTTGGACTGAAGGAGATCCGATGCCGACCATCGCACGCGCGTCCTGGTGGCGCTTCCTGCCCAGCCAGATCCTCGAAAAATTCGCCATCCATTCCTTCGATGCGCGCCACGGCACGGACACGAGCACATTTGCCGATCTCGATGGATTGGCCATCGCCAGCGAAAACAAACGGCATGGCGAACGCTATCAGCCGTCGCCCGTGCATTCGCTGCGCCAGGTGCTCAGGCGGCTGGGAATCCGTCATGCCGATTTTTCCTTCGTCGACTTTGGCTCCGGCAAGGGGCGAACCCTGCTGATTGCCGGGGAGTTGCCGTTCAAGAGGGTGATCGGCGTCGAATTCAGCGCGGAACTGCATGGCAGGGCCGAGCAGAACATCGCGCGCTACCGGCGGCGAACGGCCAGCGAGGTAACGGCGGTGCATGCGGACGCCACGCGGTTCGACTTGCCGCCGGGGGATCTGGTCCTGTATTTCTTCAATCCGTTCGCACATGCCGTGTTGCAGCAGGTGCTCGCCAATATCAATGCCGCGCTGCGGGCGCAGCCGCGCAAGGTCATCCTCGTCTATTTATATTTGCCCGATGAAGCCTGGTTGGCGCCGCTGCATGGGTTTCGCCTGCGGGACTATTGGCGTAAGTACCATATTCTCGAGTACTCGCCGATTTCCGCCTGTTCTCTTACGTGATAACGCCAAAAGACAACACATGGAACCGAACCATGCCTTTGTCTTGCATGCCCCGAAATGGTGAGGTATCTTGCTATGCCTCAAGAAATATTTATGTGGGTCACCATGTCGACCTCTACCCCAGAATCTTCGCTCCAGCCACTGCTCCGCCTCCTCGGCCATGCCCGCCATGTGTTTGGCGGCCTGCTGCTGATCACCATTGTATTGTTTTGCTGGCAGCATTTCGGCATGGAAAAGGTGGTCGACCTGACTGGCGGTCATTTCCCCGTGAACGTCGAAGATGATCGCGCGGGCGGCGGCGCTTCCGTGGGGGCGCTGGAGCGCAAGGGCCACGATCTGATCGTGCATTGCCACATCGCCAAGAAGAGCGATTGGCCTTATTGCAAGCTCACCTTCGATCTCGTCAAGGACGGTACCGGCGTGGACATGTCCCGTCTGGATTATCTGACCATCGACGGGGAGTATGCCGGGCCGGGGACGTCGAGATTCGGCCTGGTTCTCGCCGATGCCGAGGACGGCTTGACCAAGCGCGACCAGTGGCAAACCTACAAGATCAACCAGATCGACGCGCTCGATCTGCCGCCGAACGGCCATCTGCTCGTGCCGATGAAATGGTTTGGCGTGGCGCAATGGTGGAAGGACATGGTCAAGCCGACGATGGAACATTCCGCCGTCGGACTCGACAACGTCGCGCGCGCGGAACTGATGATCAATGGCGGGGGCAAGGAAGGCGAACACGTCCTTACCTTGCACAGCCTGCGCTTGCACGGCAAGGTGATCAGCCGGGATGCCCTGCTGATGGGGCTGGTGGCCGCATGGGCGCTGTGCGTCGTCGTCTGGCTGACGATTCTCACGCTGTCGTTGCGCACGCAGCTCAAGGACAGCAAGGCGGCCATCGCGCTGCTCAGCGAGGTCAACAAGGCGCTGGAGCTCGAGGCGCGCGACCTGGCCGGCCAGGTGCACATCGATCCGCTCACCGGCGTGCTGAACCGCCAGGGCCTGCGCGCGGCGCTGATGAGCACGTCGAACCTGCTGTCGGATCCGATGGCCGTGATCTTCATCGACATCGACCACTTCAAGCGCATCAACGATACGCATGGCCATGACGTGGGCGACGACGTGCTGCGCAAGTTCGCCAACGTCATCGCGGCCGGCATCCGCTCGTCCGACCGGCTCGTGCGCTGGGGCGGCGAAGAGTTCCTGATCGTCTGTCCGCTGACCAATGTGCACCAGGGACAGATTCTCGCCGAAAACCTGCGCCATGCCCTGCACCGGCAGACGTGGCCCGTGGGCCTGCGCGTGACGGCATCGTTCGGCGTGGCGCAACACCACGAGCGCGACGAGGTCGGCGTCGTCATCAAGCACGCCGACGAGGAGCTCTACCGTGCCAAGCAGGGCGGCCGCGACCGCGTGTGCGCCCACACGCCGGTGAACGTGATCGCGACCGCACACGCGGCCTGACGCATCACAGGGCGATCTCGGTGCCGAGCCGCTTGAGGAATTGCGCGATCCACTGCGGGTGCGCGGGCCAGGCCGGGGCGGTCACGAGGTTGCCGTCCGTGACGGCCGCATCGACCGGGATGTCGGCATAGTCGCCGCCGGCCATGCGCACTTCGGGCGCGCAGGCCGGGTAGGCCGACACGCGCTTGCCGCGGATGACGTCGGCGGCCGCCAGCAACTGGGCGCCGTGGCAGACGGCGGCGATCGGCTTGTCGGCGTGGGCAAAGCCCCGCACCAGCGCGATCACCTGCGGGTCCAGGCGCAGGTATTCGGGCGCGCGGCCGCCCGCGATGACGAGGGCATCGTAGTCGTCGGCGTTCGCCTCGGCGAAATCGGCGTTCAGCGCGAACTGGTGGCCGGGCTTTTCGGTATAGGTCTGGTCGCCTTCGAAATCGTGGATCGCGGTCTTGACCTTGTCGCCCTTCTTCTTGCCGGGGCAGACGGCGTGCACCGTGTGGCCCACCGCCTGCAGCGCCTGGAACGGCACCATGGTCTCGTAATCTTCCGCAAAATCACCGGTCAACAACAGAATTTTCTTCGCTGCCATCGCGTTCTCCTCGTGAGGGTTCCCTGGACTTGCCTCGACAAGATACCATCGTTTGGAACGCTTCGTGGCATTGCGCCGGTCGCGCCGCGCCGGATCGACCGTCAGGCCGCCGGCACCCGTTCCTCGAGCACGCGCGCACGCAGGGCCGCCAGCGGCAGCGGGCGCGCCAGCAGATAGCCCTGCACGTAGTCGCAGCCGGCCTGGCGCAGCCACTCGAACTGCTCGGGTTCCTCGACGCCCTCGGCCACCACGGTGAGGTTGAAACCGTGCGCGAGGGCGATCACGGCGCCGGCGATCGTTGTGCCGGACGTGGGCAGCAGGCGGACGAAGCTGCGGTCGATCTTGAGGTGGTTGATCGGGAAGGTCTGCAGGTACGCGAGCGACGAATAGCCGGTGCCGAAGTCGTCGATCGACAGGCGCACGCCCAGCGCGCGCACGTTGTGCATGAAGTCGACGGCCACGTCCAGGTCTTCCATCAGCATGCTCTCGGTGAGCTCCAGCTCCAGGCGCTCCGGAGGCAGGCCCGTCGCGGCCAACGTGTGCTCGACGACGCGGATGAAGTCCTTGTCGCGCAGCTGGCGCGCGGAGACGTTCACCGCCATGCTGAGCCACATGCCGGTCTGGCGGTACAGGGTGACGGCGTCCAGGCAGGCGCGTTCCAGCACCCACTTGCCGACTTCGACGATCAAGCCGCTCTCCTCGGCGACGGGGATGAATTCGGCCGGCGAGATATAGCCCTGCTCGGGATGCGGCCAGCGCAGCAGCGCTTCCACGCCGACCATCTTGCGCGAGCCGCAGGCGTATTGCGGCTGGTAGCACAGTTCCAGCAGGCCGGCCTCCAGGTGGCGGCGCAGGTCGCGGTCCAGGCGCGCGCGCCGCTGCGTGGCGAGGATCATCTCGCGTTCGAACACGGCCACGGTGTCGCGCCCGTTGGCCTTGGCACGGTACAGGGCGGCGTCGGCGTTGCTGAGCAGTTCGCTCATCGTGTGCGCGTCGTCCGGGAAGATGCAGGCGCCGATGCTCGCGGTGGGGATCACTTCCAGGCCCTCGACCTGCAGCGGCTGGCGCAGGCCGGCGACGATGCGCTGGCCCACGCGTTCCAGTTCGGCCGGATCGTCGAGCGGCGCGACGATGACGGCGAATTCGTCGCCGCCGATGCGGCCGATGCGGTCGCTGGGGCGCGCCGTCGCGCGCAGCACGCTGGCGACCTGGCGCAGCAGGCGGTCGCCGGCGGCGTGGCCGGCCGTGTCGTTGACGACCTTGAAGTTGTCGAGGTCGATCAGCAGGAGGCCGACGCGGCCGCCCGTCTCGCCGTGCATGGCAAGTTCCAGCTCCAGCGCTTCATACGTGCAGCGGCGATTCGGCAGGTGGGTCACGGTGTCCGTGTAGGCCAGGTGCTTGAGCTGGGATTCGGCGCGGTGCATGCGCGCCTTGGTGCGGCGCGTGAGCAGCGACGTCGTCACCAGCGCCCCCAGCGAGGCCAGGGCCAGCAGGGCGCCATAGCGCAGCAGGTCGTTGCGGATGCCGACCGTGTCGGCCGTGAGCACGACCCGGCCCAGCGCCATGCCGCGGTAGCGGATCGGCCGGGCCACCGAGAGCGGCGTGAACAGCGTCCAGTCGCGCAGCAGCGACGGCGTCTCTTCGACGGCGCCGTTGCGGTAGGCCGCGAATTCGACGTCCTGGCGGTCGTACACCGTGGCGGCGGCCAGGAACGAGGAGTGGCGGAACGAGCGCAGCATCTCGTGCGCCGCGTCCTCGTCATGGAACATCAGCGTGGCCGCCACGTTGTCGGCGATGATCGCCGCCTGCACCGCGAGGTCGTCGGTGAGGTTGCGGCGCAGGGCGACGAACTGGTAGGCGAGCAGGATGCAGCAGGCGACGCCCAGCGCGGCGGCGGCGGCCAGCAACTGGCCCACGCCGAACATGCGGCTCAGTTCTCCGGTGCGGCGCACGGTCGTCGGCTTCATAGCACGTTCCTCGCCAGGCGCAGCAGGTGGGAACTGAAGCGCAGGCCGCTCCTGGCCGCTTCCTGCGTGTCGATGTCGAAGCGGATGTGCTCATCGTCCTCGACGAGGGTGATGGCGGCTTTGCTGCCGGCGCCGTCGCGCACGACGAGCATCCCGGTGGCAGGCAGCGCCGGCTGCTGCGCCGTGCGCGCCAGCACGGCGATGTCGCAGTGCGAGACCTTGGGATGCGCCAGGTCCGTCACGGTCCAGGGCCGGCCGTTGACCGGCTTGCCGTTCAGGGCGTGCAGGCCGGCCCAGAGCGGGTTGTCGGGACTCGCGCAGACGACCAGCGGCGCTTTCGCGCTCCCGTCCGGCCAGGTCGTGAACATGGCGAAGTTGAAGATGTAGGCTGCCTTCAGGTCCAGGCCGTCGACCTGGGCGCGGCATGCGCCTGCAGCGAGGCCGAGGCCGGAGACGATCGCGAGGACGGAGAGGACGCGGATCATCGTCAGAACCGCCAATCCAGTTTCGCCGCCAGCGTCCGGCCCTCGCGCGCGAGCGTCGGTTGGACGAAGGCCGGGCCGGCCACGTCGGCATAGCGTTTATCGAGGGCGTTGTACGCGCTCAGCGACAGCTCCGTGCGCGGCAGCAGCTGCAGCGCGGAGACCGTGACGTTGGCCACGCAATAGCCGCCCGCCGCGCCCTGGTCGGCCAGGCGCATGCCGCTGCACAGCAGTTCGGCGCCGATGCGGCCGCCGCGCCAGCCCAGCGGTGCCGTGACGTTGGCCTTGGCCAGGTGGCGCGGCGAATCGATCATCGGCGCGTCGCCCGTGCCGCGCGCGAGCTGCCAGGAATAGCTGGCGCGCAGGCGCACGGGGCCGAAGTCGCGGTCGAGCGCCGCTTCGAGGCCGCGGGCGTCGGCGTGGTCGATGTTGCGGAAGATGAGCAGGCCGCTGTCCGGGTCGTCCTGCTGGCTGATCAGGTCATCCACCTTGTAACGGAACAGCGACAGCGTCGCGTGGCCGCCGCCCGCGAGCGTGTGTTCCAGCACCAGTTCGCGCGTCGCGACGCGCTCCGGCTGCAGGTCGGGATTGGGACGCTGGCCTTCGGGGCCCGACGTGGCGTAGTACATCTCGTAGGCGTTCGGCGTGCGGAATGCGCTGCCCGCGATCAGCTTGACCGTGTCGGCCGGCGTCGCCTTGTAGACGACGGCCACGCGCGGGCTGAAGCGATGGGTGTCCGGCATCTCGTGGTCGTCGAAGCGTACGCCGGCGTTGACGAGGAACCCGGCCGGCAGGCGGATCTCGTCTTCCACGAACACGGCGCTGCGGGAGGCGCTGTGATGGTCGTCCAGTTGCAGCGCATACGGCTGCACGTCGTAGTTGTACTGGTCGCGGCGCGCATCCCGCCCCAGTTCGGCGCCGAGCACGATCTTCTGGTGCGGCAGGTTTGTCAGGGTCGCGTTCACGCTTGCGCCGTACCAGCGCGCATGGGCGCCGTCGATGTTCAGGACGGGCACGCCCGCGTCGTCCGGATACCAGCCGGTGCCCACGTAGTCGGCCTGGCCCGATTGCACCTGGGCCGCGAGGGAGAGCGCAGGCGCGACCTGGGCGTTCCACGTCAGCCCGATGCTCGTCTGGGTGTCGCGCGTGCGGTTCGGCGCACCGAACACGGCTTCGAAGGACGCGGTCGGCACGCCCTTGGTGCGGGCCACGTGGCTGGCCGACAGCGTCACGCCGCCAAAGCTGCCCTTGACGAGGAAGTTTTGCGCGCGGTCCCAGTCGAGGCGCCGGGCCACGCCGGCGTCGTTGTCCGGCGTGTCGAACTCCGGGAAATACAGGTCGCGGCCGGTGCGGTTGAAGGCGCTGGCGGACAGCAGCAGGTCGGCGCCGTTCTGCCCGTGCCAGCCGTAGCTGGTGCGCGCCTTGCGCTCGCCCGCGGTGCCGCCGGTGACGGAACCCTGGAGGCCGGCCAGGCCGCTGCCGTCGCGGGTGACGATGTTGATCACGCCGAACAGGGCGTTCGATCCATACACGGCCGAGCCGGGACCGGGCACGAATTCGATGCGCTTGACCATGTCCATGTCAAGCAGGCCTTCGGTGCCGATGAGGGCCTGGTCGTACACCGCGTCGTTGATGCGCACGCCGTCGACCAGCAGCAGGAAGCGGCTGTTGTAGTCGCCCGGACGGAGGAAGCCGCGCGCGCCCAGGTAGGCGTAGTTGCGGTCGTTCGTCACGTACAGGCCGGGCAGCGTGGCCAGCGCGTCGGCCAGCGTACGCCAGCCGAAGTCGCGGATGTCCGCGGCCGTGAGCACCACCGCCGACGACGGCGCGTCGCTGATCGGCTGGGCGAATTTCGATGCGGCCGTCACGACCCGCATCTGCATCAGGTCCTCGAGCGGAATGGTGGTCAGTGCCCGGATGTCCTCGCCAGCCGCCGCGGACGTGTCCGTGCCGGCCTGCGCCGCGTGGGCGGCGTAGGGCAGGACAGTGCACATGATGACGGACAGGGCGGCGCGCCGCGGAATGCGTTTGGACATGGCGTGACGAAGGCCGGTGGTGACGACCCGTCTCTCTCAAATTGTTTCAAATAATCACTGATAAGTACTATAAAGAAACTTTTGTCCCATAGCATCCTAAAGTTGCATCGAAAAGACAAATTTGTGTGTTTATGGTGCGCATCATTCCATATTGCACTAAAAGAGGAAAGTTACACTCGCTTGCAATTGATACTGTTTCACTATTTCCACGTCGATGCATGAGCATTACTCTATACACATGTTTGTTACAACGATACCAAAGGGGAATACCATGCAACGCATTTCGACCCGTCTGACCGCCCGTGCTGCCCTGCTCGCGGCCTTCGCCGCCGCGCCGTTCGCGGCCCACGCCGCGCCCGACCACCACGCGCACGCGCAGGCGGAATGCCGCAACTGCGCCACCGTCGTCTCGAACCACACGTACAAGCGCGAACCCGAGCGCGCCAGCGGCGTGGGCGGCGTGGGCGGTGCCGTCGTCGGCGGCCTGCTGGGCAACCAGGTCGGCAGCGGCCGCGGCCGTACTCTTGCCACGGTGGCGGGCGCGGTGGGCGGCGCCTATGCCGGCAACCGCATCGAACGCAACGTGAAGGCCGAAACCTATACGGACGTGCGCGTGAAGATGGCGGTCGGCGGCTATCGCACCTTCACGGAGAAGGGCGCGCCGCGTTTCCACAACGGGGAACGGGTGCGCGTGCTGGATGGGCGCCTGGTGCGCTGAGTCCTTCAGACCGTACGTGAATCCGCCGGCCGCACGTTCGCGATCACGAAGCCGCTGGCCGGCAAGGTTGGAATGCGGCGCAGGCCGACCGTCAGGTCCTGCGGCGGCACGTCGTAGGCGATCGCGCGTGCGAACAGCTGCAGCGCCGATTTCACCAGGTCGCCCGTGACGAATTCGCCCGGGCAGCGGTGGCCGGAATAATGGTCGCCGCCGCCATGCGGCACGAAGTCGAAGCCGCTGCCTGGCCGGCGCTCGAAGCGCTCCGGCCGGAACACCTCCGGGTCGCCCCACAACGCCGGATGGTGGTTCGTGCCATACAGGTCGAACAGTACCCACGTCCCCTTTTTCACCTGCAGCCCGTGCCAGTCGAAGCCGTGCAGGGCGCGCCCGCCCATCGCCGGGATGAACGGGTAAAAGCGCCGCACTTCCTGCACGAACCAGCCGAGATAGTCGTCGTCGCCCGCGCCGATGCGCGCGCGGCAGTGCGGGTAGTCGTGCAGCGCCAGCAGCGCGAACGCGATGTAGCGCGCCACGGCCACCGTCGGGCGCAGCAGGTTGATGAGTTCCACGCCCGCGTGCTTGCGGCTCATGAGTTCCCCGTCGGCGTCGCGGTGGCGTGCGATCACGTTCAGCGGGCTGTCGAACGGCGGTTGCGCCTGGCCGGCGCGCACGGCGTCTATCAGGGCGCGGGCCCATTGTTCGGTGCGGGTGCGCACGAGCAGGGCGCGCCAGTTGCGCGGGCCTGCCGATCCGGCGCCCGCGATCATCTGCGCGAATTCTTTCGTACGCCGCGCCGCTTCCTCGGTACTGACGGGAATGCCCGCCCAGCGGCACACGGCACGGCACAGTACTTCCTGCGCGGCGTCGTGCACGACCACGCGCGGCAACGAAGGCCAGCGCGCGAACTGTGTCCGCCACTCCGCCGCGGCCAGCCCCACGAGGCGCTGCCGCTCCTGCGGTCCGAACAGCGACATCAGCATGGCCTTGCGCTTGCGGTGCGCTTCGCCGTCCAGCGTCATGACGCTGCCGAAATCCTGCAGCAGGGCCAGCGTCGGCACCGGCAGCGCGTGGCGGCGCGTGAAGCGCCCGGGCTGGTAAAACATGCGCGCCGCGTCCTCGCCGCGCACGCACAGCGCGCGGCGCAGCATCAGCCGGGCCGTGAACATGTCGCTGCCCAGGGCCGCGTGGCGCCGCGGCATGAACTCATAACCCTCCGCGAGGAAGGCGAGCGACAGATCGAGGCCGGCCGCGCGCGGTGCGGCGGCGACGGCGTCGGTGTGGCGGGGGTGGCCGGCCATGGTCAGTGCGGCACCGGCAGGAAGGCCGGATCGGGCGTGTCCTGCAGGGCGCGCGGCAGGTAGATCGTGACGGTCGTCCCTTCGCCGGGCCGGCTCGCCAGCCGGATATGGCCGCCGCTCTGCTTGACGAAGCCGTGCGCCATCGACAGGCCCAGGCCCGTGCCCTTGCCCTCCGGCTTGGTCGTGAAGAACGGCTCGAACGCGCGCTCCATCACGTCAGCCGGCATGCCGGCGCCCGTGTCGCTGACGGCGATGGTGACGAATTCGCCGGGACGGATGCCGGGATACGCCAGTTGGTCGGCCGCGGTGATCGTCATGTTGGCCAGCGCGATGGTGATGCCGCCGGCACCGGTCATCGCGTCGCGCGCATTGATCACGAGGTTCAGCAGCACGTTCTCCAGCTGGTTCGGATCGACGAGGACGTTCCACAGGTCGGGCGGAATCGCCATGTGGATGGCGACGCCGTCGCCGGCCGCGCGGTGCAGCAGGGTGTCCATGCGTTCGATGAGCTGGGCCAGGTTGACGACGCTCGGGTGCAGCGGCTGGCGGCGTGCGAAGGCGAGCAACTGGGCGGCCAGCTTCTTGCCGCGCTCCACCGCGTCGAGGATGTTCAGGAGGCGCTTGCGGCCATTGTCTTCGCTGCGCAGCATCAGCTGGACGTTGGCGCTGATGATGTGCAGGATGTTGTTGAAGTCGTGCGCCACGCCGCCCGTCAGCTTGCCGACCGCCTCCAGCTTCTGCGAGCGCAGCAGCAATGCGCGCGCTTCCTCCAGGCGCTGCTGGCGCTGCTGCTCGCGTTCGGCCGCTTCCTTGCGCGGGCGGATGTCGCGCACGAACGCCGTCACGCCATAGCCCTGCCTTGTCGCCAGCGGCGTGATCGCGATCTCCACCGGGATCTCGTGGCCCTCGCGCGTCAGCGCCGCCGCTTCCGTGGGCCCCGTCAACCGCGGGCAGGCGCCGTCGCGGGCGAAGCGTTCCAGGCAGTCGCGCCACTCGTCGCGTTGCGGCGCCGGTATCAAGAGTTCGAGCACGTTGCGCCCGATGGCTTCCTCTTCGCGCCAGCCGAACATCTGGCTGGCCTGCAGGTTCCAGTCCGTGATGCGGCCGTCGGGGGCGATGGCGATGAAGGCATCGTAGGCCGTCTGCAGGATCAGGCGCACGCGTTCGCGCTCGGCGTCGATGCGGTCGCGCGAGGCGCGCAGTTCGACCGTCATTCCCTGCGCCAGTTGCAGCGCGCGGCGGCGCTCGGAGGCCAGCAGCCACACGACCAGCGCCAGCAGCAGGCCGAGGCCGATGCCCGTCAGCGCGATCGCGAGCGTCGCGCGGTGCTCGAGCGACGCCTCGAAACCGGGGCCCGAATGCACGACGACGGTCCACGGCCGGCCGGCGCTGTCGACCGTCGTCTGGTAACGCAGCATGGGACGGTGGCCGGGGGGTGATGCGCCGGGCGAGCGATAGAGCAGGGCGGCGGCGGTGGGCGCCATGCCGTCGTAGATCTCGATCTGGAGGTCGCCCGCGTGCTCGCCGCCGAGACCCCGCATCAGGTCGTTCATGCGGAACGGCGCGTACACCCAGCCGACGATGGCGGCGCGCCGGGCCGCGACCGTATCGGGCGTGGGGCCGGTCCGCGCGGTGCCGATCCCATATACGGGGACGTACATCAGGAAGCCCGACTGTTCGTCCCTCCCGCCCTCCTGCACCAGCACGACCTTGCCGGTGGCGGCGGCGCGTCCCGTGTCGCGCGCCGCCTCCATCGCCGCGCGCCGCACCGGTTCGCTGAACATGTCGTAGCCGAAGGCGCGCAGGTTGCGGCCCGAAAACGGTTCGATGCGGGTGACCGACGTGATCACGGGGCGCGGCCCGGGCGGCTTGATCGTGTAGTCGCGGAATCCCTCCGCGCGCATGGCCGCGACGTGGGCGTCCATCCGCCCGGGCGGGATGAGCGCGGCGATGCCCAGCGCCTCGATGCCGGGGAAGCGGTCGTTCAGGTGCAGCACGGCATAGTAGTCGGCGAATTCGGCGCGGCCGACGTCGACCGAGCCGCGCAGGAAGCCGCGCGTGGCCAGCAGCACTTCCTCGTAGACGTCCATGCGCCGGTCGATGTTGGCGGCGACGTCGCGCGCCCGGAAATTGAAATTGCCGGCCAGTTCGGCCGCGGCCGTCCGCTGCGCGTTGCCGGCCACCATATAGGTCACGATCAGCGCGGCGAGGAAGGCGAGCGCGGCCAGGAGAAAGGGGAGGTGGGCTGGGCTGCGCGGCGAGGTGCGGTTGGGTGGTGGGGGCAATGGGTCTGGATGCGGCATGACTGCTTTACGCGTACTCGACAAGGCGGTGGCGATATGGATCCGTTGCCGGCAAGGCAAGCGCGCCGTCCTGTACAGGATACGCATGGTTGGGCGGGACGGGCGCACAACAGGGCGGCGCCGGCCGTGCTGCGGCTACAATGAGCGTTTTACGCCATGCCCATGCATTCCCACCTTTCCACCGACGCGAGCCTGCTGCAGCGCGTGCGCTGGGGCGCCGCGCTGGCCCTGGTCGCGCTCCTGCTGTGGGCCGCCCTCGCGCCGCTGCGCTATCCGACGCGCGAGCGCACCTTCGCGTTTCCGCACGGCGCCGGCTTCGTGCCTGCCGAGGTGCGCCTGGCGCTGGGCGTGCGCGACGTCCTGCTGCTGCATAACCGCGACGCCGTCCCGCACGTGTTCGGCCAGGTGCTCGTGCTGCCGGGCCACGCGCTGCGCCTGCCGTTCGAGCAGGCCGGCGATTATGTGTACGCCTGCGACGTGGCGCCCGGCCACTTCGTCACGGTGCGGGTGGGGGATCATCCGGACCCGGGCTGGGGGCGGCTGGGCTGGCGCCTGCGCGTCCTGGCCGACGCCGTGCGCACCTTGCCGATCGAAGGACCGGAGGGCTGAGAAGGGAGCAATCGTGCTCCGTCCCGCGCGGCGAATCTGTCATCATGCGCCCATGGCCACGATCACGTTACCCCTGTTCCCGCTGAGCACGGTCCTGTTCCCGGACGGCGTGCTGCCGCTGCAGATTTTCGAGGTGCGCTATCTCGACATGATCAGCCATTGCCTGACCGAGGACGAGCCGTTCGGCGTCGTGCTCCTGACCCACGGCCAGGAAGTGCGCACCCCGCAGGGCCAGGAAAAATTCGCGGCCGCGGGCACGCTGGCGTCCGTGCAGGACACGACGGCGTCCACGCCCGGCCTGCTGCAGGTCGTGTGCCGCGGCGGCGCGCGTTTCAACGTGCTGGACAGCGAGCGCCGCACGAACGGCCTGTGGATGGCCGAGGCCGAACTGCTGGAAGACGACCACGTCGTGCGCATCCCGTCCGACCTCAAGGGCGCGGCCGACGCGCTCGACCGGGTGCTGGCGTCGTTGCACGACGTGCCGCAAAGCCGCTGGCCGGTGCAGCCGCCGTTTCGCCTGGACGATTGCGGCTGGGTGGCCAACCGCTGGTGCGAGCTGCTGCCGCTGCCCAATCACCAGAAGCAGAGCATGCTCATGCTGGACAATCCGATGATCCGGCTGGAGCTGCTGCACGATGTGCTCGACGAGCATGGGCTCATCACGTCCTGATTCGATGAGCATGGGCTCGTCGCGGTCTGCTCTTTATTGAACGACGTTGCTCCGGCAAAAAATCGTCATTTTCTTGCGAAAACCGTCACTCCCGCACAGAAAGCCGTCGTTCCCTCGCGAAAAACCGTCGTTTCGGGACGAAAAACCGTCGTTCCCGCGCAGGCGGGAATCCAATTTGCGCACTGCTGCGATGCGTGCAGAAATTGGGTCCCCGCCTGCGCGGGGACGACGGTGGTTATTTATGCGGCGACGTTGACGCTTCGACGGACATGGTCACGGGCACGCTTACGCTTCGACGCTGACGCTGACGCTGCTGCTCGTGTCCGTCGACGATGTGCCGTCGCTGCTGTTGTCTGCATATGCCTTCAGCAACTGCAGCGCGTGTGCGAATTCGCGCATCGGGTCGCGCTCGTGGTGGGTCTTCGACGTGCCGGTGCTGCCGTTCGTGGCGCTCGTGCCGGTGCCGTCGCTGCTCGTGCTCGAGCTGTTCGAGCTGTTCGCGCTGCTCGAATCGTTCGAAGCCGCCGTGCTTGCCTGCGAGATCTCGTACGCCGCCAGCTCTTCCGCGCTGACCGTGCCGTCGCCGTTGGTGTCGGCCGCTTCGGTCGTGCCGCTCGTGCCGCTGGTCGAGCTGGCGGAGCCGGTCGAATCCGTGGCGCCACCGCCACCGCCATGGTGGCCATGCGGGCCGCCCGGTGGCGGGCCGCCGGCACCCTGCATCCCTTGCGTTCCGCTGCTGGCGCTGGCCGCATCGACGGTGCTGCCGTCCTGGCTGTCCTGGCCGTCCTGGCCCGGCGGCGGGCCCGGCGGCGGACCATCCGGCCGCATGCCGCCGCCCCGGTGCACGCGCGACGCATCGAACTGGGCGCCCAGCTGGTCGGACAGCTTGGTCATCGCGTCCGTCAATTCGCTCTTCGTGACCTTGCCGTCGCCGTCGCCGTCGAGGGCGCTGAAGGCGTCGTCGATGTCGCTCGACTGCGTGGACCCCGAGTCGTCCGTCGCCGACAGCGCACTTTGCAGGTCGCTCTTTTCGATATAACCCTGGTTCTTCGTGTCGAGCCTGGAAAAGATGGAATCGGCCCAGTTCGACACGCTGCCGGTATTGCTGCTGATGCTCGCAACCATGTTGAAATCCTTTGCTAAGCGGAATTGTTGACTGCATGAATTATCGGCCCGGCGCGGTCCGGCGCGCAGGCCTGGCGGTGTAAAGCCGGGTAAAGGAATGTAAAGAGCCCAAGATGAAATTATTGCAATGTGCCGCCAAAAACGCGGATTTCATATACAGAGGGTACGATTTGAGGTAACCTTGAGCGCGATTTAGACTCTCTACGTCCGTGCGGCGCCGTGTGCGCTGACCAGGCAGCCAATTCGCCGCTCCCGGCCAAGCCGCGCGAGGCGCGTCCCGTCACCCCGGTTTTCCCGCGTTGGCCCTGCCAGGGCAGCAGCCCGGCCGTAGAACGCAACGATTCATTGCCCGAAAGAAAACATGTCTGAAACACCGACCACTATTGAAGCTGGCGGCGCACCGACCGTGCGCTTCGCCGATTTCGGCCTCGCGCCTGAGATCCAGCGCGCACTGTCGGACCAGGGCTATGTCCATCCGACCCCGATCCAGGCCCAGGCGATCCCCATCGTCCTGCAGGGCCGCGACGTCATGGGCGCGGCCCAGACCGGCACCGGCAAGACGGCCAGCTTCTCGCTGCCGATCATCCAGTTGCTGCTCCCGCACGCCAACACGAGCATGTCGCCCGCGCGCCATGCCGTGCGCGCCCTGGTGCTGACGCCGACGCGCGAACTGGCGATCCAGGTCGCCGAGAACGTCAAGGCCTATGCCCAGCACACGCCGCTGCGCTCCACCGTCGTCTTCGGCGGCATGGACATGAAGCCGCAGACCGAAGTCCTGCGCCGTGGCGTCGAGATCGTCATCGCCACGCCGGGCCGCCTGCTCGACCACGTGGAGCAGAAGAACATCAGCCTGGGCCAGGTCCAGATGCTCGTGATGGACGAGGCCGACCGCATGCTCGACATGGGCTTCCTGCCCGACCTGCAGCGCATCATCAACCTGCTGCCGAAGAAGCGCCAGAACCTGATGTTCTCGGCCACGTTCTCGCCCGAGATCAAGAAGCTGGCGGCCAGCTTCCTGAACGAGCCCCTCCTGATCGAAGTCGCGCGCAGCAACGCTACCAACACCGCGATCACGCAGGTGCTGTACAAGGTGGACGAAGAACAGAAGCGCAACGTCGTCGAGCACCTGATCCGGTCGCGCGACCTGAAGCAGGTCCTCGTGTTCTCGAACACCAAGATCGGCGCTTCGCGCCTGGCGCGCTATCTCGAGCAGGCCGGCATCAAGGCGTCTGCCATCCACGGCGACAAGACCCAGCAGGAGCGCATCGCCGCGCTGGACGCATTCAAGAACGGCGAGATCGACGTGCTCGTCGCGACCGACGTCGCGGCGCGCGGCCTCGACATCACCGACCTGCCGTGCGTGATCAACTACGACCTGCCGTACAACGCCGAGGATTACGTGCACCGCATCGGCCGCACCGGCCGCGCCGGCGCCACGGGCGATGCGCTGTCCGTGTTTTCGGACAAGGACGAGCGCCTGCTGGCCGACATCGAGAAGCTGATCAAGCAGACCATCACGCGCGGCGAGCTGACCGGCTTCACGCCCTCGCGCGGCGGCGAGCGCGGTCCCGATCGCACTGCCGACCGCCGCGGCGGCCGCCGCGAGACCGACGCCCCGCGCGGCGAACGTCCGGAGCGCACGGAACGCGGCCCGCGCAGCATGGGCGCGCCGCGTCGCGACAAGGTCGATCCGTGGTTCCTCAAGCCCTACGAGCCGGCCGCGGCCCCGCGCAAGGACACGGCCGCGGCACCGGCCGCATCGAGCAAGCCGAAGCCCAAGCTGGCCGCGCTGCTGGGCGGCTTGCCGAAGCAGTAGGGCGGGGGCGGCCCTTCGCCCACGCGTAACGTTCGCGTACCGCATACGTTACGCGCGGGCACGGCGTGCCCACCCTACATCTCCCTTCCCAGCGCCGCGTCCACCTGCGCCAGCAAATCGCCATGCTTGTACGGCTTGGCGAGGACGTTCAGCCGCCGGCCCTTGCCGCATTCCGGCAGTTCGTCCATATAGCCCGTCGTGACGAGCACCGGCAGCCGCGGGCGCAGCCGGCGCGCCTCGTCGACGAGCTGCAGGCCGTTCATCCCGCCCGGCATGATCACGTCCGTGAACAGCAGGTCGACCCGCGCGCCCTCGCGCAGCAGGGTCAGCGCCTGTTCGCCGCTGGCGGCCGCCAGCACCGTGTAGCCGGCCATGCCCAGCACGCTCTCGGCCAGTTCGCGCACGTCGTCGTTGTCTTCGACGACGAGCACGCTGGGCCGGCTGTCCGCCGCGCCGTCCCCGTCCGGCGGGGCGGCGGGCTGATCCTGGCCGTCGCCGCCGGCGGCGTCCGGGGCATTGTCGGCCACGGGGAAGATCATGCGCACCGTGGTGCCTTCGCCCGCCCGGCTGTCGATTTCCAGGCGGCCGTGCGACTGCTGCACGAAGCCGTGCACCATCGCCAGGCCGAGGCCCGTGCCCGGTCCCTTGGTCGTGAAGAAGGGCTCGGTCGCGCGGCGCAGGACCTCGGGCGGCATGCCGATGCCGTGGTCGATCACGCACAGGATGATGTACGTGCCGGGGTCCAGGCCATGCGCCTTGACGCGGTCCGCGCCGCGCACGATCGCCGTTCCCACGGTCACCTCGCCGCCGTCCGGGAGGGCGTCGCGCGCGTTGATCAGCACGTTCAGCAGGGCCATTTCGAGGTGCGTCGGGTCGAGGTCGCACAGCGGCAGGCCGGGGCGCAGGTCGAGGCGCAGGTCGACCCTGTCGCCCAGCGTACGCACGAGCATCTCGGAGAATTCCACGACGAGGTTGTTGATGTCGACGGGGACGGGCTCCAGGCGCTGCTTGCGCGCGAACGTCAGCAGCTGCTGGGTCAGCCGCGCGGCGCGCATGGCCGCGCGCTGCGCCCGTTCCAGCGCATTGCGCGCCATGTCCGGCTTCTCCAGGCTGATCAGCGCGATTTCAAGGTTGCCGTTGATGACTTGCAGCAGATTGTTGAAGTCGTGCGCCATGCCGGCCGTCAGCTGGCCGATCGCCTCCATCTTCTGTGCCTGCAGATGGGATTCCTGGCTCTGGCGGCGCTCCGAGATGTCCATCTGCGACGCGAAGAAGTACAGCAGCTGGCCGTCCTGGTCGAAGATGGGACCGATGAACAGGGCGTTCCAGAACGCGCTGCCGTCGGCCTTGTAATTCAGGATGTCGACGGCGACGGCGCGCTGTTCGGCGACGGCCTTGCGCACCTCGTCCACCGTGCGGCGGTCCGTCTGCGGGCCCTGCAGGAAGCGGCAGTTGCGGCCGACCACGTCTTCCTGCTTGTAATGCGTGAGGTCGAGGAAGGCGCCGTTGCAGAACACGATCGGGTTGTCCGGCCGGCGCGGATCGGTGATGGTCATCGGCATGCGCGTCATCGCGACGGCGGCGAAGAAGATGTTGCCGCGGTCGTCCAGGCCGTCGCGCTTGATGTAGCTGGCCTGCCAGTGGTTGACGCCGGGCGTGCCCATCGGTTCGTAGGCATTGCCCTCGACTTCGCCGGCCGCGGGCACGCCGAAGCTCTGGCCGCCGCCTTGTTCGTCCACCGCCTTCTGGAGGTTTCCCTGCTTGTCCGGTCCCATCACCATCGCGCGATCCTTTCGCTTCAGCCGCCAAGGCCCGATGGTGCAAATTTTAGGGCGCACGCCTGCGCCGTACTGTTCGCGACCGCACTGACGCGGCCCGCCTGCGTCAGCGCGCCGGCACGCAGACGGGATCGCCGTCCAGGTAGCGCCAGCCGTGGCTGCTCGCGACGATGCGGTTGCCCGGCGCCAGCGTGCGGCCCGGGCCGCACAGCTGCGCGCCGGCGTTCTCGTTCTCCGCGTTGAACAGCGCCTTGGCCGGCAGCCCGGCCGGGCGGTAGACATAGACCTTCTCCGGCTGGATGTAGTCGTCGTTGTGCGCCATGCGCTCGGCGAAGATCTCCGGTTCCGGATGGTAGTGGTTCGACGCGTGGGCCAGCACGAAGCGGGCGAGCGGGCTGAATTCGACGTACGAATAGGTACCCGCACTCACCATGGCGCCGCCCTGCGCCAGCACGAGCCACAGCACCAGCAGCGGCGGCCAGCGTCCGTGCGTGCGCACGCGCAGGAGCAGCGCGAGCACCAGCGGCATGCCGGCCCAGAATGCATAACGCATGACGCCGGCCGCGCCGGAATTCCAGTTCAACACGGCCAGCGCGGGCAGGATCAGCGCCAGCACGAGGGCAAGGCAGGCGGCCCCGGTCGCGATCGCGCGGCGCCGCCAGCCCCACGCGAGCAGCGCCGCCGCCACGCCGGGCAGCGCGACGATCGCACCCTGGTTCAGGTCGAAGAAGAACGAGACGAGGCGCGTGCCGCTGATGAGTGCCGGGTCGGAAAACCTGCGCGCGATGATGTTCGGTACGCCGAACTGGACGACGTTGAACAGCGGCGGCAGCGCGAACACGGCCAGTCCCGCCGCGAGCCCGATGACGTTCGCGCGGGTGAGCTGCGCCTTCACGTTCGCCTTCACGCCCGCGTCGCGCCGCCAGTCGGCGCACAGTTTCACCAGCGGCGCAAAGGCGAAGAACATCACGATGGTGGGGTTCTGCTGCGCCGCGAGGCCGGCCATGATGCCGCCGGCGAGCGGCGCGCCGCCCAGCCAGAACAGCAGGGCGGCCAGCAGCGACGCGGCGCCGACGCACTCGGGGCTCGTCTGGTTCATGTACAGCATGCCGCCGCAGCCGAGGAACAGCAGCACGCCCAGCGACGCACTCGCGGCCGAGCGGAAAAAGCGCAGCAGCGCCAGGCCGAGCACGAAGATCGCCGCGTAGTTCGCGGCCTGGAACGCCTTCAGCGGCGGAATGCCCACCGCCTCGAACACGCGCAGCGGCAGCGCGGCCAGTGCGGGATAGCCGAAGAAGTGGATGCTGAAAACGGCGCCGCCGCGGCCGCGCGCGAAGGCGGGATAGACGTTCTTCACGCCGGCGCGCATGTCCTGTTCGAGCGGATCGAACGCCCAGCCGATCTGCGGCACGAGCTTGCGCACGGCGGCGATGTCGGTGAGGCGGATGTCGGGCGTGCCGTGGTGCGCGATGGCGACCGTGTCGAGCGTGTACTCGAGCATGTCGCCGCCGAGGATGGGCTGGTTCAGGCAGAACAGGATGGTCAATGCGGCCAGCAGCGCGGCCGGGAAACGCCACGCGCGCCAGCCCGCGGGGAGCCGGCGCAGGGCGGGGTCGTCAACGGGCCGCATCGCGGATCACGCGTCCGTGCCGGGCAGCGTGCGATACCACTTGCCGCCAATGACGGTGTCGATCACCTGGCGCGCGCTGCGGTCCCACGTCAGCCACGGCATGCCGGTCGAGGCGGGGGCCTTGCCGTCACGGTTCAGGGCGAGCCAGTCCTCGATCGCGCGCGCCAGGTCGGCGGGGGCCAGGCCGTCGAAGTAATACGCATGCTCGCCCGCGACTTCGCGGAACACGGGCAGGTTGCGCGCGACGATCGGGATGCCATGCTGCGCCGCCTCGATCAGCGGCAGGCCGAAGCCTTCGCCTTCGGACGCGGCCAGCAGCGCCGCCGAGCCGGCGTAGAGTTTCAGCAGCATCTCGTCCGAGATCCCGGCCAGCCAGAACATGCGCTTGCCCTTTTCCGGATGGTCGGCCATGCGCGCGGCCAGCTGCTCGACCATCCAGCCCTCCTTGCCGACGATGACGAGATTGGCGTCCACGCCCCGTTCCCATAAAGCTTCGAACGCGGCCAGCGCCTGGGCCTGGCCCTTGCGCGGTTCGACCGTGCCGACCATCAGGAAGGTGGGGCGCGCGGCGAGGGCGTCCAGTACGACGTGGGCGTCCGGCGGCATGCCGGTGCTCGGCGCGCTGGCGTCGATGTCGGCGCCCAGGTGGAACCAGCCCAGTTGCAGCGGCAGGCGCCGGCGCAGGCCCTGGCCGTCGTACCACGCCGCGAGTTCGTCGGCGACGGCGCGCGAGATGCAGATCACGCCGTCGGACACGGCGTGCACGGTGCGCAGGAAGTCGCCGAAATACTGTTCGGTCCCGAACGGGAACACGTCCGGGCGCAGCATCGGCAGCAGGTCGTACACGACGAAGTGGATATATACCCCGCGGTCGGCCATCGCGCGCAGCAGCGCCTCGTTCTGCGACGTGCCGTTCGTGAACAGGTCGAGGCCGAGGAACACGTCGCCGGGTCGCAGGTCGACCGGCGCATCTTCCAGCGCCAGGCCGGCGCTGCCCGTCAGGCGCAGCGCGAACTGGCGCGCGTAGCGGTAGGCATTGCCGCCGCCGTGAGAGAACACGGGTTCGATGCGGAAGTCCGGCGGCGGATCGTTCAGCATCGCCAGCAGGACGCTGCGCACGACGCGCTGGATACCCGTCTTGAGGTCCGACTGCACGAGGGCCGAGACGTCGACCAGCAACTGGCGCGGCGCGACCGGCGCGCGGTTGAACGCGATGGCGGCGGCGAGCGGCGCCAGTTCGCCGTCGGGGCATACCGGCGCCGCGGCGCGCACGACCCGGCGGTAATGCGCATGGCTGCCCGTGCGCGTGAAGTGTTCGATCGCGTCGAAGACCATCCGGCCCACGCGCGCCGGCGCGTGCTCGGCGTCCATGTGGGCGAGGGCGCGCTGCCCCAGTTGCGTACGCGCGCCGGCGTCGCCGTGCAGGCGGGTCAGCGCCTCGGCCAGCTCGGGCACCGTGAAGTCGTCGCGCAGCTTGACGAGCAGGGCGTCGTCGATCGAGGCCGTCGAGCCGTGCGCGTTGACGATGGTCGGCAGGGCGTACAGCAGGCAGTCGAGCACGGACGCCGACGTCTCGCCGCGCGTCGACGTGCGCAGCTGCACGGCGCAGTCGGCGGCGGCCAGGTAGTCCGCATACGCGGCGGCGTCGACGAAGCCGGTGATGCGGATGCGCTCCCTGGCCGCGCTGGCGCCGGCCTTGCGCAGCAGTTCGCCGCCGTACGGGCTCGGATCGTTCTCGCCGACGAACACCAGTTTGCAGTGCGCGTCGAGCGCGAGCGGCGACGCGAGGAAGGCGTCCAGCAGTTCTTCGTTCAGCTTCGTGCGGCCCAGCATGCCGAAGGTGCACACGAGGTAGTCGTCGCCGGCCAGGCCGAGGCGCGCGCGCGCGGCGGCGCGCGCGTCCGGGCCGATACTGCCTTCCGGGCGGCCGCGCAGCAGCGGGATCGTGCGCCAGTCCGCCGCCGTTTGTTCGCCGTACCAGTCGCGGGCGAGCGTCTTCGAGAAATCCGAGTGCACGATCACGCCGGCCGCCGCGTCCAGCACGCCCTTGTTGACGGGGTACTTCCAGATGGCCGGATTGCGGCCGTTCTTCGCGTGGTCGAGCAGGCCGGAAAAGCCGTGCGATTCGTACAGCGCGTGCAGGAAGGCCTGCGGCAGATAGCCTTCGTTTTCCAGGTTGTCCAGCACGCCCGAGAAAAAGAAATCGTGCAGCACCACGATGCCGGGCACGTCGCGGATCAATTCGAACATGTGCTGGTGCGCGTGCGAATTGCCGAAGTGGTAGAGCACGCGGTCGAACAGGTGCGCGTTCTCGCGCAGCCAGGCCGGGCTCCTCTGCGGGAAGCCCGCCACGCGGGGATCGTGCACGCTGTCCTGGTCGACGACGAGGTCGATGTCGTAGTACCGCGCCAGTTCAGGCACCAGTTCCGCGCTGTAGTCGGCGATGCCGGATTTCACGGGCGGCAGCGGCGACACGTATGCCAGTTTCGGACGGCCGGCCGGTGCCGGTACGGGTGCAGGCGGCGTCGCGCTTTCCGCCGCGCCGGCGGCGATGCGGGTCCACAGCGCGCCGGCGCTCTCGGTGCCGGGCGCGGACACGATGTGCGCGAACGGCGCGCCCGGCATGGCGCGGGCGCGGCCGGCGCGGGCGAGCGTCAGCACGACGTCCGGCGCGAGGCCGGCGAAGGCGTGGATGCGCACCGCGGCGGCGTAACGCGGATTGGACGGGAAGTCGAATACGCGCAGGCCCAACTTGAAGACGGCACGCAGCGTTTCCACCGCCACGTGCGAGCGGTTCGACACGGCCAGCCAGATGTCATGGCCGGCGCCGTCGCGGACCAGTTCCTGGGCCAGCAGCAGGGCCGCCGGCTCGATGCGGTCCTGGCCGTCGTCGAAGTCGATCACGATACGCATGGTTCAACCGCCTGTGTGCTTGCGGGCGCGCTGCAGGTCGGCCAGCACGTTGCGGACCGAGACCGGCAGGCCCCTGAGTTCTTCGGGGACGTCGATGTTCACGACCGGATGCGGCAGGCTGCCCTTGACGGCCTGCAGTGCGCCGGACACGCGCCGGTTCAGCGCCGGATAGCGCAGCAGGAACGGGATCAGCGTGCGGCGTATGCGCTGGTTCTTGGTCACGCGCGTCAGCACGCGGCGCGCGAGGCCGGGCCGGCGCAGCCGGGCCACGAGGCTGCCTGCCATGCGCAGCGGCCGCGTCACCTTCCACGACGTGCTGCTCAAGGTCGCCGTCAGGCGCTGCTCGAGGTCGCGCGCCCACAGCGTGGCCTGCTGCCCGCTGGCGTGGGCCTGCGCGAGATCGTGGCGCAGCTGCGCGACTTCGGCCAGCGCCTCCTGCTTTTCCAGTTCCAGGTTTTCGGCGAACTGCATCATGTCGTGCAGTTCAGCGCGCGTCGTGTCGGCCTGCAGTTGCGTCTCGTGCAGCGCTGCCGTCGCCGCGCGGTTCGCGGCCCAGGCCTTGTCCAGGTGGTGCGAGATGTAGTCGTCGAACACGTTCGGCTGGATGCCGAAGCTGTCCATCAGTTCCGCGTGTTCCTCGGCCACATAATATCGGTTCAGGCCATCGAACCAGGCGTAGCGGTAGCGTTGGCTCGTGACCAGGTGTTCCCAGCTCGCGTGGTTGGTTGCGCGGCTGTTCGGCAGGGTCGCCTCGATCACGAGGACCCACGGACGCCAGCGCGCAAAGTCCATGCCGCGCAGGACTTCGCCTTCGAAGCCTTCGACGTCGATCTTCAGGAAGTGGACGTCGCCTTGCACGTGTTCCGCGCACACGTCCGCCAGGGTGCGCACGGGCACCGTCAGTTCGGCCACCGCGTGGCCTTCGGCGCGGTGCTGGTCGGCGACGGACCGCTCGGGCGAGGCCCAGCCGCGCACGGCCGGCACGTCGTACAAGGTGAGCGTGCCGGTCTCGCTGCCGGCGGCGACGGCCAGGTTGACGTCGCCGGGGCGCTGCGCGTCGAAGGCGGCGATGTGCGCCGGCAGCGGTTCGATGTTGATGCCGCGCCAGCCGGCGTCGTAGAAGGCCTTGGTGACCGAGTGCTCGACCGGATCGTTGGCGCCCACGTCGATGTAGAAGCCGTCCCGGACGTGGCCGAGCGCGCGCCACAGCAGCACGTCCTCGTTGTTCTGGGCGTAGGAGATGAATCTCATGTGCGTTGGATGTCGACGGCCGGGTCGAGCCAGGCCGAACCTTCGAAATACGGACGGCGCATGTTCACGACGGTGAACACGAGCGCCAGGTCGCGCCATTCATAGTTGTTGACGAGGTGGGTCTCGGTGCTGACGATGGCCGTCGCCACCGAATAGCTGCCGGGCCCCAGGTTCATCGGGAAGGCGAAGCGGTACACGACGGTCTCGAAGGCCGCCACGTCGTCCAGCGGCAGTTCCTTCAGGTGCGTGTTGGTGCCGTACATCGGCTGGCCGAGGCGGTCCTTGATCATGTAGCCGAGCACCATGCGCGGGATCGCGGCGTTCGTCTTCACCGTCACCTGCAGCGTGACGGGCGCGCCGACGTCGACGACTTCCACGCGCTCGCCCGCTTCATCCAGCAGGGCGATGTCGGCGACGGTCGCCTCGCCCGTGCCGGACACGGTCTGCACCTTGCCCGTGTCCGTCGCCTGCAGGCGTACGGTGGCGTTCTCGCGCTCGGCGATCAGGGCGTTGTAGTAGTCCATGATCTCCTCGGGCGCGCCTTCCTTCGCCAGGCGGCCGCCGTCCAGCAGGAGGGCGCGGTCGCACACGGACTGGATCGCCTGCTTGTCGTGCGAGACGAGCAGCAGCGTGGTGCCCTGTTCGCGGTAGCGGCGGATGCGGTCGAAGCTCTTGTGCTGGAAGTAGGCGTCGCCGACGGACAGGGCTTCGTCGACGATGAGGATGTCGGGCCGGCGCGCGGTGGCGACGGAGAACGCGACGCGCATCTGCATGCCGCTCGAGTACACGCGCACGGGCTGGTCCATGTAGTCGCCGATCTCGGCGAAGGCCTCGATGTCCGGCATCAGGGCAGTGATTTCTTCGACCGTCATGCCCAGCAGCTGGCCGGCCATGTAGACGTTCTGGCGGCCCGTGAAATCGGGATGGAAGCCCATGCCCAGTTCCAGAAGCGCGGCCACGCGGCCTTCCATGTAGACGGTGCCGGTCGTGGGCTGCGTCGTCCCCGTGATCAGTTTCAGGAGCGTGCTCTTGCCGGCGCCGTTGATGCCGATGAGGCCCACGGCTTCGCCCGGCGCGACGGCAAACTCGATCTCGCGCAGCACCCATTTGAGCTTGTGGCGCGGGCGGCCGGGGACGACCCATTCCGCCAGGCGCGACCAGCGCGTCGGATATTGTTTATAGGCCTTGCCCAGGCCCTTGACGACGATCGCGCCCATCAGAGTTCATCCACCATCTCGCCGGCGCGGCGGCGGAACAGGCGCAGGCCGAACAGGCATGACACCACGGCGAGCACGAACACGGGGAACAGGGAACGCCAGTCGGGCGCGGCGCCCTGCACGAGCACGGCCTGGTAGGCGCCTATCACGCGCGCCATCGGATTGAAGCCGAGCAGCCCACGCACGTCGGCCGGCAGGATCGTGGCCGGATACACGATCGGCGTGAGCCAGAACCAGAACTGCATGGCGATCGTGACGAACTGGCCGACGTCGCGGAAGAACACGTTCAGCACGCCGGCGATCATGCCGAGGCCGATCGCCAGCAGCACCTGCACGACGAGCACGGGCAGGATGGAAAAATAGATCCAGCCGGGGAAGGCGCCCGAGGCGACGAGGAACACGGTGAACAGCCCGAAGATGATGGCGAAGTTGAGCGTGGCGGAGAGCACGACGATCAGCGGCAGGCAGATGCGGGGAAAGCTGACCTTCTTGATCAGGTTGGCCTGTTCGATGAACATGCCCTGGGCGCGCGCGACGATCTCGGCGAACAGGCCCCACGTGAGGACGCCCGCGCACAGCCAGATGCTGTAGGCGTAGTGCGCGTCAGCGGCCGCGCCGGGCAGCTTGCTGTGCATGACCTCCGCGAAGATCACGGTGTACACGACGATCATCGCGAGGGGCGACAGCAGCGACCAGAGCGCGCCCAGCACCGCGTTGCTGTACTTCGACTGGAATTCGCGTTTGACGCTGCCCAGCACGAAGCCGCGGTAGGCCCAGAGGCCGCGCAGCATCAGGGGGGACATCATGGCGCGGTCCCGGCAGGCCGCGCCTTTGCAGAGTACGTGGGGTGGTTCTTCATAAGTGGCAAGGCCCAGTGAGCGCGAGATTATACTCTACGGTACCGCCACACGAATTAGCACAGTTGTAACGAAGTTTGGTCCGGATGTCACCGGTTCCGGGCCGTCCTCAGACGCCGTGCGCCAGCTTCTTGAGGCCTTCCGGATCGCGGATGATCAACCGGTGCGCATCCTTTTGCGCGATGCCCAGCTGGGTGAGCGTGAGCAGGGCGCGCGTGACCGTCTCGCGGCTGGTGTTGACCATGTTCGCGATGTCCTGGTGGGTGGGCAGGTTCTCGACGACGATCGGGGCGCCCGGTTCCTGCGACTGCTTTTGCATCTGCATCAGGTACGTATAGATGCGCTTGGCCGTGTTGTTAATACTGAGCAGGGCGCGCAATTCGGAGTCGCGCTGGATCTTTTGCGCGAGGTGGGTGAGCATGTGCCGCGCCACCGACGGCGAGTGGGCGAACAGGTGCATGGCCGTGGGCGCCGGCAAAAAGCCGACCAGCACGTCCGTCATCGCGACGACCGAGGCCGAGCGCGTCGAATTGTTGATCAGGGCGATTTCGCCGAAGAAGTCGCCCGGCGCGAGCATGCGCAGGCCGATCGCACGGCCGTCCTCGGTCACGTCGATGACCTGCAGCTGGCCGGACAACAGGAACATCAGGCCGTCGCCATGGCCGCCTTTCTGCAGCACGATGTCGCGCTTGTTGTATTGGCGGATGCGCATGTCCTGCTTGACGCGGATGATTTCCTCGTCGTTCAGCTCCGCCAGCAGCGGGATCTTGCGCAGGTGGATCTGGATCTGCCTTTCCTCGGCCGGGGGCGCAGCCGCGGGGACGGGATCCATGCGTTGCATTTCCTTCGTCGTGGACGTCATGGGCTTCATCTGGAAAACATGTGGATGCACTCGGCGCACAGCGCGACCGTCGCGATGCCCGCGGCGTTGGCGCCGATGTCGCGCCAGGAGAATCCGCGGTCCGGCACGAGCGCCTGCAGGCATTCGATCAGCCAGCCGCCGAGCAACAGGCCGAGGAGCCACAAGGCCGCTTCGGTCCGGTCGTGCGCGATGCGCAGGGCTAACAGGCTCAGGCCGGCAAAGCTCGCGAAATGCAGCAATTTATCGTTGGGCAGCGAGGACGGCAGCCAGCGGTTCGGCACCAGGCAGCCGGCGACGACTGCGACGCCCGCCATGCCCAGCAACAGCATATCCACAACCATCCGTTCCGCTATCCTCATTCCGACCAGGCATGATTGTATACGGTCGAGGTCGCAACAGGGCGCAATTCTCGCGCCGGTGCGGCATTTTCGCAGCTTAGCAGAGTGAAAAGGTCAGGCGCGTTCGCGTGGACGCGCGGGCGCCACGGTGGCCTCCGCGCCATGGGCGGTACGGCGCAGCAGGCGCCGCACCGTGCGCAGCGCGGGGGCTTCCACGAGGTGCCAGCTGAGCACGGCCAGCGAGCCCGTCACGAGCAGACCCAGCGCCAGCAGCCGCCAGTGGCCGAGCGGCGCGAAGGCGGTGCGCAGCATCAGCAGCACGGGCCAGTGATAGATGTAGATGCCATACGAATAATCGTGGCGTTGCAGGTGGCCGGCGACGGGCAGCCGGACGCTCCCGACGGCCAGCGCCAGCGTGCCCGCCACCAGCAGGATGCCGAACCAGGTCAGCGGGCTTGGCGTCAGGGCGGCCGAACGTGTCCAGTTGAGGCCGGCCAGCGCCAGCGCGCACGCGACGTGGCGCCAGCCGACGCGCAGGTCGCGCGCCAGCGTGTGCAGCAGCATGCCGGTCAGGAACAGCGACCACAGGCGCGTCTCCCACACATAGCCGCCGATCACGTCCGGGAACAGGTTCGCCGCCGCCAGCAGGAACAGCGCGGCGCCGCGCATCCACGTGCGCAGCGGCAGCGCGGCCGACAGGCCGACCAGCGCCACCACCACATACATCCGGCCTTCCCAGTACAGGGTCCACAGCGGCCCGTTCAGCGTCTCGCCGCCGAATACGCCGGGCAGCTTGAGTTCTTCCGGCGGGATGATGTAGTGCAGCCAGTGCAGCGTGGTGTTGCCGAAGATGTAGCGCCACGGCGCCGGCGCCAGCATGCCGCGCCAGCCGGTGCTCGAAAACAGGCCGACCGCGAGCGCCGTCGTCAACAGCAGGCACACGAACAGGCCGGGCACGATGCGCGCGACGCGGCGCAGTGCATAGCGGCCCAGGTGCGGGTCGCGTTCCCAGCTCTGGCTGATGAAGATGCCGCTGATCAGGAAGAACACGCCGACGGCCAGCGCGCCGAGGTCGGTGTGCGGCGCCAGCAGCGGGCTGACGGGGTCGGACGCGCCGGGCCGCGCCGAATTCATCGGGAAGGCGTGAAAGACGACCACGAGCGTGGCGCACACGAGCCGGACGAGGTTGAAGCCGTTGTCGTGCGAGGCCGTGGCCTGTTCGAGGGTGCGTGCGGTCATGTCAGAAACCCTGCCATTGCCAGCTCAGCTGCAACTGGCGGTCGGTGTACTGGAAAATCGAAATGTTCTCGTGGTTGCGCACGATGCGTCCTTCCAGCTGCAGCGACTGGTTCTTGCCGAGCGCGTAGGTGACGCTCGCGCGTCCGATGTCGGTCGACTGCGCGCGGATCTTGTCGATCAGGCCGGGCGAATAGGCTTCGTTCCCGGTCCAGTCCTGGTGCACATAGCCCAGCTCGGCGCTGGCGCGCTCGCCCAGGCGGCGCCGGTACAGCAGGTTGGCGTACCAGCCGTCGCGGTCGCCGCCGGGGCGCAGGGCCAGCGCATGATCGCGCTGCGCGCCGAGGCTGGCGCTGGCATACATCGTGTCGTTGCGGTGCGTGAACTGGGCGCGCAGCTCCGCGACGTTCGAATCGAAATTCGTCAGCGCCAGATACTGGTTGTACGTGAGGCTGCCGACCACGCTGAACTGGGTGCTGTTCGGCAGCGGCAGCGGCGGCCCGACGCGCACCTGCACCTGGGCCTGGTGCTGGTAGGGGCGGCCGCCCAGCGTGATCATGCCGAGGGCGCCGCTGGTGCGCAGGCTCCAGCGGCGGAACCGCCACGGCGCCTCGACGCCGGCGAACAGCGAGGCGCTGTCGTAGGCGTGCAGGGCGTCGTAGTGGCGCAGCTGGAACTGGGCGAAGCCGACGACGCCGTTGGGCGTCAGTTCGCGTGTGGCGTCGCCGTTCAGGAACGTGTACTGGTCGTGCTTCGGGACGAAATCGTCGGTCAGGGTCTGCTCGTAATGGCCTTCCGGGCCGTCGAACACATACGTGCGCGAGCTCGCGCCCTGGTTGACGTTCGACTCGATGCCGCGCCCGAGCCCGAGCAGCAGCGACGTCGTGGGATGCCAGTGCGCGCAGCCTTCCTCGCGCGCCTGGGCGATCAGTTCCAGCAGCGCACGCGAGGGCTGGAAGCGGCTCTCGATCGTCGCGAACATGCGCTCGGCCTCGTCGCCGTGGCCGAGCGCGCACTGCGTCATGGCCAGGTCGAACCAGGCGCCGGCGTGCAGCGGTTCCTGCTGGACCAGCTGCGCCAGCTCGCGCGACGCGTCGCTGCGGCGGCCTTCGGAGATCGATTGCAGGGCTTGCTGGTAGAGGTCGGGTTGGTCGCTGCCGGCGCCGGTCTGGGCGTGGACAGGCGCGGCCCACAGGCAGGCGAGCAGGGCGGACCAGGCCGCGCGGCCGAACGTCGTGCGCGTCATGCGGGCTGCCCGGGCGTGCCGGCCGGGGCGGCGGCGTGCGCGGCCCGGTCCAGCGTGTACAGGATGGTCGGACGGCCCTTGCCGCGCAAATGGCGTTCGCCCAGCAGCAGGAAGCGGTGGCGGCAGGCGCGTTCGACGGCGCCGGCGCCGACGATCACGTCGTGCGGGAAATCGCGGGCGGCCTGCTCCAGGCGCGCGGCCGTGTTGACGCTGTCGCCCACGGCCGTGTAGATGCTGCGGAACGAGGTGCCGAAGTCGCCCGCCATCGCCGGGCCGCTCTCGATGCCGATGCGCACCCGCAGCGGCGGATGCCCCGCGCGCTGGCGCTCGGCCGAGAGGAGCGCGACGCGCTCCAGGATCTCGCAGGCGGCGTCCAGCGCCAGGTCGGTATGCTGCTCGAGCGGCAGCGGCGCGCCCCAGAACGCGACCAGGCCGTCGCCCGTGTACTTGTCGAGCGTGCCCTGCTGCGCCATCACGGGGCCGGTCAGGCAGTCGAGGAATTCGCGCGTCAGGCGCGACGCGTCTTCCAGCGACAGGTTCTCGACCTGGCTCGTATAGCCTTCCATGTCGGCGACCATCGTCGTCACGTCCAGGTGGCGCGGCTGCAGGGCATTGTCCAGGTCGCTGCGCAGCAGTTGCTCGACGACTTTCGGCGCCACGTATTGGCGCAAGGTGTCGAGCAGGCGGCGCGACTTGCGCTGCGCCTGCTGCCACTGATGGGGCACGGCCACGGCCAGCAGGAACAGATTGGTCGCCAGCGGACCGGTGGTCGCGAACACGGGATCGTGGCGGCTGGTGAAATAGGCCACGACGATCCACAGCAGCGACAGCACGCCCAGCAGGGCCACGCTGGCGATGGCTGGCAGGCGCGGAAAGGCGACGACGGCCAGCAAGGCGGACAGCAGTCCGAACGCGCAGGCGAACAGGCGTCCCGGCCACGGCGCCGGGCTCGTGCCCTGTTGCCGGTCGAGCAGGTCGGACAGCACGGCCGCCTGCACGCCCAGTCCCGGGCGGCTGCTGGCGTGCGGCGTCGCGACGCGGTCGCCCAGGCCCATCGACGACGAACCGACCAGCACCAGCCGGCCGCTGGCGCTGGCGGGATCGATGCGTTCGTCGAGGATGTCGGCGGCGCTGGTCACCGTCCACGCGTTCCAGTCGCGCTTGTAGGACAGGCGCATCAGGCCGGTGTCGTCCAGAGCCAGCGGCGGCTTGCCGCTGCAGCAATCGACCAGGGCCAGGGCCAGTGCCGGATACTGCAGGCCGCCGAACGTGGTGACGAGCGGCACCCGGCGCAGCGCGCCGTCCGGATCGGGAATGAAACCGATGTTGCCGACGTGGGCCGCGCGCGCCAGGCCGGCGTGGTTGGCGAAATACCCCGTCGCCTCGATGCCGCCGGCACGGTAGACGTTGCCGGCGCCGGCGGGCACGCCGTTGCGCAGCGCTTGCGGGCGCAGGTGCGCGAAATCGAAGTCGAACGCCTGGGCCAGTACCAGCGGACCATGTTGCGCGAGCAGGGCCAGGCGGGTGTCGCCTGCCGCGTCGAGCGGCTCCGGCATCACGATGTCGAGCGCCACGCCGCGCGCGGCATAGCGGGTCAGCAGGATCTCGACGAGGTCGGCGATGCGCGCACGCGGCCACGGCCAGGGGCCAAGCTTGTTCAGGCTGGCTTCGTCGATGTCGACGATGAGGATGCGTGGGTCGGGTGCATCCGTTGATCGCAGGCGGATAAACGCGTCACGAAGCAATTCGTTGCCAAAAAACGACATCTGTCCAGATTGTCCCCATTGCGACCAGAACGTCAGCAAAACGGCCGCGACAGCGATGGCGACCCGCGCCAGCACGGGCGTGCTGCGGTCCGGACGGGGCGTGGATGTGGAGAAAAAGGGGTATTGCACCAGCTGCCTTGGATTCTGGAAACGGCGGTTGTTGGACATAACTCTGAAGTATAACGCGTTGCGTATGCCCCCAAGTAACAAGTTGAAGCACTCCAGTATCGAACAATACGCCCGAGTTTGCTCTAAAATGTGATGGCCGTCACAGAAGGAGCGATTGCTGCTCCGGAATAATGGCAAATGAGGAAAAAGATCATGCTGCGTCACGCCACCTTCATCGCCATCACGACCATTGCTTGCATTGCGCAGGCCCGGGCAGCCGAGGCCGGCCGCGTCATATTTGCCGCCGGCGTCACGCAGGTGGCCGAGCGGGCGGGCGCGGAAGGCATGGCGGTGCAGGAGGGCGACCTGCTGACCACCGGCACGGACGGGTTCCTGTACGTCAAGACGCCGGACAACGGCCTGTTCATCCTGCGCCCGAGCACCCGGGCCCGGATCGCCGCCTACCATATCGACAAGGCCAATCCGGCCAACAGCCGCTTCAAGCTCGAGCTGCTCGCCGGTGTGGCGCGCAGCAAGTCGGGCGATGCGGTCAAGCTGGCGCGCCAGAATTTCCGTTTCAATACGCCGGTCGCGGCGATCGGCGTGCGCGGGACCGATTTCACCGTCTACCATGAGCACGACACGTCGCGCGTCGTCGTCTTCACGGGCGGCATCATCGTCAGCGGCTTCGGCGGCGGTTGCCGGCCGGAAGGCGGCGGCCCCTGCGAAGGCGCGGCCAGCCGCGAACTGACGGCGGCCCAGCGCGGCCTGCTGCTGCAGGTGAAGCGCGGCGAAACGGCGCCGCAGCTGCTGAGCGGCGCGACGGGGCCCGACCAGGTGTCGCCGCCGCGCAGCGACGAGCCGCTGGCCCCGGTCCTGGACGCCAAGAAGAGCGAATCGGTGGCCCAGATCGTGCCGCCGGCAGCGCAGCAACCGGCGCCGCCCGTCGTGGTGGCGCCGCCGCCGGTGGTCGACGTCGATACCCCGCCGGCCAATCCGCGCGCCCTGCAGTGGGGCCGCTGGGCGCCGCTGCTGGGCGAGCAGGCGACCGCCGGCCTCGTGGGCCCGGCCGGCGCCGAACGTATCCTGGGCGGTAATTTCGTGCTGTTCCGCACCGCGGGCGACGCCTACGTCGCGCCCGAGCGCGGCAGCGTGAGCTTCTCGCTGAAAGATGGGCAGGCCTACATCACCAACGACGACCCGGCCAAGGCGACGGTCGCGGGCGCGATGCAGAACGGCCAGCTGAACGTCGACTTCGGCGCGCGCAGCTTCACGACGACCTTCGACCTGGTCGGCGGCGACTCGACCTATAAACTGTACGCGCAGGGCGACGTCGCTTCGAATGGGCGCATCGGCAACAACCCGGGGCTGCGACCGGTTGCCAACAACATGAGCGTGGACGGCTTCCTCAGCAATGCCAACGGCGGCAGCGCCGGCTATATCTTCCATTCACGCCTGGACGATGCACGAACCGCTAACGGCGTCACCTATTGGACGCACTGACGCGCCTGAAATGCATATATATATAAATGGATGAGCAAACAAAAACCCCGGATTTCCGGGGTTTTTGTTTTGGAGCCAATGCCAATTCTCACGAATTGTTACCGATTGTAAGAAATGCGGGGCGGCAGCAGGCATGGTTCCATACATTGCATCGCCCGTCGATGCCGGGCGAGCGGGGCAAAACTCTCTCTTTGTCACTGGGGAATTATCTCGGTTGCATGTTTTATCACGGCTTGCGTTTATTGTTTGACTTGTTAATAATAATCGGCCAATTTGAATTGATGGCAGATACAAGTTAGTGACAAAAAATCTTGGGTTTTGTGATGCCCATCACATTAACGTCACTATTCGCTCTGTCATCATTCGGACCGTTGGATTGCAGGGACATCCGAATCTGCAAATAACCTCGATTGAATTTCTTTAGGAGCTTTAGATGGGTGTTTATACCGAAGCAGTACAGCAGCTGTACGTTGCTTACTTTAACCGTCCGGCCGATGTCGCTGGCCTGACCTACTGGGAAGGCGTTGTTGCGAATGCCAACGGCAGCACCGCTGCTGTGTCGGCTGCTTTCGCTGGTTCGGCTGAGTACAAAGCTGCTTACGCCAACATGGACGCTTACCACGTCGTCGCCCAGGTGTACCAGAACCTGTTCGGCCACGCGCCGGACCTGCCGGGTCTGAACTTCTGGGGCCAGGCTCTGCTCGCCGGCCAGATGACCGTCGACAACGTCGTGACCGAGATCGCCAAGGGCGCGCTGGACACCGACCTGACCGCCTACAACAACAAGGTTGCCGCTGCAACCGCGTTCACCGCAGCCCTGGACACCCCGGCTGAAGTGCTGGGTTACGACGGCGACGCCGCCAACGCAGCCGCCAAGACCTTCATCAGCAGCGTGACCGACGACGCTTCGCTGGCAGCCGCCATCGCGCCGGCCGCCCTGAACGCCACCGTGTCGGGCATCGTCGACGTCCACAACGTCGGCCAGACGTTCACCCTGACCATTGGCCAGGACATCATCGTCGGTACGGCTGGCAATGACACCATCAATGCCACGCACATCACGCCGTCCACGGGCGCGCTCAACGCGTCGAACCTGACTTCGCTCGACAGCATTGATGGCGGCGCAGGCAAAGACGTCCTGAACCTGGACCTGACGGGCGGCTACAACAGCATCGTCGGCGCAACTATCAAGAACGTCGAAATCATCAACGTGACTGGCGCTAGCTCGGCTGTCGATGCTTCGGTCTTCCAAGGCGCGACCAACGTCAATTTCGATGCCACCAGCACCCCGACCGTGACCGGTCTGGGCGCTGCAACGACCGTCGGCTTCACCGGCACTACCGGTGATATCAACGTCGGTGCATTGGGCGCAGCAGCAAGTATTGCTCTGACCAATGTCGCTGAAACGGCGGCTCTGAACGTCGGCGGCACGAATCTGAACTCGGTCACCGTGTCCGGTACCCGTGCCGACAGCGACAGCAGCGGTTCCGTGGCTGCCCAGGCTCTGAATGTCACCGTCGGCAAGGATGTCCAGTCGCTGACCCTGAACACCAACCAGAAGAGTGTCCTGACCGTCGCTCAGAGCGCTGGTTCGACGAAGGCCTTCACGACCATCAACGCATCGGCTTCGACCGGCGGCGTGACCATCGACGGCACCAGCAACACCAGCCTGGCCAACGTCACCACCGGCACCGGTAACGACATGATCACCCTTGCCGCACTGACCTCGGCAGCCACCAGCTCGGCCGCTGCAGTCAACGCGACCGTGACGGCTGGCGACGGCAACGACACGATCGTCGTCAACAGCACCGGCGACGGCATGACCACGGTCGACGCCGGCGCAGGCAACGACAAGATCACCGTGTCGGCCACCACCGGTCCGGTTACGGTCCTGGGCGGCGCCGGCAACGACACCGTTGTCGTCAACAAGGTCCTGGCAACCAGCGACGTCATCAACGGCGGCGACGGTACCGACACCATCTCGTTCGCTGGCGCAGGCGCTCGCACCGCCGACGACTACATCGTGTTCAACAAGCTGGTCACCAACTTCGAAACCATCAGCTTCTCGACCGCCGAAACCGGTCTGGACGCTTCGAAGCTGGCCGCTACCTACACCGGTATCGACCTGGCATCGGGCAGCATCATCACCGGCGTGGGCACCCAGGCAATCACCGCCCACGGTGATGTCGACCTGACCGCTGCTGGCTACGTCGCTACCAAGACTTACGCCGGCACCCTGGGCGTGACCGAGTCCGATACTGGCGCCGTCGTCGTCAAGGCCGACGTGCTGAACCTGGCTGTCAAGGCCGCCGCTGCTGGCGACGTGACCGCGACCCTGTCGGGCGACGTGCGCACTGCAAACGTCACGCTGACCAACACCGTGGACAGCGCAAGCAACACGACCGCTGACCGCGTGGCTCACTTCGTCCTCGACAACACGTCGACCGACACCGCGCTGGCTACCCTGACCCTGAGCGGTTCGGGCGATGCAAACGTGACCAACGCCGGCGGCAAGCTGGTGACCGTGGACGCGTCGGGCCTGAACGGCACGTCGGCTGTGGCTGCCAACAACGGCGCGGCTCTGAGCGGCCTGACCTACACGTCGTCGAACACCTCGGCCGAAACCATCAAGCTGGGTGCCGCTGTCGACACCATCACGCTGAACGCTTCGACCTACGGCTCGATGGACACCGTGACCGGCCTGAAGCTGGTCGCGAACAGCGCCGCCGATGCTCTGACCTCGGCTTCCGACCACCTCACCGTGGGCGCAATCGACGGCGCAGTGGCCAAGTTCACCACGACCCAGACCGACATCGATCTGGCACTGAAGGACGCAGCTGCTTCGAGCAAGGGCGACAACCTGGTGTTCCAACTGGGCGGCGACACCTACGTCTTCCACGACGCAGGCACCCCGGGCCAGATCGACGCGGCTGACACCGTCGTCAAGATCACCGGCGCCGTGGATCTGGACACCCTGATCCTGGCCCTGGGCCACAACGTCTAAGTCGTCATCGCTACCTGACGCCGCGGCGCCTCCTCCGGGAGAAACCGCGGCGGCTGGAAGCACAAGCCAGGTTCGTCCTGGCTTTTCATTTCGTACCGGTCGGCGCTTCGCCAAACGATGTTTCTGCAGTGCTGTCGAATGCGGGCCATGCCTGCTGAGTTTCAGCGCAAATGGAATGCGCATGGCGGCACGTCCGGTAGCGAGAGTAAAAGGCATGCCCACGGCATGCCTTTTTGTTTATGCGCCACGCCGGCAGGCGGCCGAACTGCCGGCCCGGACTGGCCTTTGCGCACCGTTCCTTGCGCGCCTGCCTCCACCTGATGACGTCCTGTCCGGTGCCGCGGTGAGTGCCCCCGATGTTGCTCGCCCACGTCGTTCAACGTGCGAGCAGCGCGTATTCATTAAAGTTTGGTTACGAAAATGTGATGTACGTCACATTATTCAGCAGTTTTGCGCGATAATGTGTCGCCCGCTCAGCTTAATTACTCTCAAGCATGAAGCGTGACCCTGGCGCGATCGCGCCGCATTCCCGGTGCTCCCAAACAAATGAAAAGCAAACTCTTTGACAAGAAAAACGAAATCGGACAGGTCCTGCTCATGTTCAAGAGCACGTTCTGGACGGTGGGGACGTTCAGCGCCATCAGCAACCTCCTGATGCTCGTGCCGTCCTTGTACATGCTGCAGGTCTACGACCGCGTGCTGCAGAGCCGCAACGAGATCACGCTGCTGATGCTGACCCTGCTGATGCTGGGCGCGTATCTGATCGTCGCCGGCCTGGAGTTGACCCGTTCCTTTGTCCTCGTGCGCGTCGGCGCCAAGCTCGACATGCAACTGAACAAGCGCGTCTATTCGGCAGCGTTCGAGCAGAACCTCAAGAGCGCCGGCGGCAACGCGGGCCAGGCCCTGACCGACCTGACCACGCTGCGCCAGTTCTTGACCGGCAATGCGCTGTTCGCGTTCTTCGATGCGCCGTGGTTTCCGATCTACCTGATCGTCATCTTCCTGTTCGAACCGGAACTGGGCCTGTTCGCGCTCGGCGGCACCATCGTGCTGATCATCCTGGCCGTCATCAACGACCGCGTCACGCGCCAGCCGCTGAAGGACGCCAACACCATGGCGATCGCGTCGTCGGCCCTGGCGACCAACAACCTGCGCAACGCCGAGGTGATCGAATCGATGGGCATGCTGCCCAACCTGATGCAGCGCTGGTACAAGATGCACGGCAAGTTCCTGCACCTGCAGGCGGAGGCCAGCGAGGCCGCCGGCAAGATTTCCGCCGTTACCAAGTTCGTGCAGCTGGCGCAGCAGTCGCTGGTGCTGGGCTTCGGCGCGCTGCTGGTGCTCGAGAACAAGATCACGGCCGGCATGATGATCGCCGCGTCGATCCTCGTCGGCCGCGCCCTGCAGCCGGTGCAGCAGCTGATCGGCGTGTGGAAGTCCTGGGGCAGCGTGCGCAGCGCCTACGAGCGCCTGACCACCTTGCTGGAAACGAATCCCGCACGCGAAGCGGGCATGCCGCTGCCGAAGCCGCAGGGCGCGCTGTCGGTCGAAGGCGTCACCGCCGCGCCGCCGGGCTCCCGGAATGCCGTCGTGCGCGGCCTGAGCTTCGCGATCGCGCCGGGCGACGTGCTGGGCGTGATCGGCCCGAGCGGCTCCGGCAAGTCGACGCTGGCGCGCCTGCTGGTCGGCGTGTGGCCGGCACTCGGCGGCAAGGTGCGCCTGGACGGCGCCGACATCTATGCCTGGAACAAGGGCGAGCTGGGGCCGCACATCGGCTACCTGCCGCAGGACATCGAACTGTTCGGCGGTACCGTCAGCGAAAACATCGCCCGCTTCGGCGACATGGATCCCGAGAAGGTCGTGCAGGCGGCCAAGCGCGCCGGCGTGCACGACATGATCCTGCACATGCCGGACGGCTACGACACCCGCCTGGGCGACGGCGGCGCCGGCCTGTCCGGCGGCCAGAAGCAGCGCCTGGGCCTGGCGCGCGCCATGTACGGCGACCCGGCCCTGATCGTGCTCGACGAACCGAATTCGAACCTCGACGACATCGGCGAACAAGCCCTCGTGGTGGCGGTCCAGGACCTGCGCCAGCGCGGCAAGACCATCGTCCTGATCACGCACCGCACCAGCATCATCGGCGCGACGAACAAGCTGCTGTTGCTGCGCGACGGCGCCGCACAGATGTTCGGCCCGACGAGCGACGTGCTGGCGGCGCTGCAGCAGCAGGCCCAGGCCGCGCAGCAGGCTGCACAGCAGGCCGCGGCGCGCCAGCAGGCTCCGGCACAACAACAGGCACAGGCCGCCGGCCAGGCGACCGCGGCCCAGGAAGGGAAGTAAATGAAACTCATTGAGAACAAGTCAAAAGCGGCGGAAGTCATCGCGCACGACGTGACGCCGCTCGAAGTGAATACCGATGCACGTCCGTACAGCCGGCTCGGCTGGCTGATCGTGCTGCTCGGCGTCGGCGGCTTCCTGTTGTGGGCGCTGACGGCGCCGCTCGACAAGGGCGTGCCGCTGTCCGGCACCGTGGCCAAGGAGTCGAACCGCAAGGCCGTGCAGTACCAGCAGGGCGGCACGATCCAGGAAATCCTCGTGAAGGATGGCGACGTCGTCAAGGCCGGCCAGACCGTCGTGCGCATGAATCCGGTCGTCGCGAAGTCGGCCTTCGAGATCACCGACAGCCAGTACCTGACCTCGCGCGCCACCGAGGCGCGCCTGGAAGCGGAGCGCGACGGCCGCAAGACGATCGCCTTCCCGCCCGACCTCGAACAGCGCAGGAGCGACCCGCGCGTGGCCGAGCTGATGACCCTGCAGAGCCAGCTGCTGGCGTCGCGCACCAGCTCCCTGCAGAGCGAGCTGTCCGGCATGGACGAGAGCATCGCCGGCCTGAAGGTGCAGATCAAGGGCCTGGAAGAGTCGCGCGACAGCAAGAAGGAGCAGATCAAGCTGCTGAAGGAGCAACTGGACGGCATGCGCGACCTCGCCAAGGAAGGCTATGTGGCGCGCAACCGCATGCTGGAACTGGAGCGCACCTATGCCCAGCTGCAGGGCGCGATCTCGGAAGACATCGGCAACATCGGGCGCGCGCGCAGCCAGGTGATCGAGCTCACGCTGCGCAAGTCGCAACGCACGCAGGACTACCAGAAGGAAGTGCGCACCCAGCTCGCCGATACCCAGAAGGAAGCCGAAGCCCTGGGCGCGCGCCTGGAAGCGCAGAAGTATGACCTGGCCAACGTCGAGGTCAAGGCGCCGGTGGCCGGCACCGTGGTCGGCCTGGCCGTGTTCACCAACGGCGGCGTCGTCAACCCGGGCTTCAAGATGATGGACATCGTGCCGTCCGGCGACCCGCTGATCATCGAAGGCCAGCTGCCGGTCAACCTGGTCGACAAGGTGCATGACGGCCTGAAGGTCGAGTTGATCTTTGCCGCCTTCAATACCAACCGCACGCCGCATATCGAGGGCGAGGTGGAAACCGTATCGGCCGACCGCAGCGTCGACGAACGCACCGGCACGCCGTACTACAAGGTGCGCGTGAAGGTGACGCCGGCCGGCCAGAAGATGATCGCGGCCCACAAGCTGAACATCATCCCCGGCATGCCGGTGGAACTGTTCGTCAACACTGGCGAGCGCACGATGATGAACTACCTGCTCAAGCCGGTGTTCGATCGCGCCAAGTCGTCGATGTCGGAGGACTGATCCGCGATGGCGAAAGTGTCGATGAAAAAGAAGGCGCTGGCGCTGGCCCTGCTGCTGGCCGGCGTCGGCGGCAACGCCGCGGCGATCAGCCTGCAGCAGGCCTACGAGGCCGCGCTGAAGAACGATCCGCAGTACCGGATGAATTTTTACGAGAACGAATCGGCCAAGGAAAACCGCATTCTCGGGCGCTCGAACCTGCTGCCGCAGGTGTCGGCCAGTTATTCGGCCAGCCGGAATATCGCGGACCTCGAAGTCATCTCGAGCAATCCGAAACTCGGGAACGAGTTGACGCATCCGCGCTACATCAGCCGCTCGTCGGCGGTGCAGGTGCGCCAGCCGATCCTCAACCTGGACGGCTGGATGCGCTACCGCCAGGGCAAGGTCCAGACCGAGCAGGGGGCCAAACAGTTCGAGTCCGACACCGCCCAGGTGATCCTGCGCGTGGTCGGCGCGTACTCGGACGCGTTGTTTGCCGAGGACCAGGTCGCGCTCTCGAAAGTGCAGCGCGACATGTATCTGGAGCAGATGAAGGTCAACCGGCGCCTGTTCGAAAAAGGCGAGGGCACCAAGACCGACATGCTGGAAACCCAGGCACGCCTGGACCTGGCCGAGGCCCAGCTGGTCGAGGCGCAGGATAATGCGACGGCGATGCGCGACACGCTGGCGGGCGTGATCGGCATGGACCCGGGCACGCTGGATCCGCTCGGCGCCGATTTCCACTTCCAGGACAGGGCGCCGAAGTCGTTCGAGGACTTGCGCGCGGCGGCACTCGCGCACAATCCGCAACTGGCGGCGGCACGCCTGGCCGTCGAGAACGCGCGCCTGGAAATCCAGCGCGACAAGGCCGGGCATGCGCCGCGCGTCGACCTGATCGCCGCCTACAGCAAGGATGACGCGGCATCCCTGACCACCTACAACCAGAACACGGTCAACCGCACGATCGGCGTGCAGGTGAACATCCCGATCTACCAGGGCGGGGCGATCAATGCGACGACGCGCCAGGCGGCGGCCAGCTGGAACCGTGCCCAGGCCGACTTCGACAACCGCACCAATCAGGTGATGGTGGAACTGCGCAAGGCGTACGACCTCGTCCAGAACAGCACCGCCAAGATCAACGCGCTGGAGAAGGCCGTCGCCTCCGGCCGGGAGCTCATGAAGGCCACCGAGCAAAGCATCAAGGGCGGCGTGCGCATCAACCTCGACCTGCTGAACGCGCAGCAGCAGCTGTACACGAGTCAGCGCGACCTGGCGCAGGCGCGCTATATGTACCTGCTCGGCCTGCTTCGCATGCGCGCGGCCGCCGGCACGCTGGACGCAGGCGCCGTACGCGAAGTTGCCGCTTACTTCCACTGAGCGTCCATCCGGCGGCGGCGCCACGCGCGGCGCCGCCGGCTCCTTTCCACACGACTTCTCCGCGATTATTTTCATCATGCAAATTGCACTTAGTTAACAATTTGCCTGATTGCAGTGAGTAACCACTTCTTTTAAGAAATAGTATCCATGCGGAATCCGCATGCGCACTGCTGGGTTGCTGGCGCCATTTATATTCTAGCTATTGTAGTATTTCCTCACATTTCGACATGGAGGTAATAATGGCAACCACGAACACAACGACCGTCGAGCAGTTGTATATTGCATATTTCAGCCGCCCGGCGGACCCCAACGGTCTGACCTATTGGGACAATGTGCTGGCGACCGATCCCAACGGGGTGCAGCAGATTTCCGCGGCCTTTGCCGGCTCGCAGGAGTACAGGGACACGTATGCCGGCCTGGACAACCAGGGCGTCGTGCAGGCCGTGTACCAGAACCTGTTCGGGCGTGTCGGCGAGCAGGCCGGCGTCGATTACTGGACGAATGCGCTGAACAACCACACGATCACCGTCGACAATGCCGTGACCGCCATCGCCGCGGGTGCCCAGAACAACGACAAGCTGGTCTACAACGGCCGCGTGGCCGTCGCCACGGCGTTCACCGAACACGTCGACCAGCCCGCCGAAATCGCGGCCTATTCGGGCACGGCGGCGAACCTCAAGGCCAAGGCCTTCATCGGCACGATCGTCGATTTGGCGAGCTCGGCCAATGCCATCAATCCTGGCGTGATCGACGCCCAGATCGCCGACATCGTGGGCACCCCGACCGGCACCGACGTACCGCACCACCTGGCCTGATCAACGTTGTGCCCGACGTTTCATATCGCATTCGCGATTGGGACAGGCGTGAACGGGGCTGGCGGGCGCGGCCGCTGCGGCGCCCACGGCCTCCTCGATGCAGCGCAGGAAGGAGATGACGATGGCCGAGCTGAGCACCCAGGTGCAGGACTTGTATGTCGCGTATTTCGGCCGCCCGGCCGATTATTTCGGACTGCAGTACTGGACAAAAATGGCGGCCACGCCCAGCGGGTTCGCCGGGATGGTCCAGGCGTTCGCCACCTCCGCGGAATACCAGGGCATGGTGAGCGGCATGGACAACCGCGCGCTCGTCGACACCGTGTACGAGCACCTGTTCGGCCGCGCGGCGGAGACGGCCGGCGTCGATTACTGGGCCGGCCTGCTGGACAGCAAGGTGATTTCCATCGCCGACGTCGTGACGTCGGTCGCGAGCGGCGCCCAGGGCCTCGACAACGTCGTCTTCCAGGACAAGGTCCAGACGGCGGAAATCTTTACGGACCACGTCGACCAGGCCAACGAGCGCCTGGCCTACACGGGCGCGAACGCGAACACGCTGGCCCACGATTACCTGGCCGCGATCAAGGACGAAGCCTCGGCGGCGTACGCCCTCGACCCGGCCAATATCGATGCGCTGATCGCGAAGATCAGCACCGTGATCTACACGGCAGGCATGGAAGAACCGGTGCACCTCGTCGGGGTGCAGCCGGGTTGACGACGGGGCGGCGGGCTCAGGCGCCCGCTTCGTTCGCCATCGTGCTGCCGCCCGTCTTGCCGCCCGCGCAGTGCGGGCACGATTGCCCGACCACATACTCCGGCGCCAGCTGCTGGCGTGGCGTCACGACGGCACGGCAAGCGAAGCATTGTACGGTTTCCGTCGGTTCCAGCTTGGGGTTGAGGGCGGTACGGTAGTCGAACACGAAGCAGTCGCCCGTGTAGTGGTCGCCGCCCACTTCCTCGAAATATTTCAGGATGCCGCCGTCGAGCTGGTAGACGCGGTCGTAGCCGATGTTCTGCATGTGGATCGCCGCTTTTTCGCAGCGGATGCCGCCGGTGCAAAAGGTCACGACGGTCTTGCCCCGGAGCTCGTCCTTGTGTTTCTCGACGACTTCCGGAAATTCGCTGAACTTGTCGATGCGGTAGTCGAGCGTGTTGTCGAACGTGCCGACGTCCACCTCGAACGCGTTGCGGGTTTCCATCATGACGACCGGGACGCCGTCGTCGTCATGGCCCTGGTCGAGCCAGCGCTTGAGCGTCTTCGGCGCCACGGATGGCGCGCGGCCCAGTTCCGGCTTGATCAGCGGCATGCGCATCGTGATGATTTCCTTCTTGATGCGGACCAGCATGCGGCGGTGCGATTGCTCGGCCGACACGCTTTCCTTCCACTCCAGGTCGGCCAGGCGGGCGTCGCTGCGCACCCAGGCGAGGTACTGGTCGATCGCCTCGCGCGGGCCGGACACGAACATGTTGATGCCTTCCGGCGTCAGCAGGACAGTACCCTTGAGGGCCAGTTCGGTGCACAGCGCCTGGTATTGCAGGCGCATCTCTTCGAGGTTGTCGAGGCTGACGAACTTGTAGGCGGCGATATTGACGTGCATGATCGTTAAAGCGGAGGAGCGTGAAATGAAGCCTTCTATTATATGCTAGAAAATGCGGGCAGCTGAGCCCAGCAGACGACGTCGCATTCGCGGCAATTGGCATTACAATGCTTTTCTTTCATGCAAGCCTTCCGGCCTTCCCATGCAATCGCTGAACCTGCAATACAACCCGCGCATCGACCAGTTGCGCTGGCTGGCCGCCACCATCGTTTTTTTATTTCATTTCCACCTGGAGTACCGCGTCCTGGGCGGGGCGCCGCTGGCGAGCAACTGGGCGGCCCTGATCACGGAAGGGCATACGGGCGTGGGGCTGTTCTTCACGCTGTCGGGTTTTTTGTTCATGCAGATCGCGCTGGCGCAAAAGACCATCGTCTACCGCGATTTCGTGCGCAACCGCGTGCTGCGCATTTTTCCCCTGTTCCTGACGATCTTCCTCGTCGCGACGTCGATCGGGCGCGATAATTTCCAGCCGCAGGACCTGCTGTACCTGTTCGCCACCAACCTCGGCCATGCGCCGACGTCGGGCACGGTGGTCACGGGCGCTGCCTGGACCATTTCCCTCGAATTCCTGTTCTACCTCGTCTTCCCGTTCCTGGCCCGCTTTGCGCTGGAGCGGGGCAAGCGCTACGTGCTCCAGCTGCTGGTGCTGATGGCGTTCTTCAAGCTCGCCGCCTATACCGTCAACGACAACAGCACGCTGATGTATTTCTGCACGTTCGTCGGCCGCTTCGACCAGTTCCTGATCGGCATGCTCGCTGCGATGTTGTACCAGCAATACCAGCCCACGCTGCAGCGCCACGCGCCGTGGCTGCTCGTGGCCGCGGCCGCGCTCGTCGTGTGGGACACCGCCACCATGCACCGCCTGGCGCCGTTCGGCGCGACGCCGAAATCGTCGTTCTGGATCTTCTGGTCGATGGCGGAGTCCGCCGGCTGGGCCTTCTTCATCGTCGCCTGGGTGGGATTCCGGCCGCGCCTGCCGGACGTCGTCGAGCGCGTGCTGTGCCACGGCGGCAAGGTCAGCTTTTCCTTCTATCTGCTGCACATGGGGCTGCTGCACCTGCTGGCCCAGCGCGTCGGCCTCGTGCACCCGACCGGCCGCGGCTGGCTCGACGCCGCCCTCATGGTGGCCGTCAGCTATGGCGCGACGTGGACGCTGGCGACCCTCAGCTACAACAGCATCGAGGAGCCGTTCCTGCGCATGCGCCGCCGCTACGGTGCCGACCGGCCGGTGCAGGCGGGCGTGGCCGTGCAATGATGGATTGATCACGCGGCCGCATCTTGTCAAGAGCGCCACCGTGCCTGGATGCAACCATCCCGTCCGGCCGTCCGAGGTAAAATGACAGGATGACTTCCCCGATCTTCACCCACCTCCGCGTCCATACCGAATACTCGATCGTCGACGGCCTCGTCCGCATCGACGACCTCGTGGCCGCCGCCGCCCGCGACCAGCAGCCGGCGGTGGGTGTCACCGACCTGGCCAACGCATTTTGCCTCGTGCGTTTTTACAAGGCGGCGCGCGGCAAGGGCATCAAGCCGATCGTCGGGGTCGACGCCTGGATCACGAACGACGAGAACCGCGAGAAGCCGTTCCGCCTGCTGATCCTGGCCAAGAACAAGACCGGCTACCTGCAGATCTGCGAATTGCTGTCCAAGGCGTGGCTCACCAACCAGTACAAGGGCCGGGCCGAGATCCGCGTCGAGTGGCTGGAAGCGCTGGCGACGAGCGTGTCCACGCTGGAGCCGGACGTGCCGCAGTCGAACGCCCTGATCGTGCTGTCGGGCGCGCAGTTCGGCGACATCGGCCACGCCATCGACAACGGCGACCTGGACAAGGCGGAAGCGTGCGCGCGGCGCTGGGCGCAGATCTTCCCGGGCCACTTCTACGTCGAGATCCAGCGCGCCGGCCAGCCGAACCAGGAACAGCAGGTACGTCACTCGGTGGCGCTGGCGAACCGGCTCGGGCTGCCCGTCGTCGCGACGCATCCGGTGCAGTTCATCAGCAAGGACGAATTCATCGCGCACGAGGCGCGCGTCTGTATCGCCGAGGGCGAGATGCTGGCCAACGCCAAGCGCGTGCGCCGCTTCAACGAAGGCATGTGCTTCAAGTCGCAGGCCGAGATGGCCGAGCTGTTCAAGGACTTGCCGGGCGCCCTGGCCAACTCGGTGGAGATCGCCAAGCGCTGCAACGTGACGCTCACGCTCGGCAAGCCGCAGCTGCCGAACTTCCCGACGCCGGGCATGACCATCGACGAATTCCTCATCGCCGAAACGAAGAAGGGCCTGGAAGAGCGCCTCGTCGAGCTGTACCCGAACGAGGAACAGCGCGAGAAAGAGCGGCCGCGCTACGAGGCGCGCCTCGAGTTCGAGAACAACACCATCATCAAGATGAAGTTCCCGGGCTACTTCCTCATCGTGGCGGAGTTCATCCAGTGGGGCAAGAACAACGGCGTGCCGATCGGCCCGGGCCGCGGTTCCGGCGCGGGTTCGCTGGTGGCGTACGCGCTCAAGATCACCGACCTCGATCCGCTCAAGTACAACCTGCTGTTCGAACGTTTCCTGAACCCGGAACGCGTCTCGATGCCCGACTTCGACATCGACTTCTGCCAGGAAAAGCGCGAACTGGTGATCCAGCACGTGAAGGACCTGTACGGCCGCGACGCCGTGTCGCAGATCGCCACGTTCGGTACGATGGCGGCGAAGGGCGCGATCCGCGACGTGGGCCGCGTGCTCGATTTCGGGTACAACTTCTGCGACGGCATCTCCAAGCTGATCCCGTTCAAGCCGGGCAAGCAGGTGTCGATCGCCGAGGCGATCGAGGAAGAACCGATGCTGAAGGAGCGCCTCGAGAACGAGGAAGAGGTGAAGCAGCTGATCGAGCTCGCGCAGCAGGTCGAAGGCATCACCCGCAACATCGGCATGCACGCGGGCGGCGTCTTGATCGCCCCCGGCAAGCTGACCGACTTCTGCCCGCTGTACACGCAGGGCGGCGACGCCGGCGTCGTGTCGCAGTACGACAAGGACGACGTCGAGGCGGCCGGCCTGGTGAAGTTCGACTTCCTGGGCCTGACCACGCTGACGATCCTCGACCGCGCCGTCAACTACATCCGCGGGCTCGACCCGGCCGACAAGGATTTCGACCTGGCCAGGCTGCCGCTGACGGACCGGCCGACCTATAAACTGCTGACGGATGCGAAGACCGTCGCCGTGTTCCAGCTCGAAAGCCGCGGCATGCAGGGCATGCTGAAAGATGCGCGTCCCGACCGCTTCGAGGACATCATCGCGCTCGTGGCGCTGTACCGTCCGGGCCCGATGGACCTGATCCCCGACTTCTGCAAGCGCAAGCACGGCGAAAAGTTCGACTACCCGGACCCGCGCACGGAGTCCATCCTGTCCGAGACCTACGGCATCATGGTCTACCAGGAGCAGGTGATGCAGATGGCGCAGATCGTCGGCGGCTACTCGCTGGGCGGCGCGGACATGCTGCGCCGTGCGATGGGCAAGAAGAAGGCCGAGGAAATGGCCGAGCACCGCGCGATCTTCCGCGCCGGCGCCGCGAAGGACGGCCTGTCGACCGAAAAGGCCGACGAGATCTTCGACCTGATGGAGAAGTTCGCGGGCTACGGCTTCAACAAGTCGCACGCGGCCGCGTACGCGCTGCTGTCGTATCACACGGCGTACCTCAAGGTCCACCACACCGCCGCGTTCATGGCAGCCAACATGTCGCTGGCGATGGAAGACACGGACAAGATCAAGATCCTCGTCGAGGACTCGATCGACATGTGCGGCCTGACGATCCTGCCGCCGGACGTCAACGAATCGCAGTTCCGCTTCACGCCGGAAGGCCCGCCGCCGTCCGTCACGGGCAAGCAGGTGAAAAACATCCGCTACGGCCTGGGCGGCGTGAAGGGCGCGGGCCAGGGTGCGATCGAGGCGATCATCGCGGCGCGCGAGGAAGGCGGCCGGTTCAAGGACCTGTTCGACTTCTGCAAGCGCGTCGACCGCAAGCAGATCAACCGCCGCACGATCGAATCGCTGATCCGCGCCGGCGCGATGGATTGCTTCGGCACCGACCGCGCCGTGCTGCTCGCGTCGGTCGCCTTCGCGATGGAAGCGGCGGGGCAGGCCGCCGCCGCCGCCAACCAGGTCAGCCTGTTCGGCGGCGACGATTCCGACCTCGTCGCGCCGCCGGAATACGTGAAGGCGACGCCCTGGACCGACCGCCAGAAGCTGGCCGAGGAAAAGACCGCGCTGGGCTACTACCTGTCGGGCCACATGTTCGACTCGTACGCGCAGGAAGTGCGCCGCTTCGCCAAGACCAAGCTGAAAGACCTGGAGCCGTCGCGCGATCCGCGCATGCTGTGCGGCGTGATCACGGGCGTGCGCACGCAGCTCACGCAGCGCGGCAAGATCCTGATCGTGTCGCTGGACGACAAGTCGGGCGTCGTCGAGGTCACGATCTACAGCGAGCTGTTCGAGGCCAACAAGAACATCTTCCGCGAGGACGAATTCCTGCTCGTCGTCGGCAAGGTGTCGGAAGACCGCTTCAACGGCGGCCTGCGCATCACGGCCGAAAAGGCGTTCGACATCGCGACGGCGCGCATCCAGTATGGCCACAAGCTGGAGATGGACGTGGCGTGCACCATCGCGCCGGCCAAGCTGGCCGAGATCCTGCAGCCGTACCGCCACGAGAACGGCCTGCCGGTCAGCCTGCGCGTGACGCCGCAGGGCATCCCGTGCATCCTGCAGCTGGGCGACGCGTGGCGCGTGGCGCCGTCGGACGAACTGAAATACGCGCTCGAGCTGCACCTCGGTGCGAAAGAGGTCGCGGTCGAATATTGATCGGCGGGGATGCGATTGGTGGGCACGGGGTGCCCACCCTACGCAATCGGACGGCCTTTGCCATTTTGGAAACCGGCAGCGTCAGCCGTTATTTGTAGGGTGGGCGGCCCCCGCCCACCATTGCGAACCGATCGCGCCGCCTGTTACTTCCTGAGGACGACGATCCCCGCCTGGTGCTTGGAGAACAGCACCGTGCACGCGCCCACGAGCGCGCGCATGCCGGGGATGCGCATCACCTTGCCGAGCAGGCCGCGCAGCTCGCGCCGGTACAGCGCGATGTACAGATACTGGGCGTGCGGGTGCACGGAAAAGCCCGTGAAGCCGGCCTTCTTCGCGCCGCGGATGATTTTCGCCGGATGCATGTCGCGTTCCGTGACGCCGAATTCCTGCATGACGGCGGCCGAGCGTTTTTCGTGGCCCCGTCCCGGCTCCGACGTGATGCAGATGCCGCCCGGCTTCAGGGCCCGGTATGCGCTCCTCAACGCGCCGACTTCGTCGACCGCATGGTGCAGGCAATCGAAGAACACGACCACGTCGAATTCGTTCTCGAACGCCAGCGACTCGTAGTCGCCCACGACGAAGTCGAGATGTTCCAGGCCGTTGTCGTGCTTGAGCCGGCGCGCCGCGTCGATGGCTTCCGGCACCAGGTCCTGCCCGATCACGTGGTAGCCCTTCTTCGCGAACAGCACGCTGGTCCAGCCGGTCCCGCAGCCCATGTCCAGCAGGCGGCCCCCGTCGGGCATCAGGCCCATCATGGCGCCGAGTTCCATCAGGTACATGCCGCACTGGCTGTCCGACCACGGTTTGTGCGCGGCGTGCCGCATGCCGTCCGCGCCGATGTTCTTGAAATAGTCGTACTCGCCTTGCGTCGCCATGTGCCCGTACCGAATTCAGCAAAAACGGTATTCTAATGGATGAACTCGTGCAGCAATGCGCACAAGACAAGACTATTTGTTGAGCGGGCGCCGGCCGGCGCCCGCTACGCCGCCGTGTTCGCGTGCTCGCGCAAGCCGATCGTTGCCTGCGTAACCTTGTTCGCGGCGCGTTCCAGGACGACTTGCCGGTTGCTCGTCTCCTGGTCGCGCCGGGCCTCGCGGTGCCACAGGTGGAACACTTCGGTGGCGAAGGCGCCGTCCTTGCGCATCACGCCGGCGTGGAACAGGCGCACGACGAGGTCGGAATCCTCGTGGCCCCAGCCCGTGAAACTCTCGTCGAAGCCGTTCACCCGTTCCAGGTCGCCGCGCCACACGGCCAGGTTGCAGCTCTTGATGCGGCGCCAGGAAAACTTGCGCGACGTGCGTCCCAGGTCGGGCCAGCGCAGCCCCAGCGGCTGCAGGGTCTTGTTCAGGTCGCCGCGCAGCCGCCAGCGCAGGCGTGTGAGCGGGGACGTGGCGGCGACATCGATCCCGTCGTCCAGCACCCGGCGTGTCAGCGTCTCGGACATCAGGATGCGGCTGCCCGACACGAGCCAGCCGGGCCGGGCCAGAGCGCGGTGGCGGGCGATGAAATCGCGCTGCGGGACGCAGTCGCCGTCCAGGAAGATGATGTAGTCACCGGTGGCGGCGAGAATGCCGCGATTGCGTGCCATGGCGGCGCGAAACCCCACGTCGGGTTGCCAGACGTGGCGTAGAAGCACCGGTGAAGCGGCTGCCAGCCGTTCGACGCAGGCACGCGTGTTGGCAGTCGAGCCATCATCAGCGATAATGATTTCGAAATTCTTGTCGTTCTGCATGAAACATGCCCGCACCACCGCCTCCAGCGCGTCTGGCCGGTTATAGGTGGTGATCACGACGGAGATTGTCAGAGCGTGACGCATAAGGTCCGTTGTACACTGCTGTATTCAGGGGCAAGAGTATCCCACAAGAACATCAATGAACAGTAATCCGACGAATACGAGGGAGCCGATGCGGGTCTGGATCGGCGCCCTGGCCTTCCTGTTACCCTTTTCGAGCCTCGTCACCTCGTTCGGCGTGAGTCTTGCAAGTTTCCTCTTCCTGGTCAGCGCCTTGATATTGTTCAAACCGTGCCGTGATGCGCTCGTGCGCCACTGGCCGGAGGTGCGCTGGGTCGTGCTAGCCTTTCTGCTGCATCTCCTGTTCGTGCTGGCCTGCGCGCTGCTGCGCGGCGAAAAGATGAGTGTGGTGGAAAAACCGGTGCGCATGCTCCTGTCCCTGACCGTGCTGGCCGCCGTGGTGGCGAGCCGCGCGCCGCGGCGCGCGCTGTGGTGGGGCGCGAGCGCGGGGGCGGTGGCGGCGCTGCCGTTCATCGCCTGGCAGCGCTTCGCCCTGCACATCGAGCGCCCGGGGGGCTTCATCAATTCGATCACGTTCGGCGATCTCGCCATGCTGCTGGCGCTGCTGGCGCTGGCCGGCGCGATCGATATGCGCGACCGCCCGCGCGATGCGCTGCTGGCCGGCGCCGGGGCGCTGGCGGGCTTCGCCGCGTCCGTGCTGACCGGCACCCGCGGCGGGTGGGCGGCGCTGGTGCTGGCGGCGCTCGTGCTGGGGCGCCATGCGGGCCGGATCGACAGCCGGCGCGGGCGTGCGCTGCTGGCGGCCGGCGTGGCCGTGCTGGCCGCGGCCTGGTTCATGCCGGCGCTGGGCGTGCAGGAACGCTTCGCCGAAGGCGTCCACGACGCCCGCACCTGGTACGAGGGCGGCACCGTGTGGACGAATGTGGGGACCCGGCTGGAATTGTGGAAGGGCGCCGTCATGCTGATCCGCGAACACCCGTTGTTCGGCATGGATTTCGATGCGTGCCGCGCACGCCTGGCCGAGTATGCACAGGCCGGCCGGCTCGATCCGATGGTGCTCGAGCTGCCGCACCTGCATAATGACGGGTTGCAGGCCCTGGCGACGGGCGGCGCGGTCGGCTTCGTCATCTGGGCCGCCACCCTGGCCGCGCCCCTGCGGTTTTTCCTGCGCCGCCTGGGGCGGGCGACGGAAGCGCGCGCACCGCAGTTCGCGGTCGCGCTGGGCGGGGCGCTGGTGGTGCTCGGCTATGTCGGTTTCGGGCTGACGGAAGTGATTTTCTGGTCTATGAAGGGCAGTCTGTTCTATGCGCTCATGGTGTTTCTGCTCATGGGCTTCTGCCTGAACGCGAAAGAAAAAATTGGATAACAGCGTCATCATCAAGCGCCTGTGGGCGATCCTGAAACCGTATCGCGGGCGCGCCTTCCTGTCGCTGCTCGCGATGGCGTTGACGGCCGCCACCCAGCCGTTGCTGGGCAAGGCCTTGCAGTTGCTGATGGACATGGGCTTCAAGAACAAGGTGCCGTTCAGCCTGTGGTGGATCCCCGGCGTGCTCGTGTCAATCTTCGTCCTGCGCGGCATCGGCACGTTCGCCACCGCCTACTACAACAACTGGGTGCTCTCGCGCGTGCTGAACGACTTGCGCGCCCAGGCCTTCGCACGGCTGCTGCGCCTGCCGGTCGCGCGCTTCCACGAAGAGTCGACGGGCAAGGTGATCAACACCGTCGTCGGCGACGTGCGCCAGGTCGTGGACATGATCCAGTCCGTGTTCATCTCGTTCGTGCGCGACGTGCTGGTCGTCATCGGCCTGCTCGGCTCGCTGCTGTGGCTGAACTGGAAGCTGACCCTCGTCGCGATCGTCGTCGTGCCGCTGACGGCCGTGATCGTGCGGACGACGAGCCGCCGCCTGCGCCACCTGAACCGCGAAAACCAGCGCGTGACGGCCGAGATGACCCAGGTCGTCGAGGAAGCGGCGCGCGGCCACCAGGTGATCCGCGTGTTCTCCGGTGAGCGCTACGAAAACCGCAGGTTCTTCCTGCGCAGCGAGGCGCTGCGCGGCTTTTCGCAACGCATGACGGTGGCGTTCGCCGCCACGACGCCCGTGACGCAGATCGCCACGTCGCTGGCGCTGTCGCTCGTCGTCGTGCTGGCGCTGCGGGCCGACATGACGGTCGGCGAATTCACCCAGTTCGTTACGCTGATGCTGATGCTCCTGACGCCGCTGAAGGCGCTGGCCGAGGTGAACGGCCCGATGCAGCGCGGGATCGCCGCGGCCGAGACCGTGTTCGAACTGATCGACGCGCCCGTCGAGCACGATCCGGGCACGCGCACCCTCGCGCGCGCGCAGGGCCACGTGCGCTTCGAGCACGTGACGTTCCGCTACCCAAACGCGCATGCGCCCGCGCTGGACGACGTGTCGCTGGACGTGAAGCCGGGCCAGACCGTCGCGCTGGTCGGCATGTCCGGCGGCGGCAAGTCGACGTTCGTGAACCTCGTCACGCGCTTCTACGAGCCGGAATCCGGCCGCGTCCTGCTGGACGGCATCCCGTACCAGGACATCGAATTGTCGTCGCTGCGCGCCCAGCTGGCGCTCGTGAGCCAGAACGTCGTGCTGTTCGACGACACGCTGCGCGCCAACGTCGCGTACGGCGCCGAGCACGTCGACGAGGCGCGCCTGCACGCGGCCATCCACGCCGCGCACCTGGGCGACGTCGTCGCGCGCCTGCCGGAAGGCGTCGACACGATGATCGGCGAGAACGGCATGCGCCTGTCGGGCGGGCAGCGCCAGCGCGTTGCCATCGCCCGCGCCATCTACAAGGATGCGCCGATCCTGATCCTGGACGAGGCCACGTCGGCGCTCGACAACGAATCGGAACGCGCCGTGCAGGCTGCCCTCGACACGCTGATGGCGGGCCGCACCACGTTCGTGATCGCGCACCGCCTGTCGACCATCGAGGGCGCCGACCTGATCGTCGTGATGGAACACGGCCGCATCGTCGAGCAGGGCACGCACGACCAGCTGCTGGCGCAGGGCGGCATGTACGCCAACCTGTACCGCCTGCAGTTCTCCGCCCTGGTGGAAGAAACATGACCGGGAAGAGCAACGAGCGGGCGCGGACCCTGGTCATCTCGCCGAACTGGATCGGCGACGCCGTGATGGCCCAGCCCCTGCTGCGCCTGCTCAAGCAGGCCCACCCGGAGCGCGCCATCGACGTGCTGGCGCCGCCGCAGGTGGTGCCCGTGTGGCGCCGCATCCAGGAAGCGGACGATATCCTGGTGACGCCGTTCCGCCATCGCGCCCTGCAGCTGGGCGAACGCTGGCGCTACGCGCGCCTGCTCAAGGAGCGCGGCTACAGCGACGCCTACGTGCTGCCCAACACGCTGAAATACGCGCTGATCCCGTGGCTGGCGCGCATTCCGCGCCGCGTGGGCTACAAGGGCGAGATGCGCTACGGGATGGTCAACGTCATGCACCACGACGAGAAGCCGCCGCGCTCGATGGTGCCGTTCTACGCGGCCCTCGCGCGCGAGCCCGAGCTGCCGCTGCCGGGCAAGCTGGCGCGCCCGTTCCTCGTCGTCGGCGGGGAAGAGACGGAGCAGGTCGGGAAACGCCTCGACGTCGATCTCACGCGCCCCATCGTCGCGTTCGCGCCGGGCGCGGAATTCGGCATCGCCAAGCGTTGGCCGCCCGCGCATTACGGCGCGCTGGCGGCCCGGGTCGTGGACGCCGTGCCGGGCGTGCAGGTCGTGCTGCTCGGCTCCCCGAACGACCGCGAGACGTGCGCCCAGGTGCAGCAGCATGCCGGCGCGGCCGGTTCGGCGGTGCTGAACCTGGCCGGCAAGACGTCGCTCGACGACGCCATCGCCCTGCTGGCGCAGGCCGGCGCCGTCGTCTCCAACGATTCCGGCCTGCTGCACATCGCGTCGGCGCTGAACCGTCCGGTGGTGGCCTTGTACGGTTCGACCGATCCGGACTACGCGCCGCCGCTGTCGGAAGTGGCGCGCACGGTGTCGCTGCGCCTCGAATGCTCGCCGTGCCGCAAGCGCGAGTGCCCGCTCGGGCATCACGATTGCATGAACAAGATGGGTGTGGAGCGGGTGTGGAGCGAGTTGGTGCCGATCCTGGTGCCGGTCCGCGACAACCGTAGGGTGGGCACTTCCGTGCCCACGCGGTGATACGCGACATTGAATAATTCGCGTCCGCGCCGGCGGACGTTGAACGCGTGGGCACGGGGTGCCTACGCCGACCGCGCCCACCCTACCGGGCTCGTAACCCTTCGCACACGTCGTCAGCGAGCCGGCTCACGAGCTCATGCCGCTTGCGTGCCTCCGAGCGCTTCTTCGACGGGATGCTCTCCAGGTCCGGCGCCGCCACCGGCGCGCAGTCGAGTTCCCAGTCGCCGTCGGGCCGCTTGCGCGCACCAAGTTCGTCCCACAGCTGGTCGTAGTCCGCCAGCACGCGGCCGTGGCGGATTGCCTTGTAGATCACGCGGTTGCGGTTCGAGACCATCACCATGCGCTCGCACCCGTAGGCGTGGCCCAGCTGGCGCACGACGATCGCCATCAGTTGCTTGGGCCGGATGCCGTGCAGTTCGCGCGTGGCCGTGCGGATCGCCTCGCGCGCATCGATCGTCTTGCCGCCCTGGATGCAGCCGATGCTGACAGCCGGGCGGCCGTCGCGCGGCGCCACCGTGAACGCCACCGTGTACAGGACGCTGTCGGCCTGGGTCAGCTGCAGCACCAGTTCGCCCTCGCGGTCGAACATGTTCACGGTGCGCAGCTGGATCTGGTAGGGCAGGCCGCTCCTGCCCGCGGCCTCGGCCAGCACGACGGGACCGAGGCTGGCGCGCGCCAGCGTCTGGCCCAGGCCGCGCCGGAACATGAAGTCGTAATGCGCGCGGATCGCTTCCAGGCGCGCGTCGGCGTCCAGCACGTGGCTGATGTAGGGGCGGTAGACCTTGTACAGGAAGCGCGGGCAGTTGCGCACGTATTCCGAGAACGCCGGGTGCGCGTTGAGCAGGTGCAGCCACTGCGGCGTCTGGCGCGGATGCAGGATGGCGCGCAGCCGGATCTTCGCGAATTCGCGCACTTTCCTGAAGCCCGCCAGGTGCGGCGGCACGGCCGAGCGCAGCGTGACGGACGGCGCGGCGGATGCGAGCAGGCGCTCGGTCCAGCCATGGTCTTCACGATAGAGTTTCATGCCGGCCGTCCGGCCGGGGCAGCACAGGGAACCGCGGGTAGCGGCTGGCGAGGGAAGTCGGACATGTCAGTCGCACCAGGTTGCGTAGAGTAACGCTAAGTAACGTAGTGTAACTAAATAAATTCCCCCGGTAAATACAGCGACAGCCGATTTAATGAAACGGTAATACGGCCGCCCGCGGGCGCGGGCGGCCGTGGCCGGGCCGGCGATCAGCTGGCGTAGTGCGCCGATTCGACGTTGTGCGCCCGTTCGTCCACCCGCTCGCGCTCGCGCAGGTAGCGCGCCAGCGCATCGTCGAACGATGGCAGCAGCAGGCCGCGCTCGCTGCTCATGGCGCCGTTGCGCGGGCGTGCGGCGCGCAGGCCGAGTTCGCCGGTCGTGCGTTCTTCCAACCGGCCGTCGGCGACGCCGGCCGCCGCGCAGGCCCGCCGCGCCAGGTCGGCCCAGCTCATCGCGGCACCGTTGGTCAGGTGCCAGATGCCGGATTCGCGGTCGATCAGCAGGTCGAGGCAGGCGTTGACGAGGTCCGGGACATAGGTCGGCGCCGTGACCTGGTCGGACGCCGCCGCGAACGGCCGGCCCGCGTCGAGCGCGTCGAGGGCGTGCGTCACGAAGTTGTGCTCGTCCCACGGACCGAAGAAGGCGCTCGTGCGGATGACGAGGGCCTGCGGGTCGGAGTCGAGCACGCGCCGTTCCGCGTCCGCCTTGCTGCAGCCGTACACGCCCAGCGGCGCGACGGGATCGGATTCCACGTACGGCCGGTCCTGCGTCCCGTCGAACACGAGGTCGCTGGAAAAGGTCATGAAGCGCAGCGCGTGGCGGATGGCGGCCAGGGCGAGCACGGTCGGGCCGTGGGCGTTCTCGCGCATGCAGCGCTCGATGTCGTCCTCGGCATCGTCCACGCGCACATAGCCGCCGGCATTGATGATGGCCCACGGCTTGAAGCGCACGATCGCCGCCTCGACGGAGGCCGGATCGGCGATGTCCATTTCCTGGCGCGTGAGTACGTGGAAGGCGAGGTTGCGCCGTTCGCAGATGCGGGCGAAGGCGCGGCCCAGGGTGCCCGTCGCGCCCGTGATCAGGATCGGCTGCGGGAAGGTCGAGCGGAACGCGCTGCGCTCGGCGATGTCGGCCACGGCCGTGCTGGTCGCCACGGGCCTGGCCAGGAAGCGGCCTGGCCGACGCCACCAGCCCTGGCCCTGCAGCACCGGATGCGACAGCGGCCGGCCGCTCGCCAGTTCGCGCATCAGGCTGGCGACTGCGGTCGGACGCGGCTGCGGTCCGCGCACGTCGAACGGACCCGGTTCGTAGTAGCCGCGGCATTCGGTGACGAGGCAGTTCCAGTCGAACGAGCCGAGCAGGGCCCACACGGTGACGGCGCGGATGTCGGCGCCGCCCTGCTGGACTTTCCGGGCCGCGTTCCAGATCTCGACGAGCCAGCGCAACTGATCTTCGCGGTTGGCGTCGATGTGGGCCTCGGTGACGGCGACGGGCAGGCCGTAGCGGTCCCACGTTTCCTGCAGCAGCGGGCCGATGCCAGGCGTCGGCGTGGCCAGCACGCGCGGGCATTCGATGTCGGCGTGCGGGATGCCGCGGTAATTGCTGCGATGGCTTTCCGGATAGCGTTCGGCCCGGTGGTCGAGCCAGCGCTCGCTCGTGATGTAGTAGTTGACGCCGATGATGTCCGGCGGGCAGGCATTGTCCTTGAACCAGAGGAGCTCGTCCGCCTCCGCGCCGTTTTCCAGCAGATAGTCCCACAGCGCATGACCGGGGTCGATCTTCCCGCACAACATGTCCCATGCCAGCCAGCGGCGTTCGTTGAAGAAATTCGCGACCTCCGCCATTTCCGGCGTGCCGTAGGTGCGCGACAAGTCGTCCGTCTGCACCAGCTTCGCGGCCGGATTCACGGCGCGGATCGCGCGCATCGACAGGACCACGGCGCGGCACTGGTTGATGAGGGCGCGGATGAACTGGTCCTCGCTGTCGCCGTGCGGATACCATACGCCGTTGAGGCCGGAGAACCGGGCCGTGGTGCAGGGCTCGTTCACGGGCGTCCAGTACTCGACCCAGGGATAGCGGCGCGCCACGGCGCCGGCATAGTCGGCCAGTTTCTCGGCGAAGTCCGGGGACACGAGGCTCGTATGGCGCGGGCCGCTGCCGTGGTGGACGAGGCCGACGATGGGCGTCACGCCCAGTTGCTGCAGCACGGGCAGGCGCTCGTCCGGCCACGACCAGTCCGCCGCTTCGATGCCATCGGGGGCGATCCGTTCCCACAGGACGGGGTAGCGGATGGCGCGGATGCCGAGCGACGCGAAGCGCTCCAGGTCCTGGAGCCGTTCGGCATGTCCATTGCGTTCCATTTGGGAGAAGTACTGATCGCGTACGCGGTTGACGGTGCATTCGAGGCCGCCCCAGAGCTGGAGCGGCGAGCTTGCTGGCTGGATATGACTGTTAAGATTCATGTGCGTGTCCTGCTGTTGATCCAAGGTCTAAGCCTAGTCGGCGAGCCCGGCTTCTTGTGTGGGATGGCGAACATATAGGCTCGATTTAGGACAAGTCCTACGTTCTCGCGGTCTCTGCCAAAGCGCCGGCCGGGTTTGTCTTGACAGGTGCTGCGCGCGCCGACACGATGCGGCCAGGAGGAACGAACATGTACATGGTGTACTGGACGATCGAGGAAGACGGAAACCGGGCCCCGCACGCGCAGGCGTTCGACACCACCGCGATGGTGGCCGCGATGCGCTTCATGGAAGACCTGCGGCGGCGCCAGCGCGAAGGCGAGGGCGTGCGCTTCGTGACGATGTGTTCCGAGCATCCGGACGTCGTCGGGCATCCCGGCGTGGACGTGACGGGGCCGGGCTACGATTGGAAGAAAAGGCGCAGATGACGACGGCGCAGATGACGACGGCGCAGATGACGACGGCGCAGATGACAGCGGCGCGGATGACAACGGCGCGGATGACAACGGCGCGGATGACAGCGGCGCGGATGACAACGGCGCAGATAACAACGTCGCGGATGACAGCGGCGCGGATGACAACGGCGCAGATAACAACGGCGCAGATAACAACGGCGCAGATGACAACGTCGTCCCCGCGCAGGCGGGGATCTAAGTTTTACGCATGTCGACTGCGCCGGAATACTTGGACCCCCGCCTGCGCGGGGGCGACGGTTCAGCGTGCGGTGGCGCTTGTCACATCGCTGCGGCTCGTTGCTTCAGCACGTGCTTGAGCACCTTCCCGTTCGCCGCGGCCGGCAGGGCATCCATCATGACGATGCGCGCCGGCCGCTTGTACGGCGCCAGCCGTTCCGCCGCCCACGCGCGCAGCTCGGCTTCATCTGGCGGACGGCGCGGATCGGGGTGGACGAAGGCGATGACTTCCTCGTTGCCGTCGGCCACGGTGCGGCCCACGACGGCCGACTGCGTCACGCCCGGATGCGCGTTCAGCACCGTCTCCACTTCCAGCGGGAACACGTTGAAGCCCGACCGGATGATCAATTCCTTCGTGCGGCCGACGATGAACAGGGCGCCATCCGCGTCGCGCCGCGCCATGTCGCCCGTGTTCAGCCAGCCGCCGGGACGCAGCGCCGCATTCGTCGCCGCCGGGTCGCGGTAGTAACCCCGCATCAGGTTCGGCCCGCGCACCCATAATTCGCCCGCGTCGCCATCGGCCACGGCGCGCCCGTCCTTGTCGACGACGCGCGCCTCGACGCCCGGGATCGGCTGGCCGACGGACGTGTCGGCGCGCGGCGCGTCCAGGCGCGTCTGGCTGACCGTGGGCGCGGCTTCGGACAGGCCGTAGCCGTTGTGCAGCGGCACGCCCAGCAGCCGCTCGACGGATGCCTTCAATGCCGGATCGAGCGGCGAGCCGCCCGCGTACGCGAAGCGCAGGCGCGACGGCAGCCGCGCGTCGGCGCCGACCAGTTCCAGCAGCCGCGCGTACATCGCGGGCACGCCCTGCACGATGGACAGGCCGTCGTCGCGGATCGCGGCCAGCATGCCCTCGGGCGTGAAGCGGGGCGCCAGGTGCAGGCAGGCGCCCGCGCTGAGCGTGCCCAGCATCACGGACGTGAGGCCGTAGACATGCGAGATGGGCAGCACGCCCCAGGCGCGGTCGGCCGGCACGAGGCCGCGCAGGCGGCTGGAAACGGCGGCCACGAACAGCAGGCTGCGGTGGCTCAGCATCACGCCTTTCGGCTGGCCCGTGGTGCCCGTCGTGTAGACGAGCGCCGCGACGTCGCCCTCGTCCGCCGGCGCGCAGTCGTCGTCCGGCGGGCCGATCATGATGCCGTCGTCGAACGCGGCGCGCGCGCGCGCGGCGTGCGCCTCGGCTTCAGGCGACACGGCCGCCGTGTAGAGCGCGATGCGCGCCCCGCTGTGCGTGCGGATCGCGTCCAGTTCGGGCGCGGTCAGGCGCGGGTTGACGTTGACGATCCACGCATCGACGCTCGCGGCGGCGAAGATCAGCGCGACCTGGTCCGCGCAGTTCTCGCTCGCCAGCAGCACGCGGTCGCCGGGCCGCACGCCGTGTGCCCGCAATTGGGCGGCGCGGCGGTCGACGAGGGCGGCGAGGTCGCGGTAGGTCAGCGTGCGGCCGGCGTCGACGAGGGCCGGCGCATCCGGCGTGCGTGAGGCGGCGCTGCGCACGATCGCGTCGATGCGCGCGGGCAGCGCGGCGAGCAGGGCGGGGATGTCGATCATGGCCGCGATGATAACCGGGCCGGCGCGGTCCCGCCAGCCACTGTAAATATTGGGCGCCGCGCACACTCGTGATACGCTCGCGATGCAGTAAAAGTTTCCATAAGTATACGCTCTGAACAACGATAATCACGGAGGGGACATGGCTTTACTGGATATGCTGGACAAAGAACACACCGTGGCGCAGCCCGGATTCAATCGCTGGCTCGTGCCGCCCGCCGCGCTCGCGATCCACCTGTGCATCGGCATGGCGTACGGGTTCTCGGTGTTCTGGCTGCCGCTGTCGAAGGCGGTCGGCATCAAGGAATCGCTCGCCTGCCCGGCCGGCATGGGCTTCCTGGCCGAGATCACGGCGACGAACTGCGACTGGAAGATCTCGATGCTGGGCTGGATGTTTACGCTGTTCTTCGTGTTCCTGGGCCTGTCGACCGCGCTGTTCGGCGGCTGGCTCGAACACGCGGGACCGCGCAAGGCCGGCGTCGTCTCGGCCCTGTGCTGGTGCGGCGGCCTCGTGATCTCCGCGCTGGGCATCCACGCCCACCAGATCTGGCTGATGTGGCTCGGCTCGGGCGTCATCGGCGGCATCGGCCTCGGTCTCGGCTACATCTCGCCCGTCTCCACGCTCATCAAATGGTTCCCCGACCGGCGCGGCATGGCCACCGGCATGGCCATCATGGGCTTCGGCGGCGGCGCGATGATCGGCGCGCCGCTGGCCGACCGCCTCATGAAGCACTTCGCCACCGCCACGTCGGTCGGCGTGTGGGAGACGTTCCTCGCGCTGGCCGCGATCTATTTCGTGTTCATGATGGGCGGCGCGCTGTCGTACCGCGTGCCGGCCACGGGCTGGGCGCCGGAAGGCTGGACCCCGCCGGCCGCCAAGGGTGCCAACGCGATGATCACCCACCGCCACGTGCACGTGAACCACGTCGGGTCGGTGCCGCAGTTCTGGCTCGTGTGGCTGGTGCTGTTCCTGAACGTCTCGGCCGGCATCGGCATCCTGGCGATGGCGTCGCCGCTGCTGCAGGAAGTGTTCGGCGGCCGCCTGATCGGCGTGACGGCGGCCTTCAACGACCTGAACGCGGGGCAGAAGGCCCAGATCGCGACGATCGCGGCCGGCTTCACGGGCCTGCTGTCGCTGTTCAACATCGGCGGCCGCTTCGCCTGGGCCTCGTGCTCGGACTACATCGGCCGCAAGGCCACGTACTTCGTGTTCCTCGTGCTCGGCTTCGTGCTGTATGCGGCGATTCCGGCGCTGGCGCACGGCGGCCACCTGGCCCTGTTCGTCGTGTTCTTCTGCGTCATCCTGTCGATGTACGGCGGCGGCTTCTCGACCGTGCCGGCCTACCTGGCCGACCTGTTCGGCACGCAGATGGTGGGCGCGATCCACGGCCGCCTGCTGACCGCCTGGTCCGCGGCGGGCGTCGTCGGCACCAGCCTGATCAACTACATCCGCGAGTACCAGATCGCCCATGGCGTGCCGAAGGCGCAGGCGTATGATACGGTGATGTACGTGCTGGCCGGCCTGCTGGTGCTGGGCTTCCTGTGCAACCTGATGGTGCGCCCGGTGGCTGCGCGCCACTTCATGAGCGAGCAGGAACTGGCCGACGAACGGCGCCTGGCGCACGAGCGCGACGGCGCGGCCGGGCGTGCGCCGGCAAGCGCACCGGGCGTGGCCGGCATGGCCGGCGGCGCGGCCGTGGCGGTGCCGGTGGCGGCGGGCAATCCGCTGGTCGCGGCGCTGGCCTGGGCGGTGGTCGGCGTGCCGTTGCTGATCGGCGTGTGGATCACGCTGCAGAAGGCCATCGTGCTGTTCCAGTGATGTGAATGCATGCGCTGGTTGAACGCGTGGGCACGGGGTGCCCACCCTACCGGCAACGCGTCGTCTTGCGGCGATCCGTTGCGCCGCCGGTGTCGCAACGCGTCGTTTTGCAGCGATTGTCGCGCCGCCGGTTCCGCAACGCGTCGTTTTGCGGCGGCCGTTGCGCTGCCGGTAGGGTGGGCGGCCCCCGCCCACGCGGTCAACGAACGGCTGCACATCGATCATCCAACGTAAGACAGGATCGACCATGAACCACCCCGTCATCCCCATCGCCACGCAAGGCCCGAGCCGCCAGCGCAAGCGCGAGGCACCCAAAGGCCGGCGCATCGACCCGCAGGCCCTCGCCGACGTGCAGGCCGCGCTGGGCGATGCGCCGCGCCGGCGCGACCTGCTGATCGAGCACCTGCACAAGGTCCAGGACCGCTACGGCGCCCTGTCCGCGCCCCGCCTGGCGGCCCTCGCGCACGAGCTGAAACTGGCGCAGTCCGAGGTCTACGAGGTGGCCACCTTCTACCACCACTTCGACGTGCTGCGCGATGGCGACGATGCGCCGCCGGCGTTGACGGTGCGCGTGTGCGCCGGCCTGTCTTGCGAACTGGCCGGCGCGCGCGACCTGCTGGCGCGCCTGCCGGCCATCCTCGGCACGCAGGTCCGCGTGCTGGCCGCGGCCTGCATCGGCCGCTGCGACGGCGCGCCCGCGGCGCTCGTGGGCCAGCGTCCCGTCACCGGGGCGAGCGTCGACACGGTGCGGGCCGCCGCCGCCGGCCCCGCCACCGACGTGCACACGGGCCACGCCGATTACGACGTCTACCGCGCCGCGGGCGGCTACCGCCTGCTGCGCGCCTGCATGGAGGGGCACCTCGACCCCGAGTCCACGATCGTGACCCTGATGGCGTCCGGCCTGCGCGGCCTGGGCGGGGCGGGCTTTCCGGCCGGGCGCAAGTGGCGCATCGTGAGGAACGAACCGGGACCGCGCCTCATGGCGGTCAACATCGACGAAGGCGAACCGGGTACGTTCAAGGACCGCCATTACCTCGAACGCGATCCGCACCGCTTCCTCGAAGGCGCACTGGTCGCCGCGTGGGCCGTCGGCATCGACACCATCTACCTGTACCTGCGCGACGAATACCATGGCCTGCGCGCCATGCTGGCGCAGGAGCTGGACCGGCTGCGCGCCGATCCGCCCGTGCCGGACCTGCCGGAGATCGTGCTGCGCCGCGGCGCCGGCGCCTACATCTGCGGCGAGGAGTCGGCGATGATCGAATCGATCGAGGGCAAGCGCGGCATGCCGCGCCTGCGTCCGCCGTACCTGGCGCAGGTGGGCCTGTTCGGGCGGCCCACGCTGGAACACAACCTGGAAACGCTGCACTGGGTGCGCGACATCCTCGAACGCGGCGCCGAGTGGTTCACGAACCAGGGCCGCCACGGCCGGCGCGGGCTGCGTTCGTTTTCCGTGTCGGGCCGCGTGCGCGAGCCGGGCGTGAAACTGGCGCCGGCCGGCATCACGATGCGGGAACTCCTCGACGAATACTGCGGCGGCATGCAGGACGGCCACGCGTTCTATGCCTACCTGCCGGGCGGCGCGTCCGGCGGCATCCTGCCCGCCAGCATGGCCGACATCCCGCTCGACTTCGACACGCTGCAGCGCCACGGCTGTTTCATCGGCTCGGCCGCGGTCGTCGTGCTGTCCGACCGGGATTCCGCCCGCGCGGCCGCGCTGAACACCTTGCGCTTCTTCCGCGACGAATCGTGCGGCCAGTGCACGCCGTGCCGCGCCGGCACGGCGAAAGCCGTCGCGCTGATGGAGCGGGACGTGTGGGACACGGCGCTGCTGGCCGAACTGTCGCAGGTGATGCGCGACGCGTCGATCTGCGGCCTCGGCCAGGCCGCGCCGAACCCGTTCGATTGCGTCGTCAAGTATTTTCCGCACGAGCTGGAGGGATCATGAACGCGAATGTGCCCGGCGTGACGTTCGAGATCGACGGCCGCGAAGTCGCGGCCCGGCCTTTCGAGACCCTGTTCGATGCCGCCGCCCGCGCCGGCGTCGACCTGCCGCACCTGTGCCACAAGGACGGGCTGGAGCCGGCCGGTAACTGCCGCGCGTGCGTCGTGGAGATCGACGGCGAACGCACGCTGGCGCCGTCGTGCTGCCGCCAGCCGGCGCCCGGCATGAAGGTGCGCACGGACAGCGCGCGTGCCGTCGCCGCGCGCAAGATGGTGCTGGAACTGCTGCTGTCCGACCTGCCCGAGACGGCGTACACGCGCGACGACGAGGTCGCGCAGTGGGCGGACAGACTCGGCGTCGGCACGCCGCGTTTCCCCGCCACGCGCGCGGTGCCGCCGGCGGACGCCAGCCACGCGGCCATCGAAGTGAATCTCGACGCCTGCATCCAGTGCACGCGCTGCGTGCGCGCCTGCCGCGACGAACAGGTCAACGACGTGATCGGCCTTGCCGGCCGCGGCGAGAACGCGCGCATCGTGTTCGACCAGGGCGACCCGATGGGCGCCTCGACGTGCGTGGCCTGCGGCGAATGCGTGCAGGCCTGCCCGACGGGCGCGCTGGCGCCGGCGCGCGGTGCCGCCCTGGCCGTGCCCGACAAGCAGGTCGATTCCGTCTGCCCGTATTGCGGCGTGGGCTGCCAGCTGACGTACCACGTGAAGGACAACCGCATCGTCCGCGTCGACGGCCGCGACGGCCCCGCGAACCACGGCCGCCTGTGCGTGAAGGGCCGCTACGGCTACGACTACGCGCACCATCCGCAGCGCCTCACAAAGCCGCTGATCCGGCGTGCAGGCATGCCGAAACGCGGCGACTTCACGATGGACCCGAGCCGCGTGCTCGACGTGTTCCGCGAAGCGACGTGGGAAGAAGCGCTGGCGGCGGCGGGCGGCGGCCTCGCGCGCATCCGCGACGCGCACGGGGGCCGCGCGCTGGCCGGCTTCGGCTCGGCCAAGGGCAGCAACGAGGAAGCGTACCTGTTCCAGAAGCTCGTGCGCACGGGCTTCGGCAGCAACAACGTCGACCACTGCACGCGGCTGTGCCACGCGTCGTCCGTCGCCGCGCTGCTGGAAGGGATCGGCTCCGGCGCCGTGTCGAATCCGGTGATGGATGTGACGCGGGCCGAAGTCGTGATCGTCATCGGCGCCAACCCGACCGTCAACCACCCTGTTGCCGCCACGTGGATGAAGAACGCCGTGCGCACGGGCGTGAAACTCATCGTGATGGACCCGCGCCGCTCCGACCTCGCGCGCCACGCGCACCGCTTCCTGCAGTTCAAGCCGGACACGGACGTCGCGCTGCTCAACGCGATGATGCACACGATCGTCGAAGAAGGCCTGGTCGACCCGGCCTTCATCGCCGACCGCACGAGCGGCTACGACGCGCTGGCGGCGAACGTGGCCAACTACAGCCCGGAAGCGATGGCGCCCATCTGCGGCATCGCCGCCGAGACGATCCGCTACGTGGCGCGGCTGTACGCGGCATCGACAGGCTCGATGATCCTGTGGGGCATGGGGGTGTCGCAGCACGTGCACGGCACCGACAATGCGCGCTGCCTGATCGCGCTGGCGCTGATGACGGGCCAGATCGGCCGTCCCGGCACGGGCCTGCATCCGCTGCGCGGGCAGAACAACGTGCAGGGCGCGTCGGACGCCGGCCTCATTCCGATGATGTATCCGGATTACCGGCGCGTCGACGATGTTCAAGCGCAGGCGAAGTTCGAAGCCGCGTGGGGCAAGGCGCTGGACGCCCGGCCCGGCCTGACGGTCGTCGAGATCATGGACGACATCCTGGCCGGCGGCGAGGACAGAATCCGCGGCATGTACATCATGGGCGAGAACCCGGCCATGTCCGACCCGGATGCGAACCACGCGCGCGCAGCCCTGGCCGCGCTGGAACACCTCGTCGTGCAGGACATCTTTCTTACCGAGACGGCGTACCTGGCCGACGTGATCCTGCCGGCGTCCGCGTTCGCCGAAAAGACGGGCAGCTTCACGAACACGGACCGCGTGGTGCAGCTGGGGCGCCAGGCGCTCGACCCGCCCGGCGCCGCGCGCCAGGACCTGTGGATCATCCAGCAGGTGGCGCGCCGCCTCGGCCTGCCGTGGGACTACGCCGGGCCGGCGGCCGTGTTCGACGAGATGCGGCGACTCATGCCCAGCATCGCCGGCATCACGTGGGACCGGCTGGAGCGCGACGGTGCCGTCACGTATCCGTGCCGCGCGGAGGGCGACCCGGGCGAGCCGGTCGTCTTCACGCAGGATTTCCCGCGCGAGGACGGCCGCGCGCGCTTCGTCCCGGCCGACATCATCCCGGCCGACGAGCGCCCCGACACCGAGTACCCCGTCGTGCTGATCACGGGCCGCCAGCTCGAGCACTGGCACACGGGCAGCATGACGCGCCGCGCCGGCGTGCTCGATGCGCTCGAGCCGGACCCGGTCGCGCTCGTGCATCCGCTCGACCTGGAGGCGCTCGGGGGCCGGCCGGGCGACGTGATCACGATCGCGTCGCGCCGCGGCGAAGTCGCGCTGTACGCCCGGGCCGACGACGGCACGCCGCGCGGCGCCGTGTTCGTCCCGTTCTGCTACTACGAGGCGGCGATCAACCGGCTGACGAATGCCGCGCTGGACCCGTTCGGCAAGATCCCGGAATTCAAATACTGCGCCGTGCGCGTGCGCCTGGGCGGGCAGGTCGCGCACCAGGGTTCCTACGGTGGCGGCCAGATTCTGGACCCCATGGCACAATTGCAGGCATGACATCTTCATATCGTCCGCAGCTTTCCCGGGCCAGCGCCGGCCTCACGCATCCGGTCACGGCCATCGATGAGCACGGGCGCCGCACGACCCTGCACATTCCGGCCGAGCGGCCGTTGACGGTGTATGTCGACAAGCGCGAGCTCGTCACCTTGATGACGCTGGGCGCGGCGCCCGAGGCGCTCACGCTGGGCTACCTGCGCAACCAGCGCCTCGTGCGGTCGCTGGACGACATCGTGTCCGTGCAGGTCGACTGGTCGGTGGATGCCGTGGCCGTCGTCACGCGCGCCGGCATCCAGGACGTCGAGGCGCGCACGGCGAAGAAGGTCGTCACGACGGGCTGCGGCCAGGGCTCCGTGTTCGGCGGGCTGATGGACGAGGTCGACCGCATCGTGCTGCCGCCGGACGCGCGCCTGCGCCAGTCGGTCGTGCACCGCATCGTCGAGACGGTGCGCACCCAGCAATCCGTGTACAAGCAGGCCGGCTCCGTGCACGGCTGCGCGCTGTTCACGGGCGAGGGCGAACTGCTGTGGTTCATCGAGGACGTCGGCCGTCACAACGCCGTCGACGCCATCGCGGGCCTGATGTGGCTCGAAGGTGTCGACGGCGCCGACAAGGTGTTCTACACGACGGGCCGGCTGACGTCCGAAATGGTGATCAAGGGCGCGCAGATGGGCATCCCGTTCCTGCTGTCGCGCTCCGGCACGACGCAGATGGGCCATGCGGTGGCGGCGCAGGTCGGCATGTCGCTGCTGGCGCGCTGCAGCGGTCATCATTTCCTGTTGCTGTCCGGGGAAGAGCGCCTCGTGTTCGAACCGGAGTGGCTGGCCGCGCTGGAGGCGGCCCGCACCTTGCGCACGGCCTGACGTCTGCCCATGAACGACATCGAGGATGCCGTCCTGCGCGCCTTTGCGCTGCTGTTCACGGGCGACGCGGACCTGTGGCGCATCGTCTGGGTGTCGCTCAAGACGAGCCTCGTCGGCCTGCTGCTGGCCGCGCCGCCGGCCATCCTGATCGGCTACGTCGTCGCGATGCGGCGCTTTACCGGACGGCGCATCGTCATCTGGCTGGCGCAGGCGGCGCTGTCGCTGCCGACCGTCCTGATCGGCCTCGTGCTGTACCTGCTGCTGTCGCGCCACGGGCCGCTGGGCGGCCTGCAATGGCTGTTCTCGCAGCCCGGCATCGTGTTCGGCCAGTGCGTCGTCGCGCTGCCCGTGCTGCTCGCGTTCACGCTGGCCGCCGTGCAGGGACTCGATCCGCGCTACGCCGAGACGGCGATCGCGCTGGGCGCCTCGCCGCTGCAGGTGATGGTGCGCGTGCTGCACGAGGCGCGCTTCGGCGTGATGGCGGCCGTGCTGTCCGGCTTCGGCCGGGTGATTTCGGAAGTCGGGTGCGCGCTGATGGTGGGCGGGAACATCGAAGGCGAGACGCGCACGATCACGACCGCGATCGCGCTGGAGACGAGCAAGGGCGAGTTCGCGCAGGGGATCGCGCTCGGCATCGTGCTGGTCTCGATCGCGCTGCTGATGAACGGCGCGCTGATGCTGCTGCAGGGCGACGCCCACACGGTGCGGGAGCGCGCATGAGCATCGGCATCCACGCGCAGATCGCGGCGGCCGTCCACGAGAACGCCAACGCGCCGCAGCGCGACGAGCGCCGCAAGGCCCTGCTGGGTGTGCGCGGCCTGCGCAAGCGCCACGGCGACCGGCTGCTGTTCGACATCGACGTGCTCGAGATCGCGACGCACAGCGCCTACGTGCTGACGGGGATGAACGGCGCCGGCAAGAGCACGCTGCTGCGCGTGCTGGGCGGCCTGGAACGGGCCGAGATCGACAGCCTGCGCTTCGCCGGCGAGGACGTGCTGCGCGTGCACCCGTACCCGCGCGCGCTGCGTCGGGCCATCGTCTACGTGCACCAGCATCCGATCCTGTTTTCGACGAGCGTCGCCGCCAACATCGGCTACGGCCTCGTCCTGCGCGGCGAACCTGCCGCCGCCGTGCGGCCCGTCGTCGACGAGGCGATGGCCTGGGCCGGCGTGGCGCACCTGCGCGATACCGACCCGACCAAGCTGTCGGGCGGCGAAAAACAGCGCGTGGCGCTGGCCCGTGCGAAGGTGCTGCAACCGCGCCTGCTGCTGCTGGACGAGCCGACATCGAACCTGGACGGCGCCGCGCGCGAACAGGTGATCGCCCTGATCCCGACGATGGTCGAAGCCGGCAGCAGCATCGTCATCGCCTGCCACGACCGCGACCTGATCAACCTGCACGGCGTGCAGCGGCTGAAGCTGCGCGACGGGCACCTCGAATACCGTTGATACGAAGGAGACTCCATGCCACGCCGTTCCATCCTGGGCCTCATCGCCTGCATGACCGCCTGCCTGACCGTCGCGCCGTGCGCGCACGCGCAGTCCGACCACGTCCTGCGCCTGTCCACCACCACGAGCACCGAGAACTCGGGCCTGCTGGGCTATCTGCTGCCGGCCTTCGAAGCGAAGACGGGCATGAAGGTCAACGTGATCTCGGTCGGCACCGGCAAGGCGCTGGAGCTGGGCAAGAACGGCGACGTCGACGTCACGCTCGTCCACGCCCGCAAGCTGGAAGACAAATTCGTGGCGGAGGGGTGGGGCATCGACCGCCACGACGTGATGTACAACGACTTCATCGTCGCGGGGCCGACCGCCGATCCGGCCGGCGTGAGGGGCAGCCATGACGTGATCGCCGCGTTCAGGAAGATCGCGGCCGCGAACGTGAAGTTCATTTCGCGCGGCGACAATTCCGGCACGGACGTGATGGAGAAGGCCTACTGGCGGCAGGCCGGCACCAGGCCGGTGGGCGCCAACTACGTGTCGGCCGGCCTGGGCATGGGCGAGGTGCTGAACATGGCGGCTGAGTTGAAAGCCTACACGCTGACGGACCGCGCGACGTATGGCGCGTACAAGGCCAAGACCGGCCTGGCCATCCTCGTCGAGGGCGACAAGCGGATGTTCAATCCGTACGGGATCATCGCCGTCAATCCGGCGAAGCACAAGGGCATCAATTACAAGGGCGCGACGGCGTTGATCGAGTGGATCACGTCGCCGGAGGGGCAGGCGAAAATCGCGTCGTTCAAGCCGGAAGGGGAGCAGTTGTTTTTCCCGTCGGCGAAGTGAACTTGGGTCCCCGCCTGCGCGGGGACGACGTGCTTGCGTTACCGGCACCGTTTGCACGTCGCCCCTGCGAAGGCAGGGGTCCAAGTTCGTCGAGCCGCAAAAAGCAAAGGGCCGCAACCGCGGCCCCCGTTGACTCAACCAGCTTGACGCTACGCCAGCGCGTGCATCACCGCATCCACCGGAATCGCCTTGACCCAGTCGCGCCGCTGATCCGCCGTGACGACGGTGCTGTTGGCCTTGTCCACCGGCGCCCATTCCGGCGTCTTCTGGCGCATCAGCGCGACCACCGGCACGCCGACGGCGTTCGCCAGGTGCATGACGGCCGTTTCCACCGACACGATCAGGTCGCACTGCGCCAGCATCGCCGGCAGCTGGAAGAAGTTTTCGTTGGCGCTGAACAGCTCCGTGCGGTCCAGCTGGCGGCGCACCAGCATGGCTTTCACGTTGTCGACTTCCTGCGGCACCGCGTTGACGATGAAGCAGGCGTCGCGCCATTCCGGCTGCGCGCGCATCGTCTCGATCAGCTCGGCCACGCGCTCGACGGGCCAGCAGCGCTTGCGCGTCTTGGCGAACGGGTTGATGAACACGAGCTTGCCCCGGCGGCCGTCGAAGCCCCATTCGTGCAGGCGCACCTTGGCGCCCTCGACGAACTGGTCGGGGATGTGCACGAACGGAATGCGCTCGGCCGGCGGGATGTCGACGGCGGCCAGCTGGCGGAACCATTCGGCATGCACGTCGCTGATGTGCGGGGCGCTCGTGCGGTCGGCCACGTCCGGATCGAGGCTGGCGTCCAGCTTGCGGAAGCTGAACCAGTGATGCATGCCCAGGAGGCCGAGCGGCTTCTTGAGGCCGAACACGAAACCGTCCGGGCTGATCTCGCGCGCGAGGTCGGCATAGAAATGGGGACGCAAGGTGCCCAGCGAGACGACGATCGGGTAGTGCTCCTGCTGCGCGTCGCGGATGGAGGCCCGGAACAGCTCGGGCGAGTAGTTCTGGTTGTAGACCTTCTCGATGAAGTCGCAGGCGTCGAGCCAGTCGTACAGGACGTTCTTCTTGAGGTGCGGCCACTGCGAGGCGTCGCTCGTGCGCCGGACCTCGTCCACCCACAGGTGCATTTTCAGGTGCGGGTAGGCGCGCGCGAATGCCTGGAAGCAGTTCTGCAAATACGTGTAATCGCCCAACGCCAGGTGGGCGATGAACAGGATCTTGTCCGATTTCTTCAGCAGATCGGAAGGAATGAGGGGTACGTTCATTGTCTCTTACGGGTCGCCTGCCAGTTATTGTCCGACGCCGCCAGCGGTGTATCAGGGTCTGCGATCAGCAGCGCTAACCGGTCGGCTGGCTGCGTACCCGAAGCGTGGTAGGGATGCGCACGACCGCCAACTCTCGAAATCTTCAACAAATTGTCTCGAATTGTAGTCCAAACTGGGACACTGCGTTGCCCCCGGTTATATATTTAGACGCATTGTCCTATGTGAGCAACAGCTATTGAACACGATGACAAGTCCCTGCTGGGCAAGCGGCGAAACTGGCGTATTAAATTAACATCGAGGTGCCACATCAGGATGACGTCGTAACATTTTTCAATTATCCAGCAGCATTTAATGCCGTCGAAATCAGGAGTAATCGATTTTATCGTTATCGGTACATCGACGTCCCATCATTCGAGCCGCACCGTCTTCATGAACGCGTACCGGGCCGCGACGCCTCCCGCGTCCGGGCGCATGAAAACCACAACGATCTTGCTTTTTCTCACAGATAATTTTGTTCGTGCGTAAAATGGCTCAAGGGTCTCCACCGTCTCCAAACATCTGTCTCGATGCCAGCCGTAACGCGTTTCGTCCTGTGCCTGCCGGACCTTGACCTGTCGTTCTACTGGACCCGCTTCCGTGTCCAGGCGCGCGTACGCGTGACGGAGGCGGGGTTCCGGCTCGAGGACGTGCCAGTCCGCTCGACCACCCACCAGTGCGACGTGCTGGCCGCGCTGGAGCTGGGCGCCGGCGACGTGCTCGTACTGCGTCCGCTGGAACGCGACCTGCCCGCCCTGGTGCCCCATGTCGAACGCCTGCACGCGGCAGGCGCACGGGTGCTGCTGCTGGGTGACCTGGCCGGGGTGCCGCCCCGGGTGGTCCACGCGCAGGTCCGGGCCGACCACGGGGAGGGACTGGCCCGCGCGACCTCGCTGCTGGCCAGGGGACGCCCCGTGCGCGCCCTGCTGCTGGGCGAAACGCCGCACGCGCGCGTGGATGCCGCCGCGCTGCGCGCCCGCGCACCCGAGGTCACGCACTTGACGATCGCCGTCCCCTGCACCAGCAGCGCGCCGGACGCCATGCGCGTGCACGCCCAGGCGCAGGCGGCCGCGCTGCTCGCGGAAGGCCGGCTGGGCGACGGCGACGTGGTGCTGGCAGTGGAGGACGTACTGGCGCTGGGCGTGCTGGACGCCCTGGCGGCTGCGGGACCACGGGCGCCCAGGCTGGCAGTGGCCGGTTTCGGTGCCGCGCCGGACAGCCTGCGCGCCCTGCGCGAGGGCCGGCTCGCCCTGTCATTGTTTTTCGATCCGGGCGTCTGGCTCGACGCGCTGCTGGCCACGCTGGACGCCGCCCCCGGCGGCAGGATGCTCCTCCACGCCGGGATGGTCGACGCCGGCAATGTCGACGCTTTCCAGATCGCGCACGCCACCTGGCTGGTCGCCACGCTGGAAGAAACCGTCAACCAGGCGCGCGCGGCCCGCCAGGCGGCCGCCTTCCTCGACGCCGTGGTCGAAAACATGCCGGCCATGCTGTTCGTGAAGCGCTTGCCGGGCCTGCGCTTCGAATTCGTGAACCGCGAGCGCGCGCGCTGGCTGGGCATACCGCGCGAACGGATCCTGGGCCGCACCGTCCACGACGTCGATCCGCCCGAGGCGGCCGACCTGGACACGCTGAGCGACCACGAGACGCTGGCGTCCGGCACGATCGTCGACCAGCCCGTGACCGCCGTCCGGCGCGCCGGCGGCGACATGCGCTACGTCCTGACCCGCAAGATCCCGCTGCTCGACCCGAACGGCCAGCCGTCGCACATGATCGGCATCGCGCTCGACGTGACCGAGCGCGAACTGGCCGAGCAGGCGCTGGCGCGGCGCCAGCAGGAACTGGAAGCGGCGCACCAGGCGCTCAAGGAAAACCAGGACAAACTCCTGATCGCCGAGAAGATGGCGGCCCTTGGCCGCCTGACCGCCGGCATCGCACACGAGATGAACACACCGCTGGCGACCATCCGGGCCGCACTGGGAGAGCTGGACGCGCTCGTCACCGAATACGCGGAGTCGGCGGGCGACGCCGAAGTCACGGAGGAAGACCATCGCCAGATCGTCGCCGAGATGCGCCAGTGCGCCACCCAGGCCACGCTTTCGGCCCAGCGCGCCGCTGCGTTCGTCCGTAGCATCAAGCACCACACGCGCGACCAGGGCAACGAGGAGCGTGTGCGTTTCGCCGTCGTGCCGGCGCTCGAAGAAAGCATCCTGCTGCTCGACCACCAGTTCAAGCGCCAACGCTGCACCGTGCGCCTGGATGCGCCCGTCCCCTCGCTGGAGGTGACGGGCACGCCCGCCGGGCTGGGCCAGATGGTCACCAACCTGCTGACCAACGCCGTTGACGCAGGCGCCCAGTCGATCATCGTCCGCGCGGCCGAGTCAAGGGCCGGCATCGAACTCGCCGTACTGGACGACGGCGCCGGCATCGCGCCGGCCGACCTGCGCCGCATCTTCGAGCCGATGTTTACCACGAAGCCGTTCGGCCAGGGCACGGGTCTGGGCCTGGCGATCGTGCACGACATCGTCGTCGCGCAATTCGGCGGCAGTATCGACGTCGCCAGCACGCTCGGCGTCGGTACCCGCATCACCCTGCATTTCCCCCATCCCGGAAAGGATCCGTGACCATGGTCCGCAAAACCCGCCACGCCACCCGCACCGATTGGGTCATCCTCCTCACCGATGACGACCAGACCTACCTCGACGCCATCCGCAAGCTGCTCGAACGTGAAGGCCACCGTGTGCTGACCGCCCGCGACGGCGAGGAGGCCTTGGCGTTGCTGGCCAGCGTCCACGTCGACCTGCTGCTGCTCGATTTCTACATGCACGGCATGACCGGCGAGGAAGTGGTGGGCGAACTGCGCAAGACGAACCCGATGCTGCAAGTGATCCTGCAGACCGGCTACGCGTCCGAGCAGCCGCCGCGCGCGCTCCTCAGGCGCCTCGACATCCAGGGCTACCACGATAAGAGCGAGGGGCCCGACAAGCTGCTGATGTGGGTGGACGTGGGACTGAAAGCGGCCCATTCGGCCCGGCTGCTGCACAAGAGCCGCGTGGGCCTGCGCTACATCCTCGACGCGACGCCCGGGCTGCACCGGCTGCAGCCGCTGGAAAACCTGCTGCAGGACATCATCTTCCAGGTCACCGGCCTGTTCGGCGTCGCTAATTCATGCGTCGCCAGCCGGGAGCACCACACCGACGATCCCGGCGTCGCGCCGTCCTGCTTCCTCGCCGTGTTCGAGGACGATGCCGGTCCCACCGTGTACGCGGCGACCGGCCGTTACGCGGGGGCCGGCGGGTTGAACGAGCAGGAGCTCGATGGCCTCCTGGCGCGGGCGCTGGACCAAGCCACGCGAAGCCGCCGCCCACAGGTCGGCACCGACGCCACCGTCGTGCCCCTGTGCGTGGCCGATCAGGCGATCGGCGTGATCTACCTCGACAAGCCGATCGTCGACAACCAGGACCTGGAACTGGTGTCCGTGTTCGCCAACCAGGCCGCGGTGGCAATCCGCAACGCGCAATTGTTCAAAATGGCCACCGTCGACCCGCTCACGGGCGTGCACTTGCGCCGCTTCGTGGAACAGTGGACGATCGTCGAGATCCGCAAGGCTTGCCGCCACGGCGGCCCGCTGACGCTCCTGATGGTGGATATGGACGGCCTGAAGCGCATCAACGACGACAGCGGCCACCTGGCCGGCGACCAGGCGCTGGTCGCCATGGGCCGCCTGCTGCGCGCCATCGTGCGCGAAGGCGACATGGCGGGCCGCTACGGCGGTGACGAGTTCATCGTCGTCCTGCCGAATACGGGCGAGATTGGTGCAGCCCAAGTCGCCGCACGCCTGCTCGACCTGCTGCAGGACACGGGCATCGAGTGGCAGGGCCGAAGCCTGCCGGTGCGCGGCAGCGTCGGCATGGCGACCCTGCTGCCAGTGCCGGAAACCTTGCGCAGCGCGTCCGCGCCGCCGCGCCAGTACTTCGAGCGGGTCTACGACGAGCTGCTGGCAGCAGCCGACCGCGCCCTGTACGAGGCCAAGCGCGGCGGCCGCGGACGGCTGCACGCGGCGGGCGAGTGCCCCTGGCTGGATTTAAGTCATTGATTGAAAGCTTGTTCTCTTACATCAGGATGACGTCGTACTGCTCCTGATGATAGCCCCGCTCGACCTGCAGCGAGATCTTCTTGCCGATGAAGTCGCCGAGCATGGCCAGGTGCTGCGATTCCTCCTCGAGGAACATGTCGACCACTTCCTGCGAGGCGACGATGCGGAACTCGCGCGGGTTGAACTGCTTGGCCTCGCGCAGCAGTTCGCGCAGGATTTCGTAGCAGATCGTCCGGCTCGTTTTTACCTGCCCCTTGCCGGCGCAGGCGGGGCAGGGCTCGCACAGGATGTGGGCCAGCGATTCGCGCGTGCGCTTGCGCGTCATCTCGACCAGGCCCAGTGCCGAGAACCCGCTCACGGACACCTTGGTGCGGTCGCGCGACAGCGTTTTCTTGAGCTCCGCCAGCACGGCGTTGCGGTGCTCGTTGTTCTCCATGTCGATGAAGTCGAGGATGATGATGCCGCCCAGGTTGCGCAGCCGCAGCTGGCGCGCGATGGCATGCGCCGCTTCCAGGTTCGTCTTGAAGATCGTGTCGGCGAAATTGCGCCCGCCGACGAAGCCGCCCGTGTTGACGTCGATCGTCGTCATGGCCTCGGTCTGGTCGACGATCAGGTAGCCGCCCGACTTGAGGTCGACGCGCCGGCCCAGCGCGCGCAGGATCTCTTCCTCGACGCCGTACAGGTCGAACAGCGGGCGCTCGCCCGTGTAGTGCTGCAGGCGCGACAAGACGCTTGGCGTGTACACCTGGGCGAATTCGACGAGTTTCAGGTAGTTCTCGCGCGAGTCGACAAGGATCGCGGCCGTCTCGTCGTGGACGAAGTCGCGCAGCACGCGCTGGGCCAGGCTCAGGTCCTGGTACAAGAGGCTCGTCGCGGGACGCGTGCGCGCGCCTTTCGTGATCGCGCCCCACGTCTTGCGCAGGTAGTCGATGTCGGCGGCGAGGTCGGCGTCGGACGCATCCTCGGCCTGCGTGCGCACGATGTAGCCGCCGTTCTCGTCCGGCGGCAGCAGGCCCGCGAGGCGCGCGCGCAGGGCTTCGCGCTCGGATTCCTTCTCGATCTTCTGCGAGATGCCGATGTGCTTGTCCTGCGGGAGATAGACGAGCATGCGGCCGGCGATCGAGATCTGCGTGGACAGGCGCGCGCCCTTGGTGCCGATCGGGTCCTTGATCACCTGCACGGTCAGCACCTGGCCGTCGAACAGGATCTTTTCGATGGGGGTCGGCGCGCTGTTGCTGCTGCTGGCGGCATTGCTGCCGTCGTGCGGCTTGGCTTCCCAGATGTCGGCCACGTGCAGGAACGCGGCGCGTTCCAGGCCGATGTCGATGAAGGCCGACTGCATCCCCGGCAGCACGCGCACGACCTTGCCGAGATAGACATTGCCCGCCAGGCCACGGGTGAGCGTGCGCTCGATGTGCAGCTCCTGAACGGCACCCTGTACCACCAGCGCGACCCGTGTTTCTTGCGGGTTGATATTGATCAGGATGTCTTCAGTCATGTGACCAGGTTTTAATTGTTGTCCAGGATCACATCATACACGCAGGGTGGGCACTCCGTGCCCACGCGTTACGCCAATGAGCCGCATATGTCGCGCGTGGGCGGAGGGCCGCCCACCCTACAAAATGCAGACGCCCGCTTTCTGCAATAACTGCGCCGTCTCGAACACCGGCAACCCCATGATGCCGGAATGGCTGCCCTCGATATGCTCGATGAACAGGGCGGCGAGGCCCTGGATGCCGTAGCCGCCGGCCTTGTCGTAGGGCTCGGGCGTGGCGCAGTACGCCTGGATCGCGGCCGGGGTGAGCTTCGCGAAACGCACGTCCGACACCTGCGTCACCTGCTCGAACACGTCCGTGTAGTGCAGCGCGACGGACGTCAGCACCTGGTGCGTGCGGCCCGACAGGCGTTCGAGCATGGCGACGGCTTCCTTGTGGCTGGCCGGCTTGCCGAGGATCTCGCCGTCGATGGTGACGGTCGTGTCGGCCGACAGCACGGGGCGCAGCGGCATGCGGCGCAGGTGCAGCACGTTCCACGCGAACGCGCCTTTTTCGCGCGCCACCCGCGCCACGTAGTCGAGCGCGGGCTCGTCCGCGAACGTGTCTTCGCTGACGTCGATGCCGCGGGCCGGGTCGGAGCGGAGGCTGAGGATGTCGAAGTCGATGCCGACCTGGCGCAGCAGTTCGCGCCGGCGCGGGCTCTTCGAGGCGAGGTAGATTTTCTTGTCGAGCGGTTTCATCGGGTCACACTCGATGGTAGGGATGGTTCTGGGTAATCGTCCAGGCACGATATAACTGTTCCGCGAGCATCACGCGCACGATACCGTGCGGCAGTGTCATGCTGGAGATGCGGATCAGGCCATCGGCCCGCGCCTTGAGTTCCGGATCGAGGCCGTCGGCCCCGCCGATCAGGAAGACGCAATCGCGCCCGTCCTGCTGCCAGGCCTCCAGTTGCTGCGACAGGCCGACACTGGTGAGATCCTTGCCGCGTTCGTCGAGGGCGACAATGCGCGCACCCTTGGGCAGCACGGCCTCGATGCGCTCGCGCTCGAGCGCCATCGCGGTGGCCGCCGTCTTGCTGCCGGAACGTTCCACCGGCTTGATTTCCTTGAGCACGATGCGCAGCTCGGGCGGCATGCGTTTGACGTATTCCGCGAAGCCGGTCTCGATCCAGGCCGGCATCTTGTGGCCGACGGCGGCGATGATCAACTGCATCGCAGCTTATTCGTCAGCTTTTTTGATGCGGCGGATGACTTTCTTGGCCGGTGCGGCGCCCTCGGCCGCGGCCTTGGTGGCGCGCTTCGGTGCGGCGGCAGCCTTGGCGGCCTTGGCGGCCTTCGCGTCCGCGGCGGCGGTCTTGGACACGGCAACCTTCACGGTGGCGCCGGTCGGGATCTTCTTGGCGGCCGGTTTCTTGGCGGCCGGCTTGGCGTCGGCCGATTTCTTGGCCGCCGGCTTGCGCTCGCGCACCGGTTTCGCGTCTTCCTGTTCCTGGTTGGCGGCGAGGTGCTTCGACTTCGCTTTCGGCGCGGCCGCGTCCAGGCCTTCCGTCGTCGACTTGCGCTTGGCGGCGCCCAGCTTCACCGGCTTGTCGCCCCAGATTTCTTCCAGGCGGTAGTACTGGCGGATGGCCGGCTGCATGATGTGCACGATCATGTCGCCCAGGTCGACGAGGACCCATTCGCCCGTGTCTTCGCCTTCCATGCCGATCACGTCGCCGCCTGCGTCCTTGACCTTGTCGCGCACCGAGGCGGCCAGCGCCTTGGTCTGGCGATTCGACGTGCCCGACACGACCGCGATGCGGTCGAACAGGCTGGTCAGGTGCGTCGTGTCGAACAGGACGATTTCCTGGCCCTTGACGTCTTCGAGGGCGTCGACGACGAGCGTTTGCAGTTTCTTGATATCCATTAGCTTTTGTATAAGTTATGTTGTTGAATATAGTCTAGCACTTGCGGCGCAACCAGCGCGCTTATGTCAGTACGGGGTTGCGCGTGCAGCGCAGCGCGCACCTGGGTGGCCGAGATGTCGACGGCCAGCGTGTGCGCCAGGCAGACTTTGCCCGCCGGGCTCGCGCGCACATCGTTGAACGACGCGCGCCGGTGCGCCAGTTCCGCCGCCACGGCGGGCGGCAGCGCGGCATCGTCGAGCCCGTAGCCGGGGCGGGCGGCGACGCCAAAATTCGCCAGCGCGAACAGGTCCTGCCAGTCGCGCCAGGTGTCCAGTTTTTGCAGCTGGTCCGCGCCCATCACGAACACGATGGAGACGCTTGGACCCAGTTCCGCGCGCACTTCGCGCAGCGTTTCGACCGTGTACGTCGCTCCGTGGCGGGCGATTTCGCGGGTATCGATCGTCACCGGCGCGCTGCTGCCCGCGAACGCCAGTTCGAGCATCGCCACGCGCTCGGCGTCGCCCGCTTCCAGGCCGGTCTTTTTTTGCCACGGCTGGCCGGCCGGCAGCACGCGCAGCTCGTCCGGACGGAGCAGGCGCGCGAACAGTTCGGCCAGCGCGACGTGGCCGTGATGCGGCGGATCGAAACTACCTCCCAGCAGTGCTACACAGGAATTCGCACACGTCGTCACGAAGCCAGCCAGTCCCGGTGGGGAAGGAAGTCCGAATACAGTTGCGCTTCCGGGCTGCCCGGTTCGGGATGCCAGTCGTAGCGCCATTTGACGATCGGCGGCATCGACATCAGGATCGCCTCCGTGCGCCCGCCCGACTGCAGGCCGAACAGCGTGCCGCGGTCCCAGACGAGGTTGAATTCGACGTAGCGCCCGCGCCGGTAGGCCTGGAAATCGCGTTCGCGTTCGCCGTAGGGCTGGTCCTTGCGGCGCTGCAGGATCGGCAGGTAGGCGTCGAGGAAGCCGTTGCCGACGCCCTGCACCATGGCGTACGACGTGTCGAATCCGAGTTCGTTGAAATCGTCGAAGAAGACGCCGCCGACGCCGCGCGCTTCCTTGCGGTGCTTCACGTAGAAATAGTCGTCGCACCAGCGCTTGAAGCGCGGATGCAGGTCGTCGCCGAACGGCGCCAGCGCGTCGTGGCAGACCTGGTGGAAGTGGCGCGCATCGGCCTCAAAGCCGTAACAGGGCGTGAGATCCATGCCGCCGCCGAACCACCAGACGGGGTCCTTGCCTTCGGCCGTCGCTTCGAAAAACCGCACGTTCATATGCACGGTGGGTGCATACGGATTGCGCGGATGGATCACGAGCGACACGCCCATCGCTTCCCACGCGCGGCCCGCGAGTTCCGGCCGCGCGGCCATCGCCGACGGCGGCAGGCTCGTGCCGCGCACGTGCGAGAAATTCACGCCGCCCCGTTCGATCACATTGCCTTCCTCGATGAGGCGCGAGATGCCGCCGCCGCCTTCGGGCCGTTCCCACGTATCGCGCAAGAAGGGCTTGCCGTCGACGCCTTCCAGCGCTTGCACGATGCGCGCCTGCAGGTCGAGCAGCCAGGCCTTGACGGCGGCGGGATTCGGGGTGGACATGTGGGAATGGGTGAGAAAAAAATGAACGGGGGATTGTACACTGATGCGGGGGATCGTGGCAGCAACTGCCGGCAGTGTTAGTTTCTTCTCGGAAACCTCTACCACATTGCCCGGCGACGGCCCTGGGCGTCACTATAAATTCTGCCTCAATCTCTTCAACTTTCTGCACATTTCAAGCTTTTATAGCCGGAAGTGCAAGAAATGCATACCTTTTGTCAATACTCTAGGTCTCAAGAAAACGATTTCATATCCAGCGTGGCCGTCGTCGACGCGCGCTGGAAAGAAGACATACGATAAAACCGGAGACCGCCTTGAAGCAAACATCCACCCCTCGGCCACGACCGTAGCGCGCCCGCGCCATGGCGGGTATGCCGCCATTTTTCTTCCTTCCGATTAAACGCACCAGCGTACGGGCAGGCCGAGTTCGGCCGTGCCGGTGAGTTGGTGCATTGCAACAAACGCGCGCCGGGCCGGCCGGGGCGCGTCGATCCGGCGGCTCGTCCGCCTTACCGGCAACCACGATTCATCAATTTTCTTGGAGTCCAAGCATGAAGAAGCAATCCCTTGCGCTTGCCTGCGCCCTGGCCGGGTTGGTGGCAGCGTGCGGCGGCGGCAGCAGCCCGTCGTCGCAGTCGCCCTCCCTTGCCGCCATGGTCGGCAGCGCGTCCGGCGGCGGCGCCGATGTCGCGACGACGGGTAACCGGTGGCAGAGCGTCAAGTACGGCGGCAGCGGCTACGTGACAGGCCTGATCTTCCACCCGACCAGCCCGAACGTCCTGTATGCGCGTACCGACATGGGCGGCACCTATCGCTGGGATGCGGCGACCTCGTCCTGGACCTCCATCACGGACGGCTTCGGCATCCGCGAAGAATTCTTCAACGGCGCCGAAAGCGTCGCCCTGGACCCGAACGACGACAAGCGCGTCTACCTGGTCACGGGCATGTACGATTGGTCCGGCACCAATGCCCGCCTGTACATTTCCACGGACCGCGGCGACAACTGGACGCATGTTGATTTGCCGTTCCGCGCCGGTTCCAACGATCCGGGCCGTGCCATCGGCGAGCGGCTGATGGTCGATCCGAACAAACCGTCGGTCCTGTACTACGGTTCGCGCACGTCCGGCCTGTGGAAGAGCACGGATTACGGCCAGACCTGGAACCAGGTGACGTCCCTGACGTCGTTCCAGTACCCCGGCGACCAGATCGGCAGCTTGCCAGGACGCACCTTGGGCGGCATCGAGGGTGTGCTGTTCGACACGTCGACCACGGGCACGGGCACGGCCACGCAGACCATCTACACGTCCGTGGGGCCGGATTACGCCAATGCGGCCGGCCTGAATTACAACCTGTACAAGTCCACCGACGGCGGCGCGACCTGGGCGGGCGTGACGACCCCGGTGACCGGCTTCTACATCCCGCACATGGTCCGCGCCAAGGACGGCATTGTCTACGTCGCGTTCACCAAGGAAATGGGCCCGGGCGCCGGCGGTCCGTGCAGGTTGTACAAGTTCGACGGCACCAACTGGACACTGCTGAAGAGCTACGATACGGAGCAATGGGTGAACTTCGGCATGGGCGGTCTGTCCGTGTCCGGTTCCGGCCCGACGACGCGCATTGCACTGGGCGTTTCGAACTCCTGGGGCAACTGGCAGGGCCAGCCGGTCGTGCAGGTGTCCGACGACGCCGGCCAGACGTGGCGCGAGATCGCGTCGATGACCCCGCATACGCCGTCCGACGTGGACTTCTCGGGCTGGGTCGACGACGTCGAGATCGATCCGAGCAACCCCGACCACATCCTGCACGTGTTCGGCGGCGGGATCTGGGACACGAAGAGCGCGTCGGCAGCCACGCCCAACTGGAACCTGGACGTGACCGGCCTCGAGGAAACCGCGACGATCAGCTTGACGACGCCCCCCAAGGGCGCCAGCTACGCGCTGCTGAGAAGCTCCGGCGACATCGGCACGCACGTGCAGACCGAGCTCCTGAAGAAACCGACGCGTGGCCCGGTCGGCTGGTTCGGCAACGGCCACGCCACCGACATGGCCTGGTCGAATCCAGCCTATATCGCGGCAGTCGGCAGTGGCGGCTGGGTCCAGAACAACCCCCGCGGCGCGTACTCGACCGACTCCGGCGTGACCTGGACGGCGTTCGCCAGCAAGCATCCGGATGCGATGGCGAACCAGAGCAACGAGGAAACGATCGCCGTCACCAAGCCGGGCAACATCATCTGGGCACCGTCGGGAGCAGTGCCGGCCTACACGACCGACAACGGCGCGACCTGGACGTACACGAACCTGCCGGCGCTGCCTTCCGTGGGCGTCAACCGCGCCTACCGGATCGTCGCCGACCGCAAGAACCCGAACAAGGTCTATGCCTACAACTCGGGCGGCGCCTGGTGGAACCAGTGGTCGGACACGGCCCACTTCTGGTATTCGACGGACGGCGGCCACACGTTCAGCGAGAGCACGACGTTCGTGAGCGCGGGCGCGCTGGTGGCGGACTTCGGCCACACGTCGGTCGCGGTCAATCCGAACGCGGAAGGCGATGTCTGGCTGGCTGACGGCTTCAGCGTCCTGCACTCGACGGACTCGGGCGTGACCTGGACCAAGGTAAACGCCACGGCGCCGGACTGGGGTGCCAATCCGACGTGGATGTATCCGGAAGTGTACGGTGCGACTTCCATCGCACTCGGCAAGGCGCCCGCCGGCGCGACGTACTCGTCCTCCATCTACATCGTCGGTGTGATCAATAACGTGTGGGGTGTGTACCGCTCCGACAATGGTGCCGCGACCTGGCGCCGGATCAACGACGACAAGCACCAGTACGCCGGCATCAGCAACCTGGCGGCCGACCAGACGGTGCCCGGACGCGTGTACGCCGCCGGCGCTGGCCGCGGTGTCGTGTTCAGCTATTGATGGCCATGCCGGCGCCTGCACGGGCGCCGGCTGCATCGATCAAGATTATTTTCGGAGATTGACATGAAATTCAAAACCATCCTCGCCGCCGTCGCCCTGGTGGCGGCAGGCAGCGCCAGCGCGACCGTCCTGAACTTCGACGGCCTGACCGAGATGATGTACGGCGACGGCTTCGCGCTGGCCGACAGCATGACCTATAGCGGCCTGAATCTGACCTATGTGGAATCGGGCTTCCAGGTGACCCTGAACGCGCCCAATGCGGACGCCGGCGCGGCGCACATCGGCGACGGCACGTACGAGCCGCAGACCTATAACTGGCACGACGGCATGGAAAACGGCGCGGGCTCGTTCGTGACCCTGAGCCGCGTGGGCGGCGGCAAGTTCGACCTGAAAGGCTTCGATTACTACACGGACGCGAGCGACGTGTCGGCCGACGGCACCTGGGTCGGCTCGATCCAGGACGCTGGCACGTGGACCACGGCGCTGACCGGCATCACGGCACTGCGCCTGAGCTCCGGCGCCTTCAACCAGATCGACAACGTCGACGTCGAAGCGGCCGCCAGCGCGGTACCGCTGCCGGGCACGCTGGCGCTGATGCTGGGCGGCCTGGCGGCCGGCGGGCTGGCGCGCCGTCGTCGCGGTTGAATCGTTGCCGTCATAAACCGTCGTTCCCGCGAAGGCGGGAACCCAAGCCTGGCTTCCGAAGTCGATCTTCTTGCGACTTCTCAGCAGCCTATCGAGTCCTCGGCCCGACCATGCCATTTTCGGAACCGAGGACTCGAATATGGACAAGTCGAGCTACGTCTACATCCTGGCTAGCAAGCCATACGGTACGTTATACGTCGGCGTTACCTCCGATCTGATCAAACGTGTCTGGCAACATCGCGAAGGATTCGTAAGCGGGTTCACAAAAGACGCCGGTACGAAACGCCTCGTCTGGTACGAGGTGCATGCCGACATCACGCAGGCCATCACACGTGAAAAGCGGATCAAGAAATGGCGGCGGGACTGGAAGGTTAATCTCATCCAGAGTATGAACGCCGATTGGCGTGATCTCTACGATGAAATTTGTCGGTAGGTGCGTAACTTGGGTCCCCGCCTGCGCGGGGACGACGTTTGAACTTGGGTCCCCGCCTGCGCGGGGACGACGCTTGAACTTGGGTCCCGCCTGCGCGGGGACGACGTTTGAACTCGGGGTTCCGCTTGCGCGGGGACGACGTGCTTGTTGTGTTGGCCTAAAAACCGTCGTCCCTGCGCAGGCAGGGACCCAATTTCCTTACCGAAGTCGTACCCGAAGCGGCCAAAGAGAAAGCGGGACACCGCTCTCGCCGTATCCCGCTTCGAAGCAACCAAAAGCAGCGCTTACGCCTGCTTGATCCCGCGCCAGCCGATGTCGCGCCGGTACTGTGCGCCGTTGAAGTGGATCTTCTCGACCGTCTCGTAGGCCTGCTTCTGCGCCATCTTGACGCTGTCGCCCAGGCCGACGACGCACAGCACGCGGCCGCCCGACGTCTGCAGCGTGCCGCCGACCAGTTGCGTGCCGGCGTGGAAGGTGACGCATTCCGGCGTTTCCGCGGGGATGCCGTCGATGATGTCGCCCTTGGCCGGAGCGTCCGGATAGCCGGCCGCCGCCATCACGACGCCCACCGCGGTGCGGCGGTCCCACTCCAGTTCGACCTTGTCCAGCGTGCTGTTGCAGGCATGTTCCAGCACCGTCACGAAGTCGCTCTTCAGGCGCGTCATGATGGGCTGCGTTTCCGGATCGCCCATGCGGCAGTTGAATTCGATGACCTTGGGAACGCCGGCCGCATCGATCATCAGGCCCGCGTACAGGAAGCCGCTGTACGGGATGCCGTCCTTGGCCATGCCCTGGATGGTCGGGTTGATGATCTCGCGCATCACGCGCGCGTGGATCGACGGCGTGACGACGGGCGCCGGGGAGTACGCGCCCATGCCGCCCGTGTTCGGACCCTGGTCGTGGTCCTTGAGGCGCTTGTGGTCTTGCGACGTGGCCAGGGCGACGACGTTCTTGCCGTCGCACATGACGATGAAGCTCGCCTCTTCGCCGGCCAGGAACTCCTCGATCACGATGCGCGCGCCGGCGTCGCCGAAGCGGTTGCCCGACAACATGTCGTCGGCAGCCTGGTGCGCTTCGTCGAGGGTCATGGCGACGACGACGCCCTTGCCGGCGGCCAGGCCGTCGGCCTTGATGACGATGGGCGCGCCCTGGGCGTCGATGTAGGCGTGGGCCTGCTGGACGTCGGTGAAGGTCTGGTACTGCGCCGTCGGGATGCCGTGGCGGTGCATGAAGGCCTTGGCGAAGTCCTTCGAGCTTTCCAGCTGGGCCGCTTCGCGGGTCGGGCCGAAGACTTTCAGGCCGCGCGCGCGGAACAGGTTGACGATGCCGGCCGCCAGCGGCTGTTCCGGCCCGACGAGCGTCAGGTTGACGTTTTCCGCGACGACGAAGTCGGCCAGCGCGGCCGGATCGGTGATGTCGATGTTGACCAGGCGCGCATCGCGCGCGGTGCCGCCGTTGCCCGGTGCGACATAGACCATCTGGACACGTTCGGATTGGGCCAGTTTCCAGGCCAGGGCATGTTCACGGCCGCCAGAGCCGACTACCAGGATTTTCATGGATTGCTTTCGCCAGGCGATGCCTGTGCTTGTACTTGAATGAGGCTTATGAATGAGGCTTATTCTTCAATGACCGCGTTCGTATAGACTTCCTGCACGTCGTCCAGGTTTTCCAGGGCGTCGAGCAGCTTCTGCATCTTGAGCGCGTCTTCGCCGGTGAACACCGTCTCGGTGTCCGGTTTCATGATGACTTCGGCGGAATCGGCCTTGAAGCCGGCTGCTTCCAGCGCTTCCTTGACGCCGGCAAAGCCGTTCGGATCGCACAGCACTTCGAAGCCGCCTTCGTCGTCCGGGATCACGTCGTCGGCGCCCGCTTCCAGCGCGGCTTCCATCAGCTTGTCTTCCTCGACGCCGGGGGCGAACAGGAACTGGCCCACGTGCTTGAACATGAACGAGACGGAACCCTCGGTGCCCATATTGCCGCCGAACTTGCTGAACGCGTGGCGGACTTCGGCCACGGTGCGCACGCGGTTGTCGGTCATGCAGTCGACGATGATGGCGGCGCCGCCGATGCCATAGCCCTCGTAGCGGATTTCTTCGTAGTTGACGCCTTCCAGGCCGCCCGAGCCGCGCTGCACGGCGCGGTTGACGTTATCCTTCGGCATGTTCGCGTCGGCCGCCTTCTCGACGGCGAGGCGCAGGCGCGGATTGGTCGTAACGTCGCCGCCACCCATGCGGGCGGCAACGGTGATTTCCTTGATCAGTCGGGTCCAGATCTTGCCGCGCTTCGCATCCGTCGCGGCTTTCTTATGCTTGATGTTGGCCCATTTGCTGTGTCCAGCCATGTCGAGTCTTCCTTAGGCAGAGGACCTCGCTGGATTGCAATGATCGAGGCCCCGGGTATGATAATCCTCGACATTTTAGCATAGGCACCCCGTCTAAAAACTGTCAGGGAAACAACAATGCGGTGCCCAGCCCGACCAGCCCGAGCCCCGTCGCGCACGCCACCACGTGGCCGCCGGGCAGCAGTTTTTCGGCGAGGATCAGCGCGATCAGGCCGGCGATCACGGGCAGGTTCAGCACGCCGGCCGGCAGCACGAGCGCCAGCAGCAGCCAGCAGCAGCCCGTGCAGTAGCGGGCATCCGTGACCCCCATGCGGAACGCGCCCCACGTGCCGCGGCGCCAGTGCGTGAGGACGAACGCCAGCGGCGCGCGGCAGTTGTCCAGGCAGACGTGCTTGGCGGGCGTCCACTGGTAGACGCCGGCCGCGACGAGGGCCAGGGCGCCGACGGTCGGGTGCGCGATGCCCATCGTCTCGTCGAGCGCGCCGGCGTCGTGCAGCTGCCAGTCGGCCAACGTGGCGGCGAGGGCGCAACAGGTCCAGGCGAACAGGTAGCCCAGCATGAACAGGAAGGTGGAGGGATAGACCCAGCGCTCGCGCACGAGCCGCTTGACGCGTGCGTACAGCAGCACGGACGGCGCCGCGGCCGGCAGCATCATCGCGGCGATGACGACGATCCATAACGCCAGCAGGCGCGCGAGGTCGGCCGTGTGGTACGGGGTGGCCAGGATGTGGCCGCCGGTGCCCGCACCCGGCGGCGACAGGCGGCCGGCCCGGAAGATCAGGAACAGCAGACAGGCCCAGCACAGCGCCGCGAGCAGCGCCAGCAGGGCGAGGACGACGGTGCGGTCGGCACCGGGGCGGCCGACGCCGCTGGCGCGGCTCATCGCTTGCCGGCTCCGGCCGGTTGCGCGGTCGCGCGGACAAGGCAGGGTGGATGGGTGCAATGGTGTGCCATGGACATCCTCCGGTCGGCGGTTGAGCGATGATGGCAGTTGGACCGTGCCCCACCGGCCGGGTTCGGAGGCGTCCTCAGCCGACGATGCGGATTCCCCGTACAATCGTCGGATGAGTAAATCTGCTGTTGACATTTCCGTTGCGTCGCACCCACGCCCGGCCGTGCTGGGCGGCCTGGCGATCGCCATCGGCGGCGCCGTCCTGTTTTCCACGAAGGCGATCGTCGCCAAACTGCTGTACCGCTACCACATCGATGCCGTTACATTGATCGCGTTCAGGATGCTGTTCTCGTTTCCGGTGTTCGCGGCCGTCGCCGTGTGGAAGATGCGGACCGAGCCGCCGCTCGCCGTGCGCGACCGCTGGCGTCTCGTCGGGCTGGGGCTGGTCGGCTACTACCTGTCGAGCTACCTTGATTTCCTCGGCCTGCAATACATCTCGGTGGGCCTGGAGCGCCTGATCCTGTTCCTCACGCCGACCTTCGTCCTCCTGATCACGGCGCTGGGCCTCAAGCGCCGCATCGCCCGTGCGCAATGGGTCGCGCTCGGCCTGTCGTACTGCGGCATCGTGCTCGTGTTCGCGCACGACCTGCAAGGCGGCGCGGGCAATACCGTGACGGGATCGCTGTTCGTGCTGGGCTCGGCGGTCTGCTACGCGACCTATCTGCTGGGCACCGGCGAGATGGTGCGCCGCATCGGCTCGCTGCGCCTGGTGGCATACGCGATGTGCGTCTCGAGCGTGGCCTGCATCGCCCAGTTCTTCGTGCTGCGCCCCGCGAGCCTGCTCGTGCAGCCGCTGCCGGTTTACGGGCTCTCGCTCGTGAATGGGATATTCTGTACCATCTTCCCTGTCTTCATGACGATGGCCGCGGTCCAGCGCATCGGCGCGACGACGGCATCCCAGGCCGGCATGATCGGCCCCGTGTCGACGCTGTTCCTGGGCTGGGCCATGCTGGGGGAGGCGATCACGACCGTGCAACTGGCCGGAACGGGCCTGGTGCTGGCCGGGATCTATCTGCTGTCGCTGAAAAAACAATCCTGACAAACCGAAACGGAACGGAACATGAAACCTCGCATCGCCCTGATCGCCCACGACAAGAAAAAAGACGACATGATCGCGCTCGCCGCCGAGTACGTCGACTTCCTGCGCGGCTGCACGCTGTCGGCGACCGGCACCACGGGCGGACGCCTGATCAATGAACTGGGCCTGGACGTGACGCGCATGCATTCCGGTCCGGTCGGCGGCGACCTGCAGATCGGCGCCCACCTGGTGAACGGCGAGATCGACTGCGTGATCTTCCTGCGCGACCCGATGACCCCGCAGCCGCACGAGCCGGACATCAACGCGCTCGTGCGCGCCTGCGACGTGCACAACATCCCGTGCGCGACCAATGTCGCGAGCGCCCACCTCGTGCTGTCGCAGCTGCAGGCGACGCCGAACTGATATCGACGGGAGACCGGCCATGACGACGGCAAAAGCGATCCGCTTCGCACGCACGGGCGGGCCCGAGGTACTGGAGTACGTCGACGTCGAAGTCGGCGATCCCGGCCCGGGCGAGGCGCGCGTGCGCAACCACGCGATCGGCGTGAACTTCATCGACACGTATTTCCGCACGGGCCTGTACCCGCTCGACCTGCCTGGCGGCCTCGGCCAGGAAGCGGCCGGCGTCGTCGAGGCGGTGGGCGAGGGCGTCACGCACGTCAGGCCGGGCGACCGCGTGGCCTATGCGGCGCGCCCGAACGGCGCCTACAGCCAGCTGCGCGTGATGCCGGCCGACGTCCTCGTGCACCTGCCGGACGACATCTCGTTCGAGACGGGCGCCGCGATGCTGCTGCAGGGCCTGACCGTGCAATACCTCCTCAAGCAGACCTATGCCGTGCAGGCGGGCGAGACGGTCCTGTTCCATGCCGCGGCCGGCGGCGTCGGACTGATCGCGTGTCAATGGGCGCGCGCGCTGGGCGTGAACCTCATCGGCACGGCGGGGTCCAACGAGAAAACGGCGCTGGCAAAGCAGCATGGCGCCGCCCACGTCATCAATTACAACACCGAGGACGTCGTGCAGCGCGTACTTGAGATCACGAATGGGGCCAGGGTGCCGGTCGTCTACGATTCCGTCGGCAAGGACATGTTCACGCGCTCGCTGGACTGCCTGCGGCCGCGCGGGCTGATGGTCAGCTTCGGCAATTCGTCGGGGCCGGTGCCGCCGTTCGCGCTGAACGAACTGGCGTCGCGCGGCTCGCTGTACATCACGCGGCCCACGCTGCAATCGTATGCGGCCACGCGGGCGCAGCGGGAGTCGATGGCGGCCGACCTGTTCCAGATGGTGTCGAGCGGGCAGGTGAGCATCGAGATCCACCAGCGCTTCCCGCTCGCCGACGCGGCCCGGGCCCACGTCGCCCTCGAAGGACGCCGCACGACGGGCAAAACGATCCTGCTGCCATGAGAGAATTTAGCGACGACAATGAACCACCGATCGACCCGCAGCCGGCGACGGCGCCGCGGTTCGGGCGGTTGCTGGTGGTGCTGATGCTGGCCGTGTTGCTGATCGTGGGGATCACGTTCCTGTCGGAAGCGTACCTCGGTTGAACGATGGTGGACACGGGGTGTCCACCCACCCTACGCCTGAA
>NZ_LMCY01000051.1:0-42571 GCF_001425685.1 Massilia sp. Root335 | reverse complement strand
GCTGGCGCTGTCGAGACACGTAAAAATTGGGCCCCTGCCTGCGCAGGGGCGACGGTGCGCGAATTCAACCGTTCTGCCGCGGGTCCTGTTTCAGCTCGATCACCCGCGACCCGCCATTCGGCCCAGGAAAGCCTTCGAACGCGCTCTGCACGAGGGCCGGCATCACGGCCGGGGTCGACATCTGCTTGCTGACGTTGCGGACCGTGACGTCGAACAGGCGCTTGCCGTCCGTCGCCGACGCGATCGACAATTGCAGCTGGCGGTGGTAGCGGTGTTCTTCCTGCACGTCATAGGCCGGGTACGGGCCCCACAGCGGGTCGTAGAACGGGCTGTACCAGCCGCCCCAGTAGCGCCGGCGCCACCCCATGTAGGCGAAGCGGGGCGAGTACATCGGCGTGAAGGCCGGGTAGATGACCTGCGTGGGCACGTCGATGGTCGTGAAGCGCATCGATACCTTCAGCGCCGGCGACTGCTGTGCCTCATGGAAACCGAGGCGGCTCATCTGGGCGCGCACGAGGTTTTCGTAGCTCTGCAGCTCGAGCGTGTTGTCCTGCGGCGGCGGCGTCTCGAACGCATAGCTCTTGTCGGGCAACTGGGCGGGCCACTGGTTGAAGGTGGTGACGTCACTGCGGATCGTCGTCGCGCAGCCGCCCAGCAACAGGCTCAGCGAGGCGACCGCCGTGATCATGGTACGTTTCATGATGCGCTCCATCTATTCGGTATTCCCTGTCTGTCGGATGTCAAATCCTGTAATCGGTCTTGTTCAGGTGACCATATTATTCCTGATGCGTGATGTTCGTCGATACATTTACGCACGGTTACTGCCTATACATGGCGATACAAAAGAAAGGTCAGACGGAGTGCGGCGTGAAGCTGTTGGTAAAATAAGCATCCCACCAACGGCTTTGCGGACCTGACCATGCGCACCGATACGCCCCAGACGATCTACCGGAAGGATTACACCGCCCCCAGTTATCTGGTCGATACCGTTGAACTCGGCTTCGATCTCGACCCCGCCCGCACCGTCGTCGCCAATCGCATGACGGTGCGCCGCAATCCCGCCAGTGCCCAGCGCGAAATCGAGCTGTACGGCGAAGACATCGAACTGGTGTCCCTGCGCCTGAACGGCAAGGCGCTGGCCGAAGGGGAGTACACCGTCGAGGGCACCCTGCTGCGCATCCCCAACGCGCCGGAAGAGGCGACGCTGGAAATCGAAACCGTTTGCATTCCCGAAAGCAATACTACCCTCAGCGGCCTGTACACGTCCAACGGCAGTTTTTATAGCCAGTGCGAGGCCGAAGGTTTTCGGCGCATCACCTATTTCCCGGACCGTCCGGACGTGATGGCCCGCTTTACCGTGATGCTGCGCGCCGACAAGGACAAGTATCCGGTGCTGCTGTCGAACGGCAACCTCGTCGAGGAAGGCGACCTGCCGGACGGCCGCCGCTACGCGCTGTGGGAAGACCCGTTCAAGAAGCCGTCGTACCTGTTCGCCCTCGTCGCCGCGCGCCTCGTGTGCCAGGAAGAGGACTTCGAACTGGCCGACGGCCGCACGGCCCTGCTGCAGGTGTGGGTGGAAGAGGGCAACCTCGACAAGACCGATTACGCGATGCAGTCGCTCAAGCACAGCATCCGCTGGGACGAGGAGCGCTGGGACCTGGAGCTCGACCTGGACCGCTTCATGATCGTCGCCGTGGGCGACTTCAACATGGGCGCGATGGAAAACAAGGGCCTGAACATCTTCAACACGAAGTTCGTGCTGGCCAATCCGCGCGTCGCGACCGACGTCGACTTCCAGGGCATCGAGGCCGTCGTCGGCCACGAATACTTCCACAACTGGACGGGCAACCGCGTGACCTGCCGCGACTGGTTCCAGCTGTCGCTGAAGGAAGGCCTGACCGTGTTCCGCGACCAGGAATTCTCGGCCGACATGATCGGCACGAACACGGGCCGGGCCGTCACCCGCATCGACCAGGTGCGCACCCTGCGCCAGGCCCAGTTCCCGGAAGACGCCGGCCCGATGGCGCACCCGGTCCGTCCCGACTCCTTCGTCGAGATCAATAATTTTTATACCGTCACCGTCTACGAAAAAGGTGCCGAAGTCGTGCGCATGTACCAGACCCTGCTGGGCCGCGAGGGCTTCCGCAAGGGCATGGACCTGTATTTCGAACGCCATGACGGCCAGGCCGTCACCTGCGACGACTTCCGCCTCGCCATGGCCGACGCCAACGGCCGCGACCTCACGCTGTTCGAGCGCTGGTACAGCCAGGCCGGCACGCCCGTCGTGCAGGCCGAGACCCGCTACGACGAGCAGGCGCAGACGTACACGCTGCGCCTCGTCCAGTCGTGTCCGGCGACGCCGGGCCAGCCGGAAAAGCTGCCGTTCCACATCCCGGTCGCCGTCGGCCTGCTGGGCAAGGGCGGCCGCGACCTGCCGCTCACCGTGGACGGAAAAGACCACGGCACGACGGCCGTGCTGGAGCTGACCGACGCCGACCAGACCTTCACCTTCACCGGCGTCACGGAACAGCCGACGCCGTCGATCCTGCGCGATTTTTCCGCGCCCGTGATCCTGAAATACGGCTACAACGACGCCGAGCTGGTGCACCTGTTCAGCCACGACAGCGACCCCGTCAACCGCTGGGAAGCGGGCCAGCGCCTCGCGATGAGCCGTTTGCTGAAGCTGGCCGGCCAGGTGGCCGCCGCCGGCAACGTCATCGAGAACGCCAGGCCGGACCTGGACGACGTGTTCGTCGACGCCATGCGCAAGATCCTCACCGACGATACGCTGGACCCGGCCTTCCGCGAGCAGGCGCTGCTGCTGCCGACGGAATCGATGATCGCCGACCAGCTGGACGTCGTCGACCCGCTCGCCATCCACCTGGCGCGCCAGTTCGTGCGCGCCGCCATCGGCACCCGCCTGCGCGCGGAATTGCGGGCGCAATACGACGCCAACCAGACGCCGGGCGAATACAGCCCGGACGCCGGATCGATCGGCAAGCGCGCACTGAAAAACCTGGCGCTGGCCTATCTGTGCGCCGCCCCGGACGACGACTGCCTGACGCTGGCCCAGCGCCAGTTCGCCGCTGCGACGAACATGACGGACCGCGTGGCGGCCCTGTCGGCCCTCGTGCATGCGCGCGCGCCCGCGGCCGGTGACGCCCTGCAGCGCTTCTACGACGAATTCCAGGGCGAGGCGCTGGTCGTGGATAAATGGTTCGCGATGCAGGCCGCGGCCCCGACGACCAACGTGAACCGCGTGCGCGAACTCATGACGCACACGGCCTTCACGCTGCGTAATCCGAACCGTGCGCGCAGCCTGGTGTCGACGTTCTGTGTCGGCAACGCGGTGGGCTTCCACGCGCCGGACGGCAGCGGCTACGCGTTCTGGGCCGAGCAGGTGATCGCGCTGGACGCGCTGAACCCGCAGGTGGCCAGCCGCCTGGCCCGCGTGATGGACCGCTGGCGCCGCTTCACGCCGGACCTGCAGGCCCAGATGAGGCGGGCGTTGCAGCTGGTGGCCGGACAGGCCAAGCTGTCGAACGATGTGCGCGAGGTAGTCAGCAAGGCCCTCGCCAACTAAACATTTTCACAAACGAAGGAAGTCCATGAAACGTGTCAGCCTGACGCAATACCTCGTCGAGGAACAGCGTCTCCACAGCAACATCCCCGCGTCGCTGCGCCTCCTGATCGAGGTGGTGGCGCGCGCCTGCAAGACCATCTCGCACTCGGTCGGCAAGGGCGCGCTCGGCGATATCCTCGGCAGCGCCAACACCGAGAACATCCAGGGCGAAGTGCAGAAGAAGCTCGACGTGATCTCCAACGAGATCTTGCTCGAGGCCAACGAGTGGGGTGGCCACCTGGCCGCGATGGCGTCGGAAGAAATGGAATCCATCCACCCGATCCCGAACCGCTACCCGATGGGCGAATACATGCTGCTGTTCGATCCGCTGGACGGCTCGTCGAACATCGACGTCAACGTGTCCATCGGCACCATCTTCTCCGTGCTGAAGGCGCCGGACGGCATGACGCACCCGACCGAAGCCGACTTCATGCAGGCCGGCAGCAAGCAGGTCGCGGCCGGCTATGCCGTGTACGGCCCGCAGACGATGCTCGTGCTCACCACCGGCAACGGCGTCAACTGCTTCACGCTGGACCGCGAGATGGGTTCCTGGGTCCTCACGCAGAAGGACATGCAGATCCCGGAAGAGACGAAGGAATTCGCCATCAACATGTCGAACCAGCGCCACTGGTATCCGCCCGTCACGCGCTATGTCGATGAAATGCTGGCCGGTAAGACGGGCGCACGCGGCAAGGATTTCAACATGCGCTGGATCGCCTCGATGGTGGCCGACGTGCACCGCATCCTGAACCGCGGCGGCATCTTCATGTACCCGGCCGACCAGCGCGACCCGTCGCAACCGGGCAAGCTGCGCCTGATGTACGAAGCGAACCCGATGGCGTTCATCGTCGAGCAGGCCGGCGGCGCCGCGACGGACGGCCGCGAGCGCATCCTCGACATCGTTCCGCAGAAGCTGCACCAGCGCGTGCCCGTGTTCCTCGGCTCGAAGAGCGAAGTGGAGCGCGTGACGAGCTACCATCAGGCATGATTTTCGACCGCTCCGCATAAAATTGCCGAGTCGGACTAGCAAGTTTGCGGAGTTGTTGTTAGAATGCGGGCTCCTTTGCGGTGCAGCTCATTCGGTTGAGCAACACCCATGATGGCCTCCGGGCCGCCAGCAGTCTGATGGCAAGGTAGTGCAGACACAGGTTAAACGGTTTTCCGGTTTAGCCGCTGTAGCTCAGTCGGTAGAGCAGCGCATTCGTAATGCGAAGGTCACCAGTTCGATTCCGGTCAGCGGCACCACAATTCGGCAGTAAGAATAAAGGGTTGCAAGCGAAAGCTTGTGACCCTTTGTTTTTTCATGGCCGCCTGTAGCGCAAGGCATCCACCACCAACGCGAATGCGGACGAGGGCTGCCGCCGGCTCGGATAGTAGAGGTGGTAGCCCGGAAAGACGCTGCACCAGTCGTCGAGTACGCGGACGAGCCTGCCGTCGGCGAGGTGGTGCTGCACGGTGTCTTCCAGCATGAACGCCAGCCCGGCACCCGCCAGCGCGGCCTGCAGGACCTGCGGAAAACCGTTCAGGATCAGCGGCCCCTCGACGCGCACGTTCAGCGCGCGTCCCTCCTTGCTGAAGTCCCACGGCAGCAATCCGCCATGCGTGGGCAGGCGCACATTGATGCAGTCGTGGCTCGTCAGGTCCTGGGGTTTTTCAGGGTGTGCGTGCGCGGCGAAATAGGACGGCGCCGCGACGACCGCCATCCTGACGTCGGGACCGATGCGCACGGCGATCATGTCCTTCGCCAAGTGTTCGCCGAGGCGCACGCCGGCGTCGAAGCGCTGCTCGACGATGTCGATCATCCGGTAGTCGGTGTTGATTTCGAGCTGGATGTCGGGATAGCGGGCCAGCAGCGGCAGCAGTTTCGGCAGCAGGATCGAGCTGGCGGCATGGTCCGAGGCCGTGATGCGGACCGGGCCGGCCGGCTTGTCGCGCAGCTCGCCCAGCGCCGCGAGGTCGCCTTCGATGCCATCCAGCCTCGGTCCGATGGCACCGAGCAGGCGCTCGCCGGCATCCGTCGGCGCCACCTTGCGGGTCGTACGCATCAAGAGGCGTATGCCCAGCCGTTCTTCCAGCCCCCGGATCGTCTGGCTCAAGGCCGACTGCGACACGCCGAGCCGGGCCGCCGCTTTCGTAAAACTGCCTTCGCGGGCGACGAGCACGAAAGCGCTCAGATCGTTGAGGTTCTCTTTCATGATTCATTAGCTCCGCTAATCAAGGCATGCGGATTGTACCGGCTTATCAAGCAATGGCGGCGCCGCTACAGTGTTCGTATTGGCTTACAGGGAGCAAACGATGGAACAGCGTGAACTCGGAAAAAGTGGACTGCGTGTCTCTGCGATCGGCCTCGGCTGCATGGGACTCAGCTATGGATATGGCCCGGCGGCCGAGCGTGGCGCGGCCATCGAACTGATCCGCACGGCGGTCGAACGCGGCGTGACCTTGTTCGATACCGCCGAGGCCTATGGCCCGAACGAAGAGCTGGTCGGCGAGGCGCTGGCGCCGTTCCGTGACCGGGTCGTGATCGCCACCAAGTTCGGTTTCCGCGACGGCGACGCTCGTGCCGGCCTGGACAGCCGGCCGGAGCGCATCCGCGAGGTGGCCGAGCAATCGCTCAAGCGCCTCGGGACCGATAGCATCGACCTGTTTTACCAGCATCGGCCCGACCCGAACGTGCCGATCGAAGACGTGGCCGGCACGGTGCGGGACTTGATCCGCGAGGGCAAGGTCAAGCATTTCGGCCTGTCGGAAGCCGGGGCGGCGACGATCCGCCGTGCGCATGCGGTACAGCCCGTGGCGGCGCTGCAAAGCGAGTATTCGATGTGGTGGCGCGAACCGGAAGCGGAGATCCTGCCGCTGCTGGAAGAGCTGGGCATCGGCTTCGTGCCGTTCAGTCCCCTCGGCAAGGGCTTCCTGACCGGCGCGATCGATGCGGCCACCCAGTTCGACCCGACCGACTTCCGCAACACCGTGCCGCGTTTCGCGCAGGAAGCGCGCGCGGCGAATCAGGTGCTGGTCGACCTGCTCGGCCGGATCGCCGCCGGCAAGGGCGCGACGCCCGCCCAGATCGCGCTGGCGTGGCTGCTGGCGCAAAAGCCCTGGATCGTACCGATTCCCGGCACCACGAAACCGCACAGGCTGGCCGAAAACCTCGGCGCCGCCACGCTGCGGTTGGCCCCCGACGAGCTGCGCGAACTTGCCGAGGCACTGTCCGGCATCGCCGTGCAGGGCGCGCGCTACGCCGCCGACCGGCAGAAGCTGGTCGGCAAGTGAAGGCGCGGCAGAGTGTAATGAATATGGAGAACAGCATGGAACAACGTAAACTCGGCGACAATCTGGAAGTCTCGGCAATCGGCCTGGGCTGCATGGGCCTGAGCTTCGGGCTTGGCCCGGCCGCCGACAAGGGCGAGGCCATCAAGGTGATCCGCGGCGCCGTCGAGCGGGGTGTGACGCTCTTCGACACGGCCGAAGGCTACGGCCCCTTCGTCAACGAAGCGCTGGTCGGGGAGGCTCTGCAGCCGGTGCGCGAGCGGGTCGCGATCGCCACCAAGTTCGGCTTCAGGATCGACGAAAACAGGCAACTGGTCGGTCTCGACAGCCGCCCGGCGCATATCCGCAATGTGGTCGACGCCTCGCTCAAACGCCTGCGTACGGACCGCATCGACCTGCTGTACCAGCACCGTGTCGATCCGGACGTGCCGATGGAGGACGTCGCCGGCACCGTCAAGGACCTGATCCGCGAAGGCAAGGTCAAGCACTTCGGCCTGTCCGAAGCCGGCATCGAGAACATCCGCCGCGCGCACGCGGTGCAGCCGGTCGCGGCCGTCCAGAACCATTACTCGCTGTGGCAGCGCGAGCCGGAACACGGCACGCTGGCCCTGTGCGAGGAACTCGGGATCGGTTTCGTTGCCTGGGGGCCGCTGGGGCAGGGCTTCCTGACCGGAAAGATCACGCGCGGCATGACATTCGATGACCCGTCAGACCTGCGCTCCACCTTCCCGCGCTTCACCAGGGAAGCGCTCGAAGCGAATTTCGCCGTCGTCGATTTCCTGAAGGACCTGGCCGCGCGCAAGGGGGCGACGCCCGCCCGGATCGCATTGGCCTGGCTGCTCGCACAGAAGCCTTACATCGTGCCGATCCCGGGCGGCACGCAGATGGCGCACCTGGACGATAATCTGCCGGCAGCGGAACTGCAACTGAGCGAGAGCGACCTGCGCGACATCGACAAGGCGTTCGCCACCATCGATATCAAGGGCGCGCCGCTGTCGGAAGCACTCGACGCGGCAATCGTGCGCTGATCGTGGCCTTCTCCAGCGGATGCGGGGCTTCTGCGCCTGATCGACCAACGACGGAGTCAACGATGCAATATGTAACGCTTAACAATGGCTTGCCGATGCCCATCCTCGGGTTCGGCGTTTTCCAGATTCCCGACCCCGGGGAGTGCGAGCGCGCCGTGATCGATGCCATCGAATCGGGCTACCGCCTCATCGACACGGCCGCTTCGTACATGAACGAAGCCGCGGTCGGGCAGGGCGTACGGAACAGCGGCGTGGACCGGAGCGAGCTGTTCATTACGAGCAAGCTCTGGGTCCGGGACACGGGCTACGACCGCACGAAGGCCGCGATCGACCGATCGCTGCAGCGCCTGCGCATGGACTATCTCGACCTGTTCCTCATCCACCAGCCGTTCGGCGACGTGCATGGGGCATGGCGCGCCATGGAAGAGGCCCATCGGGCGGGCAAGCTGCGGGCTATCGGCGTCAGCAATTTTCACCCGGACCGCCTGATGGACATCATCGCGTTCAACGAGATCGTGCCCGCCGTGAATCAGGTGGAAATCAATCCGTTTCACCAGCAACCCGAGGCGGCGGCTTTCATGCAGGCGCAGGGCGTCCGGGCCGAGGCGTGGGCGCCGTTTGCGGAGGGACGGAACAACCTGTTCGGGAATGGCGTGCTGACGGCAATCGCTGCCCGGCATGGCAAGACGGTGGGGCAGGTCGTCCTGCGGTGGCTGGTCCAGCGCAATATCGTTGCCCTGGCCAAGACGGTACGTCGCGAGCGGATGACCGAGAACCTGGCCATCTTCGACTTCGTGCTCGGCGACGACGATATGCACGCCATCGCAGGGCTGGAAACCGGCACCAGCAGTTTTTTCTCCCACCGCGATCCGGACATCGTGAAGTGGATGAGCGAACGCCAACTGAATATTGAATGAGGAGCAAACAATGCGTGACGTGATCGTTGTGATTGGGCCGGGATCGATCGGCCAGGCAATTGCCCGGCGCGTCAGCCTGGGCAAGCTCGTGCTGCTCGCCGACGTGCGCGCAGAGCATGCCGACGCGGCCGCCAGGACCTTGGGCGAAGCGGGCTTCGAGGTCAGGACGGCACAGGTCGACGTGTCGTCCCGCGAGTCGGTTCATGCGCTGGCCGAGCTGGCCGCCGCGCTCGGCCCCGTCAAGGGCGTGATCCATGCGGCCGGCGTCTCGCCGACGCAGGCGGCGCCGGAGACGATCCTGCGGGTCGACCTGTACGGCACTGCCGTCGTGCTGGAAGAATTCGGCGACGTGATCGCGCCGGGCGGCTCGGCGGTCGTCATCGCATCGCAGTCGGGGCATCGTCTGCCGGCGCTCACCGAGGCGCAGGACAAGGCGCTCGCCTTGACGCCGGCCGAGGACCTGCTGGCCCTGCCCATGCTGCAGCCGGACCAGGTCAGGGACCCGCTGCACGCCTATCAGGTGTCCAAGCGCGGCAATGCGCTGCGGGTGATGGCCGAGGCGGTTCGCTGGGGCAAGCGTGGCGCACGCGTGAATACCATCAGCCCCGGGATCATTTTCACGCCGCTGGCGAAGGATGAATTCGCCGGTCCGCGCGGTCCGGGTTACCGGCGCATGATCGAGGCGTCGGCGGCTGGGCGCGTCGGCACGCCCGACGAGGTGGCGAACGTCGCGGCTCTGCTGATGGGGCCGGAAGGGGGATTCATCAGCGGCAGCGATTTCCTGATCGATGGTGGCGTGACCGCCGCGTACTGGTACGGCGAGCTCGCACCGAAGCCGATTCAAGTCCTTTGACGCGACGGGCAACACCCGCGCTTTTCTGCTCGCCCCGATCGCCGGCGCATGCACTGCTGGATGACTCGTGAAGGCCCTTCCTCCGCCTTTGTTATGCAGCGCACAGTCGGGACCGACAAAAAGTTATATTTTTTTTATTGAGACACCGCATTCTGACGGTGTCGCACCGACATCGCGCATCGGCGCGACGCGAAAGGACCGCCTATCGGTCGAACTTTTGAACGGATGCACGGTCAAGAAGATCGGTCTACTCCGCGTTGGTCAAAATCTTACAAGAGGAATTCATCATGGATAATCAGAAGTCGAGCGAAGCAAAAGGCAGCACCACGGGGTCGGGCAACCTGGGCAAGGACAGCGCGAGCAACCTGCCGAACGCCAGCGGCGCGGGCAACCTGGGCAGCACGGCCGGTTCGGGCAGCCTGAACAAGAGCAGTCAGGAGAACCAGGGCAAGGACCAGCACAGCTCGACCGGCAGCAGCACCGGCGGCGCCACCGCTTCCAGCACGGGCGCCGTGGGCGGCACCAGCAATGCCGGCTCGTCGTCGTCGGGCATGGGCTCGATGGGCTCGATGAGCGCCTCCGGCTCCACCGCCTCCGGCACCAACAGCAGCATCGGCACCAGCAACAGCAGCTCGCTGGGTTCGGGCAGCCAGAACAGCCAGAGCGCCGGCGCCGCCACCGGTTCGGGCGTGGGCGGCGATTCGAAAGACATGGGTGCCCAGGTGAATGCGCGCGCACAAGGCCTGCACCAGTCGATCGACAAGGCCGCCGACGCCGCCCGTCCGATGGTCGACAAGGCTGCCGACGCGGCCCGTCCGGTGGTCGACCGCCTGGCCACCAGCGCCCACGCCGGCGTGGACAAGCTGCAGGGCATGCTGAGCGGCGCCACCGTCAACCTGGGCCAGCGCCAGCAACAGCTGACCGACGCCTACGGCCAGTGGCGCGAAGCCAGCTTCGAGTACGTGCGCCAGAAACCGGGTACCGCCATCGCCATCGCCGCCGCCGCCGGCTTCGTGCTGGCCAAGCTGCTGGGCGGCCGCAACCGCGATTATTGAGCGGTATTCCGTTCACACCTCCAGGCCGGCTTCGTGCCGGCTTTTTCTTTTTTCAAAGCCGAGGGCGCCGCCTCGCCGCGAGCGCAAGCAGGCCGCACCCCAGCATCATCCACGCCCCCGGTTCCGGGACCGGCGACAGCGGCGTGATCGTCAGCGTCGTCCCCGCGCCGAAAAAATAATAATCGTCCACCGGGTAATCGTGACCGTAACTCGACGTCGCCGAGTACTTCACGCCGCTCACGAACGCTTCCGTGTGGTACTCGAGTTGGGTCGCGTACACGTCGCGCCAGCTCGCGGCAATGTCGAGGGCGTCGCTGCCGCCGGTGCCGGGACGGAAGGAAAACGCGTCGAGCTGGCAATCGTGATCGACGGAACCGCCGCCGCACCGGGCGAAGTCGCCGGACCACAGCCGCATGTTCATCCACAGCGAGTCGAGCTCGGATGCGTCGATGACGCCGTCGCCGTCGACGTCGTCGCCGGCGATCCTGCCCGTGACGGCCACGTCGGTGCGCAAGACCGTGGGGTCGTGGTAGTCGTAAAAGCCGCGGTATTCGAACAGCCAGGCGGACGGTGCGGCGTGGACGGCGGTGCACAGCAGCAGGGCAGCGCCCAGGAGGCATGGATGCTTCATTGGATTCCTTGCAAGCGATGAATGGCCCGGCCGGCGATCGGCGGCCTCGTGCGAAGGATAGGCCGGGGCCATTGGCTGCGGCGCCAGCTTGCCGCTTTGCAGTGCGAGGCGGCAAACGGCCTGTGTCACGACGCTCCGTTCCCTGGAAGCATGAACGATCAGAGCAGCTGGATGCCGAAGCGTTTCAGCAGGACGGCGAACAGGAGTATGCTGCCCAGCGTGATCGCGACGCCGGCCGCGAGCGCCGGCCAGAAGCCGAAGCGGTCGAGCAGCCAGGGAAACACGGCGAACATGGGCAGCGTGGGCAGCACGTACCACAGCGTGTACCAGGCGTGGTTGGCGATTTTTTCCTGCGGCTGGCGCTCGACGTGCAGCCAGATCAGCGTCAGCACGGTGACGAGCGGCAGGGATGCGATCAGGCCGCCGAGGCGGTCGGAGCGCGCGGCGGCTTCCGACACGAGGACGACGACGGCGGCGGTGATCAGGTATTTGATGACGATCCAGGACATGGCAGGCGGGGAGGTGAAACTCCGGCAGTGTAGCAAAGCACGCTCCAGCGCGCCTGTTCCGCACGTGCGGCATTTACATGAGATCGGTTACAAATCCTTACCACTGAAACGTCGCATCGATATTCCCGCTCATCCATTCAAGGTTAAATGACGATCAACGAGGAGTGCTGACCATGACCTACCGCGCATCGCTTGCCCTGCTGACCTTTGCGCTGATCGCGACGGGCGCCGCATCGGCGGCCGCGCCCGCGCCGGATGCGCAGGCGCAGGCCCTGCACGTGCTGAACCGGCTCGCGTTCGGGCCGCGTCCCGGCGACGTCGAGCGCGTGGCGACCATGGGCGTGCAGCGCTGGATAGCCGAGCAGCTGCATCCCGAGACGATCCCGCTGCCGCCCGACCTGGACGCGCGCCTGGGCGCCCTGGACACGGTCAACCGCAGTACTGGCGAGTCGCTGGGCGAATTCCTGGCGCTGCGGCGCGACGTGCGCATGGACGACGAGGGCGCGAAGCAGCGCCGCCGTCAGGTGGAGATGCGCGTGTCGCGCCAGGCCGCCGAGGCCCGCCTGCTGCGCGCCGTCGAGAGTCCGCGCCAGCTGGAAGAAGTCATGGTCGACTTCTGGTACAACCATTTCAACGTCTTCGCCGGCAAGGGGATCGACCGCGCGCTGGTGACGGGTTACGAGCGCGACGCGATCCGCCCGTACGCGCTGGGTTCCTTCCGCGCGCTGCTGGGCGCGACGGCGAAGCATCCGGCGATGCTGTTCTACCTCGATAACGTCGTGTCGTCGGCGCCGCGTCCGGATGCGAAGGGAAAGGCGCGCGGCCTGAACGAGAACTACGCGCGCGAGCTGATGGAATTGCACACGCTGGGCGCGGACGGCGGCTACACGCAGCGCGACGTGACGGAACTGGCACGCATGCTGACCGGCTGGACGTTCGACCAGAAGCGCCTGGCGCGCACGGGCGAGACGTTCCGCTTCGACGCCGGCCGCCACGACCGCGGCATCAAGACGTGGCTCGGGCACGAGATCGCGCCCGCCGGCCAGCAGGAAGGCGAATACGCGCTGGACGTGCTGGCCATGCACCCGGCCACCGCGCACCACGTGAGCCGCGAGCTGGCCCAGTATTTCGTCAGCGACGATCCGCCGCCGGCCCTCGTCGACCGCATGGCGGCCACGTGGCTCGCATCGCAGGGCGATATCCGCGCCGTGCTGGCGACGCTGTTCGCGAGCCGCGAATTCATGGCCGCCGGCACCGTCGGCGCCAAGTTCAAGACGCCGTACCAGTTCGTGGTCTCGGCGGTCAGGGCCAGCGGCGCGCCGGTCGTGAACGTGATGCCGCTCGTGAATACGATGAACCAGTTGGGCATGCCGCTGTACGGCTGCCAGACGCCGGACGGGTACAAGAACACGCAGGACGCGTGGCTCAACCCGGACGCGCTGTCGCGGCGCATCGCCTTCGCCACCGCGCTTGCATCCGGCAGGCTGCCGCTGGCCGCGCTGCCGGTCGAGCCCCATCCCGTCGCGGCGATGGAACCGGATATGGCGGGCAGCGACGTCGTGCCGTTGCCGGTGCCGGCCGCGCCGGCCAATCCGAAGCCGGCGCCGCTCGATCCGGCGCGCCTGCAGGCGACGCTGGCCGGATCGATTTCACCGCGCACGCAGGCCATCGTCCAGCGCAATCCGGACAACCTGCGCGCGGCCATGCTGCTCGGCAGCCCCGATTTCATGCAGCGCTGATTCCGTCCGGGAGAACGACATGCAACGCAGGCACTTCCTCAACGCGCTGGCGCTGGGCGCCGGCATCCTGCTGCCCGTCGGGCGCAGCGCGTGGGCCGTCAGCGCGCCCGCCGCCAGCCCGACCGGCAAAAAACTCGTCGTCGTGATGCTGCGCGGCGCCGTCGACGGCCTGAACGTCGTCGCCCCTGTCGGCGACGAGAACTATCTGCGCCTGCGGCCGACGATCGGCCTGGCGGCGCCGGGCATGGACGGCGGAGCGCTCGCCCTGGACGGCTATTTCGGCCTGCATCCCGCACTGGCCAGCCTGCAGCCGCTGTGGCGCGCGAACCGGCTGGCCTTCGTGCACGCCAGCGGTTCGCCGGACGCGACGCGTTCCCACTTCGACGCGCAGGACTACATGGAATCCGCGACGCCCGGCCGCAAGAGCACGCCGGACGGCTGGATGAACCGCCTCGTGGCCGCGCTGCCCGGTCCGCAGTCGCCCAGCCGGCTGCTGGGCATCGGTCCGGTGCTGCCGCGCATCCTGTCCGGCCGCGCGGCCGCCGTGAACCTGCCGAACGTCGCGCGTGCAGCGCGCGCCGACCTGCTCGACCGGCCCGCGGTGAAGACCGCCTTCGACGAGCTGTACGCGAATCACCCGCGCTTCGGGCGCGCGTACGCGGACGGGCGCGCGGCGCACCGCGAAGTCATGGGCGCGCTGGAGCAGGGCGACATGAGCCGCGAAATGCAGGCCGCCGACCGCGGCGCGCCGCTGCCGAACGGCTTTCCCGACGATGCCGCGCGCCTGGCGGGCCTGATGCGCAACGACCCGAATATCCAGCTGGCGTTCGTCGCGCTGGGCGGCTGGGACACGCACGCGAACCAGGGCGCGGCCAGCGGCCAGCTGGCCAATCGTTTGGCACCGTTGGGGCAGGGCCTGGCCGTGCTGGCCGAGCGGCTCGGTCCGCTGTTCGACGACACGATCGTCGTCGTGATGTCGGAGTTCGGCCGCACGGCCCGCGAGAACGGCAACGGCGGCACGGATCACGGTCACGGCAATGTGATGTGGGTCATGGGCGGAAAAGTGCGTGGAGGTAAGGTTTACGGCGACTGGGAAGGCGTCAGCGACGCGAAACTGAACGAGGGCCGCGATTTGCCCGTCACGACCGATTTTCGTTCGGTGTTAGCGCAGATTTCTGAAGAACATTTAATGTTAGGCGATAAACGTCTGGAACAAGTCTTTCCCGCAATGCCGCAAAAACGTGCTGGATTTCGTATCGTCGGCGCATGAGCTCCTGCTCTAGAGGCAGTCCTCTACATATAGTAGTTCTACCGTATTGCAGTGCACAAAATATAGGACTATAGTTGCAACTGTCTCCTCCAGTTTTTCTCCGAAAATCTGGATTCAGCCCGCACCGACAAGGATGCGGGCTTTTTTTTGCCCGCAGTTGTCATGCGCTAACATTTCTTGCCGCATGCGGTGTCCCGGGACAGCGCATACCCGTCGGTGAGGTAAGAATGGAGGCGGCGGCCGGCGCGGCCGCGCGGAGGAGGCTCAGGCGCCCGTCGGCTCGGCGTCGTCGCCCTGGAAGGCGCCGGCGCGCCAGGTCAGCACCAGCGTGTCGCGGTGGCCGTTGTCGCCCACGGGCTGGATCGGCGTCGATTCGTGGATCACGGCGGCGTCGTCCAGCAGCAGCAGTGTCCACGGTTCCGTCATCGTGAAGCGTTGGCCCCGCGGGCCGTGCGCCTCGAACACGCGCGTTTCGCCGCCCTTGATGTGTTCGCGGCCGATCAGGATGACGGCGACGAAGTCGACGCCGTCGCGGTGCGCGCCCTCCGGCGTGGGGCGGCCGATGCCGTCCGCCGTGTCGATGCGGAACTGGTGCGCTTCGACGTACCAGGTCTGTGGGCCTTTCACTTGCGAGCACACGGCGCCCAGCGCGCGCAGCAGGCGGCTCCAGGCCGGCTGCCCGACCGTGGACGGTTCAATGGGTACGAACAGCCGGTGCATGCCGCCGTGCAGGGCGTTGTACTCGACCGGCTGCCAGTGCGCGCGATGCGGGCTTTGCGTGAGGTCGTCGCCGCTGTCGATGAAGCAGGAGTGCCGGCGGCGGCGATAGCGGCCGCCGTCCTTGAGGTGGTTATCCAGTTCCAGGCGTTGCCAGCTTGGCGCCAGTGCCATCAACTCGTCGAGCGTGCAGCCGGTCAGCAGCGCCACGTCGGCCGGGCGCAGCAAGGCATAGCCGTCGCCGCGCAGGGCGTCGGCGATGCGGGCCGGATCGGTGTAGGGTGGTTGCGGTGTTGTCATCCCGTTAGCCTAGCACTTTTTCCAGGCCCTCGTGCCGCCGCCGGTCATTACCAGTTCTTGACGAGCGTGAGCCGGAACGAGCGCGGTTCGACCGGATGAAAGTGCACGTCCGCGCGCGGCGCGGCTTCTCCCCGCAGCTGCGACGCGTAGTAGTAATCGATCGCCGAGGCGTGCCGGTTCGTCAGGTTGAAGCCTTCCAGTTCCAGGCGCACGGTGCGGTCGATGCGGTAGCCGAGGCGGCCGTTCAAGGTCGTGCTGGCGCGCGAACGCACGCTGTCGTCCGCGACGAGCGGCCGCGGGCCGAACCAGCGCAGCCGCAGTGCGCCTTCCCATGCGCCCATCTGGCTCACCGTCAGCGCGAGCTGGCTGACGCCCTCGATGGCTTCCGGGATGCGGTCCTGGCCGGGCGCGGCGCCGCGCGAGCGCGCGTGCGCGCAGGCGGCGTCGAAGTCGACGGACAACCATTTATACGGTTTATAGTAATTCGAGAATTCGATGCCGACGCGGCGGCTGGGCGGGCCGGCTTCGGTGGTGCCCTCGTCGCCGACATAGGTCAGCTCGGAATCGAAGTCCAGGCGGTACAGGGATACCGCCGTCTGCATTTTCGGAATCGCCTCGGTGCGCAGGCCCAGTTCCATGCCGCGCGAGCGCACGAGGCCCGGCGTCGTGCCGAGCGCTGCCAGCGTCTTCGGGTCGACCGTCGTGACGGTGCCGCGCGCATCGTTGCTGTGGAAGCCGGCGCCGTAGTTCACGTAGACCTCGGTCTGGCGCCATGGCCCGAACACGAGGTTGGCCGACGGGCTGGCCAGCGCATCGCGCGTCGTGCCCGAATTCGCCGCGAGGCTGCTGCGCACGCGGAACCGGTAGGCGTCGGCGCGCGCGCCCACCGTCGTGCGGAACCAGCCGTTCCAGCGCGTCGCGTTCTCGATGAAGGCGCCGGCACTCGTCTCGGCGACGTGGTCCGCGCGCGTGACGGACAGCAGGCGGCGTGCCTTCGTGCCATACAGGCCGTTGAAGATATTGTCGTTCTGCGCTTCGACGCCGACCGTGATGTCGGACGTCGCCGTCTCGCCGCGGTGCACGTGCCAGCTGTGCGTCGCATTGAAGCCGCTCGTCACGCGCCGGTCCGGCTGGGCGAACTGGTCGCCGTCGACCGGGTCGTTCATGAAGTAGCTGAAGTCGGACCACAGGTCGAGCCGGTTGCGGATGATGTAGCCGCTGACCTTCGACGCCGCATCCTGGCCCGTGCGGCGCCACACGCCCGAGAGGCTGAGGCGCTGCGCGTCTCCGCCGTCGGTCGGGTCGACGGCGTCGAAGCGGTCGAGCAGGCCGGCCGCCACGGCCCGCTGCGGGATCTGGTCCGTCGCAATCCAGCGGCCACGATAGGCCATCGCCGTCACGCTCCAGCCGTTGTTCGCGTAGCCGCGGCTGTAGCGCAGCACGCCGTTGAGTTTCTGGTAATCGTCCGGATGCGTGTACGGGCCGTCGTTGTGCACGGCTTCCAGCGCATACGTCAGCACGCCGTCGCCGGTCTCGCGCGATGCGGCCAGCGCCGTGCGCGCATAGCCGTCCTGGCCGGCGCTCACGGTGGCGACGTTGCGCGCGAGGCGGTTGGCGTAGGTGATGGCCGCGCTGCCGGCCGAGGCGAAATCGCCTTCGCGCGCCGAATACGGCCCCTTCTTGTAATCCAGGCGCGCCGTCAGCTCCGGGATCAGGAAGTTCAGATCGGTCCAGCCCTGGCCGTGTGCGTGGCTGCGCTGGTTGACGGGCATGTCGTCGAGCCAGGTGGCCAGGTCCGTGCCGTGGTCCAGGTTGAAGCCGCGCAGGAAGAACTGGTTGGCCTTGCCTTCGCCGCTGTGCTGGCTGACGATCAGGCCCGGCGCCGCCTCCAGCAATTCGCCGGGCCGGTAGACGGTGCGCATCGCCAGCTCCTTCTGGCCGACGGTGCCGGCGCTGGCGGAATCCGCGATGCCGAGCTGGCTCGCGCGCGCGCCCTCGACGAGCACGCGCTGGATCACCGGATCGTCGGCCCGCGCGCCGGCGTGCACGCACAGGGCGGCGAGCAGCAGCGGGATGGTACGCATCAGTCGACGGCGAGTTCCGTGCGGCCGCCGGTAAAACCGAACGTGCGCAGGCTGCCGTTCGCCGTCAGGTTCACGGTGTTCTGCTGGTCGGGCAGGAAGTCGCTCAGCACGGCGTCGTGGATGGTCTCGACGGTGACGACGGGCGTGCGCACGGCTTCCTGGAACACGACGACGCTGTCCGTGTCGACCGTCACGCCCACCCAGGCGAGGGGCAGGCGGCGGCCGTCCTTGTCGGCCAGCCAGAACTGTTTGTCGACGTACTTGCGCAGCACGGCCTGGTCGTCCGGATCGGACAGGTCGAACGGGCGCTGGTACAGTTCCGTCAACAGCGCTTCGACGTCGTGCACCATATACGTGTGCACGACTTCCGTGCTTCCCGTGCGCGCGTTGTAGCTGATGTCGGTGATACCGGCGTGGAAGCGGTGCGCGGAGGCGCCGATGCACACGAAGGCGCACAGCAGCATCGGGATAAGATTCTTCATCATATCGTGTCTTGTACGGCGGGCACGGGGTGCCCGCCCTACGTCACTTGGTCTTCAGTTTTTCGTTGAAGTCCTTCATCAGGTCCGGCTGGTCATGCTGGGTCTTGAACAGCTCCAGGCGCGACGGGGTCGCCTTGCGCGGCCAGCTGTTGTTGCCGGTATCCGTGTCCGCCGTCTCCCAGTACGGGTCCTGCGTCAGCGCGACCATGGGCTCGTCCGTGATGATCAGCTTCGTGATCTTCTTCGGCGTGTAGCGCCACACTTCGGCCGGGATGCGTTCGACGTATTTCTTCCCGCTCGCAAGCGTGATCTCCAGCACGAGCGGCGTCACGAGGCCGCCGAGGTTGCTGAAGTCGACGAGGTACAGGTGCTTGCCTTCCTTCAGCAGGTTCTTTTCCCAGTCGTCGAGGCCTTCGAGCGCTTCGTTGTACTTGTTGCGGTCGTGGTTCGTGACCGTGTACTCGTCATGCTCGTTATAGAAATCCTTCAGTTCCGGATGCGCGTCGACGCGGCGCGGCAAGGTGCCCTTGTTGCGCTGGTCCGTGATCGAGATCGGCGCGGCGTCGTGCTGCGCCTTCTTCCACGCCTTTTCGATCGCCGGGTCTTTCGTCCCGACCGTGTATTCGCTGATGCCGTCCACGCTCACGTCCACGTGGTCGGTCGTGTAGAACCAGCCGCGCCAGAACCAGTCGAGGTCCGTGCCGGACGCGTCTTCCATCGTGCGGAAGAAATCGGCCGGCGTGGGGCGCTTGAATTTCCAGCGCTGGGCGTATTCGCGGAAGGCGAAGTCGAACAGTTCGCGGCCCAGCACCGTCTCGCGCAGGACGATCAGCGCGGCCGTCGGTTTCGCATAGGCGTTGTAGCCGAGGGCGGCGATCGATTCCGAGTTCGTCATGATCGGCACCTGGTTGGTGCTCTTCATGTAGTCGCCGATGGCGCGCGGTTCGCCGCGCGACTGCGGGTAGTGCTCTTCCCAGGCCTGCTCCGCCAGGTATTGCAGGAAGCTGTTCAGGCCCTCGTCCATCCACGTCCACTGGCGTTCGTCGGAGTTGACGATCATCGGGAAGTAGTTGTGGCCCACCTCGTGGATCACGACGCTGATCAGGCCATACTTGATGCGGCTGGAGTATGTCAGCTCGCCCGTCTTCTTGTCCCTCGTCGGACGCGGGCCGTTGAAGCAGATCATCGGGTATTCCATGCCGCCCACCGGGCCGTTCACGGAAATCGCGACGGGGTACGGATAGTCGAACGAATACTTGTTGTATTCGGCGATCGTATGGATCACGGCGGCCGTCGAGTATTTTTCCCACAGCGGGTTGCCTTCCTTCGGGTAGAACGACTGCGCCAGCACATTGGTCGCGTCCTTCTTGAAACCCTGCGCGTCCCAGATGAACTTGCGGCTCGACGCCCACGCGAAATCGCGCACGTTCTTCGCGCGGAAATGCCACGTCTTCGTGCCGCTTGCACGCGTCTTTTCCTTCGCTTGCGCTTCCGCCTGCGTGACGATGACGACCGGCTTGGTCGCCGTGCGCGCCTGCTCCAGGCGCTGGCGCTGGGCGGACGTGAGCACGTCGCCCGGGTTCTGCAGTTCGCCGGTGCCGGCCACGATGTGGTCGGCCGGGACGGTCAGCTGCACGTCGTAGTCGCCGAATTCCAGCGTGAATTCGCCCGTGCCGAGGAATTGCTTGTGCTGCCAGCCCGTCACGTCGTAGTACGCGGCCATGCGCGGGAACCACTGGGCGATCTCGAACAGGTCGTTCTTGTCCTCGTCGAATTTTTCGTAGCCGGAGCGGCCGCCGAGCACCTTCTGCTCGTTGATGTTGTAGCTCCAGTCGATAGCGAACGCCAGCGTCGCGCCGGCCTTGAGCGGCTGCGGCAGGTCGACGCGCATCATCGTGCGGTTGATGACGACGTGCAGCGGATGGCCGCCCGCGTCCTTCACGCCGGCGATTTTAAAACCGCCGTCGAACGTGCGCTTTTCCAGCACCGAGCGCAGGGCGTCGAATTTATAGCCGTCTTCCGGCCCGCGCGCCTTGGCCCAGGCGTCGCGCGAGGGTACGGTCGCCGTCATGCGCGCGTCGGAATCGCGTTTGTAGATGTTCTGGTCGAGCTGGACCCACAGGTACGACAGGGTGTCGGGCGAATTGTTGTGATACGTGATCGTCTCGGTGCCGCTGATCGCGCGCTTGCCTTCGTCCAGCGTGGCGCGGATCGCATAGTCGGCCCGTTGCTGCCAGTATGCGTGTCCCGGGGCGCCGGAAGCGGTGCGGATGGAGGTGGGCGTCGGCAGCAATTCGTCGAGCTGGCGGAATTTGTCGTCGAAAGGTTCCGCCGCGATTGCCGACATGGTGAGGCATACGGCCGCCAGTCCGATCGGGAAACGTATCATATTTACCCTGCATTCATGGTTGAAAGAAGGAAAATATTCTAGTCTTGCCTTTCCGCCATTACCCCGTTTGATTTGTAACAAGACTGTTACAAAAGGCTGGGCGTGGCGCTTTCGACACGGTCGGACACGCGGACACATCCGCGGACACGCAGCGGACGCCGGCGCGGACACTGTTCAGCCGCGGCGCGGCGCCGCCAGTCCGCGCAGGCCGACCGTGACGAGCACGATCAGCATGCCCAGCAACACGAGCACGGTATCGAGCCGCAAGCGCGCCTGCAGGGCCAGCGCGTAGCTGGACGTCATCGCGAGGATGGCCAGGTTCTCGTTGAAGTTCTGCACGGCGATCGACTGGCCGGCACTCATCAGCCGGTGGCCGCGGTGCTGCAGGATGGCGTTCATCGGCACGACGAACAGGCCGGCCAGGACGCCGATCGCCAGCAGCAGCGGCAGCGCCGCCTGCACGGAATGCACCCAGACCATCGCGCACAAGCCGGCGCCCATCACGGCGCCGAGCGGCATGACGGCCAGCGAGCGCACGAGCGGCACGGCCTTGCCGGCGATGGCCGCGCCCAGCGCGACCCCGAGCGCGAACACGCCCTGCAGCGCGGCCGCGCGGTCGAGCGTGAGGCCGAGGACGTTCTGCGCCCACGTCAGCAGCAGCACTTGCAGGACCATGCCGCTGCCCCAGAACAGCGACGTCACGCCGAGCGAGATGCGGCCTTCGCGGTCGCGCCACAAGGTGCGGTTGCAGCGGTAGAAATCGGCCAGCAGTGCGGGCAGCGTGCGGCGCGCGTGAGGCGGACGCGCGCCGGCGTGCATCACGGGCAGGTTCAGGAGCGTCGCGAGCAGGTAGGTCATGACGATCACGGCGACCGCCATGCCGACCGGCGTGGCCTGCCAGGGCAAGGTGAGGGAAGCGCGCAGCTGCAGCAGCCACGCGATCGCCTGCGGATTGGCGGAGATGACACCGCCCAGCACCGTGCCGAGGATCATGGCCAGCACCGTCGTCCCCTCGATCCAGCCGTTCGCCGCCACGAGCCGGCGCGGCGGCAGCACCTCGGCCAGGATGCCGTACTTGGCCGGCGAGTAGGCGGACGCGCCGAGACCCACGATGCCGTAGGCGAGCAGGGGATTGGCCTTGGCCAGGATCAGCGCACAGCCGGCCATTTTGACCGTGTTCGTGAGCAGCATCACGCGGCCCTTGGGAAAGCGGTCGGCGAAGGCGCCGGCGAACGGCGCCAGCACGATGTACGACAGGACGAAGCCCATTTTGAGGAGCGGCGTCATCCACTGCGGAAAAGAGAGTGTGGCGATCAGCGACACGCACAGGATGAACAGGGCGCTGTCCGCCAGCGACGAAAAGAACTGGGCGCCGACGATTGCGAAGAAAGCGGCATTCATGGGGCCATTCTTATATCACAGCCATGGCGGGCGCCGGTTTCGCTTGGCTTAAAGGTTGTGATTGCAATAATTGGTTAGATTTACATATGGACAATAGTCTTATACTTCTGGAATTAAAGTTGGGGCGACGACATCATCGTTGACCAAGGGGAAAAGATGGATGCGTACACACTTACCGTGGCTGCCGCGCTCGCGGCGCTGACCATGGCGGCCAGCATGGGCCTGCTCTACCTCGCCAGTGCGCGCCAGACCTGCCTCGTCGACTGGACGCTGGCCGCCGTCCTCTTTGCCTTCAGCAATATGATGGGCGCAATCGGCCTGCACCTGCCGGCCAGCCCCATCATCGTCAGCGCCTGCGTCAACGCGTTCTACATCGGCGGCCATTTCGGCATGCTGGCCGGCATCCGGCGCCACCTGCACCTTGCGCCCGGATGGGGATGGGGCGCGGCCCTCGTGTCGGGCGTGCTGGCGGTGCACGCGCTGCCCGTCATGCAAGGCGCGCCGCTGGCCCGGCTGCTGCTGTTCACGCCCATCGTCTGCGCGATCGACCTGGCCGCCGCCCGGCTGCTGTGGCGCCGGGGCGAACACGAGGTGCGCGCGTCGTACCTGCCGCTCATCATGTTGCAGCTGTTGGCCGCGCTGCAGCAGGTCGTGCGGCTGGCGGTCATGGCCGCGGCCGCGAGCGACCCGTCGAACCCGACGTACGGCCAGTACGTCCGCACGTCGGGCGCGCTGGCGACGCTGCTGTACCTGTCGCTGGCGACGATGTGCTGCGCGCTGATCGTGACCCATCAGCAGACGCTGGCGCTGCGCCGCGCATCGCTGACGGACGTGCTGACCGGCTGGCTGAACCGGCGCGCCCTGCACGACATCGCCACGCGCGACTTCCGCCGCTGCCGGCGCACCGGCTCGGCCATGTTCTTCATCACGTTCGACATCGACCACTTCAAGGCCATCAACGACCGCTACGGCCACGACGTGGGCGACACGGCGATCCGCCACGTGACGGGGCTGTCGGCGCGCGTGCTGCGCGGCTACGATGCCCTGTTCCGCATCGGCGGCGAGGAGTTCGCGGTGCTGATCGCCGGCGAAAACCTGGGCGCGGTGTGCGGCATCGCCGAACGCCTGCGCGAGGCGGTGGCCGCGGCCACGCTGGCCGTCGACGGCCAGGAGGTCACGATGACCGTCAGCGTGGGCGTGGCCGCGCTGGACGGGCAGGATCACAAGTGGGAAGACATCCTGCGCCGCGCGGACGAGGCGCTGTACCACGCCAAGCAGCACGGCCGCGACCGCGTCAGCGTGCATGGCCGCGACCTCGCGGGCCGCGCCCAGGTGGTGCGGCTGCAGGCGGTGGTCGCCTGAGCCGCGGCGCCGCTCATTTCATCCAGACGGCGTAGTTGTTGCCGGAGGTCTGCAGCGTCCAGCCGCTGCCCGGGCTCCAGCTGTTCGGGCCGATCTTCATCGCCAGCTGGTGCGCCGTGCCGGTGACGATGGCCGCGTACAGGCCCTGCGTGGCCTGCTGGATGGCGACGGCCGACGTCGACGTCACGCCCGCATTCTTGCGGGCCGCCATCAGCGCCGCGATCTGCGTCTTGAGATTCCAGTTGTAGATGTGCGGATAGAACACGGTCGGGATGCCCGGATGGGTCAGGATGTAGGCATACCCTTCCAGCACCGAGCCGCACGGCACCGGCCACAGGTTCTGGCCCGTGCCGCAGCTCTCGGCGGGGCCGGTGTCGTGGTTGTCGACGAAGGTCACCGACATCGCCGGCCACCAGCCGATGGCGCCCTGCGGCTTGCCGTCGGCCGCTTTCAGGCGCCAGTAATTGCCGTTGGCGAGGGCGTCGTTGAGGATGCCCTTGGTCGTGAAGTCGAACGCGCCGCAGCTGTTGCTGGTGCCGTTAATCCAGTTCATGATGGCCTGGCGGTTGGCGTCCAGGTTGTTCAGGTCGAACGAGTCGGGCCACATCTCGCCGACGCAGAAATCGGGCGCGAACGCGTTCGCGTACTGGCCGACGTAGCTGGCGGAAAAGCCTTTCACGTAGTCGAAGCGCAGGCCCGAGAAGCCCACCGGCTTCAGCGTGTAATTCAGCCAGTTGATGATGCCGTTCTGGACTTCGCCCACATTCGTGTGCGCCAGGTCGCGCCCGCCGGAAAAGCCCTGTCCCGTATCGGCCGCGCCCAGGCCGCAATTGCACTCGTCGTTATTGACGATGGAATAAGTGGTCCAGTTCGGATTCGTGAAATCGGACCAGCCCGTGGTGCCCACGCGGTGGTTGACGACGACGTCGACGATCGATTTGACGCCCTTGTTCTTGAATGCGGAGACGACGTTCGTCAGTTCGGCCGCGCTGCCGTAACTGGAATCGAGCTTGTTCAGCTGGCGCGGCAGATAGCCTTGCTTGGCGGCGGAATCCGACGGCGGCGGGAACCACACGTGGGTGAATCCCATGCTGCTCAAGTCGCCGACATTGTTCAGCAGCGTGTTGTACCAGTCCGGGCCGGCATAATTGGCCGAGTTCCAGTGGAAACCCTGCAGGACGATGGCCGTGCTGCCGCCGGCCTGCTGGGTGGGGGTGGCCGCCTGGGTGGCGGCCGCCATGGACGTCATCATCCCTGCCGCGAGCAGGGCGACGATGGTGCTCTTCTTCATGCTTCTCCTCCGATGTGATACGGGTAAGGTCCTGGCGGCAGCGGAGGTCGTGCAAAAGTCCGTGTCAGCCAGGTACTTTTACTACGTATCGGGCGATCGTTCTGGTGTTTAATTGCGCCCGACGGAGAGGATTGTTAGCCACGCGTATTTTCATGTCAATGCAATTCGCATATGATGTGTAGTTTTAATACTTGCGACTTGTGCGGTCTCAATTGCCTTGGCGCCGATCGAGCACGCCGTGGATGAAGTCCTCGAGCGTCGTCGGGCCGCGCACGGGCGTGTCCGGCCAGCGGTCCTGCTCGTCCAGCACGGTGCCCGTCATGCAGGCATAGGAGCGCGCCGCTTCCGCGGAAAACCCGAGCTGCCGGAACGTCTGCTCCCACGCGTGGCGGGGGATCACCTCGACGTCGACCGGCCTGCCCAGCGCGTGCGCGAACGCGTCGGCGACGTCGCGCGGCGTGTACCGCCGCGGCCCCTCGATGTAGCGGATGTCGGCCTGGTCGGCCGGTTCCATCAATCTGCCGGCGGCGGCTTCGCCCAGGTCGCTTGGGGCGACCATCGGGATGGCGGCATCGGCCGGAAAGAAACTCGGCAGCTTGCCGCGGTGGCGCACGGTATCGAGCATCTCGGCCCAGTTGCTCATGTAATAGGCGCCGCGGTTGACCGCGACCGGAATCGCCTGTGCCCGCAGCTTCTCTTCGAATTCGAACAGCACGGTCAGGTCGCCGCACGGCTCGCCGGGACGCGCGCCGAACGTGGACACCGCAACGGCCTTGCGCAATCCCGAGCCCGTGACCGCGTCGACGATGGCCGCGGCATTCGCGCGCTCGACGGCATCCGTGTCGGTGAACGGGGCGGCGGGCGGATTCAGCAGCAGCGCGGTCGTGCCCGTGCGCAGGATCGCGCGCAGCGCCGGCACGTCGCGCACGTCCGCCACGGCGACTTTCGCCCCGGCATTCCTGAGGTCGGCCGCGTGGCCGGCGTTGCGCGTGACGACCGTGACGGGCTCGCCGCGACGCAACAGCGCGCGCGCCGTGGCCGAGCCGACGTGGCCGGTGCCTCCGATGATGATGTGCATGACGTTCTCCTTTCGTGTCCGGTGCGTGATCGCCTGCCGGGCGGCGCCGTCGCCGCGTTCCGGCGCGATCACGAGGCGACCATGTTAAGCGCGGCGCCTGACAGTTCTTGTCAGGAATGACCGCAGCGTTCGCCGGATGCGCTCATGCCTGGACGGCGTCCTGGAAGAGCCGCCGGTACATGATGTAGGCAGGCACATAGCCGAGCCGGTCATGCCTGAACGCATCGGGTATGCACCCGGCTTCGGTGAACCCGAGGCTCCTGTACAGCGAGAGCGCCGCGGTGTTGGTGCTCACCACCTGGTTGAATTGCATGGCCTGGTAACCCGCGGCCGTTGCCGCATCGATGCAATGCGCGACGAGCGCACGCCCGATCCCCTGGCCGCGCGCATGGCGGCTGACCACGAACGTGCCGGTGCAGATATGGGAACCGCGGCCAGGCATGGCCGTCCCGTAGCGGTACATCCCGAGCACGGCGCCCCCGCGGCAAGCCACTGCGCAACCGGTCGCCTGCAGCCACTGGGACGCGATGAAATCCGCGTCGAGCCCGTCGAGGAAGGGGAGCGTGTCGCCCTCCCGCGCGGCGGATTGCAGCAGGGCCAGCATGGCGGGTGCATCGTCGGGCGCCGCGGCGCGCAGCTCAATGCCATTCATGCGGCAGGCCTTTCCGCGAAATAAAGGGCGCCGGCGACGCGACGCTATCGTGTGAGGCATGCATTCGATTCTCCTTCGGTGGGAAATGGAGTCTATGGGCCGATCGGCGGGCAGGCAAACGAAAGCTTTTTTTCGTCGGATGAATAAAAATCACGCTGCTAGAATATTGGCATGAGACCAAGACGGAATCCGCCTCTGATCGCAGCCCGCAGTTTCGAGGCGGCGGCACGGCACGAGAACTTCCAGAAGGCGGCGCACGAACTCCATGTGACCCCGACGGCTGTCAGTCATCAAGTAAAACGCCTGGAACAGTACTTGGGTACGCAGCTGTTCGTCCGCAACAACCGGGCAGTCAGTTTGACGCCCGATGGGCAACGCCTGGCTGCCAGGCTGGACACCCTGTTCAGTGCCCTGGAAGACGTCCTTGACCCCGCCAGGTATGCCGAAGCGAAGCCGTTGCGGGTGACCGCGATGCCTTCCCTGGCTGCGAAATGGCTGGCGCATCGGGTTGCGGAGTATGCATTGCACGCGGCGTTCCCCGTCGAATTGACCGACGATGACCGGGTCGTCAGTTTCGAAAAAGGCGACTTCGACGTCGCATTACGCTACGGGGACGGCAATTATCCGGGCGTTACCGTCGAGGCGTGGATGAGTGCGGAGGTGATCGCGGTTTGCAGTCCGGCACTGCCCGGAGCGGCGTCGCTGGCGGCATCGTCCGACGTCCTGAATTACACCTTGATTCACGACAGTACTGTCCAGCTTTCCGGAAAACCGCCGGGCTGGATGGAATGGTGCGAGCTTGCGAACACATCGCTGCCGCCATCTCACCCATGCTTGCGGTACTCGAGCGTGTACGTGGCGCTCGAGGCGGCACGGGCCGGCAAGGGGTTTGCCCTGGCGCCTGAACCGCTCGTGCGCGACGATCTCCGGCAAGGGCACCTGGTGGCGCCGTTTCGGCGCAGGCTCGAAAATCCCTATGCGTTCTGGATCGTCTATCCCCATCATCTGCGGCGGGACTCGCGGGTGCAGGCTTTCGTCCACTGGATCAAGGGTTGCGATTGACTGGGCGAGCCGTGCTCGCACGAACGATGCCCGACGAGCGGCCACGCAACGCAGTCCGGCGATGAAGCGTTGCCCGATTTCGCAGGTGGCGCGACACCGGGCAATATCGCCGTTCCAGCAGGATCAAACGAACCCGCGCACCGGCAAGCTGTCGTCGCGCTGGATCCAGTTGCGCGGCGAATACGCGGTCCGCGCATCCGTCACGTGCAGGGTGAACGCATGGCGCGACACGCTCGAGCGGTTCGGCGCGCTGTAATGCGGCAGCAGGCCGTGAAAGCAGACGAGGTCCCCGGCCTTCGCTTCGAGCGGCACCGCCGTGCTGTCGTCCGGCCACGGCGTGCCGTCCAGCTTTTCCATCGTGACGGCGTCGCCGTCGCGCAGGAAGCGTTCGCGCAGCGGACCGCGGTGGCCGCCCGGTTCCACCCACAGGCAGCCGTTCTCGATCGTCGCGTCTTCCAGCGCGAACCAGAACGTCGTCACGCTGATCGGCGTGGAATCGAAGAACGTCGCGTCCTGGTGCCAGCGCACCTCGCCGCCGATGCCCGGCTGCTTGAAGATGTACATCGATTGCCATACCTGCGGCTGTTCCAGGCCCAGGTCGCGCGCGACGGCCGCCAGCGTCGCGTCGTGCGTGAAGGCGTCGAACACGGGGTCGAGGTCATGCATGGCGTGGCCGATCTTGTTGATCGACAGGGCCTTGGCCTGTTTCAGCCGGCCGTCCGGGCCGAAGGCTTCCTCCTCGAAGAAGCAGCGGATCGTGTTGTCCGAGCCGAGGAACCAGGCGTCGCTGGCGCGGGCCTGGTCGCGCGTCGTGAAGACGGCGCGCGATTCGGCAGGGTCGAACGCGGCGACGATCTCGCCGGCGCGTGCGCGCAGGCGCGCGATCTCGTCGCCGTTCTTGAAATTCGGGATGACGATGTAGCCGTCGTGCTGGTACTGCTCGCGTTGTGCGGTAGTGAGCATGGCATGGTCCGGTGAAGTGACCATGCCATTGTAGAGAAAGGCGGCGGCGATCGAAAGATCAACCGGCGACGGTCCACGCCCCATCCGCGTACACGCGCTCGCCGTCCAGGTACACGGCGTCCGTCACGACGAACACGTCGATGTGGTAGCGGGCGTCCTTGCGCTTGAAGCCCGGCTTGGCGTACACGCCGTGCTTGGCGCCCAGCGACAGGTGGATGCCGCACATGCGCTCGTACGTGCCGATGTCGTCCACGCGGCGCTCGCGCGTGAAGGCGCGGTTCATGCCGAAGCCCAGTTCGCGCACCCATACTTCGCCCTCGTCGCGGCGGATGATGTCGAGAACTTCCTGGAAGGCCGGCGTTGCGTTCTCCGTGCCGACGACGCGGCCCTTGTCGACGATGAGCGTGACCGGTGCCGCGGGCCGGTTGACGAGGTAGGATGTGTCGCCGAAGACGTGCACCTGCGCGCGGCCGCTGACGGCTTCCAGGTCCTGCGCTTCCGTGAACACCTCGCCGATCGGGAACTGGCCGCCGACGTTGTTCATCGCGCCGTAGTCGCCCACGTTCAGCTTCGCGCTTTCCAGCGGCGAGGCGAACGTGAGGACGTCGCCGCCGCCATGCACTTCGGCGCGGCGGGCGCGGTCGATGCGGGCCTTCAGCGCGTGGCCGACGCCGCGGAAGTAGGCGGGGTCGTAGGCCAGCGCCTCGATGTAGTGCTCGCCCTGCGTGCCCGGCATGCGCGACAGGTGCACGTGCTCGATCACTTTCAGTCCCAGCTTGAACAGTTCCACGCGCAGGCGGAAGCCGTCCAGGCGGAAGTTCGTCGACTGCACCAGCACGACGAGGTCGCGCGGCGCGAGCGTGCGGAAGGTCGCCAGCACCGCGTCGGGCGCGACGGTGTCGAAGTCGATGAACGTCGCGCCGGGCAGATTGCGGCGATAAGCCTCGACGAGGCCGCGGGCCAGTGCGGTGCGGGTGTCGTACACGACCAGCGCGCGCCGCTCGTGGGTGTGGTCGAGCGCGATCGCGAGCACGTCGCGCAGGTGCGCGGTGGCGGCGTCGATGGAAGCGGCGGGCAGGGTGTCGGTGGACGTCATGGTGTGGGCGGGCAGGGCGGACAACCCGGCATTATACGTCGCCCGTACGCTTGCGGCAGCTCACGAAGGACTTGGCCGGATTGCTGCACAGTCTGGCTGTCAGGAGCGCCATCATGTTGATTCATAAAGGAAATTTTCTCAAGCGCAAATCGGCCGGCCTGCTGCTGGCGGCCGCGCTGGCGGGTCTGGCGGGACCGCTGCCGGCGGCCCCGCGCGCCGCGCACGCGTCCGCCGCCACGGCGCGCGCGCCCGAGGCTGTGGCCGCGGAATTCTACGGCTGGTATCTGGAGACGCTGGACGCCGACCAGGATCCCCTCAGCGACCGTTACGAACGCTTGAATACGTACGTCGCGAAGCCGCTCGTCGAGCAACTGTTCAAGCGCCTGCAGGCGACCGGCGCCGGGCGCACGGCGGGCGACTACTTCCTGCAGTCGGCGCGCATCCGGGGCGCCTGGCTGCGCGGCCGCGTGCAGGCCGTCACCCTGCGCCGCCAGGCCAACGCCGCCGACGTCCTCGTCACGCTGGACGGCGACGGCGACGCGAAGCACGAACTGGTGCTGGCGATGGTGCTGGACAACGGCACATGGAAGATCCGCCAGGTGAACCGGGCGGCATTGGATCTGCCCGAAAGTTCCCCCGGCCGATCCATCATTTGATCCCGGAAGCACAGCCACACGCTACTCCGTGAACAGGGCGCCATGGGCTTGATCGCGGCGCTATGATTCCAAAACGATAACGGCCCCAGGTTTGCGCGGGCCGCGATCCCTTTTGACGAATCGACGGTGGGAGCGCATGGCATACCGATGGGAAACGCCGACCAGCATCTGGCTGGAGGATGAGCGCAGCGGGCAGTTCGAGCTGGCCTCCAGCGACGGCCTGGGCCGGATCGACTGGCAGGCCCAGGCACGCGGCCGCCTGGCCGATTGCGCGCACCTGCTCGGCGCGTCGCTGCCGCTGTCCTGCGATCACGCGGCCATCTATCCCGAGGGGTTCGCCTTCTGCCCCGAATGCGGCCGTCCGCTCGAACGGCTCGGCGCCGTGCCGGAGCGCCGGCCCGACTGGTGGGGGCCGTATGCGGACGCGCTGCTGCCCCGCCACGTGCCGCATGGCTTGCCCGTGACGTCGCTGGCGCTGGGCGACAGCCTCGAGGAGCGCCCGCCCGCGCCCAGCGTCGGACGCTTCGACGCCGCGATGCCGCCACCGCCGAATGCCCATTGCGTGTTCGCGGCCGCCACCTGCGGCTTTCCCGAACAGCGCCTGCTCGCGCTGGCCCCGGGGCGCGGCGTGCTGCAGTACTGGGACCCGCTGGCCGAAGTCTGGCACGTGCTGATGCCGGAAGAGGGCACGGCCGATCTCGCGTTCGGCGCGTCCGATTACGGCTGGCTGCCGATGTCGTACCTGCAGGTCCCGGCGCGCCGCGGCGACGTGGCGCTCGTGCCCACCGCGCACGGGCTGTACCGCCTCGGCATCAACCCGGTCAGCGAGACGTGCCGCACGCAAGCCCTGCTGGCCGCGCCCGTCGTCGCCGCGCCCGGCATGATGCGGCGCCAGCTGGGCGTCCTGGTGCGCAACCCGGGCGGCACGCTGGGCCTGTGCGCGCTCGGCGCCGACCTGGCGCCCGGCCCGCAATTCGATTGCGGCGCGCTGCCGCTGTCCGGCTGGACGCGGCCCATCGGCTACGACGGCCAGCTGTTCTGGCTGCACGGCGAGGGCCAGCTCGCGTGGCGTCCCGGCGCCGCGCCGCGCTGGCTCGCGTGGCCGGACACGTGGCTGCCCAGCCTCGACCTCGGCGGCCCCACGCTGAGCCGCGACGGCCGCATGTGGCTGATCGGGCACGACGGCCAGTCGTACTCCTTCCTCGAACTGGGCGCCGAACGTCCGCAGCGCGAACCGATCGACGGCGCGCGCCTCGGCTTCGCGAACCTGCTGTTCCGGCGCGGCCATCCGGTCGTCGACGAACCGTGGTCCGGCGAGCACGTCGAGGACCAGCACGAAGACGATTCCCTCGTCCTGCCGCTGCTGCGCGGCTTTAACAACAACCGCAGCCAGCCCAGCGGGCTCGTGCTGCGCTTCCACAAATACACGGGCCGCGCCGAAGACGCGCTGGCCAACCGCGTGATCGCCCGCACCACGGTGGAGTGGATCGGCCGGCGCAACGTGATCCTGGACGAAGTGGCGCGCCTCGCGCGGCCGCTCGAATGCGTGCCCTTCGTCTACGCCAACCGCCTGTGGCTGCACCACCCAGACTGGAACCGGATCCGCGGCTGGAATTTGGACGCGCCGACGTGAGGGCCGCCCGCCTCTTCGTCTGGCTCCTCGCGCTGCTCGGCACTGGCGCCGCATGGGCCGTGCCGCAAGTGGTGCTCGTGCAGAACTCGGGATGGATGGAGCCGTTCTACACCGACCCGCATTCGCCGTTCAAGCCGCTGGTGGCGGCCCTTGCGGGCAGCGTCGCGCAGCCGGGCGACGCGCTCGTGCTGGCCGCGTTCAACCAGTCGCTGCCCGGCGCGCCGTCGCCGCGCGCGCTGCTGTCCGAGCAGGTGACGAACGCCACGGCCGCGCACGTGCAGGCCGCGCTGGCCGGGCTCGAAACGGCGAAGAAGCCCGGCGGCGCGGCGCTGGCCGACACCGACCTGGGCGAGGCCGTCGAGACGACAGTCAGCCGCGTGCTGCAGGGGAAGCCGGGCCTCGTCTGGCTGGTGACGAACAACCGCAACAGCCCGAACAACGACCAGGCGACCGCCCGGCGCAACCGCGAATTCTATGCGCTGATCCACCGCGGCGCGGCGATCACGAAGGCGCTCGCCTTCCCGCTGCGCATGCCGGTCGCGGGCGAGCATTACCGCGCGAATGGCCTGATGGTCTATGTGTTCGCCGTCGGCCAGGACGGCGCGCGTGCCCTCGACGCCATGCTCGCGGCCGGGCGCGTGCGGCGCGTCATCACGGAACCGCCCGCGCGCCTGAAACCGCTGGACCGCGACACGGTGCGCCTCGTGCCGCGCAAGGTCGAGAACGCGCCCGGCGTCGAGTTCTCGATGGATGCGGCGGGCCGCCTGCGCGCGGACGTGGCGCCCGACGCGCGCACGCCCGGCGCGACGATCCTGTGGCAGCTGGAGAACACGATTTATCCGTACACGATCGCCGGCGCGGCCATCTCCGCGCGCTCCGTGCTCGGCGGCGAGAACCGTCCGATCGTGCTGCGCACGACCACCGTCGCGCGGCTGGCGCCCGGCCGCGCCGAACCGCTGGCGTCGACCATGCAGCTGCCGGTGGCGCAGTTGCCGGGCAAATGGTCGCTGGCGGCGCTGAAGTCGGCCGGGTCCGCGTACGTGCTGCCGGGCCGCATCGAGCTGCACCTGCAGGACCAGAAGCTGGAATTGTCGCAGGCGTTCCGCGAGCGCATGGCGGCGCTGTTCCCGGGCGATCCGCTGCCCGACATCTTCACGCCGCCGGCCGACATCCAGGCGTCGACGGCCGTGCTGCCCGTCGAGGTGCACGTGCATTACGGCGCGGGGCCGCTCGTGCTGCTCCTCGGCGGCGGCCTGGCGCTGCTGGCCGCCGCCGCGGGCGCCGCGTACGCCTACGGCCGGCCGCGCCGCGTGCAGCTCGTCGTGGAAGACGAACTGCGCACCGTGCACACGCGGGCGGGCGCCACGCAACCGATCTACGACAAGGCGGGCAATCAAGTGGCCCGCCTGAAGACGACCTTGTTCGGCCACCAGTTGCTCGACCTGCGCGAAGGCGCGCAGGTGCGGCTCGGCCGATGAACCCACCCAGGAAAGCGATCATGCAGAACGCCCAGACCAAACCGGGCCAGCCGGCACCGGACACCGCCGGCACCGACCCCGGCTTCAGGCTGCCCGGCCAGACGGCGACCACGCCGCAGGACGGCCTGCCCAAGACGACGCCCGACACGGCCACGCAGCCCGTCGAGATCGCGCCCGGCGGCGCCACCAACACGAGCGCGGCGCCGCTGCGCGACACGGCCGGACGCGACATGGCGATCGGCGCCGTGGCCTTCGTCGTGCTGCTGGTGATTTACTTTTTCGTGCGGAACGCGTACGTGCACCACCTCGTCGTCAAGCGCGTGGCGCCGTCGTCGGCCGGCAGCGCGGGCTGGCTGCTGTTCGTCGGCATGGGCTTCCTGTCCGCCGCCGTGGTGCTGGCCATCGTCAATGCGAGCAGATACCTGACCCCGGCGATCACCGGACCGCTGGTCGTCGTCGGCGTCGTCACGCTGGTCGCGGCCTTCTTCGTCGGCCGCCGCTGACGCCACGCTTTCAAAGAGAACACCATGGCAGATTTTCCCGATCCCGCATCGCTCGGCAACAAAGTGGAGCTCAAAGTCGACCTGCGCCCGACGCTGTTCATCGGCGCCGGCGGCACCGGCATGGAAGTCATGATGCGCATCCGCCGGCGCATCCTCGCGGCCGTGTGGAACCGCCGCCATCCGACCCGCGTCGACTCCATCGCCGACTTTCCGGTCGCGCGTTTTCTCCACTTCGACCTCGATGCGAACGCCGTCATCGACGAAGGCAAGTCGCAGCGCACCGACCCGTGGTTCGAACTCGTCAAACTGTCCGACGAAGAACGCCTCGTCGAACCGCTCGACCTGCCGCAGTACCACGAGTCCGACGACAGCCTCGCGCGCTTCCCGCTGATCGAAAACTGGATGCCGCTGCGGCCGAAGAAACTGCGCTCGCTGGGCATCGATCCATCGAAGGGCGCGGGCCAGATCCGGGCGCTCGCGCGGCTGTACCTGTTCGACAAATACCCCAAGCTGCGCGGCCGCATCAAGGGCGCGCTGAACTTCCTGAGCAGTAACGCGGGCATCGAGCGCAAGGAGAATTACCAGCGCCTCGGCCTGCAGGTCGACACGTCGAAATTCCGCATCGTCGTCATCGCGTCGAACGCGGGCGGCACGGGCGCGGGCAGCGCCATCGACCTGGGCTGGATCGCCAAGGCGGTCGCGCGCCAGGAAGTGTCGGACAGCCAGGTCGACCTCGTGATGTTCCTGCCGTCCGGTTACGCCAAGGCGAACAAGGAACGCACGGAGGCGAACGCGTACGCGACCATGATGGAGCTGGAGACGAGCATGCGCGACATGAACGCGCGCGTGCAGTGGATGGAGCCGGACAGCATCGTCGGCCGCGGCACGCCGTTCGACGACGTGTATTTCGTCGACACGGCGAATCTCGCGAACAAGGCCACGCAGGACGTGAAGGACGTGTACCAGATGGTGGCCGACACGCTGTTCGAGGATTTCGCATCGGCCGATTTCGCCAACCGCAAGCGCTCCGTCGCCGTCAACCAGCAGCAGCACAAGCTGGGGCCCTACAACCCGCGCGTGCCGGAACAGCGCTTCGGCGACATGCGCCTGTCGTATTCGAAAGTCTATTCCGCGTTCGGCCAGGCGGTGCTCGACACCCAGCAAAGCCTGCGCGAAGACATCCGCGCCTACGAGCTGGCGGCGCTGATGGTGAAGGCGTTCTTCGGCCTCGTCGCCAGCGACGGCACGGCCGCGCGGCGCGCCGCCGACCAGGAACGCGACGCCTTCATGCGCGAGCAGATGGGCATGGCCGAGCATCCGTTCACGGAATTCCCCGATTTTAAAAAAGGCACCGTCGACGTCACGCCGTTCCAGGAATACGCGCTGACCGACATGCTCCTGGAGGGCAAGGACCAGCGCTCGCTGCTGGAGCGCGTCGAGAGCAAGGTGCAGCTGGAGATGGACCGCATCATGGCGTCGTACGACCTCAAGCTGTGGCGCGAGAAGGTCGTCGAACTGCTGCCGGACCTGGAGCGCGACGCCATCCGCGAAGCCGGCGCCACGGCCGAGACGAGCGAGGACCGCATCAAGCGGCGTACCGGCGAACTGCTCGCGCAACTGCGCCTGAACGTGCGCGGCCGCCTGTACATGCTGCTCGACGACCGCAAGCAGGGCGGACTGGAATTCGTGCTGTCGCTGCTGGAACAGGTGAAAGCCCGCCTGGCGCAGCGCGACCTGGCGCACGTCCAGCGCAACGGCAAGCGTTACCGCGACGTGCGCGATGCGCTGCGCACGCGCCAGGTCGAGGAATCGCTGAACCACCTCACGCAGGCGGCCGGCCGCCTGTTCGGCAAGGATGCGCAGGCGCGCGAAATCATGAACCACCTCAAGCGCGATATCGCCGACTACCTGCGCTTCCACCTGCTGGCCGTCGCGGCGGGACAGGCGGTCGACGTGATGCAAAGCCTGTCCGGCTGGCTCGGCGAGCCGCAGGCGCCGGACGAACACGGCCAGGTGCGCTGGAGCGGCGTGGCCGGCGAATTCCAGGAAGGGCGGCGCAACGTCGCGTCGATGCTGGCCGCCGTCGACCAGCGCATCGGCCAACTGCGTGCCGACGCGCGCCAGGAACATGCCACCTACATCAAGCTCGCGAGCGACGTGCTGCCGGAACCCGTGCGCCTGACGGGCGACGTGAGCGCGTGGAGCGAGGAGGTGCTGCTGGAATTCGGCGGCTCCGCGCGCCTGTTCCCGCAGCTGGGTGACGAGCGCCTGCGCGCCGATCTCCTGCTCAAGCTGTTCCGGCGCGCGCAACTGCAGCTGTCCGGCGAACAGGCGGGCGCCGAACTGCCAGATCCGCTCGTCGAACGGCTCGGCGCGATGTCGCCGCAGGAACGGCACCGCGTGTTCAGCGAGTGGATCAAGAGCGCCATGCCGTGGATTAACGCGCGCTTCTCGGCCGAGTTCACGCCCAGCGCCGACCAGTTCAAGTGCTTCGTCGGCGTGGGCGACCCGGCCGCGTGGCGCAGGCTGGAGCCGGAGATCCGCGCCGCCGTGCCCACCGGTTTCTTCCACGGCGACCTCGTGTCCGTCGTGAACACGGGCGTGCCGGGACGGGCCGTGTGCTACATCGAACTGTCCGGCTACCCGATGACGATCCTGCGCGGCCTGCCGACGTGGCGCGCCAGCTACCAGATCGAGAACCCGAAGATCCCCACGCACCTGCACTTCGATTCGACGCGCTTCCGCCATCCGGTCTCGCCGTCGATGGACGAACTGAATCGGCTGGCCGACGACTACGAATTCTTCCTCGCCGCGATCGCGCTGGGCGTCCTGCGCCGCAAGCAGGACGCCGACGACCGCGAGGCGGCGTTCCAGCCGCGCGGGCAATACCTGTTCGAGGTCGAGCCGGGATCGGGCGAGTGGCTCCAGATCGGCAACGAGTATGCGATCCGCTCCAATGGCCTCCCCACCTACTACCGCGAACAGGTGATCGCGGCGACGCGCCAGCGCCTGGCCGCGATGGGCCCGCACCAGCTGGCGCTGCTGGCCGCGCTGATGCGCCACTATCAGCTGCGCGTGTACGAACCCAGGCTGGAAGTGGACGAGACGGGCGCCCAGCTGCCGTCGCCGTCGCTGCCGACCATCACGGCGCGGCGCCTGTACGACCAGTGGATGCGGCGCGCCGTGTCCATCGACCCGCAACTGTCGCCGGCCCAGGTGGAAGCGGCGCTGGCCCAGCTGGACACGTGGACCGAGACCGTGCCCGATTCCGCGTCCGACGCCTACGCGTGGGAAGTGGAGCGGCCGGTCGACAAGCGCGTGATCCGCTCCGAATTCCTCGGCGCCGACGCGCGCGCCGCGCAGGCGCTGGAGCGGCGCGCAGCCACGCCCGCCATGCCCGGCACGCAGTACGCGCCGGCCGCGCCGACCGTCGTCGCGCCGACGCCGGGTGCGCCGGATGCCGTGCCCGGGCCGAACCTGGGCCCGGCCGCGTACGTCGTCGGCGCCACGCCCGTCGCCGCGCGCTACAAGCTGTTCGTCGGCGGCGCGCAGCGCGGGCCGTTCGCGCTGGACGAAGTGGTGCAGCAGCTGACGCGCGGCGAGATCGATCCGGGCACGCGCATCTGGAACATGCAATGGAATCCGCGCGCGGACAAGTGGAAGCTCGTGGCCGACATCCCGGAAGTGATGGCGGCCGTCGACACGGCGATTCCCGATCCGGACGACGGCGTCCCGGACCCGGAATAAGGACGCGCCGTGCAGGACGAAGCGATCTACCGCTGTGTCAACGCCGCCTGCGCGCGCGGCATGCCGCGCCGCGTGAACTACTGTCCGTATTGCGGGACGGCCCAGCAGACAGGCACGCCCGCGCCGGCGCGGGACGACGGGCGCGCGCGCCGCGAGGCCGCCGCGGCTGCCGCCACGGTTGCCGCCGCCGGGGCGGAAGCGGCGGCCGGATTGTCCGGGTGGTCGGACGCGCCGGATGCGGGGTTCGCGGCGGAGCCGGTGCGCGGCGCCGCCGCCGCGCCGGCAAGGCCCACGGCTGCGCCGACGCCGTCCGCCACCGCCTTCGGCCACGGCGGCCGTCCCGTCGACGGCGGCAGCGCCGCGCCGGAGCGCGCCCGCGGCATCCCGTGGCCGCCGCCGCCCGCGTCCGCGGCCGCGAACAAGCCGCCGGGCCGCCAGCCGATCCGCCTGCGCTGGTGGATCGTCGCGCTGGCCGTGCTGTGGGGCGTGTGGCTGTGGGCGAAGCCGTCGGCCAGGAAGATCGACCGGCGCATCGATGCTGCCATCGTGCAGGCCCGGGATTGCCGCGGCAAGGAAGCGCAGGACGAGTTGATCGCGCTGCGCGCCGGCCGCGCCACGCCGCAGCAGCTGGAACGGTTGCAGCGCGCGCTGAACGAGGCGTCGAACGCGTGCACGCGCAAGCGCCAGCGCGCGGGTGCGTGGAGCGAGGCGCGCGGCGCCGTCGAATCCGCGCTGGCGGCCGGCAATGCCGAGCGGGCGCGCTCGCGCCTGCAGGCGTTCACGAAGCGCTGGGGCGAGGACGACGCCACGCGCGCGCTCAAGGTGCGGGTCGACGCCGCGCGCGGCGAGCACCCGCTGGCCGTGCCCGCGGACGGCGGGCAGTAGCCGCGGTCACGCGCCCAGCCGCGTGAATCCGTCCTCGCTCCACGCTTCGCTGCCCACGCCGTGGTGCACGAAGAACAGCCCGTCCGGATCGTATTTGCGCTTGACCTGCGCGAGGCGCGGGTAGTTGGCGCCCCAGAATGCATCCTGCCAGTCGCGCAGGAAGTAATCGCTTTCGGAGACGTACGACCCGGCGCGCGGCGCCACCTTCAGCAGCGCGTCCATCGCCCGGCCGATCGCCTGCGCGCGTTCGTGGCCGCGCGCGGCATCGACCGCGCCGCCCGGCATGCCGGGGAAGTGCGGATCGTCGCCGCCCGCGATGATCGCCAGCGCGAAGGCGTCCAGCACGGCGGGGTTGGTCGCGGTGGCGCGCGCGGCGTCGAGTTGCGCCGGCGGCGCGCCGGCCAGCCCCTTGTTGAAGTGCAGCGCCACGCTCCAGTGGCGGCTGGACTGGAACAGCGCATCGGCGAGGCCGGCCTGGCGGTGCGCATCGAGCAGCGCGGCCGGCAGCCACGCCGACTTGTAGCCGTGGATGAACCAGCCTTCCTGGTCGGTGTCGCCCTTCCAGATCACGTGGTGCGCGGGCGCGCCGGGACGCGGATCGGCGACCATGAAGCCCGGCGCATGCTCGCGGTAGAACGCGGCATCCCAGAAGTGCCGCGCCGGCAGGGCCAGCACCTTGAACGGCTTCTCGAACGTGTACTCGTCGTGCCCGCGCAGCCAGTCGAGCAGCGGCGCCCATGTCCGCGCGGCGGCGGCTTCGTCGAGGTCCTGGAACACCATCGAGACGTCGACGGTGTTGTCGCCGTTGAACACGATCTGTTCGCCCCAGTGCGGGTTGAACAGGCTGTCCGCGTAGAACCCGACGACCTTGCCGACCAGCGCACGGAATGCGGCGTCGTTGGCGGCGCGGACCTTGCCGAACACGGCGCCGAACGTGGCCGGCAGCGCGTGCGTACGTAGGGTCAGCCGGGTGATGATGCCGACGCTGCCGCCACCGCCGCCCTTGAGCGCCCAGAACAGGTCGGCGTTGGTGCAAGCGTTGGCGATGCGGACTTCGCCGTCGGCCGTCACGACCTCCGCCTCCAGCAGGCCGGCCGCCGCCGTGCCCCAGCGTTTCGAGAAGCTGCCGAAGCCGCCGCTCTGGACGAGGCCTGCGACGCCGACGGTCGTGCAGCCGCCGCCTTGCACGTAGCGGCCGGCGTGCGTCGTCACGGCATCGTAGGCATCGATCCACATGGCACCCGCGCCCAGCGTGACGGCCGGTTGCGGCGCGCCGCCGCAGTTGTGCGCGACGAAATCCGGTTCCACACGCACGTCGTTCATGTGCCGGGTCCAGACCAGCAGCGAGTCCGGCGCGTCGGACGTGCCCTGGTAACTGTGGCCGCCGCCCTTGACGACGAGGCGCAGGTCGTGGGTGCGCGCAAAATCGACGGCGGCGGCGACGTCCGCCGCCGTGCGCGCCGCGACCGCGTACGCACTCGGCTGCGACGACCAGGCGTCGAGCCAGCCGCTCGTGTGTGTGAAATTCGGCTGGTCGCCCATGTCGAAACCGTTCTTGAGGCGGGCGAGGGCGGCGGTGCAGGCCGGTGCATCGGGGCCGGCGGCGCAGCCAGCAAAGGGCGCGTCGAGCTTGACGAGGCGGCCGCCCACGCTGCGGTCCAGGCCATCCCACGCGCCGGCGGACGGCCAGCCGGCGTCGCCCGGACGCACGCGCCGGCGCAGCGGTGCCGCGCTCGCCGCGCCGCTGGGCGTGAACGGCAGCGCGACCGGCAGCGCGAACGGCAGCGCCGCCGCGGCCTTGAGAAGGAATCGTCGTTTCACGGTGTCTCCTGAAGAATCGATGCGTGTCAGGCTACGCCGGCCGGACGACCCGGGCCAGTGGAATGTGGCGAACCGGGAGGCGGGCGGGGCGAACCGGATGCGCGCGATCTCAGGCGGCGCCGGCCCTGCCCAGCGCCGCCGTCGGCAGCCCGAACACGAGGTCGAACGCCCAGTTGAACGCGAAGCTGTAGAGGGTGAAGAACACGACCAGCCCGATGTCGAGCATGAAGGCGTCGATGAGCGACGTCCCCAGCGTCCACGCGAACATCGGCACGATGGCGAGCACGAGGCCGCCCTCGAAGCCGACGGCGTGGACGAGGCGGCGCGCGAGGCTCCGTCCGCCCCTGGCCTGCTTCGCTTCCCAGGCTTCGAACAGCGTGTTGTAGATGACGTTCCAGGCGATGGCCGTGGCCGACGCGAGGACGGCGGCGAGGCCGGCGTCGCCGGCGTCGTGGTGCGCGAGGCCGGCCAGGCCGGCCGTCGTGCAGGCGACGGCGATGGCTTCGTACAGTGCGACGTAGACGATCTTGCGTTTGATGCCTTGCATGTCCAACTTCCCGAAAAAATCCGATGGCGTGACGATATATCGATGCGCTTGATGTATAAAGTGAGGACCTTTCAACTTTATTGACAAGTCATGGCGTTTTCCAGCGACAGCGTGCGCATCTTCCTGGCCGTGCTCGACCACGGTTCGTTTTCCGCCGCGGCGCGCGCGCTGGGGCGGGTGCCGTCGGCCGTCAGCATGGCCATCGCCCAGCTCGAGGCGGAGCTCGACCTGGCGCTGTTCGACCGGTCCGGACGCGATCCGCGCCCGACCGACGCCGCGCGGGCGCTGGAGCCGCGCGCGCGCCACGTCGCCAGCGAGTTGCGGCGGCTGCAGGCGGACGCGCTCGCGCTGCACGGCGGCCTGGAACGCCGGTTGTCGCTGGCCGTGGTGCCGGAGCTGATCGCGGGCCGCTGGAGCGCGCCGCTGGCCGTGCTGGCGCGCGAATTCCCGTCGCTCGAAGTGGAGGTCCTGTCGGCGCCGCAGGCGGACGCACTGCGCCTGCTGCACGACGGCGGTGTGGACCTGGCCCTCGTGTTCGAACGCGAACGCCTGGACGACCGCGAGGCGTTCCAGGAGGTCGGCAGCGAACTGCTCGTCGCCGTGCTGGCGCCGGGGCACGCGCTGCTGGCGGGCGGCGCGCCGCGGCTGGAAGACCTGATCGACGCGCGCCAGATCGTGGTCGCGGGACGCGACAGCCCGGGCCGCGATCCGCGCTTCGTGCACGCGCGCGACGTGTGGCGCGTCGACAGCCATCTCGCCACGCTGAACCTCGTGCAGGCGGGCCTCGGCTGGGCCTATCTGCCGCGCGCGCTGGTGCAGCCGCTGGTGGCGGCGGGCAGCCTCGTCGAGATCCCGTTCGATAACATCAGCAACCAGCTGCGCCTGTGGGTCGACGTCGTGTGGTCGCGCGAGCGCCCGCTGGGCCTCGGGGCGCGGCGTTACGTCGAACTGATGCGCGCGGAGTGGCGGATGCCGCAGGATTGACGGCAGGTCGTTGCCGTTCCCCGCGCGCCGCCGCCGGCATCACAGGTGTATATTCGGCAATAAAGGCGACGACAAGGAGGACGCAGCATGAATCGCACATTCATTTCGGTGACGCTGCTGGCGGCCCTGCTGCTGGCCGGCTGCAACCGCGGCGGCGACGGTATCGGCCCCGCCCAGCAGGCCGGCAAGGCCATCGACGACGCGGGCGCGCGCGCGCAGGCGAAGGTCGACGCGGCCGGCGCCCGGGTCCAGGAAAAGCTCGACCACGTCAACGACAAGATCGACAAGATCAACGACCGGGTGACGGACAAGGTGCAGGCGCAGGTCGACAAGGCCGATGCCGCCGTGCGCGAGGCGCGCGAGGGCGCGAAGGAAGCGACCGAGAAGGTCGGCAGGAAGGTGGAAGAGACCGGCGAGAAGATGCAGCAGGCGGCGAAGTAGGCTGTGAGACCGTCGTTCCCGCGAAGGCGGGAACCTAAGGTGTCGAGGGTGTAAATAATATTGTGTAAACGGTCATTTGGCAGGACACTGCCGCCACTAGGAGAA
>NZ_LMCY01000050.1:21747-94570 GCF_001425685.1 Massilia sp. Root335 | reverse complement strand
TCCATGCAGCACCTCCGATGGTTTATCAGGTATCAGATTTCCGTCGGTTAAGGTAACCAACAGGAGGGCAATGACCTTGATTAAAAGCAAAACATTTCCCGTAGCCTGACGCGCATTGTCGACCGTATCGATCCGGGACGGGCAAGCGCGCACCTTGCCCGAATTCGGCGTATGCTTGGATCATCAAGCGCCGGCCATCGCCATCATGAACCCGGTCACATCGTTCCTGGTCTCCGTCAGCCTCGCCGTTGGCGCAGTCCTCACCTACTGGGTCAATCCACTGCTCGGATTGCCGTTCCTGGTCCTTGCCGCGATTATTGCGTTCTCGCTGAAGATGGCGAATACGTGGGAAAAATTCGTCATCCTGAGGCTGGGGAAACTCCACAGCGTCAGGGGTGCCGGCCTGTTCGCCATCGTGCCCGTCATCGACAGCGTGGTTGCCGTCATCGACGGGCGCATCCAGACCACCGCCTTCAACGCCGAACAGGCGTTGACCAAGGACACCGTCCCGGTCAACGTCGACGCCATCATTTTCTGGCACGTGCACGATGCCGAGAAAGCCGCGCTGGCGATCACGAATTACCGCGAGGCGATCGACCGGGTGGCCCAGACGTCGCTGCGGGAAATGATCGGCCTGTCGATGCTGACGGCGCTGCTGTCCGAGCGCAAGGAGGCGGACGCGCAGTTGAAGGAATCGATCGGCCGGAAGACGGCGCCGTGGGGGATCTCCGTCGGTTCGGTGGAAATCCGCGACGTCGCCATTCCCGTCGTGCTGCAGGACGCCATGTCGCGCCAGGCCCAGGCCGAACGCGAGAAGCAGGCGCGGGTCATCCTCGGCTCCGCCGAAGCCGCCATCGCCGGGAAGTTCGTGGAAGCGGCCGACATGTACGCCGGCCATCCGGCCGCCCTGCAGTTGCGGGCGATGAACATCATCTATGAAACGACGAAGGAGCGCGGCGCGACCATCCTGATCCCCAGTTCGATGGTCGACAGCCTGAACCCGTCGACCGCGCCTGTCTGGCCAAACTTGCAAGCCCCCTCCCCTTGACTTAGAATCGGCCTCTGCGCTGGCCTCGCCAGTTTCCCGACGATTCTTGACGGTGATCCTTGGAAACCGTACCACTTTGGGTGCTCATTCTCGCACTCGCCCTCCTGATCCTTTGCTCGGCCTTCTTCGCGATGGCGGAAACCGCCCTGATGGCGGCGAATAAATATCGCCTGCGCCATCTTGCGAAACGGGGCCACCGCGGCGCCATCACCACGTTGTGGCTGCTGGACCGCACGGACAAGCTGCTGTCCCTCGTGCTCATCGCCAATACGCTGATCAATGCGATGGCGACGGCGCTCGTGACCGCGATCGCGATCCTGTTCTTCGGCCACGCGGAAAGCGTGATCACGGTCGCCACGGCCGTCGTCGCATTCCTGCTGATCGTGTTCGCGGAGATCTCGCCCAAGATCATCGGCGCCACCTACCCGGAACGCATCTCGCTCGGCTCGAGCTATGTGCTGCGGCCACTGATGAAGGTGGCCAAGCCGGCCATCTGGTTCGTCAACCTGTTCGTGAAAGGCCTGTTGCGCCTGCTGCACATCCGCACCGCGGGCGTCGGCCATGCGGATGCCCAGCAGCGCCTGTCGCCGGAAGAGTTGCGCTCCGTCGTGCTGGAAGCGGGCAGTTATATCCCGCAAAAGCACAAGAGCATCCTGCTGAACCTGTTCGACCTCGAAAAGATATCCGTCGAAGACATCATGACACCGCGCCCCCAGATCGAGGCGCTGAACCTCGCGCTGCCCGTCGAGGACATCAAGGCCGAGCTGACCACCTGCTACCACAACAAGCTGCCAGTGTACGAAGGCGAGATCAACCGCATCGTCGGCATCCTGCACGTGCGCAAGGCCGTCGCGCTGCTGAACGAGGAAGACGACCTCACGATCGAGCACTTCCGCGAACTGTTGACGGAGCCCTATTTCATCCCGCAAGACACGGGCGTCTTCACGCAGCTCCAGTATTTCCAGGAAAACAAGGAGCGCCTCGGCATCATCGTCGACGAATACGGCGAGGTGCAGGGTCTCGTCACGCTCGAAGACATCATCGAGGAAATGATCGGCGACTTCACGACGTCCACACCGGGCGCCGCGCGCAGCGATGCGATGGCGTGGAATGCCCAGGGCGAAGTGCTGCTCGAAGGCACGACGCCGCTGCGCGACATCAATAAAAAGCTGGGTCTCGACCTGCCCCTCGACGGCCCCAAGACCGTCAACGGCCTGCTGCTGGAACAGTTGCAGGAAATCCCGGAATTCCCCATCGCCCTCAAGATCGGTCAGTGTGTGATCGAAGTCGTGCAAGTGCAGAATCAGGCCATCAAGGTCGTGAAACTGTTGCGGCCGGTCGCGGTCAAACGCTGGCTGGCAGCCTGATCGGGCTTGGCCGGCCGAGCGCCGCCGGCCACGATCCGGCGGTTTGCCCACGTCCTTGCACGAGGAATAACGATGTTGTTCACCCGACATTGCCTAGGTCGCACATACCATTTCGTCCACGTGGTATGCACGCATCTTTCCCCACGACAAAGTCTTGACCGATTAGATGCCTACGGGCATCATCGAGACCATCCGCCGGGGCCGTCCGTCCTGCCCGGCTTCTTGTCGTCCTTCCGACCCTGATCATATGGCAGCAGTCCTCCCCAACACCACCCCTGGCACTGCGTTGCCCGGGCTGGCGCGTGCCCTCGTGCAGGCGGGACGCTTGACGCTGCCCCAGGCGGACACGCTGCAAAAGAAGGCGTCGGCCGACAAGGCCGGTTTCATCGACACCCTGCTGGGTGCCGGCGCCGTCGACGCGCGTTCCCTGGCCGCCTTTTGCGCCGAAACCTTCGGCTATCCCCTCCTCGATCTCGCCACCTTCAGTCTCGAGTCGCTGCCCGTCAACGCCATCGACGCCAAGCTGATGCAGGCCCAGCGCGTCGTCGCGCTGGCACGGCGCGGCAACAAGATGTCGGTGGCGCTGTCGGACCCGACGAATACCCAGGCCTTAGACCAGATCAAGTTCCAGAGCGAATCGACGGTCGAGCCGGTGATCGTCGCCCACGACGCCCTGCTGGCCCTGCTGGCGAATCTCTCCAAGAGCGCCGAGCAGGACTTGAGCGAGCTGGTCGGCGACGAAGGCGAGATCGAGTTCGCCGAGGACGAGCCGCAGCAGACGCAGGCATCGGAAGCGGCCGCCGCCGAGGTCGAGGACGCGCCCATCGTGCGCTTCCTGAACAAGGTCTTGATGGATGCGATCACCCTGGGCGCGTCGGACATCCACTTCGAGCCCTACGAAAAGCAGTACCGCATCCGCCTGCGCGTGGACGGCGTGCTGCGCGACCACCTGGCGCCGCCGCTGTCGATCCGCGACAAGCTCGTCTCGCGCATCAAGGTGCTGGCCAAGCTCGACATCTCGGAAAAGCGCGTGCCGCAGGACGGCCGCATGCGCCTCGTGCTGTCGCCCACGAAGACGATCGACTTCCGCGTCAGCACGCTGCCGACCCTGTTCGGCGAAAAGACGGTCATGCGTATCCTGGACGCGACGCAGGCCCAGATGGGCATCGACGCGCTCGGCTACGACCCGGACCAGAAGGCCCTGCTGATCGATGCGATCACGCGCCCGTACGGCATGGTGCTCGTGACGGGCCCGACGGGTTCCGGCAAGACCGTGTCGCTGTACAGCTGCCTGAACCTGCTGAACAAGCCTGGCATCAATATCTCGACGGCGGAAGACCCGGCCGAGATCAACTTGCCGGGCGTGAACCAGGTCAACGTCAACGAAAAGGCGGGCCTGACCTTCCCCATCGCGCTGAAAGCCTTCCTGCGCCAGGACCCGGACATCATCATGGTCGGCGAGATCCGCGACCTGGAAACGGCCGACATCGCGATCAAGGCCGCGCAGACGGGTCACATGGTCTTTTCCACCCTGCACACGAACGATGCGCCGTCGACGCTGACGCGCCTGATGAACATGGGGGTGGCGCCGTTCAACATCGCGTCGTCCGTCATCCTGATCACCGCCCAGCGCCTCGCGCGCCGCCTGTGCACGTGCAAGCAGCCGCTCGACATCGGACGCGACACGTTGAAGGCGGCGGGCTTCCGCGACGGCGACCTGGACGGCGACTGGAAGCCCTACGGCCCCGTCGGCTGCGAGCGCTGCCTCGGCTCCGGTTACAAGGGCCGCGTGGGCATCTACCAGCTCATGCCGATCTCGCCGGCGATCGAAGCCCTGATCCTGGGCCACGGCAACGCAATGCAGATTGCCGCCCAGGCCGAGGCGGACGGCGTGAATTCGCTGCGCCGGTCCGGCCTCATGAAGGTCAGGCAGGGCCTCACCAGTCTCGAAGAAGTGCTCGGCTGCACGAACGAATAAGGATTCAACATGGCAACGACATCCGTCCCGGCACGCCGCGGCGCAAGCGCGCAAGTCAAGGAACACATCTTCGCCTGGGAAGGCAAGGACAAGACCGGCAAGACCGTGCGCGGCGAAATGCGCGCCGGCGGCGAGACCATCGTGAACGTGACCCTGCGCCGCCAGGGCATCATGGTCACCAAGGTCAAGAAGAAAGCTTATCGCAGTGGCAAGAAGATCCAGGACAAGGACCTGACCCTGTTCACGCGCCAGCTGGCCACGATGATGAAGGCCGGCGTGCCGCTGCTGCAATCGTTCGACATCGTCGGCAAGGGCCACGCGAACCCGTCCATGTCGAAGCTGATCATGGACCTGCGCGCCGACATCGAGACGGGCACCAGCCTGAACAACGCTTTCCGCAAATACCCGCTGTACTTCGACCCGCTGTTCTGCAACCTGGTCGGCGCCGGCGAACAGGCGGGTATCCTGGAAGACCTGTTGACGCGCCTCGCGATCTACAAGGAAAAGACGCTCGCGCTGAAGAGCAAGATCAAGGGTGCGCTGATGTACCCATGCGCGATCATGGCGATCGCCTTCATCGTCACGGCCGTGATCATGATCTGGGTGGTGCCGGCGTTCAAATCCGTGTTCTCCAGCTTCGGCGCGAACCTGCCGGCGCCGACGCTGATCGTGATGGGCATCTCCGACTTCGTCGTGCAATGGTGGTACATCATCTTCGGCTCGATCTTCGGCGCCCTGTACTTCTTCTTCCAGTCCTGGCGCCGCTCGCTCAAGATGCAGCAATTCATGGACCGTGTGCTGCTGCGTCTCCCCATCTTCGGCGAAGTGATACGCAAGGCCACGATCGCCCGCTGGACCCGCACGCTGGCGACGATGTTCGCGGCCGGCGTCCCGCTCGTCGAGGCGCTGGACTCGGTCGGCGGCGCGTCCGGCAACAACGTCTACCTGGACGCGACGAAAAAGATCCAGACGGAAGTCAGCACGGGCACGAGCCTGACGGCCGCGATGCAGAACGCCAATGTCTTCCCGAATATGGTCACGCAAATGGTCGCCATCGGCGAAGAATCCGGCGCGCTGGACGGCATGCTCGGCAAGGTGGCGGACTTCTACGAGGAAGAAGTGGACGAGGCCGTCAAGGCGCTGTCGTCGCTGATGGAGCCCCTGATCATGGTCGTGCTGGGCGTGCTGATCGGTGGTCTGGTCATCGCGATGTATTTGCCGATCTTCAAGCTGGGCTCGGTGGTGTAACGGAGGGGCGAGCAACTGAACGCCGGTGCGCCAAGGATTGCTCCCATTGTGAGCTACCGCACTGTGCTACAAGGCAATGGCTGATAAGTTGAGAACGAATGTTCACAACTTATCGGTAAATCTCATGCCCTCTTGCCCCGAATGCGGTTCCACCTATATACGCCGGATCGCGCGTACTCCCCTGATGCGCATCCTGTGGAGCAGCGAGCACATCCTGTGCAGCGACTGCGGGGAACGCTCGCTGGTGTTTCCAAAACTCAGGAAGTTCGTCACGAGAAGCCGGACGCCGGTCCGGCAGGCACGCATCAAGCCGAACAGCCCGCTTCATCCCTGACCCCGTTCGAACCCGGCCAACCCACCGAACTGCGCGACGGCGAAGCCGATGAACAACCTGGTCCGCAACGGCTGAAACTGCCGCGACGGATACAGCAGGTATAAATCCTGCGCCCGCGCCGACCACCCGTCCAGCACCCGCACCAGTTCTCCGCTGTCCAGCAAATCGCGGACCAGCCAGTCCGGACACACGCCGATCCCGCTGCCCAGCACAAGCGCGTCGCGTATCGCCAGCGCATTGTTCACACGGAAGCGGCTCGACACCGACAGCCGCGCCTGTTCGTCGCCGCGGAACAAGTCCACCGTATTGCCCGGCGTCCAGGCAAAGCGCACGAAATCGTGCGCGGATAACGCGTCCGGGACAACCGGCACGCCGCGCCGCGCGAGATACGTCGGCGCAGCCACCAAAAAGCGCGGCACCGTCGCCAGATGCCGGCCGATCGCATCCGGCGGCAAGGTTCCGCCCAGCCTGAACGCGACGTCGACGGCTTCCTCGACGAGGTCGACGAAGCGGTCGTTCAGGATCAGCTCGACGTCGATGGCGGGGTGGTTGGCCATGAATTGCTGCACCATCGCGTTGATGCGGAACTGGCCCAGCGCGACGGGCGCGTTGATCCGCAACAGTCCCGCCGCCTGCCCCGTCATGCCCTGGACGGCGCCCACGGCCGCGTCGAATTGTTCGATCACCCGTCGGGCGTCAGCGTGGAAACGCTGGCCCTGCTCGGTCGGCGACAGGCCGCGCGTGCTGCGCTCGAACAGGCGCACGCGCAATTGCCGCTCCAGCTGGGCCAGCCATTTGCTGACGGTGGGCTGCGTCGTGCCGAATTCGCGCGCTGCCGCCGAGAGGCTGCCCAGTTCCAGGGTGCGCACGAAGACGCGCATCGCGTGCAGGGTGTCCATCGTATTTATTCCATATTGGAATGAGTGTTCCAAGATCCTACCATCTTCTTCGCCGCTCCAGAATGACCTATCGTGAGCGCTCATCCAAAGGAGCTCACCATGACCCGACACAAGCCGCTCGCGGCACTCACCCTCGCCCTGGCATTCGAATCGCAACCCGCGCTGGCGGGCGACCACTGGCTCACGTCGTGGTACGCGGCGCCGCAACCCGCCTGGGACAGCAGTTTCACACTGCCGATGAACGTCCCGGCCCGCCTCGACGACGCGACGCTGCGCGAGACCGTCCGGCTGAGCGCCGGCGGACAACGCATCCGGCTCGTGTTCTCGAACCGGTACGGCCGCGAGCCGGTCAAACTCGGCGCCGTGCGCGTGGGGCCGGCCGACGACGCAACCAACAGCCGGACGCTGACGTTTTCCGGCCAGCCGGGCGTCGCCATCGCGCCGGGCGCCACGGTGACGAGCGATCCCGTCGCCATGCCCGTGCGGCCGCTGTCCCGGCTGGCCGTGACGACCCGGCTGCCCGCATCCACGCCCATCGCCAGCTTTCACTGGGGGGCGCAGCAGACTGTGCAAGTCACCATGGGCGGCGTCACCAGCCGCTTCGGAGGACGCCTGTTCCTGAACGCCGTCATGGTCGAGGCGGCAACGCCAGGCCGCACCGTCGTCGCCCTCGGCGATTCGATCACGGACGGCAACGGGTCGACGCCGGATGCGGATCGCCGCTGGCCCGACCTTCTCGCGGAACGGCTGGCACAGCACGGCATCGCCGTCGCCAATGCGGGTATCTCGGGCGGCAGGCTGGCGCGCGACGGCATGGGGCAGAGCGCCCTCGCCCGCTTCGAACAGGACGTGCTCGGCCAGCCCGGCGTGTCGGACGTGATCGTTTTACTCGGCATTAACGACATCGGCTGGCCGGGCAGCCCGTTCGCACCAGGCGAGCGCGCGGCCACGCTGGATGAACTCACGACTGCCTACCGGCAACTGGTCGCCGCGGCCCACGTGCGCGGCGTGCGCGTGACGGCGGGCACGCTGCCGCCGTTCGAGGGCGCCCTCGCCGGCACGCCGTACGCCGGCCACTACAGTCCTGAAAAGGACCGCCTGCGCCAGCAACTGAACCAGTGGATCCGCACGGCCGGCGCGTTCGATGCCGTCGTCGACTTCGATGCCGTCCTGCGCGACCCGTCCAACCCGCGCCGCCTGCGGGCTGCGTTCGATTCGGGCGATCATTTGCATCCGGGCGACGCAGGCTATCGGGCGATGGCCGCGGCCATCGATATCCATCGCCCATCGGCCACCGCCACAGACGGCCCGATGACGGGACATGTACGGCCCGCCGCCTTGCCTCGGCGGCAACTTCGCCCTTAAACTCGGCGTTCCGCCCATCCGCGTCGACGAGGGAACGCCATGTCCAGGTCCGGAAAGCCTGCCGATTTCACGATCATCCGTTCCGCGTTACCGGGCGTGGATGCCGTGGAAGCCCGCAGCGATCATGTGTTCGCCCGCCACAGCCATGAACAGTTCGGCGTCGGCATCATGCTGGCCGGCGGCCAGACTTCGAGCAGCGGGCGCGGCCAGGTAGAGGCACTGGCGGGCGACATCATCACCGTGAACCCGGGCGAAGTGCACGATGGCGCCCCTCTCGGCGGCGCGCCCCGGGCATGGCGCATGCTGTACCTCCCTCAGCCGCTCGCCAGTGCCACGGCAGCCGACCTGAGCGAAGGCGCCAGCCATGAGTACGCTTTCCATGACCCGGTCGCCCGCCATGCGGCGCTGGCCGCCTGTTTTCACCGCCTCTACGCGGCCGTCACCGCGCGCGGCGGCGGCGACTCGGCAAGCCTGTTGCGCGAGCAGTTGCTGCTGGAACTACTGCACGGCCTGCGAGACGATGGCGCGCGATCGCGGCGGACGCCGGCCACGGCCGCGATCGCGCATGCGCGGGCCATGATCGACGATGCGCCCGCTACCGCATGGCGTCTCGCCGACCTGGCCGGGGTCTGCGGGCTCAGCCGCTTTCAGCTCGTGCGCCAGTTCGCCGGAGCGACCGGGCTGACGCCCCATGCCTACCTGATCCAGCGCCGCATCGAAGTGGCGCGCGCCCTGCTCGCGCGCGGCGCGGCGCTGGCGGACGCCGCGGCGGCCAGCGGCTTCGCCGACCAGAGCCACATGACGCGCATCTTCATCCGCACCTACGGCGTCACGCCCGGCACCTACGCGGCGGCACTGGCGTAACACCGCCCGCAATTTCGTTCAATACCGGCGCCGCGCCGGCGGCTATCGTGCGTTCCCTGTCACCGAAAGGAGAACGTCGTGTCCGATAAAACCCTCGGCTATGTGTACCTGGCGCTGGCCATGCTGCTCGTCGGCAGCACCGTCGTGGCCAGCAAGATCGCCGCCGGCGCCCTGCCGCCGTTCACGGCCACGGCCCTGCGTTTCGCGCTCGCCCTGCCCTGTTTTCTCGTGCTGCTGCGCGTGTCCGGCACGCCCGTGCCGCGTCCCGGCAGGCGCGACGGGGCGATCCTCGTCCTGCAGGGACTGGCCGGCACCGCCGGGTACACGGCGCTGCTGATGGCGGGGTTGCGCGCCACGTCGGCGGCCGACGCCGGCGTCATCCTCGGCACGCTGCCTGTCGTCGCGACCGTCGTCGCCATGGCCCTGCTCGGCGAACGGCCGCGGCCCATGCTGCTCGCGACCATCGCGCTGGCGAGCGCCGGGCTGTTCGTGCTGCATCGGCAACCGGCGGGCACCGCGGCCGGTTCGATGTCCGGCAATACGCTCGTGTTCGGCGCCGTGCTGTGCGAAGCCTGCTTCATCCTGCTCAACAAGCGCTTGCGCGTCGCCGTGCCGCCCCTCGCCCTGTCGACGCTGATGAGCGCCATCGGCCTGGCCGCCTCCCTGCCGTTCGCCCTGGCGGAAGCGGCGTGGACCGCCCCTGTCGCGTCGTCCGCGCTGCTCGCCGTCGGCTATTACGCGCTGTTGCCGACCGTCGGCGGCTTCCTGCTCTGGTACGCGGGGACGGCCCGGGTCGGCGCGACGGAAGCGGCGCTGTTCACGGCGCTGGCACCGGTCGCCGCGCTGCTGCTCGCCGCCCTGCTGCTGGGCGAGCCGGTGGGATGGCGGCAACTGGCCGGCATCGCATTCGTCCTTGCGGCGGTGGGTGCGCTGGCCTTCGCCAATGAGCGATGAGGGTATGTTTTATTTCGTGCAGGCCTTGCCGCCCACGCCGTGGTAGCCCTTCGCCTTCGCGTCGGCTTCCGCCATGTATTCGCCCTTCTTGGTCTTGCCGTAGTACTTGTCGCCTGCGCAGTGGTAGACCTTGCTGGAGCTGTTCGCCCAGACCTTGCCCGCGCCGCCGCCGGGCGCCTGTTCCTTTGCTGCCGGCGCCGTCTTCGACGACTTCGCCGCGGCGGGCGCGCCGTGGCTCGCGGCATGCGGCGCCGCATCCGGTGCGAGCGGATTCGGCACGGTCGTCTGGGCGAAGGCCGCGGCTGCCGTCAATGCGCCGAGCAGCAATACGAGATGTCGTTTCATGGTTTCTCCAAAGGATTTGCGAACGTCGTCCTCGACGGACGAGCCGCATCATATTCCCACACGCCATGGCAACACGAAAAAATGACCAAACCGTAACGTGTGCGCGCCTGGCGCAGAGCTATCATTTGCAAGCGTTGTACATACATGGGAACGGTCATGGAACAGCCGCAGTCGTTCCTGGACGAACAGGCGGGCCGCCGGTTACTGCCGCATGCGCCGAACGATGGGGTGCCGCCGCAACACCCGGGCGCCATCCTGCGCGCCGTGCGCCGTCGTGCGCCGCGGTAGGAACGCCGCCATGTCCAGCACGCCGCCCGACCTCGACGACATCGGTCCGTTGCTGCGTACCGGCACGGCACCGGCGCGCCCCGCGTCCGCGCCGGACCTCGCGCGCCGCTTCGTGCTCGGCACCCGCACCTGGACCTTCGTCGTCCTGCTCGGCCTGTACGTCCTGCCCGGACTCGTCGGCCATGAACCGTGGAAACAGGACGAGACGTATATCGCGGACATCGTGAGCACTATGCTGGCGACCCGCGACGCGGTCGTGCCCAGGATGGCGGGCGAGGCGTTCATGGAAAAGCCGCCGCTGTTCTACTGGGTCGCGGGCGCGCTCGCGACGTTGACGTCGCCCGTGCTGCCGCTGGCCGACGGCGCGCGCCTGGCCACCGGCGCGTTCGTCCTGCTGGCCTGCGCGGCCATGGCGCAGTGCGGCCGGCGCTGGGCCGATGCGCAGTTCGGACGCACCACCGTATTCGTGCTGCTCGCCTGCTTCGGGATGGCCGCGTTCTCGCACCTGATGCTGACCGACACGGCGCTGCTCGCCGGGATCGCCATCGGCATGGCGGGCCTGCCGCGCTGGCGCACGCGGCCCGGCGCCAGCGGCCTGCAGGTCGGCACCGGCGTCGGCATCGGCTTCCTCGCCAAGGGCCTGCTCGCGCCCGGCGTGTTCGGCCTCGCCGCCGTGCTGCTGCCGCTGTGCTTTGCGCGCTGGCGCGCGCGCGCCTATGCGCGCACGGTGCTCGTCGCGCTGCTGGCCGCGCTGCCGTGGCTCACCTTATGGCCGGCCGCGCTCTGGCTGCGTTCGCCGGCGCTGTTCAACGACTGGCTCTGGACGAACAACATCGGCCGCTTCGTGGGGTTTTCCGTTCCGGTGCTGGGCGCGGCGCACGATCCCGGGTTCTGGGCGAAGAACCTGTGGTGGATCACGTTCCCGGCCGCGCCGCTCGCCCTGCTCGCACTGTGGCGCGGACGGGGCGCGTGGCGCACGGACGAGCGCATGCAGTCGGCCGCCGTGTTCGCCGCGGTCGTCTTCGGCGTGCTGGTCGCCGCGGCCTCCGCCCGCGACGGCTACGCGCTGCCCCTGCTGCCGCCGCTGGCGCTGCTCGGCGCGCGCTGCGCGCTCACGCTCGCGCCGCGCGTGGAGTTCGCGTGGTGCGTGGGCGCGCGCGTCCTGTTCGGCGGCATCGCCGCCGCGCTCTGGCTCGCGTGGGCGTATATCGTGCTGACGCACGATCCGCTGCGGCTGCACGCGCTCGCCGAGCTGCTGCCGCCGCATCCCGACCGGCACGTGGACGTTGCGGCGCTCGCCTGCGCGCTGGCCGCGACGGCGGGCGCGGCCTGGCTCATGGCGTTTTACCCACGGCGCCAGGCGGCGTTGCAGACGTGGGTGACCGGGATCGCGCTGTGCTGGCTGCTCGCGGCGGCGCTGTTCATGCCGTGGGCCGACGACGTGAAATCCTATCGCGAAGTTTTCGGTTCGCTCCAGCCCGCGCTCGGCCCCGGCTGCGTGGCGAGCTACGGCGTCGCCGAAAGCGAGCGCGCCATGCTGCGCTACTACGACGGCATCGTCACGGAACGGCTCGAGACGCAGGCGTCATCCGCCTGCACGCAGATCCTGCTGGAGAATCCGGAAGGCCGGCTGCCGCACTGCAGCGACGCGGGATCGTGGCAACCGGCCTGGGACGGCGCCCGCCCGGCCGACCGCCACGAACACTTCTGGCTGTTCCGGCGCGCGCCCGGCGCGGCCAGGTGCACGGACCGCGACTAAGGCGGGGCGATGGCCGGGGTCGGCGGCCACCCGTGGCGGCGACGCGTCACGATGCTGCCCAAATGGCGGGAAAACCCCTAGAATAGTTGATTCACGGAATCAGCCACCCATCGGAGCATCATGTCACCGGAAATCCTGCTCTTCGCCGCCCCGGCGACCCTCGCCGCGACCCTCGCCGCAGCCCTGTTCGGCCTGTTGATCGGCAGCTTCCTGAACGTGGTCGTGTACCGCCTGCCCGTGATGGCGCAGCGCGAACTCGACAACTACATCGCGCACGAGGCCGGCAAGGAATTGCCGCACCCGGACCGATTCAACCTGATGGTGCCCCGCTCCGCCTGCCCCCATTGCGGCCACCGGATCACGGCGCTGGAAAACATCCCCATCGTCAGCTGGCTGTTCTTGCGCGGCAAGTGCAGCGCGTGCAAGGCGCCGATTTCGCCGCGCTATCCGGTCGTGGAAGCCGTCACGGGACTGCTGTCGGCCGTGCTGATCTGGCATTTCGGCAGCGGCTGGCTGGGCCTGGCGAGCCTCGTGTTCGCGTACTTCCTGATCTCGATGACCTTGATCGACTACGACACGAAGACGCTGCCGGACGACCTCACCTACCCGCTCTTGTGGCTGGGCCTGCTCATCAACCTGGACGGCACCATCGTCCCGCTGCGCGACGCCGTCATCGGCGCGATGGCCGGCTACCTGTCGCTGTGGGCCGTGTACTGGCTGTTCAAGCTCGCCACGGGCAAGGAAGGCATGGGCTACGGCGACTTCAAGCTGCTCGCCGCGCTGGGCGCGTGGATGGGCTGGACGATGCTGCCGACCATCATCATCCTGTCGTCCGTCGTCGGCGCCATCGTCGGCATCGGCCTGATCGTGTTCGCGCGGCGCGACCGCAATAATCCGATCCCGTTCGGCCCCTACCTCGCGGCGGCTGGTATGATCGCACTCTTGTACGGAACACCATTGACCCGCTACGCGCAGGGTTTCCTGGCCTAGCCTCCCGGCCAGGCCCGAGGTACGCATGCACACACCAGGCTCGGCCGTTTCAACTCCTCGATCCGCCCCCCGTTTCGCGGTGGGCCTCACCGGCGGCATCGGCTGCGGCAAGACGACCGTGGCCGACCTGTTCGGCGCGCGCGGCGCCGCCGTCATCGACACCGACCGGATCGCCCACGGCCTGACGGCCCCGCACGGCGCCGCGATGCCGGCGCTGATCGACGCCTTCGGTCCCGATTTCGCCACGCCGGACGGCGCCCTCGACCGCGCGAAGATGCGCGCCCTCGTATTTTCCGATCCGGACGCGCGCGCCCGCCTGGAAGCCATCCTGCACCCGCGCATCCGTGAAGCGACGGCCGCGGCCGCGCTGCTCGCCGGCGGTCCGTACACGATCTTCGTCGTGCCGCTGCTGATCGAATCGGGCACGTGGCGCGAACGCGTGGCGCGCGTGCTCGCGATCGACTGTCCGGAAGCGACGCAAATCGCGCGCGTGATGGCCCGCAACGGGCTGGCGGAAGAACAGGTCCGCGCCATCATGGCGGCCCAGGTCTCGCGCGCGCGCCGGCTGGAAGAAGCGGACGACGTGATCCTCAACGACGCCGGCGTCGACGCGCTGCTGCCGCAAGTCGAGCGCCTGCACCGGTTTTATCTTGACGAAGCGGAAAAATTGGCAGGACAACCAAGCCAGCGTTTGTAATTTTGTGCATCATGGTTCAGAATCACGTGGTTGCCAGCCTACATTCTTAAGGATGTCATTTTGATCGTCTACGAATACCCATTCAACGAGCGCATACGCACGTTGTTGCGGCTGGAGGACCTGTACGAGAAGTTCAAATTCTTTGTAGCGCAGGACCATCCTCTGCAGCACCATGTCGCGCTCGCGACGATCTTCGACATGCTGGAAGTGGCGGGCCGCGCGGACCTCAAGTCCGACCTGCTGCAAGAGCTGGAACGCCAGAAGCAAAGCCTGCTGGGCTACCGCAGCAATCCCGCCGTCGCCAAGGACGCGCTCGACGCGGTGCTGGCCGAACTCGACGCCGTCAGCAACGCGCTCGTCACCGCCCAGGGCAAGACGGGCCAGAACGTGCGCGACAACGAGTGGCTGATGAGCATCCGCGGCCGCACGATCATCCCCGGCGGCGCCTGCGAATTCGATCTTCCGTCCTATTACGCGTGGCAGCGGCGCCCGGCCGAACAGCGCTACGCCGACATCACGGCCTGGTTCGCCCCGCTGGCGCCCCTGTTCGACGCGCTGGCCCTCGTGCTGCGCCTGCTGCGCGATTCCGGCGGCCCCGTCAAGATGATCGCCGCGGCCGGCAGCTACCAGCAGATGCTGCAGGGGAAGGTCTACCAGATGCTGCGCCTGTCCGTGGACGACGCGCTGGGCGCGATTCCCGAGATCTCCGCCAACAAGTACATGCTGTGGGTGCGCTTCACGACCCAGGGCGGCGATTTGAAGCCGAAGCCGCTGGAAGAAGACGTCCCGTTCGAGCTCACGCTCTGCAATTTCTGATCACCGATTTTTTTAGAAGCACACCATGACCGTCGTATCCTGCCCCACCTGCGGCAAGAAGGTCGAATGGACGGAGGCCAACAAGTTCCGCCCGTTCTGTTCCGATCGCTGCAAGCAAATCGACCTGGGCGCCTGGGCCGAAGAGAAGTACACCATCCCCGGCGCGCCGCCCGGTGACGCCGACGACGATTCCGTCTCGAAGGAATAAGCGCTTACCGAGGAGGTTCCGCATGCCGTTCGTCACGCTCACCGTCCGCAAGCCCAAGACCGCCGAGTTCAAGGACAAGGTGTTCGCCGCCGTCCACGCCGCGCTCGTCGCGACCGGCGTGCCCGACACCGACCGGTTCCAGCGCGTGCTGGAACTGGACGCGGCCGACTTCCGCTACGACAGCCACTACCCCGACGTCACGACGACGCGCACGGACGACTTCGTGCTGATCGAGATCGTCTGGTCGGTCGGGCGCAGCGTGAAGGTCAAGAAGAAGCTGCTGGCCGAGCTGATGGACCACCTGCGCGCATCCGGCTTCGATCCGGAAAACGTGATGGTCGTGTTCAAGGAGACGAACTGGGAAAACTGGTCGTTCGCGGGCGGACGGATCCTGCATACGTGAAGGCCACGCCGGCGCAGGCCGCGATCCGTTTCTACCAGCGCCATCTCGCCCCTTGCAAGGGCTTTTCCTGCGCACTGCGCGCGGCCGCGGCCACGGGGCGCATCAGGCGGCGGGAAGCGCTACGGCGCGAATAGCCGCGCGGGCCGCCCCAAAGTTTCCTGCGAGCATCATTCTTAAGCGATATCAAGGAATGCGGGCCCGCTGGCCCCTATTCTGGGCCTCCGTCAACTCACCGCACCGGAGGTCTCCATGCCGCACCGTCGAACCCTGTCCAGCCTGCTGCTCGGCGCCGCCGCCGCCCTGCCGCTCTCCACACACGCCGCGCCCGGATATCGCTACGAACCGGTCGTGCTGGTGCCATTCACGCCGGGCCAGGGCTCCGGCGTCGCCAAGATGATCAACAACAGCGGAACGATTTGCGGCACCGCGAGCGGCAGCCCGGGCGCGTTCTGCTGGCGGGACGGCCGGCTGATCGCCCTGCAGCCCTTGCCGGGCGACGAATATGCCGAGCCCGAAAGCATCAACGAGAAAGGCGAGGTCGTCGGCAGTTCCTATGACGTGGACACCGACCGCCGCCGTGCCGTCGTGTTCGTCGACGGCGCGGCGCACGAGCTGCCGGTGGCCGTGCACGCGTCGTCGACCGCCATGGACATCAACGACGCCGGCGACATCGTCGGGTCCTACAGCGACCGCCTCGGCGACGCCATGGCCTACGTCATCCGGCAGGGCACGGTGCGCGACCTCGGCACGCTCGGCCAGACGGTCCGCGCCAGCGTCGGCGCCGGCATCGACAACCGCGGCCAGGTCGTCGGCTCGTCCACGACCGACCAGGCAACGCCGTTCGGCCAGTTCCGCGTGCTGGCCTTCAGCGACCGGCGCGACACGCTGACCGCGCTCCCCACGCCGCCCGAGCACAGCAGCCACGCGGCCAGGGTGAACGCGCGCGGCCAGACGGTGGGATTCATCGAGCGCGACAACGGCGGCGCCGAGGGCTACCGCGCCGTCCTGTGGGACGCGGACGGCATGCACGTCCTGTCCGACCTCCCTTCGGATGCGCGCGGCATCAACAACCGCGGCCAGGTGGTGGGCAGCGTGCAGACGGCGCCCGGCGGCTTTCTCTACGAACCCGGCAAGGGATCGCACAACCTGAATGACCTGATCGATCCGGCGGCCGGCCTGACGTTCGTCTACCCGCAGGCCATCAACGAGCGCGGCCAGATCGTCGGCTACGGTTGCCAGGGCGAGTCGTGCGGACCGATGTTGCTCGATCCGGTGGGCGACTAGCCCGCGGCCGTCCCCTGCGCGGGATACCGCACCTGGTCCAGCCATGCCAGCAACGGAATGGTGGCCGGCAGCAGGGGGCTGACGGCATACGCGCCCTGCCACGCGAACGCCTGCCCTTCCAGGCTTTGCGGTTCGCCTTCCCACTCGCGGCTGATGTAGAAGTACAGCCGCACGTGCGCATGCTCGTACACGTGTTCGACGCAGCACCACGGCTCGGCCGAGATCACGTTCACGCCCAGCTCTTCGACGAATTCGCGCTGCAGCGCGTGGAAGATGTCCTCGCCCGGCTCGACTTTCCCGCCCGGGAATTCCCAGTAGCCGGCATACGGCTTGCCGTCGGGGCGCTGGCCCAGGAGCACGTCGCCGTTCGGGCGCATCAGCACGCCCACGGCGACGTCCACCGGCTTCGAGGTGATATCGATGCGCGCCTCAGGCATCGACCTGTTCCTGTGCCGGCGCCGGCGGCAGCTTGCCGGCGTAGTCCTTGGCGAACTGCCAGGCCACGCGGCCCGAGCGCGAGCCGCGGCCCAGCGCCCAGCGCAGCGCGTCGCCGCGCGCGGAGGCGATCTGCGCCGGCGTGCAGCCGAAGCTCGCCAGCCAGTGGCCGACGATGTCCAGGTAGTCGTCCTGCTTGAACGGATAGAACGACAGCCACAGGCCGAAGCGCTCCGACAGCGAGATCTTTTCCTCGACCGTCTCGCCCGGATGCAGGTCGCCGTCGTCGGTGTGCTTGTAGCTCGCGTTGTCCGACATCCTTTCCGGCATCAGGTGCCGGCGGTTCGACGTCGCGTAGATCACCACGTTGTCCGACTGCGCCGCGATGCTGCCGTCCAGCGCCACCTTGAGCGCCTTGTAGCCCGCTTCGCCCTCTTCGAAACTGAGGTCGTCGCAAAAGATCACGAAGCGCTCCGGCCGGCCGGCGACCAGGTCGACGATGTCCGGCAGGTCGGCCAGGTCGGCCTTGTCGACTTCGATCAGGCGCAGGCCCTGCGGCGCAAACTGGTTCAGGCACGCCTTGATGAGCGACGATTTGCCGGTGCCGCGCGCGCCCGTCAGCAGGACGTTGTTGGCCGGGCGCTTCGCCACGAACTGGCGCGTGTTCTGCTCGATCTGGTCCTTCTGCGGGCCGATGTGCTGCAGGTCGGCGAGGCGGATGGTCGACGCGTGCGTCACCGCCTGCAGGTATTTGACGTTGCCGCTGCCCGCGCGTTTGCGCCAGCGGTAGGCATAGCCGTGCCGGAAGTCCGGGTCGCGCGGCGCGGCCGGCGGCAGCAAGGCCTCCACGCGCGCCAGCAGGGCTTCGGCGCGGTGCAGGAAGTTATCCAGCTGGTTCATCGGCTCAGGAACGGTAGTCGGCGTTGATCGAGACGTAGTCGTGCGACAGGTCGCAGGTCCACACGGTGGCGTCAAGCTCGCCGCGCGCGAGCACGACGCGCACGAGGATCTCGGCCTTCTTCATCACGCGCTGGCCATCCTCTTCCTTGTAGTCCGGGTTGCGGCCGCCGGCCTTGGCGACCAGCACGTCGTCCAGGTACAGGTCGAGCTTTGCCGTGTCGAGATCGTCGACGCCCGCGTAGCCGATGGCGGCCAGGATGCGGCCCAGGTTCGGGTCGGACGCGAAGAACGCGGTCTTCACGAGCGGCGAGTGGGCGATGGCGTAGGCGATCTTGCGGCACTCTTCCATGTCGCGGCCCTGCTCCACCGTGATGGTGATGAACTTGGTGGCGCCTTCGCCGTCGCGGATGATCTGCTGCGCCAGGTGGCGCGCAATGCCGCTGACGGCGTCGCGCAGCGCCGCATAGTGCGGGCTGTCGGTCGAATCGACGACGAGCGTGCCCGCGCCCGTGGCGACGAGGATGAAGGAATCGTTGGTCGACGTGTCGCCGTCAATGGTGATGCTGTTGAACGAGCGGTCGGCCGCGTACTTCACCAGTTCGTCGAGCACCGGCTGCGCGACTTTCGCATCGAACGCCAGGTAGCCCAGCATCGTCGCCATGTTCGGCTTGATCATGCCGGCGCCCTTGCTGATGCCGGTCATCGTGACCGCGTGGCCGGCGATCGTCGTCGTGACCGACGCCGCTTTCGGCTGGGTGTCCGTGGTCATGATGGCTTCGGCCGCGTTGAACCAGTTGTCCGCCTTCAGGTTCGCGATGGCGGCCGGCAGGCCCGCGACGATCTTTTGCACCGGCAGCGGTTCCAGGATCACGCCCGTGGAGAACGGCAGCACCTGCTGCGCGTCGAGGCCCAGCAGGCGCGCCACTTCGGCGCACGTGGCCTGCGCATTCGCGAGGCCCGGCTCGCCCGTGCCCGCGTTCGCGTTGCCCGTGTTGACCACCAGCGCGCGGATCGGCTTGCCCCCGGCCCTCACCGCCTCCAGATTCGCCTTGCTCACCTGGACCGGCGCCGCGCAGAAGCGGTTCCTGGTGAACACGCCGGCGACGGTCGCACCTTCGGCGAGCTTCATCACCAGCACATCCTTGCGGTTCGGCTTCTTGATGCCGGCTTCGGCGTAACCGAGTTCGATGCCGGCGACGGGTTTCAGGTCGGCGGCGACGGGCAGGGGGGAATTGACGGCCATGGCGTTCTCTAATGAAAGGATGGAAAGAAGGTCCGGTATTGTACCGCCTGCGGGAGACAGGCACGGTCCGCCGGTGCGTACGTCGCCCCCGCGCAGGCGGGCGCCCAGTTTGCTTGCGTACCGACGGCCCGGGAACGACGGCCTGCCTGTTAATACACACTTAAGTCGGCCAATTGATAATCGGCAACACCACCCATCCGGCGATGCCGTTTTGGTAAGATGTTCCATCCACCGGAGAAGCCATGACCGACAACCAACGCGATGTGCTGAGCGCCTGCTTTTCGCTGGCGATCGTCCTGTTCGCCCTGCTCGTGACGCAGCGCTTCATCCTGCCGCTGCTGTGGGCCGCCATCCTGTGCATCGCCACGTGGCCGCTGTACGTGCGGGTCCGCACCGCGCTGGGCGGCCGCACCATCCTTGCGGCGGCCCTCGTCACCATCGCCGCCGCAATCGTCTTCATCATCCCGCTCGCGCTGGGCGTCACGCAGGCCGCGCGCCAGGCGCCGGCGCTGGCGCAGATGGTCGCCAGCGCCAACACCGAAGGCCTGGCCGCGCCGGAGTGGCTGCACCGCATTCCGTTCGCCGGCGACGCCGTCTACAACTGGTGGCTGGCCACGCTCGGCCAGCCGCACGGCCTCGCGCACCTGCTGCAGGACGGCTCCGTCGGCCGCATGCAGACGGCCAGCGAAGTGCTCAAGCGGGTCGGCAGCGGCGTCATGCACCGCCTGGTCGACATGCTGTTCGCCTTCCTCTGCCTGTTCTTCTTCTACAAGGACGGCACCGCCCTGCAGCGCCAGACGGACGCCATCGGCGCCGACCTGATCGGCGTGCGGCGCTGGACGCTGTTCTCGCTGAAGGTGCCCGTCGCCGTGCGCGCCACCGTCAACGGCCTCGTGCTCGTCGGCCTCGCGGAAGGCGTCCTGCTGGGCATCGGCTACCAGTTCGCGGGGCTGCCGTCGGCCGTGCTGTGGGCCGCGGCGTCGGGCGTCCTCGCCATCATCCCGTTCGGCGCCCCGCTCGCGTTCTGCGCCGCCGCCGGCCTGCTGGCCTGGCAGGGCGCGACGATCGCCGCGATCGCGATCCTCGTGCTGGGCTTCATCATCCTGTTCGTGGCCGACCATTTCGTGCGCCCGGCGATGATCGGCAACGCCACGCAACTGCCGTTCATCGCCGTCCTGCTGGGCATCCTCGGCGGGGTCGAGACGCTCGGCCTCATCGGCCTGTTTGTCGGCCCCGTCGTGATGACCCTGTTCGTGACCCTGTGGCACGAAGAGCGCAGCTTCCGCGACGCGAAAAACCTTGACCCTGACGTCACGTGAGCCTCGAGACTGTCCCCACGCCGAAGAACGGAGACGAACGATGCTGAAAGTGGGAGAGCTGGCCGCCCTGGCCAACCTGACGGTGCGCACGCTGCACCACTACGACAGCATCGGCCTCCTCCGTCCCCAGGCGCGTTCCGATGCCGGCTACCGGCTCTACGACCGCGACGACGTGGCACGCCTGCACCGTATCCAGGCCCTGCGCGCGTTCGGCCTGAGCCTGTCCGACATCGGCCTCACGCTGGACAGTCCGGCCGGCGAGCCGCTGGCGATCGTCGACCGCCAGTTGGCCGCGCTCGAAGTGCGCATGGCGGAAGCCACGCGGCTGCGCGACCAGCTGCTGCGCGTGCGCGCGCAACTCGTGCGCGGCAGCGCGCCGGACCTGTCCACGTGGCTCACCACACTGGAGAACACCATGGACATGACGAACGTGTACGAACGCTATTTCACCAAGGAGGAACTGGACCGCCTGCCGCTGCTCCGCAACGATGCCACGAAGGCCCAGTGGCAGGGCATGGTCGAACAGGCGCGCGGCCTGATCGACTCGCAGGTCCCGCCGGATGCCGACGCCGCCAGGGCCTTCGCCCTGCGCTGGCTGCAGACGTTTGCGCGCGACACCGGGAACGACCCGGCGCTGACGGCGAAACTCAACTTGATGGTCGAGCGCGAACTGGACGCCGTCGGCATGCCGGCGTCCGTGATGCACTACGTGCACGCCGCCATCGGTGAACTGAAGCTGGAGACGTGGGCAAAATATGTGCGGCCGGAAGTCGTCGAGCGCATGCGGCGCCACTACGCGACCCGCGGCCACGAGTGGACGCCCCTGATCGCGCGGATGCAGGCCGAGATGCAGGCCGATCCGGATGCGGACGGGCCGCGGGCGCACGAGCTCGCGCGCCAGTGGATGGACCTGTTCCACGACATGGTCGGCCGCGACCAGCAGGACATCGACGCCTTCCGCGCCGCCAGCGCGACCGAACCCCTGCTGCGCATGGGATCGGGCATCGGCGGCGAGAGCGTGGACTGGCTGCGCAAGGTCATGCAGGCGCAGCGGCTTGCCGCCGTCAAGGACGGCAACGATCCGGCTTGACCGCGCGGCTTAACCGCGCGGCTCAACCGCGCGGCTCGTCGCCGGGCACCGGGCGCGCGATCCGCTCCGCGCGCTGGGGCAACAGCAGCACGAGCAGCAGCATGCCGGCGACGAGGGCCGCCGATGCCGTGTAGCGGCTCAGCGCGAGGCCGCCGTCCGCGACGGGCTTGTCGAGGAAATCGCCGACCGTCGCCCCCAGCGGCCGGGTGAGGATGAACGCGGCCCAGAACAGCGCGGTGCGCGACGTGCGCGTCCAGAAGTACAGCGCGAGCACGACGGCCAGTCCCGCCGCGAACAGCACCGCGCCGCCGCCATAACCGAGGCCCCAGCCGGTGTCCGGATCGGCGACCCAGTCGCCGAGCGCCGTGCCGAGGGTCTGGGAAAACAGGATCGTGATCCAGTAGAACACCTCGGCGTCGCGCGTATCGAGCCGGTTGATCGACACCGACCCGAGCGTGCGGTGCCAGGCGTACAGCGTCGCGGCCAGCAGCGCGGCCAGCAGGGTCGAGCCGCCGAGGTAGCCGATGCCCAGCGAGCGGTCGCACAGGTCGGCGAGCGTCGTGCCGACCGTCGTCGTGGCGACGATCACGGCCCAGAACAGCAGCGGGTGGAAGCGGTTGGCGCGGATCTGCGCGCTCAGCATGACGGCCAGCAGCGCCGCGAAGATCGCGGTGCCGGCCAGGTAGCCCAGTTCCATCGACATCGTCACGGCGTCGCCCGCGGTCTCGCCGAGCGTCGTCGCGAGGATCTTGATGATCCAGAAGCCGAGTGTCATGGCCGGGACCTTGGCGAGGTCGCGGGCGTGCGCTGCGTGCGGGGCGGATGTCGGTGTCATGCGGGCTCCGGATGGGATATCGAGCGACATCCTAGCGCAACCGGGCCCGGCCCGCCCGGCACGTCATGCCAAGATTACCAAATGGTCATGGACGCGCCGTGCCGGCGAACTAGCGGCGCGGCGCGTTGGCCGCCGCCGCACGGATCTTTTGCGCGTACTCGCGCATCGACGGCGACTGGCTCACGGCGGCCTTGCGGATCTCCGCGATGCGCGCGAGCGCCGCCTGGCTGCGCTCGGGCGCGATGTACGGCATCTGCCCGATCCCGTGTTCGGGCAGGCAGCGCTGCCCGGCCAGGATGAAGAACCAGTTGTGCGGTCCGAACAGGACCTGGCGCCGGGCATCGATATCGGCGGTGCCGGGCAGCTTGTGCTTCCACAGCGCCAGCAGCGCGGCCAGCCGGTCGGACACCTTCACCTCTTCCGTACAGGCGCGCCAGAACGCGGTATCGCGGCGCGCCGAGAGCACGTAGTGCGCCAGCACGAAGTCATGCAATTCGTCGTAATGCTCGGCCATCAGCATGTTGTAGCGGTCGCGCATCGGCGCCGCGCCGGCGGGCGTGGGCAGGTAGTCGAGCCACATCTGCAGCGCGTATTCGATCAGGTAGATGCCCGTCGATTCGAGCGGTTCGATGAAGCCGCCGGCCAGTCCCAACGCCAGGCAGTTCTTTTCCCACATGCGCGTGTGGCGGCCGACGCGCATGCGCAGCAGGCGCGGCTCGGCCAGTTCGGTGCGGCCCGCGTTGTAGCGGCGCAGCGTCGCCAGCGCTTCGTCGTCGCTGCAGTGGCGCGACGAGTACACGTAGCCGGTGCCCTTGCGCGTTTGCAGTTCGATGTCCCACGTCCAGCCGGCGTCCTGCGCCGTCGCCACCGTGTGGCTGCGCAGCGGCGCGTCGGACGCCTCGTGCGCCACCGGGCAGGCCAGCGCGCGATCGCACAGCAGCGTGTCGGCATACGAGTGGAACGGCACGTCCAGCGTCTTGCCCAACAGGAGGGAGGCGAAGCCGGTGCAGTCGACGAACAGGTCGGCCGCGTGGCGCGTGCCGTCCGCGAGGCAGACGGCGCGGATGCCCGTCTCGTCCACATCCACCTGCTCGACGGTGCCTTCCACGTGCACCACCCCGCGTTCCTTCGCCGTGTCGCGCAGCAGGCGCGCGAGCAGCACGGCGTCGAGGTGGTAGGCATACGGAACCGGCGCCTCGTACGGTGCCGACGACATCAGCTTGGGCGAGCGCAGCGCGTCCATCAGCGCGGGCTGCACGACGCCGGCCTCGCCGAACGGCTGGCGGGTCAGGCCACGCTGCTTCAGGTTCAGCCAGTGCGTCATCGTCGAGTAGCCATCGGCCACGATCGGCATGTCGAACGGGTGGTCGAAGCTGTCCGTGCCGTCGTGCCAGCCGACGAAGCGAATGCCGTTCTTGAGCGTCGCTTCGGCCGAGGCGAACAGCGCCGCTTCCGGAATGCCGATCGTGCGCAGCATCATGCGCAGCGTGGGAACGGTCGCCTCGCCGACACCGATGGCCGCCACGTCGGGCGACTCGATGAGCGTGATCCGGACCGGATGCGCGGGATTGCCGTTGAGGGCACGCTGCAGGTAGCAGGCGGCCAGCCAGCCGGCGGTGCCGCCGCCGACGATTGCGATGGATTGATAGGACATGATGGAGCGGATCAGGTTGACGCGGGGTTGTCGAGCTGGCCCAGGAACAGGCGCTGGGTCAGGCGGGCCTGGGCGAGCGTCGGGTTGGCGGCCACGTCGCGCATGTCGATCGAGTGGAACGCGTTCCCGGCATACATCACGAAACGGTTGAAGCGGCCCTGCACCCGGTACAGGCGCTCCCACACCCCGTCGTCGCCGACCGCATAGGACGCGGGCTGGCACTGCTCGCCGTAGGCTTCCATCCATTCGCCGTACTGGCGCGATTCCTCGGGCGTGCGGATGACGGCGAGGCCGGTCGGCTGGTGGCGGAAGAAGCAGGTGCCGACTTCGAAATCGTGGTTCAGGTACACGAGGCCGGCCAGCGGCGTCGGGTCGATGTGCGGATGCTTCTGCTTCGCCAGCATCTGCGACGCCGGCGTCGTGACGATCGAGAAATCGGTCCAGAAATATTCGGGCTGCGCGCGCACGTCGCCCAGCAGCGCAAGCATCCGGACCAGCGTGGCGAACAGGTCGCGCGTGCTGGCGGCGTCGATCCGGCTGTGCATGCCCGGGTAATAGGCGATCGACGCATCGAACTGGCCGCCGAGCGCGGCGGCGCGCACCGCGAACGGATCGGCGTAGAAATCGTCGACGATCAGGACGGGCACGCCGGCCGGCGTCGTCTCGACCTTCAGCTGCGCGGCCGGGTTGAGGGCGAACAGCTGCGGATCGAGCGTCATTTCTTGCGGCGGCGGCGCGCGACGGTGGCGCCGGCGGCGGCCACGGCGAACAGGCCCAGCGTAGCGGGTTCCGGCACCTCGGAGCGCTCGACGACTTCCGACAACACGGTCAGCGTGGCCGACGTCAGGTGGAATCCACCCAGCGTGGCGCTGACGGTCGGCGCCAGGATGCCGTCCTGGTTCAGGTCGGACAGCGCGGCGACGTCCAGGTGCAGCGTCGCCGACAGGTCGCCGGCGATGGCGTCGTACACGTCGTGGTCGCGGTTGTAGAGATAGGTGTAACCGTTGTAGTAATCGCCGCTGGTGCCCACGTATTGCGAGCCACTGTAGCCGCCGTCGCGCGTCGTGTGGGTGGAGGCGCTGCCGCTGGCGCTGGTCGTGCCCGCCGCCACCACCATCGTATCGGCCACCGAGTCGATGTGCTCGACGGTGCGCGTGGCGGCGGCATTGTAGTCCGTCACGCCGACCTGGTAATAGCCGGTCGCGTACGCGGTGTGGTTGCAGCTCCAGCTCCAGTACGAGCAGGAGACATAGTAGGAATACGTGTAGGGTACCGAATACGAATGGTAGCCCTCGACGCCGGTCGTGGCGTAACCGCTGTACGGATCGGCCTGCGTCGTGTTGTATTGCGCGTCGGAATAGCCGAAGACCACCAGGTCGCCGGACAGGATGTCGCCCAGCCCCTGGCCGGCGGCAGCCAGTTGGGCGTTGAGGTTGAACGCGATGTTTGTCGAGTTGCCGGACAACAGCTGCGACAGGCTGATCGTTTCCGTGACGGTGACGGGCGTAGCACCGGCCGCGGCCGTCGCGCCCATCAGGGCCAGTGCTGCGGTGAGGTTCTTTGCCATCTGTTTCCTTCGTCGTTATTTGATAGCGGGGAGCCGCACCCTGGTTCATCTCGACTCGTATTTATACAAATCAATTTTAATTGATAAATATCAACAAAGATACTTACAGTTAATTTTTGTTGTTTTTTGCTATCAAATTGCAAAGACCGTCTCCTGCGCCGGACACAAAAAAAGCGGCGGGATCGCTCCCGCCGCTTTTTACCGTTCGTCCGCTTGCTTACGCCAGCTTGCCGTGGCAAGCCTTGAACTTCTTGCCGCTGCCGCACGGGCACGGGTCGTTGCGGCCGACCTTCATGCCCAGGTAGGTGGTGGACGGATCGTCCGCCATCGCCGTGGTGCCCGGGGTCACCGCGAGGGGCGCCATCAGCTCTTCCGGCGCGGCCGTCGGATCGAAGTCGGCGTGCTGGTAGTTGACGTTTTCCAGGTGCGCCGCGGCCGCCTGCATGGCCGCTTCCGCCGCCTCGACTTCTTCGCGGGTCTGGATGCGGACGGTCATGATGGTGCGGATCACTTCGTTCTTGATCTGGTCCAGCATGGCGCCGAACAGCTCGAACGCTTCGCGCTTGTACTCCTGCTTCGGGTTCTTCTGCGCATAGCCGCGCAGGTGGATGCCCTGGCGCAGGTGGTCCAGCGCGGCCAGGTGCTCGCGCCAGTGCGTGTCGATATTCTGCAGCATGACGTTGCGCTCGAAGCCGCCGAACGCTTCCTTGCCGACGATGCCGACCTTCGCCTCGTACGAGCTTTCCGCGGCCGCCAGCACGCGCTCGAGGATGTCGTCGTCGTTCAGGTTCGGCTCGTCCTCCAGCATCTGCGCCAGCGGCAGGGAGAGCGACCATTCGTCGGCCAGCACGCGCTCGAGCGTGGGGATGTCCCACTGCTCTTCCACCGACTCCGCCGGCACGTGGGCGCGCACGACGTCGGTGAACACGCCGGTACGGAGCGACGCGATCAGCTCGGAGATGTCGGCCGCTTCCAGCAGTTCGTTACGCTGGGTGTAGATCACCTTGCGCTGGTCGTTGGCGACGTCGTCGTATTCCAGCAGCTGCTTGCGGATGTCGAAGTTGCGGGCCTCGACCTTGCGCTGGGCGCCTTCGATGGAGCGGGTCACGATGCCCGCCTCGATCGGTTCGCCTTCCGGCATCTTGAGGCGGTCCATCACGGCGCGCACGCGGTCGCCCGCGAAGATGCGCAGCAACGGGTCGTCCAGCGACAGGTAGAAGCGCGACGAACCCGGGTCGCCCTGGCGGCCGGAACGTCCGCGCAGCTGGTTGTCGACGCGGCGCGATTCGTGGCGTTCGGTGCCGATGATGTGCAGGCCGCCCTGCGCGACGACGTGGTCGTGCAGCGACTGCCATTCCGCGCGCATTTTGGCGGCCTGCTCGGCCTTCTGCTCTTGCGCCGACGCCCCGTCGGCCTCGGAACCGGCTTCAATGAGCTGGATCTGCTTCTCGACGTTGCCGCCCAGGACGATGTCGGTACCGCGGCCCGCCATGTTGGTGGCGATGGTGATCATCTTCGGGCTGCCCGCCTGCGCGATGATCTCCGCCTCGCGGGCGTGCTGCTTCGCGTTCAGCACGTTGTGCGGCAGCCCCGCCTTGGTCAGGATGCCGGACAACAGTTCCGAGTTCTCGATCGACGTCGTGCCGACGAGGACCGGCTGGCCGCGCTCGTAGCAGTCGCGGATGTCGTTCAGCATGGCCTGGTATTTTTCGTCGGCCGTCTTGTAGACCTGGTCCTGGCGGTCCTTGCGCTGGGACGGACGGTTCGGCGGGACGACGACGGTTTCCAGGCCGTAGATCTCCTGGAATTCGTAGGCTTCCGTGTCCGCCGTACCGGTCATGCCGGACAGCTTGGCGTACATGCGGAAGTAGTTCTGGAACGTGATCGAGGCCAGCGTCTGGTTCTCGTTCTGGATGCGCACGCCTTCCTTCGCTTCCACGGCCTGGTGCAGGCCTTCGGACCAGCGGCGGCCCGTCATCAGGCGGCCCGTGAATTCGTCGACGATCACGACCTCGCCGTTCTGCACGACGTAATGCTGGTCCTTGTGGTACAGCACGTGCGCGCGCAGGGCAGCGTACAGGTGGTGGATCAGCGTGATGTTGGCGGCGTCGTACAGCGACGCGCCTTCCGGCAGCAGGCCCATCTTCGTCAGGATGGCTTCGGCCTTCTCGTGGCCGGCCTCGGTCAGCAGCACGGTGTGCGCCTTCTCGTCCTTCGTGTAGTCGCCCGGGACTTCGATCTGGCCCTTGCCGTCCGGGGTCTCCTCGCCGATCTGCAGCGTGAGCATCGGCGGGAGTTCGTTGATCTTGTGGTACAGCTCCGTGTGGTTCTCGGCCTGGCCGGAAATGATCAGCGGGGTACGCGCTTCGTCGATCAGGATCGAGTCGACTTCGTCGACGACGGCGAAATTCAGGCCGCGCTGCACGCGCTCGCGCACGTCGTACACCATGTTGTCGCGCAGGTAGTCGAAGCCGTATTCGTTGTTGGTGCCGTAGGTGATGTCGGAACCGTAGGCTTGCTGCTTGCTGTCGTGATCCATCTGCGACAGGTTCACGCCCGTCGTCAAACCGAGCCAGCCGTACAGGCGGCCCATCTGCTCGGCGTCGCGCTGGGCCAGGTAATCGTTGACGGTCACGACGTGCACGCCCTTGCCGGACAGCGCGTTCAGGTAGACGGGCAGGGTCGCCATCAGCGTTTTACCCTCGCCCGTGCCCATCTCGGCGATCTTGCCGTAGTGGAGGACCATGCCGCCGACCAGCTGCACGTCGAAGTGGCGCATCTTCATGACGCGCTTGGCGGCTTCGCGGCAGACGGCGAAGGCTTCCACGAGGATGTCGTCCAGGCTGGCGCCCCCGGCTACGCGTTGCTTGAATTCGTTCGTCTTTGCCTGGAGATCGGCATCCGACAGCGCTTCCATCTGCGGCTCGAGCGCGTTGATGTCGCGCACGGATTTTTGGTATTGCTTGAGCAGACGCTGGTTACGGCTGCCGAAAATCTTGGTCAGGAATGACATGCTGTGTTCTTCAAAAGTACGCCGCGAAAAGGGTCCGAGGAGCCCAGGATGATAACAAAAACATATCGCCCCGAGAGCGCCAATGGCAAAAAGCCACCGATTTTATCATGCGATGCGGCCACACTTGGGGTCCGCCGGGCGGATCACAAGTGCGGCTGGCAAAAATTGTTATCAGTTTGCATTCGATTGCATCAATCGCGCACGATTGCTCGCGGCATGGCCCGCGGCTGTGGTATGTTCCGAGCATGCAGTCCACGAACAAGCAGCGTCCCTTCCATATCTACGGCACCCGCGACCGCAAGACGTCGTTCGTCGCCACCGATTTCCTGCGCTCCAACGACCGCCTCGCCGCGCTGATGCCGACCGCCCTGCGCGTGGGCAACCTGCAGCGCGACGTCAAGGCGATCCTGCCGCCGATGTACGCCGGCTGCGACGTGCTGTCGTTCCAGGAGGCGACCCTGACCCTCGCCGTGCCCTCCTCGGCCGTCGCGGCCAAGCTCAAGCAGCAGCTGCCCAAGCTGCAGGCGGGCTTGCAGAAAAAGGGATGGCAGGTGGACAACATGCGCATCAAGATCCAGATGCGGCCCAACGTGCCGGTGCGCGAGGAATTGAAGCCGTCGTCGCTGACCTTGCCGCCAACGGCGGTGGAAGCGTTCGAGCAGCTGGGGGAAACGTTGCCGGAGACGCAGCAGAATGCGGCGCTGATCGCGGCGATCAGAAGATTGGCGGAGAGAAGGAAGAAGTCATAACGTCGTTGTCTCGAACGCTGTCGTTACCTTTAAAACCGTCATTCCCGCGCAGGCGGGAATCCAAGTGCGTTAGCGCAGCGCTAGCGTAAATTAGGTTCCCGCCTGCGCGAGAACGACGTTGTTTTGGGCTACGGTCAAGGTAAAAGGCCGCGACTTACGTCAGCGCCCACTCCCTTTCCATCTGCGCCTCATACGACACCGGCGCCCGCTCCTGCGCGTCGAACGACACGATCTCGTAGGATTCCGGCTGCGCCAGCAGTTCGCGCAGCAGCAGGTTGTTCAGGCCGTGGCCCGACTTGTGCGCCTCGTAGCTGGCCAGCAGCGGCGCGCCGACGAGGTACAGGTCGCCGATCGCGTCGAGGATCTTGTGGCGCACGAACTCGTCTTCGTAGCGCAGGCCGTCCGCATTCAGGATGCGGTATTCGTCCATCACGATCGCGTTTTCCAGCGAGCCGCCGCGCGCCAGGCCCATGCCGCGCAGGCTTTCCACGTCCTGCATGAAGCCGAACGTACGGGCGCGCGCCACGTCGTGCACGTACGAGACCTTGCCGAAGTCGACGACGGCGCGCTGCGTCGTGCCGTCCACGGCCGGGTGGTTGAATTCGATGAAGAAGTCGAGCTTGAAGCCGTCGTAAGGGCTCAGGCGCGCCCATTTCTCGCCGGCGCCGCTGCCCTGGCGGACTTCCACGGGTTTCAGCACGCGGATGAATTTCTTGGGCGTGGCCTGCTCCTGCACGCCCGCCTGCTGCAGCAGGAACACGAACGACGAGGCCGAACCATCCATGATCGGGATCTCTTCGGCCGTGACGTCGACGTACAGGTTGTCGATGCCGAGACCGGCGCAGGCGGACATCAGGTGCTCGACGGTCGAGACGCGCGCATTGCCCTGCGTGAGCACCGACGCCATGCGGGTATCGCCCACGATGTCGGCATTCGACGGGAACTCGACGACGGGGTCGAGGTCGACGCGGCGGAACACGATGCCCGTATCGGCGGCCGCCGGACGCAGGGTCAGCTCGACCTTGGTCCCGGAGTGCAGGCCGACGCCTGTCGTGCGCACCAGCTGTTTGATGGTTCGTTGTTTGAGCATCGTTCGATTATATCGTAGGGCTTTCGAGCCTGCCGGCGCCCCCCGCGGGGCGGTGGCAGGAACACCACGTTTTCACGGATGCTCGGCCTCCGCATGCACGGATTCGTGGCGGATCAGGTACAGGCCGCTGCCGATGATGATGGCGGCGCCCAGCAAAGTATATTCATCCGGCAAGGTTTTCCACATCAGCCAGTCGATGGCCACGCCCCACGCCAGCGCCGTGTACTCGAACGGCGCCACGACCGACGCTTCGCCATGGCTGAACGCTTCCGTCAGCGCCAGCTGGCCGAAAAAACCGCTGACGGCCAGCGCCAGGATCAGCAGCCAGTGCCCGGCCTGGACGGGCACCCAGTGGGGCGCGGCCAGCGGCGTCGCGCCGATGGCCATCAGGACCATCAGCCAGAACATCATGTGCTCGCCGCGGTCGGTGCGCGCCAGTACGCGGCCGGCAACGGCCGACACCGCATAGAACACGGCCGCGGCCAGCACGGCCAGTCCGCCCAGCGTGAAGAAGCCGGCGCCGGTCGGCCGCAGCACGACGAGCACCCCGGCCATGCCGACGGCGATCGCGATCCAGCGCGCCCCGTTCACGCGCTCGCCCAGCACGAACACGGACAGCGCCGTGATCAGGATCGGGCCGACGAAAAAAATCGAATACGCCTCGGCCAGCGACAGCGTCTTGAGGCCGTACGTGAACAGCGCCAGCATCGCGATGCCGATCGCGCCGCGCAGCAGGTGCAGCGGCCAGCGGATGCGCAGCAGCGAGCGCTGGCCGCCGCGCCAGAACAGATAGGCGCCGACGAGCGGCAGCGCGGACAGCGCGCGGATCGCCGCCACCTGCATCGGCGGGAAGTGCGCGGACAGCAGCTTCATCGTCATGTCCATGATCGAGAACATGGCGACGCAGACCAGCATCGCGCGGATGCTGCGCATATTCCCCGCCAGCCGGCTCACCCGGATCAGCCCAGTTGCTTCAGCAGCGTCTCGGCCGACGACACGTCGAAGCCGCCGCTTTCCACGTTCAACTGCTTCACGACGCCGTCCTGCACGAGCATCGAGTAGCGCTGCGAACGGACGCCGAAGCCCTTGGCGACGAGGTCGAATTCCAGGCCCAGCGCCTTGGTGAACGCGGCGCTGCCGTCGGCCATCATGCGGACGATGCCGGTGGCCTTCTGGTCGCGGCCCCACGCGCCCATCACGAACGCGTCGTTGACCGAGATGCACCAGATCTCGTCGACGCCCTTGGCCTTGAGCTGGTCGGCCAGCTGGATGTAGCCGGGCAGGTGCTGGGCCGAGCAGGTCGGCGTGAAGGCGCCCGGCAGGCCGAAGATGGCGATGGTCTTGCCGCGGGTGAGGTCGGCCACGTCGAACGTGTTCGGGCCGAGCGCGCAGCCTTCGGTCGCGACGTCGATGAATTCCTGCAGGGAGCCTGCGGGCAGGCGGTCGCCGATCTGGATGGTCATGGTGGTGTTCCTTTCAAGTTTTCAGAACCCGCAAGTATGCCTGAACCAAACAAAACCGGGGTCAGAGCCCTTTTTTTGGCAACAGCCATCGGGCCATTTCCAAAATTCGGGCTCTGACCCCGGTTTAAAAACGAAAGGCCAGGCTGCTTGGAACAGCCTGGCCCCGCATCATGGAGCGCCGGTGGTCAGCCGGCGTTGGAGTCTGCTACTCAGTCGGCCTGCTTGCGCAGGAACGCCGGGATGTCGTAGGTCTCGACACCGTTGTTCTGCATCGCGCGCACCTGCTCGGACGCCTGCTCGCGGCGCCACACGGCCGGCTGCTTCATGCCGTCCATCGCGCCGGCACCGCTGGCCGCACCCATGGTCACGCCGGCCGTCACGCCCGGGGTGCCGGACATCATCGGCGCGCCGTACGTACCGGTGCGCAGCACCTGCTGCGGCTGCACCAGCGAGATGCTGGCCTTGTTCTTGCCCAGGCCCGTCGCGACGACGGTCACGCGCAGTTCGTCGCCCATCTCGTCGTCGTAGGCGATGCCCTGTGCGATCGCGGCGTCCGGTGCCGCGAAGGCGCGCACGGCGGCCATGACTTCCTTGATCTCCTTGCCTTTCAGGCTGCGCGACGCGGTGACGTTCACCAGCACGCCCTTGGCGCCCGACAGGTCGATGCCGTCCAGCAGCGGCGACGCGACGGCCTGTTCGGCGGCGATGCGCGCGCGGTCCACGCCCGACGCGGTGGCCGTGCCCATCATGGCCTTGCCCTGCTCGCTCATGATGGTCTTGACGTCGTTGAAGTCGACGTTGATGTGGCCCGGGACGTTGATGATCTCGGCGATACCGGCGACGGCGTTGTTCAGCACATCGTCCGCATGCTTCATCCAGTCCAGCATCGATTCGTCTTCGTAGATGTCTTCCAGTTTTTCGTTCAGGATGACGATCAGCGAGTCGACGTGCTTGGTCAGTTCGTTCAGGCCGTTTTCGGCGACGTCCATGCACTTCTGGCCTTCGTACGAGAACGGCTTCGAGACGACGGCCACGGTCAGCGCGCCCAGGCTCTTGGCGACTTCCGCGACGATCGGCGCGGCGCCCGTGCCCGTGCCGCCGCCCATGCCGGCGGCGATGAACACCATGTGCGCGCCGCGCAGCGCGTCCTCGATGCGCATGCGCGATTGCTCGGCGAGCTGGCGGCCGATTTCCGGACGCATGCCCGCACCCAGGCCGGACTCGCCGATCTGGATGATGTTGTGGGCGCCGGATGCGGCCAGTGCCTGGGCGTCGGTGTTGGCGGCGATGAACTCCACGCCGGACACGCCCTTGTTGATCATATGCTGGACCGCATTGCCACCCGCGCCGCCAACGCCGACGACCTTGATGACCGTGCCCAATGCTGCGTTATCGACCATATCGAACTCCATGATGAACTCCTAATCTCGATGAGCCGTTTCCAAGCCCGAATTCTCACGAACGCCGTCAGAACTCGAGATTGGAAACGTGCCACTATTTTAAAAATGTTTCGTGTCCGTTACCAAGCAAAACCGTTACCAGCTGTTACTACACTCCCGAAAAGCCTCTCCCGCGTTGCATTTACGTGCTCGGCAACGCGCCGCCGCTTTTTCGGTCTCTAGAAATTCCCTAGGAACCATTCTTTCATTCGCTGCCAGACTGCCTTCACCGAACCGTCCTGGCGCGTGACGATGTGTCCGCGCAGGTACTGTTTCTTCGCTTCCAGCAGCAGACCGAGGACCGTCGCATAGCGCGGGCTGCGCACGACGTCCGCCAGTTGGCCGCGATATTCCGGCGTGCCAAGGCGCGCCGGCTTCAAGAAGATGTCTTCCGCCATCTCGATCATGCCCGGCATGATCGACGACCCGCCCGTGAGCACGATGCCCGACGAGAGCACGCCCTCGTAGCCGGACTCGCGCACGACCTGGTGCACCATCGCGAACAGTTCTTCCACGCGCGGCTCGATCACGGCGGCCAGCGCCTGGCGCGACAGCGAACGGGGACCGCGGTCGCCGAGGCCCGGCACTTCCAGCGTTTCGCCCGGATCGGCCAGCACCTGCTTGGCCACGCCGTAGCGGATCTTGATCTCTTCCGCCTCGCCCGTCGGCGTGCGCAGGGCCATCGCGATGTCGCTCGTGATCTGGTCGCCGGCGATGGGAAGCACGGCCGTGTGCCGGATCGCGCCGTCCGAAAAGACCGCGATGTCGGTGGTGCCGCCGCCGATGTCGATGAGGACGACGCCCAGTTCCTTCTCGTCGTTCGTCAGCACCGAATCGGCCGACGCCATCGGCTGCAGGATCAGGTCCGAGACCTCGAGGCCGCAGCGGCGCACGCACTTTACAATATTCTGCACGGCGGACACCGCACCGGTGACGATGTGCACGCGCACCTCGAGGCGGATGCCGCTCATGCCGATCGGCTCGCGCACGTCTTCCTGGTTGTCGACGATGAATTCCTGCGGCACCGTGTGCAGCAGCTGCTGGTCGGTCGGGATGTTCACGGCCTTGGCCGTCTCGATCACGCGCGCCACGTCCGTGGCCGTCACTTCCTTGTCCTTGATGGCGACCATGCCGCTCGAATTGAACGAGCGGATATGGCTGCCGGCGATCCCCGCGTACACGTTGCGGATCTTGCAGTCGGCCATCAGCTCCGCTTCCTCGAGCGCGCGCTGGATCGATTCGACGGTCGCTTCGATGTTGACGACAACGCCCTTCTTCAGACCCTTGGACTCGTGCTGGCCGAGTCCGATCACCTCGTGGCGCCCATCGGCCATCACTTCGGCCACCACCGCCACCACCTTCGAGGTGCCGATGTCGAGGCCGACGATCAGGTTCTTCGCGTCTTTTGTCATGTTTGCTGTCGCCTGCTTAAATTAGATCTGCTTTGTTGTTTTGGTATTTGTTTTCTTCTTCACCGCCGCCTTCACGGGCTTGGTCGCATCCGCCGGGATGGTGAGCGCCGCGGAGGACAGGGCCAGGCCGTTCGGATAGCGCATGTCGATCGTATCGATGCGCCCTTCCTGCAGCCTCGCCACCAGCTGGGGGTAAATGCTCACCAGCCGCTGCACGCGCGTGTGCAGCGTGTCCTTGTCCTTCTCGCGCCCCAGCTCCACGCTCATCCCGTTGTTCAACCTGACCGTCCAGGCGTAGCGGTTCGACAGGCTGATCGACTCCGGCACGAGGCGGATCGGCGCGAACCAGCCGCGCAGTTCCGCGAAGCGCGTCAGCACTTCCTTTTCGCTGCCGGCCGGACCGCCGAAGGCAGGCAGTGCGTGGTCCTCGTCGGCCTCGGCCAGGTTGGCCGTGAACACTTCGCCCTTCACCGACAGCAGCCGGCCATCCTCGCCCCAGGTGCCGAGCGCCTCGTGCTCTTCCACCTGCACGATCAACTCGTTCGGCCACTCGCGGCGCACGCTGGCCTTGCGCACCCACGGCACCGACTCGAAGATCGTGCGTACCTGTTCGAGATCGGTCGTGAAGAAGTTGCCGTTGATCTTTCCGAGCACGCCGTTACGCACCGTCAGCTCGTTCACGTGCTGCAGGTCCAGCCCGTACATGCTCTCGACACGCACCTCGCGCAGGGTGAACATCGGGCGCTGCGACAGCCACCACAATCCCGATCCCACGCAGGCGAGCACCGTCAGCGCGGTGATCGCGCCGGCGGTTGCGTTCAGAGCTCGCACGTCATGCCACATGTTGCTTCCCTAGTCCTTTTATGCTTTCTTCGCCTGGCCGGCCTTGAGGCTGGCGGAGCGCAGGATATCCACGCACAGGTCTTCGTAACTCGTACCCTCGGCGCGCGCCGCCATCGGCACGAGCGAGTGCGTCGTCATGCCGGGCGACGTGTTCACCTCCAGCAGGAACGGCTGGTTGTCCGACGCGCGCAGCAGCACGTCGATGCGGCTCCAGCCTTCGCAGCCGAGGGCGCGGTAGGCGTCCACCACGTGGGCCTGGATCGCGGCCGTCGTCGCCGCGTCGAGCGGCGCCGGGCAGTGATATTTCGTGTCGTCCGTGAAGTACTTGTTCTGGTAGTCGTAATTGCCTTCGGGCGCGACGATCTCCACGATCGGCAGCGCGCGCGCGGTGGCGCCGGCGCCCAGCACCGGCACCGAGAATTCGCGGCCCTGGATGAACTGCTCGACCAGCACCGCCTTGTCGTACTGGCGCGCCAGGTCGACGGCCGCCTGCAGGTCGGCGGCGGCGCTGACCTTGGTGATGCCGATCGTCGAGCCTTCCAGCGGCGGCTTGACGATCAGCGGCAGGCCGAGCGCCGCGACGATGCCGTCGGCGTCGACGCGGTCATCGGCACCGATCGTCATGTACTTCGGCGTCGGCACGCCGGCGGCCAGCCACACGATCTTGGTCGTGATCTTGTCCATGCCGACGGAAGACGCCATCACGCCGCTGCCCGTGTAGGGAATGCCGAGCAGTTCCAGCGCGCCCTGCAGGGTGCCGTCCTCGCCGAAACGGCCGTGCAGCGCGATGAACACGCGGTCGAATTTTTCCGCCGCCAGCTCGGCCAGCGAGCGCTCGGCCGGGTCGAACGCGTGGGCGTCGACGCCTTTCGATTTCAGTGCCTGCAGCACGCCGCTGCCCGAGATGAGCGAGATCTCGCGCTCGGCGGACCGGCCGCCGAACAGCACGCCCACCTTGCCGAGCGCCTTCGCTTCGGTGTCTGTCATACTCACGATGCCACCTTTTGATTCGATGTCAGTTGTTGGGGGACCCCGCCGATGGAACCGGCGCCCATGGTGAGCACGACGTCGCCGTCGCGCGCCACCTTGAGGATCGTCGCCGGCATGTCGGCGATCGCTTCCACGAAGATCGGTTCGATCTGGCTGCCCGCGCGCAGCGCACGCGCGAGCGCGCGGCCGTCCGCGGCCACGATCGGCGCCTCGCCCGCCGGATACACCTCGGCCAGCAGCAGCACGTCCGGCGCGCCCAGCACCTTCACGAAGTCCTCGAACAGGTCGCGGGTGCGGGAATAGCGATGCGGCTGGAACGCCAGCACGAGGCGGCGGCCCGGATACGCGGCGCGCGCGGCGGCCAGGGTCACCTGGGCTTCCACCGGATGGTGGCCGTAGTCGTCGACGAGGGTGAAGCTGCCGCCCTGCGGCAGTTCGACTTCGCCCCAGCGCGTGAAGCGCCGGCCGACGCCGTTGAATTCGCGCAGGCCCTGCGCCGTCGCTTCGTCCGGCACGCCGATCTCGCGCGCGATGGCGATCGCCGAGCAAGCGTTCAGCACGTTGTGCATGCCCGGCTGGTTCAGCACGAATTCCGTGTCCGGATAGCCCTGCTGGCGCACGGTGAAATGCATCCGGATGCCCTCGGCGCGCGCGTTCAGGGCGCGCACTTCGGCGTCTTCCGAAAATCCGTACGTCGTCACCGGCTTGGTCACCTGCGGCAGGATGGCGCGCACGTTCGCATCGTCGATGCACATCATGGCGCGGCCGTAGAACGGCAGGCGGTGCGTGAAGTTGACGAACGCGCCCTTCAGTTTTTCGAAGTCGTGCTCGTACGTGTCCATGTGGTCGGCGTCGATGTTGGTGATCACCTCGATCATCGGCGACAGGTTCAGGAACGATGCGTCCGACTCGTCCGCCTCGGCCACGATGTATTCGCCGGTGCCCAGCTTGGCGTTGGCGCCGGCGCTGTTCAGGCGTCCGCCGATGACGAACGTCGGATCGAGGCCGCCCTGCGCGAGCACGGACGCGACGATGCTCGTCGTCGTCGTCTTGCCGTGCGTGCCGGCGATGGCGATGCCGCGCTTCAGGCGCATCAGCTCACCGAGCATGATGGCGCGCGGGACGATCGGCACTTTCGCGGCGCGCGCGGCGACGACTTCCGGATTCGCTTCGTTGACGGCGGTGGACGTCACGACGGCGTCGGCGCCCAGGATGTTCGACGCCGCGTGGCCGATGCGCACGTTGGCGCCCAGTTCCTGCAGGCGCTGGCTGGCCGCGTTCGACGCGAGGTCCGAGCCCGACACCTTGTAGCCGAGGTTCAGCAGCACCTCCGCGATGCCGCTCATGCCGCTGCCGCCGATGCCGACGAAGTGAATGTGTTTGATCTTGTGTTTCATTGTCCGCCGTTCGCCAGTGTTTCAAGTACTTGCGCGATCGCCGCATTGGCGTCGCGCCGCCCCACCGCCTGCGCCGCCTCGGCCATCGCCAGGCAGTCGTCGCGGGTGGTCGTTTGCAGCAGCCTCGCCAGCTGCTGCGGATTCAGTTCGCCCTGCGGCAGATGCACCGCCGCCTTCTGCCCCGCCATCCAGGTCGCGTTGTCGCGCTGGTGGCTCGTCGTGCTGGCGACGAACGGCACGAGCACGCTCGCGACGCCGGCCGCCGTCAGTTCCGAGACGGTGATGGCGCCCGCGCGGCAAATCACGAGGTCCGCGTTCGCGTATTCCGCCGCCATGTCGTCGATGAAGTCGACCACGTTCGCCTTCACGCCTGCCTGCGCGTACGCGGCGCGCAGCGCGTCGATGTTCTTCTTGCCCGACTGGTGCGTGACCACCGGACGCAATCCTTCCGGGATCAGGGCCAGCGCGGCCGGCACGCTGTCGTTGAGGACCTTGGCACCGAGGCTGCCGCCGACCACGAGCAGGTTCAAGCGGCCGCTGCGGCCGGCGAAACGGTGGCCCGGCGACGGCATGTCGAGGATCTCCTTGCGCACCGGATTGCCCGTGACGACGGCCTTGCCGGCCGCCTTGCCGAAATCGGCCGGGAAGCCGAACAGCACGCGTTGCGCGATGGGCGTCAGCGTCTTGTTCGACAGGAGCAAGGCCGCATCCGCGTTCACGAGCGCCAGCGGCACGCCGCGCGCGCGCGCCATCATCCCGCCCGGCACCGTCACGTAGCCGCCCATGCCCAGCACGACGTCGGGCTTGCGCAATGCCAGGTACTTGCGGCACGACGCGAAGCTGGCGACGAGCTTGAACGCGCCGGACACCGTGTGCGCGATGCCCTTGCCGCGCATGCCGGCGAAATCGATGCTGTCCATGGCGATGCCGTGCTTCGGCACGATGTCGCGCTCCATGCCGTGCATCGTGCCGAGCCACGAGACTTCCCACCCGCGCTCGCGCATCGACTGTGCGATGGCGATGCCGGGGAAGATGTGGCCGCCGGTGCCGGCCGCCATGATCATCAGTCTTTTCGGCGTGCTCATTGGCGGCCTCCCCGCATCTTGACGCGGTTTTCGTAATCGATGCGCAGCAGGATCGCGAGGCCCACGCAGTTGAACAGGATGCCCGAGCCGCCGTAGCTCATCAGCGGCAGGGTCAGGCCCTTGGTGGGCAGCAGGCCCAGGTTCACGCCCATGTTGATGAAGACCTGCACGCCGAGCCAGATGCCGATGCCTTTCGCCGCGAGGCCGGCGAAGTGCTGTTCCAGCGCGATGGCCTGGCGCCCGATGTCGAAGGCGCGCTTGACGAGCCAGTAGAACAGGCCGATCACGACGAGCACGCCGACCAGGCCGAGCTCCTCGCCGATGACGGCCATGATGAAGTCGGTGTGCGCTTCCGGCAGGTAGTGCAGCTTTTCCACGCTGCCGCCCAGGCCCACGCCGAAGATCTCGCCGCGGCCGAACGCGATCAGCGAGTGCGTCAGCTGGTATGCCTTGTCCAGCGCATTGCCCTCTTCCCACGGGTTCATGTACGCGAACATGCGCGCGCGGCGGAATGGCGACAGCGCGATGATGGTCGAGAACACGAGCACGAGGACGGCGCCGATGCCGCCGAACCAGATCATGTTGAAGCCGCCCAGGAACAGGATGCCCATCGAAATGCAGACGACGACGCCGAACGCGCCGAGGTCGGGCTCCAGCATCAGCAGCGCGCCGACCAGCGCCATCGCGGCGGCCATCGGCATGAAGCCCTTCGTCAGCTTGTGCATGTACTGCTGCTTGCGCACCGTGAAGTCGGCCGCGTACAGCACGGACACGACCTTCATGATCTCGGACGGCTGCAACTGCATGATCTTGAGGGGCAGCCAGCGGCGGGCGCCGTTGACCGAGTGGCCCAGGCCCGGCACCAGCACGAGCGCCAGCAGCACGAGCGTGCCGACGAACATCAGCGGCGCGAACCGCTGCCAGGTCGCGACCGGGACGCGGAACACGAACAGGCCGACCACCATCGACACGACGATGAACGCGGCCTGGCGCATCAGGAAGTAGTTGTTCTTGCCCTGCAGGTAGGCGAACTTGGGCGAATCCGGCAACGCAATCGACGCCGAATACACCATCACCATCCCGAACAGCATCATGAGCAGCACGACCCAGACGAGCGGCTGGTCGTACTCCATCATGCGCGACGGCCGTGCGCGCGTCGCGATCGTCGCGTCGCTCGCCGAACCGCCGAACTTGAATGGAATCTGGAACGGCATCAGATCTCCTGCCCGTTTTCGAGTGCGATGTCGCGCACGGCGTCGATGAAGACCTGGGCGCGGTGCGCGTAGTTCGTGAACATGTCCAGGCTCGCGCAGGCGGGCGACAGCAGCACGACGTCGCCGGACTTTGCCAGGCCGCTCGCGCGACGTACGGCTTCCGGCAGGCCCGGGAGGTCGAAGCACGGGACGCCGGAGGGTTCGAGCGCGGCGCGGATGGCGGGCGCGTCGCGGCCGATCAGGAGCACGGCGCGCACGTAGCGCGAGCACGGACCCGCGAGCGGGCTGAAATCCTGGCCCTTGCCGTCGCCGCCGGCGATCAGCAGGATCTGGCGTTCCGTCTCGCCGAACGTCTTGCCCAGGCCTTCGAGCGCGGCGACGGTGGCGCCGACATTGGTGCCCTTGGAGTCGTCGTAGTACTCGACGTTGGCGATGCTCGTGATGAGCTCCACGCGGTGCGGCTCGCCCTGGTATTCGCGCAGGCCGTGCAGCAGCGGCGCCAGCGGCAGGCCGACGGCGCGGCACAGCGCCAGCGCGGCCAGCGCGTTGGACGCGTTGTGCAGGCCGCGGATGTGCAGCGCGTCGGCAGGCATCAGGCGGTTGAGCGTGATCCCGGCCGGTTCGGCCGGTTCGTTCTTCTTGCGCTTCTTTTCCGGTTCTTCGCCCGGATTCGCGTTCGCCAGCCACAGCACGCCGCGTTCGTTCACGAGGCCGAAGCTGCCCGGCGCATCCGGTTCGCCGGTGCCGAACGTCGTCACCGCCGCACCCGGCGCCGCCATGCCCATCACCACGGCATCGTCGCGGTTCAGCACGCGGATCGTGTCGGCGCCGAAGATGCGGGCCTTGTCGTCGGCATACGCGGCCATGCTGCCGTGCCAGTCGAGGTGGTCCTGGGTGATGTTCAGGACGGTGGCGGCGTCGGGATTCAGGCTGTACGTCGTGTGCAGCTGGAAGCTGGAGAGTTCCAGCACCCAGGCCTGCGGCAGCTCGTTGGCGTCGATGACTTCGCGCAGCACGTCCAGCGCGGCCGGGCTGATGTTGCCCGCGACTTTCGTCGTGAGGCCGGCGCGGCGGCACAGCAAACCGGTCAGGCTCGTGACCGTCGTCTTGCCGTTCGTGCCCGTGATGGCGATGACCTTCGGGGCGTACCCCTGCTGCGCCTCGAGCGCGGCGAGCGCCTGCGCGAACAGCTCGATCTCTCCCCACAGCGGCACCTGGCGCGCGGCGGCCGCCGGCGCGATCCCGGCCAGTTCGCGGTTCGGCGCGAGGCCGGGACTGACGGCGACGAAGTCGACGCCGTCCAGCAGGCCCGCGGCGAACGGTCCGGCGACGAAGTCCGCATCCGGCACGGCCGCGCGCAGTGCCGGCAGGCGAGCCGGTTCTGCGCGCGTGTCGGCCACGCGCACGCGGGCGCCCGAGCGCGCGAGCCACAGCGCCATCGCCAGGCCCGATTCGCCGAGCCCCAGTACCAGTGCGGTTTTGCCTTCGTAGTTCATCATGGGTTCGTCGTCAGCGCAGCTTGAGGGTGGAGAAGCCGACCAGCACCAGGATCATCGTCACGATCCAGAACCGCACGACGACCTTGGTCTCTTTCCAGCCCTTCTGTTCGAAATGGTGGTGCAGCGGCGCCATGAGGAACACGCGGCGTCCCGTGCCATATCTCTTCTTCGTGTACTTGAACCAGCTGACCTGGATGATGACGGACAGCGTCTCGGCCACGAACACGCCGCCCATGATGAACAGGACGATTTCCTGGCGCACGATGACGGCGATGGTGCCGAGCGCGCCGCCCAGCGCCAGCGCGCCGACGTCGCCCATGAACATCTGCGCGGGGTGCGCGTTATACCAGAGGAAGGCCAGGCCCGCGCCCGCCATCGCGCCGCAGAAGATCAGCAGTTCGCCGGCGCCCGGGATGTGCGGGATGAACAGGTATTTCGAATACGTCGCGTTACCGGTCAGATAAGCGAACAGGCCCAGCGCGCCGCCCACCATCACGGTCGGCATGATGGCGAGGCCGTCGAGGCCATCGGTGAAGTTGACGGCGTTCGAGGCGCCCACGATCACGCAGTACGTGAGCGCGATGAAGCCCCACACGCCGAGCGGATAGCTGATGGTCTTGAAGAACGGGACGATCAGGTCGGCCTTGGGCGGCAGGTCCATCGAGAAGCCGGACTGCACCCAGGCGAAGAACAGCTGCCACACTTCCCACGGCGTCGCGGCCGAGACCGAGAATGCCAGGTACAGCGACGACGTGATGCCGATCAGCGACATCCAGAAATACTTCTCGCCCGAGCGCATGCCTTCCGGGTCCTTGTAGACGACCTTGCGGTAGTCGTCGACCCAGCCGATCGCGCCGAAGCCGAGCGTCACGACGAGCACGGGCCAGATGAGGCGGTTCGACAGGTCGCACCACAACAGCGTGGAGACGCCGATGGCGATCAGCACGAGGACGCCGCCCATGGTCGGGGTGCCGTGCTTGGACAGGTGGGTCTGCGGACCGTACGTGCGCACGGCCTGGCCGACCTTCATCTCGGTGAGCTTGCGGATCACGGCCGGACCGCACAGCATGCCGATGCTGATCGCGGTGATGGTCGCGAACACGGCGCGGAACGTGATGTAGTTAAAAACGCGCAGCGGACCGAGATAGTCCTGAAAATATTGTGCGAGCCAAAGCAGCATAAGTCTAGTGGGCTTCCTTGCCGGTGTTGGTTGATGCGATCAGGTGTTGGACCACGCGTTCCATCTTCATGAAGCGCGAGCCCTTCACCAACACAGTTGCGTCAGATTTGCTGCCCAGTCTTTGATCCAGTGCTGCCAATAATTCGTCGAACTGCTCGTAGTGTTGCGCTCCCGATCCGACCAGATGGCGAGCCAGGTCGCCGGTCGCGAGCACGGTGTCGATGCCGCGGCTTGCGGCGTAGGCACCGATTTCCTGGTGAAACTCAGGTCCTTGCGTGCCAACCTCGCCCATGTCGCCCAGCACGAGGATGCGCGGGGAGGCATATTGCGCCAGCACGTCGATGGCGGCGCGCACGGAGTCGGGGTTGGCGTTGTAGCTGTCGTCGATGACGGTGGCGCCGCTCACGGCCTGCTTGCGCTGCAGGCGGCCGCTGACGGGCGCGAACGCTTCCAGGCCGCGCACGATGGCGTCGGCGGGAATGCCGGCCGCGCGCGCGCAGGCGATGGCGGCCAGTGCGTTGCGGACGTTGTGGACGCCGGCGGCGGCAAGATTGATCGTGAACCGCAATGGCTCGGTTGCGCCCTGCGCCTCCAGAACGTCGTCCCCGCGAAGGCGGGGATCCAATGTTACGTGAGCGGCCGCGCCGGCAATCTTGGGTTCCCGCCTGCGCGGGAACGACGTGACTTTGAGCTCGCTGCCGAAGTCGGTGACCGTGTACGTCGCCCGCACGTCGCAGGCATCCGTCAGGCCAAACGTCAGCACGTCGCGCTCGCCCGCCAGTTCGCGCCACAGCGCCGTGTACTCTTCATCGCCCGGAAACACGGCCACGCCGTCCGCCGGCAGCGCCTGCAGCACGGCGCCGTTCTCGCGCGCCACCGCTTCCACGGTGTGCATGAATTCCTGGTGCTCGCGCTGCGCGTTGTTGACCAGCGCGACGGTGGGTTCGGCGATGGCGGCCAGGCGCGCGATCTCGCCCGGGTGGTTCATGCCCAGTTCCACGACGGCGGCCTTGTGCGTGTCGTTCAGGCGCGTCACGGTCAGCGGCACGCCGATCTCGTTGTTCAAATTGCCCTGCGTGGCCAGGCGCGCGTCGGCACCAAATGCGGCCGCGAGAATGGACGCGATCATTTCCTTGACCGTCGTCTTGCCGTTGCTGCCGGTGACGCCGATGACGGGAATCGCGAAGCGCCGGCGCCAGAAGTTGCCGATGCGGCCCAGCGCGGCCAGCGTGTCCGGCACGACGACCGCCGGCAGCGGATAGTGTTCGGGCAGCTTTTCCACGACGACGGCCGCCAGCGGCTTGTCGACCAGCTGGCCGAGGAAGTCGTGGGCATCGAAGCGTTCGCCGCGCAGGGCGACGAACAGCGACCCCGGCACCGGTTGCCGGCTGTCGGTCGAGACGCCCTGGAAATAAGCGTCGCGCGTGACGTGCGCGCCCTCGATCGACGCCGCGATTTGTTCCAGCGAACCCCGAATCATCAAACAGTCCTCATCATCGTGAGCCGCGCGGTCAGCGCCAGCGCGGCGTGGTCGGCATCGGAAAATGGAATCTTCCGGCCTTTGATTTCCTGGTACGGCTCATGGCCCTTCCCCGCCAGCAGGATCACGTCCGGCTTGGCGGCATGCTTCACGGCCGACAGGATCGCGGCGGCGCGGTCCTCGACGGCCTGGTACGTCGACGTCGGGTGGTGCGGGTCCATGCCGGCCACGATCTGGTCGATGATGGCGCGCGGCTCCTCGCTGCGCGGGTTGTCGCTCGTGACCAGCACGTGTCCCGCCATCTGCGCGATGCGGCCCATCTGCGGGCGCTTGCCCGGATCGCGGTCGCCGCCGCAGCCGAACACGCACCACAGCGCCCCGCCGCGCTCCTGCGCGACCTGGCGCAGCGCTTCCAGGGTCTTTTCCAGCGCGTCCGGCGTGTGCGCGTAGTCGATCACGACCATCGGCGCATCATGACCGCCGATCTGCTGCATGCGGCCCGGGGCCGGCACGAGCGCCTCGATGGCGTCGAGCGCGGCGCGCAGCAGCACGCCCTTCGCCAGCAGCGTGCCCAGCACGGCGAGCGCGTTGCTGGCGTTGAAGTGGCCGACCATGTGCGTGCGGGCGACGGCGCTGCCATACGGCGATTCGATATGGAATTCGCTGCCGTTCGGGCGGCTGCGCAGGTTCGATGCGCGCAGCACGGCGACACCGTCCAGCACCGGTTGTTCGTGGACGGCACGCAGCGTGTAGCCGATCACGGCCACCTCCGGCCGGGTGGCACGCAGGTGCCGCGCGATGCGCACGCCGGCGTCGTCGTCCAGGTTGACGACGGCGGTTTTCAGGCCGGGCCAGTCGAACAGGCGGCGCTTGGCGGCCTCGTAGGCGTCCATGTCGCCGTGGTAGTCGAGGTGGTCGCGCGTGAGGTTCGTGAACACGGCCACGTCGAAGTGCATGCCGGCCGTGCGGTGTTCGACGAGGCCGATCGACGACACTTCGATCGCGAGCGACGTCGCGCCCGCGTCGCGCAGGCGCGCCAGTTCCGTCGCCAGCAGCACGGCGTCCGGCGTCGTGTAGCCGGTCGCGTCGAATTCCGGCTCGGCGCGGCCGCGCACGAGGCCCACGCCGAGCGTGCCGACGACCGCGCCCGTCTCGCCGAGGGCGGCCAGCGCCTGCGCCGTCCACAGCGCGCACGACGTCTTGCCGTTGGTGCCCGTGACGCCGACGGTGAACATGGCCGCATCCGGCGCGCCGTAGTACGCATGCGCGATCGGGCCGGCGTTCCGCTTCAGGTCCGGCACGCCCAGGTGCGGCACGGCGAGCGCCTCGTCGAACGTGAAATCGCGGCCGTCGTACACGACCGCCGCGGCACCGTTGTCGACGGCGGCGCGGATGAAGCGGCGGCCATCGGAGGCTTCGCCCGGATAGGCGAAGAACACGTCGCCGCGGCGCACGCGGCGCGAGTCGGAAACGAGACGGCCGCCCGGTGCGGCGGCCTGCATCCATTCGACGATGTTCGGCGTCTCGGCCATCAATTGCTCTCCTCGAGAGGATGTTCAGGAATGATGATGTCGGTGACCGATGAATCGGGCGGTATGTTGGCGGCCCGCAGCGCGTTTGCTGCGAGTGTCGCGAAGGTCGGCGCGGCGACGACTCCGCCGACGTGGCCAGCGCCCTGCGGATCGTCGATCATCACGGCAATCACGAAGCGCGGGTTCGACATCGGCACGATGCCGGCGAAGTTACCGACGTAGTGGGTCTGCGAGTAGCGGCCGTTGATGACCTTTTGCGCGGTTCCGGTCTTGCCGCCCACGCGGTAACCGGCGATCTGCGCCTGCGGCGCGGTGCCTTCCGGACTCACCACCGATTCGACCATCGTGCGGATCTGCGCGGCCGTTTTCGGCGAGATGACTTGCTGGCCGACCGGCTTGTCCGTCACCTTCTGGAACGACAGCGGAATGATGTCGCCGTCGCGCGCAAAGATCAGCCAGGCGCGCGCCAGCTGCAGCAGCGACATCGAGATGCCCTGGCCGAACGACATATTGGCCTTGGCCACGATAGGCCAGGATTTGTAGGGACGTACACGGCCGGCGGCGGCGCCCGGGAAGCCGAAGCGCGGCGCCTGGCCGAAGCCGACCTTGGTGAACATCTCCCACATCTCCTGCGCCGACAGCAGTTCCGAAATCTTGGTGGTGCCGATATTGGACGACACCTGGATGATGGTGCTGACGTCGATGACGCCGTGCGGATGGGTGTCGCGGATCGTGTGGCCGCCGGTCTGGTAACGGCCGCTGCCCGTATCGAACAGCGTGGTCGGCTTGATCAGGCCCTTGTCCAGCGCCAGCGCGACGGTGAACGGTTTCAGCGTCGAACCCGGCTCGAACGTGTCGGTGATGACGCGGTTGCGCAGCTGCTCGCCGGTCAGGTGCGAGCGGTCGTTCGGGTTGTAGGTCGGCCAGTTGGCGAGCGCCAGCACTTCGCCCGTGTGCACGTCCAGCACGACGGCGGCGCCGGCCTTGGCATGGAACTTCTCCACCGCTTCCTTGACGCTGTTGTAGGCGATGTACTGCAGCTTGGAATCCACCGACAGCGTGATGTCCTTGCCGTCGTGCGGCTCGCGCGACAGGCCCACGTCCTCGACGATGCGGCCCAGGCGGTCCTTGATCACGCGCCGGCTGCCCGTTTGGCCCACGAGGTTCTTCTGCTGGGCGAGTTCGATGCCTTCCTGGCCCGCGTCCTCGACGTTCGTGAAGCCGACGATGTGCGCCATCACCTCGTTCTGCGGGTAGTAGCGCTTGTATTCCTTGCGGGTGTCGATGCCGTCGATGCCGAGCTTTTCGATCTTGGCGATGACATCCATTTCGACCTGGCGCTTCAGGTAGACGAAGGTGCGGTCCGAATCGAGCTTCTTGAGCAGGTCAGCCTGCGGCATGTCGAGCAGCTGCGCCAGTGCGCGCAGCTTGTCCGGCGGCGATTGCTTGACGTCTTCGGGAATCGCCCACACGGCCTTCACCGGCAGCGACGACGCGAGCACGATGCCGTTGCGGTCGAAGATCTTGCCGCGCGTGGCCGGCAGTTCGAGCGTGCGTTCGTAGCGGCTCGCGCCCTGCTTCTGCAGGAACTGATTGGAGACGCCCTGCAGCCACAGCGCGCGTCCGGCCAGCGCGAAGAACGCGGCGAACAGCACGAACAGGACGACGCGCGAACGCCAGTCCGGCAGGCGCACGGCCAGCACGGGGCTCTTGGAGAACGCCACGCCCTTGGCGGCGGCGACGCGGGAACCGTTGGCGCCGGCCTTCATTTGCCGCCTTCCGTCAGGTATTGGGTACGAGCCGGGCTCAGGGGCGCCATGTTCAGCTCGGAGCGCGCGATCTGTTCGATGCGCTCGTTCTTGCCGAGGGTGGACTGGTCGAGCTGGAGCTGGGCCCAGTCGATCTCGAGCTGGCGCTGCTGAGTCGCCAGTTTCTCGATGTCGTTGATCAGGTGATTGCGCTGGTAGCGCGCATTCACGACCGACAGCGCGCAACCGACCAGGAGCGCGGTCAGCACGACGTTGATCTTGCCCGTCATGCGCGCGCTCCCAGGCGTTCGGCCACGCGCAGCACCGCCGAGCGGGCACGCGGATTGGCCGCGACCTCGAGGTCCGAGGGTTTGGTTTTGCAGATCAACTTCATCAAGGGCTGGGGCAGATCGACGGCGCGGATCGGCAACCGGCGGTCCGGTTGCTCGACCTTGGCCTTGGACGCCAGGAACTGCTTGACCATCCGGTCTTCCAGCGAGTGGAAGCTGATCACGGACAGGCGAGCGCCGGGCGCCAGCAGTTCGAAGGCGGCCTTCAAACCTGCTTCAAGGTCCTCAAGCTCTTGATTGATGAAAATCCGGATAGCCTGAAAGGTGCGGGTTGCCGGATCCTTGCCTTTCTCCCGGGTTTTGACCGCGTTTGCCACGATTGCGGCAAGCTGTCGTGTGCTTGAAATTGGTTCGACTGCCCGGCGAGCAACAATCGCCTTTGCAATCTGAAAAGCAAACCGTTCTTCCCCATAATCGCGAATCACCTTTTCCAGTTGTCTCTCCGGCACCTCGGCCAGCCATGCGGCGGCGGAGATGCCACGTGTCGTATCCATCCGCATGTCCAGGGGACCGTCGTTGCGGAAGCTGAAGCCCCGGCTCGCGTCGTCCACCTGGGGCGACGAGATGCCCAGGTCCAGCAGGATGCCGTCGACCTGGTGCACGCCCCGTGCCGCCATCGCGTCGACCATCGTCGCGAAGCTGTCGTGCACGATCGAAAAGCGCGGATCGTTCATCTGTCCGGCCGTCGCGATTGCCTGGAGATCCTTGTCGAAACCGACCAGGCGCCCCTCGGGCGCCAGTTTCGACAGGATCAGCCGGCTATGACCGCCGCGCCCGAACGTGCCGTCTATATAAATACCTGCAGCGCGCGCGCCCTCGAGGGCCAGCGCATCGACTGCTTCATCCAGCAGCACCGTACGATGCTGCAAACCGGGCACCGGCTGAGTCACATTCATGCGGCGCCTTAGAAGGAGAAATTGGAAAGGACATCGGGCATACCGCCCGCGACGGCGTCGGCCTCGTTTTCTGCCAGCTTGGCGGCGTCCCAGATCTCGAAATGGGTTCCCATCCCGAGCATCATGACCTCTTTCTCCAAACCAACTGCATTGCGCAATTCGGGCGAAATAAGCACCCGACCCGCGCCGTCCATCTCGACATCGCAGGCGTTCCCCAGGAAAATGCGTTGCCACGCCCGCGCCGACATCGGCCAGGCGGCGATCTGTTCGCGATGCTCTTCCCACACCGGGCGCGGGAAGAACAACAGGCAACCATGCGGGTGTTTCGTGAGCGTCATACGGCCTTCACATTGCTGCATCAAGGCGTCACGATGCTTGGCCGGTATTGACATCCGTCCTTTTGCATCGAGATTGATCGCTGACGCGCCCTGAAACACGTTGTACCTAGTTTTGGAGAGTTATCAGTCTGATTATTTTGGGCGCCGGGAGATCCACCGATCTCCCACAAAACTGCACTTTTTGCCACCGTTTCCCACTTTAGAGGAAGCGTTGTCTGTGGTCAAGCGAATTCACGTTTAGAAAACGGCGAAATTGCCAATGAAACCAATGACTTAGCGAACTTACTTGACGCAACCTCAAGTAAAAATATCGAGCAAAATTAGACACTTAGGTAAAACAATGCATGTGCTACCTCATCTGCACACATGTGTTTTACCTTTGATAAAGGACAAGTCTTGACTGTCGGTAGGTTGCCATATTGCAACACGCCTAGCACGACAGGAAATTGCGGTTCGATGCGGGGAGGATTAGGATAAGGCGAAGGCGATCACCCAGCCGTTTCGGCTCACTTGGCGGTTTTGGGGAGCCGGCATTATAAGTGAGTCCGCACTATCGCGCAGGAGAACGCCATGAGCATCACATTGGCCCGGAGCCGCACCGTGTACGACCTCAACGAGGTGCAAGGCGCGCTCGACCGCAGCCGCGGACGTTCGCCCGAACTCGAAGCCTTGTACGAACGCATGCTCGAGACCGGCCCCGAACGTTTCGTCACCACGCCCTCTTCCATCGACGCCCTCGACCCGCTGCTCGAGGAATGTCCCAATTTCGACGAAGTGCTGGACGACCTTTCGCGCTACTTGCGCTTGGCCCATGCCGGCGATAAAGGGTTCAACGTCATGCCGATCCTGTTGCTGGGCGGCCCGGGCGTGGGCAAGACCCATTTCGCCAAGCGCCTGGCGAAAGTCATGCAGACGGACTGCGAACTGATCAGCATGAACGCCCTGTCGGCCGGCTTCGTCATCACGGGCAGCTCGGCCAGCTGGCGCGGCGCCAAGTGCGGCAAGGTGGCCGAGCGCCTCGTGCGCGGCCAGTTCGCGAACCCCGTGATCGTGCTGGACGAAGTGGAAAAGGCGACCGGCTCCTCGCAATCCGACCCGCTCGCGGCCTTGTACCAGCTGCTGGAACCGGAAACGGCCAGCGCCTTCCGCGACGAATTCATCGACGTCGACATCGACGCGTCGCAAATCTTCTGGGTGCTCACGGCCAATTCCACCGAAGGCATCCCGCACCCGCTGCTGAACCGGATGGCCGTCTACGAGGTGCCGAAGCCGACACCCGAGCAGGCGGCCGGCATCGCCCAGCGCATGTACGCGGGGCTGCTGCGCGAGCTGAACCTGGCATCCTTCGATCCGCTGCTCGGGGACGTGGTGCTGGACAAACTCGCTGGCGTATCGCCGCGCGACCTGCGCAAGACGTTGTTGGATGGGCTCGGCTACGCGGTGGCGGACGGGCGCGCGCACGTCATTGTCGACGATATCCGGCTCAAGGCGGTGCCGGGCAAGGGGCGGATCGGGTTTTAGTACGTCAGTACGCCACGCGCGTCTGCGCGCACGTCCGGATCGTCCTTTGACGGCCGGGATCGATGCTACGGGCGGGATGGGCAGGCGCGAATCATGGACCCGGCCGCCGCGCAAGCAGACGGGACAGCCGTTGAAGACCCGCCTGCAAGCGTCCACGGTCCTTGATGCTGCCCAAAGAGATCCGAATTGCATTCACGGATTCGCTGCCGGTCGCGAAATCCTCCGCCGGCGTGACCGCGATGCCCTCGCTGCCGGCTGCGCGCGCAAGCTGCGAGGCGTTCCAGTACGCCGGCAACTCGAGCCATACGTGCAGGCCGTCGCCGCTGCCGCCGTACCGCCCCGCCAGGATATCCCGCGCCATCCGGTGGCGCAGGCGCGCCTCGCTGCGTACACCTTCCATCAATCCGGCGGCCGAGCCGTCGAGGATCCACTGCGTGGCCAGTGCGGTCGTCAGGGGAGCGGCCATCAGCGCAAACGATCTTAGCGCGACCAGGAAACGTTCGCGTTCGTGCGGGTCGCGCACGAGCACGAAAGCGACACGCAAGCCGGGCGTCAGGCATTTCGACAGCGTCGAGATGTAGACCACCTGTTCCGGGGCAAACGTGGCAATCGGCGGCGGCGGGGCATCGGCAAGGAGCCAGTAGGGATCGTCCTCGACGATGCGGACATGGCAGCGCTTCGCGATGCCGGCGAGCTCCTTGCGCCGGCGTTCCGGAACGGTGCTGGCGGTCGGGTTCTGCAATGTCGGATTGAGGTAGACCAGGCCAGGCTTGTGCCGGCGGCACGCTTCCTCGAACATCCCGGGCACCATCCCGTGCCTGTCCGCTTCCACCGCAACGATGCGCCGGCCGAACTGGGTCGCCGCGGCACGCAAGCCGGGATAACTCGTTGGCTCCGCCAGGATCACGTCGCCGGGCTTCGTCAGCGCGAGGATCAATGCGGCGATCGCCGCTTGCGCACCCGGACAGACGACAACGTGTCGAGGATCCAGGCGTCCAAACATCGGTTCGAGCCATTTGGCGCCAGCCTTGCGGTCGGAGCCGCTTCCCCCGCCCAAGTGGTAAGTCATCAGCAATTCATTGTCTGCCCTCATCAGGACTTGAGACAAACCTTGTTTCAACATGTCGTCGAAGTCCACGCCATCCGGCGGCGGCGGAGTATTCATGCTCAGGTCGAGGATCGAGGTCAATTCGACTTTCGGCGCCGCGACATACGTGCCTCGGGCGCCGCGGCCCTCCAGCAAGTTGCGGCGCCTGGCTTCGTCGTAGGCGCGCGTGATCGTCGTCAGGTCGACGTCCAGCTGTGCCGCCAGCCGGCGCTGCGGAGGCAGACGGTCGCCCGGTTTCAGCGCGCCGTCGACCACCGCCGCCTGCAACGCATCCGCAATCTGCAAGAAACGTGGCCCTTTGTTCCCGGCCAGTCGCGGCAACCAGATCGGCGAATTTTCAGCTTGTATGGTTTTCAACTGGGACATTTTGTCTCGATGTATGGATATTGCTTTTAAGTAGTATGTCTCGGAACGTGCCGCAACACGATCTTGCATGCAGTCGCCGGCGTTCTGGAACGCGCGATAGATAGTGTCAAGTAATAGCCTGGAAATACGCAAATGATGGATTGGATCCCTGTAGTCTTCGTTACGTTCAAGCTTCTCGTGTTAGGCACGGGGATGTTCTTCGCCGTCAAGTGGCATTACGACCAAGGGAAGAAGGGGAAGGAGAACGAGAGGCGCGCGGTGCTGCGCGCGGGCGGCAAGGTGGCCGCCGTCTTCGTTCTGTCGCTCCTGGGCCTGGTGGTCGTCACCTTTGCCCTTGCCAGGATACTCGGCCTGGACTTGAGCTTGCCGTGATGGCATAGACCGGCCGTCGATCCCGTTTGCCCCGGATGGTGGGCCATCAGCTTCCCCATGGCTGCGCTGTCGAACGCAGCCCTGAAGTACGCCGCGGCACAACATACGATCGCCCTGCATGACCTGGCCGGCGTCATCCTGGTCATCGTGACGATCGCAATTGCCGTGCTGTTCGTGCGTACCCTCCATATGCTGGCGAAGGGCACGCTCCTGGCCGGTTGAAGAGATCGATCAGAACTCTTCCCAGTCGTCGCCCCTGCCGGCGCCGGCGAGACGCTTCACCCGCAACGGTTCGGCCGGTGCCGCCGTGACAGGTTTTTTCTTCAAGGGCGTGACGTTCGACTTCGGTACGGAAGCCTGCGCCGCCCGGCCCCGGGCACCGTCGAGCCGGAACACGGCCACCGTCTGCGACAGCTTGGCCGCCTGCTCCCGCAGCGATTCGGACGCCGCGGCCGCTTCTTCCACCAGCGCGGCGTTCTGCTGCGTGGTCTGGTCCATCTGCGAAATCGCCAGCTGCACCTGGCCGATGCCGTCGTTCTGTTCCTGGCTGGCCGCGCTGATCTCGCCCATGATGTCGGTCACCCGTTTGATGCTCTCGACCACTTCGCGCATCGTCGTCCCGGCCTGATCCACGAGCCGGCTGCCCGCATCGGCCTTCTCCACGGAGTTGTCGATCAACACCTTGATTTCCTTCGCGGCGGCCGCGCTGCGCTGCGCCAGGCTGCGCACCTCGGACGCGACGACGGCAAAGCCGCGTCCCTGCTCGCCCGCGCGCGCCGCTTCCACGGCCGCGTTCAGCGCCAGGATATTGGTCTGGAATGCGATGCCGTCGATGACCGCAATGATGTCGACGATCTTGCGCGCCGAGTCGTTGATCGCGCCCATGGTGTCGACCACTTCCGCCATCACCGCCCCGCCTTTCCCCGCCACTTCCGATGCCGACACGGCGAACTGGTTCGCCTGGCGCGCATTGTCCGCATTCTGTTTCACGGTCGACGTCAATTCTTCCATCGACGAGGCGGTTTCTTCCAGCGAGGAAGCCTGCTCCTCCGTGCGCGACGACAGGTCGGCGTTGCCGGAAGCGATCTGTTGCGAGGCGGAGGCAATCGTTTCGGTGCCGCTGCGCACCTCACCGACGATTGTCACAAGCGCTTCGTTCATGTCGCGCAGGGCTTGCAGCAACTGGCCGGTCTCATCCGCCGAATGGACGTCGATCGTGGCGCCGAGGTCGCCGGTGGCCACGGTGCGCGCCACGTCGACCGCTTGCCGCAGCGGCCGCGTGATCGACCGCGTGATCCAGATGGCGACGCCCGTGCCGAGCACCAGCGCCAGGGCCGCCAATCCCAGCAGCCACGTGATCGTCGACCGGTACGTCTCCTCGGCCTCGCGGCCGCTGTCGAGCACACGTGCGTCCTGAAGCTTGATCAATGCCCGGACGGCATCGAAATAGGTGCGCTGGTCGTTGCGAACCTGCGTCAGCAGCAAGGTGGACGCTTCCGGCTTTTTGCCCGCATCGATCAGGTCGAGAAAGGCCTGCTGCGACGCGCGATACACCGCCTTGGCGTCCAGCACGGCTTTCAGCCTGGCCTTGCCCTCTTCCGATTTGATCATTGCCGCCAGCTTGTCGAGATTGGCGGCGTTTTCCTGCCTGTTCTGCAGGATGGTCTGCCGTTCCCGCGTCACTTCCTCGGGCTTATCCCACAGCAGCATATTGCGCATCGCGCGGGCATTGCGGTTCACGGTATCGAGGCTTTCGTAGGCCAGTACGGTCTTCGGATAATCCTCGCCGACGATCCTCGACGTACCCTCGTTCAATAGCCTCAGGCTCGCAATGCCGAACCAGATGCATGCCGCCAACAGGACGAGCAACAGCGCAAATGCCCCGCCCAATCGAGTTCCAATCTTCCAGTTTTTGATATTCATTCCGTTTCCATTTGTTCGAGACCGAGATTGACGAATATGTTCCGCAACGGGCAAGCAACCAGCAGCTTACGTGATTGCATCCGTGCATTGTTTGATGTCAGTCCATGACACCTGCGCTGGCGTCACGGGTTGATATCGATGTCATTCGGGAACGATTTTATATGAAACGCAATATGAATTTCATGATTGGCAACTGCGGCCCAGTTACTGGCTGAGCACCGCCATGTCCTCGACCCGCAAATAGTTCACGAGTTCGTCGCGCTCGAACGACCCATCCCACTGTTTTTCGCCGAGCAGTTGCGGCAATGCGATATTCGTCAGCAGTGCGTGGAATCTATCCTTGATGAGTTGCGGCCGGATATCCTTGACGCGCACCCGGGATACCTTACGCGATAAATCGACGACGATCCCGAACAGGACCCAATCCAGTTGCACCAGCAGCATGCTGGCCGACTGGATCGCGCGCGGCGCAATGCTCGCTTCATAAAGGCGCGCGACCGACGATTGCCGTGCGCCGGCGTCGGCGCCGTCGTCGCCGGCCAGCTCGTCCGGCCACCAGGCCAATACCTGATGCAGCAGGCATTCGAAATCGGCGTCTTCAGGAAGGTTGATTTGCCCAGCAAACATAAAACTCTCGATAAACCGGGGCCGTGCGGCATGGTGCAGGGATACGGCGGGCATCGCGCTGGATACCCTTGATGATTAAAAGTAAATAACCTTACCCGGCAGTATATCGATCGAAGTGAACGAAAAGCTCTCACAATTTCACATTGATCGAAATAGGTTTATTCACTTGCGGCGCAGATCACTCGTCCACCTTCGCGTCCTCGCTCTTGGCCGCTTTCATCGCCTCAGGCTCGAGCTCCTCGGCCGCCTTGTTCATGCGGATGAACACTCCCCAGCCGGACAGCAGCACGCCCGCCGCGATCAGCACCGACGCCGCGTGCGGCAGCAGTTCCGGCGCCTCGTGCAAGGCCTTGAACGTGCCGACGAGGCCCTCGATCGACAGCGCGACGACGACCACGACCAAGAAGCGCGACAGATAGCGGCGCACGCGCGTGGGTGCGCTGATGTGGGCGTCGCGCACGACTTCTTCCTCGGTGATGGTCTGGGCGATCTGCAGCGAGACGACGGCGATGGCCAGCAGGCCGATCGCCTCGATGGCCATCTCGGCGCTCGCGTCGGTATCGGCACCGACGGCGCGCCAGCCGGTTTGCACGGCCAGCACCGTGATCAGCACGGAGACCAGCACGAACAGGAGCCCCAGCAGCGCGTGCGCGGCAGAAAAGAAACCCTTCAGGAATTTCAAGGCGCCTCCGGTTCCAACGATGTCGAACCGATTGTGCCTCATCGGCACGGGCGCGGCCGCACGGCAGGGCGGCGTCAGTGCGGGTCCGGCACGGCCCACGCGCGCGCATGCGCGACCGCGCGCGACCAGCGCGCCATCATCTCGGCGCGGCGCACGGCCGGCAGCTGCGGCTCGAAGCGGCGCTCGCTCTTCCACCCGGCCGCGATCTCCTCGCGCGACGACCAGAAGCCGACCGCCAGGCCGGCCAGGCAGGCGGCGCCGAGGGCCGTCGTCTCCGTCACCTGCGGCCGCACGACGGGCACGCCCAGCAGGTCGGCCTGGAATTGCATCAGGAGGTCGTTGCGCGCGGCGCCGCCGTCCGCGCGCACCTCGTGCACGGCGCAGTCGGCGTCCTTCTGCATGGCGGCCAGCAGTTCCGCGCTCTGGTAGGCGATGGCTTCGACGGCGGCGCGCGCGATGTGGGCGGCCGTCGTCCCGCGCGTCATGCCGACGATGGTGCCGCGCGCATACGCGTCCCAGTGCGGCGCGCCGAGGCCGACGAAGGCCGGCACGAGCATCACGCCGCCGCTGTCCGGCACCGACAGGGCCAGCGCCTCGACGTCGGACGATTGCCTGATGATGCCGAGGCCGTCGCGCAGCCATTGCACGGTGGCGCCGCCCATGAACACGCTGCCTTCGAGCAGGTAGTCGGTGTGGCCGCCGATGGTCCAACCGACGGTCGCCAACAGGCGGTTATGCGATTGCGGCGGCGTGTCGCCCGCGTGCATCAGCATGAAACAACCGGTGCCATACGTGTTCTTGACCATGCCGCGCCGGTGGCAGGCCTGGCCGAACGTGGCCGCCTGCTGGTCGCCCGCGATGCCCGCGATCGGGATCGCGCGCCCGAACCAGGACGGATCGGATTCGGCCGCGATGCCGGAACTGGGCACGACTTCCGGCAGCATAGTCGCCGGCACGCCGAACAGGGACAACAGCTCCGGGTCCCAGCGCAGGCTGTTGATATTGAAGAGCATCGTGCGCGAGGCGTTGCTCGCGTCGGTGACGTGACGGCCCGTCAGTTTATAGGTCAGCCAGCTGTCGACGGTGCCGAACGCCAGTTCTCCCCGCTCCGCGCGTGCGCGTGCGCCCGGCACGTGCGTGAGCAGCCATTGCAGCTTGGTCGCGGAAAAATAGGCATCCAGTTCGAGCCCGGTCTTGCGCTGGATGAGCGGGGCCTTGCCGGCCGCGCGCAGGTCGTCGCAGATCGCGGCCGTGCGCCGGTCCTGCCAGACGATGGCGTGGCACAGCGGTTCGCCCGTATGGCGGTCCCACACGACGGTCGTCTCGCGCTGGTTGGTGATGCCGATCGCGGCGACTTCACCGGCATCGACGCCGGCATCGAGCAGCACCCGGCGCGCGCAGGCGAGCTGGCTCGTCCAGATGTCGAGCGGATCGTGCTCGACCCAGCCGGGCTGCGGAAAATGCTGCGGGTATTCCTGCTGGGCGATGCGCACGGCCTGGCCCTGGCGGTCGAACAGGATGGCGCGCGAACTGGTGGTGCCCTGGTCGAGGGCGAGGATGTAACGCATCGTCGTCGAGCTCCCCGGGGCCGTGAATCATGTGTAAAGCAGGCCGATAGGCCGGATTCTGTGTAACGCCCTTGCGGACGCTATGACAGCCATTCCTCTAGGCGCCGAATTACTCCGGCGCTCAAGCTTCCTACCCGCACGCTCCGCGAGCAACATCAACGCGTGCCTATTTGGAATTGCTCCGAGTGGAGGTTACCGCGTTTCACCGTAACTGAATACGCTCGTCTCTGTGGCCCTATTCCTCGCCTTATACCTGGCTTGCGCCCGGCTTTCGGCGGACGGCCGTTAACCGTCACCCCGCTCTGTGGAGTCCGGACCTTCCTCCCGTCCACGACCTTGCGGCGTGGACCAGCGGCTGCCTGGCCTGCTTCACGGCCGCCATTGTACTCCATGCGCCGCTGCCTTTTGTGAAAGGTCGTGTCGCTATTTGAAAAGCCAGTGCCGGTCGACTTGCATAGAATGCCCGGATTCCATCGTGATAAGGATGACCTCACCATGACGCACCCCTCCCGCAGCGGCGGCCAGATCCTGGTCGATGCGCTCCAGGTCCACGGCGTGGACACCGCCTTCGGCGTGCCCGGCGAAAGCTATCTCGACGTGCTGGACGCGCTGCACGATTCGAACATCCGTTTCGTCATCAACCGCCAGGAAGGCGGCGCGGCGTTCATGGCAGAGGCCTACGGCAAACTCACCGGCAAGCCCGGCATCTGCTTCGTCACGCGCGGCCCCGGCGCGACCAATGCCTCCATCGGCGTGCACACGGCGTACCAGGATTCCACGCCGATGATCCTGTTCATCGGCCAGGTCGGCACCGACTTCATGGACCGCGAAGCGTTCCAGGAAATCGACTACCGCCGCATGTACGGCCAGATGGCGAAGTGGGTTGCGCAGATCGACCGCGCCGAGCGCATCCCCGAATACATGGCGCGCGCGTTCCAGGTCGCGACCAGCGGCCGCCCCGGCCCCGTCGTCCTCGCGCTGCCGGAAGACATGCTCGTGGCGCGCGCGGAAGTGGCGGACACGCGCCGCTACCAGCCCACACAGGGCGCGCCGTCGGCCGGCCAGATCGCGACATTGCGCACGATGCTGGCCGGCGCGAAAAAGCCGCTGCTGCTGCTGGGCGGCGGCACGTGGACCGACGCGGCGTGCGCCGACGTACGCAAATTCGCCGAAGCGAACGCGCTGCCCGTCGCCTGCGCGTTCCGCTTCCAGGACCTGCTGGACAACGAGCATCCGCACTACGTGGGCGACGTCGGCATCGGCATCAATCCGAAGCTGGCCGCGCGCGTGAAGGACGCCGACGTGTTGATCGCGTTCGGTCCGCGCCTGGGCGAGATGACGACGAGTGGATATTCTCTGCTGGCGTCGCCCGTGCCGCGCCAGCGCCTCGTGCACATCCATCCGGACCCGGAAGAACTGGGCAGCGTGTACCAGGCCGAGCTGATGATCGCCGCCGGTGCCCCGCAGGCGGCCGGCATGCTGGCCGCGATGGAACCGGTCGACGCCGCCGCCTGGCGCCACACGGTCGAGGAAGCGAAGGCCGAGCTGCGCGCATGGCAGGAACGCCCCGCCATCTTCAAGGACGGCAGCGCGCCGCTGGACCTGTGGCAGATGGTGCAGGACCTGCAGGCGGCCCTGCCGCGCGACACGATCATCACGAACGGCGCCGGCAACTACGCGACGTGGGCGCACCGTTTCTGGCGCTACGGCGCGATGCGCACCCAGCTGGCCCCGACGAGCGGCGCGATGGGTTATGCGGTGCCGTCCGGCGTCGCGGCCAAGATCGTGCGGCCGGAGCGCACGGTCGTCGCCTTCGCGGGCGACGGCGAGTTCATGATGACGGGCCAGGAACTGGCGACGGCCGTGCAGTACGGCGCCGGCGTCATCTTCCTCGTGTTCAACAACAATATGTTCGGCACCATCCGCATGCACCAGGAGCGCGAGTATCCGGGCCGCGTGTCGGGCACGCAGCTGCACAATCCGGATTTCGCGGCGCTGGCCAACGCGTACGGCGGCCACGGCGAAGCGGTCGCGACGACGGCCGAATTCGGGCCGGCCCTGGCGCGCGCCATCGAGTTCACGCGGACCCGCAAGCTGCCGGCGCTGATCGAGCTGCGCTACGACGGCAACCTGATCACGCCGGGCGCCACGCTGGATACGATCCGCCGCAACGCGCAGGCCGCGAAGGCCGGCTGACCTTTCTCAGGCGATCGCCAGGGCGCGCAGGGCCGGGACGACGTCGTGCAGGCGCGCCACTTCGAAGGTGGGCAGCGCCTGCGTGTCGTTGGCGAGACCGCCGGGATTGAACCAGCAGCTTTCGATGCCGAAGCGGTTGGCGCCGAGGATGTCGGCATCGAGGCGGTCGCCGACGATGACCGTCTCCGCATGAGAAAACGCGCGCGCCATCCTGACCGTGTAGTCGAAGAAGCGGCTGTCCGGCTTGGCGTGGCCGCACGCTTCCGACGTGGCGACGAACGACACGTGGTCGCGCAGTCCCGAGCTGGCGATGCGCCGGTGCTGGATGTGCTCGACGCCGTTCGTGATGATGCCCACTTCGCCGATGCCGGCCAGGGTTGCGCACAGTTCGCGCGCGCCGTCGATGAGCACGACGGTATCCGACAGCGATTCCAGGTACAGGCTGCTGGCCGCTTCCGGGTCGAGGTCGAGGCCGGTTTCCTGGAACGTCTTGCGGAACCGTTCAACCTTCAGGAAGTCCTTGGCGACGGCGCCCGTCTCGAAACTTTTCCAGAGCGCCATATTGATGGCCTGGTAGCGGGCGAACAGCCCGTCCGGGAGGGCGTGCAGGCCCAGCGCACGCAGCGTGCGGTCGAACGACAGTTGTTCGGACGCCTTGAAATCGAGCAGGGTGTCGTCGAGGTCGAAAAGAAATAGTCTGTGTTTCATCGTGCGGGACGGTGCGCGCGGCGGTCGCCGGCGCCACCGGAACGGCAAAGGTAGAGCGACAGGATACCAGTTACATGCCGAGGCTGCCGTCGAGGCCCAGCTCGGCGGGCCACGGCACGGGCGCGTCGAAGACGCTGGCCGGACTGGAAGGGTGAGTGAGGAACATGGCGACGAGGGCGATGAAGAGCCAGACGACGACGTTGCGCAGCGACGGCGCCGAGCTGCCCACCACGTGATCGCCGGCGATGAGCCTCTTGAGAAACTTGGAAACGTTCACGATCGTCCCTTGGTGACGCGTGTTTTCATGGATGTTCACAATCTACACCGCTTGCGCGCTCATTTCCAGCACGGTGATTGGATTGACATTGTTAAGCGGTATTCTAGCCACAATATGGTAGAGCTGATGCACATCAAACAATCGTGCAGCGGACGGAAAGGATTGCTTTCCGGTTACCCAGCAGGGAGAACCGGGCCCGCTCTGGTAGAATACGCGCGACTCGTTCCGGCAAATCCGCCGCCCTCCCGAATACACAATGTTTAGTTTCTTCAAAAAGAAAAAACCTGAAGCTGAGACGCCGGCTGCGGTCGAACCCGCGGTGCCCGCTTCTCCGGTCGCCGCCGCGCAACCCGAAGCGCCGGCCGAGCAGCCGGGCTTCCTGCGCCGCCTGTTCGGTGGCGACGACATGCCGGCCGCGCCCGACGTGGCCGCGCCCGGCATCGCGGCGCCCGCCCCGCCGGAAACCGCCCCGTCCGCCTACGAAGGCCAGTTGTTCCCCGAAACGGCCGAGCGCCCGGTCAGCGAAGCGGAAGCGAAGCGTTCCTGGATGTCGCGCCTGAAAGCCGGCCTGGCCAAGACGTCGAGCAATCTGTCGCTGCTGTTCGTCGGCGCGCGCATCGACGAAGACCTGTACGAGGAACTCGAATCCGCGCTGCTGATGTCGGACGCCGGTATGGACGCCACGCAATTCTTGCTGGACAACCTGCGGCGCAAGGTCAAGGAAGATAAATTGCTGGACGCGGCCGCCGTCAAGGTGGCGCTGAAGGCGCTGCTGGTCGACCTGCTGCGTCCGCTGGAAAAGCCGCTCGAACTGGGCCGCCACGAGCCGCTCGTGATGATGATCGCGGGCGTCAACGGCGCCGGCAAGACGACGACCATCGGCAAGCTGGCCAAGCACATGCAGCACCACGAACAATCGGTCCTGCTGGCCGCCGGCGACACGTTCCGCGCCGCCGCGCGCGAGCAGCTGATGGTCTGGGGCCAGAGAAACAACGTCACCGTGATCTCGCAGCAGTCGGGCGACCCGGCCGCCGTCGCGTTCGACGCCGTCCAGTCGGGCAAGGCGCGCGGCGTGGACGTCGTCATGGTCGACACGGCCGGCCGCCTGCCCACGCAGCTGCACCTGATGGAAGAGCTCAAGAAGATCAAGCGCGTGATCGGCAAGGGGATGATCGAGGCGCCGCACGAGATCCTGCTCGTCATCGACGGCAACACGGGCCAGAACGCGCTCGCGCAGGTCAAGGCGTTCGACGACGCGCTGCAGCTGACCGGCCTCGTGATCACGAAGCTGGACGGCACGGCCAAGGGCGGCATCCTGGCGGCCATCGCACGCACCCGTCCGGTGCCGGTGTACTTCATCGGCGTGGGCGAGAAGCTGGAGGACCTGCAACCCTTCAGCGCCGACGAATTCGCCGAGGCGCTGCTGGGATAAACGCACGATGATCGAATTCCAGTCCGTCTCCAAGAAGTACTCGGATTCCGCCAACACGCTCGCGCTCGCCGACGTGTCGCTGAACATCGCCAAGGGCGAGCTGGTGTACCTGGCCGGCCCGTCCGGCGCCGGCAAGTCCACCCTGATGAAAATGGTCGCCGCCATCGAGCGCCCGTCGTCCGGCCGCGTGATCGTGAACGGGCAGGACGTCGGCCGCATCCGCCGGGCCGGCATCCCCTTCCTGCGCCGCAACCTCGGCCTGATCTTCCAGAACCAGCGCCTGCTGAACGACCGCCACCTGCTGGCCAACGTGATGCTGCCGCTGATCGTCACCGGCGCGACCCGCACCCAGGCCGAGCAGCGCGCCCGCGCGGCGCTGGACAAGGTCGGCCTGCTCGAACGCGCGCTGGCGCTGCCGATGGAATTGTCGGGCGGCGAACAGCAGCGCGTGGCGATCGCGCGCGCCATCGTCAACCGCCCGCAGATCATCCTGGCCGACGAACCGACGGCGAACCTGGACCGCGCCGCGGCCGACAAGGTCATCGGCGCGCTGCATGCCTTCCACTCGGTCGGCGTGACCTGCGTCATCTCCACCCATGACGACGACATCCTGGACAGCGCCGCGCGCGTGATCCGCCTCGAACACGGCCATGTGACGGGAGGTGGCGCATGAACATCTGGTTCCGCCAGCACCGCTTCGCCCTCGGCGCCGCGCTGTCGCACGTGCGCAAGGCGCCGGGCAGCTTCCTGTTCAACGTGCTCGTCGTCGCCGTCGCGCTCGCGCTGCCCTTCGCCGGCGTGACCCTGCTCGACAACGTCCGGCCCCTGTCGGAAGAACTGTCCGTCGATCCGGAAGTCAGCCTGTTCCTCAAGGCCGACACGCCGCGCGACCAGGCCCAGGCACTGGCGCCGCAACTGCAGCAGATCCTGCGCGGCACGCACGCGAAGGTCAGCTTCGTGCCGCGCGAGCAGGCGCTGGCCAGCCTCAAGGACAAGAGCGGACTCACCGACGTCATCGAGACACTGGGCGACAACCCCCTGCCCGACAGCTACGTGATGCGCCTCGAAGGCTTTACCAGCCGCGCCGACGCCGCGCGCGTGGACGGCCTGGCCGACCAGATGCGCGCCCTGCCGGGCGTCGATGCCGTGCAGGTCGACTCGGCCTGGGTCAAGCGCCTGGCCGCGCTGCTGGGCGTGCTGCGCCTGGCGCTGCTGCTGCTCGCGATCACGCTGGGCGTCGTCGTGATCGCCGTCGTGTTCAACACGATCCGGCTGCAGGTGCTGACCCAGCGCGAAGAAATCGCCGTGTCGAAACTGTTGGGCGCGACCGACAACTTCATCCACCGCCCGTTCTACTACACGGGCGCCCTGCTGGGCCTGTGCGCGGGCGCCGTGGCGCTGGGGGCGGTGGCGCTGGCGCTGCGTCCGCTGAACACGGCCATCGCCGAGTTCGCCCGACTGTACGCGTCGGAATTCCAGCTGTCCCCGCTGCCGCCGCTGGCCATGGCGGCGCTGCTGGCGATCAGTGCCGGACTCGGGCTCGTGGGCGCCATGTTGTCGGTGCAAAGGCATCTGGCGCGGTTGCGCTGACGCACCAGGAGGCTCTGGAAAAAAACAAACCCGCCACGAGGACGGGTTTGTTTCGAATCCGGGTGGTCCCGCAGAACGGGACCAAAAACTGACCTGGCGTCATCACCGGTATGGAGGCTGGGAGAGGACAAATTCAGGGCTGCACCCGCAGTATATCATCGTGAGCAGGCGTGATCAAAAATGATGCGCGATGGACTGGACCGACCTCGAAAAACACTTCTCTGCGGCGCGGCTGCGACGTTATCTTGCCTCGTGCAATGGCGACGAAGCCAGGGCAGCAACAGCATATGTCAACAACATGCTGCTGGCAGAGGCGATGATGCCGATGCTGAATGTACTTGAGGTCGCCCTGAAAAACGGGACTCACCGGTGCCTGACAACCCAACCCTCATCGAACTACACGATAAAGGTGTTGAGGTTATCGGCTGGCTGGACCCGAAACTTCCTCCATGGCTGGGCAGTCATGACCGTCTTCCCGCAACGTGGGCTGCCGCTCAGCCAATTTAATTCGGCCTGTATCGCCGCCGTCCCGTGAACCCGTCCGCTGCTGGCCAGTCTAATCCGGCAGCGGACGCGAGGCATCCACCTACAGCGCAACGTGCGCCAACCAACAGAAGGCGCATCACGGGTCGCCTAACCTGTCTTCTACCGATTTCAATCGAAATGAGCGCGGTGCTTGACGTGCATCATTTAAAACGCTCGTACCCTGCTCTACAGTTGAGTCGACCGAGTTTTTCGATTCCTGCGGGCAATACTTTAATGAAACTTAAACACATCTTCAGGGATATGGTGGCGCCTAGCACTCACCTCAAGAGAGTGCTAATATAACGTCAGACTATCGCGGGAAATGGTTTTGATAGCACCGTCAGCATCCCGACGCAAGCCAGCCAGTGGTGCCTCCGGGGCCCTGGAGATGGCGAGACGATGCAGCAGCTTAAATCAGAGGGAGTGACTATGTCCGCACAATCCGCATTGGTCCCGGCCGGCAGTCGTACTCTGGGACTGGGTTTCAGTGGCAATCTCGGTAATATCGACGCCTATATCTCGGCAGTGAACCGCCTGCCGATGCTGACCCACGAGGAAGAAGTTTCGCTGGCAACACGGCTGCAGGAAAAGAATGACCTCGACGCCGCACAGAAACTGGTGATGTCGCACCTGCGCCTGGTCGTGTCGATCGCGCGCGGCTACCTGGGCTATGGCCTGCCGCACGCCGACCTGATCCAGGAAGGCAATATCGGCCTGATGAAGGCCGTCAAACGTTTCGACCCGAACCAGGGTGTGCGCCTCGTGTCCTATGCGATGCACTGGATCAAGGCCGAGATGCACGAATACATCCTGAAGAACTGGCGTCTGGTCAAGGTTGCAACGACCAAGGCACAGCGCAAGCTGTTCTTCAACCTGCGCAGCAACAAGCAAGGTCTCGACGCCATGTCGCCGCAGCAAGTCGACGACCTGGCCAAGATGCTGGACGTCAAGCGCGAAGAAGTGATCGAGATGGAAACGCGCCTGTCCGGCCGCGACATCGCGCTGGAAGCGCCGACCGACGACGAAGACGACAAGTTCTCGCCGATCGCCTACCTGTCCTCGGACCAGCAGGAACCGACCAAGGTCCTGGAAGGCGAGGAAAAAGTGCGCCTGCAGTCGGAAGGCCTGGAAACGGCCCTCGGCAAGCTGGACCCGCGTTCGCGCCGCATCGTGGAAGCGCGCTGGCTGGCCAACGACGACGGCTCGGGCGCCACGCTGCACACGCTGGCCGAGGAATTCGGCGTGTCGGCCGAGCGCATCCGCCAGATCGAATCGGCGGCGCTGAAAAAGATGAAAACGGCGCTGGCGGCTTACGTGTAAGCCATCTCAGCCAACGACAAGGGCACCTTCGGGTGCCTTTTGTTTTTTCGGCAGCGCATGCGCCCGCGCGAGGAAGGCCGTGAGCGCGCTCGACACGTAGGCGTCGCGGCGACGGACGAACAGGGTTTCGACGTCGGACAGCTCGGGCGCCAGCGAATGGAGGATGACGCCGCCGTCAGCCGCCGCAAGCGCCGCCACGGCGCGCGGCAGCAGGGTGATGCCGACGTCGGCCGCGACGCAGGCCAGGATCGCGTCCAGCGAGCCGAATTCCAGCGGCCGGGACGCCACGATGCCCAGCGACGCGAGCAGCGTGTCCAGCCGCTGGCGGTACGAACAGCCGCTGCGGAATACGATCGTGCGCAGGTCCGGCCGCCGGGCCAGCGCCTGCGGCGAGGCGACAGCCGGGCTCGTCACAAGGACCAGTTCTTCGCTGAACACGGGCTCCGTCAGCAGGTCGGGATGGTCCGCCGGCCCGGCCACGAACGCGCCGTCGAGGCGGCCGGCAAGCACGTCGTCGATCAGCGCCGCGCTCGTGCCGCCGTGCACCGCCAGGCGCACTTGCGGATGCGCGCGCGCAAAGCCGGCCAGGACGGGCGCCAGCCGCAGGGCCATCGTCGTTTCCACCGACCCGAGTTCCAGGCTGCCCGCCGGTTCGCCGTCGTCGCGCGCGGCCATTTTGACGTCCACCATCAGCTTGGCGATACGGCCGACGAGCGGCAGCATGCGCTGTCCGGCCGGCGTCGTCGACACGCCGCGCGCATGGCGCTGGAACAGTGCGACGCCCAGCTCGTGCTCCAGCGCGCGGATGCGTGCCGTCACGTTCGACTGCACGGTGTTCAGCTCGGCCGCGGCCCGGTTCATGCTGCCGTGGCGGGCGACGGTCTCGAAGGTTTTCAGGTCGGCCAGTTCCATGATCGGTTCCTCGTCAAGCGATGACTGAGCCTAGCACATATCTCGATTTCAGATAACGGCTATCCGAAACTTTCGCTTCTACGGATAGCTTGCGTGGCCTAAGCTAAGTCATCTCCCTGCTTGACGCGTCCCATCATGAACACGATCCCGCTCCCTGCCCGGTCCGGCGAACATGCCCGTCCCGTCCGCGCCTGGCATGCCGCGCTGGCCGGCTTTTCCGCCAGCCTCGTCGGCATCGGCCTCGCCCGCTTCGCGTACACGCCGCTGCTGCCGGCGCTGGTCGCCGCGCACTGGTTTTCGCCGGCGCTGGCGGCCTACCTGGGCGCCGCCAACCTGGCCGGCTACCTGGCCGGCGCCCTGCTGGGCCGGCCGATCGCGGCCCGGCTCTCGCCCGTGGCGACGCTGCGCTCGATGATGCTGCTGACCGGTCTCTCGCTGCTCGCCTGCGCGTGGCCGGCGGGCGCGCCGTGGTTCTTCGTGTGGCGCTTCCTGTCCGGCCTGGCCGGCGGCGCGCTGATGGTGTTGGCGGCCCCGACCGTGCTGCCGCATGTGCCGGCGCAGCGGCGCGGGATGGTCGGCGGCATCATCTTCATGGGTGTCGGCCTCGGCATCGTCGCATCGGGCACGCTGCTGCCGATGCTCCTGCAACTGGGCCTGCGCGCCGCCTGGCTCGGGCTCGGCGTACTGGCCCTGCTGCTGACGGCGCTGGCCTGGGGCGGCTGGCCGCATGTGGCTCCCGCCGCGCCCGCGACCGCAACCCCGGCCTCCACACCGGCCGGTACCCTGCGCGCGCTGTACGCGTGCTATGCGCTGAACGCGGTCGGCTGGGTGCCGCACATGCTGTTCCTCGTCGACTTCATCGCCCGCGGCCTTGGCCTGGGCCTGCGCACGGGCGCCGCTTACTGGGTGCTGTTCGGCATCGGCGCCAGCGTGGGGCCGATCGCCGTCGGCGACGTCGCCGACCGCATCGGCTTCGGCCGTACGCTGCGCCTCGCACTGGTGCTGCAGGCCGCCGGCGTCGTGCTGCCCGCGCTCGCGACGACGACCGCGGCCCTGGCGGCATCGAGCCTGATCGTGGGCGCCTTCGTCACCGGCACCGTGCCGCTCGTGCTGGGTCGCCTCCACGAACTGCTGCCCGGCCAGCCGCAACGGCAGGGCCAGGCGTGGCGCACGGCCACGGCGGCCTTCGCCGTCTGCCAGGCATTGGCCGCGTGGGGTTTCTCGTTCCTGTTCGGGCACAACGGCGGCGACTACGGCCCGTTGTTCCTCATCGGGACAGGCGCCATCGGACTGTCGCTTGCCATCGATGTGATGTCGATCCGCAAGCCCGGCCAGTGACGCGCCCAGTGCTTGGCACGGACGCGCTCCAGATACACGCCATGCTTCTCCGCGACGAACCGCCGGGTCGGCCGGACGACCAGTCCGAACAGATCGTCCAGCCCGAACGGCGCGGCCACGTCGATATCGCCTCGTGGCCCCAGCCGGACGCCGACGGCCGTCGCCGTCTCCGGCCAGAAGCGCATCGCGTCGAGGGCGGAGCGATACGGCGCATCGCCGTTACGCACGTGCATGCGCGCCTGGTTCTTGACGGACCATGCGAGCGTATCGTCCCGCTTCCGCAACGCGGCCTCCAGATCGGCATCGCGCCGTGCAGCGCACGCGTCGGGCGCGAACCAGATCACGTCGATATCCTGCGGCAGCGGCGACGTCGCGCGCCTGTGCAAGTGGTCCCACACGCGGTTGCGCACGAACCCGGCGGCGACCCAGCAATCGGGAAGGCCGAGGTCGCGCACGGCGCAAAGCACCTGCATGCGCCGCTCGTCGGACGCGATCAGCGCCCGCAGTTCGGCCAACCGGTCCATTACGCCAGCTTCGCCTTGAAGAATGCCATCGTCCGGCCCCACGCCAGGCTGGCCGCCGCCGCGTCGTAGCGCGGCGTCGTATCGTTGTTGAAGCCGTGTTCCACGCCCGGGTACACGAAGTGCTGGTAATCGACGTGGTTCGCCTTCAGCGCGGCCTCGTAGGCGGGCCAGCCGGCCAGGATGCGTTCGTCACGGCCGGCGTCGTGGATCAGCAGCGGCGCGCGGATGTGGGCGACATCAACAGCCGGCGGCTGCATGCCGTAGAACGGCACGACGGCGGCCAGGTCCGGCAGCTGCGTGGCCAGATAGTTGGCGATGCCGCCGCCGTAGCAGAAGCCCACCACGCCGACCTTGCCCGTCCCCTGCGGCAGCGCCGCCAGCGCGCGGGCGGCGGCGAGGAAGTCGGCGCGCGTCTTCGCCTGGTCCAGCCTGGGGAACAGTTCGCGCGCCTTGTCCTCGTCGCCCGGATAGCCGCCCAGCGGATACAGCGCGTCCGGCGCGTAGGCGATATATCCCTCGAGCGCGATGCGGCGCGCGATGTCCTCGATGTGCGGGTTCAGGCCGCGGTTCTCGTGCACGACGAGGACCGTCGGCAGCCTGCCCTTGATGTGCGCGGGCTCGGCGAGATAGCCGTGCACCTTGCCGTAGCCCTGCGGCGACGAGAAGTCCAGGTAGCTGGTCTTCAGGCGCGCATCGAGCGGGGCGACGAGCGGCGCGGCGAACGACGGCGACAGCTGCGCCAGCAACGTGGCGGCCGTCGTGCCGCCGGCGGCATAGCGGCCCGCGCGCGACAGAAAATCGCGGCGCGACACGCGGCCGTGCACATAGCCATCGAACAGCTGCAATACCTCGGGGTCGAAATCCGCTGCGGTCAAACGTGTCATCACCTTCCTCCGGTCCGGTTGAATGACCGCCAGCATACGCCGGTTTTTCAGATCCGGATGACGATGCGCCGCTTGTACAGCTGCCACAGCCCCGCGCCCAGCACGAGCAACAGCAAGGCCGAATAGGCGGCCGACGCGACCCGCGCCTGCGGGATCGCGCGCGCCAGTAGCCCCGCCAGCAGATCGTGCCCGCTGCCCGCGCTGCCCAGCGGCAGTTGCAGCAGCGTGTCGAGCAGCGTGATGCCGACGAAGGCCAGCGTCGCGTTGGTGCCGAATGCCAGCACCGGCCGGGCCCACGCGGGCGCCGCGCGGCCGGGCGGCACGAGGCGCATCAGGGCGAGCAAGGCCAGCAGCGTGAAGCCGCCGGACAGCAGGGCAAAGCTGGGCGTCCACAGCTTCTTGACGACGGGGACGAGCGGATCGAGCAGGAAGCCGGCCAGCAGACAGGCCACGCCGGCGACGGCGAGGACCGTCAGGGTGGCGCGCCTGTGCGAGCGCATGAGCAGCACGGACGCCGTCGCGCCGAACAGCACGTTGACGAGCGCGCCCAGCGTGGCCACGAGCCCTTCCGGATCGTACGTGACGATATCGCCCGTCGTGCCCCACGGCCACAGGTGCGGCACGCCGAACACGGCGCGGTCGACGACGGCCGGCAGCGAATGCGCCGAATCGAAGCACGCGCGGCCGCAGCCGGGCGCATCCCACGCGAGCAGCAGCCACGCATAGCCCACCAGCAGCGCGCCGGTCGCCGCGACCAGCGCGGTCACGGCGATGCCGTCGCGGCGCAGCGCCAGCGCGCAGCCCGTGCCCACGATGGCATAGCACAGGCCGATGCGCTGCAGGATGCCGGGCAGGCGGACGTGGGCGAAGTCGAATCCGGGCAGCAGGTTCAGGACGACGCCGAGCACGACGAGCGCGGCGGCGCGGCGCAGCACGTGGCCCACGAGGGCCGTTCTACCCCGGTCCGCGCGCCGCCGCAGCGCGTACGGCAGCGCGGCGCCCGCGCAGAACAGGAAGGCCGGGAAGATCATGTCGGCGATGGCGAAGCCGCGCCAGTCGGCGTGCGTCAGGAACGTGAAGCGGTGCTCCCAATCGCCCGCGTACGCGACCATCACCATGCCCATCACGGCCAGGCCGCGCAGCAGGTCGATGGCGAGCACGCGCGGCGCGCGCGTGCCGGCATCCTCGTCCGGCCGCGCCGTCACGGCCTGCCGCGAGACGCCTGCCGCGACGCCGGAATCGAAACGAATCGGGTCGCCCATCGCGCCCCCCTTATTCATGAAAACGATTTCAAATATCCACCGGCGATGGCGCCGCCGTCAAGTCAAGTTGCATAACGAGCAGCATTGGCCCAAAGGCAATAGAATGAAAGACCACCGCAACCGCAACTGCAACTGCAACTATCAGGAGGTCCCCATGCAACTCATCGGCATGCTCGATTCGCCGTTTGTCCGCCGCGTCGCCATTTCGTTCGACCTGCTCGACGTCCCGTTCGAACACAAGGCGCTCTCGGTGTTCCGCAACTTCGACGAATTCGCCGCGATCAATCCGACGGTCAAGGCGCCGACGCTCGTCCTGGACGACGGTTCGTTCCTGATCGATTCCACCCTGATGCTCGAGTACGCCGAGGCGCTGACGGGCCGCTCCCTGCTGCCGCCCGCCCCGGCCGCGCGCGCACAGGCCCTGCGCGCCATCGGCCCGGCGCTGGCCGCGTGCGAGAAGACGGCGCAGATCGTCTACGAGCACACGCTGCGCCCGGCGGAAAAGCTGCACCAGCCGTGGCTCGACCGCGTGCAGGAACAATTGCTCGCCGCATTGAGGCTGCTGGAGGCCGAAGCGGACGCGTTCGACGTCGCCGCCCTCGACCAGGCCGCCATCACGGCCGCCATCACGTGGTCGTTCGTCCGGTTGATGGTGCCGCAGATCGTCGCGAGCGCCGACTTCCCCCGCCTGGCCGCCTGGGCCGCGCGCGCGGAAGCGCTGCCCGTGTTCCTGCGCTATCCGATCGACTGAACGGCGCGTGGCGGGAACGTCCGCCGGCCGAGGCCGAATTGCGCCGGCCCCGACTGGCGATTTTGCTATGATTGGCCAAACGTACACAAGGACGCTCCATGACGCTGCCGCGCCCGTTCGCCATGTTGCTGATGACTATCCTGGCCGGGTGCGCCGCCGCGCCGCTGCACGAGGGCGTGTATCCGCTCCGGCCCGAGCAGCGCGTCGAACTGGCGCGCGGCCTCGTCCTCACGTACGACAGCTACAGCGACAGCCGCTGCCCCGCGAACACGCGCTGCATCTGGGCCGGACGGCTGATCTTCCGCTTCCTCCTCGACGGCCCTGACGGCATCGAAGAATTCACGCTCGGCCCCGACCAGCCGACGGCCGCGCCGGCGGCGCTGCACGGCGCCCGCATCGTCCTCGACACCTCCGCGATCCCGCCCGCGCGCGCGGCCGGCACGATGCGTCCCGGCGACGTCATTCCCGTCACGCTCAAGGTCAGCACGAAATGAGCACGGCCACGATCACCCACTCCCTGCGCCAGCCATGACCCACTCAGTCAAAACCCTCGCCTGCGCTCTGACCCTCTCCATCGTCCTGGCACCGCCGCTCGCGCTCGCCAAGACCCCGGTCGCCACGGGCACCGGCGGCGCCGTCGCCACGATCAGCGAAAAGGCGTCGGCGGCCGCGCTCGCCATCCTCAACCAGGGCGGCAACGCCGTCGACGCCGCGGTCGCGGCAGCCGCCACGCTGGGCGTCACCGATCCGTTCAGCTGCGGCATCGGCGGCGGCGGCTTCATGGTCGTGTACCTCGCCAAGGACAAGCGCGTGATCACGATCGACCACCGCGAAACGGCGCCCGCGTCGTTCAGCCCCGCCGTCTTCCAGGACAACGGCAGGCCGATCGATTTCGACACGGCCGTCGCCAGCGGCGCGTCCGTCGGCGTGCCGGGCACCGTGCGCGGCTGGCACGAGGCGCTGGAGCGCTACGGCACCATGACGTTCAAGCAGGTGCTGGCGCCCGCGATCCAGGTCGCGACAAAGGGCTTCCCCGTCAACGAGACGCTGCACGGGCTGATGGTCGAAAACGAGAAAAAATTCGGCATGTTCAGCACGACGAGCCGGCTGTACCTGAAAGACGGCAAGGCGCTGCCGACCGGGACGATCGTCAAGAATCCCGACCTCGCCAAGGCGTATCGGGAACTGGCCGCGAAAGGGTATAAAACGTTTTACGAAGGTCCGCTGGCGCGCGCCGTCGCCGCCGCCGTCAACCGGCCGCCCGTCACGGCCGGCAGCCAGGTCCGGCCCGGCACGATGAGCCTCGCGGACCTCGCGAACTACGAGGTA
>NZ_LMCY01000050.1:0-21741 GCF_001425685.1 Massilia sp. Root335 | reverse complement strand
CCAGCCGATCCGCTCCACCTACCGCGGCTACGATATCTACGGCATGCCGCCGCCCAGCAGCGGCGGCGTGACGGTGGCCGAGGCGCTGAACATCCTCGAAGGCTTCGACCTGAAATCCATGCCGCGCGCGAACGCGCTGCACCTGTACCTCGAAGCGAGCCGCCTCGCCTTCGCCGACCGCAATGCCTACGTGGCCGATCCGGAATACGTCGACGCGCCCATCGAAGGCATGCTGTCGAAGCAGTTCGCGGCGCAGCGCCGCTCGCTGATCCGGGCCGACCGCGCGGCCGGCGTCGTCCCGGCCGGCGACGCCTTCCTGTACGAGAACGACAAGAGCTTCCCGCTGCGTCCGCAGCAGGACATGATCATGCGCGAGGGCACGCACACGACGCACCTGACGGTGTCCGACAAATGGGGCAACGTCGTCGCCTACACGTTCACGATCGAATCGTGGGGCGGCAGCGGCATCGTCGTGCCGGGCTACGGCTTCCTGCTGAATAACGAGCTGACGGACTTCGACTTCACCGGCCCGGCACCGAACATCCCGGAGGCCGGCAAGCGCCCGCGCAGCAGCATGGCGCCCACGATCGCCTTCAAGGACGGCAAGCCCGCGTTCACCATCGGCAGCCCGGGCGGCGCCACGATCATCACGACGGTGCTGCAGACGATCGTCAACTACGTCGACCTCGGCATGCCCATGGACCAGGCCATCGACGCGCCGCGGCTATCGCAACGGAACAACAAGGAGACCTCGGTCGAGCCGGGCTTCCCCGGCACGCCGCAGGCCGAGGCGCTGGAAAAATTCGGCCACAAGTGGGAAGCGAAGCCGGAAGAAATCGGCGCGGCCAACGCCATCGTGTTCAATCCGGACGGCACCGTGACGGCCGTCAGCGAAGGCCATCGGCACGGCACCGGCACCGCGCTCGTGCAGAAGCGCGGGCATTGATCAATCCATCCGCCCCGCCGGGAACGCCGGCGGCGCGGCCCAGCATGCGGCGCCAGTCGTGCCGCAGTTGTACCCAGCAGACGGCCGGCGGGATCGCGACCAGCCACGGCCAGGCCGTCGTGCCGGTGAGGCGGCCGAGGCCCACGGCGACGAGCGCCTGCACGAGCGCGTAGGCGCCGGCGCGCACTCCCAGCATCACGCTCCAGCCGCCGCGGTCGGACGCGTAATCGCCCAGCAGGCCCATCATCGCCGCCTGGCCGGCCAGGCAGCACAGGCCGAGCTGGCGCAGCAGCGCGTCCGGCGCGACGCCGATGATGAACGTCACGCCCAGCACGGCCGCGGTCAGCACGGCCCAGATGACGAGAGCCTGCGTCAGCATGCGCGTGGCGAGCCGCCGGTTCAGCAGCGCGGCGTCGCCGGCCAGCGGCGTCAAGCGCAGCAAGGCCTGCTCGCCGCGCGTGCGCCGCAGTTGCTGGCCGTACTGGGCCGTACTGAATGCGACGGTCAGCGCCAGCAGGCCCGGGCCGACGGCCGCCATCTGGGCGACGAGGGCCTGCACGTCCGTGCCATGCGTCCACGCCAGCGCGAGGCGCGCACCGCCACCGACGAGCAGGATGGTGGCGATGGCGCCGATCCAGGCGCTCCAGTGGGCCGTCGGGCCCAGCGCATGCATCAGCATGGCGGCCGGATCGGCACTGCGCCGGCCTGTTCCCGCATCGCAGCGCAACGCGATGCGGTAGAACGACAGATTGCCCTGCCAGGCGATGCCCTCGGGCACGGGTTGCTTGTCCTCGTTGCAGAAATCGAGCCGGCTCACGCGTTTGATCTGGTCGGCACGGCGCTCCAGGTATCTGTCGCCGCCGGCGGGATACAGCCAGCGCAGGCCCCAGACGGCGGCCGGCACGACGAGAGCGCCCAGCAACGCGATGGCGGCGTCGCCGGTCGCCACGTCGCCCCACGCCGGCGGCAGCGCGACGCGCGCCAGCCAGGGCCAGTTGCCGCCCACGACGAGCAGGGTCACGACGTGCTTGTTCCCGGCGCTCAGCAGCATCAGGCCGAGCACACCCAGGGCGACGGGCGGCAGCGCCGACCACGCGCCCATGGCGAAGGCAAGGCACGCGGTGGCGAGCAGCCAGTACGCGGTCGTCATCTGCATGAGGCGGCGGCGCTGGCGCGGCAGCAGCCAGGCGTTGATGGGCGAATTCATCCGGATGGAACCGGGCACGAACAGGAAAGTCCAGGCGAGCGCCAGCGCGAGCATGGCGGCGCCGACGAAGAGGTGCAGCATCTGCATGCCGCCCAGGTCATCCAGCACGGCCAGGATGAGGGCACATGCACCCACGGCACCCGACGTCAGGTACAGGGTGCGCACCGCGCCCGGCTCGCGCTGCGACGCGGCCGCACGCCAGATGATGCGATAGTCCTGCAGCGCGGCATTCATTGCGTCACCTCGCTCATTATTTCCATATACAGGTCTTCCAGGCTCAACGGCTCCACGCGCACGCCCGGCTCGCGCGCGAGACGCGCGACGTCGTCGCCCGGCGCCTGCACGATCACGCTCGTCATCGCGCCGTCGCGGCGCCGGCGCACTTCCCCCTCCAGCGGCGCGCCCGGCAACGCGGCGGCCGGGACGACGATGCGGCGCGCGCCTTCCAGCAGCGCATCCGTCTGTCCCTGCAGGGCGATGCGGCCGTCCTTCAGGAAGGCGAGGTCGAACGCGACGCGTTCCAGGTCGGACAGGATGTGCGTGGAGAACACGACCGTCGTGCCGCGCTCGATCACCTGGTCGACCAGCTCGCGCAGGAATTCGCGCCGGCCGACGGGGTCGAGCGCGGACACGGGTTCGTCGAGGATCAGCAATTCGGGATCGTGCGCCAGCGCGCGGATGATGGCGAGTCTCTGCTGCTCGCCGCCGGACAGCCGCTTGATCGGCTTGTTGCGCAGCAGCGGCCCGAAGCCCCAGCGCGACAGCAGGCCCTCGACCTTGGCCTGGTTCCAGCGCGGATACATGGCCTTGAAATAGTCGAACATCTGCACTGGCGTGAGCCACTCGAACAGGTCGGTGCGCTGCGGGACGTAGCCGATGCGTCCGCGCGCGTCGTCCGACAGCGCGGCCACGGGCTCGCCGAACAGCGCGACCTCGCCGCCGTCGGCCTCGCGCAGCCCGAGCATGCATTCGAGCAGCGTGGACTTGCCGGCGCCGTTGCGGCCCAGCAGGCCGACCACCTGGCCCGGCGCGATCTGCCAGTCGAGTCCTTCGAGCACCCGCTGGCTGCCAAAATGCTTGCTGACCGAAGACATGCGAACGATGGGGGCACTCATTTTTTTTCCTTCAGAATGGTTGCGAACAGGGACAGGACGGTGTCGGGATCGAGCTCGAGCTGGCGCGCCTCGACGGCGGCGCGTTCGAGCGTGGGGCGGAGGAGGCCGAGAATATCGGCCTTCCCGGCCGGCGCGGCGGAATCGGCCACCACCATGCCCAGCCCGCGCCGGCGCGCGAGCACGCCGTCCATCTCGAGCAGGCCGTACGCCTTCGAGACGGTCATCGGATTCAGCGCCAGCGCCTGCGCGATCTCGCGCACGGACGGCATCTCGTCACCGGGCCGGAGCTGGCCGCTGGCCGACAGGCGGCGTACCTGCTCGACGAGCTGGCGGTAGATCGGTTCCGGAGAACCGGTCGCGATCGAAAACAGGCTGGCGGGGTGTGTGGGCATGGCGTCTACTGTATTAATTGAGTAATACAGTAGGACGAAAAAAGGGCGGGGTCAAGAATTTTTTGCTACTCCCCGTTCCAGTGGTACAGTTCTTTCTTGCCGATCTCGACATTGATCAGCCAGCGCGAATGGGGACGGTCGTCGCAATTTTTATGACAGTACACGCTAAGAAACATTTCGAGATTTTTCTTCGGCACGCGCAGGCTGATCATGCTGCTAAGCTCATCCTGAAGCTTTTGCCGGCCCCGTGGTGACAGGTCGAACCACTGGCTGTTATCGCCATCCCACGGCACCCACCCCTTCGCCTTGAACATATCCTGAAGCGCCTGCAGGACCTCAAGCGTATCGTCGTAAGGAAGCGCCTTGAGCATGGGGGTTGTCACTATCGTCAGGACACGATTATCCATGTACGAGATGGAACCGAACGTCGTGGGCGGCAGGGAGAAGCCGTTGGCCGCATCGTCCAACTTGAAGATGACCGACGGATGATCCACCCAAGTGGCGCCGGCTTTCAACGTGCCTGGATATTCAGCCGGACGGTTGGACCTTTCCCACACCGTATAGGTTGAATTCTTGACCACCTCTTCAAAAGTCTGGTCAAGCTGGAAGACGAGATACGTTGGCGCCGGTGGCCGGGCGTACCACCATGTTCCAAGGCACGAGACCGCGATTCCGGCCGCGAGAACAGCAAGGCCGCGCTTCATTGCACACCTCCGCCCATGTAAATTTCCGCGATGGACCGCTCGACCTCAGTACGTTGGCGGCCCTTCAAGAGCCCATCGAACTCCTCCGCCGCACGGTAGACGAACTTTATCCTGTCGTCGGGATTCCATAAATGCACATCCATCGATCTGCTGAACCACTGTGTCCAGCCCGGCTTGGCCGAACACTGCGCCGACAGCGTCAGCTGGATCTCCGCATAATCGCCGGTCGGAAGCTTTGTAACCCAAGCAAACTGGTTTGCGTCCAATACCTTCTGTGTGAACGGATCATCGTAAATGACCTTTTGAAGGATGTTGAGCTGTTCATGCCTGGCTAACGTTACAACGCTCCGACGGATCTCGCCCTCGTCTATCTGCTTAAAGCCGGCCATGATTTCTTCGAAAAACTGCCCGAACGCCAGCCGCTTCTTTGCTTCCTCGGGCCAGAACACCAGATCCCTGATATTTTTCCGCTCACGTAAGCATTTCCGTAACCCGTCCATGCCCCTCAGCATGTAGAACCTGTGCAGAGGATATATGTCGAGGAACAGCGTGAGATTGCCGAGCGCAAGTTCCTTCTCCATGAATTCGGAACCGACCGCGACACCAAGGTCGAACATGTTCTTGGCCAGGAAGTCACCGCTGTCCTCGCCCGGTTTCTCGCCGATGCGGGCATTGGCAACCTTGACCGTCTCGGCCGCATGGAGCAGACCGCATCCGACCTGTTTGGACGCAAATGCGGCCAGGCCGGCCCATTGGAAGCGTCGATCGGCAAGGTACAAATACGCGTAGGCCGCATTGATACGGCGATTGAGCAACGCGTGATCGGCCAGGACTCTCCCGTCGCAATCCGACACCCATCGCTCGGCTTCCTTTTGACACCGCAACCACACGCCCGAACAACCGAGGACAGGGACGTCGATCACCTTGATGACCTTCCCTCCCTTCAGCGCGGGACTGACCTTGCATTCAGGGATAGGAACCGTGTTCCGGTCGATCGGGATCCGGTCCTGGGCCTGACGGAGAAAAGGAGTATCGGGCACGCCGGCCTCCTCGCTCAGGCCGACGCCGGTGCCGATACATGCCATGCGACGACGGCCGCCCGCTCGGAAACCGTCAAAGGGTGCGTGAGACCATCGTCATCGGTTGTGCCTGCCATCGCACCGCCACCCCGCAGAACAAGCTTGTATGGCCGCTTGCGATGGGGCTGTCCCGTCACGTCATCGAACAGCCGAAGGGGCGCTTTTTCCTCTGCCGCCTCCCTCCCCGCAACGACGCCATTGACGGGCTCGTTACGCGCGGCCGGATTGTCCGGCTCTCCCTGCACATGCTGGCACTTCAATGTCTGGATCGCCACCAGACGAGGCGCGCGAACGCACTTGCACACGCACAGATCGTCCTGCAGGGCGAACCGCCTGCCGTTCCAGTGATCGGGGAGGCGGGGACCGTCGCAGACGATCACCCCTTCGCTGTGACAACGCGGACAACTGACCGCATCCCCCTCCAGCGCCTTGGCAGCACCGTTGATCGTGGACGCGCTCGAAGCAGTGATGACGGTGCCTCCCGCCGTGGTCCTGGCGCCAAGCGTGATGTGGTAGCGCTTCATCGTTCCTCCATGAATGGATGAGACAGGAAGCCCAATCTACGCGTGCAGGCACAACCGGCGGCTGATCGCCGTCAATATCAAAAAAGACGGCTCCGCGAGGGAGCCGTTAAAGGGCGTGGGCGCCAAGCCGCCCACGTTGGATCCGCGGACGGAGACTGGTCCGCGGGGACGACAAAAAACAGGATTACAGGTGCGGCACGATCAGCGGCATGAGATCGTCGAACGTGCGGCCGCTGGCGTTGTCGCCGATCGCATGCATCTTCCACTCGCCGTTATGGCGGTACAGCTTGGCCATGATCTGGGCCGTGTGCGTGCCCTGCACGGACAGGTCGTAGCGCGCGATCTCCTTGCCGCCGTTCGTGTCGAACAGGCGGCAGAACGCGTTCTGCACCGTCGAGAAATTCTGGCCCGTGAAGCTGTTGACGGTGAAGACGAGCGACTTCACGTCCGCCGGGACCGTGCGCAGGTCGACGACGATCTGCTCGTCGTCGCCTTCGCCGGCACCGGTGCGGTTGTCGCCCGTGTGCGTGATGCTGCCGTCCTTGCTCTTGAGCTGGCGGAACCAGACCACGTCGACCGGACGGTTCGCATCGTCGAACATCACGACGGAGGCATCGAGGTCGACCGCCTCGCTCTTCGCGCCGAAGCCGAAAAAGCCGCCCTTCTTCGCCACGTCCCAGCCGAGGCCCATCGTCACGCGGGACAGGGCACCGCCGGCTTCCTTCTCCAGCGAGATCTTCTGGCCCTTCTGCAAATTGACTGCCATGTCATTACTCCTCTTAAAACGTCAGCGCCCCGGCGCCTGCATCCATGCTTTGAATGCGGTGCGGTTGCGCGAACAGACGTAAATCTTGCCGCGACCGGAGAAGCGCAGGACGATGCCTTCGCCGCTGGTCTGGCTGTTGATGAGATTACCCAGGAAGCCGCCGCTGGTGCCGGTCGTGATCGAGATCTCGTAGTGCAGGGTGCTGTCCCAGGCGACGACGTGCGAGTTGTCGATGATCGCGTCCTTGCCCGGCTCCACCTCCAGCACGCTCATCGAACCGAAGCCCGACACGACGACCTGTCCGCTGCCCGAGGTCTCGGTCACGAAAAAGCCGCCGCTCTGGGCGAACAGCGCGTTGCCCAGGCTCTGGGTACGTACGCGCAGGTCCACGCCGGAGGCGGCCGCGACGAACGCGCCGTCGCTGATGATGTACTGGTTCGGGCCGCAGTCGACCACCTGCATCGCACCCGGCAGCGTGGGGGACAGCAGGCAGTCGCCGTCGCCGCGGGCCGCTTCGATGTGCTGCTGGAAGAACGACTCGCCGTTGGCGAACGTGCGCATCAGCGCGCTGCCAAGGCCGCCCTTCATCTTGCCCTTGAGGTCGAGCGTCGATTCCATCATGACCATCGCATCCGACTCGCAGTAGATGGTTTCGCCCCGCTTGAGCGACACATGCAGGAAGGGATCGACGTCCCCGGTCACGGTAAACACTGGCATTTTGCTGGCTTCCTTTAACAAAGAGGGCCTGCATTGCCCCGGCATCGCTGCCCGGGCAATGCAGGTTCGTTCAAACGGCCACGCCGTAGTTCTTGGCGAGGGGGCCGAGGCCGCCGTTGAAGCCCTGCCCCACGGCGCGGAACTTCCAGTCCGCGCCGTTACGATACACCTCGCCGAAAATCATCGCCGATTCGGTCGAACCGTCCTCGGACAGGTCGTAGCGGGCGATCTCGCTGTTGTTCCCGCCGTTCACGCAACGGATGAACGCCTTGCCGACCTGGCCGAAGTTCTGGCGGCGGGCGTCGCCGTCGTGGATCGTCACGGCGAGGACGACGCGGTCGACGTCGGCCGGCACCCTGGTGAGATCGATGGACACGGTCTCGTCGTCGCCGTCGCCGGCGCCGGTGCGGTTGTCGCCCGAGTGCTCCACCGATCCGTCGCTCGACTTCAGGTTGTTGTAGAAGATGAAGTCGGCATCCGAACGCACCTTGCCGGCCTGGTTCAGCAGGAACACGACGCCGTCCAGGTCGAACGCCGCGCCGTCGGTGCTGCGCACGTCCCAGCCCAGTCCCAGTTTCAGGTTCGCGAGGCCCGGTGCTTCCTTCGACAGGTTGACGTTGCCGCCTTTTTGCAGACTGATTGCCATGATGGTTCTCCTTCGTTTGGTTTGAACACCCTGTTGCTACGTGCGGGGAACTGGTGTTCTGCCGTTCGCCGCGCATTCTTTTGGTAGGGTGGGCGGCCTCCGCCCACGCGGCCGTTTGCGTACCGCCTGCTTCCGCGTGGGCTCGGGGAGCCCACCCTACGTCATTCCACCGTTACCAGCTCTTTACGATCCAGTCCCAACGCTTCCTGCTTCCTGCGATACCGGATCGACGACCACACCGAGGCGCCGATGAAGGCGACACCCGCGAGACCCGTCACCAGCTCCGGCACGTGGAACTTCATACTGGCCAGCATGATGAACGCCAGGATGCCGATCGCGTAGTGGGCGCCGTGTTCCAGGTACACGAACTGGTCGAGCGTGCCCTTCTCCACCAGATACACCGTCAGCGAACGCACGAACATCGCACCGATCGCGAGGCCCAGCATGATGATCACGACGTCGTTGGTGATCGCGAAGGCGCCGATTACGCCGTCGAAGCTGAACGACGCATCCAGCACTTCCAGGTACAGGAAGCCGCCGATACCGCCGCGCTTGACCATCTCGCCGACGTCGCCGCCGCCCTCTTCCGACTTCTCCAGCATGTTCGACAGCACGTCCACGCCGACGTAGATCAGGATGCCCCACAGGCCCGACATCAGGACGACCATCTTCTGCGCTTCCGACACCAGCGACAGGCTGGCCATCAGCGCGCCGATCGCGATCATCACGGAAATCGACGACACCTTGCCGAGCGATCCGAGCTTCTCTTCGACGTGGCCGAGCCAGTGGTGCTCCTTCTCGTCATCGAACAGGAAGTTCAGGAAGACCAGCAGCAGGAACATGCCGCCGAAGGCCGCCACTTCCGCGTGGTGGTTCGTCAGGTGCATCGAGTACTGCTTCGGGTCCTGCAACGCCATGTTCCACACGTCCATCAGGCCCAGGTCGGCCGCCACCGCGACGATCACGAGCGGGAACAGCAGGCGCATGCCGAAGACGGCGATGATGATGCCCACGCCCAGGAACAGCTTTTTCCAGAACGGGTCCCAGGTTTTCAGCACGGACGCGTTGACCACCGCGTTATCGAACGACAGCGAGACTTCCATCACCGCCAGGATCGCGGCGATACCCATCGCGGTCACCGCGCCCGCCACGCCGCCGTGCGAATAGCCCCACCAGGCCGAGCCCAGCAGGCACAAGGCCGTGACGATGAATGACACTCGGAAATGCTTCATTTTCTTCTCCCCTCTGGGATGTATGTTGTTGACAATGCGCAGTGTAGAGGCGATGATCCAATCGAAAAAGCGAAGATAACTTGAGAATTACTTCGCAAAAACCTGCGTTATTCACGTGATAATGAAAACCGACATCAATTTCCGCCACCTGTACTACTTCTGGGTCGTGGCCAACGAAGGGGGCATCACGCGCGCCGCCGAGCGGCTGGGGCTCGCCGTGCAGACGGTCAGCTCGCAATTGACCCTGCTCGAACAATCGCTGGGCAAGACGCTGTTCGCGCAGCAGGGGCGGCGCCTCGTGCTGACCGAGGCGGGCCGGCTGGCGCTGGGTTATGCCGACCAGATCTTCCTGCTGGGCGAGCAGATGCAGGAAGCGCTGAACGAATTCGACAGCGGCCGCACCCGCCTCACGGTGGGCATCTCCGATTCGCTGCCGAAGCTGACCGCCTACCGCATGCTGGAAGCGGTCACGCGGATGGACCGGCCGGTGCGCATCGTCTGCTACGAAGACCAGTTCGAGGCGCTGCTGGCCGACCTCGCGCTGCACAAGCTGGACGTCGTGCTGACCGATCGTGAAGTGCGCGCCGGCGCGACGTTGAAGGTGTTCAGCCACCAGCTGTTCGACAGCGAGATGGTGGTCGTGGGCACGCCCGCGCTCGCGCAGCGCTACGGCGGCGCGGACGCGGGGTTCCCGCAGAATCTGAACGGCGCGCCGTTCCTGCTGCCGGCACGTAATAATGCCCTGCGCGGCAAGATCGACGAATGGTTCGTGCAGCACCACGTGCGGCCGGACGTGGTCGGTGAGTTCGAGGACAACGCCCTGCTCAACACGTTCGGCCGGCGCGGCCTGGGCCTGTTCTTCGCGCCGGCCGCGCTGGCGGACGACGTGGCCGAGCAGTTCGGCGCCGTGCGCGTGGGATCGGTGCCGAGCGTGCGCGAACAGTTCTACATGATCTCGAGCGACCGCAAGATCATGCATCCGGCGGTCGAGGCCATCCTCGCGGCGTCACAAAAGACCGTGGCGGGCACCTGACCGTTACAATGCAGCTCGACTTTTGCCTTTGGATCGAACATACCGTTTATGCAAAATGTATTACTCGTCGTTCTCGCGCTGCTGCTGGTGGCGCTGAACGGCTTCTTCGTGGCGGCCGAATTCGGCATCGTCACCCTGCGCAAGACACGCGTACGCGCCATCGCCAAGACGGGCGGCCTGCGCGGACGCATCCTGTTCAAAGTGCACAGCCAGCTGGACGCCTATCTCTCCGCCTGCCAGCTGGGCATCACGCTCGCGTCGCTGGGCCTCGGCTGGGTCGGCGAACCCGCTTTCGCGAACCTGCTCGAACCCGTGTTCGCGCTGATCGGCGTGACGAGTCCCAAGATCATCCACGGCGTGTCGTTCGCCGTCGCGTTCAGCGTGATCTCGTTCCTGCACATCGTCGTGGGCGAACTGGCGCCGAAATCGCTGGCGATCCGCGTGCCGGAAGCGGTGGGCCTGTGGAGCGCCGTGCCGCTGTACGGCTTTTACTGGGCCATGTACCCGGCCATCTGGCTCCTCAACGAAAGCGCCAACCTCGTGCTGCGCGTCGCCGGCCTGTCCGGCGTGGGCAGCCACGAGACGCATTATTCGAACGATGAACTGAAGCTGATCCTGCGCACCAACACGGGCACGCCGGGCGAGCGCTTCACGCACGACGAGCGCCACATCCTCGCGCAGTCGCTGGAGTTTTCCCAGCACACGGTGGCCGACCTGATGCGGCCGATTAACGAGGTGAGCGCGCTCTACGCCAGCCGCACGCTCGAACAGAACCTCGACACGGTGCGCCGCAACCGCTTCTCGCGCTACCCGTATTTCGACGACGACGGCGAGGAAGTGCTGGGCGTGATCCACCTGAAGGACCTGTTCTTCGCCGAGCAGTCCGGCAAGGTCGTCGACGACCTGACGGAATACCTGCGCCCCGTCGACCTGATCTCGGCGCGCACGCCGGCGATCGAACTGTTCCGCCGGTTCCGCGGCGGCGCCCCGCACTTCGCGCTGATCGGCGAAAAGGGCAAGCGCCCGGTCGGCTTCATCACGCTCGACAACCTACTGGGCGCCATCGTCGGCGAGATCCGCGACGAATTCCGCCTCAACGAGAACGACTGGCTGCCGCAGGGCGACGGCACCTTCATCGGCAAGGCGAGCCTGCCCATCGTGTCGCTCGAACGCGTGCTCGGCATCGACATCGACAACGAGGCGATGGGCCTGGACGAAGTCGAATCCGTCGGCGGCCTCCTGATGGCCAAACTGGGGGACATCCCCAAGCAGGGCCAGCGCATCGAATTCCCGAGGTTCGACGTCGTCGTCAAGAAGACCAACGGGCCGCGCATCCTGCTCGTGAAAGTGATTCCGCAGCTGGAGCGCGGGGCGGACGAGGACGACCTCGATTAACCGGCAGCCGCCTGGCGCGCTTCGTCGCGATACCGCCCCGGCGACTTGCCCACCAGCCGCCGGAAATCCGACGTGAAGTGGGCCTGGTCGAAATAACCGAGACCGTGCGCGAGCGCGGCCAGGTCGACGTCGGCGCCTTGCGCCAGGCGGTCCGCCGCCTCGTGCAGGCGGAAGCGCCGGATCACCCACTTCGGGCTCACGCCCACGTACTCGCTGAACAGCTGCTGCAGGCTGCGCACGCTCATGTGCGCCGCTGCCGCCAGCGCCTCCACCTGGGTCAGCCCGGGCGTCGCTTCCACCGCGCGCAGGATGGCGGCGATCCGGTCGACCTGCGGGTCGGGCGCGGGCAGATGGGGGCGCAGCAGCGCGCCCGCCGCCTCGATCATCGCGGCGTCGTCCGACGTGTCCAGCACGGCGTCCTGCGCCGCCGCCTCGTCCCACGGGAACACGGCGGACAGCGGCAGCACCTGGTCCGTGATCGTGTGCAGCGGCCGGCCGAGGAAGGCGCGGAAGGCGCCGGGCCGGAAGCGCAGGCCGCACACCTTGCCCGCCCCTTTCAACTCGTAATCGAAGGAGCCCGTCGTCAGTCCCCAGATGCCCGTGCGGGCGCGGTCGAACACGACGTGCACGCACGGATAAGGCAAGGTGCGCTGCGTGTGCGCGGGCCGGCCCTGCAAGTCCCATTCGACGACCCAGTAATGGTCGAGAAAAGGCGCCAGGTCGGGCTGCGGCAGGTAGCGCCCGAGGCGGAACATCTTGCCGGCGAGCCCAGGTGCGACCACGCCCTTGGCGCGGTCCGTGACGGTGGGTGGTGTGTTCATGGCGTCATTCTAGCGCGCGTTTTTCCAAGACGGCCGCAGCAAGCCCGCCTATGCTGTCGGTTCACCGCCATCACGAGGATCCCATGAACCTGACCCTGTTCCACGCCCCGAACTCCCGCTCCGGCGCCGCACGATGCCTGCTCGAGGAACTCGGCGCGCCCTACGAGCTGCACGTGCTGAACCTCAAGAAGAACGAGCAGCGCGCGCCGGATTACCTGGCCGTCAACCCGATGGGCAAGGTGCCCGCCATCCGGCACGGCGACGCCCTCGTCACGGAGCAGCCGGCCATCTTCATCTACCTCGCCGACCTGTTCCCGGAAGCCGGTCTCGCGCCGGCACCCGGCGATCCGCTGCGCGGGCCTTATCTGCGCTGGCTCGCGTTCTACGGTTCGTCGTTCGAGCCGGCGATCACCGACCTGGCCATGAAACGCGAGCCGACGCCGCCGATGATGTGCCCCTACGGCGACTACGACACGATGCTGGCCACGCTGACGGCCCAGCTGCGCGCCGGCCCCTGGCTGCTGGGCGAGCGCTTTTCCGCGGCCGACGTCCTGTGGGGCACGGCCCTCGGCTGGGCCACGATGTTCAAGCTCGTGCCCGAACTGCCCGAGGTCATGGCCTACATCGACCGCGTCAGTTCGCGTCCGGCCGCGCGCCGGGCCGCGGAAGCGGATGCGCTGCTCGCTGCCGCGCAGGGTTGATCACGCCGGTCGCGAGCGCCGTTCCCAGCACGATCAGGGCGCTGCCGGCGGCCATCGCTGTCGTAAACGTCTCGCCGAGGAACAGCACGCCCCACAGTACGCCGAACGCGGGCACGAGGAACGGCACGGCCATCGTCTTCGCCGCGCCCACGCGGGCAATCAGGCGGAAGAACAGCACGTACGCGAGCGCCGTGCAGCCCACGCCCAGGCACAGCAGCGCAACCCAGGACCGGGCCGACGGCAGCGCATGCGGATGCAGGGCGAGCGCGGACGGCGCCAGCACGAGCGCGGCGGCCAGCTGGCTGCCGGCGGCGACGGCCAGCGGCGGCACGGCGGCCAGGTAACGCTTGCTGAAATGGGCGGAAAACGCATACAGCATCGTGGCCGCCACGCAGGCCAGTACGGCCCATCCCGTCGTGACGGCGCTGGCCCCCGGCCTGAAGCTGGCGCCTTCCGCCACGAGCCACAGCACGCCGCAAAACCCGAGCGCGAGCCCGGCTGCGCGCACGCGGCCGATGGCTTCGCCCAGCCACACGCGCCCGATGACGGCGGCGTACAGCGGCGTGGCCGCGTTGAAGATCGCGGACAGGCTGGCATTGATGCCCTGCGCCGCCAGCGCAAACAGCACGAACGGCAGCGCGGAATTCGTCACGCCCACGAGCAGCAGCGGTTTCCAGTGCCGGCGCAGCGCGCCCGCGTCCCCGGCGAGCAGCGGCAGCAATAACACGGCGGCGATGGCGGCGCGGGCGCCGGCCAGCGTCATGGCACCGAACTCGCCGGCGCACATGCGCATGAACAGGTACGATGCGCCCCACAGCGCGGCCAGCGCCGTCAGGCTGGCCAGGTCGGATTTCTTCATGGTGTCGTCCTCGTTGGTGGTGCGGTTGCGGCGAGCCGATCGAGCGTGCGCAGGAAGGCCGGCGCGTCCTGGAAGCCGATGACGCGCGCATCGGCGATCTCGCGTCCGCTGCCGTCGAACAGCAGCACCGCCGGCGGCCCGAACAGGCCGAAGCGCTTCAGCAGCGCACGCCCGGCCGAACCGGCTGCGGTGACGTCGGCGCGCAGCAGGCGCACGCCGGCGAGCCGCGCCTGCACGGCGGGCACGTTGAATGTCCGCGCTTCCATCTCGCGGCAGGCGATGCACCAGTCGGCATAAAAATCGAGCAGCACCGGCTGGCCGCCCGCCAGCGCGGCGTCCAGCGCGGCCGTCGTGGCGACGGGTGCGAAGCGCGGGCCGTCCACGCCCGGCGCCCTGAACGCCGACGTCAACGGCCACGCCGCCGCCAGCGCGAGGACCAGCGCCGCATGGCGCGCCCAGCGGCCGCCGCGCAGCAGGTAAAGCCCATAAGCGATGCCCAGCACGGCCCAGCCAACCGCCGCGACGCGCGCCGGCAGCAGCGGCGCCACGATCCACCAGCCCGTCGCCAGCAGCACGACGCCGAACAGGATTTTTACGGTGCCCATCCACGCGCCGGCCCGCGGCAGCAGGCGCCCCGCCGACGTGCCGAAGACGAGCAGCGGCACGCTCATGCCGGCCGCCAGCGCGAACAATGCGACGCCGCCCAGCAGCGCGTCGCGCGTGCGGCCGATCCACACCAGCACGCCGGCCAGCGGCGGCGCCACGCAGGGGCCGAGGATCAGCGCGGACACGGCGCCGGCCGCGAACGTGCCCGCGAGCCGGCCGCCCGGATGACGATTGGCGGCGCCGGCCAGCCATGCCTGCAGCGCCGGCGGCAGCTGCAGGTCGTACAGCCCGAACATCGACAACGCGAGCAGCGCCAGCACGGCACCGAACGCGCCCAGCACCCACGGGGTCTGCAGCGCCCCGGCGATGGATTCGCCGGCCAGTCCGGCCGCCACGCCCAGCGCCGTGTACGTCAACGCCATGCCGAGCGCGTACGCCGCCGACAGCGCCAGGCCGCGCCGACGCGGTCCGCCGCTGCGGCCGCCATCGCCGACGACGAGCGCCGACAGGATCGGCACCATCGGCAGCATGCACGGCGTGAACGCCAGGCCCAGGCCGAGGGCGAGGAACAGCGGGACGATCACGACGAGGCGCGCGCCGTCCAGCGCGCGGCCGATGCGGTCTGGCGCGGCCAGCCGCTGCGGCGGCGCGGCGGAGGCGGCGCGCAGCGTGAACGTCGCATCCTGCGGGAGGTAGCACAGGCCGGCGTCCGCGCAGCCCTGCGAACGGACCGTGAGCGTGAAAGGAGCGGCCGCCCGCACGGGCACGCGGATCGCCACGCGGTCGTGGTACACCTCGACGTCGCGGTGCTGGATCGGATCGTACTTGCGCAGCCCCGGCGGGAACTGCGGCGCGCCGAGCGTGGCGCCGACGGCGCTGAAGGCGAAGCGTTCGCGGTACAGCGCATGGCCGGGCGCGATGCTGGCGGCGACGAGGACCGTGTGGTCGTCGGCCAGCGCGGCCGTGATGCGGAAGGCGTCGGCGGGATCGAGGAATTCGGGCGCGGCAAACGCGGGCACCGCCAGCGCGGCGAGCAACGCCATGCCCACGCACCAGGACCGGATGCGCATCATGGCGCGCCCCGTTTAGCGATGGCGCGCAGCGCTTGGCCGAGGTCCCGTTCGTCGGGTCCCAGCACGCGCGCCACGCGGCCGTCCGCATCGAGCAGCACGACGCTGGGAATCGCGCGGATGCCGAAGGCGGCGAACGCCGCGCCGTCGCGGTCGAGCGCGAGCGGCGGCGTGCCGGGATGCGCGCGGCCGTAGTCGGCCAGCTCGGCGGGCGACGTCCACAGCGGCGCGGCGACGGCCAGCCAGTCCACCCCGCCTTTCTTCGCGAGGCGCGTGGCATCCTCGCGCACGCGGCGGCAGGCGTGCGCGGTGGCCGGGCGGCTCGCGCTCAGGTAGGTCTCGCACCACGGCGAAAAGAACACGAGCGCCCGGGGCTTGCCTGCCATGCCGACGGCGGCCGGCGTGCCGTCGAGCGTCGCCAGCGCTATGCCGTCGACCTTGTCGCCGACGCGGAACACGCGCGGCGCGGCCGCCTGCGGCGCCAGCGCGACCGGGTGCGCCGCGGCCGGCCGCGCGGCGGCGGCCTGGTCCAGCGCGGCGTGCAGGGCCGCGTCATCGAGGTGGCCGACCCAGGCGATACGGCCGTCGGCGCCGATCAGCACGTGCTGCGGCGTCACGCGCAGGTTCAGGCGGCGTCCGAGGCTGCCGTCGTCGAGCGCGATCGGCATCGTGAGACCGTGGCGGGTGCGGTAGGCGCGCACGTCCGCCTCGGCCTCGCTGAAGCCCACGTTGACGGCGATGACGTCGATGCGCTTGCCGTACTGGCGGTAGATGCGTTCGAAGCCCGGCATCTGTTCGCGGCACGGCACGCACCACGTGGCCCAGAACTTCAGGTAGACGGGCTTGCGGCCGTAGCGGGCCGCGAGGTCGATGGTGCCGCCGTCGAGCGTGCGCAGGACGGCGGCGGGCGCGGGTTGGCCGATCAGGGGTTGTCCCGCGCGCGCGGCGCGGGCGGCGCCGTCGTCCGCGACGGCATTGGCCCCGCAGGCCAGCAGCGTGGCGACAATGGCGATGAGGCGTAAGAGGGTCATACGGTCCTTCATGGGTGACGGTAGATGAGGCTTTCATCGTAATCACCGCTTGGATCAGGCAAAAGACGCAAGAATTGCATGGATCGCTGTACCATTCGCGCATGGACCACGACCTTGCCATCCGCATCGACCGCAGCGCGCGCACGCCGGTCACGAGCCAGATCGCCGCCGCGATCGGCGCCGCCATCCACGACGGCCGCCTCGCGCCGGGCGCCCGCCTGCCGTCCTGGCACGACCTGGCCGTGCAGCTGGGCGTGGCGCGCGGCACGGTGCGCGCCGCCTACGACAGCCTGCGCGACCAGCAGCTCGTCGTCACGGCCGGCGCGGCCGGCACGCGCGTGGCCCGTCAGCCCGTGGCCGCACGTACCGCGCCCGCCGTCGAGCGTCCGGCCGCGCCGCCGGCACGGCGCGCGGCACCGGCCCCGTTCCAGGTCGGCGTGCCCGGCCAGGACGTGTTCCCGTTTAAGACGTGGTCGCGCATCATGGGGCGGGCGGCGCGCACGGCGGCCGCGCAGCCGCTGGGCTATCCGGACCCGCGCGGCGAACCGGGGCTGCGCGCCGCCATCGCCGCCTACCTCGGCATCGCGCGCGGCATCGCCTGCCACCCGTCCCAGGTGTTCGTCGCGAACGGCTATGCCGCGGCCCTCGGCCTGGCGCTGCGCGCGCTGCGGCTGGAAGGACGTACCGCGTGGGTCGAGGACCCGGGCTACACCTCGGCGCGCGACGTGCTGCTGCAATACGGCGTGACGCCGGCGCCGGTGCCGGTCGATGCCGAAGGCCTCGACGTGGCGGCCGGCATGGCGCGGGCGCACGATGCGGCGCTGGCCGTCGTCACGCCGGGACAGCAGGCGCCGCTCGGCATGACCTTGTCGCTGGCGCGGCGCCACGCGCTGCTCGACTGGGCCGCGGCGCACGACGCCTGGATCGTCGAGGACGACTACCTGGGCGAACTGCAGTTGCAGGGACGCGCGACGCCGGCGCTGGCGGCGCGCGACCGCCTGGGCCGCGTGCTGCACGTCGGGACCTTCAGCAAGACCATCAGCCCGGCCTTGCGCGTCGCCTTTGTCGTCGTCCCGCCCGCGCTGGCGCCGGCCGTCGCCGACGTGGCCGATGCCTGCGCGGCGGCGCCGGCGCCCGCGATCCAGTTCGCGATCGAGGAATTCCTGCGCGACGGCCACTACCTGCGCCACCTGCGCCACATGAAGCGCGTGTACGGCGAACGGCGCGCCGCGCTGTGCGCCGGCCTGCGCGGCCTGGGCCTGTCCCATGCGGAGGCCGGCCTGTCCGTGCTGCTGCCGCTGCCGGACGGCGTGGACGATGCCGCGCTGGCCGCACGGGCGCGCGCGGCCGGCCTGGCGCCGTCGGCGCTGTCGTGGTGGCGCACGCAGGCACACACCGCGACTGGCGGCCTGCTGCTGGGCGTGACCAACGTGCCGCCCGCGCAGGCGCAGGCCGCGTGCGCCCTGCTCGCCGGATTGCTGCGCGACGCCATGCCTGTTCCGCCGCCCGCCGCCGACAGCTAGAATGACGGGCCGTTCACCGCCCGTACTTCGACCTGCCCGACAACTCATGACCGAACCGACTTCCAGCGCGCGCCTGCGCGGCCTCGACCTGCTGCGCGCCGCCGCGATCCTGCTCGTCCTCATGACCCACTACTCGGGCTTCGTGAGCCAGCGCGCCACGTTCGGCGTCGTCGGCAAGGTCGGCTGGGCCGGCGTCGACCTGTTCTTCGTGTTGAGCGGCTATTTGATCGGCAACCAGCTGCTGGCGCCCGCCGCGCGCGGCGAAGCCTTGTCGCTGAAGACGTTCTTCGTGCGCCGCCTGCTGCGCACGCTGCCCAATTACTACGTCGTGCTGGCCGTGTACTGGATGTTCCCGGGCCCTCCCCTCGGCGGCTCCGGCATGGCGGCGCCGTGGCGCTTCCTCACGTTCACGCAGAACTTCGGGCTCGCCTACGGCCAGACGTTCTCGCATTCCTGGTCGCTGTGCATCGAGGAGCAGTTCTACCTGCTGCTGCCCCTCGTCGTGCTGGTGCTGGCCCGCATCGGCTTCCCCATGCGCCTCGCGTGGGGCTTGGTGATCGGCGCCATCGCGGCGGGCATGGCCACGCGCGCCGCGGCGTATGCGCTGCACGGGCACGATGCGTTCATGGCCGAGGTCTATTATTCGAGCTTCTGCCGTGCCGACGAACTGCTGCCCGGCGTCGCCATCGCCCTGCTGCGCAACTTCCATCTGCGCGCGTTCGCACGGCTGCTGCGCCACGCGAACGCACTGTGCGCCGCCGGTCTCGCCATGAGCGTCGGTGTGCTGACCTGCATCCACCTCGACTGGCCGACGACGCTCGTCACGTCCACCTTCGGCTACTCGCTGCTCGCAATCAGCTTCGGCGTGCTGACCTGCGCGGCGCTCGCGCCGCACTGCGTGCTGAACCGCGTGCGCATTCCCGGCGCGTCGGCGCTGGCGCTGTGGTCGTACGCCGTCTACCTCGTGCACAAGCCCGTGTTCATGGCCCTGCGGCCGCAGCTGGAGCGGCTGCACGTCGATGCGGGCGCGCCCGCGACCGTCGTCGCCGTCATGGCCGCGGGCGTGGCCGGCGGCTGGGTGCTGTACCGCTGCGTGGAGACGCCGTTCATGCGGTTGCGGGCACGCTGGACGGCCGGTGCGCGGCCGGCCCGCCTGGTTCCCCTGTCCGCGGAATAAGCGGTATGCCCGCCCGGCGGCTACTGCGCGCCGCTCTTCGGCATGGGCGGTGCGAACGGCAGCGAATGAAACGGCGACACTTCGATACAAAATATCTTTGCTCGTCCACCTGTTAAATCACAAAAATCGGCAATTTGCCTTTATTATTTGAACAGCGATGTTCAATTACTGTCAGGCGAGTTCCGAACAACGATGATGCGTGTCTTCGTGGGCTACGTCGCCGCAAGACAAGCCATTCGTACTCACCATTCGACATCTGGAGGTCTTCCACATGGCGGCTGATACCATCCCGTTTCCTCAAACGCAAATCGCGCAACGAGACATTGCGTTTATCGACACCTCCGTTTCCGGCTATCGGGCCATCGTGGACGGCATCCGGCCGGGCGTCGACATCTGTCTGATCGACGGTGCCCACGATGGGTTGGCGCAAATCGCCGCCGCCCTGGAAGGACGCAATGACGTCGCGGCCGTGCATATCTTTTCTCACGGCGAATCGGGGGCCCTGCAATTGGGCAGCACCCGTCTGTCGCTGGACAATATGGGGGATTACGCCGCCGACCTGACCGTCCTGCGCGCGGCGATGGCGCCCGGCGGCGACCTGATGGTTTATGGCTGCGATGTCGCTGCCGGTGATGCCGGCAAGGCCTTCGTCAATGCACTGGCCCATGCCACCGGCGCCGACGTAGCCGCTTCGTCCAATTTGACGGGCAGTGTGCTGCAGCATGGAGACTGGGTACTGGACACGCAGACCGGACCGATCGAAGCCGCCGTGGCGCTGGGCGCGGCCGGGCAGCAGGCGTTCGCCGGCGTGCTCGCCATCGGCAGCGAAAATTTCGATTCCATGGGCCTGATTACCAACACAAGCCCGAACGAAATGCTCGCCGGCAATTGGAAATTCACCACCGCCGTTGCCACCGACATGGCCGTCGCGAACTCCGATCCCGGCGAGTTTGCCGTTTATCTCAACGAAGATGGTCCCACCGGGGATCGTGCGGTCATCCTGAACTACAACTTTTCCCTGGGGGTTACCCAGTACACGATGGGTTCGGCCGATGGCAGCAACTTCCAGTTATCGTCCTTCGCCATCGGGCAAGTCGGCGGCGCCGCGTCGTCGGTCGTGACGATAACGGCCTATTCGAATGGCGTACAAGTCGCCGGGCCGCAATCGGTCGACCTGTCCACATCGAATACGTACGGCGATATTGCGTACACCATGGTGCATGACGATGGCGGTGGCCGCGCCGGCTCGTTGTCCTTCGATTCCGCCTATGCCGACATCGACGAAATCGACTTCTCCTTCGCCAGTGATGCAAACTTGGATATCGACGATATCGTCGCCACTCCGGTATCTGCGGACACGACGGGCCCGGTCTTCTCGTCGGCGACGGTCAACGGCAGCACGCTGGTGATGACCTACACCGACGCGAGCGCGCTCGACGCCACCAACGTGCCGGGCACCGGCAGTTTTGCGGTCACGGCGGGCGGCAATGCCGTCACCGTCGACACCGCCGTCGTGAACGCCAGCGCCAGGACAGTCACGCTGACGCTGCATGGCCCGGTGGCCAACAACCAGGCGGTGACGGTGGCCTACACGGATCCGAGCGCGGGCAATGATGCGTCCGCGATCCAGGATGCGCTCGGCAACGATGCGGCATCGCTCACCGCGACCACCGTGACCAATCTCACGCCCGACACCACGCCGCCGGTGTTCGCCTCGGCGTCAGTGGACGGAACGACCCTGGTGCTGAGCTACACCGAAGCCACCACCCTCGACGCCGCGCACGGCCCGCTGCCCGGCGCCTTCACGGTGATGGCGGCCGGAACGCCGGTGCCGGTCAGCGCGGTGTCCGTGGACGCCGCCGGCAAGACCGTCACCCTCACGCTGTCCGCGGCTGTCCTGTACAGCCAGGCGGTGACCGTGGCCTATGGCGACCCCACCGGCGCCAACGACACGAATGCGATCCAGGACGCGGCAGGCAACGATGCCGCATCGCTCTCCGCCACCAGCGTGACCAATAATACGGCCGATACCACGCCGCCGTCGGTAAGCGGCAATATCGGCGTCCCGGCAAACGGCACGTACGTCGCTGGCCAGACGCTGAATTTCACCGTCACCTTCGACGAGAACGTCGTGGTCACCGGCACCGACAGCACGCTCGGGTTGACCATCGGCGGCACGGGGCGCAGCGCCACGTTC
>NZ_LMCY01000049.1:25600-106545 GCF_001425685.1 Massilia sp. Root335 | reverse complement strand
ACGGCCCGTCGACGCTGGCGTGAGCGGACAGCAGTGCGCTCGTACATTCTCTGAACGGATGACTGCTATGACCCAGTCGAGAAAGCTTGGATGGCGGGCGCTGATCGTCTTGCTCGCAGCGCTCGCCTGTGCGGGAACCTGGGCTGCAGGCCAGGTCCGCAGCATACGGGACAGATCTGCGGTGGCAAAAATGACCGAAAAGATGAAAACAGTATGCGTCGGACGATTTCTTGTCGACGTGCCCGCCCACGCGGATATAGGTTTGTCACACGAGATGATCGATGGATTCGAGCTCGACACGGTTGAGGAAAGCGAGACGTCGTTTCGCGAACGCGTGGCGGCGCGTGAGGCCGCGATTGGAACGCATGGGGTGGCGACGGATTCACGCGGGACTGGAGGTATGGTGGAAGCTCGTGACCTGCGGGTGCCGAATATGGTTGGACGCATCCTCGTCTACGGACGTACTCGTAGTTACAGGATGGATGGGAATCGCCGTGTTGATGATGAATGGGTGTCGATCGAAGTTCATGCGCATCTAAATGGGTCAAGTATCGCGCTCTCAATGAAATACGCCGATCAGCCTGATGTGTACTCCGCCGAAGCACTGTTGGCAAGGCTGCACCCACGAGATCCGGATGAGATTCCGTCAATCCCGGGCTTCTGTATCCAGCACGCAGTCTTCACCGAGCCGCTCCCTCCTCACAAAACCGAGCATATTGTGATGCATCTCGGTCTGCCCGGGCATCCAGATATGGGCTTGGCTCTGTCCAGTACGCCCAGTGGCCAAACTGGTAAAAGCTTACTCGAACGTGTCGCGGAGACCGATGCCGAAGCCAGCGCAGACGAAACTTTACGGGTTACGAAGTTACGTTTGGGTAAACGTGGCATCAACGGTATCGCCGGCGAAGAAGTATTGGAGCGTGTACGAGAACTGAACTTTACTACGGGGTACGGCTTCATGGGGGAAGCGTTGGGTACGAAAGACGATCCGATGCATCCTTATCTGCTGTTAAACATGGAGACAGGAACCAACCCTCGGCCACGAGGCAATCCAGTCGACTCCAGCCTGCACGAAGACGCCGTGCTGGCCCTGTGGGACAGTATCTCATCCACCATCCGCCGACGGCCAGTCAAGCGTTTGGAAGATCATCCGCCGTCCGGCAAACCGGCCGCCAGCAGCCGCGACCGCACATGATCGACTGTCCGCCATAACGGGTTCACCCGGGTGATCGTGACGCCATGCGCAGCTTCATCCTCGGCTTCGTCACCGGCGTAAGCTGCCTGCAAACCGCCGCCACGCTGCCGTCGACAAAGCTGATGGCCGCCTGCACCGCCGCGGCCGCGTTGCTCCTTCTGGCGAGCGCCCAGGCAATCCGCCACCCGGCCGCGCGAATCGCTACCATCGCCACCGCCGGCCTGCTGGCCGGCTTCACCTGGGCCGCGCTGCTGGCCCAAACGACGCTCGCGCCATCGCTCGCCCCGCGCGACGAAGGCCGCGACCTGCACGTCGTCGGCATCGTCGAGACGCTGCCGTACCGCTTCGACCAGGGCGTGCGCTTCGACTTCCGCGTCGAACGCAGCCTCGATGCCGGCGTGCGTGTACCGCCGCATGTGGCATTGTCGTGGTACGCCGGCCGGCACGGTGCGCGCCAGGCCGTCGGCGACGTCCAGCCGGGCCAGCGCTGGCGATTGACGGTGCGCCTGCAGCGCCCCCACGGCAACGCCAATCCGGGCGGGTTCGATTACGAGGCGTGGCTGCTGGAGCAGGGCGTGCGTGCCACCGGCTATGTCCGTGCCGGCGACGACAACACGCAACTGAAGGCCTTCGTGGCCAGTCCGGGCATGCTGGTCGAACGCGTGCGGGCGGCGCTGCGCGCGCGTATCCAGGATGCCCTCGCGGGCCGCACGTACGCCGGCGTCATCGTGGCGCTGGTGATCGGCGACCAGCGCGGCATCGACCAGGCCGACTGGCAGGTGTTCAACCGCACCGGCATCGGCCACCTCATTTCCATCTCCGGATTGCACATCACGATGATCGCGGGCCTCGCCGCGTGGGCGGTGTCGGCCCTGTGGCGGCGCTCGTTCTTCACAGGCGCGCGGCTGCCGCTGCTGCTGCCGGCGCAGAAGGCCGCGGCGCTGGCCGGGGCGATCGTCGCCTTGCTGTACGTGCTGCTGGCCGGATTCGGCGTGCCGGCCCAGCGCACGCTGTACATGTTGTCGGTCGTCGCGCTGGCGTTGTGGATGGGGCGCCTGGCCGCCGTGTCGCACGTGTTGTGCACGGCGCTCGGGGTGGTCGTGCTGCTCGATCCGTGGGCCGTGTTGTGGCCGGGGTTCTGGCTGTCGTTCGGCGCCGTGGCCGTCATCCTGTTCGCGGGACACGGCCGCATTGGGCCGCCGCCCGCCGGTCCGCGCGGCGCGCTGGTGCTGGCCGGGCGCACGCAATGGGCCGTCACGGCCGGGCTGGTGCCGCTGACCTTGCTGCTGTTCGGCCAGGTGTCCGTCGTCAGCCCGCTCGCGAACGCGGTGGCGATCCCGGTCGTCAGCTTCGTCGTGACGCCGCTCGCGCTGGCCGGTAGCCTGACCCCCGGCCCGCCGGGCGACTGGCTGCTCCTGCTCGCGCACTGGGTCGTCGAGATGCTCGCCTGGCTGCTGCGCCTCATGGCCGGCTGGCCGGGCGCCGTGTGGCGCGCGCCGGCGCCGCAGGGGTGGGTATTCGTGCTGGGCCTGGGCGGCACGCTGTGGATGCTGATGCCGCGCGGCTGGCCCCATCGCTGGGCCGGCGCCGTTGCGCTGTTGCCGATGTTGATGCAGGTCCCCGACCATCCGCAGGCCGGTACGTTCCGCGTGACCGCGTTCGACGTGGGGCAGGGGATGGCGCTGCTGGTCGAGACGGAAGGGCATCGCCTGATCTACGACACCGGCCCCGCCTACGCGCCCGGTAGCGATGCCGGCGGCCGCGTGATCCTGCCGTACCTGCGCATGCGCGGCATCGCGGCCCTCGACGGCATCGTCGTCAGCCATGGCGACACGGACCACACGGGCGGCGCGCTGGCGCTGCTGGAGGGCGTCGACGCCGGATGGCTGGCGTCATCGCTGCCCGCCGATCATCCGGTCGTGCGCGTGGCGCGGCACCACGTCCGCTGCGCCGCCGGCCAGCACTGGGCGTGGGACGGCATCGCGTTCGACATGCTGCACCCCACAAGCGCCAGCTACGCCGATGCGGCGTTGAAAACCAATGCGCGCAGCTGCACGCTGCGCATCAGCAATGGACATCGCACGTTGCTGCTGGCCGGCGACATCGAAGCGGCGCAGGAAGCGGCACTGCTCGGGCGCGCGCGCGACCGCCTGCGCGCGGACGTGCTGCTGGCGCCGCATCACGGCAGCGGCACGTCGTCCACGCTGGCGTTCCTGCAGGCCGTGCGGCCGGAGGTCGCGATCTTCCAGGTTGGATACCGCAATCGCTATCACCATCCAAAACCGGAGGTCTACGCGCGCTACGGTACGCTCGGCGCCGAGCGCTTGCGCACCGACGACGCGGGCGCGCTGGTAGTCGACTTCGGCACGTCCGTCGTGTGGCGCGGCTATCGCGACGAACACGCGCGTTACTGGTACGCGCGCTAGGTGCCGGTCACGCGCGGCAGCGTGATGGTCATCCGCAGCCCGCCTTCGGCGCGGTTCGCGGCGGAGATCCGGCCGCCGTGCGTCTCGACCACGCGTTTGGCGATGGCGAGGCCGAGGCCGTGGCCATCGACGTTGTTGCGCGTGGGGTTCGAGCGGAAGAAGGGTTCGAACACGTCGCCCAGGTGTTCCGGCGCGATGCCCGGGCCCTGGTCGAGCACTTCGATGTGAACGAGTCCGCCGTCCGGATGCACGCGCACGTCCACGCGGCCGCCGGCGCCATGCTTGACCGCGTTGCGCACGATGTTTTCGACCGCGCTCCACAGCAGGTCCGGCGCGGCGCGCAGGGTGACCGGTTCCGGGGCGTCGACTTCGACCACCGCACCGGCCTCGAAGCGGGCGTCGTCGGCGATCTGGTCGATCATCTCGACGAGATCGACGGGCTCGATCGCCGGCAGCGTCGTCGATGCTTCCAGGCGCGACAGCGTCAACAGCTCGCCGACGAGGCGGTCCATGCGCACGCTTTCCCGCTCGATGCGCTCGAGCGACGCCTGCAGCCGGTCGGGCTGCTGGTGCGCGAGGCCGATGGCCGCCTGCAGGCGCGCCAGCGGCGAACGCAGTTCGTGCGAGACGTCGTGCAGCAGGCGCCGCTGGCCTTCCATCAGCGCGCGCAGCTGGGCGCTCATGCGGTCGAAGTCGTGGCCCAGTTCCGCCAGCTCGTCGCCGATCAGGCGCGGCCCGGCATGGGCGAACCGGGGCGCGAGATCGCCGGCCGCGGCGGCGTCGAAGGCGCGTTGCAGCGCGCGGATCGGGCGCGAAAAATACCAGGCGAGGAGAACGGCGAACAGCAGGCTGGCCAGCGTGGCGGCGACGATCGGCAGCCAGTGGCCCACGTGGCGGCCGAATTCAGGCGGCAGGCCGAACCAGCCGCCACCCGGGCCGCCGGGCCCGCCGTCCATGCGCGGGCCGGGGCCGTCGGGGCCGCCAGGGCCACCCGGGCCGCCCGGGCCGCCCGGGCCGCCCGGGCCGCCGTCGCGCGGGGCGGCATCCGGCGCGGGCCCGCCGGGCGGACCGAAGCCCGGTGCGGCGCCGAACCCCGGCTGTCCGGGACCGTCCGTGCCCGGCGTGTGCCAGGCGCGCGAGGCAAAGGCGACGTAGCGGCGGCCGTCGGCGCCGGTCAGGTGCGTGACGGCGTGCGAGGGACCATCGCCGTTCAGGTTGCGTTCGACTTCCTCGCGCAGCTTGGCGGGCACGGGCCGGTCGAGCAGTTCATGGCCCTGCTCGTCGAGCACGTACAGATGCATGCGGCGGCTGCCGGCGGCCAGGTCGCGCAGGGCGTCGATGCCGCCGTGCTTGAGCGTGGCCGCGGCCGCGTCGAGCATGATCGTCGCGGGCGGGCTCGCGTCGAGCGTCGGTTCGGCGTTGTGCTGGCGCGCCTGGTCGCGCAGCCACAGGGTGCCGCCGATGCCGATCGTGGCCGCCACCTGGGCCAGCAGGATGGACAGGAAGAACTTCCAGAACAACCGGCCCATCGCTACTCGCGGATCAGCTGGTAGCCGAGACGGTAGACGGTCTGCAGGCAGGAACGGCCGTCCGACAGCGTGCCGAGTTTATGGCGCAGGCTGGACAGGTGGACGTCGATGTTGCGGTCGAAGCGGGCCAGCGGCCGGCCCAGGCCCTGTTCGGACAGGTCGTTCTTGCTGACGGGGCGGCCGGCGTTGCGGGCCAGGACTTCGAGCAGGTTGAATTCGGTGCTGGTCAGATCCAGCGGCTGGCCTTCCCACATCGCGCGGCGCTGTTCCGGCAGCATCGTCAGCTTGCCGACTGTGAGCGTGATGCCCGGGCCGTCGTTCGGCGAGCTTTGCGTACGGCGCAGGATGGCGCGCACGCGTGCCGTCAGTTCGCGCGGCGTGCAGGGTTTCGTGACGTAGTCGTCGGCGCCCAGTTCCAGGCCGAGGATGCGGTCGGCGTCGTCGCCGCGGCCGGTCAGCATCAGGATCGGCATCCGGCTGGCGGCGCGGATGCGGCGCAGCGTCTCGATGCCGTTCATGCGCGGCATCATCACGTCGAGGATGGCGATCGCGTACTGGCCGGACAGCGCTTCGCGCGCGCCCGTCTCGCCGTCGTGGGCGCAGGCGACGCGAAAGCCTTCCTGTTCCAGGTATTCGGAGAACATGCCGACCAGTTCGGTGTCGTCGTCGATGAGTAGGACTTGGTTCATGCTCGCATCTTAGCGCAGGGCCGCAGCGGCGGCCACGGCGGCCGGATTCTCTTTACTTCGTTTTACACGGTGATAACACTTTTTAACGCGGAGGAATCCGACAATGGCGTCTCCAAACAAAAAAGGATGACAGACATGAAACTCACAAGCCTTTCCGCGGCGGCCGCGCTGCTCGCCGCCTGCGTCACCGCCACGTGCGCCGTCCCGGCCTTCGCGGCCGGCGAGGCCGATGCGCCGCCGGCCGCCGGCCAGCCGGGTCCCGGCAACGACCATGAGCGCGGTCATGAGCGCGGGCCGGAAGGATTCGGTTTCGGCGGCCACGGACCCGGCGCGCCGGGTCCGGACATGCCTTTCGGCCGCATGCCCCCGCTGCACGGCCTGAAGCTCAGCGAGGCGCAGGAGGACAAGTTGTTCGCCATCATGCACGCCCAGGCGCCGCAGCGCCGCGAGAACGACAAGGCGATCCGCAAGGCGCACGATGCCTTGCGCGACCTGGGCCGCGCCGACAGGTTCGACGACGCGAAGGCCGGCGCCGTGGCGCGCGACCTGGGCCAGGCCGTCGCCGCCGAAGCCTTGCTGCAGGCACGCACGGAGGCGCAGGCGCTGGCCGTGCTGACGCCCGAGCAGCGCGAGCAGATGCGCCAGCACCGCATGCGCGGGCGCGACGCGGGCGAGCGCGCGGACGGCCCGCCGGACCGTCGCTGAACGTGTCGCCGAGCCGGCTGCCGGGCCGGCCGCCGCACGCGGCGCTGCCGCGCCGCGTGTAGGCGTTTCCCTCTAAACCACGGGAGGTAATGACATTACAATGGGCCTCGTTCCGACTATGCGCAGCCGCGTCATCCCTTTTCCGATGCCCCACCCATTACTCCATTTCACCCACGGGAACAGCTATCCGGCGGGATCGTACGGCCGCCTGCTCGACGACCTGCGGCGCGATTTCGACGTGCGCACGACGGACATGCTGGGCCACGATCCCCGTTATCCCGTGCGCGACAACTGGCACACGCTGATCGACGAACTGATCGCGCAGCTGGAGGCCTATGGCCGGCCTGCGATCCTCGTCGGCCATTCGCTGGGCGGCGCGGTGAGCATGCTGGCGGCGCATCGGCGTCCGGACCTGGCGCGCTGCGTCGTGATGCTTGATTCGCCCGTCGTCGCGGGCTGGCGCGCGGGCGTGTGGCGCCTCGTGAAGGCGCTGGGGCTGCGCGAACGGCTGTCGCCGGGCGGGATCGCGCGGCGCCGCCGCAACGTCTGGCCGTCGCGCGCGGCCGCCTACGAACATTTCATCGCCAAGCCGATCTTCCAGGCCTGGGCGCCGGGCGCGCTGGACGATTACCTGGACCACGGCCTGGCGCCGCATCCGGACGGCGTCCGGCTGCGCTTCGACCGCGACGTCGAGGCGGCGATCTACAGCACGCTGCCGCACGATATGGAGCGCGCGCTGCGCGGGCCGTTCCCGGTGCCGGTCGGCTTCGTCGCGGGCACCGATTCCGCCGAGTTGCGCCAGGCGGGCCTGGACGGCACGCGCCGGCTCGTCGGCGACAATTTCGTCACCATCGAGGGCACGCACCTGTATCCAATGGAAAAGCCGCAGCTCACGGCGCAGCTGACGCGCGAGATGATCGCGCGCCTGCTGGCGCAAGCGGAGGAAAAAGCCGGACGCCCGGCGGCGCTTTTCGCCTAGGCTGCTGTGCTTTCGCGTAGAATTGCGGGATTGTTATCCCAATCTTTTTAGAAAAGAAGCCCAGCGATGAGTATCAAGAGCGACAAATGGATACGCCGGATGGCGGACGAACACCGCATGATCGAACCGTTCTCGCCGAAACAGGTGCGTGAGACGGACGGCCGCAAGATCATTTCGTGGGGCACGTCCTCGTACGGTTACGACATCCGCTGCGCCGATGAATTCAAGGTGTTCACGAACATCAACAGCACCATCGTCGACCCGAAGAACTTCGATTCGAATTCGTTCGTCGACGTGAAGAGCGACGTGTGCATCATCCCGCCGAACTCGTTCGCGCTGGCCCGCACGATCGAATATTTCCGCATCCCGCGCAACGTGCTGACCGTCTGCCTGGGCAAGTCGACGTATGCCCGCTGCGGCATCATCGTCAACGTCACGCCGTTCGAGCCGGAATGGGAAGGCTATGTGACGCTGGAGTTCTCGAACACGACGCCGCTGCCCGCCAAGATCTATGCGGGCGAAGGCTGCGCGCAGGTGCTGTTCTTCGAGAGCGACGAGGTGTGCGAGACGTCGTACAAGGACCGTGGCGGCAAGTATCAGGGCCAGCATGGGGTGACGTTGCCCAAGGCCTGATCCGGTCGACGTACCGCACGATTGAAAAAGGGAGGCCGCGGCCTCCCTTTTTTGGTTCAGGTCAGGCGCGAGATGGATACCGAGACCGTGCCTTTGTTATTGCAATAGGCGAAGAACGCATCGTTCGCAAACAGGTACAAATAGCCGTCCTGGGCGATCGTCACCACATTGCCTTCTCCGATATCGGTCAGGTGCGATTCGCGATCGCGGCGTCCCGGGCCCCGGCGCCGGCTTTCGATCCAGCCGGTCACGAAGTTGCGCGCCGCTGGCCTCGACAATCCGAGATCGGCCGACGGATGCACGGCCGCGACGAGGCTGAACCAGTCGGCATCGCGGGCGCGCCGCGCCCATTTGAAGAGCGCCAGCAGGGGCGAGGCATAGCCGGCGGCCGTCGAACGGATGGCGGCATCGTACCACTGTCCCGTTGCACGCAAATCGTAGGTCTCGCCCGCACGGACGTGCAGCGCCGCGGCGTTCCACCACAAGGCCGCGTGCACGTCCACGTGCTTGCATTGGGTGATGGCCAGCCCGTCGCAGGCCTGCGGATCATGCTCCGGTGTTCGATTCCCGGTCATGTGCGTTCCCGGCGGCGATAAGACGTCACGCGCCGCACAGCGGGCGCAGTTCGTCGCACGCTTTGCGGACGGCGCGGAACCGCGCGAGAGCCTGGTCGCCGACCGTGACCGGCGTCAGATACCAGCCCAGCGGCGCCGTGTGCAGGGACTGGATGAATTTGCAGCGCTCGCCCTCGTCCTTGATCGTACTTGCGAACGCGTCGTCGAGATTCGGCTGGAGCGGGAAGTCCTTGATGCCGGAATTACGATAGCGCCACACGGCGAGGGCGGCTTGCGATTCGCGCACGGCGAACAGGGCGTCGACCGCGGAAAAGGCGCCCTTCACGGGCTTGGGATCGGTGCCCGCGCAGAGTTGGTCCGGAGGATTGCCATCGATGTTCAGCCAATGCCTGTTTGCGCCCGGCATGCCGGTATCGGCCAGCGTGCCCGCGCCGCTGTTGTCGGCATAGCCGCCGTCGACCAGCAGCATCGCCTGCTTCCCGAACGCGATGCCGCCCGCCGGCGAGACGAAGGGAAAACGGGCGCTATGGAGGACGGCCTGCCCGACCTGGAAAGCCGCGTCCAGGTTGCGCGATCCGCTCCTGCCGGAAAAGGTGCTGCGGTTCGAGAACCACACGCGCTCACCGGTGGTGACGTCGGTGGCGTTGAAGAAGACGGACGGCGCCGGTGCGATGCCGCCGTCCAGCCGGCCGAGCGGCAGCGCCAGGCCGGCCAGGGAGATGCCGCTGCGGCCCGGCACCGCCGCGCGCGCCGCCAGCACCGACGTCAGCGTGTCCTGCCAGCTGTCCAGCAGGGCCTGTCCGCGCTGGGGCGTGGTGTAGGGGACGAGATCGGTCGACAGCATGCGTGCCATGGCGGCCGACAGGTGATCCTGCACGAGGGTGTCGTCGACCATCTGCGCAAGCTGCGGCCCGTTCAGCGACGATGGCGTGCAGTGCGCCCCCCACCCGCCGGACGCGACGAATTCCTGGCGCAGGAGCATGTAGACGGCGAGTCCCAGGCTGCCGCCGGATACGCCGCTCAGCCGGTCGAGCCGCCGGCCGAATTCGCCGCACGAGCGGTCATCGAGGTCCGCCAGCACCTCGGCGGTAAAGAGCGCGGCGCGCAGGCCGCCGCCATAGGCATTGACGACGATGTCGGTGGCCTGGCGCTCCTGCAGGGTTCTGGGCCCGGACGGGAGAGTCGCTTGCGGCAATCGTTCCTGCCCGAGCTGTTCTTCGAACGGCGCCCAGCCGAACGTCCCGTGGAGGAACAAATAGATGGCCCCGGCCGCGGTCGCAATGATCAGCAGGAATCCGGGCTTGTTGTGGGTGATGTGGCGCAGGGCCAGCGTGATGGCGCACAACGTGAACAGGACGGCGGTGAGCGAGATCAGGACGATCGCCGCGGAGCCGAGTGCCCGGGCGGCGGCCGGCGGACCGTACGACAGCGCCAGCAGCAGCAGGGCGCCGCCGATGCCCATGCCCAGCAGCCGGACGAGTGCCTCGTCGAGGCTGAAGGTCAGGTTGGCGTCCGCGCTGCGTGTCGACTTCGCCACCTTGCGCAGGAGCGGGCGGCGTACCGTGAAGAGGAAATACAGCGCGGCCGGCAGGTAGCACAGGATTGACAGCGCGCCGATGACCTGCCAGTCATAGATGTTCGGGCTGGCGGCAATGATGAGAAACCATGGGACCGCACCGCCGACCAGCAGGGCGACGGCCAGCGGCCATTCGCGCGCGTTCCTGTGAATGGCGTAGAGGACTGCGCACAGGGGCGTCAGGCACGCAAGCAGCGCGATCAGCACGCCGAAGCGGTGATCGGTCCGTCGGCTTTCCTGGACGATGACGAGTGCGATGATCAACACGGCCGGCGTGAGCGCGCCGATCAGGCGCGGGTACATTTCGATGACGCGCGACGGCACCGCTCCCGCCGCGCCATGGCGTTTGTCCCGTTCGACGGTCAGCAGCAGGCGCGCCGTGTACCAGACGCCCACGCCGATGAATGCCATCGCCGCGGCGAGTGCGAAGAACTGTGTCCCGATGTACTGGTCGTACGGCTTCGGCATGCGGTTGAACGAATGCGGCACCGGTCCGATCGTGCCGAACAGTGCTTCGCGTGCCTGGTCGATCCGGACGAAGACGACGATCGCGGCGACGGCAAACAACAGCGGCAAGACGGTTTCGTGGATTGCCGCGGGCCAGCCGGTCGGCGCCGCCGATTGCCCCGCGGCCGCCGGTCCCGGATCGTTCTGCAATGCAGCTGCCATATATCGTCTCCATTGTCGGATGGATAATATATTGCCATTGTCATGGCGCTATTGTCCAGAAATTAGATCGATCGGATCGGCGTCTCCCGGACGATGGTTCGGCGCTACGTATGACCTCTGCAGGCCCATTCGGTTCACGCGCGTGGAGCGGCTGCGGCCAAAAAAAAGAGGGGCCTCGGCCCCTCTCGGTGTGGTGCGCGGGAACGGTTCAATCCTGCCTGACGCAATCCACGAAGTATCCCAGCTTGCCATCGACCTCGCGCTTGACGAGGCCATGCACGTCGGTCTCGAAGCCCGGGAAGCGTTCGTTGAAATCGCGCGCGAAGCGCAGGTAATCGACGATGGTCTTGTTGAAGCGCTCGCCCGGAATCAGGAGCGGGATGCCCGGCGGATAAGGCGTCAGCAGGATCGCCGTGATGCGGCCTTCAAGGTCTTCGATCGCCACGCGCTCGATCTCGCGGTGCGCCATTTTCGCGAAGGCGTCCGACGGCTTCATCGCCGGGATCATGTCCGACAGGTACATCTCGGTCGTCAGGCGGGCGACGTCGCGCGACTTGTAGAAGTCGTGGATCTGCTGGCACAGGTCGCGCAGGCCCCACGATTCGTAGCGCGGGTTCGCGGCCGTGAACTCCGGCATGATGCGCCACATCGGCTGGTTGCGGTCGTAGTCGTCCTTGAACTGCTGCAGGGCGGTGACGAGCGTGTTCCAGCGGCCTTTCGTGATGCCGATCGTGAACATGATGAAGAACGAGTACAGGCCGCACTTCTCGATGATCACGCCGTGCTCGGCGAGGTATTTGGTGACGATCGACGCCGGGATGCCCGAGTCGCCGAACGAGCCGTCCAGCGACAGGCCGGGCGTGACGACCGTGGCCTTGATCGGGTCGAGCATGTTGAAGCCTTCGGCCAGGTTGCCGAAGCCGTGCCAGTCGTCGTCGGCGTGGATCATCCAGTCGGCCTGCGTGCCGATGCCTTCGGCGCTGAAGTCCTGCGGACCCCAGACCTTGAACCACCAGTCGTCGCCGTAGTCCTGGTCGACCTTCTGCATCGCGCGGCGGAAGTCCAGCGCCTCGAAGATCGATTCCTCGACGAGGGCCGTGCCGCCCGGCGCTTCCATCATCGCGGCGGCGACGTCGCACGAGGCGATGATCGAATACTGCGGCGACGTCGACGTGTGCATCAGGTAGGCTTCGTTGAACGCGTCCTGGTCGAGCGCGACGGTCTCGGACTCGCGCACGAGCACCTGCGACGCCTGCGACAGGCCGGCCAGCAGCTTGTGCGTGGACTGCGTCGAGAAGATCATCGACTGCTTCGCGCGCGGGCGGTCGCGGCCGATCGCGTGCATGTTGCGGTAGAAGTCGTGGAACGTGGCGTGCGGCAGCCAGGCTTCGTCGAAGTGCAGCGTGTCGATCTCGCCGTCCAGCAGTTCGCGCAGCGTCTCGACGTTGTAGACGACGCCGTCGTACGTGGATTGCGTGATGGTCATGATGCGCGGCTTCTTGTTCTTGGCCTCGCGCGCGAACGGATTCGCCTCGATCTTCTTGCGGATCGACTCCGGCGAGAACTCGGCCAGCGGGATCGGGCCGATGATGCCGAGGTTGTTCCGGGTCGGCATCAGGAACACGGGGATCGCGCCGCACATGATGATCGAGTGCAGGATCGACTTGTGGCAGTTGCGGTCGACGACGACGATGTCGCCCGGCGCCACGGTCGAATGCCACACCATCTTGTTCGACGTCGACGTGCCGTTGGTGACGAAGTAGCAGTGGTCGGCGTTGTAGATGCGCGCGGCGTTGCGCTCCGACTTGGCGACGGGACCGGTGTGGTCGAGCAGCTGGCCCAGTTCCTCGACGGCGTTGCAGACGTCGGCGCGCAGCATGTTCTCGCCGAAGAACTGGTGGAACATCTGGCCGATCGGCGACTTCAGGAACGCCACGCCGCCCGAGTGGCCGGGGCAGTGCCACGAGTACGAGCCGTCGTTCGCGTAGTGGACCAGCGCGCGGAAGAACGGCGGCGCCAGGCTGTCCAGGTAGGCCTTCGCTTCGCGGATGATGTGGCGCGCGACGAATTCCGGCGTGTCCTCGAACATGTGGATGAAGCCGTGCAGCTCCTTCAGGATGTCGTTCGGGATGTGGCGGCTCGTGCGGGTCTCGCCGTAGATGTAGATCGGGATGTCCGAGTTCTTGTGGCGGATCTCCTGCACGAAGGCGCGCAGGCCCGACAGGGCGAAGTTGGTTTCCTCGATGGTGCCGCCGCCGAATTCCTCGTCGTCGATCGACAGCACGAAGGCCGAGGCGCGCGACTGCTGCTGGGCGAACTGCGAGAGGTCGCCATAGCTGGTCAGGCCCAGCACTTCCATGCCTTCTTTTTCCATCGCCGCGGCCAGTGCGCGAATGCCGAGACCGGACGTGTTCTCGGAACGGAAATCCTCGTCAATGATGACGATTGGGAAACGAAATTTCATGGACAGCTCCAAAGCGAAGCGCCGTGCGCGCCGCCCATCCGGAAGTGGAAGGCGGCCGGGCACGGCACCGGAAAAATGAAGAAGCGGATTTTCGCAGAAATTGCGTGGTCCCGTGCAAAAATTTTTAATAGGTTATCTACACGGGCGAGATTGTGGCGCACTCTTGTTTGACGACGATGACGGCGCACGATGTCGAAGCGCCGCAACCAGGTAGGGCGGGCTCCCCGAGCCCGCCACGAAGCCGCGTCGTTGCGACGTGTTGGTGGGCACGGGGTGCCCACCCTACGGCAATGCGATAGCGCGACCGGTGTCGAACCGCGAAACTGCGTAGGGCGGGCTCCCCGAGCCCGCGCGCGACGTCAATGCGACGCTGCCGAGGTGAACAGCGCACCGAGCGGATCGACGTGCAGCCACGCGAATGCCCCGAGTGCGAAGCCGACGACGGCCACGACGTAGGTCACCGACAGCAGCCAGCGCCGGCGCGTGAGCAGGGTGATCGCGGCCAGCGAGATCGCGATCTGTTCGGCCGTCGTCGCGAGCGCCCACTGGTGGTGGGTGTGCAGCGCGTGTTCCGACTTTTCGTTCCACGCGTCCGACTGCCTGTCGAGCTTTTCGGCTTCCTTGCGGTTGCCGGCCTTGTCGAGGTCGTAGCGGGCCGCCTGGGCCTTGAATCTTGCCGCGTCCGCGCCCGGCAGCGAGGCCGCCATTTCGGCGATGTTCTGCTTGATCGACTTGGCCTGGTAGTAGTTCCACGCGTCGGCGGCCGCCGTCTTGGCGATGGCCGCGTTGTTCTTGTACAGCGCCGCGTCGGTCTGGGTATCGCCGCCCAGGTAGCCGAACACCGCGCCGGCGGTGGCCAGGATGGCCGTCATCACCGCGATGTTGTTCGAGAAGCTGTCGCTGCCGTGCTGCGCGGCGTGTTCGACCGCGTGGTCGTGCGGTCCATGGACATGAAAGCCGTGTTCGGACATGGTATTACTCGACCTTGTCGTAGGTGACGATGGCGTAATCGACGTCCGCCGTCGGCGAATGCAGGGGCTCGTTCGACACGGCCGTCCATGCGCCGCCGTCGATCTCGGGGAAGAACGTGTCGCAGCGGTAGACCTTGTCGATGTGCGTGACGATCAGCCGGTCGGCGACGCGCATCGCCTCGGCGAAGATCTGGGCGCCGCCGATGATGCTGGCCGACTCGCCGCCGACCAGGGCGACGGCTTCCTCGAGCGAGCCCGCCGTCTCCACGCCGTCGTGGCGCCAGTCGCGGTTGCGCGTGACGACGATGTTGCGGCGCCCCGGCAGCGGACGGCCGATCGATTCGAACGTCTTGCGGCCCATGATGATCGGATGGCCGAGGGTCACGCGCTTGAAGTGCGCGAGGTCCTCGGGCAGGTGCCACGGCAGCTTGTTGTCGATGCCGATGCCGCGCCTGGCATCCATGGCGACGACGATGGACAGGTGGTTGGCCATGAAACCTCCTCAGACGGCAACGGGCGCCTTGATGGCGGGATGCGGATCGTAGCCGGTGATCTCGAAGTCGTCGAACTTGTAGTCGAACAGCGAGTCGGGCTTGCGGCGGATGACCAGCTGCGGCAGCGGGCGTTCGGCGCGCGACAGCTGGAGTTCGACCTGCTCCATGTGGTTCGAGTACAGGTGGCAGTCGCCGCCGGTCCAGACGAAATCGCCGACGTCCAGGCCCGCCTGCTGGGCCATCATGTGCGTGAGCAGCGCGTACGACGCGATGTTGAACGGGACGCCGAGGAAGATGTCGGCGCTGCGCTGGTACAGCTGGCACGAGAGCTTGCCGTCGGCGACGTAGAACTGGAACAGCGCGTGGCACGGCGGCAGCTTCATCTGCGGGATGTCGGCCACGTTCCACGCCGAGACGATCATGCGGCGCGAGTCCGGATTGTTCCTGATCTGGTCGAGCACCTGGCTGATCTGGTCGACGTGGCCGCCCGACGGCGTCGGCCAGCTGCGCCACTGGTAGCCGTAGATGGGACCGAGCTCGCCGTTCGCGTCCGCCCATTCGTCCCAGATCGAGACGCCGTTGTCCTTCAGGTACGCGATGTTGGTGGAGCCGGCCAGGAACCAGATCAGTTCATGGATGATCGACTTCAGGTGCAGCTTCTTGGTGGTCACCAGCGGGAATCCGTCCTGCAGGTCGAAGCGCATCTGGTGGCCGAACACGGAGCGGGTGCCGGTGCCGGTGCGGTCGGTTTTGACCGTGCCATGGTCCAGCACATGGCGCATCAGGTCGAGATATTGACGCATCGGTGTGGCTCGCAATGAAAGATTGAAAACCCGCGCATTTTAACCGATAGCGGCGCCGCGCCGCATGACGATGCTTACACGCCGCGGTCCACCGCGGCCGCCAGCAGCGCGACGGCTTCGCGCACGCGGCCGTCCGGCGTGTCCAGCAGGTTGTCGCCCACATAGACTTCGAAGAACGAGGTGTCCGGCAGCACGCCGTGGTTCACGCGATTGAACGGCCAGATGCCGTGGTCGCGCGCCAGTTCGCGGCGGATCTCCAGCGCGCGGTCGCGGCTCACGGGCAGGTGCACGTGCAGCATGTTGGCCTGTGGGCGGGCCGGGTTCACGCGCAGCACCGGGTGGTCGCGCAGCACGTCGTACAGGAATTCGGTCCGCGCGAAGCATGCCGGCATGGCGGCCAGCCGCTGCTCGAACTGCATCGCGGCCGCCACCACGTACGGGGAGCGGTGGATGACGTTGCCGCCCTGGCGCTTGAACCATTCGGCCGCCTGCGCCACGAAGGCGCGGCTGCCCGCCAGCATGGCGCCACCGAGGCCGCCGATGCCCTTGTACAGCGAGGTGTAGACGGTGTCGAAGCCGGCCGCGATCTCGGCCACCGGGCGGCCGTAGCCCGCCGCCGCTTCCCACAGGCGCGCGCCGTCCATGTGCAGGTGGATGCCGTGCGCGCGGCAGTGCGCCTTGATGGCCTGCAGGTCGTCCCAGCCCGACAGCTGGCCGCCGATTTCGCGCATGGGAATTTCGAGCGCGACGGCGGACAGGCGGTCGGGCAGGTTGACGATGTCCGCCGCGGCCCAGGGGCGGTACGGGTCGCCGACGCGCAGGGCGTCGAAATGCCCCAGCAGCTGGTAATTGGAACGCTCGTGGACGAAGATGTGCGCGGTCGGATGCAGCGCCACCGGGGCGCGGCCCCGCGCGTCTGCGGCGAGGCGCAAGGTGGTCACCTGGGCCAGTGTGCCGCTGATGCAGAACACGGCGGCCTCGAAGCCGAGCAGTTCGGCCACGCGCCGCTCGAACCCCTGGATCAGGGTGCCGTCGCCATACGTGTCGTGGGCGACGCCGTTGGCTTCGCACCAGGCGGCCATCGCGGCGAACATCTCCGCCGGGGTGCGGGCGCGGTGGCCGGGAATGACGGTGGTGCAGCGGGCGAGCAGGTCGGTATCGGTCAATCGGGGCTCCAGGGTAGCGGACCGCGCTACTCTACACCCAAGCGGACCGGCGCGGAAGGGCGCGGCCGGCGGGCGCGCCCACGGCATTGTCCGATCAGTACTGCGCGAGCGCGGGGCGGGCCGCGGCCGGCTGCTGGTCCAGCTTGAACAGGCGCACGGCGCGCGCCAGCTGGTCGGCCTGTTCCTGCATGGCCTGGGCGGCGGCGCTGGCTTCCTCGACGAGGGCCGCGTTCTGCTGGGTGACCTGGTCCATCGCGCCGATCGAGCGGTTGATGTGCTCGATGCCGGTGCTCTGTTCCGCGTTCGCGGTGCTGATGCGGGCCATGATGGCCGTGACCTTTTCGGCGCTGGCCAGCACCTCGGTCATCGTGACGCCCGCTTCCTGCACGATGCGGCTGCCGGCGTCGACTTCCGCCGTCGACGCGACGATCAGGCCCTTGATCTCCTTCGCCGCCGCGGCGCTGCGCTGGGCGAGGTTGCGCACCTCGGTCGCCACGACGGCGAAGCCGCGGCCCTGTTCGCCGGCTCGGGCCGCTTCGACGGCCGCGTTGAGCGCGAGGATATTGGTCTGGAACGCGATGCCGTCGATGACGCCGATGATGTCGCCGATCTTGCCGGACGACGCCTTGATCGTGTTCATCGTGTCGATCACCTGGTGCACCATGCGGCCGCCTTCCTGCGCGACCATCGAGGTGTTCACGGCCAGCTGGTTCGCTTCGTGGGTGTCGCCCGCGTTGCGGCGCACGGTCGCCGTCAGGTCCTGCATCGAGTTCGCGGTCGAGGCCAGGTTGGCGGCCTGTTGCTCGGTGCGCGCGCACAGGTCCAGGTTGCCGGTCGAGATTTCGCCGGACGCGCCCGCGATCTGCTCGGCGCCGCTGCGCACCTGGCCCACGACCGCCGACAGGCTGCTGCTGATATTGTTCATGGCCTCGGCCAGCAGGCCGATCTCGTCCTTGCGGTCGACGTCCATGCGCACGCTCAGGTCGCCCTCGGCGATGCGCACGGCGGCGTCGCGCGCCCGCACCAGCGGCCGGGTGACGGTGCGGGTCATCACGAAGTGCAGGATGGTGGCGAAGATGGCCAGCGCGGCGAGGCCGATGCCGATGTAGCGATTGCGCAGGCGCGCCGCTTCCTTCGTGATCTCGTCCTCGTAGGTGCCGCCGGCGATCAGCCAGTTCCAGTCCTTGAACAGCGTGTACGCGGCCACCTTCATGCGCGGCGCCATTTCGCCGGCTTCCGCGTTCTGCCAAGGGTAGGTCATGAGGCCGTGCTGCGTCTCGAGCATCTCCTTGATGAATTCGCGGCCGCTGGCGTCGCGGCTGCCCAGGATGTTCTTGCCTTCCTTGACGGGGTGGACGATCAGGTCGCCGTAGGTCTTGCCCTTCGTTGCGTCCAGCACGAAGTAATAGCCGGTGTCGCCGACCTTCTTCTTCTTGATGCGTGCGCGCAGCGCGTTGATGTTGGCCTCGACGTCGAGGCCGATGTAGAGGATGCCGATCACCGTGCCCGATGCGTCGCGGATCGGTTCATAGTCGGTGATGAACGGCTTGCCGAACAGCTTGACCATGCCGACGTACGCCTTGCCGGCGCGGATCGCGGCATACGCGGGGCTCGCGTGGTCGAGGATCGTGCCGACGGCTCGGTCGCCGTTTTCCTTTTTCACCGAGGTGGTGACGCGCACGTAGTCGTCGCCGCTGACGACGAACACCGAGGCGTTGCCGCCGGTCTGGCGCGTGAAGGCGTCGGGCAGCGTGAAGTCGAGATTCAGCGGCTTGCCGGCGACGCTCAGCGTCGGCACCTGCCGGTCGCCGACCGCGACCATCTTGCTGTCGTCGCGCGTGAACTCGCCGGCGAACTGCGAGGCGAAGACCCGGCCGTAGCCGACGGCCTGGCTCTTCATGACGTTGTCGAACATCTCGACGGCGTTGACGACGCTCTGCAGTTCGGACTCGACGTTGGCGATGGCACGCGCGTGCAGCATCGAGGACGTCGTCCAGGTGATGGTGAAGACGAGGCCGGCGAGGATGACGCCGACGAGCGCGAACGTGAAGGCCGTGATCTTGGAGCCGACGGTCCAGTTCGCGACACTGAACGATTTCTTGTTCATGGGAGGCTTTGGGGAGATGTGACGTTGCGCTATCGTACGCCAACTATCCCCAAGGCAACAAAAGTGTGTCGTCCTTCCGATGTGTTCGTGCAACAAATTTTTGCCGGAATGGCACGATTTACCGTGAAACCACCCCGGGCCTTGTCACGCCGCCAATTCAATGCTCGACGTGCACGTTATGGAACTGCAAAGCCGCCAGGTTCGCGTAAATGCCGCCGAGCGCCACGAGCGACGCGTGCGTCCCCGTCTCGACGATGCGGCCGTCCTCCATCACGATGATGCGGTCCGCGCGCTGCACGGTGGCCAGGCGGTGCGCGATGATCAGCGTCGTGCGGCCCACCATCGCCGCTTCCAGCGCGCGCTGCACGAGGCGTTCCGATTCCGCGTCGAGGGCGCTGGTCGCCTCGTCCAGCAGCAGCAGCGGCGGGTTCTTGAGCAGGGCGCGCGCGATCGCGATGCGCTGGCGCTGGCCGCCGGAAAGCCGCACGCCGCGCTCGCCCAGGTACGATTCGTAGCCTTGGGGCAGGCGCTCGATGAATTCGTGCGCGGCCGCCAGCTTCGCCGCGGCGATGACTTCGGCGTCCGTCGCGCCGGCGCGGCCGTAGCGGATGTTTTCCAGCGCGTTGGCCGAGAAGATCACCGTGTCCTGCGGGACGATGCCGATGGCGTCGCGCAGCACGTGCAGGTCGAGGTCGCGGATGTCGACGCCGTCGAGGCGGATGCTGCCTGCCTGCGGGTCGTAGAAGCGCAGGAGCAGCTGGAACAGCGTCGTCTTGCCGGCGCCGGACGGGCCGACGACGGCCACCGTTTCGCCGGGCTTGACGTCGAGGCTGACGTGGTCCAGCGCGGCCGTGTCCGGGCGCGACGGGTAGGAGAACTGCACGTTCGCGAGGTTCAGGGAAGCGCCGCCGGCGGCGCGCGCGGGCAGCGGCGTGGGGTGCGCCGGGTTGCGGATGTCGGAGCTGACGGCCAGCAGTTCCATCAGGCGTTCGGTGGCGCCGGCCGCGCGCTGGGCCTCGCCCATCACCTCGGACAGCGCGCCGATCGCGCCGGACACGATGGACGCGTACAGGATGAACTGGCCGAGATCGCCGCCCGTCATGGTCCCTTCCAGCACGGCGTGCGCACCCAGCCACAGCACGAACACGATGGCGCCGAATATGAGCGCGATCGCGAGCATCGTGAGGACGGCGCGCGCGCGGATGCGCCGCATCGCCGTCGCGAACGCGTCCTCGACGGACGCACCGAAGCGCCGGGCCTCGATCTTTTCGTGGGTGAACGCCTGCACGGTCGGCATGGCGTTGAGGATCTCGCCGGCCAGCGCCGACGCGTCCGCGATGCGGTCCTGCGAATCGCGCGACAGCTTGCGCACGCGCCGGCCGTACAGCACGATCGGCACGACGACCAGCACCAGCAGGCCGAGGATGATCGACGTCAGCTTCACGCTCGTCACGAACAGCATCGCGAGACCGCCCACGAACAGCAGCGTGTTGCGCAGCGCGAGCGAGATGCTGGTGCCGACGACGCTCTGGATGAGGGTCGTGTCCGTGGTCAGGCGCGACAGCACTTCGCCGCTGCGCGTGGTCTCGAAGAATGCCGGGCTTTGCTCGACGACGTGGCGGTAGACGGCGCTGCGGATGTCGGTCGTGACGCGCTCGCCCAGCCACGAGACCATGTAGAACCTGGCGGCCGTCGCGACCGCGAGCACGGCGGCCACGCCGAACAGCGCGAGGAAGGTGCTGTTGACGCTGGCGGCGCTCGCGGCGCCTCCCCTGGCGCCGAAGCCGTGGTCGATCATCTGCTTGAACGCATACGGGATCGCGAGCGTGGCGCTGGCCGCGACCAGCAGGGCGATGCCGGCAAGGAGGAACTGGCGGCGGTACGGCCGCAGGAAGGGCAGCAGGCCTTTGAGGGCGGCGAGGGCGCCCTTGCGCGGCGCGGCCGGCGTGGCCGGGGTGGATCGGGTGTCGGTGGTGGAACCGTTGCTCATGTCGTCATTCGTTGTTCGTGGTGTTGCGGATGCTTGCGTGTTCATAGCTTCATGGCCGATACATAACCCGTCAGTTCGAGGTAGCCGCGTCCGGCGGGCCGGCCGTCGCGCCGCACGGTCACGGCGCCTTCCCAGTACACGGACCCGGTCGAGCGGCGCGAATCGAGTTCCTGGTCCGGCAGCAGGGGCTCGATGCGCCACTGCGTCGCGCCCGTCGTCAGCAGGGTCGCCACCGGGTAGGCGGCGTTCGTGCGGGGCGAGGTCCAGGTCCGCTCAGGGGCGAAGCGCACCTGGTCGGGCCCGTACTGCGTCACGCGCGAGCCGGCGTCGCGCCAGGTCGCGTGGGCCCACAGTGTACTCCCATCCTTGGCGCGGATCCGGAAGGCCATGAGGGCGCCGCCGTCGTCCAGGTTGATGCCGGTCCAGTCCCACCCCGCGGCGCTCGCGTCCAGCACCTGGCTGGACCATTCGTGGTCGAGCCAGGCGCTTCCCGTCACGGCCTGTTTGCGGCCGGCGCGGACGATTTCGCCGTCCACCTGCAGGTGCGGCTCGCTGTAGTAATAACTGGCGTGGCCGGGCTGCGGCCCTTTTTGCGAATAGCCGGCGTCGCCCTGCAGCAGCATGGGTTGCGTGGGCGCGAGGCGCAGCGTGAACGACAGTTCGCCGGCGCGCACGACGACGCGGTAACGGCCGTCGGGCTCGCGGCGCATGCTCCAGTCGTCCAGTTTGATATCCGTCGTGCCGGTATCGGCATAGGCCAGGCCGAAGCCGGCGCGGGCGCTGCGCTGGTCGTGCACGAGGTGGCCGAGCGCCGGATCGGACAGCGCCGCGTGGCCGATGATCAGCTGCTTCGGCGCGAACGCGCTCGGGTTGGCGGGATCGGTCTCGGTGCGGCTGCGGAAGAACGTGACCTGGAAGCCGAGCGGCTTGCCGTCGGGCGTCCGCAGCCATCCGGTCGCGTACCACCATTCCGTGCGGTAGTCCGGATGCGCGCCGTAGTCGGCCGGGAACGTCAGGGCCCGCCCCGGCGTGACGGTCGCGAACACGGGCGGCGCGGCGTGCGCGCAGGCCGCCGCGAGAAGCCACACGAGCACGATGCGCAGCACCGTCATCACCAGTCCTCCCGCACGGCGCGCACCGGCCCGCCGGACAGCGCATAGCGGCCCGACACCAGTGCCGTCGCGACGGATGCCGCCACCAGCACGGCGGCCACGCTGCCGAGCAGGGGCCACGGCAGATGCAACTGCATCGTCCAGTGGAACGATTGCGGATTGACGACGTAGACGAGGATCAGGCTGATGACGAGGCCCAGCACGAACCCGGTCAGCACGCCCAGCGCGGTCAGCGCGCCGCCTTCGACGGCGAGGATGCCCAGCACCTGGCGCCGCGTGACGCCCACATGGCGCAGCATGCCGAATTCCTTCGCGCGCGCCAGCGTCTGCGCGGAGAACGTGGCCGCCACGCCGGACAGGCCGATGGCGATGGCGATCGCTTCCAGCAGGTACGTGACGGCGAAGCTGCGGTCGAAGATCTTGAGGCTCATGGCGCGGATGTCGCCGGGACGCGCCATCTGCAGCGCGGCGCCGAACGGCAGGCGGCGCAGCGCGGCCTCGATCCGTGCGGTGTCCGCGCCGGGCGCGGCCCACAGGGCGGCGTCCGTGACCGTCGCATCGCCCGTCAGCGCGCGGTAGTCGGCCAGGCGCACGACGGCGGCCCCGGTCTGGCTGGCATAGTCGCGCCAGACGCCGGCGATGAAGAACGGTTGCGGGCGGCCGCCCAGCGGCAGCGTCAGGGTCTGCCCGACCTTCAGCCGGTACAGGTCCGTCATCGCTTCCGAGATCCATACGGGGCGGCGGCCGGCCGGTACCGGCGCCGCGTCGCCGACGAGGGCGAGCATGCGGCCGGGGTCCCGCGCATCGATGTCGCGCGCCACGAGCACGATGTTCGGGCGCGCCGGATCGAGCGACAGGGGCCGGGTGCGCAGGAACGCGCTGCGTGCGACGCCCGGCACGGCGACCAGCGCGGCCTGTTCCTGCGGGCCGAACCCGCCCGTGTTGCCGCCGCTGCTGCTGCGCACGTACAGGTCGGCCGGCAGGATGTGCAGGATCCAGTCGTCGACCGAGACGCGGAAGCTGGCGACCATGATGCCCATCGCGACCATCAGGCTGAAGCTCGCCAGCACGCCGCCGAGCGCGATCGACGCCTGGCCCGGCGCGTTGGCGAGGCGTGCCAGCGTCAGCGCCAGCACGGGCGAATGGTCTTCCCGGCGGCGCAGCAGGCGGTCGAGCAGGCGGAACGCGGATGCGGCCAGCCGCGGCATCAGGCCGATGCCGCCCACGAGCAGCAGGGCGACGGCAAAGTAGCCGAACAGCGGCAGCCCGAACACGGGCGGCGCGAACGCGCAGGCGCCGGCCGCCAGCAGGCAGACGAGCGACGGCCAGACCCGGTTCAGGCGTTCCAGCGCCGTTTCGTCGGTGCCGGATTTGAGCGCGATGGCGGGCCGGGCGCGCGCTGCCTCGAGTGCCGGGGCAGCGCAGCCGAGCAGGGCGACGCCCAGGCCCAGGCCGAAGTAGACGAGGGCGGCGCCGGGCGCGAATTGCACGCGCGGCTTCACGCCGGGGAAGTAGCCGGCGCCCAGGTCGCCGCCGAACAGCGCCAACGCGGCCGCGGCGAGACCGTAGCCGGCCGCGATGCCGAGCAGGGCGCCGAGCACGCCCAGGATCGCACCTTCCAGCAGCACCTGGCGCAGCAGCGCGCGCCGTTCCAGCCCGAGCACGCGCAGCAGCGCGAACTGGCCGCGCCGGCGCAGCACGGACAGGGCCTGCGTGGAAAACACGAGGAACGCGCCGGTAAACAACGCGACGAGCGCCAGCACGGTCAGGTTCACACGGTAGGCGCGGCTGAGGTTATTGCTGCGGCTTTCCTGGTTGGCGTCGCCCGGCCGGCCGACCGTGAAGCGGCCCGGATAATCGCGCTGGAGCTCCGCCGCCAGCGCCCGTTCGAACGCGGCGCGGTCGACGCCGTCGCGCAGTTTCAGGTCGATCCGCGACAGTTTGCCGGTGAGATGGAAACGCCACTGCAGCGCGCCGATGTCCATCACGCCGAGGCGCTGGCCGCTGCGCGCGCGCAGGATGGGGCCCGCCACGCGCAGATGCAGGTCGTGCGTGCCGGCGCGCACGGCGATGGTGTCGCCGCGCGCCTTGCCCAGCCACGCCTGCGCGGCCGGGGACAGGAACACGGCGTCGTCGGCCAGCACGTCGTAGGGGTGCGCGGCATCCGGCACGCCCATCAGGTCGGGCGCGATGTAGCCGGCGCGGAAGGCGTCGAGACCCACGATCTTGAGCGACCCCTGGCCATCCGGGCGCGCGGCGTCCACTTCCAGCACGGGCGACGCGAGGGCGACGCCTTCATGCGTGGCGAGGCGCGGATAGATGTCTTCGTCGAACAGCGCTTCGCGGCCCGTGACCTGGACGTCGGCCTGGCCGGACAGGCTGTGCACGGCCGCGTTGAATTCGTTGAACGCGGCCGTGTTGATCAGGTGGATCGCAAAACCCATCGCCACGCCGACGGCGATGGCGACGACGGCCAGCACGGCGCGCATCGGATGCGAGCGCCATTCGCCGAACAGCAGCCAGCGCGCCAGCGTGTTCATGCCGGACATTACGCCGGACGTCACGCCGGACATTCCACCGCCATCGCCTCGCGTGCGCGCTGCGCCCGGCGTTGCGCCGCCACGCGCCCGCGGCCGGTCAGGCGCGCGGCGTCTTCCTCGGCCCATTGCCGGCGCAGGTGCAGGCGTGCGCATTGCTTGCGGTGCGCGGCGGCGGCGCGGGCCGTGCGCGCGTCCGCCTTGGCGCTGCGCTGCTGTTCCCGTTCGCGCGCGAGGCGCAGCTTTTCCAGCTCGACGAGCGTGCGCGCATCGCGCGTGGCGACCGTCTCCGCGCCTTCGGGGCGGATGCCGGCGGGCGCCGGCAGTTCGACGGATCTGCCTTGCGCGCAAGGGCGGTCCGCATAGGTCGTCCTGCCGTCGTGCGTGTACTTGTAGACGGGTTGGGCGAGGGCGCCGGACAGGACGCCGGCTGCCAGCAGGGGGAACAAACGCATCATGACGATCTCCCGGTCACAGGATTTTACCGGGGTTCATGATGCCGAGCGGGTCGAGGGCGGTCTTGATGGCACGCATCAGGTCCAGTTCGACCGCGGATTTGTAGCGCGGGAGTTCGTCCCGCTTCAGCGCGCCGACGCCGTGTTCGGCCGAGATCGAGCCGCCGTGCGCCGCCGCGCTGTCGTGCACGATGCGGTTGATGGGGCCCTGCTGCGCGAGGAAATCGTCGTGGCGGATGCCTTCCGGCGGTGCCACGTTGTAGTGCAGGTTGCCGTCGCCCAGGTGGCCGAAGCAGACCACCTGCACGCCCGGATAATCCGCCGCCAGCCGGGCGTCCGTCGTCTCGATGAAATCGGCGATACGCGAGATGGGCACGGAGATGTCGTGCTTGATGTTCTTGCCGGCCGCCGCCTGCGCGAGCGGGATGTGCTCGCGGATGGCCCACAGCGCACGCGACTGGGCGATCGACGTCGCGACGACGGCGTCCCGCGCGACGCCGTCTTCCAGCGCCCGTTCGATGGCGCGCTCCAGCAGCGCGACGCCGTGTTCTTCCGATTCGTGGCTCGACAATTCGAGCAGGGCGTATTGCGGATAGCGTTCCGGGAACGGTTTCGGCAGGTCGGGGAAGTGGGCGGCGACGAGGCGCAGGCTGACGTCGCTCATCAATTCATAGCCCGTCAGCGTCGGGCCGCACGCCGCCTCCACGAGCTTCAGCAGCGCGAGGGCGTCGCGCGGGCTGGCCAGCGCGACGAGCGCGGTGATCGCCGCCTTCGGCTGCGGGAACAGCTTCAGCACGGCCGCCGTGATGATGCCGAGCGTGCCTTCGGCCCCGACGTACAGGTCGCGCAGGTCGTAGCCGGTGTTGTCCTTGCGCAGGCCGCGCAGCGCGTCCCACACGTCGCCCTGCGCCGTGACGACTTCCAGGCCCAGGCAGAGTTCCCTCGTGTTCCCGTAGCGCAGCACGCCGGTGCCGCCCGCATTGGTGGACAGGTTGCCGCCGATGGTGCAGCTGCCCTCCGCCGCCAGCGACAGCGGGAACAACAGGCAGTGGGCGCTGGCCGCCTGCTGGATGTCGTGCAGGATGCAGCCGGCGTCCACCGTCATCGTGCGGTTGAAGGTGTCGACGGCGCGGATGCGGTCGAGGCGCCGCAGCGACAGCACGATGGCGTCGCCGCTGGCGTCCGGCACGCTGCCGAGCACGAGGCCCGTGCGGCCGCCCTGCGGGACCACCGGCACGCGCAGGTCGCGGCACAGGCGCACGACGGCCGCGACTTCCGCCGTGTTCGCGGGCCGGACGACGGCGCGGGCGCGCCCCGTGAAGCGGCCGCGCCAGTCGGTGAGGTACGGGGCGGTGTCGTGGTCGTCGACGAGGACGTTCGCCTGGCCGACGATGGCGCTGCAGCGTTCGATGAAGCCGTCAGTCATGCGGTACTTTGACCTTGTCGAGCAATTCCTTGGCCAGCTTCTGCGCCTGTTTCTTGTACGGGCGCAGGTACAGCAGGGCGAACAGGAAGTAGGCGCAGACGAGCAGGGTTTCGCCCAGGGCCATCATGCGCGAGATTTCCGTGCGGTCGCTCCAGGCGCGCACGATGCCCTCGACCAGGTAGATCAGGATCACCATCGACGACCATTGCAGCGTGTACAGGTCGCGTTTGAGCACCCCGCGCAGCGGCAGCAGCAGCGGCAGGGCCTTGAGCGCGAGCAGCGAGCCGCCCGGATGGAGCGGCGCCACGGCGATTTCCCAGGCCAGCAGCCAGGCGAACAGGATGACCAGGCTGGTCACCGCGCCCGTATGAAACACCCTTAGCACTTGCATTGCTTAATCCGTCCCCTGCAGTTTGCGGCTTGCTTGTGCGAGGCGCCGGCCGAGCGCGATCGCAAGCCGCTTCTCGTCTTCGGTCACCGGGCGGTTGCCGTCCACGCCGGACCAGTGGGTCGCGCCGTAGGGACTGCCGCCGCTGGCGGTGGTCATCAGTTCCGGCTCGGTGTAGGGCAGGCCCATCACCATCATGCCGTGGTGCAGCAGCGGGATCATCATCGACAGCAGGGTCGATTCCTGGCCGCCGTGCAGGCTGCCCGTCGACGTGAACACCGCGGCCGGCTTGCCGGCCAGCGTGCCGGACAGCCATTGCGCCGAGGTGCCGTCGAGGAAATATTTCATCGGCGCCGCCATATTGCCGAAGCGCGTGGGCGAACCCAGCGCCAGTCCGGCGCATTCGGCCAGGTCCTCGAGCTCCACGTAGGGCGCGCCGGACCGCGGGATATCGGGTTCCGTCGCTTCGGCCACCGTCGATACCGCGGGGACAGTCCGCAACCGGGCTTCCAGCCCCGGTACGCTGTCGATGCCCTGGCCGATCAGTTCGGCCAGCCGGCGGGTCTTTCCATGACGCGAGTAATACAACACGAGGATAATCTGATTGGTTGGGTTCATCGTTGGTATTATAGGGCGCTTTACAAGATGACACGTTCGCGCAGGATGCTTTTTCTCGCCGGCGCGGCGACCCTATCGATGCTTTCCAAGACCGTCACCAACCTTTCCCGCAGCACGACCGAGATGATCAACACGGGCGTCGACCGGGTGCGCGGGTTGACGTGGAACGAGGCGCGCGACCTCGTGCGCTTCGCGCGCCGCCGCGTGACCGAAGAAAAACTGCCGCAGGTGGCCGGCAGCCTGACGTTCACGACGACCTTGGCGCTGGTTCCCCTGCTGACCATCGTGCTGGCCATCTTCACCACGTTTCCCATGTTCGGCAAGCTGCGCACGGCGCTGGACAATTATTTCGTCCAGATGCTGATGCCCAGGGCCATCGCGAACACGATCACGGCCAACCTGACGCAGTTCGCCAGCAAGGCGACCGGCTTGTCGGCCGTGGGCGGTATCGCGCTCGTGTTCACGTCGGTCGCCATGATCAGCACCATCGAGCGCGCGTTCAACCAGATCTGGAAGGTGCGCCAGCCGCGCCCCCTCGTCCAGCGCGTGCTCGTGTACTGGGCGCTCGTCACGCTGGGGCCGCTCGCGTTCGGTATCTCGCTGACCCTGACGTCGCAGCTGTTTTCCGCCACCAACGGCCTGACGAGCCTCGTGCCGTTCCTCGGCGCGGTCTTCTACACGGTCGTGTCGGTCGCGCTGACGACGGGCGCCTATGTGCTGCTGTACATGACGGTGCCGAACCGCGACGTCGACTGGCGCGACGCCGTCTGGGGCGGCCTCGTCGCCGCGATCGCGTTCGAGGTCGCCAAGCGCGTGTTCGCCATCTTCATCCGCCAGTTCCCGACCTACGCCATCATCTACGGCGCGCTGGCGGCGCTGCCGCTGTTCCTCGTCTGGATGTATCTGTCGTGGATGATCACGCTCGTGGGCGCGCTGCTGACGGCGGCGCTGCCGATCGTCAAGTACGAGCGCTGGTGGTACGAACCCGTGCCGGGCGGCGCGTTCGTCGACGCGATGGCCGTGCTCAAGGTCCTGCAGGGCGGCGCGCGGATCACGGGCACGGCGATGGTGTCGAACGCGCAGATCCGCGCGTGCACCCGCATCGGCTACGACGAGATGACGTCGTTGCTGGAGCAGATGGTGGCGGCAGGCTGGGTCGGCCGGGTGCAGGCAGAGACGGCCGTCGCGCTGCGCTGGGGCCGGGGCGCGCGTGCCGGGACCCAGTGCTGGGTGCTGCTCGTCGATCCGCGCCTGATCCGCCTGGCCGACGTCTACCGCCTGTTCGTGTTCGGCGGCATCGGCAGCGAGGGCGGTCCGGCGGGCGCGGCGGCGCAATCGCCGCTCGCGCTGGATACGGCCGCGCTGGCGCGCCAGGTCGAGGCCGCCGTCGAACGGGGCCTGGACGAGACGCTGGCCGAGCATTTCGAGCGCACCGGACCCGGCCCGCTCGGCTGATTACCAGCTGAGCTTGCCCGTCAGCATCTGCCAGTACATCACCCAGTCCGCGCGGAACGAATACCACGGGTAGTCGAACGTGGCCGGGCGGTTCTTTTCGAAAAAGAAGTGTCCGATCCAGGCGCCGCCGTAGCCCGTCACGACGGCCACGAGCAGCCACCAGGGGTTCAGGCTGTCGATGTACTGGGCGATGCCCGCGATGGCCGACGACGTCCCGAGGAAGTGGGCGCGCCGGCACAGCTGGTTCTCGTGCTGGGCCAGGTAGTACGGATAGAACTGCGCGAAGCTGTCGTAGCGAACGGCGGCCATGCCATGTCTCCTGATCGTTGCCCCCGCTGCCCAGTGTAGATCAATTCAGGCCGCGCACGAAGTCCGCCAGCGCGGTGCTCACGGCATCCGGCTGTTCCGTCATCATCGCATGCCCGCAATCGATCGCCACCACCCGCGCGTGCGGGATCGCGGCCAAGAGCGCCTGCGCCGAGCGGGGCGGCGTCATGACGTCGCGCCGGCCTTGCACGAACAGTGTCGGACACGCGACGGCGCCTGCCGCCGCGCCGCCGTGCGCATACGTGTTGCATGCGACGAAATCGGTGTGGAACAGCTGTGCCGGATTCAGCTGCGACAGCCGCTGCATCAGCCGGCGCGAGGCGCCCGGCGCCCAGAAGCCTTGCGGGCTGCCGGCCGCCGCCGGCGCGATGCTCGCGTGCGACCACAGGTTGACCATGTCGATGGCGCCCGCTTCATCCGTGCGGGCCGTTTCCAGCAGGGCGTCCGAGACCTTCATCGGCCACGTGCTGCCCAGCAGGGCGAGCCCGCGCACGCGCGCCGGCGCGCGGGCCGCGGCGTCGAGGGCGATCAGCGACCCCATGCTGTGGCCGGCGAGCACGGCGCGTTCGATGGCGGCGGCGTCGAGGAGGGCGAGCAGCCAGGCGGCCATCCCGTCCACCGTCGCCAGCGCGGGACCGGCGCTGCGGCCATGGCCGGGCAGGTCGACGGCCAGCACGTCGTGGCCCTGGCGCGCCAGCGCGCGGGCCTGGGCCGTCCACACCGAATGGTCGTTCTGGGCGCCGTGGATGAACACGATGGCGGGGCGGCCCGCGGCCGGGGCGGTGCCGGCGGTGTAGGCGTAGGCGGTGTTGCCGTTCACGTCGATCAGCATGTCAGGCTCCTTTTTGTGCCAGTTTCAGGGCGCGGGCGAGGTCGTCCAGCAGGTCGTCGGCGTCTTCCAGGCCGAGCGCGAGGCGGACCGCGCCTGCGCTGCCCGCAGTCGCCTGCGAGCGGGCGCCGCCGCCGTCGTGCGCGCAGCCGAATACCTTGAGCGCATCGAGGAAGCGGGCGGCGGCCGCCGGGCCGCCCTGCAGCGTGAACGGGACCACGGCGCCGCAACCGCGCGGCAGCAGGCGCTGGGCGGTCGCGTGGTCGGGGTGGCTGTCCAGGTCCGGATACGCGACGCCGGCGACGGCAGGATGCGCGGCGAGCGCTTCGGCCACTTTGCGCGCGACAGCGACGTGGCGCTCCATGCGCACGCCCAGCGTTTCCAGGCCGTGCAGCATGGCGGCGGCATCGTGGGCGCCGAGCGTGGCGCCGAAAGCGCGCAGCCCGGCGTGGCGGGCGCGCAGCGCGAAGGCGCCGACCGTCGACTCTTCGGCGAAGACGCGGCCGTCGCAGCCCGGGTCCGGCGCGCACAGGCCGGCGAAACGGCCGGTGCGCGCATGGGCCGCGGCCCAGTCGAACGTGCCGCCGTCGACGAGCAGCCCGCCCGCGGCAAAGGGCTGCCCGGCGAGATAGCCGGCGCCATGGAACACGAGGTCCGCGCCGTGGTCGAACGGGGTCAGGAGCCACGGCGTGGCGAGCGTCGCGTCCACAAGCAGCGGCAGGTCGTGTTCGTGCGCGATGGCGGCGACCTGCGGAATGTCGAGCACGTCGAGGGATGCATGGCCCAGCGCTGCGCCGACCAGCAACCGCGTGTCGGGCCGGATGGCGGCGCGCCAGGCGTCGGGATCGCGCGGGTCGACGAAGGTCGTGGCGACGCCGAAGCGTCCGAGGCCGTACGCGAGCAGCGCTTGCGCGTCGCCGTGCAGATTGCGCGCGGCGACGACGTGGCGGCCGGCGCCGGCCAGCGTGGCCACGGCCAGGTGCAGGGCGGCCTGGCCGCTGGCCGTGGCGATGCCGGCCACGCCGCCTTCGACGGCGGCGATGCGTTCTTCCAGCGTGGCGGCGGCCGGGGGCGAAACCTGCGCGCCTGCGGCCGTGTGCAGCGCGAGGGTGGTGAAGCCGGGATATCGGGGTCCGCTCATGGCGTGCTGTTCCTGAAGACGAAGACGGCGCATGCTAGCATTCGATAGCGCTAACCGTTTCATTTATTCATCATCATGGTGCGTTGTGCACGGTTGTAGGGCGGAAAGCTGGATTTTTTGGGGAGCTTAGGCTAGAGTCACCTTATGAGTTATACAACGCAGCACGCATCTCCAATCAAGGGGGTCCAAATGAAGGTATCGGAAATCCTGCAGGTCAAGGGCGACATCCTCTATACGGTATCGCCGGACACCGACCTCGCCAACGCCGCCGCCACGATGGCCGAGCGCGACATCGGTTCGCTCGTCGTGATGGAATACGGCGACCTGGTCGGCATGCTGACCTTCCGCGAGGTCATCAAGGCCTTGCATGCGCATGGCGGCTCGCTGGAGCCGGCGGGCACCGTGCGCAAGCACATGGACGACAGTCCGATCACCGTCACGCCGGACACCGAAGTCAACGAAGTGCGCCGCATCATGCTGGAAAAGCACGCGCGCTACCTGCCCGTCATGAACGCGCGCACGCTGCTGGGCGTGATCTCGTTCTACGACGTCGCCAAGGCCGTGCTGGAAGCGCAGAGCTTCGAGAACCGCATGCTCAAGGCGTATATCCGCGACTGGCCCGCGGAGCAGATGGCCGACGACTGACGGTTCGGCGCAGGCATGTCGTAGGGTGGGCACCCTGTGCCCACGATGGCGTCGCTACGGATGCGTTTGGTGGGCACGGGGTGCCCACCCTACTGCGTTGACCGCGTGCTGATCACGCGGCGCGCGTCAGCGCGTCGTTGCCGAGCCACTCGATGAGCGCCTCCGGCGCCAGCGGCCGCGCGAACAGGTAGCCCTGCGCCAGCGGGCAACCCAGCGTCTGCAGGATCTGCGCCTGGCGCTCGTCTTCCACGCCCTCGGCGATGATCGACAGGCCCAGGTTGCGCCCCAGCTCGATGACCATCTCGGCGATGCTGCTGCCGCGCGCCGCGTCCGTGATTTCGGTCACGAAGGCGCGGTCGATCTTCAGGCGGTCCACGCGCAGGCGCTGCAGATACGACAGCGACGAAAACCCGGTCCCGAAGTCGTCGATGGCGATCGATACGCCGGTGCGCTTGATCTCGGCGAGGCGTTCGATCAGCAGGTCGGGCTCTTCCATCGCCATCGATTCCGTGATCTCCAGCTCCACGCGTTCCGGCGGCGCGCCGGTGTCGGCCAGTGCCTGGCGCAACATGTCGATGAAATGCGGGTGGCGGAACTGCACCTGCGAGACGTTGATCGACATCGTGAAGTCCACGTGCCCGGCCGCGCGCACGCGCACGAGTTCCGCGCACGCTTCGCGCAGCACCCACGCGCCGATGTCGATGATCAGGCCCGAGTATTCGGCGATGGGGATGAAGCGGTCGGGCGGCACGAAGCGGCCGTCCTCGGTGCGCCAGCGCAGCAGGGCTTCGGCACCGAACGTGCGGCGCGCCGCGAGTTCGACCTGGGGCTGGTACGCGAGAAACAGTTCGCCGCGGGCGAAGCCGCCGCGCAGCGCGTGCATCAGGCGGACGCGTTCGCGGATCTCCACGCCCATGCCGCGCGAAAAATAGAAATGGCCGCCGCGACGCTGGCTCTTCGCGCGCTTGAGGGCGATGTCGGCATCCTTGAGGGCGTCGGCCGCGCTGCCGTCGTGTTCGAGCAGGCGCACGAGACCGAGCGTGGCCGACACCTGCACGTCCTGGCCTTCGATCGAGAACGGGGCCGCGAACAGGTCCTGCACGGCGGCCGGTTCGATCAGGTCGGCCTGGCCCAGCAGGCAGAAGATGTCGCCGCCGATGCGCGCCAGCGCCAGGCCGGCGTCCAGGCGCAGGCGCAGGCGTTGCGCCACGGCCCCGAGCAGCGCGTCGCCGAACTGGTGGCCGAGGGCGTCGTTCGTTTCCGCGAACTGGTCGATGTCGACGAGGCACAGGGTCGCGTCGGCGCGGGTCTGCAGGCTGTCGTCGATGAGTTCGACGAGGCGCGTGCGGTTCGGCAGGCCGGTCAGCGCATCGTAGAACGCGGCGCGGTGCAGGTCGGTCATCAGCGCGACGTTGTCCAGGCCGACGGCGATGCTGCTCGTGAAGACGTCGATGAGGCCGCGGCGCAGCGCGTCCAGCGGCCGCGCCAGCCGCACCCACGCGGCGAAGTCGCAATGCGCCTTGCCGCTGAAGTAGAGGGCGAGGTGGTCGTCCTCGTAGACGTTGCGGCGCCCGGCCAGCGCCAGCGCGATGGCGGCCGCCGGTCCTTGCGTCGAGGCGGGCAGCATGCCGTCGCGCGCCAGCGCCGCGCTGGCCCCGCAGCTGGCCAGCACCTGCCAGCCGGCGGCGGCGCCCGGCGGGCACGCGCACAGCAGGCCGTCGGCCGGCTGGCCGGCGAGGGCGGCCACCTCGCGCAGGATGCCCAGGGTCATCTCGCCGACCGAATGCATGGCCATCAGCTCGCTGTTCGCGCGCACGACTTCGGCCAGGCCGGTGCGGCTGTCTTCCAGCGCGTGGATCTGCTGGTAGGCGCGGATGGCGGCGGCCACGCTCGTGTAGAGCTTCGTGCGGGTGAGTTCGGACTTGGTGCGGTAATCGTTGATGTCGTAACCGCGGATGGCGTCCATTTCCGGCGCATAGCCGGGCTGCCCCGTGCGGAGGATGATGCGCACGTCGTGGCGGCCAAGGGTGTCGCGCACGTGACGCACCAGGTGCAGGCCGGCGTCGGCCTGTTCCATCACGACGTCGAGCAGGATCACGGCGATGTCGTGCTCGCGCTCCAGCATCGCCATGGCCTGGGCGGCGGAGTAGGCGTGCAGGAATTCCAGCGGCCGTCCGTGCATCTCGAGGGCGCCCAGCGCGAATGTCGTCGTCGAATGCACGTCGGCATCGTCGTCGACGATCAGCACGCGCCATGCCCCGCTGCCTTTGCCGGGCGCGACTGCCGGCGTCTCGTCAGCGAACACCAGGTCATCGTCCTGCGCGGCGCCGGCGGGCGTGTTCGGTGCGGGCATGTGCTGCGTCTCCAGGTTAAGCTCCGTGATTGCGAACCAGTATATATGCAATGCTAGCAACTCCGGCAGAAAAATTCCACAAAGAAACATTTTTCTTGATGCATATAGGGCGTTTCCCCGCCCGTCTGCCCATGCTGGTAAAATCTTTCATTCCATTCGCACAACCCAACGAGAATCCATGTCCGGCAACACATTTGGCAAGCTGTTTTCCGTAACCACTTTCGGCGAGTCGCACGGTCCCGCGATCGGCTGCGTGATCGATGGCTGCCCGCCGGGACTGGCGCTGTCCGAGGCCGACATCCAGCCGGAGCTGGACCGCCGCAAGCCGGGCACGTCGCGCCACGTGACCCAGCGCCAGGAAGCGGACCAGGTCAGGATCCTGTCCGGCGTCTACGAGGGCGTGACGACGGGCACGCCGATCGCGCTGCTGATCGAGAACACGGACCAGCGCAGCAAGGACTACGGCAACATCGCCGACACCTTCCGCCCCGGCCATGCCGATTACACCTACTGGCACAAATACGGCGTGCGCGACCCGCGCGGCGGCGGCCGCTCGTCGGCGCGCCTGACGGCACCCGTCGTCGGCGCCGGCGCGATCGCCAAGAAGTGGCTGCGCGAAAAATTCGGGACCGAGTTCGCGGGCTGCATGAGCCAGCTGGGCGACATCGCCGTGCCGTTCCAGGACTTCAAGCACGTGCACGACAACCCGTTCTTCGCCGCGACGGCCGACGCCGACCTGATCGCGCGCATGGAAACGGCGATGGACGAACTGCGCCGCGCCGGCGATTCGATCGGCGCCCGCATCGACGTGGTGGCGAAGAACGTGCCGGTCGGCCTCGGCCAGCCGATCTACGACAAGCTCGATGCAGACATCGCTTATGCCATGATGGGCATCAACGCGGTCAAGGGCGTGGAGATCGGCGCGGGCTTCCACTCGGTCGAGCAGAAGGGTTCCGAGCACGGCGACGAACTGACGCCCGAGGGCTTCGTGGGCAATAACGCGGGCGGCGTGCTGGGCGGGATTTCGACGGGCCAGGACATCACGGTGTCCATCGCCATCAAGCCGACGTCGTCGATCCGCACGCCGCGCCGGTCGATCGACAAGGCGGGAAATGCGGTGTCGGTCGAAACGTTCGGCCGCCACGACCCGTGCGTGGGCATCCGCGCGACGCCGATCGCGGAAGCGATGCTGGCGCTGGTGCTGATCGATCACGCGCTGATGCACCGCGCGCAGTGCGGCGACGTGCACGTGGACACGCCGCGGCTGCGCTGAGCAACGCGGCATTCGATACGTCGCCCCCGCGCAGGCGGGGGCCCAGGTTGCGCACGCTTGATGCGAGCGCGAAAAAATTGGATCCCTGCCTTCGCAGGGATGACGCCTACTTCGCAGGGACGACGTTTACGCGCCGGCTCTTGAAAGCGCCGGCGCTTTGGTCACGCCCGGTTCGCCACCGCTTCCAGCGGCTGGCGCCGCTCGACGCTCTTCACGACGAGGCCGCGCAATTCGTTCAGCAGCGAGAATTCGGTCTGGCTCAGGTAGACGGACGGGAAGCGGTCGTCCCAGTCGCCGTAGATGAAGCCGACCGGCTCGCCGCGGGTGCACAGCGGGATGATCACGAAGCAGCGTGCCTCGAGCAGCGTGCCTTTCCACCAGAGCGGCAGCTTGCTCGAGAATTTCGGGTCGCGTGCGTTCTCGATGAAGATCACGCGGTCGCTGCCGAGGGCGGCGAAGAACACGTTCGGTTCGTAGGTGTCGTCGAAGGCCAGCTTGGGCGCGAGCGTCTTGGCGTTGTCGCCCAGGCCGATCTTGGCCGTGTAGCGGCCGTCGCGGCGGTTGCGCAGGAAGCCGAAGGCGCGCGTGAACGACAGGCCGTGGTATGCCGTCTCGAGCGCCATCGACACCATCTGGCCCGGCGTTGCCTGGGCCGCGGCGTCGCGCATGTCGACCACGCCGTCCAGGAGAATCTTGTTGCCGGCTTCGCGCATGCGCGTGACGGCGGCGGCGCGGGCGCGCTTCTCGGGCGGATTCGCGAGCGGCGCGATCGACAGGTCGGCGGCCGCTTCGACCTTGGCCTTTTCGATGGCGCCGACGATGTTGTCCGGCTCGATGCCGAGCAGCGGCGCGAAGCCGGCCGCAAGCAGCCGGACCTGTTCGGCGCCCGCTTCGTCGCCATGCCACAGGCTGTTCGCGCACTGGGTCGACATGGTGCCGAGGGCGGCGAGCCAGTCGTCATGGCCGAAGTCGGCGCCGCGCTCGCCCGGTTCCACGCGGCGCATGCCGGCGATCAGGTTGCGCGGCAGGCCCCAGTGCTCGGCCGTCGCGCGCCCGATCTGTTCCAGCGGCAGGCCCAGTTGGGCGACGGCGATCGCATCGATGTCGCCCCGGCCGGCGGCCTGCTGCATCAGCGTCCAGTGTTCGGGCAGGTAGAACGTGACCATCATCCGGCCCAGCGAGTGGAGGATCGAGCAGACGACCGCTTCTTCCGGATCGCGCGTGGCCGCTTCGCTGGCCACCTGGTGCGCCACCATGCCGGCCAGGACGGCTTTTTCCATTTCGATGTGGGCCTGCAGCGAATCCGGCGTGGACCTGGACAGTTCCTCGATCAGCTTCAGGCCGAGGGCGAGGTGGCCGATGGCCTCGGTGCCCAGCACGAGGATCGCCTTCGAGACGGTGTTGACGCGCTGGCCGAACGCCGAGTACATGCCGCTGTTCGCCAGGCGCAGCACCTTCTGGGTGAGCACGGGGTCGGACAGCACGGTCTGGGTCATGGAAAAGTCGCGCTCGTCCTCGCCGCGCATCGTGGCGAGGATGGCGTTGATGGCCTTGGTGAAGCCCGGCATGTCGCCGCGCCGGCGGATCCGCTCCCACAACAGGGCGAGGGTGGCGTCGGCTTTCGGCGATCGTTCGATGGTAGCAGTCTGGTTCATGTGAGGCCCGCCCGTAATTCGTCCGGCAGCAGTTCCGTGTACAGGTTTTCCTTGAGCGCGGCCATGGCCACGTGGGCCGGCATCGGTTTTCCGGTCAGGTAGCCTTGTATGTAGTCGCACCCGCGCGACTCGACGTAGGTAAGTTGTTCTTCGGTCTCGACGCCTTCGGCCACGACGGACAGGTCGAGGTGCTTGGCCAGGTCGAGCACGGCGTTGCAGATCGCCGCGTCCTTGGTCGAGGCGGGCAGGTCCTTGATGAAGGCGCGGTCGATCTTGAGCACCGAGATCGGGAAGCGCTTCAGGTACGCCAGGCTCGAATAGCCGGTGCCGAAGTCGTCGATCGCGATGCGCGCGCGGCGTTCCGCCATCTTGGTCAGGATCGCTTCCGCGTGGACCGGGTCGATCATCAGCGTGCCTTCCGTGATCTCGAGCACGAGCTTGTCGCCGGGCGCGCCGGAAAACGCGAGGGCGTCGTCCAGCACGTCGAGGAAACGGTCGTTGCGGAACTGGCGCGGGCTGATGTTGACCGAGATGTACAGGTCGCGCTTGGCCACTTCCTCGAACTGGCCCAGTTGCACGAGCGCCGCCTTGAGCGCCCAGGCGCCCAGCAGGTTGATGAGGCCATTCGTCTCGGCGATCGGGATGAAGCGCACGGGCGGCACCATGCCGAGCGTCGGATGCTTCCAGCGCATCAGCGTCTCGAACCCTTCGATCCGGCGGGTGCGGCTGGACACGATCGGCTGGTAGTACAGCAGGAATTCGCCTTCGCGCACGGCCTGGAACATCGCGGCTTCGAGCGAGATGTCGTGCTGCGGCGGTCCGCTTTCGCGTACGCTGTAGACGACCGTGCGGCCCTTGCCCGTTTCCTTGGCGCGGCCCATGGCGGCATCGGCGAGGGCGATCAGCCGGATCTCGTCCTCGGCGTGGTCGGGATAGATCGACACGCCCACGGACGCGCCCAGGTACACGGTATGCCCGTCGACCTCGAACGGCGCCTGCAGCGCGGCCAGCAGGCGGCCGCTGACCAGTTTGATCTGGTCGGGCGTGAACGTGCCCGGCAGGACTCCCACGAATTCGTCGCCGCCGACGCGGGCCAGCGTGTCGCTGTCGCGCAGCGTCTTGCGCAGGCGGCTCGCGGCCTGGCGCAGGACGGCGTCGCCGACCGGGTGGCCGAGGCCGTCGTTGACCTTCTTGAAGCCGTCCAGGCCGATCGTGGCGATGCAGAAGCCCTGGCCGGAGCGGCGCGCGTTGGCGATCACCATGCGGATGCGGTCGGACAGCAGCAGGCGGTTCGGGAGCTCCGTCAGCGCGTCGTGCGTGGCCATGTGGCGCAAGCGTTGTTCGGTGGCGCGCTGGGCCGACATGTCGCGGCCGACGGCCAGCAATTCACGGCTGCCAGGCAGCGCTGCGATGCGCAGCTCGAACCAGGTGTCCTTGCCGGGGCAGCGCAGCCGCACTTCGACGAGCACCGGGTCGCCGGCCGTGCCGGCATCGACGAGGGCATTGCGCAGGGCGGCCTGGTCGGCGTCGAGGGCAAGCGTCGTCAGGACGGTGCCGGCCAGCGGCTGGGTGCCGAACGCGCGCTGGGCGCGCTGGCTCGCGTATTGGATCAGACCGGAAGGATCGAGGCGGAGCGCGACGTCGCCCACCGCTTCCATGTAGCCGTCCGGGCTCGCCGCCGGGGCCGCATGGCGCGGATCGTTCGGTACTGCGGGTGAACTGGCGCGCATTGTCGAAATATCTGCTTTCTAATCGTGGCAGCAAAGCCTGGGGTAATGCTGGAGTGTACCAAATCAACAAGGAATGTATCACCGAAAGATGCCGGCGAGCACTAAAAAGCACAATGCCCGCTATCTTTCCGCCCTTGCTTGATGCGCCGCAGTTCCCGGATCGGACGGGTCGCGCTTGCCCGGCACAGGGCTTTAGGCTAGCCTTGTTGCTTAACCGATAACCACGAGCTGCGGCACGAAGGTTTATTGTCGCCGATACAGTGCGAAGAGGAAACTTTTGCACCGATATTATGATGCTCAGTTGCAACAGCTGGGCGTGCGGGCCACCCGGAGGAGACGCCATGAACCGTTTCGACACCCACGAGGTTTTCAACCAGGCGCCGCCGTTCGGGGACGTCAACCTGTTCGCCTGCGACCCCGCGCTGCGTGAAGCGCTGGAGCACGAAGGAGCCGGCTGGGCGGGCGCCGACCTCGACCGGCTGGGGCAGGCGCTCGGCGCTGCCGGCGTGCTCGACCTGGGGCGGCTGGCCAACGAGTTCCCCCCGCGGCTCGTGAACTTCGACCGCGGCGGCAATCGGGTCGACGAGGTCGAGTTCCATCCGGCATGGCATGAACTCATGCGCCTCCTGATCGATTACGGCGCCCATTCGCTGCCGTGGGAAGCGGCGCGTCCCGGCGCCCAGGTCGCGCGCGCGGCGGCCTACCTGCTGTTCGGCCAGGTCGAGAACGGCTCGCAATGCCCGGTGACGATGACGTACGCGGCGGTGCCGGCGCTGCGCCAGCATGCGGGCATCGCGGCGCACTGGCTGCCGAAAATCCTGTCGCGCACGTACGATCCGCGCTCGCTGCCGATCGAGCGCAAGCACGGCGCACTGATCGGCATGGGCATGACGGAAAAGCAGGGCGGCACGGACGTGCGCGCCAACACGACGCGGGCCACGCGCATGAGCCCGGACGTCGCCGCCACCCGCTTCGGGGCGGCGTGGCGCGACGCCTGGAGTCTCGTCGGCCACAAATGGTTCTTTTCGGCGCCGCAGTCGGACGCCCACCTCGTCCTGGCCCAGGCTACCGAGGGCGGCAGCGCCGGACTGTCCTGCTTCTTTGTCCCGCGTTACCTGCCGGACGGCACCCGCAACGCGATCCGCGTGCAGCGCCTCAAGAACAAACTGGGGAACAAGTCGAACGCGTCGTCCGAGGTCGAGTTCTGCGATGCCGTCGGCTGGATGATCGGCAAGGAAGGGCGCGGCATCCCGACGATCCTCGAAATGGGCAGCCACACGCGCCTGGACTGTGTGACTGGCACGGCCGGCATCATGCGCGCGGCCCTGTGCCATGCGCTGCACCACGCCCGCGCCCGCAGCGCGTTCGGGCGCCGGCTGGCCGAGCAGCCCCTGATGCAAAACGTGCTGGCCGACCTAGCGCTGGAATCGGAAGCGGCCACCGCGTTCGCGCTGCGCCTCGCGCGCTGCGTCGACGTGGGGCCGGACGGCGCCGTGGACCCGCGCGAAGCGGCGCTGGGCCGCATCCTGACGCCGGCCGGCAAGTACTGGCTGTGCAAGCGCGGGCCGGCATTCGGCGCCGAGGCGATGGAAGTCATGGGTGGCAACGGCTACGTGGAGGACGGCCCGCTGGCGCGCCTGTATCGCGAATTTCCCGTCAACTCCATCTGGGAAGGTTCGGGCAACGTGATGTGCCTGGACGTGCTGCGCGCGTTCGCCAAGGGCCCGGAACCACGCGACGCGCTGGCCGCGGAGCTGGCGCTGGCTCGCGGCCGCGACCCCCGCTTCGACGCGTATTGCGCGCGCCTGCTGGATGGGCTGGGCACCCCGGCGGCCGACGAATTCGGCGCGCGCCGCCTCGCCGAGCAACTGGTCGTGGCCGTCCAGGCCGGGCTGTTGCTGCGCCGTGCGCCGTCTTTCGTCGCCGCTGCGTTCGTGGCGTCGCGCATCGCGGTCGACGTCGGCGGCGCGTTCGGCCGGCTGCCGGACGGCGCCGACTGCGCCGCGATCCTGGCGCGCGCCCTCGTCGAGTGAACGTCGCCATGAAACTTCGACAAAGGACGGGACAAACGGGCGCGTGGCTGGGATAATGCTCGCCATTTACCGAAAACCATGCCGGCGCCACAAGTGACGGCCTACGCACGATTCCCACTCATGAAACAAGATCCGCGCTTCCCGAACCTGTTCATCCTCAACCATCCCCTGATCCAGCACAAGCTGTCGCACATGCGCGACCGCGGCACGTCCACGCGCACGTTCCGCGAACTGCTCCGGGAGATCACGCTGCTGATGGGTTACGAGATCACGCGCGACCTGCCGCTGACGACGCGCGAGATCGACACGCCGCTGATGACGATCGATGCGCCCGTCATCGCGGGCAAGAAGCTGGCCATCGTGCCGATCCTGCGCGCCGGCATCGGCATGAGCGACGGCCTGCTGGAGCTGGTGCCGTCGGCGCGCGTCGGCCACATCGGCGTATTCCGCGACCCGGATACGCACATGCCCGTCGAATACCTGGTGCGCTTGCCGGACACGGCCGAGCGCACATTCATCCTGTGCGATCCGATGGTCGCGACGGGCAACTCGGCCGTGCACGCGGTCGACGTGATGAAGAAGCGCGGCGTGACGGACGACCAGATCATCTTCCTCGCCCTCGTCGCGGCGCCGGAAGGCGTCGCGGTGTTCCACCAGGCGCATCCGGGCGTGAAGCTGTACGTCGCCTCGCTCGACAACAAACTGAACGACCACGCGTACATCGTGCCGGGCCTGGGCGACGCGGGCGACCGTATCTTCGGCACCAAATGAGTGCGAGTGCGGATGCGGAGTTCTTCGCGCGCCTGGCGGAGCTGAACGATAAATTTGCGGCGAGCCTGCCGCAGACGCTCGGGCGCCTGTCGGCTGCGCGCAACGAATTCGATTCGAGTCATCCGCCGTTGGCGCTGATCGAACAAATGCATGCGGTGCTGCATACGCTGGCCGGCTCATCCGCCACGTTCGGTTTCCGCATCCTCGGGCAGCAGGCGCGCATGCTGGAACAGCGTTTGCGCGTCCTGATGACGTTCGACGGCGTCGCGCGGCAGGAATGGGATGCATGGCTGGCCGAACTGGACGTGTTCGTTGCTTGGGGAATCGTCGACCCGAAAGCGGCCTATCCCGGCGACGACTCGGCCGTTTAGCGTTACGGCAAAGAAGCTGTCCCTGAATCGTTTGATTTAGGACAAACTTTATCTGCTTCCATGCCCTATATTTTGCGTACTGCCGAAGCAAACGGGATCGGTAAAAGGTTGATGATAGGAATTGTTACTGATCCCGGTTTTATTTTGCGAAAACCGTGTACGTGCGGGTTTATTCGGTATAATTAGGGATCGTTGGATTCGCGGTAGCAGTGCAGTTAGTCTGTCATTTGTTTCTTGCTTCTTCAAACGATCGTAAACGGACTTCTGTCCACTTCAACTGAAATAGGAAATTGTAATGGCAACTGGCATCGTAAAATGGTTCAATGACTCCAAAGGCTTCGGGTTCATCACCCCGGACGAAGGCGGCGAAGACCTGTTCGCGCACTTCTCGGCGATCCAATCGCAAGGCTTCAAGTCGCTGCAAGAGAACCAGCGCGTTTCTTTCGACGTGACCTCTGGTCCGAAAGGCAAACAAGCATCGAACATCCAGCCGCTGTAATCGGCTGAATGTCTGACAAAAAATCCTCGGGTCTCCGAGGATTTTTTTTTGCCCATCCGTTTCAGGGCATCGCGTTCATATCTCCCGCATCTTGCCCAGGCTGTTCCGCCAGTAATCCGGCTGCGAATAGGCGTGGCGCAGGAAATCGACGAATACGCGGATCCGCAGCGGCAGGTGACGGCGCTGCGCGAACACCGCATAGATATCGTTGCCCGGCGCCGCGAACTGCTCCAGCACCGGCACCAGCAGGCCGCTTTCGATTTCCGAACTGACTTCCCACATCGACCGCCAGGCCAGGCCGCGGCCGGCCATCGCCCAGTCGTGCAGGACTGCGCCGTCGTTGCATACCATGTTGCCGCCCACCTTCATCGTGACGATCTTGCCGTGGTCGCGGAACGTCCAGCCCCGCTGGCTGCCCTGGCTGCTGATCGCCAGGCAATTATGCTTGCCGAGATCGTCGAGCGTCTGCGGCGTGCCGTAGCGCTTCAGATAACCCGGGGTGGCGACGACGACGCGGTGGTTGTCGGCCAGTTTGACGCCGACCAGGTTCGAGTCCGTCAGGCTGGCGATGCGGATCGCGATGTCCACGCCTTCGCCGATGACGTCGACGACGCGGTCGGACAGGTTCAGGTTGACGCTCACCTCGCGATGTTCGGCGAGGAAGGAGGGCACGAGCGGCGCCACGTGCTGGCGCCCGAAGCCGGCCGGCGCGGAGACGACCAGGTGCCCCGTCGCCCGCGCGCTCCGTTCCGACACGGCCGCTTCCGCTTCTTCGAGCTCGGCAAGGATGCGCTGGCAATCCTCAAGGAACGCCGCGCCTTCGTCCGTCAGCGCCAGCTTGCGCGTGGTACGCTGTAGCAGCTTGACGCCCAGCCGCGCTTCCAGCGCATCCAGGCGGCGTCCGATCATGGCCGGCGCAATCCCTTCGGCCCGTGCCGCGGCCGACAGGCTGCCGCGGGCGATGACTTCGACGAACGTCGATATCTGACGAAAATGGTCCAACGGAAATCCCCGAGTCTGGTGTTGATCTGTGACAAAAACGCACAAATGAATATATTTTTTGTCTCGTTTAGGCAAGTAATAGTGAATATACTTGAAGCAATATCAAACGCCAAGGCGGCTTGTGCCAAGCCGGTGCGGTAAAGCCGAATTTCATACTAGAACAGGAGAAAGCAATGACCATCGCCACCCCAGCCGGAATGGAAATCCGGGCCGAGATCAAGCCCGGCTACGAACATATCCTGACGCCGGAAGCGCTCGCGCTGGTAGCGAAACTGAGCCGCGAATTCGAGCCGCGCCGCCAGCAATTGCTGGCTGCCCGCGTCGAGCGCGCCAAACGCCTGGATGCCGGCGAGCGTCCGGACTTCCTGCCGGAAACCGCGCACATCCGCAACGGCGACTGGAAGATCGCCCCGATTCCCAAGGCGCTGGAATGCCGCCGGGTGGAAATCACCGGTCCGGTCGAACGCAAGATGGTCATCAATGCGCTGAACTCGGGTGCGGACAGCTATATGACCGACTTCGAGGATTCGAACACCCCGAACTGGGACAACCAGCTCACCGGCCAGCTGAACATGCGCGACGCCGTGCGCAAGACGATTTCGCTGGAACAGAACGGCAAGCAATACAAGCTGAACGACAAGGTCGCCACGCTGGTCGTCCGTCCGCGCGGCTGGCACCTGGACGAGAAGCACGTGCTCGTCGACGGCAAGCGCATCTCCGGCGGCATCTTCGACTTCGCCCTGTTCATGGTCCACAACGCCAAGGAACAACTGGCCCGCGGCGCCGGTCCGTACTTCTATCTGCCGAAGATGGAATCGCACCTGGAAGCGCGCCTGTGGAACGATATCTTCGTCATGACGCAGAACGAACTGGGCCTGCCGCAAGGCACCATCAAGGCGACCGTGCTGATCGAGACGATCGTGGCCGCGTTCGAGATGGACGAGATCCTGTACGAACTGCGCGAACACAGTGCCGGCCTGAACGCGGGCCGCTGGGATTATATTTTCTCGTGCATCAAGAAGTTCAAGCTGGACAAGGACTTCTGCCTGGCCGACCGTCCGAAGGTCACGATGACGGCGCCGTTCATGCGTGCCTACGCGCTGCTGCTGCTGAAGACCTGCCACAAGCGTAACGCGCCGGCGATCGGCGGCATGTCGGCACTGATCCCGATCAAGAATGATCCGGAAAAGAACGAAGTCGCGATGGGCGGCGTGCGCAGCGACAAGGCACGCGACGCGACCGACGGGTACGACGGCGGCTGGGTCGCGCACCCGGGCCTCGTCGACCTGGCGATGACGGAATTCAAGAAGGTGCTGGGCGACCGTCCGAACCAGATCGACAAGCTGCGTCCGGACGTCGAGGTGACGGCCAAGGACCTGCTGGACTTCCGTCCGGAAACCCCGATCACCGAAGCGGGCCTGCGCTACAACATCAACGTCGGCATCCACTACCTGGGCGCCTGGCTCGCCGGCAACGGCTGCGTGCCGATCCACAACCTGATGGAAGACGCCGCAACGGCCGAAATCAGCCGTTCGCAGGTCTGGCAGTGGATCCGTTCGCCGAAGGGCGTGCTGGAAGACGGCCGCAAGGTCACGGCCGAGATGGTGCGTGCGATGATCCCGCAAGAGCTGGCCAACGCGAAAGCGGCCGCCCCGAACGGCGACAGCCCGACCTATGACCGCGCCGCCCAGATCTTCGAACAGATGTCGACGTCGGAAGACTTCGCCGAGTTCCTGACGCTGCCGCTGTACGAAGAAATCTGAGCGTGCCTTTGACGCAACCGCAGGTGACGGCGGTTGCGTCAACGTTTGCGCTGCGCCAGCGGCGCCCGGCCGACGAATTCCCGCAACACCGCTTCATCGATCCCGTTGCCCTGCAGGCGCCAGAGCAGGGCGTCGATCCGGTCCGCGCCCCAGAACAGCGCGGCATCGTCCCCGATCCGGAACGTCGGCACCCCGAACACACCCTCCGCCGCGGCCTGTGCCGTCGCATCCGCGAGCGCCTGCTTGATGGTCGGCGTCCGCGCCGCTGCCAGCAGGGCGGTGCCGTCCTGCCCGGCCTCGTCCGCCAGGCGCACGAGCGTCGCATCGTCCATGAGGTTCTCGCCCCGCTCCCAGGTCGCGCAGGTGAAGGCGACCAGCAGCCTGCGCCGTGCCGCGTCCTCGTTCACCGCCGTGCACATCCGTAGCGCGGTCAGCGGATTGAACGGATGGCCGGGCGGACCGGCGAAGGGCAGGCCGCGCCGGGCCGCTTCGCGCATCACGTCGCGGAACAGGTAGCGGCGCTTGGCCTCCACCTCGGCGGGGCCGATATTCGCGTGCGCGCTCAACAGGCCCGCGAACAGCACGGGCACCATGACGATGTGCGCACCGGCCGCCTCGATGCGGTCGAGATCGCGCAGGCCCAGCCATGCATACGGACTGACCGGATCGGCATAGCAGCGCACCGCGATCACGGCGCGCTCAGAACACGTTCTTCCACTCGCGCAGCGCGGCGAACACGGCCACCGGGTCCGTATCGGCACCGAGGCGGCCGGCCGCCGCCAGGCTGGCGATGATCGTGGATTCGCGCGTGCGCAGGAAGGGGTTGGTTGCCTTTTCGATCGCGATCGTCGACGGGATCGTCGGCAGGTGCGTGCCGCGCAGCTGGCTGTCGTTGGCGATGCGCATCTGCAGCGCCCGGTTGCCCGGTTCCAGCGCTTCGGCGAAGCGCAGGTTGGACAAGGTATATTCGTGGGCGCAATAGATCAGCGTATCGTCGGGCAGGGCGGCCAGCTTGGCCAGCGACGCCGCCATCTGCGCGGGCGTGCCTTCGAACAGGCGGCCGCAGCCGCCGCCGAACAGCGTGTCGCCGCAGAACAGCCAGTGGGCGCCGCCGTCCTCGCGGACATAGGCGATGTGGCCGTTCGTGTGGCCGGGGACGTCCAGCACGGCGAGGTCGAGTGCGAGGCCGGGCACCCGGACGCGATCGCCTTCGCCCAGCGGATGATTGACCAGCGCGATGCCGTCGTTGCGGGGACCGAACACGGGCACGTTGCTGTGTTCGAGCAAGCGCATCACGCCGCCGATGTGGTCAGCATGGTGATGGGTGAGTAGAATGGCGGTCAGGGTGAGCCCATTTGCCCGCAGGGCCGCGAGGATCGGTTCGGCGTCGCCCGGATCGACCGCAGCCGCATGGACCCCGTCATGGATGAGCCACAGGTAATTATCCTTGAACGCTGGCACGGTCAGTACGGCAAGTTCAGTGGGCGAGGGAGTCATAGGGGTATGAATAAAGGTTGGGCATGGACAGCGCGGCATCCGAAAAATCCATTATAGCGCTCGACCGCTGGCTGCAATCGCCGGCGGGCGCGTACGTGCGCGCGTGGGAGCAGGCGTGCCTGGACGAGTTGACGGTCGATATTTTCGGCTTCAACGCGATCCAGATCGGCGTGCCCCAGATCGACGCGCTGGCCGCCAACCGCATGCCCAATAAATGGCAGGCGGCGACGCGCACCTCGACGGCCGACGAACTGGCCTATGCGACGAAGGGCAAGCAGATCGCTGTGGCGCTCGACTTCGCCGACCTGCCGTTCGCGTCGCAGAGCCTGGACCTCGTCGTGCTGCCGCACGTGCTCGAGTTCGCGGCCGAGCCGCACCAGGTGCTGCGCGAGGTCGAGCGGGTGCTGATCCCGGAGGGCCAGGTGATCATCTGCGGCTTCAATCCGGCCAGCCTGTGGGGCGTGCGTCAGGGGATGGGGCGCATCACGAGCAGCGACTACCTGCCGGCCGCGGGCGAGTTCATTTCTATGCCGCGCCTGAAAGACTGGTTAAAATTGTTGAATCTCGGCGTCACGCGCAGCCATTTCGGCTGTTACGCGCCGCCGTTCCGGACCGCGCAGTGGCTCAACCGGTTCGCCTTCGTCGAAGGGGCGGGGCGGCGCTGGTGGCCGTATCTCGGCGCCGTGTACATGGTGCACGCGATCAAGCGCGTGAAGGGCATGCACATCATCGGTCCGGCCTGGAACAAGAAGCCGAGCAAGGCGCCGCAGGCGGTGCCGGCGACCAACCGCAACGAACATCACAAGTAACACGTACAAGGAAGAAAGCGCAGCATGACCAAAGTTGAGATTTTTACCGATGGCGCCTGCAAGGGGAATCCGGGCACCGGCGGCTGGGGCGCGCTGCTCGTGGCCGATGGCGGCCACGAAAAGGAGATCTTCGGCGGCGAGCCGAACACGACCAACAACCGCATGGAATTGCGGGCCGTGATCGAGGCGCTGACCACGCTCAACCGGCCGTGCGAGGTCGTGCTGCATACGGACAGCCAGTACGTGCAGAAGGGCATCTCGGAATGGATCCACGGCTGGAAGGCGCGCGGCTGGAAGACGGCGGCGAAGGAGCCGGTCAAGAACGACGACCTGTGGAAGGCCCTCGACGCCGCCCAGCAGCAGCACGCCGTCGAATGGCGCTGGGTGCGCGGGCACAACGGCCACCCCGGCAACGAGCGCGCGGACGTGCTGGCGAACATGGGCGCGGCGTCGGTAAAGCGCTGATTTTGCTATACTAATTGGTTCTTCTTAACGCTTTTTGAGTCTTCACGCGCATGCGCCAAATCGTCCTCGATACCGAAACCACAGGCCTGAATCCGCGCACCGGCGACCGCATCATCGAAGTCGGTTGCGTCGAAATCTTCAACCGCAAACTGACCGGCAATAACTTCCACCGTTATATCAATCCCGAGCGCGACTCGGACGAAGCGGCGCTGGCGGTCCACGGCCTGACGACCGAATTCCTCAGCGATAAGCCCAAATTCCACGAGATCGCCCACGAGCTGCGCGAATTCGTGCAGGGCGCCGAGATCATCATCCATAACGCGCCGTTCGACCTCGCGTTCCTGAACCACGAATTCGAACGCATGGGCCTGCCGCCATTCGTCGAACATTGTTCCAGCGTGATCGACACCCTCGTGCACGCCAAGGAACTGCACCCCGGCAAGCGCAACTCGCTGGATGCGCTGTGCGACCGCTACGGCATCTCGAACGCGCACCGCAAGCTGCACGGCGCATTGCTGGACTCGGAGCTGCTGGCCGACGTCTACCTGGCGATGACGCGCGGCCAGAACACCTTGTCGATGGACGTCGAGGTCGAAGCGGGCAGCGGCGGCCTCGTGCTTGAGGCCGGTCCGCTGGGCGACATCCTCGTGGTCCCGGCCAGCGCCGAGGACCTCGCCGAACACGACAACATCCTCGCCGCGCTCGACAAAGGCGTGAAAGGCGAATGTGTTTGGAGAAAATATTCTCCGCAGGGGTGACAAAACGCAAAACGCCCCCTATAATGCTCGTCATTGCAGCGATGCAATCGCAGCAAAGCAGTAGAAAGCAGGGCGGTTAGCTCAGGGGTAGAGCACAGCATTCACACTGCTGGGGTCGCAAGTTCGAAACTTGCACCGCCCACCAGGATTCAGGTCCCGATTCAATGAGTGGGGACAAGACAGAAGGCCAGCGATCAGCTGGCCTTTTTGTTTTCGTCCGGCGGTATGCCCGTTCCGCGAGCAGTTGCCGCAAATGCGCGTCCATGGCGTGCACCGTGGCGTTGCGGGTGCCGTCGCAGGCGCCAGGACGTGATCGATACCACTGCTTGAGTTACAATCGACGCTCACGTTCGCAGGCGCATCCGACGCTTTCCGGGGCAGATCGGGCGACGTGATCTTCGGAGATGTCGACAACCTATGGAGCATCCATGCATACACGCTTGACCCGCTTGCTGATGACGGCGCTGGGCGGACTGTCCGTGGCGATGGCGGCGCGCGCGGCCGAGCCGGCGCGCGCCGTCCAGACCGTGCAACTCGAGGGCGACGCCGGCGGCAGGCGGTTCGAAGGATTCGGCGTCGTCGACGGCGGCGGCGGCACGTCCGTGCTGCTGAAGGACTATCCGGAACCGCAACGCAGTCAGATCCTCGACCTGATCTACAAGCCGGACTTCGGCGCCTCGGTGAGCGCGCTGTACGTGGAAATTCCCGGCGACGGCAACTCGACCCAGGGCTCGATGCCCAGCCACATGCACACGCGCGACGACTTGAACTACGACCGCGGCTACACCTGGTGGGTGATGACGGAGGCGCACAAGCGCAACCCGCTGCTGGCGCTGGACGGCACCATCTGGAGCGCGCCGGGCTGGATCGGCGACAGCGGCGGCCTGTTCGGCGGCGGCAGTGGCGATGCGCGTTTCTTCTCGCAGGACACGGCGGACTATTATGTGGCGTGGCTGCGTGGCCTGCGCGATGTCTATGGGCTCCAGATGGACGCGCTCGGCATGCGCAACGAGAAGGGTGTCAGCTACGGCCTGGTCAAGGCAATGCGCAAGACGCTGGACGGCAACGGGTTCGGCAAGGTCAGGCTGCACGCATTCGACAACTGGCCCGACGAATCGAAGTTCGACTTCGTCAAGGACCTCGACGCCGATCCCGAGCTGGCCGCGGCGATCGGCGCGATCGGCGCGCACGTCAACACGGACACCTCGACCGTCCCCGCCGGCGTGCGCGCCACGGCGGCGCGGCTGGGCAAGCCGCTGTGGAACACGGAGGCGCATGTCTACAAGGCCGGCTACGAAGGCCTGATCGGGAACGTCGAATCGTTCAACGAGAACTATATCCGCAGCGGCATGACGCGCTTCGTCAACTGGTACGGCATCGCGGGCCTGTACACGATGGAGCCTTATTCCGGCGAAAAGGAAGCGGCGCTGCGCGCGAACTGGCCGTGGAGCGGCCATTACGAACCGAACCCCAGCCTGTGGGGCTATGCCCACTATGGCCAGTTCACGCGCGTCGGCTGGACCTACCTGAATGGTGCCAGCGGCGACCTGGCCGGGGGCGGCACGTATGTCACGCTGAAATCGCCCGGCAAGGATTACAGCGTCATCATCGAGACCCGCAAGGCCACGGCGCCGCAGCAGGTGCGCTTCGTGGTCGGGCGCGGCCTGGCGCACACGGGCCTCGCCGTTTGGCGCAGCAATACGCACGACTATTTCGCGCGCCAGGCGGATCTCGTGCCCGTCGGCGGGGCGGTCGCGCTGACGCTCGAACCGAACGCCGTGTATTCGCTCACGACGACGCGCGGCCAGCGCAAGGGCGGCTTCGCCGACGTGCCGCCGCTGCGGCCATTCCCGTTCCCCTACCGCGAGACGTTCGACGGGTATGGGCACCCGCGGCGGTGGGGCTACCTGCCGCGCTATTTCGCGGACATCGCCGGCGCGTTCGAACTGGCCGCTTGTCCGGCACGGCCCGGGACGTGCCTGCATCAGGCCGTGCCCGTGCCGACACTTTCCTGGGCGCCGGAATGGAAGCCCTATACGATCATCGGCGACGATGCGTGGACCGATTACGAGGCCGGCGCGGACGTGCACGTCGGCCCCGGCGAATCCGCGGCCGTGATGGGCCGGGTGAACCACGTGGGCACCGGCTTCGGCACCATCCCCAAGGGTTACTACCTGCAGCTGGAGGCGGGAGGCCGCGTGAGCCTCGTCGTCGTGCGCGGCAAGGCCGACAAGAAGGCGCTCGTCGGCGACGGCGAGCAGCAGGCCCTGATCAAGGCGCAGAACGAGGCCGGCGAGGGCGGCGAGAAGGTGCTGGCCACCGGTGCGGCCGCCGGCGGCGACGGCTGGCACACGCTCAGGTTGCGCTTCGAAGGTTCGACCATCCGCGGCTTCGTCGACGGCAAACTGGTCGTGCAGGCCGACGACGCGCTTTACGGGCACGGGATGGCCGGCCTGATGGCGGGGCCGACGAACCGGGGCTTCAGCATGCCGTATTTCGACAACGTCGTCGTCAACCGCATCGATGGCCCGCTGCCGGCCGCCACCGAGGCGCTGCCCGGACAGGCGCCGCTCTATCCGGGCAAGGACTGAGCGGCGCCGGCCATCGCACGCGGCGTCCCGTTCAACCCGCGGCCGGCGCGACCGACGCGCCCTCGACGCCGTGGCGGGCGAGGGCGTCGGCCACGAATCCGCCCGCCTTCATCCGTTCGACGAACTGCGCGAGGAACGCGGCCGCCCGCTCGCCGCGGCTTTTCGGCGTGCCCATCGCCTGCTGGATGACCATGAAGCGGCCGTCCAGCAGCCGCAGGCCGCTGGAGCGCCGTGCATCCGCTTCCAGTTGCTGTTTGACGCCGGCCGCCACGTCCGCGCCCGATGCCAGGAAGGTGTCGACGACGGCGGGCGAGGTCGGCGCGCGCACGATCTGCGCGTGCTGCAGCGTGCGCGTCAGGTACAGGTCGTAGGCGCTGCCCTTGCCGACGACGACGCGGTTGCCCGCCCGGTCGACTTCTTCGTTGGCGCGGATGGGCGACGCGTCCTTCACGAGATAGCAGCCCTCGATCAGCACATACGCCGCGCTGAACGCGATGTTCGCGCCGCGTACCGGGTCGATGGCGAAGAAGCCGACGTCCGCGGCCCCGGATGCGACGACGTCCACCGATTTGCCGGCCGCGTCCACGACGACGAGTTCCAGGTCCACGCCCAGCAGGCGCGCGAATTCGGCGGCCAGGTCGACCGACACGCCGCGCGCGCCGCCGTCCGCGCCCTGGTGCGCGAGGATGGGATTGCCCAGATTGATGGCAGCGCGCAGCGTGCCGGTCGGGGTGAAGGCGGAGCGGATGGAGGGCGAAGGTGTCATGGTCGGTGTCGGATGGGGGCTCAGGGTTGCAGGATGTGTTCGATTTTCGCCAGTGAGCGCAGCGTGTGTTCCAGGTGCTCGCGCATGAAGGCGGAGGCTTCCTCGTTGCGGTCGCGTTCGAGCAGGTCGAGGATGTGCAGGTGCTGGCGGCAGTGTTCGGGGTAGCGGTCGCGCTTCGTCATCGAGCGGTAGGACAGCAGGCGCCGCACGCGGTTGGCGCGCTTGATCGTATCGATGAAGAAGGGGTTGCCGGACGCTTCGACGAGGCTTTCGTGGAAGCGCACGCCGCGGTCGTGCAGCTCGTCCGCGGTTGCCGTCTCGATGCCGCCGTCCAGCAGCCGCAGCTCCGTCTCGCGGCACTGCTGGAGGATCTTGCGGTCCAGCTTGTAGCCCGGCTCGAGCAGGGCGGCCGGCTCCAGCGCCAGCCGCAGGCGGTACGACTGCAGCAGGCTGTCCGGCGTCGTCAGCATCGTCGAGAAGGTCCAGCCGTAGCCGGGCTTGCGCTCGGCCCAGCCTTCCTTGGCGATCCGCCCCAGCACGGCGTTCAGCTGCGCGGCCGTCAGGCCGTAGCGGGTCTTGATCAGCTGCTCGGAAAACGCTTGCGGCAGCTCGTTCTTCAACAGGTCGTCGGCGATCCTGAAATACACGCTCGTGACGACGTCCGGCTCGTCCAGGCCCAGGCGCTCGACGATGTTCGCGACCGGCTCGTCGAGTGACGTGGCGACGAAATAGCCGCGGTTGCGTTCGCGCGTGACGATGCCCCTGTCGTGCAGCAGGGCGAGCGCGCTGTTGACCGGCTGGCGCGACACGCGCAGCCGGTCCGCCAGCATCTGGGCCGGCAGGTGGCTGCCTGCCTCCCAGGCTTCGGTCTTGATCAGTTCGATGATCTGTTTCGGGATCGTTGTTTCGGCGTTCATGGTATTCGTGGATGACGGCCCGCGGGCCTCTTCCGAATATTATGACGTACGCTGCCCGGCGATGGACTTTTGCAGGATGTACGGAATCACGCCGCCCTGGCGCAGCAGGTCGACTTCGAGCCGCGTCTCGACGGCGGCCGTGGCGGCGTACGATTCGACGCCGCCGTCCGCGCGCAGCACGCGTACCGTGATCGTTGCGCGCGGCTCGATCGCATCCGCCGGGGCATCGATCCCGATCCGGTCGCCCGGCACGATGCGCAGGCGGTCCGGCGCGCATTCGGGCGGTACGCGCAGCGGGAGGATGCCCATGCCGATCAGGTTCGACCGGTGGATGCGTTCGAAGCTTTGCGCCAGCACGGCGCGGATGCCCAGCAGGCGCTGGCCCTTCGCGGCCCAGTCGCGCGACGAGCCCGTGCCGTAGCGTTCACCGGCCAACAGCACGACCGCGGCGCCGTCGTCGCGGTAGCGCTGCGCCACGTCGAAGATCGGCGCCACCGTGCCGCTCGGGACGTGCAGCGTCTGCCCGACGGGCGACTGCGGCCACAGCAGGTTGCGCAGCGACTTGCTGTAGAACGCGGCGCGCATCATGACTTCCCAATTGCCGCGGCGCGAGGCGAACACGTTCAGGTCGTCGCGGTCGTCGCCCCGTTCGACGAGGAAGTCGGCGACGAAGCTGTCCTTCGGGATCGCGCTGGCCGGCGAGATGTGGTCGGTCGTGACGTCGTCGCCCACGACCAGCAGCGGGTACGCCGTGTAGTGCCCCAGCTGGCTGCCTTCGGACAGCGACGCGAACGGCGGCCGGCGCAGCGCCGTCGACGCGGCGTCCCACGGGAACAGCGGCGCGGCCGGCACCGTCAAGGCGTGCCAGACCGGATTCAGGCTCGCGCGTGCGAAGGCCGTCGGGAAGTCGTCCGGACGCAGCGCGGCCGCCAGCACGGCGTCGACTTCCTCCGCGGCGGGCCACAGGTCGCGCAGGTAGACGGGGTTGCCGTCGGCGCCCGTCTGCACGGGGTCGCGGCCCAGGTCCAGCTCGGCGTTGCCGGCCAGCGCGAACGCGATGACGAGCGGCGGCGACATCAGGAAGCCGAGGTCGAGATCGGGATGGACGCGGCCCGGGAAGTTGCGGTTCCCGGACAGCACGGCGACCGGTTTGATGCGGCCGTGCGCCAGCGCGTCCTGCACGGACGCCGGCAGCGAACCGGAGTTGCCGATGCAGGTCGTGCAGCCATAGCCCACGATGTCGAAGCCGACGGCGGACAGGTCGTCGATCAGGCCGGCCCGTTCGAGATACGCGGCGGCGGCGGGCGAGCCCGGACCCAGCGACGTCTTGACCCACGCCGGCACCGTGAGGCCAAGCGCGCGCGCGCGCCGCGCCACGAGGCCGGCCGCCACGAGCAGGCGCGGGTCCGACGTGTTCGTGCAGCTGGTAATGGCGGCAATGACGATGGGATGGCGCGGCATCCCGTCCGCGCCGGGTGCCGGCTCGAAGGCCAGTCCGGCCAGGACGCGCGCCGTTTCCGTATAGGCCAGCAGGTCCTGCGGGCGCCTGGGGCCGGCCACGTGGATCGCGACCTGGTCGAGATCGATCTCGATCGTGCGGGTGTAGACGGGGCGCGCGTCCGGGTCGAGCCACAGGCCGTTGCGGCGCGCATACGCCTCGACCAGCGCCGGGCGCGCGGCCGCGCGGCCGGTCTGCGCGAGATAATCCAGGGTGTGCCGGTCGATGGGGAAAAAGCCGGTGGTGGCGCCATACTCCGGCGCCATGTTGGCGACCACGGCGCGCTCGCCCGCGCTCAGCGTCGCGGCGCCGGGGCCGAAGAACTCGACGAACTCGCCCGTCACGCCGAGCCGGCGCAGGCGCTCGGTGACGGTCAGCGCGAGGTCGGTGGCGACGGCGCCCGCCCGCAGGCGGCCCGTCAGGCGCACGCCGATCACGTCCGGCACGCGCAGCATCGTCGGCATGCCGAACATCACCGTCTGCGCTTCCAGCCCGCCCACGCCCCAGCCCAGGACACCGATGCCGTTGATCATCGGCGTATGGCTGTCCGTGCCGATCATCATGTCGGGCACGACCCAGGTCTCGCCGTCCCGTTCTTCCGTCGTGACGACGGTTGCCAGCTGTTCCAGGTTGATCGTGTGCATGATGCCCGTGCCGGGCGGATGGATCCGTACGCCACGCATGACTTTCGACGCCCAGCGCAGGAAGGTGTAGCGCTCCGCGTTGCGGCGCATTTCCAGTTGCAGGTTGCGGTCGACGGCGTCGCGTTGCGCGAAGAATTCGACGGCCAGCGAATGGTCGATCGAGATGTCGACGGGCAGGCCGGGATTCAGCACGGCAGGGTCCCAGCCTGCGTCGTGCAGCGCGTCGCGCATGCCCGCGATGTCGACCAGCGCCGGCGTGCTCGTCGTGTCGTGCATCAGCACGCGGCCCGGCTGGAAGGCGATCTCCGCCTCGCTCGTGCCGTGCGCGAGCCAGCCGAGGACGGCGGCGATGCCGGCGTCGCGCTCGCCGCCTGCCGTGTTGCGCATGAGGTTTTCCAACAACAGCCGCAGGACCACGGGCAGGCGGACGAGGTTGTCGCCGAAAGCGGCGGGCAGATCGACCATGCGGTAGCGGTGGCCGGCGTGGTCGAGGTAGGCCGGCGATGGGGGGCAAAAATTTTTCATGAGCCATTGTTGCATATTCGCGCTAAAAAATGCAATATATAAAAACAGAACATCAGAAATACACAGGAGACATCATGAAAATCCCCATCCAACCCGGGACGAGGACGCGGCGGCGCCGGGTCCTCCACGCCATTCTTTCGAGCGCAGGACTCGGCATGGCCGGCGCGTCCCCGGCGCACGCCGTTCAATCCCATCCATCCCAAGGAGTTCCGATGTTTGCCTATGCAGGCTCACGCACGACGCGCGAACGCAACGCCCGCGGCGAAGGTATCAGCGTATTCAAGGTCGACCAGGACCACGGCCGCCTCGAGCTCGTGCAGGTCGTGCGCGACCTCGTCAATCCCTCGTTCCTGGCACTCGACAAGACCGGCACGCATCTGTATGCCGTGCACGGCGACATGAGCGACATCAGCGCCTTCCGTGTCGATCGCGCCACGGGCACGCTGGCATTCGTGAACCGCCAGGGCACCGGCGGCAAGAACCCGGTGCACCTGGCGATCGATCCGGACGGCCGTTACGTCGTGGTCTCGAACCACCTCGGCTCCAGCCTGGCCGTGCTGCCGATCCGGGCGGACGGCAGCCTGGGCGCGCTGGAGCAGTTGGTCACGCTGGAAGGGCCGCTCGGTCCGCACCGCGTGGAACAGAAGCTCGCCAAGCCGCATTTCAATCCGTTCGACCCCAGCGGCCGCTTCGTCATCGTGCAGGACAAGGGCCTGGACCGCACGTTTTCGTTCCGCTTCGCCGCCGGCAGGCTGGCGCCGGCCGACCCGCCGTTCGTCGCCGCGCGCGAGGGCGCCGGGCCACGCCACATGGCGTTCGCGCCGCGCCGGGGCATGGCCTATGTGCTGAACGAGCTGGATTCGACCGTCACGGCCTATGCCTATTCCGAGCGCAACGGCGCGCTGGCGCCGCGCCAGATCCTGGGCACGTTGCCAGACACGTTCACGGGCAACAGCCGCGCCTCGGAAATCCAGATCGACGCCGGCCAGAACTTCCTGTACGCGTCGAACCGCGGGCACGACAGCATCGCCGTGTTCCGCATCGACCCGGCCACCGGGCTGCTGGCATTCCTGGGCGCGGACGCGGCGCAGGGCAGGACGCCGCGCTTCTTCTGCCTGAGCCCCAACGGCCGCTTCCTGTTCGTGCTGAACGAGGACAGCGACAGCATCGTCGCATTCGCCGTCGACCCGCACGGCGGGCGTCTGACGCCGACCGGCTTTGCGCTGCAGTCGGGCAGTCCGGTCTGCATGATCTTCTCCGCACCGGCCCAACCGTCCAATCCTTGACCGAAAGAGACAGAACACATGTCCGCCACCCCAATGCCGCAACCGATCGACGAGCGTGCGCTCGTCAGCAAGATCACGTGGAAGATCATTCCGTTCGTATTCATCCTGTACGTGATCTCCTACCTCGACCGGGCCAACATCGGCTATGCCGCCCTCCAGATGAACAAGGAGCTGGCGCTGTCCAGCGAAGCGTTCGGCCTCGTCTCGGGCATCTTCTTCATCGGCTACTTCCTGTTCGAGGTCCCGAGCAATGTCGCGCTGAACCGCTTCGGCGCCCGCATCTGGATCGCGCGCATCCTGCTGACGTGGGGCGTGATCTCGGTGGCGTGCGGCTTCGTGCAGAACGCCACCCAGTTGTACATCCTGCGCTTCCTGCTCGGCGTGGCCGAGGCGGGGTTCTTCCCGGGGATCATCGTGTACCTGACCTACTGGTTCCGCCAGAAGGAACTCGCCACGACGGTCGCGCTGTTCACGGCGGCGATCCCGGTCTCGTACATCGTCGGCGCGCCGCTGAGCACCTGGATCATGGACAACGTGAACTGGCTCGGCTGGAGCGGCTGGCGCTGGATGCTGGTGCTGGAAGGCGTGCCGGCGGTCGTTGGCGGCGTGCTGTGCTTCCTGTACCTGACCGACCGCCCGCACCAGGCCACGTGGCTCACGCAGGCCGAGAAGGACTGGCTGCAGGCCGAGCAGGACAAGGACCGCAAGAGCCGTCCCGCCGCCGCCCACCTGGACCTCGGCAGGACGATCGCCAATCCGCGCGTGCTGTACCTGTCGTTCATCTACTTCGTGTACCAGTGCGGCAGCCTCGGCACCGGCTACTGGATGCCGCAGATTATCAAGTCGTTCTCGGCCAGGCTGTCGCATACGCAGGTCGGCCTGATCGCGATGATCCCTTACCTGATCGCCACCGTTGCGATGATCTGCTGGTCGCGCAGTTCGGACAAGCGCAACGAGCGCCGCCTGCACTCCGCCATCCCGCTGGGCGTGGCCGCCGCCGCGATGCTGGCGACGGGCCTCGTGACCGATCCGGTCGCGTCGATCGCGATGATCAGCCTGAGCCTGGCCGGCCTGTATGCGTTCAAGTCGCCGTTCTGGGCGCTGCCGACCCTGTTCCTGTCGCGCGAGTCGGCGTCCGTCTCGATCGCGATCATCAATTCGATCGGCAACCTGGGCGGCTTCGTCGGCCCCTTCTTCATCGGCTACGTCAAGGGCAGCACGCACAGCGCAACGACGGGCCTGATGCTGCTGGCCGGCCTGGTCTGCGTGGCGTTCCTGATGACGGTCTTCATCCGCATCGACCAGCGCAAGACCGCCGCCGAGGGCGCGCGCGCCTCCGCTCACTGACCTGACCACACGGGCGTACGGGCCCGCCGCGCGCCCCCGCGCGCGGCGGATGGCGTCGTGCGTCCCGACGATCCATGCATCCAACCACAACGGAGACACCCATGAAACCATCGACCATCGCCTGCGCCGTCCTGACCCTGGCCTGCGGCGGCGCCCACGCACAAACCAACGTGACCGTCTACGGCGTCGTCGACGTCGGCATCAAGTACGACAACAGCAGCGCGAAATCGGGCACGTGGTCCGAATCGTCCGGCAACCGGCTGGGCAGCCGCCTGGGCTTTCGCGGCACCGAACAGCTCGGTGACGGGCTGCGCGTCGCGTTCACGCTGGAAAGCGGATTCAATCCGGACGACGGCAACCTGAACAACGGCGGCCGCCTGTGGGGACGCCAGGCCTGGGTCGGCCTGGAAGGCGGCTTCGGCGCGGCCTATCTCGGCCGGCAATACAGCTCGACCTACCTGGCGCTGAAGGCCATCGACCCGTTCAAGAATCAGGAAGCGGGCAACGCCCAGCGTACCTATGGCTATGGCATCGGCCAGGTCGATCCGATCTCGCGGGCCGACAACACCGTCACGTACGAGACGCCCGCGCTGAACGGCTGGCACGTCCGCGGCGGCTACAAGTTCGGCGAATCCGCGAACGGCTTCCGCACCAACAGCAGCAGGTTCGTCGGCCTGGTGCACGATGCCGGGCACTGGGTGATGCACGTCAGCTGGCAGGACAGCGACGGCGTCCCGCTCGGCGCCGCGACGACGCAGCTGGGCGGCATCGTCGCTGCCACCGGCCTCGGTGCATCCACCGTGCGCGTCAGGAATGCGCTGGCGGGCGTCGTCTACGACCTCGGCTTCATGAAGCTGCATGCGGGCTACGGCGACACGAAGCTGGCCGCGGCCGGCGCGACGGACATCCGCAACACGCTGCTGGGCGTGACCGTGCCGGTGCCGACGGGCACCGTGATCGCGTCGTGGAACCGCAGCGACCTGCGCGACCTGGCGCACGGCGTCGCCCAGCAGGCCGGCATCGGCTACAGCTACCCGCTCAGCAAGCGCACGACGCTCTATTCGTCCGCGAGCTGGACGCGCAACGAGAGCCAGGTCGCGCTGAACGCCTACGCCAAGGGCGCGAGCCAGCACGAGGCGCGCCTGGGTATCGTCCACACCTTCTGAACGGCGCCGCGCACGCCACCGTTCGATTCCGCTTGCCGCCGGAATTGCTTTAGGCTTAAAGTATCTTCCGGTACGCATCGACCGATCTTTTCTCCGGGGGCGCTTCATGACGGGCATGTCCGCTGCAGAGTTGAGTCCATCGGCCCACATCGACACGTTCGCGCGGGACCATCTCCCGCCCGTCGACCTGTGGCCGGACCTCGTGTTCGACCTGCCCGGGCTCCAGTACCCGGCGCGCCTGAATTGCGTGGCGGAGCTGCTGGACCGCCACGTCGCGGCCGGACGCGGCGCGCGCAGCGCCGTGCTGGGTGACGCGCTGACGTGGACCTATGCCGAGCTGCAGGCGCAGGTGGACCGCATCGCCCACGTGCTGCGCGCGGACATGGGGCTGGTGCCCGGCAACCGCGTGCTGCTGCGCGGGGCGAACTGCTCGACGATGGCGGCCGCGATCCTCGCCGTGTTCAAGGCGGGACTCGTCGCGGTGCCGACGATGCCGCTGCTGCGTGCGCGCGAACTGGGCATCATTCTCGACAAGGCGAAGGTGAACGCGGTGCTGTGCGCGCGCAGCCTGGCGGCGGAATTCGAGCAGGTCGAGGACCATCCGCCCGTCGTGTATTTTCACGACCCCGGCCATCCGGACGGGCTGGAGGCCCGCATGGCGCGGCACGATGCGCCGTTCGCGCCCGTGGCGACGGCGGCCGACGACGTCTGCCTGATCAGCTTCACGTCCGGCACGACCGGCGTCCCGAAGGGTACGATGCACTTCCACCGCGACATCCTGGCCATCTGCGACTGTTTTCCGCCGCATACCCTGGGGGCGCGCGCGGACGACGTCTTCATCGGCACGCCGCCGCTGGCTTTCACGTTCGGCCTGGGCGGGCTGCTGCTGTTCCCCATGCGCGTGGGCGCGGCCGGCGTGCTGCTCGAAAAGCTCACGCCCGAGGGACTGCTGGCCGCAATCGAGCGCTTCCGGGCCACCGTCTGCTTCACGGCGCCGACGTTCTATCGGCAGATGACGCCGCTCGCCGCGCGCCATGACCTGCGTTCGCTGCAGAAATGCGTGTCCGCCGGCGAGGCGCTGCCGCTGGCCACGCGCGAGGGCTGGAAAGCGGCCACCGGCATCGACATGATCGACGGGATCGGCGCGACCGAGATCCTCCACATCTTCATTTCCGCCGCCGGCGCCGACATCCGTCCCGGCGCGACCGGCAAGCCGGTCCCCGGCTACCGCGCCTGCGTGCTCGACGACGACGGCCATCCCGTCGGCCCGGGCGTGACCGGACGCCTGGCCGTCAAGGGCCCGACGGGATGCCGCTACCTGGCGGACGAGCGCCAGCGCGACTATGTGCTGGACGGCTGGAACCTGACGGGCGACAGCTACGAGATGGACGCCGACGGCTATTTCTACTACCGCTCGCGCACGGACGACATGATCATCTCGGCCGGCTACAACATCGCCGGCGCCGAGGTCGAAGAAGCGCTGCTGCGGCATCCGGCGGTGGCAGAGTGCGGCGTCGTGGGACGGGCGGACGAGGAGCGCGGCCAGATCGTCGAGGCGCACGTCGTCCTCAAGCCCGGCCACGAACCGACGCCCGCCACGGCGCGCATGCTGCAGGACTTCGTCAAGGCGCAGATCGCGCCGTACAAATATCCGCGCGCCGTGCGCTTCACCGACAAGCTGCCGCGCACGGAAACGGGCAAGCTGCAGCGCTTCAAACTACGACTGTCATGAACATCGTCTGCATCGGCGGCGGACCCGCCGGCCTGTATTTCGCGCTCTTGGCGAAGAAGCGGGAGCCCGCGCACCGCATCGTCGTCGTCGAGCGCAACCGGCCGTACGACACGTTCGGCTGGGGCGTCGTGTTCTCGGACCAGACGCTGGGCAACCTGGTCGCGGCCGACGAACCGACGGCGCGCAGCATCCTGCAGGCGTTCAACCACTGGGACGACATCGACGTGTTCTTCAAGGGCGAACGGATCACGTCGGGCGGCCACGGCTTCTGCGGCATCGGCCGCAAGCGGCTCCTGAACATCCTGCAGCAGCGCTGCGAGGAACTCGGCGTGGAGCTCGTGTTCGAGACGGACGTGCAGGACGACCAGGCCGTCGCGGCGCGCTATGGCGCCGATCTCGTGATCGCCGCCGATGGGCTGAACAGCCGCATCCGGACGCGCTACGCGGCGACGTTCCGGCCCACCGTCGAGACGCGGCGCTGCCGTTTCGTGTGGCTGGGCACGACAAAGAAGTTCGACGCGTTCACGTTCGTGTTCAAGGAGACGGAGTTCGGCTGGTTCCAGGCCCACGTCTACCAGTTCGACGGCGCGACGTCGACCTTCATCGTCGAGACGCCGGACGAGGTGTGGCGCAAGGCCGGCCTGGCCGACATGCCGCAGGACGAGGCCATCGCCTTCTGCGAACGGCTGTTCGCGGACCACCTGGACGGGCATCCGCTGCTGTCGAACGCGGCCCACCTGCGCGGCGCCGCGATCTGGATCGCGTTCCCGCGTATCGTCTGCGAACGGTGGGTGCACTGGAACGACGGCGTGCCCGTGGTGCTGATGGGCGACGCGGCGCACACGGCGCACTTCTCGATCGGCTCCGGCACCAAGCTGGCGCTGGAAGACGCGATCGAACTGGCGCGCTGTTTCGGCAGCCACGCCGGTAATGGGGGCGACACGCGCGCGGCACTCGACGCCTACCAGGCCAGCCGCGCCGTGGAAGTGCTGAAGATCCAGTCGGCCGCACGCAATTCGATGGAATGGTTCGAAAACGTGGAGCGCTACACGGCGCTGGACGCGGAGCAGTTCGCGTACTCGATGCTCACGCGCAGCCAGCGCATCTCGCACGAGAACCTGCGCCTGCGCGACCCCGGCTACGTCGCGCACTTCGAGGACTGGTTCGCCGCGCGGGCCTGCGCGCGCGCGGGCGTGGACCTGCCGCCAGGCGTGCGCGTGCCGCCGATGTTCACGCCGCTGCGCGTGCGCGACGTGTTCCTCAAGAACCGCATCATCGTCTCGCCGATGGCGCAGTATTCGGCCGTCGACGGCGTGCCGGGCGACTACCACCTCGTGCATCTCGGCGCGCGCGCGATGGGCGGCGCCGCGCTGGTGATGGCGGAGATGACCTGCGTGTCGGCCGACGCGCGCATCACGCCGGCCTGTCCTGGCATGTACGCGCCCGAGCACACGGCGGCGTGGCGGCGCATCGTCGACTTCGTGCACGGCCATACGGACGCGTGCATCGGCATCCAGCTCGGCCACGCGGGCCCGAAGGGCTCGACGCGGCCCATGTGGGACGGCATCGACCAGCCGCTGCCCGCGGACAACTGGCCGCTGATCGCCGCCTCGGCGCAGCAATACCTGCCGGGCATCTCGCAGGTCGCGCGCGCCGCGACGGACGACGATCTCGCGCGCGTCGAGGCCGATTTCGTGCGCGCCACGCGCGCGGCCGCCGAGGCGGGGTTCGACTGGCTCGAACTGCATTGCGCGCATGGTTATCTGCTGTCGTCGTTCATCTCGCCGCTGACCAACCGGCGCACCGACGACTATGGCGGCAGCCTGGAAAACCGCTGCCGCTATCCGCTGCGCGTGTTCCGCGCGATGCGGGCCGCGTGGCCCGCGGCCAGGCCGATGAGCGTGCGCATCTCGGCCCACGACTGGGTCGAAGGCGGCATCACCCCGGCGGACGCGGTGGAGATCGCGCGCCTGTTCAAGGCGGCCGGCGCGGACATGATCGACTGCTCGTCGGGCCAGGTGAGCAAACAGGAGCGACCGGTGTTCGGACGCATGTACCAGACGCCGTTCGCGGACCGCGTCCGCAACGAGGCCGGCATTCCGACGATCGCGGTCGGCTCCATCTTCGAGGCGGACCACGCCAACAGCATCATCGCGGCCGGGCGCGCCGACCTGTGCGCCGTGGGCCGGCCGCACCTGGCGAATCCCGCATGGACCCTGGCGGAAGCCGCGCGGATCGGCTTCACGGCCATCGCCTGGCCCAGGCAGTACCTGGCGGGCAAGGCCCAGCTGGAACGCAACCTGGAGCGCGAGCGCCAGCTGGCGGCGGCCGGCGCGGGCCTGTCGCCGCAACAGGTCGCGGCGCGGCTGCTGGAGGGCTGATGGACACTTTGATTGGAAAACATGCCGTGGTGACGGGCGCCAGCCGCGGCATCGGCCTCGCGATCGCGCGCGCCTTGCTGGCGCAGGGCGCGCGCGTGACCCTGATGGCGCGCGACGCGGCCGCACTGGAAGCGGCGGCGGCCGGCCTGGGCGGCGGCGCGGCGTGGCGGACGCTGGACGTGACCGATCCGGCCGGCGTCGCGCAAGCGTTCGCGGACGCGGGCGCCGTGGACATCCTCGTCAACAATGCGGGCCAGGCGGCGTCGGCGCCGTTCGGACGTACCGATGACGCGCTGTGGCAGCGCATGCTGGACGTGAACCTGACCGGCGCCTGGCACTGCATCCAGGCCGCGCTGCCGGGCATGGCGGACGCGGGCTGGGGACGCATCGTCAACGTCGCCTCGACGGCCGGCCTCACGGGCTACCGCTACGTGGCGGCCTATTGCGCGGCCAAGCACGGCCTCGTCGGCCTCACGCGCGCGCTGGCGCTGGAAGTCGCGCACCGCGGCGTCACCGTGAATGCCGTCTGTCCGGGCTATACCGAGACGGACATCGTGGCGGACGCCGTGGCCAACATCGCGCGCAAGACCGGCCGCTCCGAGGAACAGGCGCGCGCCGGACTGGCGGCCGCGAATCCGCAGGGCCGGCTGGTGCAGCCGGACGAAGTGGCGCACGCGGTCGCCTGGCTCTGCATGCCCGGTGCGGCCGCACTGAACGGCCAGGCCATCGCGGTGGCCGGCGGGGAGGTCATGTGAAGCCCGCGCACGATGCCCCGCCCGACCTGACGGCGCGCCTGACGGGCGAGCATCACCAGGCCCTCAAGCTGTGGCTGCGCATGCTGGCCTGCACGACGCGCGTCGAGGCCACGATCCGCGGCCGCCTGCGCGCCACGTTCGGCATCACGCTGCCGCGCTTCGACCTGATGGCCCAGCTGGAGCGCCATCCGGACGGCTTGCGGATGGGCGAGCTGTCGAAGCGGATGATGGTCACGGGCGGCAACGTCACGGGCATCGCGGACCAGCTGGAACGCGAACGGCTGGTCGTGCGGGTGGCCGATCCGCAGGACGGGCGCGCGTACATGGTCAAGCTCACGCCGCTGGGCCGCACGACGTTCGCCGGCATGGCGGCCGTGCACGAAGGCTGGGTGGCGGACCTGTTCCGCGACATCCCCGCCGCCGACAAGACGAAGATGATCGCGCTGCTGGACTCGATGAAGCGGCATCTGAACGACAACGACGACTAAAACCAGGAGCACACCATGCGTTACCTGCAGGGCGACCCGCATGCGCTGCCGCGCAACCGCACGACGCTGGCCGATTACCGCGCCGAGCATTTCCTGTTCGAAGCGGCGGACGGCGTGGCCACCATCACGCTGAACCGCCCGGAGCGCAAGAACCCGCTGACCTTCGAATCCTACGCGGAGCTGCGCGACCTGTTCCGCGCGCTCGCGTACGCGGACGACGTGAAGGCCATCGTCATCGCGGGCGCGGGCGGCAATTTCTGCTCCGGCGGCGACGTGCACGAGATCATCGGGCCGCTCACGCGCCTGGACATGCCCGGCCTGCTGGCCTTCACGCGCATGACGGGCGACACCGTGAAGGCGATGCTGGCGTGTCCGCAGCCGATCGTGGCGGCCGTGGACGGCGTGTGCGCGGGCGCGGGCGCGATCCTGGCGATGGCGTCCGACCTGCGCCTCGCGAGCACGCGCGCCCGCACCGCGTTCCTGTTCGCGAAGGTGGGCCTGGCCGGCTGCGACATGGGGGCGTGTGCCATCCTGCCGCGCCTGATCGGCCAGGGACGGGCCGCGGAACTGCTGTACACGGGCCGTTCGATGTCGGCCGAGGAGGGCGAGCGCTGGGGCTTCTTCAACCGCCTGTGCGCGCCGGACGAGGTGGTGGGCGAGGCGCTGCAACTGGCGCGCAGCCTGGCCGCGGGCCCCACGTTCGCCCACGGCATGACGAAGAAGATGTTGCAGCAGGAGTGGAACATGGGGATCCACGACGCCATCGAGGCCGAGGCCCAGGCCCAGGCCATCTGCATGGCGACCAACGACTTCCACCGCGCCTACCATGCCTTCGTGGCGAAGTCGGTGCCGGGCTTCGAGGGGGACTGACATGGCGGACAAGGGTTATCTCGAGTGGCCGTTCTTCGAAGGACGGCACGTCGACCTGGAGGCGGCGCTCGACGAGTGGGCGGGGCACACCGTGCGCGGCCTGCACGGCGCCGACGTCGACGCCGATTGCCGGCGCCTCGTGCGCCTGCTGGGCGAAGGCGGCTGGCTGCGGCATGCGATCGCGGGCGCGGGGACGGCGATCGATACCCGGGCCATCTGCCTGATCCGCGAGACGCTGGCGCGCCACAATGGCCTCGCGGATTTCGCGTTCGCCATGCAGGGCCTCGGCGCGGGCGCCATCAGCCTGTTCGGCACGGACGCGCAGCGCGAGCGCTACCTGCCGCGCGTGGCGCGCGGCGCGGCCATCGCGGCGTTCGCGCTGTCGGAGCCGGATGCCGGTTCGGACGTCGCCGCCATGCGCTGCGCCGCGCGGGCCGACGGCGATGCGTATGTCCTCGATGGCGAGAAGACGTGGATCTCCAACGGCGGCATCGCGGATTTCTACGTGGTGTTCGCGCGCACGGGCGAGGCGCCGGGCGCGCGCGGCATCAGCGCCTTCATCGTCGACGCGGACACGCCGGGATTCTCGATCGCGGAGCGCATCGCCGTGATCGCGCCGCACCCGCTGGCGCGGCTGCGTTTCGACGGTTGCCGGGTGCCGGCCGCGCAGCGCATCGGCTTGGCGGGGCAGGGCTTCAAGGTGGCGATGGCGACGCTCGACGTGTTCCGCACGTCCGTCGCGGCGGCGGCGCTGGGCTTCGCGCGTCGGGCGTTCGACGAGGCGCTGGCGCATGCACAGCACCGCCGGATGTTCGGCCAGACCCTGGCCGACTTCCAGCTGACGCAGGCGAAGCTCGCGCAGATGGCGACGTCGATCGATGCGGGCGCATTGCTGACGTACCGCGCGGCGTGGCAGCGCGACCGCGGCGCCAAAGTGACGAAGGAAGCGGCGATGGCGAAGATGACGGCGACGGAATCGGCGCAGCAGGTGATCGACGCGGCGGTGCAGATGTTCGGCGGGCTGGGCGTCACCAGCGGCCATCCGGCCGAGCGGCTCTATCGCGAGATCCGCGCCCTGCGCATCTACGAGGGCGCCACCGAAGTGCAGCAACTGATCATCGCGCGCGAACTGCTGCGCGAAGCCAAGGAAGGAACGTGATGGAGATCCTGCAACCACCGCTCTGGCCGCGCCCGCGCGGCTACGCGAACGGCATTGCGGCGAGCGGCCGCCTCGTGTTCGTGAGCGGGATGATCGGCTGGAACGCGCGCGGCGAATTCGAGAGCGACGGGTTCGCGTCCCAGGCGCGCCAGGCGCTGCTCAACGTGGTCGCCGTGCTGCGCGAGGCGCAGGCAGGGCCCGAGCACCTCGTGCGCATGACCTGGTACGTGGTCGACAAGCGCGAATACCTCGCGGCGTCGGCCGAACTGGGCGCGGCTTACCGCGAGATCATCGGCGCCCATTATCCGGCCATGACGGCCGTCGAAGTGCGGGCGCTGATCGAGGACCGCGCGCGGGTGGAAATCGAGGCGACGGCCGTGGTGCCCTAGCAGCCGCACGGCATCCCGGGCGGCATGCCCAGCGTCTCGGCCTTGGCGATCGTGGTGGCCCGTGGCAGGTTGAACGCGAGGGGGATGAGGGACACGAGGCCCTTGTAGGGCACGGGGTCGCAGCTGCCGCTGTCGCCGCCGGCCAGGCAGATGCGCACCCTGACGAGCTGGATGCAGTTCACGGCGTTCGGATCGCGCATGCAGTTCACGCGGTTTTCCTGGGGGCTGGCGGGCAACGTGCCGGTCATCGATACGGGCACCGACGAGTCCGAGGGTATCTGCAGGTAGTCGATCTTGACGTTCTGGTCGGTGATCGGGTCGCCAAAGGCCAGCAGGCCGGGGGACGTGCGGAAGACGGCCTGCTGACGCACGCTCTGCATCGCCGCGGCGTCGCTGAAATCCGTGTTCACGGCGAGTGCCGCCGCCCTGCGCGTGACTTCCTGCAGGGTGTTGCACAGGTACATGGCCCGCGCCAGTTCGATGATGCCGAAAAACAGCAGGAAGAAGATGACGGCGACGAGGGCGAACTCGATGGCGGCAACGCCCCGTTGTCGCGCCGGGCGCTGCCGGCGCAGGGTCGATAAGGTCTTCATGGGTACAACTCCACTTGGGCGCCCAATGATTGCTCGGGAACGAGTCCGGCGAATTCGCCGTAGAGCGAGCTGCTGGTGGCGGCGACCGGCATGAAGAATTTGCCGATGCCGAGTACGGTCGCCTTGCTGCCGGACACGGGGCATTCCAATAACGGCAGGTTCAGGACGCGCCGGTTGCGTACGCTCTTGTTCCCCGCCGGGGAGGTCTTGAAGAAGGTCGTCCCGTTCGTGTACGAATAGGGCGTGGGCGTGGATTGGCTCGTGGGGTACGGCGTCGTCGTCGACGTGGTGGGCTGGCCGGGATTATACAAAGTGGCCCAGGCGGACGTATCGTAGGTACTGTAGCCGCCCGCCGGTTCCGGTTCGCCCGCCTGTTGGTAGGCGGCATAGGGAACCGCCTTTGCGTACGACCACAGCACGCCGAATTGCGCATTCGTCGTGCCGCCGGGCGCCGTGTCCGGGCCCGCGACGGTCCAGCGCCGGTCAGTATCCAGCAGCAGGGCGGCCGATTGCGCCGTCGGTGTGACGCGCATCCAGGAGTTGCTGCCGTTGTAGGGATATTCCTTGATATTCGCGTCCGAGGGGGCCGTGCGGGCATCGCATGCGGCCAGCGGCGCGCTGTAGGAACCGAAGCGCGAATTCAGGTAGTAATAGAGGCTCCCGATCGGAAACGGGGACGAGACGGTGACTTTGCCGCCGGTCAGCCGGGTCATTGCCATCGTTCCGGTGCAGACGAAAGGGGCGAGGGTGGCCACGTCGCTGATCACGGCGCTGTTCGCGAACGGATTGACGAGGAACGTCTTCCCGGCGGCGGCGGCGGGCACGTTCAGGTCGAGCAGATTGTAGGCCACGCCGCGGCGGTAGCCGTATTCCTCCAGTTCGCCGTTGTGATTGCGATGCGATTCGCTGCGCATGGCGCAGATGCCCAGCGGGGTGACCCTGACGGCCGCGCGGCCGGCGACGGCGCGGCCGCTGGTCGACGCGTCGGACGAGCGCGTGAGGGTCCGGGCGAACAGCGTCGTGACCTTGCCGTAGTCTTGATCGAGGCCGCTCGTGTCGACTTTCGCAAAGAGCAGTCCGTCGGGCTGTGTCTTTGCCTCCGAGGCCGATTTCCACGGTCCCGCCGGACCCCGGCCGAACTCGATGGCCGCATCGGACCAGCTCATGGCGCTGTTGTTGTAGTGGTAAGTGAGCCCGGCGGGCGGCGCCGCGGTAAAGCGCTCCGCCGCTTTCTGCAGCGCGTTGGTAATGCCCTGGGTCGTGCCGTCGAGTTCCAGCGCGGCCGCCAATGCCACCGTATCCGCCGTATTCTGCAATTCCATTTTGCGGTTGTACATCTGGGACAGGTCGATGGCCAGGGCAAAAAAGCCGATCATGATAATGAGCCCGGCGGCGAACATGATCCCGATCGCACCGTCCTGCCGAAGCGGCATGGCCGGGGCGGGCCGCGGCGCCGGCCGGGCGGCCGCTACGCTGTTGATCGTTTCCATACGTTTTCTCCGACTCCGCATTATTCGAACGGGCCCGCGCCAGATCGAGACCGGGAATATCGGTCAGTCCCCGGCGTAAAGCATCGTGACGTGGCTGTTGAGGGTCATGTTGGTATTGCCCAGATATTCCGACGTCAATGGGCTGAGAATCGTGTCATGCAGGCCGATCTGGATATCGGCGCGTACCGTCGCCGGCACGGCGCCGCCACAGACGATCGAGTCGCACAGGAGCGTGATGTTGATGCCGTCCGTGAACGGAAGAATCTCCTCGAGTTCCTGTTGCGCGATCCAGCGGGCGACCGCCGGCACCTTGGCCTCGCTGAAACCGCCGCCATAGGTCCGCATTTCCGCCTGGTTCGCCATCGACAAATAGCGGGCGGCGTCGTGCGCCGCCTTTTCGCCGACGCTGTAATACCAGAACACGCGGGCGAAAAAGAAGGGAACGGCCAACAGCAGGATGAAGATCGGCAGGACAAACGCCATTTCGACAGCGATATACCCGCTCGCGGCATTCCTGGAAAATTTGCGTCGCGTTAACATTTCCGCCTCTTCAGGATCATTGGCCCTCTGCCGATTCTAGTCCCCGTGTTCAGGGGATATTTGACTTGGCCCAATTGCGCTAGCGCATGCCCCAGGCCGCGCGGACCTGGCGGTCGACCCGCCGCGGCGCCACCGCGCCTTCTGGTTATCGATCACAAATATTTCGCGACAGGATATTTTGTTCCGGCCTGCGCATGCTAGACTTTACGCGGGGTATCGATAACATAGACGTGGTCGACGATCCCGCAAAAACAAAACCATGGAGGAGACTCAAATGAAGAAAACCGGTACCCGCGCCCCCCTGCTGCGGGCAGCGGCGCTGGCCGTGTCGCTCGCCATCGCCGCGATGGGCCCCGGCGCGCACGATGCCTTTGCCGCCGACACGATCCAGACCATCGTCACGACCTACCAGCCGACCATCAACGAATCGATCGACGCGAGCGGCTTCAAGCATCCCGGCGTCGGCCTGACGAAGGACGTGCTGGAGACCATGCGCGCCGAGGTGCTGGCGCAGAAGGAACCCTGGAACACGTATTTCAACCGGATGCTGTTGTCGGGCGCTGCCTCGAAGACGATCTCGTCGAACAACCAGAGCGGTTCGGACCCGACCAGGCCGGGGACGGTCGCCTTCAACAGCCAGGGCGTGGAATCGAAGTTCATCGCGGACGCGCTCAAGGCCTACACCCAGGCCATCCTGTACTACGTGACGGGCGACGAGACGTACCGCGCGAACGCCATGCGCCTGATCCGCATCTGGGCGCAGATGGACCCGAACCAGTACGCCTATTACACGGACGCCCACATCCACACGGGCATTCCCATGAACCGGATGATGGCGGCGGCCGAGATCATGCGCTACACGAGCTGCCAGACGGCGGCGCTGGCGTGGACCGACCAGGACACCGCGAACCTGACGAACAACCTCATCGTACCCGTCACCGAGACGTTCAACCACAGTCCCGACCACTTCATGAACCAGCACCTGTATCCGCTGATCGGGTCGATGTCCGGCTATATCTTCACGGGCAACCGGGCGCGCTGGAACGAGGGCGTCGAGTGGTTCACGATCAACAAGACGGCCGTCGACCAGGGCCAGAACGGCTCGATCAAGCAGCTGTTCCGCCTCGTGACGAAGAACGACCTCACGGGAGAAGCCGTCACGCCCATGGTGGAGCACGTGGAGATGGGACGCGACCAGGCGCACGGCGCCGGCGACGTCACGAACATGAGCATCCTGGCGCGCCTCCTGATGTCGCAGGACACGAAGATCGATCCCGTCGACGGCACGGCGTCGACGGCGCCCGATGCCGTCGGGCCGTACGAATTCCTGAACGACCGCATCCTGGACGCGACCGAATACTTCGCCGGGTTCATGCTCGGCTACGACACGCCGTGGGTGCCGACGGCCGCGCACACGGACCCGAACGGCGTGCCGACCGTGGTCTACAAGACGCTGCAGGGCGGGTACCGCGGCCGCCTCACGCAGAACACGTGGGAGCCGTACTACTATTACAAATACACGCGCGGCCTGGACATGAGCCAGCGCGCGCCCAACTTCACGCGCATGTTCGCGGACCGGACGACCTACAACTGGGACGGCGTGGACGGCGGCGGCGATTTCTGGCTCTTCATTCCGCCCGCGGCGGAAAGCGAGGGCACGCAATTCCTCGTGAAGCCCATCGTCGACCCGCTGCGCGAAGTGGAAGACCGCTTCACGTCGCTGGACGGCTTCGGCACGGCCATGCAGGACGACGCGGCGTCGTTCGTGCGCGTCGCGGCCACCGGGGCGGGCAGCAGGCTGGCGGTGTTCGGCTACGCCAACGGCACGCGCAGCGTCGCGTTCCGCGTGCGCACGAACGGCGAAGCGTCGATGGACGCGTTCGGCGACACGATCCTGCTGCCGGACACGCAGGGCCAATGGCGCTACGTGAGTTACGCATTCAACCAGTACCAGGGCCTGGGCGACTACCTGCCCCTGACCATCAAGGGCGCGGGCACGACGGTCGACATCGACCACCTGAACGTCAACCCGGGCACCGCCATCACGCCGCCCGTGTTCACCAGCGGCGATGCGGCGCTGAGCCTGTACACGAACGCGGGATCGACCGCCACCGTCGCGTACAGCTTCGCGGCGACGGACGCCACGGCCACCGACGTCCTCACCTACAAGATCGACAACCTGCCGCCGGGCGCCCGGTTCGACTCGACGACCGGCGCGTTCTCGTGGGTGCCGACCCAGGCCGGCACCTATGACTTCATCGTCACGTCGACCGACGGCACGGTGGTCACGTCGAAGGCCGCGCGGATCGTCGTCAGCGCCGACCGCCAGTCCGCGATCGCGGCCGTCACGGCCGCGTACAAGCCCGGCACGCTGTACACCAGCCAGACGCTGGCCGTCTACAACGCGGCCTATGCGGACGCGACGAATGCGGTGGCGACGGCGGGCGACGACCAGTTCTACCAGAAGCTGGGCGCGCTGCAGGCCGCCATGACGGGCCTCGCGGAACTGACGCCGCTGCTCGCCGACGGCAGCATGAACTTCGCGAACATGTTCGTCTCGTCCACGTTCGGCACGGCCGTCCCGAACCTGCTGGACGGCAGTTCCGATTCGTTCGTGTTCTACGGCCAGGCGCAGAACCTGACGCACACCATGGATTTCGGCCCCAGCTACAAGGTCAACGCCAGCGCGTTCCAGCTGCAGGTGCGGACCAGCTTCCCCGAGCGCATCGGCGGCGTCACCGTGTTCGGTTCGAACGACAACGAGAACTGGGTGCGCCTGACCCCGGGCATGACGGCGGTCACGGAAGACATGCAGACGCTGGACGTGAGCGACGACCTGAAGAACCAGCAGTTCCGCTTCCTGAAGCTGCAGATGATCGAGCCGTCGAGCACCATGTTCGAAATGGCGGAATTCCGCATCTTCGGCATCCGGCACGAGACGGTCAACCAGCTGTCGTCGGTGTCGCTCGCTTCCGACCAGGCGCTGAAGAAGCGCATCGTCCCGGGCAATACGGTCAAGCTGAATTTCCAGGCCGCGGCGCCGATCAACGCCGTGACGGCGACGATCCAGGGCCAGCCCGCGCAGGTGAGCACGACCGACAACGTCAACTACACGGCGACGGCCGTGATGCCGGGCGACGTCAAGCCGGGCAACGTCAAGTTCCTGCTGAACTACAAGACGGCGGCCGGCGTCGATGCCGAACCCGTGCTGTTCACGACGGACAGCACGTCGCTGTTCATCGCCGACCAGACGAATTACCTGGACAATCTGCTGGCCATCACGAGCCTGAAGGATTCCAGCGGCCGGAATGCGACCGACCTGCTGGCGACCGTGAACACGCTGTTCGACAGCAACCTGGCCAGCGGTACCGATTTCCGCGTGAACGGCAGCGGCTACGGCGGCTGGGTGATGTTCGACTTCAAGGAGGGCGGGCAGGCGACCATCCAGCGCGCCGAAGTGATCGGGCGCCAGGACCAGTACTCGTCGCGCATCAACGGCACCGTGGTGCAGGGCTCGAACGACAACACGTCCTGGACGACGATCTCGAACGCGGCCGGCAACACGGCGGACTGGCAGACACTGACCGTGGGCAGCCCGCAGCCATACCGCTACATCCGCATCACGAACGGCAATAACTGGTACGGGAACATGGAGGAGCTGCGCCTGTACGGCACCGCCGCATCGTCGAACAAGATCGCGACCGTGTCGATGAGTTCCGCGCAGGCGCTGCGCACGCGCATCGTGCCCGGCAACGCGGTCAAGCTGACGTTCACGGCCAAGGAAGCGGTCAGCAACGTGGCCGTCGCGATCCAGGGCGTCCCGGCCGCCGTGACGACGACCGACAACATCAACTTCACGGCCACCGCGACGCTGAACGAGGGCGTGGCGGCGGGCGCCGTCAAGTTCGCGATCAGCTACAAGCAGGCCAACGGCGCGGACGGCTTCACGAGCACGGCGACGACCGACAACACGGGACTGACGCTGGTGGACGAGGCGGACACGATCCGTAACGTGGCCGCCGTCGCCACGCTGATCGACTCGAGCGTCAACCGTCCCGCGTCCACCACGCTGGGCAACGTGAACAACCTGTTCGACGCGAACCTCGGCTCGATCTCGGACTTCCGCACCGGCAGCAACAACTCGGGTGCGGGCAGCTTCATCACGTTCGACTTCAAGTCGGGCAACCAGGTCAACCTGACGGGCGTGGAACTGGCGGCGCGCCAGGACCAGTATTACACCCGTGCGAAGGGCACCGTGATCCAGGGCTCGAACGACAACACGAGCTGGACGACGCTCACCAGCCCGGCCGCCTCGACGCCGGAATGGCAGACCTTCCCCGTCGCCAGTGCGGCCCCGTACCGCTACATCCGCATCTACAACGGCGGCACGTGGTTCGGTAACCTGTCGGAAGTGCGCCTGCACGGTTCGCTGCACGGCGCCGACACCACGCCGCCCGTCACGACGGCTGCCACGGACCCCGCGTCCGCGGCAAACGGCACGCCCGCGACGAACGTGACTGTGACCCTGTCCGCCAGCGACGTCGGCGGCAGCGTCGCGGCGACGTATTACACGGTGGACGGCGGCGCGCGCCAGACCGGCACGGCGCTGGCGCTGGCCACGACGGGCAGCCATACGGTGGCCTACTGGAGCGTCGACGCAGCCGGCAATACCGAGGCGCAGCACACGCTCGCCGTGAACATCGCGCCGGCCGACGTGAGCACGGGCGTCAGGATGACCCAGCAGGGCGCCACGCTGAACCGCGCGACCGGCAAGTACGTGGGCGGCGTGACCGTCACGAACACTGGCGCGACGGCGCTGGCCGGCCCGCTGTGGCTCACCTTGAACGGGCTCACCGCGGGCGTGACGCTCGACGGCGCCGCGGGCACGAACGGCGGCGCGCCCTACGTCGTCGTGGGCGGCCCGCTCAATCCCGGCGCGACGCTGACCGTGCCGCTGACGTTCACGAATCCGGCCCGCGGCATCGTCGGCTACACGCCGGCGCTCTACCAACCCCATTTCTGAGGACACGACATGCACACCCGATTCAAGAACCAACTTGCCGCCCTGTGCACCCGGGCGGCCCTCGCCGCGCTGCTGGCGGCCGGCGCCGGGGCGGCGTCGGCCGGCACGATCCACGTGGCGATCGACACGTCGACGTTCGGCGTGGCCGACGGCTACATCGACATGAACCTGAGCGCCGGCAGCGGCGTGCCGCTGGCGACGGCCGTGGTCGACCACATGGTCGGCTTCGACGGCAGCGCGTACATCGACTCCTGGGGCCTGACGCCGGTGCCGGGCGGGTACGCGTTCCGCAACGACACGGCGAACGATCTGTTCCACGCCGTGGATTTCGGCGGCGTGCTGTCGTTCGACCTGACGTTCGCCGGCGAGCCCGACCCGCTGGCGAGTTATGTATCGCATTTCGTCGTGTCGGCGTTCGACGACGCGTTCGCGCCGCTCGGCCATTACGATCCGGTCTCGGGAGCGCTGGCGGACTTCGCCTGGACCCCGGCGACCGGCGCGCAAGGGCAGGGGAGCGTCGCCGCCACCCTGAACGATCCCGCGGTGACGGCGGTGCCCGAGCCGGCCGCCTATCTGCTGGCGGGCATCGGACTGACGGCGCTGGCCCTCGCACGCCGCCGCCGGCGCTGACACCGCGCTGAAGCATCCGGCCGGCCCGCGTCGCGCGACGCGGGCCGGCTTTTTTACGCGCTCAGCTGGACGCGATCAGCTGGACGCGATCAGCGCCGCGATGTCCGCCGCGCTGAGTGCTCCGCGATAGATGCGGAACTCGTCGATCCTGCCGTTGAAGTAAGGGTCGGCCGCATACTGCGAACGGCCGATCCAGTTCTGGCTCGTGCCCCCCAACTGCCACGGCGGCAGGAACTCGGCGCTGTTGGTGCCGGCCACGGCGCCGTTGACGTACAGCGTCGCGGTCCGCCCCGACAGTGTCACGGCCACGTGCACCCATTGCGAGGTCGGCAGTGCGGTGGTGCTCGATACCGCCTGCTCGCCGTGGCCGCCGTCGACGGTGATCGCGAAGCGCGCGCCGCCGCTGCCGGAGCGCGGCGTGAGGAACATGTAGCGGCCCGTGCCCGAACCGAAGTCGAAGATCCGCTCCCAGGTGCGCGCTGCGTTCCAGTACACCCAGCAGGCCACCGTGAAGTCCGTCAGGTCCGTCACCAGGTTGGCCGGCAGGTTCACATAGTCCGTGCTCCCGTTCAGTGCGACGGCGCTGCCCGACTTGCCGGTGCCCCAGGCGGCGCTGCCCGTCAGCGTGCCGGCGTGTCCCTGGCCGCTGGCATCGGACACCGCCGTGCCGGTGCCCTCGTTGCACGCCAGGTAGGTATGGAGCGTCTTGCCCACCTTGGCCGTGGCGCGGTTGGAATCGGCCGTTTCGCCGCCCGGCGTCATGGCGGAGACCACGTAATACCAGGTGCCGGTGCCCGGATTGTCGGTGTACGTCAGCAGGTCGGTGATGCCGCTCGCGATGGTGGTCCAGGGACCGCTCGTCGACGTGGCGCGCTTGACGTTGTAGCTGGTGCCGTAGGCGCTGCCCCACCACGACAGCTCGACCTGGCCGGCCGGCGTGCGCGCCTTCAGGCCGCTGGGAGCGGCGCCGGCCGCGATCGCATCGCGCGTGCAGGTGAGGGTGCCGTAGCCCAGCTGGTCGTAACCGCCGCTGTTCGGGCCGTAGTTGCCGCCGCCGCCTTCCGGCTGGATCTGCAGCGCGAACATCTTCGAATACGGCGCCGCGAGGCCCTTGCGGTTGACGTAATGGTTGTAGACCAGCGCCCAGCACGGGCGGACGTTGCCCTGGCTGTTCGTCGAGAAGACGCCCTGGTAGACGTTGTCGGCGTTGTTGTAGGGGACGTAGGGCACCGTGTAATAGGTCGTCCCCGACTGGATCAGGTTCGCTTTCGCCACGTATTCCGCGCCCATCAGGAAGCGGTTGTTATCGTAGCCGTACAGGTCCACGCTCTGGTTCCACGCCATCTCGCAGAGGGCGCCCATCAGCGCGATGCCGAGGGTGTTGTGGCCCTGGTCGCGCCCCGATTCCTGCCATTGGCCCAGGAAGCCCGGGTGGATGTAGTACACGGCCTGCGCGACGGCGCCGTTGCCCGCGCCCGACTGGAAATAGGTGACGGCTTCGTCGAACAGGGTGCGGTCGTCGCACAGCACGCCGATCGCCATGATCGACGCCATCTGGCACAGGTCCCAGTTGGCCCAGTAGTGCGTGATGTCCGTGCCGTTGTGGCGGATCAGGAAGTCGTGGTTGATGGAATAGAAGACATTCCGCATCATGTTCTGGAAACTCGTGATGTCCGCCGCGGCCCATCCGGTATAGGTGCGCATGATTTCGCCGGCGTTGGCGAATTCGTAGCCGTAGATGCCGGCGGCCAGGGCGGCGTCCGTCGTGCCCTGGATCGACGTGAGCGTCGACGACCAGGCGTTCATGATCTGCACGGCCTTGTTGGCGTAGTTGATGTCGCCCGAGATCTTCCAGCGCAGTGCGCAGGCGTAGGCGGCGGCCACGTCGTTGAACAGGGTGCTGTAGTTCTCCGCGTGGGTGCCGTCGTAGCCGCGGTACACGATGGTCTGCGGATGCGGCGTGTACGTCAGGCTCGCGTGCGAGTTGTTGACCAGGATGTTCCAGCTGCCGGACCAGGGCGCGGTCGTGTACTTGACTTGCATGCGGTCGAAGTCGGCCTGGGTGTGCAGCAGGCCCGGATGGACGAAGGGGCCGGTCGATGCGCCGGTCCCGCTCATCGTTCCGGTTGCCGTTGCACCTGCCGTCCCGCCGGAGAGCAGGCTGGCGGCGGGGCCGTCGGCGCCGCCCGCGCCGCAGCCGGCGAGGGCAATGGCGCCGAGACTCAGGAGGAAACTGCGGCGTCCCAGCTCGGCGCGCGAGACGGCGTCGGGCGCCTCCGCGGGCGTGAGGGCGGGGCGGGTCGGGCTGGCGGGTTCGTTGCTGTCGTGCGGTTCGATTCTCTTCATGTGGCGTCTCCATGCCATGCAGGCGTGTGTTGGACTGCGATCGAAGTGCTGCCGTACTGCGGCGCCGATGCTAGCATGGATCGCCCTTGTTTTGTTATCGTTAACCACGACGCGAATCAAGCTGTCGCGCGCCCGCCATGGCCGGTGACGGGAGTGCATCTGCCATGTGCAAAAGATATCCGTTTCGATAAAAAACATATGGGTCGCCGTCGGCCGCCGCCGTTATCATCGGCAGGTGACGATGGCCGCGCTCCATTGCGAAAGCGGACATGGTCTTGACAGTCGCATCAGATGTGATATAAATGTAATTGAGGCTGTTATCGATACCAACGACGGCGGGGCAGAGTCCGATCCCGCCGCAACCAAACGATAAACCCGGCGGCGGCGCGGTCCGCATGCACGGGTAAAGGAGACGATGTTGTTGTCCACGTTACGTGCGTTCGCACGCCTGTGCACCTTGCCGCTTGCCGTTCTGTGCGCCGGCCTGTTCGCCGGCATCGCGCCGGCCCACGCCGGCGAGAACCGGCTGCAGGTGCACCCGTTCCCGAACCCGATCCGCTATTCCCACCACAACGACGACTACACGGTGCGCGTGCGCGTGCCCGGCGGCGCGTGGCAGGACCTGTACGAATACAACGTCAAGGTGGACCTCGACAAGCCCCAGGATGCCTCGATGGTGTACTTCAATTTCGACGGCGCGGTGGAGGTGGCGGTCCAGAAGAACAATGGCATGTTCTCGAAAGTGACCATACGGCCGGATGCGAAGGGCGTCAAGCCCGTCGTGCGCGACGGCATCGTCTACTTCACGCTGCGCCGCCCTGACAACCTGAGCGTGGAATTCGACGACGACCACCTGCACAACCTGCACGTGTTCACCCACGCGATCCGCGCCGACATGCCGGCCGTGCCGGCGGACCTGTCCTCGTACGACGTCGGCACGGGCACGACGCCCGACATGACGCAGAGCACCGTGTTCTTCGGGCCCGGCATCCACAGCGGCGAATTCCGCGTGCGTTCCCACACCACGGTGTATATCCACGGCGCGGCCATCATGAAGAATCCCCTCGTAATCGACGGCGTGGAAGACGTCAAGGTGATCAGCGACGGCCTGTTCGACGGCGTGGACATGATGATCGTGCGGAATTCGCGTCACGTCGAGATCGACGGTCCGATCTTCATCAACCAGCCGCACGGCACGATGCGCTGCATCACCTCGCAGGACCTCGTCGAAAAGAACATCCGCACGATCGGCGCGGGCCAGTGGTCCGACGGGCTGGGACATTTCGCCTGCGAGCGCGTGACGATCGCGGACAGCTTCGTGCGCACGTCCGACGACTGCGTCACGTTCTACAACCACCGCTGGGACATCTGGGGCGACACCCGCGACGTGCAGGTGAAAGACTCGACCCTGTGGGCCGACGTCGCGCACGCCGTCATGATCGGCATCCACGGCAACACGCCGACGCCGGCCCACCCGCAAAGCGAGGTGCTGGAGCGCCTGCGCTTTTCCAACATCGACATCCTCGAGCACGACGAGGACGAGCCGGAATACGAGGGCGCGCTCGGCATCATGGCCGGCGACGACAACCTGGTGCGCGACGTCGTGTTCGACGACATCCGCGTCGACCGCATCGAGGAGGGCAAGCTGTTCAACCTCAAGATCGCCTACACGGCCAAGTACAACACGAGCCCCGGCCGCGGCATCGAGAACGTCACCCTGCGCAACATCCATTACACGGGCCGCGGCGCGCCGAGCGCCGCGCGCATCACGGGCCGCGACGGCGCGCGCATGGTCAGGAACGTCACGATCGAGAACGTGACCGTCGGCGGCAAGCGCTTGAGCGCGCCCGAGGCGGGACTGCTCGAGGTGAACGAATTCGTCGACGGCCTGCATTTCCGCTGAAGGACAGGCCCATCATGCACCGACAACGAGAAAGAGGCAGGCACTTCATGGCATCAATGAACATCATCGCGACCGTCGTCCTCGCCGCGGCGGCGCTGCCGGCGCTGGCGGCCCGGCCGCAACCGGCCGAGTGGGAACAGCCGGAAGTCGTGGCCGTCAACCGCGAACCGATGAAGGCGACGTTCTTCAATTTCGAATCGCGCGACAAGGCGCTGGCCGGCGACAAGGCCGCGTCGCAGTACTATCTGTCGCTGGACGGCACGTGGTCGTTCAAGTATTCGCCGAACCCGGAAGCGCGCCCGAAGGAATTCTTCAAGCCGTCGTACGACGTTGCCAAATGGGGCCACATCCAGGTGCCGGGCATGCTGCAGGCGCAGGGCTACGGCAAGCCGATCTTCACCAACATCAAGTACCCGTTTCCGCAGAACGAACCGTATATCCCGCATGACCTCAACGAGGTGGGATCGTACCGCCGCGAGTTCGACGTGCCGGCGGCCTGGCACGGCCGCGACGTGTTCCTCCAGATCGGTGCGGCGGGCGCAGCGTACTACGTCTGGGTCAACGGCAAGCGCGTCGGCTATTCGGAAGATTCCAAGCTGCCGGCCGAATTCGACCTGACCCGCTACGTGCACCCGGGCCGCAACATGATCGCGATCGAACTGTATCGCTGGGCGGACGGTTCGTACCTGGAAGACCAGGATTTCTGGCGCGTCAACGGCATCGAGCGCAGCGTGTACCTGTATGCGGAACCGAAGACGCGCCTGCGCGACTACCGCGTGACCGCGGCGCTGGACAAGCCGGCCTACCGCGACGGCAGCTTCGCGCTGGTGGCCGACATGGCGGGCGTTCCGGCCGCGATGCAGGTCGACGCCCGCGTGCTGGACGGCGCGCGCGAAGTCCTGCACGTGCGGGGCAAGTCCGGCGCGGACGGCAAGGCGGCGCTGGCTGGCGCCATCCCGTCCGTCAAGCCCTGGTCGGCCGAGACGCCGAACCTGTACACGCTCCTCGTCGAGGTGTCGGATG
>NZ_LMCY01000049.1:8519-25576 GCF_001425685.1 Massilia sp. Root335 | reverse complement strand
CCCGCCGTATCGGCTTCCGTACCGTCGAAGTGGCGGACGGCGAAGTGCGGGTGAACGGCAGGCGCGTGATGATCAAGGGCGTCAACCGGCACGAGCACGACCCCCATACGTGGCGCGTGATGTCGATGGAGACGATGCGCAAGGACATCGAGCTGATGAAGCGCGCCAACGTCAACGCCGTGCGCGCGTCGCACTACCCGAACGATCCGCGCTGGTACGACCTGGCCGACGAATATGGCCTGTACATCATGGACGAGGCGGACCTGGAATCGCACGGCTACATGCAGGCGGGCGACCAGGCTGCGACGCCGGAGGCGCGCGCGTCCATCCAGCTGGGCTACAAGCCGCACTGGCGCATCGCGCACCTGGACCGCGTGTCGCGCATGGTGGAGCGGGACAAGAATTCGCCGTCCGTCATCTTCTGGTCGCTGGGGAACGAGGCCGGCACGGGACCGAACTTCGAGAACGCCGCCGCCTGGATCCGCAAGAACGATCCGACGCGCCTGATCAGCTACCTGGGGCACGGGACCATCGGCGAGGAACACCTGCCGAACGCCTACGTCGACATCTACGCGCCCATGTACGACGACATCGAAAAGATGGAGGACTACGCGCTCGATCCGGCCTACCGCCAGCCGATGATCCAGTGCGAGTACGCCCACGCGATGGGCAATTCGCTGGGCAACCTGGAAGACTACTGGAAGGTCATCCGCGCGCACCGCAAGCTGCAGGGCGGCTTCGTGTGGGACTGGGTCGACCAGAGCATCATCGCGCGCGACGACAAGGGCCGCACGTACTGGGCATCCGGCTTCGACCTGAATCCTGGGCGCGGCGACAACAGCGTCGTCGGCGACGGCGTCGTGCGTTCCGACCGCACGCCCGATCCGGAATACTACGAGCTGCAGAAAGTCTATTCGCCCGTCGTGTTCGAGGGCGACCCGGCCGCAGGCAGCATCGAGGTCGTGAACCGCTACGATTTCCGCGACCTGTCGCAGCTGGCGTTCGACTGGGAACTGGCGCGCGACGGCGTCGTCGTCGCGCACGGCACCCTGGCCGATGCGGCCACGCCGGCAGGCGGCAGGCAGAAACTCGCCCTCGCGCTGCCCGACGCCGGCCGCGAAGGCGAACGGGTGCTGACCGTGCGGGCCCGCAGCCGCGCGGCGGCGCCGGGCGTGGAGCAGGGCACGGTCGTCGGCTGGTCGCAGTTCGTGCTGCCGTCGACGGCGGTCGCGCACAAGGCGCCGGCGACCGTGGCCCCCGTGCGCACGGACGGTGCCGTCGAACTGCGCGCCGCCGACGCCGTGTTGCGCGTCGCGCCGGACACCGGCCTCGTGACCTACACGGTGGCCGGGCGCACGGTGCTCAAGGGCGGCGCGCCGAATTTCTGGCGCGGCCTGACGGACAACGACGAGGGCGCGGGCGTGGACAAGAGCCACAAGGTCTGGCAGACGTTCACGGAACAGCGCAAGGTGCGCGGCGTGGCCGTCGAGGGCGACGGCGTGCGCGTGCTGTTCAGCTTCGGCGCCGGTGCGGCGCACTGGGAAAACGTGTATCGCATGCGTGTCGACGGCAGCGTCGAGGTGGCCGCCAGCTTCACGCCGCTGCGCGACGACCTGCCGGACCCGCTGCGCCTGGGCCTGCGCTTCGACAGCCTGCCCGCGCTCGACACGCTGTCCTGGTATGGCCGCGGCCCGTACGAATCGTACGCGGACCGCAAGACGGGTTCCGCGCTCGGCCTGTACGCGGGCAAGGTGTCGGACCAATACCACGGCTACATCCGCCCGCAGGAAAGCGGCAACAAGACGGATGTGCGCTGGTTCCAGTTGAAGAGCGCCGACGGCGCCGGCATCCGGGTGGGCGCCGACACGCCGTTCTCGTTCAACGCGCTCGCATTCCCGTACGAGGACCTGTACCTGCGGCCGCGCGGCACGTGGAAGAGTTCCGAGATCGCGCCGCATGGCGACGGCACGGTGCTGGTCGACATGGCGCAGGCCGGCGTCGGCGGCGACACCGGGTGGAGTCTCGACGGCCGGCCGCATGTGAAGTACCGCATCCCGCTGGCGCCGGCCAGTTATCGCTTCGTGCTCGCGCCGGTGCGTGCCGACCGGGTCGCGGCCGAGTGAACGGCTGCACTACGCCGGGGGATTGTCAAGCACCCGGCGTAGTGCAAATACCACAAAGAACATGATATTTCGCAAAGGCATTAATACAAGGAAGGATGGCACGTATAATTCAAAGCAGATTTGTTATCGATACCTAAAACGCCGGCACCACCCAGCGAGGCCAATGTGCCCGATGAGCCCAAGCCGGCAATAACCAGCAAACCAGCATCCTGGAGGAGAACACAATGAATCAACATCGCAACATCGGACCGAAAATGTCGGTCGTGGCCCTGGCGCTCGCGCAGGCTTTCGCAGGCAACGCGTTCGCGCAGCAGGTGGACCCCAACGCCAACACCGTCGTCGTGACGGGCCTGCGCGCCAGCGCCCAGTCGTCCGTCGCCATCAAGCGCGATACGATGGAAGTCGTGGATTCGATCACGGCCGAGGACATCGGCAAGCTGCCCGACCCGAACGTGGCCGAGACGCTGACCCGTCTTCCCGGCGTGCAGGGCTACCGCTACGGCGGCGAGGGCGCTTCGCCGGCCGGCTACGGCTCGGGCCTGACCATCCGCGGCCTCGCGGGCCAGACGGCATCGCAAGTCAATGGCCGCGCCTACTTCACCGCCGGCGCACGCGAGTTCAATATCGAGGACGCGATCCCCGGCATGATTGCCGGCGTCGACGTCTACAAGAATCCGTCCGCCGAACACATCGAAGGCGCCATCGGCGGCCTGGTGAATATCCGCACCCGCAATCCGAGCGACTTCAAGGGCCTGACGGCCACGCTGAGCACGAATGCGCGCTACAACGACCTGGCCAAGAAGACCGATCCGGAATTGTTCGGCTTGCTCGCCAACCGCTTCGACCTCGGTGGCGGCTCGCGCATCGGCGTCATGGCCGCGTTCGCGTTCCAGAAGAGCACCGGGCGTTCCGACAGCACGCCGGCCAACCGTGCGCCGGATTACCGCCGCGTCGTCCGCGGCGACAGCGCCGAATACGCGAACATGGCCGCATCGAACACCACGAACGACCCGGGCAAGCCGATGTCGAAGTACGTCGGCCGTAACGACGTGAGCTACCTCGCCAGCGTGCCGACCCTCGCCACGTCGCCGACCGTGGGCGTCAACATGCCGAACACGGCCGGACTCACGCCGGACCAGGTCGCCAACATCATCTCGACGCCGGCCGTGAACACGAACGTGTTCCAGGAAACCATCATGCGTCAGCGTAAGGGCCTGAACGTCGCCGCCGACTACCGCGTCGACAACACCCTGCGGTTCTACGTGGAGACCAACTACACCGGTTACCTGTATCACCAGAATTATCGCTTCGTCTTCGTCGACAACGGCGGCAATGTCCAGAACCTGCAGACCGCGCCGTTTGCCGTCACCGAGGGCCTCGCCAACCGCAATTTCAACGGCGGCAGCAACGATATCCTGACGACCCAGCGCCTGCAGAGCGGGACGTTCCTGAACTCGCAGGTGCGGCCGTGGGGCGGCGACGAGCACAGCCCGTACTCGACCTGGATCGGCGCCGGCGGCGTCGAGTGGAGCCCGACCAGCGCACTGTCGCTGAAGGCCGATTTCTCGTACATCAAGGCGGACCGCAAGCAGGACAACCGCCGCGTCGAAATGGCCGGTGCGGCCGGCCTGTCGTGGGACGTGTCGCGCGTCGCGGACGGCCTGCCGCACCAGATCGCCATCAGCGGTCCGAGCCTGTCCGATCCGGGCAACTTCGTCTACAACTGGTATCCGGTCACCTACCTGACCTGGGACGACAAGGGCGGCGCGGCCGCGCTGGACGGCGCCTACACGTTCGATCGCGGCTTCTTCGACAAGCTGAAATTCGGTACGCGTTTCGCGCACCAGCAAAGCCTGTTCATGGACCACGGCTTCGGCCGCTCGCTGACGACGGATGGCACGGGGCTCAAGGCCGACCGTTCGAACGGCATCTCGGTGGCGGGCAACACGGGCGTGCTGCAGGCCGCGCCGTCGAACTACATGGACGGCACCGCCGGCTATGCGGGCGGCTATCTCGTCTACAATCCGGATGCGCTGCTCGGCAACCAGGTGCGCGGACAGTTCCCGAATGCCGGCATCCCGGCCGAGGGCAGCTTCGCGGAAAACCCGCTGGCGCACCGTCTCATGAGCGAGAACACGCTGGCCGCTTATCTGGTCGGCGAGTTTTCGGGACTGGACGAACGCCTCAAGGGCAATGTCGGCGTGCGCGTGGTGCGTACGAGGTCGTCGGCGACGGCGCGCAACCGCGACTTCACGCAGGCAGCGCTGACGTATGTCGACTTCCCGCAATCGACGACCTACACCAACGTCCTGCCGACGTTCAACGCGACCTACGACATCCAGAAGGATTTCCTGGCACGCTTCGGCTATGGCCGCGGAATGACGCGCCCCGACCTGGGCTCGCTGAATCCGTTCATCAACGCCAACGTCGACGGTACGGGCAACATGGGGAACGGCAGCCTGCGTCCGCAGATCGCCGACAGCTTCGACTTCTCGCTCGAGCGCTATTTCAACGCGACGAACTACGTGTCGGCCGCCGTGTTCGACAAGAAGATCAAGGGCTTCTTCAGCAACCTCGCGCAATGCATGACGGTGCCGCTCGTCGCGCCGTATGCCGGCACGACGTCCAATACCTGCTCGGGCGGCCAATACCTGGTCACGCGGCCGGTGAACGCGGAACCGGGCTTCGCACGCGGTATCGAAGTGTCGGGCCAATGGTTCTTCAATAACAGCTACAACTGGCTGAAGAACTTCGGCGTATCGGGTTCGTACACCTACGTCGACACGTCCAATCCCGTCAACGCGGGCACCGCGGCGGCGCCGGTCTTCCTGACGACCCAGCAGCCGTTCGTGTCGAAGAACAGCTACAGCGTCACCGGCATGTACGAGGACAAGAAGCTGTCGGCGCGCCTCGTGTACACGTGGCGCTCGTCCCAGCTGTGGGGCGGCGTGAACCCGCTGACGCCGCTGGGCAGCGGCTACATCGCGGGCTATGGCCTGCTCGACGCGTCGCTCAACTACGCGATCGACGACCACGCGACCCTCGCCTTCACCGCGTCCAACCTCACCGACAAGGCGCCGAACCGCTTCATCGGCGAAGCGCAGACCTACGAGACGGGCCGCGAGCTGCAGCACTTCGAGAATGGCCGCACGTTCAGCGTGGGCCTGCGTTACAAGTTCTGATCGCCGGAACGCGTAACAGCCAGCGTGCCGGCCGCATCCCGCGGCCGGCGCCGGACCGTATCGGGCGCTGCCGGCCGGTACGGTCCGGCCGTTTCTGCGCCCGGTCGTTTCAAGAACCAAGGATTGCGTCATGAAGTGGATCCGCCTTCCCGTCATTGCCGCCGGCATGTGCGCCGCGGCGATGGCCTGTGCAACCCAGCAAGTGGACGTCGAGATCGACGCGGCCCGTCCGGGGCCGGTCATCAACAGGAATGTGTACGGCCAGTTCGTCGAGCATCTCGGCACCGGCGTGTACGGCGGCCTGTGGGTCGGCCCCGAATCGCCGATCCCGAATACCCGCGGCTGGCGCGACGATGCCGTCGGCGCGCTGAAGGCGCTGCACGTCCCGGTGGTGCGCTGGCCCGGCGGCTGCTTCGCGGACGATTACGCCTGGCGCGACGGCATTGGCCCGCGCGACCGGCGGCCCGTCAAGATCAACGCCAACTGGGGCGGCGTCAAGGAAACCAATGCCGTCGGCACGCACGAGTTCTTCGACCTCGTCGACCAGCTCGGGACCGCGGCTTACGTCAACGGCAACGTCGGCACGGGCTCGGCGCGCGAAATCGCGGAATGGATCGAGTACATGACGGCGGACGGCCAGTCATCCCTCGCCCGATTGCGTGCCCGGAACGGCCATCCCGCACCGTTCAAGGTGGCGTTCTTTGGTCTCGGCAACGAGAGCTGGGGATGCGGCGGCAATATGACGGCGCGCCACTACACCGACTTGTACAACCACGACGCGACGTTCGTGCGGACGACGCCGGACGCCATGCCGGCGCTCATCGCCGCCGGCGGCCTGGATGGCGACGTCGCCTGGACCGATTACCTGAGCCGCCACATCCGCGCGAACGCGAGCGCGATCAGCCTGCACTACTACACGGTGCCGGGCCGGGGCGGAAAAACGAAGGGCGCGGCGACCGGCTTCGGCGAGGACCAATGGATCTCGGCGCTGAAGGATGCCCTGCATATGGACGACCTCATCGCCGCGAACGTCGCCCGGCTCGACGAGACCGATCCCGGAAAGAAGTACACCATCGCGGTCGACGAATGGGGCACCTGGTACGATCCCACGCCGGGCACCAACCCGCGCTTCCTGCAGCAGCAGAATTCCCTGCGCGACGCGCTCGTGGCGGCGCTGCACTTCCACATCTTCCATGCGCACGCCGCGCGCGTGAGCATGGCCAACATCGCGCAGATGGTGAACGTCCTGCAGGCGATGATCCTGACCGACGGCGACCGGATGGTGCTGACGCCGACCTATCACGTATTCAGGATGTACGTGCCGTTCCAGGATGCGACCGCGTTGCCGGTGAAGGTCGCCGGCGATCCGCAATACCGCTTCGGCGCGACGGCCATCCCGGCCGTCAGCGTCTCGGCCGCGCGCGGCAAGGACGGCAAGCTGCACCTCGGACTGGTGAACGCCGACCCGCACGACGCGGTCGACGTTGCGGTGCAGGTGGCCGGCGCGCAGGCCGTGGCGGCGCAGGGGAGCGTCCTGACCGCGTCCACGATGGACGCGCACAACACCTTCGCCGCGCCGGATGCCGTGTTGCCGGCGCCGCTGCGGGCGAGCGCGGACCATGGGAAGCTCGTCGTCAGGCTGCCTGCGAAGTCGGTTGCCGTGCTGGCGATCGACGAGTGAGCCGGGCCGGTTTTTTTACAGAAGGAAGCAGCATGAAATCGATCAAGCGCGCGGTGCTCGGGTTATCGATGCTCGCGGCGACGGCCGCCGCGGCGCCGCAGGTCGCCGTCACCATCGACGCGGTCCACCCCGGACCGGTGATCAACAAGGACCTCTATGGCCAGTCCATCGGACTTGGCGGCGGCGCGATGTGGGTGGGGCCGGGGTCGCCGATCGCAAATATCCGCGGCTGGCGCAAGGACATGGTCGACGCGCTCAAGGCGCTCCACGTCCCGGTCATGCGCTGGCCGGGCGGATGCGCGGCCGATGCCTACCATTGGCGCGACGGCATCGGCGTGCACGGGGATGCCGTCGGCACCCACGAATTCTTCGACCTGGCCGAGCAGGTCGGCGCGGACGCGCACGTGGTCGCGAACGTCGGCACGGGCTCGCCCCGCGAGGCGGCGGACTGGATCGAATACATGACGGCGGACGGTGACTCGACGCTGGCGCAGCTGCGGGCGAAGAACGGGCATCCGAGGCCGTTCAAGGTCGCGTATGTCGGCGTCGGCAACGAGAGCTGGGGCTGCGGCGGCGACATGAAGGCCGACTACTACGCGGACTTGTACAACCAGTACGCGGTCTTCATCAAGGCGCGAAGCGGCACGCCGCCCAGGCTCGTCGCCAGCGGCGGCGATCCCGCATGGACGGCGGAAGTCGGCAAGAAAGAGCGCATACGCGACTATCGCGATGCGATCGCCATCCACGACGCCGGGACGGGCGCGGTCGACGGCGCCGACGCGGTCATCGCGCAGCATATCGCCGCGCTCGACGGCGACGATCCGGCACGGAAGGTGCAGCTCGTCGTCGACGAATGGCGCGCCCGGCCCGACGGGAGGCCTGGACGGCGGCCGGATGCGATGGGCGATGCGCTTGCCGCAGCGTTGCGGTTCCACGTGTTCCACGCGCGCGCCGGCCGCCTGGCCATGGCGAGCATGGCGCCGGCGGACCTTGCGCTGATCGTGGCGGCAGGCGACGGTATCGTGCTGACGCCGACCTATCACGCGTTCAGGATGCACGCGCCGTTCCAGGGCGCGGTCGCGCTGCCCGTGCGGGTCGAGCGGGATGCGCGGGCCGCCGCCGCCGCGCCGGCGGTCAGCGCTTCGGCCGCGCGGGCCCCGGATGGCATCCTGTACCTGTCGCTCGTCAACCCGGATCCGGACGCCGCGGTGGACGTCCTCGTCGGCGTGACGGGCGCCGAAACCCGCGGCGCCCGCGGCAGCGTGCTGGCCGCGCCAGCGACGGATGCGCACCGGACCCTCGCGGCCCAGGCATCTGCGGCGCCCGTTCCGTTCGCGGCGCGCGCCGTGCACGGCAAGCTGCGCATGACGCTTCCGGCGAAGTCGGTGGCCGTTGTCGCAATCCGGGAGACGCCCACGCGGGCGCCGTGAACGTCGCGGCCGGGTCGTCCCGGCCGCTCCCCGAGCCGTCAGTACGGACCCGGGCCGGGCGCCGTCACGTTGAAGAAATCGGCTTCCAGGTACGACGGCTGCGCGCGCGCGCGCGTGCCCACGCTGAACAGGCCCACCTGCGCGCCGACCCACGTGCCGCGCGTGACGGGAAACGCGTCGCCCGCCGGCTTGAATTCGCGGCCATCGAGGCTGTACGAAAAGCCGACGAACGCATTCTCGTTCATCGCCATGCGCAGGGTCAGTTCGGCCGGCGCGTCGGCCAGCACCACGGTGGACTCCTCGCGGCAGCGCGGTCCGAACGGGCCGCACACGGTGCGCACGAGATCAGTCCGGCCGCCGCTGCGGCGCAGCCCCAGCCACGTGTACTGCATCGCATTGACGATCAGCCCCGCGCGATCGCCATCCACGGCGCCGGCCAGGCGCACGCGCGTCTCGACGATGAAGCGCGACGCGGGCGCCTTCTGCGTCAGGATCGATCCCGCCGCGCGCACTTGGCCGTCGGCCTCCGGCACGACCTGCGTGGCCAGGCGCAGGTGGCCCGGATGGTCGGTCAGCGAATACCAGCCGGGCGCCGGGTTCGCGCCCCATTGCCACTGCGGGCCGAGCGTGGTGCCGTCGAATGCGTCGCTCGTCGCCGGCGCGGCGGGGCCGAAGCCCTGGACCGGCTTCGTGTACGTGATGACCGGTTCGCCCGTGCCGGGCTTGCGTCCCGGCGCGCCGATGACGGGCCAGCCGCCTTCCCAGCGCATCGGCTGCAGGTGCACGACGCGGCCGTAGGCCCCCTTGTCCTGGAAGTGGACGAACCAGTCCTTGCCGTCCGGCGCATCGACCCACGCGCCCTGGTGCGGGCCGTTGACGGGCGTGTCGCCCTGGTCCATCACGCGGCGGACCTCGTACGGGCCGTCGATCGAGCGCGCGCGGAACACGGCCTGCCAGCCCATCTCGACGCCGCCCGCCGGCGCGAACACGTAGTAATACCCGTTGGCCTTGTAGAGCTTGGGCCCTTCGACCGTGTGGTAGCCGGGATAGCGGCCGCCGTCGATGACGACCTTGCCGCCGTCGTCCAGCATGCGCGTCGCCTGCGGGTCCATGCGGCGCAGGGTCAGCACGTTGTTGATGCCGGCGCGGCTCTTCGCCCACGCGTGCATCAGGTACGCCTTGCCGTCGTCGTCCCACAAGGGCGCGGGGTCGATGATGCCGCGCCCGGCCAGCAGCAGGCGCGGCGCGCTCCACGGGCCGGCGAAATGCTCGGCCGTCATGACGTACACGCCGTAGTCGGGGTCGGGGTAGAAGATCCAGAAGCGCCCGTCGTGCCAGCGCAGGCACGGCGCCCACACGCCCTTGCCGTACTGCGGGCGGGCGAATACGGCGGCCGGCTCGAGGCGGGGCAGGGCATGGCCGACGAGCGTCCAGTTCACGAGGTCACGGGACTCCAGCAGCGGCAGGCCGGGCGTGTTGTTGAAGCTGGACGCCGTCATGTAGAACGTGTCGCCGACGCGGATCACGTCCGGATCGGAATAGTCGGCGTGCAGGACGGGATTGCGATAGCGGCCGTCGCCGAGGTCGGCGATCCACGGCGCGGCCGCGAGGGCGGCGGGCGTGGCGGGCGCGGGCTGGGCCACGCTGCGGCAGCCCGCGACGGCGGCGGCGGCAAGCAGCACGGCGGCGGCGATCCGCGTCCGTGCGGGGGCGGGCGAGTGGACGATGGGTGAGGCGGGCAAAACGGTCTCCTTGGGTTGTTATCGATCTCATGGTAGCATTCGAAGATAGACGCTATCAAGGCTATCCGGACCGCATAAGGGCGGACCGGGGCGGGTGCGTCGGCCATGGCCGCTTGTCACAAGTGGCGTTTCCGCTGGCCCGGCGGTATCATGTGATACAACATATACGGCTTGAAATCGATAACATCGCCGGAACGACAGACTACAGGACAATAATTCAATGGGTAGTGAATCCAAGCAGGGCGACCGCTCTTCCGGCGGCGCGACGGTATGGGACGTGGCGCAAAAGGCCGGCGTCTCGGCGATGACCGTCTCGCGCGTCATCAACGGCAATGCCAGCGTCAGCGACAAGACGCGGGAAAAGGTCAACCGCGCGATCCAGGAACTGAACTACCAGGTCAACGTGGCGGCACGCGCGGCGCGCATCGGTACCTTGCGCGTCGGTCTGTTGTACAGCAACCCGAGCGCCGCCTTCCTCAGTGCGTTCCTCGTCGGCGCCCTCGGCGAGTGCAGCCAGACGGGCGCCCACCTGATCCTCGAGAACTGCGACAACCTGCGCAGCCAGCGCAAGGCGATCGACCGCCTGATCGCGGACGGCGCCGACGGCATCCTCGTGCCGCCGCCGCTGTGCGACTCCAAGGCCGCCCTCAAGCAGCTGGGAGAACTGGGCATTCCGTCGGTGGCCGTGGCGACCGCGAAACCGTCGCCGCAGATGTCGGCCGTGCGCATCGACGACTACGAAGGCGCGCTGACGATGACGAAGCACCTGCTGGCGCTCGGCCACACGGACATCGGCTTCATCAAGGGCGACCCGGAACACACCCCGGCGCAGCTGCGCTACCAGGCATTCATCGACGCCATGCGCGAAGCCGGCCACCACGTGCCCGCCGAGCGCGTCGCGCAAGGCATGTTCACGTACCGTTCCGGCCTGCTGGCGGCGCGCGAGCTGCTGGCCCATCCGACCAGGCCGACGGCGATCTTCGCCAGCAACGACGACATGGCGGCGGCCGTCATCGCCGTCGCTCACGGCATGCATCTGCAGGTCCCGGACGACATCGCCGTCTGCGGCTTCGACGACACGCCCGTCGCGACGACCGTGTGGCCGGAGCTGACGACCATCCACCAGCCGATCACGGAGATGGCGCGCAGCGCCGTCGCGCTGCTGGTGGAGCACATCCGCTCGCGCCGTGCCGGCCAGTCGTACATGCCGCAGCACCGGCTGATGCCGTACACGCTCGTCGAGCGGGAGTCGACCGAAGCGGTCGATTGACCGTCACCAGTAGGGTCGCCACGTGCGCGTGAGGCGCACGAGCGCCTCCAGGTAGAAATAATCGCCCCAGATGCAGGCCTCGTCCACGCCGACCCCGTTCGGCTTGTGGTACACGCCATGCTTCAGCAGGCCGGCGCCAGGGGTGCCGCTCGTGTCCGCGTAATCGTTGGCCAGCGTGGCCACCATGCCGGCGGCGGCGCGTTCGTACGGGGCGCGCAGCGGGTCGGCCAGCGGCAGGTGCTGCGCCAGCTCCAGCAGGCCGCAGGCGGCGATCGCGGCGCCCGAGCTGTCGCGCGGTTCCGGGCCCGCCGTGAAGACGAGGTCCCAGTAGCAGATGCCGTCCTGCGGCAGGCGATTCAGGAAGTAGTTGGCCAGCACCTTCGCCAGGTCGACGAGGCGGCCGTCGCCGTTGTGGCGGTAGACGAGCGGGAAGCCCGAGATCCCCCACGCCTGGCCGCGCGCCCAGCACGAATCGTCCGCATGGCCCTGGTGCGTCTTGCCGTGCAGCGGGGCGCCGCTGGCCGGGTCGAAGAAGAAGGTGTGGAACGTGGAGCCGTCGGCGCGCACGATGTGGCGCGCGGCCGCTTCGATGTGGCGGTCGGCCGCCGCGCGGAACGCCGGGTCGCCCGTGTAGTCGCTGGCCCAGTACAGCAGCGGCAGGTTCAGGTTGCAGTCGATGATCATGCGCCCGCGCTGGGCCGGGTCGCTCAGTTCCCCCCAGGCCTGGATGATGCCGGCGCCGGGCAGGTAGCGCTGCAGCAGCAGGCGTGCGGCGCCGAGGGCCGCCTCCGCGGCCTGCGGCTCGCCCGTCAACTGGTAACCCGCCACGCACGAGAGGCTGTACAGGAAGCCGAGGTCGTGGTGGTCGACGTTGATGCGTTCGCGCTGGCGCGCGTGGAAGCTGGCGACGTGGCGCAGGGCCGCATCGCGGTAGCGTGCGGCGCCAGTCAGTTCGTACGCGAGCCACAGCATGCCGGTCCAGAAACCGTTCGTCCATTCCGTATTGTCCATCGCGGCATAGACGCCGTTCTTCGATGACGGCATCGGGAAGGCGTCGCCGAAATGCGCGAGGTTGCGGTCGACGGCGTCCAGCGCGCGGTCGATCGCGCGCTCGATGGCGGCCTTGTCGACGCCGGCGTTCCAGTGCGGCGGCAGGGCGCCGGTGTTCAGCGGCTCGATCGGGGCCGGGTTGAGGGGGGAAGACATGCGAACTCCTTGACGGTTCATTTTGCCGGTTCCGCGAGCGGCGTTGCGGGGGACGCGGTCGTCTCCGGCGGCGTCGGCAGCAGGAACACGGCGGACAGGATGAGGAAGACGAGGCCCATGCCGGCCATCGACAGATAGGTGGCGGAATAGCCGATGCTGTCGTAGCCGATGCCGGCGAGAGGCGACAGCGCGGCCAGGCCGATCGAGTGGCCGAAGCTCACGCCCACCATGTACACGGTCGACGCGAACCGGTTGTCGAAGTGGCGCGCGATGTAGCGGAAGATCGAGACGGCCAGGATCGGCAGTTCCACCGAATGCAGCAGCTTCATCGCGGAGATCGACAGCGGACCGGCCGCGAGGCCGGAACCCGTGATCCGCACGAGCATGATGGCGCCGGCCAGCAGCAGGCCGTTCTTGGCCCCGATGCGGCGCACGAGCAGCGGCGCGAGGAACAGGCCGCCGGCCTCGAGGAAGATCTGGGTCGAATTCAGGTAGCCGAACATGGCGGCGCCCGTCGCCACGTCGGGAAACAGCGACGCGAAGTAGTTGGAGAACTGCTGGTCGAACACGAGGTAGAGGTTCGTCACGCCCAGCACGAACACCATGAAGCGCCAGAAGCCCGGCATGCGCAGCAGGGCGAACGCTTCGCCCAGCCGCACGCCTTCCCGGGCGCGGACCTCGGTGCCGTCGGGGCCCGTGCGCCACACGGCCAGCAGCACGAGCATCAGCACGCCGGCGCACGACGCGAGCGCGAAATTGATGCCCGGGTCGACGTTGTAGATCCGGCCGCTGAACATGGCGGCGCTGGCGAAGCCCAGCGAGCCCCACAGCCTCACGCGGCTGTATTCGAAGCCGTCGCGGCGGCCGATGCGGTCGACGTACGATTCGATCGCATAGCTGCCGGCGATGAACGTGATGCCCAGGTACAGCCCGCCGACGGCGGCGCCCAGCAGGATGTGCGCCTTGAGCAGCGGCGCGTAGACCATCGTGAAGAACAGGCCGGACAGCGCGACGAGCGCCGCGACGGTCCACAGGATGTTGCGGCGGGTCCCGACGCGATCGGACACGAAGCCGTAGATCGGTTGCGAGCACATCGCGGCGGCGAAGTTCGCCGAGAACACGATGCCCGTCTCGGTGCCCGACAGCTTGAGGGTCGAGCGCAGCCACAGCGCGAGCAGCGAAATGCTCATCGCCTGGGCGAAGAAGTAGATGTAGACGAAGCCGCACAGGAAGCGGAAGTGCGATTGTCGCGTTGTCATGGTTGTCTCCTCGCTATCGTTATTGCGCCGGCCGCAGCCAGATCGCCTGGCCGCCGGACGCCGCCAGCGGCGCCTCGATGACCGTCTTCGCGTCCACGCGCACGGTGCGCAGGCCGACCTTCGTACTGGTGGGCGCCGCAGGATCGTCCGCGTAGATCGTGGCGAGATACTGTTTGCCGGGCGCCAGGAAGTCAAGGGCGACCTTCAGCGTGCGGCGGTCCGTGTTCGTGATCGTGCCGACGAACCACTGGTCGCCGTGGCGGCGCGCCGTGGTGATGAACTGGCCGGGGCTGCCCTGCAGCACGCGGGTCTCGTCCCACGTCGTCGGCAGGCGGTCCCAGAATTCCAGTTCCGGCTCGTCGTGCGAATCGGCCGGGCGGTCGTACCAGTACAGCGTCTGCAGCGGACTGTAATAGATCGTGGCGAGCGCCAGCTGGTGCGCATGCGTCGTCCTGATGCGCGGGCTGTAGTAGCAGAACGTGTAGTCGGCGGCGCCGGCGAGGAAGCGCGTGAACGGCAGCACCGTGTTGTGCGTCGCATCCGGCATCTCCTCGTTGCCGCGGATGCCTTCGGCCGTCAGCAGGTTCGGCCACGTGCGCTGCTCGCCCGTCGGGCGCCAGTCGTCGTGGATGTTGACCATGATGTGCGCGTCCGCCGCCTGGCGGATCGCCTTTTCGATCCACGTCGTCCAGCGGTGCGAGCCGACCTGCACGAAGCCGAACTTGACGCCTTTCACGCCCCAGTCGCGGTAGGTCTGGAACAGGGTGTCGGACTGCGCGAGCAGCGCCTGCTGGTTCACGTACAGCCACACGCCGATGCCCTTGTTCCTGGCGTAGCGGATGATCTCCGGCAGGTCGAAGTCGGGAATCGCAACCTTCGTCGCATCGGCGTCGAACGAGAACGCGTTGCCGTACCACTTCCAGTCGAACAGGATGTACTGCAAACCGTGGCGGGCGGCGAAGTCGACGTTCGCCTTCGCGTCCTTCGTCGTCTGCGTCATCACGCGCATGATCTTGCCGGGCCGGATCCAGCCCGTGTCCGCGATGTGCGACGCGTCGTTCAGGTTGAGGATGAAGTCGTCGTGCTCGATCAGGGCGCCGGGCGTCTCGGCCACCATGATGCCGCGCCACGGCGTGGCGAACGGAGAGATCAGGTCGGCGCCGCCGTGCATCGAGGTCACCAGCGTGTCCGGCCGCGTCGCGCTCAGGCGGAATTTGCTGCGCGCATAATCGACCATGCCCGCTTCCAGCAGGGCCACGTGCAGGCCGCCCGGCAGCTGCAGGGTCAGCGGACGTTCCGATTCGTCCGGCCAGTCCGCCAGCGGCAGCAACGTGTACGGCGCCTGCGCCCAGCCGTGATACCACGCCCGGGTGCCGGGCGGCAGCGCGAATTCGGTGTTTTCCTGCGTGATGCGGTAGTAGGTGCCCTTTTCGTTTTCGGGGAAGACGTAGCGCAGCGCCACGCCTTCGTCGTAGGCGCGGATCTCGAGCGCCATCTTATAGATCGGATTGTCGTCCTTGACCATCGCGACCGTCGCCGTGTTGTAGCGGTCGCGGATCGTCGAACGCTCGCCGGTGACGGGGTGCCACGTGCTGTCGTGCGCCGCCTTCGTCACGCCCGTGATGGCCAGGTTCTCGAACCAGTGCGCGTGGCGGTCGACCGGCAGCGCCATGGCGCTCTCGGACAGGTGGTTGTCCAGCTCCAGGTCCAGGCGCGAGTCGCGGATGACCGTCCGGTCCTTGTAGCGCACGCTGTAGTGCAGCTCGCGCTTGTCGCCGGCCAGGCGCGCCTGATAGAAGTCGAGGACGAGGCGGCCATCGGGCGACGCGACGCTGACCCGGCTCGCGGGGACGACGTCCTGGGCGTGCGCCGCGTGCAGGGCGAGCGCGGCAAGCAAGAATGCGAGGCGGCGGATCATACGCGGGCCTCCTCGCGCTGGACGGCGATGGCGTCGGCCAGCGCCAGCACGGCCTCCAGCGGCGGCGGCTGGGCCCCGGCCGCGCGGCAGGCGGCGGTGCCGGCGGCGACGGCGAAGCGCAGGTGGCTGCCGCCGGCGCGTTCCGGCCACGTCATGAGGCTGTAGAGCAGGGCGCCGATGCTGGCGTCGCCGGCGCCGACCGTGTCGACGACGTGCACGCGGGGCGCGGCGGCGCGCCACACGCCGTCCGGCCGGACGAGGTGGGCGCCGTCGCCGCCGCGCGTGTACAGGTAGGTCGCGGCCGGATTCCAGGAACGCAGCGCGGCAAACGCCGCATCGAGGTCGTCGTGCCGGAACAGCCCGCGCAGGTCTTCGTCCGACACCTTGACGACGTCCGCCAGGCCGACCATCTTGCGCAGCGTCGCGTCGTAGCTCTCGTCCATCAGCGCGCGGTAGTTCGGGTCGTAGCTGATCTTCGTGCCGCGCCGCCGGAGCTCCCGCGCGAGCGCGACGAGCGTGCCCGCGAGCGGCGCGCGCGCGAGGCTGATGCCGCCGAAGTGGACCCACTCGGCCTTCTCCCGCCACCCGTCCGGCAGCCGGCGCGGATCGAAGTGCAGGTCGGCGCTGTCGGTGCCGATGAAGAAGTAGCGGGGCGGATGGCGTTCATGCACGACGGCCAGCAGCGGCGGCCGGTCGACCTGTTGCAGGAAGCGGTCGTCCAGGCCCGCGACCGTATTCGCGGCCGCCAGTTCGGCGCCGAACACGTCGCGGCTGACGGCGCCCGCGAACGCGCTCGGGATGCCGAGGCGGGCGGCGACGCGCGCCACGTTCCACGTCGAGCCGCCCGTCTGGCTCGTCCACGTGCCGGGACCCGTCGCCAGCAGGTCGGTCAGGGCCTCGCCCGCAGCGACAAAGCGCGGCAGGGCGCTCATCGCGGCAGCTCCAGCGCGCGCAGCACGTCGTAGCAGGCGCCCATCGTGTGGTAATCGGTCTTGCCGGCCGGGCTCTTTTCGTCGGTGAGCTTGCGGTTGTCCGGGCCGAGGATGCGGTACCAGGCGCCGTGCTCGTGGTCGACGAAGTGCCGCCAGCTGTACGCCCAGATGCGTTCGTACCAGTCCCAGTACGCCGCGTTCCCGGTGCGTACGGCCAGCAGCGCGGCGGCCGCGAAGCTTTCGGCCTGTACCCAGAAATACTTGTCGCCGTCGCAGATGGTGTCGTCCGGCGCGAAGCCGTAGCAGATGCCGCC
>NZ_LMCY01000049.1:0-8508 GCF_001425685.1 Massilia sp. Root335 | reverse complement strand
GGCGTCGAACAGCGCGACGGCGCGCGGCGCGAGCCAGTCGGCGTCCCCTTGCAGGTGGGTGCGGTGGCGCTCGAGCAGCAGGAGCAGCTTCGCCCATTCCGTCAGGTGGCCCGGCTGGTAGCCCCAGGGACGGAAGATGTTCGTCTTGTCGTCGCGGTTGTAGTCCCAGTCGACCGACCAGTCGGCGCGGTAGTGTTCCCACACGAAGCCGCCGGCCAGTGCCGCCTGGCGCACCGTGATGTTGCGGGCCAGGAGTTCGGCGCGGTGCAGGTAGCGGACCTCGTTCGTCGCCTCGTACGCCGCCAGCATCGCTTCGCACGCATGCATGTTGGCGTTCTGGCCGCGGTAGGTGTCCAGCGTCGACCAGTCGGCGCTGGCCTGGTCGGCGTACAGGCCATGTTCGGGCAGCCAGAAGTGCGCCTCCATCAGCGCGAACGTCTCGGCGATGTGGTCGCGGGCGTCGAGCACGCCCGCCTGCAGCGCGTGCGCATACGCCAGCACGACGAATGCGAGGCCGTAGCAATGGTTGTCGCCGTCGAGGATCTCTTTGCGGCCGCCGTCCCATGCGAGCTGCCAGGCGTAGCCGCCGGTGCCCGGGTCGCGATGGGCGTCGCGCAGGAAGGCCACGCCGTGGCGCACCGCGGCGAGGTAATCGGGATTGTCGAACCGGCGGTATGCCATCGCGTAGTTGAAGACGAAGCGCGTGCTGCTGACGAGGTGGCGCGTCGTGCGGTCGTACACGGTGCCGTCGTCGCGGAAGAAGTGATAGAAGCCGCCGCTCGGGTCGATGCAGCGCGGGTGGTAGAACCGCATCGTGGCCGCAATGTGGTCGAGCAGGAAATCGGGGGAGCGGAAATCGGGTGCCATGTCGCGGTTCTCTATTCGGAGGTTGTCGGGGAGGTCTGGGGCCAGGCGGCGATGCGGTAGCGGGTTTCCCACGGCGCCTCAGGGGAAATCGCAATGCCCAGCCGGTCCGCCAGCGGATGGCCGGCGGGCGCGGTCGCGACGCGGCCCAGGTCGAAGATGCTGTTCACCGGTTCGGCGCCCAGCGCCAGGTGGTTGCTCATCCAGGGAAAGTGGATGCGCCCGCCGTTGCTGACCCAGAGCAGCAGGTCGGGCAGCTGCGCCGTGTCCCACCACAGGCCGACGCAGGCGTCGTAGTCGAGGTAGTGCAGCGCGAACGGCGCGTCCGTGCCGGTGCCGCCGACCGCCCGCACCTGCAGCAGTTCCTCGGCCGGCGCGCCCAGGGGCAGGTGCGCGAGGTCGACGGGGCCGTCGATGCCGGCGAGCCGGTCGAGGGACGCCGAGCGGGTGTCGGACAGCAGCCGCGACACGGCGCCCGCCGGCTGGGCGGGATAGCTGTGGATGCCGTCGTGCGGGCCGAGCACGACCCGCACCCGCCCCGCCGCCGGCGGCAGGCGGAACGTCGGATGCAGGCCGGCGGGCACGCGGGCCGGCCGCCGCGCCCACACGCGCAGCACGACGTCGACGGCGGGCGCGTGCGGGTCGGCCGTGATCTCGCGCTCCATGTGCTCGATCGGCGAGCCGGGCGGGTAATCGATGGCGAGGTGGATGCGCTGCCCGGTCGCCGACACGCAGCGCCAGTGATGGTTGGCCGCGTAGCCGTGGTTCCAGCTGTCTTCCGGCGCGTGCGTGCGCCAGGCGGCGGGCAGGCCTTGCGGCGGCTCGGTGCAGCCGAACGGCAGGCAAGGCCACTCGCCGCGCAGGCGGCGCATGATGCCGGGCAGGCTGCTGGAGCGCGTCATCCCGGCCCACGGGGCGACGTGCATGATCTCCAGTTCGCGCTCGTCGCCGATGCGCAGGCTGAGCGGCCCGAGCATCGCCCCCAGCGACTGCACTTCCGCGCTGCCGTGGTCCCACGCGAGGCGCCAACTGCCGGTCACGCGCGCCTCCCGGTGTCAGCGCAGCGCATCGAACGCTCCAGTGCGCGCGGCGCCGACGTGGTCGGGGCGCGCGAGGTCGAAGTCGCCGGTGGCCGCGTGTTTCAGCGCGGCGGCCGCGAGCGCGAATCCGGCCACGTCCGCCGGCGCCATGCCGGACTGCAGCCCGTGCAGCACGCCGGCCGCGAACGCGTCGCCGGTGCCGATGCGGTCGACGATGCCGGACAGCCGGTAGCTGCCGCCCGTCACGGTTTTCGTGCGCGTGTGCAGGCACGCCGACAATTCGTGTTCGCCCGCGCCGTGCTGGACCCGGCAGGTCCAGGCGAGCAAGGTCAGGTTCGGGAATGCGGCGAACGCGGTGCGCGCCACTTCCGCGGCGCGCGAGGGGTCGGCCAGTTCCGGACGTCCCAGCACGAGGGCGATGTCGCGCGGGCCGGCGAACAGGACGTCCGCCTGGCGCATGGCGTCGAGGAGCACCGCGATGCCGTCCTGGCCGCGTTCCGCCCACAGCGACGCCCGGTAGTCGCCGTCGAACGCGACGCGCACGCCGCGTGCGCGCGCGGCCCGCATCGCGGCCAGCACGGCGTGCGCGGGGCCGTCGCCGACGGCCGGCGAGATGCCGGACACGTGCAGCCACGCGGCGCCGTCCAGCAGCGCGGGCCAGTCGTACAGGTCGGGGTCGGCCAGCGCGTAGGCCGAGCCGGCGCGGTCGTAGATGATGTCGGCCGGACGCACGACGGCGCCCGGCTCGAGGAAATACAGGCCCATGCGGCCCGGATGCATGCGGATGCCGGACGTGTCGACGCCGTGCGCGCGCAGGCTGTCGAGGGCGGCGCGGCCGAGCCGGTTGTCCGGCAGGACGCTGACCATCGCGGCGCGGTGGCCGAGCAGCGCGAGCGCGACGGCGACGTTCGCCTCGGCGCCGCCCGTGCCGGCGTCGAGGGCCGGCGCCTGCGGCAGCATGCGGCCAGGGGGTGCGGCGAGGCGCAGCAGGATCTCGCCGAAGCAGACGATGCGGCCCGCCATGTCGGGAGCGGCGCTCATCGGGCGAGCCAGCCGCCGTCGACGGGCAGCACGATGCCGTGGACGTAGTCGCTGGCGCGGCTGGCCAGGAACACGGCGGCGCCGGCCAGGTCCTGCGGTTGACCCCAGCGGCCGGCGGGGATGCGGGCGAGGATCGCCGGCTCGCGCACGGGGTCGGCGCGCAGGGCCGCCGTGTTGTTGGTGTCGAAGTAGCCGGGCGCGATGGCGTTCACGTTGATGCCGTGCGCGGCCCATTCGTTGGCCAGCGCCCGCGTGAGCCCCGCCACGGCGCTTTTGCTCGCCGCGTAGGCCGGCACGCGGACGCCGCCCTGGAACGACAGCAGCGACGCGATGTTGACGATCTTGCCGCCGCCGTGGGCGGCCATGTGGCGCGCGGCCGCCTGGGACAGGAAGAACACTGATTTCAGGTTGGTGTCGATGACGGCATCCCAGTCCGCTTCCTCGACGTCGAGGCTGTCGGCGCGGCGGATGATGCCGGCATTGTTGACGACGATGTCGAGCCGGCCGTTCAGGGTGACGGCGGCGTCGACGACGTCGCGTACGGGCGCCGTCGACGCCAGGTCGGCATGGATGTCGAGGAAGCGGCGGCCGAGGGCCGTGACGCGGGCGCCCGTGTCGGTGGCGGCGCTGCGGCCGACCGCCACGATGTCGGCGCCGGCCTGTGCCAGCGCGACGGCGATGCCCTGGCCGAGGCCCGTGTTGGCGCCGGTCACGAGCGCCGTGCGGCCGGCGAGGTTGAACAGGTCGAGCATGGTTGTCCTTATTTGAGCTGGCAGATGTCCAGGACCTTCATGTCCGTGTAATCGAGGTTCTCGCCGCCCATCGCCCAGATGAAGGCGTAGTTCGCGGTGCCGGACCCCATGTGGATCGACCACGGCGGCGACACGACCGCCTGTTCGTTGGCGACGACGATGTGGCGCGCGGCGTCCGGCTCGCCCATGAAGTGGAACACGCGCTGGTCGTCCTGCAGGTCGAAGTAGAAATAGACTTCGGAGCGGCGCTCGTGCACGTGCGGCGGCATCGTGTTCCAGACGCTGCCCGTCTTGAGGATCGTGAGGCCCAGCAGCAGCTGCGCGGACTTGCAGACGCCCGGGATCACGTACTGGTAGATCGTCCGTTCGTTCGAGGTCGCGGCGCTGCCGCGCTCCAGCGGCACCGCCTGCGCGTGCGAGATCTTGGCGAGCTCGCAGCGGACGTGGGCGGGCGTCGACGCGAGATAGAAACGCGCCGGGTTCGCCGGGTCCAGCGATTCGAACACGACGTCGGCGCTGCCCATCGGGACATACAGGCCGTCGCGCGGCGCGAGTTCGAACGCCTGGCCGTCGACGGTGACGCGGCCCGTCCCGCCGGCCACGTTGATGATGCCCAGTTCGCGGCGGGCGAGGAACGGCTGGCCGGCGGCGGACGCCGGTTCGGTGTGGGCGGGCAGGGCGAGCGGACCGTGCACGGGCGCGGCGCCGCCGATGACGAAGCGCTCGTCGTGACAGTAATTCAGCGTGACGGCGTCCGGGGCGAACATCCGGTCGAGCAGATAGCGCTGGCGCAGCTGGTCGTTGCTGGCGCCCGCCATCATGTCGGGGTGGGTTGCGTAACAAGTCTTCGCGAACACTGGTGTCTCCTCGTTGTCCGTTATTGGTTGCCGGCTTGCGGTTATCGATAACAATGATATCAGGGTATTTCGAAAAGTCAAATGTCCGGCGCCTGCCTGCGGGCGCGCATGCGGGGAGCGCCGGTGCCGGAGCGCCGTCAGCGCCCGGACGCCCTTTTTGCGAAAAATGTTGTACACGTTCGTCAACTTTTGTTATCGTTAACGTGCGCTGTATCCGTGACGCCTGACGGATGCTGGCGGTGGTGTGCCGACATCGTGGGCGCCATCGTTCGCGGATGGACGGCGTCGCGGCGCCACCGGCTCGCGCCGGTGCGGCGATCTCCTTGCGGGTACGTTCCAGGCCCGCATTCGACCTGCCTCGGCGATCGGGGCAGGTTTTTTTTTTGACCGGGAAAGCACATTCGGCTTATCGGTTGCTTGCTCCAGTTCTGCCGGGCAGCGTCCCCGATGCTTGCGATGGCGTGGTGCCGGCCCGGCCCCGGCCCGGCCCCGGCCCGCATCGAGCCGTGCCCGCTGCCTGCGTGAGCTGTGTGAGAATAGGGTTTTTACGCAGGTGTGTGCAGTTTCATGGACAAGGCCAATCCAGCCGACGGCGTCATCGCATTGTTCAACGAAGGCCGCTTCGAGGAGGCGCTCGCCCGGGTCGCCGACGCGCCGCCTGACGCGGTCCCCGGCGTCGAGTTGCTGAATATCGCGGCGGCCTGCGCCTGCGCGCTGGCGCGGCCGGCCCAGGCCGAACAGTATTGGAGGCTGGCGCTGCAACGCGATCCCGCGCATGCCCCGACCTGGAACAATCTCGGCATCCTGCTGCAGCAGGGCGGCCGCGGCGCGGAGGCGGAAGCGGCATATCACGAGGCCCTCGCCTTGCAGCCGGGCTTCGCCGATGCGCACTACAATCTTGGCCTGCTGCTCCAGCAATCCGGCGCGCTCGATGCGGCCCAAGCCTGCTACCAGCGCGCGCTGGCGCTCCGCCCCGGCCATGCCGACACCTACAACAATCTCGGCGCCCTGTACCGGATGCGCGAGCAATGGCCGGCGGCGCTGGCCTGTTTCCGGCAGGCGGCGGCGCTGCAGCCGGAGAATGCGCACGCCCGGAACAACCTCGGCCTGGCGCTGGCACAAGTGGGCCGGATGGATGAGGCGGAAGCGGCGCTGGGCCGGGCGCTGGCCTTGCAGCCCGGCTTTGCGGCCGCTCGCGCCAACCTCGACCTGGTGCGGCAGGCGCCCGGCCGCGGCGCGCAGGCACGGCACCGGTCCGTCAATGCCGCCGCAGCCGATCCGGACGATGCGCTGGCCCTGCACCAGTGCGCCGACCTGCTGCAGACATCGGGGCACTGGGCGCAGGCCGAGGCTTGCTACCTCGACGCGCTCGAGCGCGCCCCGGAACGCGCCGGACTGCACAACAACCTCGCCGTCCTGCAGAGCCGGATGGGCCGGCTGGACGCCGCCGAAGCCAGCTACCGCAGGGCGCTGGCCCTGCGCCCGGACTATGCCGAGGCCCTGCATAACCTGGCCATGCTGTACATGCGGCAGCGCCGCCATGCGCTGGCGGAACGGGCGCTGCGCGACTTCCTCGCGCTGCGTCCCGACGATCCGGACGGCCTGAATTCGCTCGGCAACCTGCACCAGCAGATGCACCGCTACGCGGACGCCGAACAATGCTATCGCCGCGCATTGGCGCGCCGCCCGTCCGACCCGAAGTCCCTGAACAACCTGGCGGTGCTGCTGCAGCACGAGGGCCGCGCCGAGGAAGCCGAAGCGGCCTACCGGGCAACGATCGACGCCGATCCCGGCTATCCAGAGGCGCGCTGGAACCTCGGCTTCATGCTGCTGGCGCGCGGCCGCCTGGCGGAGGGCTGGCCATTGATGGAGGCGCGCTACGACCCCGCCCTGGCGCACCCGATCGCCGCCAGGCCGGTTCTCGGATTTCCGCAATGGCGGGACGAAAGTCTCGCGGGCCGCAGCATCGTCGTGTGGCCGGAACAGGGATTCGGCGACCAGATCCAGTTTGTGCGCTACCTGCCGAAATTGAAGGCGGCTGGCGCGTCCCGGGTCACCCTGGTGTGCCAGGACCCGCTCGTGCCGCTGCTGCGCGACGCCGCCGGCGCCGATGCCGTGCTGGCCCTGAGCGAGGCGGCGACGCGCCTGCCGCCGCATGACTACTGGGTCTTCATGCTGAGCCTGCCGATGCATTTCAGGACGACGCTGGCGACCATTCCGGCCGCCTTGCCCTACCTGGCACCCGATCCCGCGCGCGTCCGGCGCTGGCGCCCACGGCTCGGCGCGGACGGCGTGCGCGTCGGCCTCGTATGGCGCGGCTTCGGCGGGCACGTCAACGACGCCAACCGCTCGCTGCCCGACCTGGCTTGCCTGGCGCCGCTGTGGCGGGTGCCGGGGGTGGTTTTCGTCAGCCTGCAGCGCGGCATGGACGGGGAGGGCGCCGGCGCCGCCACGCCGGACTTGCCCTTGCTGGACCTCGGCGCCGGGATCGCCGACTTCGCCGACACCGCCGCGATCGTGTCGCTGCTCGACCTGGTCGTCTGCGTCGATACCGCCGTGGCCCACGTGGCGGGTGCGTTCGGCAAGCCGTGCTGGGTGCTGTTGCCGGCCGTCCATCCGGACTGGCGCTGGATGGAAGCGCGCGCCGATTCGCCGTGGTATCCCGGGGTCCTCAAGCTGTACCGGCAAACCGCGCCGGGCGACTGGCGCACCGTCGTCGACGCCGTCGCCGCGGACCTGGCGGCCTGGACCTCGCGTCCCTGAGGACCGTCCGCTGCCGGTCCTCCGGGGGCCGGCGCCGCGGACCCTTGTCACCTTCCGTTGTATCGGAGCAGCAGAATCGGTAAAAACGATTCAGATACAAAAAATATGTTGCCTGACAGCATGTTTCAAATGAGAATTCGCTGACCGTCTGCAATCCCCTTTCTTACCTAATTCACTGCCGCTCCTCGCCGCCGCCGCCCCCACCCGCCCGCGCATCCGCGCGCGCGCGCCGCCGCTTGCCGCATTGCGAACACATCATATGAATCATATCTACCGCCTGGTCTGGAACAAAAAACGAAACATGCTCATGGCCGTCGCCGAGTTCGCGAGCGCGCAGGGCAAGGATGCGGCAGGCGAGGCCGATGCGAACGGCCAGCCTGGCGCCGGCCGGCAAGCGGGCCCCGCCACGCCTGGCGCCCGTAGTCTGTTGGCGGTGGCGATCCTGGCAGTCTTCCCGGTGGTCTCGTTTGCGCAGATCCAGCAGCATACGATCGCCTACGGTAATGTCGAAACCTGGTCGGATACCGATGGCACGAACGCCGCGGCGGTCGGCTGGCAAGTGATCAACGACGGCGGGCTCGACATCTCGGCCACCGTGGCCGGATCGGCCGTCCAGAGCCTGGCCGGTTCCGGCAGCGTCCTGCTGGGTTCCCAGACCTTGAGCCTGCTCGCCGCGCAGGATACCTTCGGCGGCGTGCTGTCCGGATCGGGCGGCTTGCTGTTGCAGGCCGGCTTCGAGACCCTGGGCGGCACCCAGACCTACACCGGCGCGACCACCATCAATCCGGCCGGGACTCTGATGCTGGCCGGTTCGGGCAGCGTCGCGCTGTCGAGCGGGGTCGTCAACAATGGCCTTTTCGATATCTCGGCAACCGACAATGGCAGCCGGATCCAGACCCTCAATGGTTTCGGCGCCGTCATCCTCGGCGGCCAGACCCTGACCCTGACCAATGCCGGCGGCACGGTGGTCCAGAACACGGGCGGCCTGCCTGGCGTGCCGATCCTCGGATCGGGCGGCGTCGTTCTCGGTGCCCCGAACCTGGTCCTGGGCAACGCCAGCACTGACTTTTCGGGCGTGATCCTCGGCGCCGGCGGCCTGACGGTCAGCGGCGGCGTCGAGACCCTGGTCGGCATCAACGGCTACACCGGCGCCACCACGATCGGCCAGGGCGCGACCGTGGCGCTGGCCGG
>NZ_LMCY01000048.1:209650-308769 GCF_001425685.1 Massilia sp. Root335 | reverse complement strand
CAATCCGCGAAGGCGGCCGTACCGTCGGCGCCGGCGTGGTTGCCAAGATCCTGGCCTGATCGCCGGATCGGTAGGGTGGGCACGCCGTGCCCACGCGTAACGCCGACATTGTCGCAAACGTTCGCGTGGGCTCAGGGAGCCCACCCTACCGAGTAGTCTGTGCAGTTTAGGGTGAAACGGTGTTATACTGCCGTCCCCTCCGCAGTACACGCAGTACCTGACACATTGATTGCCGGCCGCGTGCCGGTTCGTTCTTTTTTAAGGAAATAGCATGTCCGCTCCGAATCAGAAAATCCGTATCCGCCTGAAAGCGTTCGACTACAAGCTGATCGACCAGTCCGCCCTGGAAATCGTCGACACCGCCAAGCGCACCGGCGCAGTCGTCAAGGGCCCGGTTCCGCTGCCGACCCGCATCCAGCGTTTCGACGTGCTGCGTTCCCCGCACGTCAACAAGACCTCGCGCGACCAGTTCGAAATCCGTACGCACCAGCGTCTGATGGACATCGTGGACCCGACCGACAAGACCGTCGACGCGCTGATGAAGCTGGACCTGCCGGCTGGCGTCGACGTCGAAATCAAGCTGCAGTAATCAGTTTCGGCGCCTCGGCGGCCTTGCCGCCGGCGCATGCAAAACGGCCCATCTACTTTGCGGTAGATGGGCCGTTTGCTTTACTACGTCTTTAATACGTCGTCCCCGCGCAGGCCTTCAGCCGTCGCCCGCGAAGGCCTTCACCCGTCGTCCCCGCGAAGACCTTCAGGCGTCGTCCCCGCGAAGGCGGGGATCCAAGTCCGTTGCGCAGCCGGCAAACTCGCCTGCGCGGGAACGACGGTTCAAACGTTCCGGGTGTTTAAGCGCGCCTTACCTCGCCGCCAGCGCCAGCTCCTCCGCCAGCCGGTTGTGCCGTTCCAGCACGACGGGCAAATCGACCGTCCGCAACACGCCATCCTTCACGACGACCTTACCGTTGATGACGCTGTGATTCACGTTGGCCGGCGTGCAGAACACGAGCGCCGCGACCGGGTCGTGCAGCGCGCCCGCGAAACCCACGCCATCCAGCTTGAACATGACGATGTCGGCCGACATGCCCGGCGCGATGCTGCCGATGTCGTCGCGGCCCAGGACCTTCGCGCCACCGCGCGTGGCCAGTTCCAGCGCCTGGCGCGCCGTCATCGCGTCCGGGCCGAAGCCCACGCGCTGCAGCAGCATCGCCTGGCGCACTTCGCCCAGCATGTGCGCGCCGTCGTTCGACGCGCTGCCGTCCACGCCCAGGCCCACCGGCACGCCCGCGTCGACCATCTTGCGCACGGGCGCGATGCCGGACGCGAGACGCATGTTCGAGCACGGGCAGTGCGCGACGCCGGTGCCGGTCCGCGCGAACAGCCCGATGCCCGCATCGTCCAGCTGCACGCAGTGCGCGTGCCACACGTCGTGGCCGACCCAGCCGCAGTCTTCCGCATACTCGGCCGGCGTCATATTGAATTTCTCGCGGCTGTAGGCGATGTCGTTGACGTTTTCCGCGAGGTGCGTGTGCAGCGACACGCCGTGGCTGCGCGCCAGCAGGGCCGCCTCCTTCATCAGGTCGCGCGACACCGAGAACGGCGAGCAGGGCGCCACCACGATGCGCTGCATCGCGTGGCGCGCCGCGTCGTGATAGGTCTCGATCAGGCGCTGCGTGTCCTTCAGGATCGCCGCCTCGTCTTCCACCACGCTGTCCGGCGGCAGGCCGCCTTGCGAGCGGCCCACGCTCATCGCACCGCGCGCCGCGTGGAAGCGCATGCCGATCGTGTGCGCGGCCTCGATGCTGTCGTCCAGGCGGCAGTCGTTCGGATAGATGTACAGGTGGTCGCTGCTGGTCGTGCAGCCCGACAGGATCAGTTCCGCCATCGCCGTGAGGGTCGACACGTGGACCATCTCGCCCGTCAGGTTCGCCCAGACGGGATACAGGTTCGTCAGCCAGTTGAACAGCTCGCCGTCCTGTGCGGCCGGGATCGCGCGCGTGAGGCTCTGGTACATGTGGTGATGCGTGTTGACGAGGCCGGGGATGACGACGTGGCCGCGCGCGTCGATCACCTCGTCGGCGTCCTGCGGGAGTTCGTCCGTCGGGCCCACGCGTTCGACCACGTTGTCGCGCACGAAGACGGCGCCATCGGCGATTTCGCGCCGTGCATCGTCCATCGTCACGAGGACGCGCGCGTTCTTGATCAGGAGAGTCTTGCTCATGAATTTTCCACTTTTAATGTTCAACACTGCGGAAACAATGCACGGGCACTGCGGAAACAATGTCGGGATAAAAACACCGCGCCGGCGCATGTCTTGCGACATGGCCGGCGCGGCACCGACTGCCGGTCAGGGATACCAAACGCGGGCAGTATTCCGTTACGCCACCTCCAGGTCTTTCACCAGCAGGGGCTGGGGTACGTCCTCGTCGTCGTCATGGACTTCGACGGGACGGTTCGGCAACACGAGGTTCAGCAGCACGGCCATGATGGCGCCCGTGCTGATGCCCGAGCCGAAGATTTCGTTGACGAAGGCCGGCAGCTTGGCCAGCAGTTCCGGACGCACGCTGACGGCCAGGCCGCAGCCGATCGACACGGCGATGATGAGGCCGGTGCGCTTGTCGTGCTCGACCTTGCCCAGCATCTGCACGCCGGCCGTGAGGATCATCGCGAACATCATGAGGCCGGCGCCGCCCAGCACCGGCTGCGGGATCGTGACGACGACGGCGCCCAGCACCGGGAACAGGCCGGCCAGGGCCAGCATCACGCCGGTCAGCGCGACGACGTGGCGGCTGGCGACGCCGGTCAGCGAGATGACGCCCACGTTCTGCGCAAAGGTCGACATCGGCGGCGCGCCCAGGGTGGAGGCAAAAGCGGAGCCGACGCCGTCGCACAGCACGCCGCGCTTGAGCAGGGTGCCGCGCATCTTTGTCTCCGTGGCCGCGCCCAGCGCCATGAAGGTGCCCGTCGTTTCGACCATCGTGACGATGTAGGCGAGACCCATGGCGAGGATGCCGCTGAGCGGGAAGGTCATGCCGAAGTGCAGCGGCTGCGGCAGGGCGAACACGGTGGCCCGGTGCACGCTCGAGAAGTCGACGAGCCCCAGGCCCAGGCAGATGGCGTAGCCGATCGCGATGCCGATCACGATGGCGGACGCCGAGATGATGCCTTTGCCGAACTGGACCAGCGCGACGACGACGGCCAGCACGAACAGGGCGATGCCCAGGTTCGTGGGCGCGCCGTAGTCGCCGGCGCCCTTGCCGCCGGCCGCCCAGTCGACGGCGACGGGGACGAGCGACAGGCCGATCATCGTGACGACGACGGCCGTCACCTGGTGCGGGAACAGCTTGCGGATCTGCGGCATGAAGAAACTGCCGACGATCATGACGACGGACCCGGCGAGCGAGGACCCGAGGATGCCCGCCACGCCGTGTTCGAAGCCGATGCTGATGGCCGCGCCGACGAAGGCGAAGCTGGTGCCCATCACGCAAGGCAGGCGGATGCCGATCGGGCCGACGCCCTTGCACTGGATGATCGTGACGATGCCCGAGCCCAGCAGCGCCGCGTTGACGAGGGCGACGATCTGGTCCGCGGGCAGCTTGAGGATGGCGCCGACCACGAGCGGCACGGCGATGATGCCCCCGAGCGCGGCGAGCATGTGCTGGGCCGCCAGCAGGGTCGTGGTGATGAGGGGTGGCCGGTCGTCGACCTGGTACAGCAGATTGTTCATGTGTGTGTCTCCGTCGAATGGTGTCCTGAACGGCGCGTACCGCAAGCGCGTCGGGTACTTCGAAGTGATGCAGGGCAGTGGAGAACAGTCAACCACGGCAGGCAATCCGTGATCCGGATGCAACCGAAGGGCGCCTGGGGGCCGGGATGTGGCCGGGAACGCGATGACGTCTCCACAAAGCTTGGTGCCACTCTGCGGCGGCATTTCATGAATTCATGATGCCCATGCAAGACAGCACTGTCAACGAATTTGTATACAGTTTCCGTGCCTCTAGAACGCCTGGATTTCACCGCGTCACAGAGCGAGAGCGGGGTATTTATCCGCCCGCTGTATACAATTTTTCACGACGCTTTTGCGTGGAAATATCAGATGGCCGCGCTGCGCCGGCACCTCTTGATAAGCCGGATACCGTCCTGATCTTGAAAGACAGCGGCCCCGACGCGCTCGCCGGGTCGCAAGCGGTTGTTGTAATTACTGAAACACATCGGTGATAATCGCGCCTCAGGAGGGAACGCGATGGCGACCATGAAGCAGGTAGCGGAGCGCGCCGGGGTGTCGATCTCCACGGTGTCGCACGTGATCAACAACACGCGCGTCGTCAGCGACGACGTGCGCCGGCGCGTGCTGGGCATCATCGACGAGATGCGCTACATTCCGAGTGCCGTCGCCCGCAGCCTCAAGAACGACAAGACGAATACCATCGGCGTGCTCGTGCCGAACTCGTCGAATCCCTATTTCGCCGAACTGATCCGCTGGATCGAGGACGCGGCGTTCCAGCTCGGCTACAACATCATCCTGTGCAACGCGCATGGCGGCGCGCAGAAGCAGACGGCCAATCTGCGCCTGCTGATGGAAAAGCGCATCGACGGGCTGGTGCTCGTCGCCAGCGGCGCCGACGACGAACAGGACTTGCTGCTGCGCCGCGAGACCGTGCCCGTCGTCCAGCTGGAGCGCGCGCTGCCCGGCCTCCACGCCGACCTGGTCCAGGCCGGCCAGGAAGAGGGCGGGTATGCGGCCACGCGCCATCTGATCGAATTGGGCCACCGCGACATTGCCTGCGTGTCCGGCCCGGCCGACCTGCCGCGCACGCGCGAACGCGTCGGCGGTTTCATGCGCGCGATGGCGGAGGCTGGCCTGACTCTGGCGCCGGACCGTATCGTGCACGACGAATTCACGAGCGCCGGCGGCCACGCGGCATTTACGCGCCTGCTGGCCCGGTCGCGGCGGCCGACGGCCGTGTTCGTCACGAGCGATCTGATGGCGCTGGGCGGCCTGTGCGCGGCCGGCGCGGCCGCTGTGCGTGTGCCGGCGCAATTGTCTGTCGTGGGCTACGACGACATCGCCGCCGCCCGCTACGCGCTCCCGCCGCTGACGACGGTGGCGCCGCCCAAGCACGACATGGCGTGGCTCGCCATCGAGCTGCTGGCCGATCGCATCCGCGGCGGCCACGCGCCGCTGCGCCACGCGGCGCTGGCCAGCGCGCTGGTCGTGCGGGCGTCGACCGCGCCGCCGCAATAAGGCCCCGTCGCGCGTGGGCGGAGGCCGCCCACGCTACGGCGCCGCGGCACTGAGCCGGATCAGCCGTAGGGTGGGCACACCGTGCCCACGCGTAACGTGTGCGGTTTGCCGGCGTCACGCGTGGGCGGAGGGCCGCCCACCCTACGGCGCTGGAGCGGAGGGCTCCGTCTCGCGCGCGTCGCGCACGAGCAGCGTCTGCGTCGGGAACGCGAACTCGATGCCCAGCGCGGCGAACCGGTCCATGATCTGCAGGTAGATCTCCTGCTGGATATCCGCGTAGCGGACGAAATCCGCCGTCTCCACCCAGTACACGACGTCGAAATTCAGCGAGGACGCGGCCATGCCGCTGAAGTGGGCGCGGTCGAACGTCACGGGTTCCTGCGACTTGACGATCTCGGTCAGCATGGCCGGGATCAGGCGCAGCTTCGCCGTCGGCGTGTCGTAGGTGACGCCCACCGTGAACGCGGCGCGGCGCCGGGTCATGCGCGTCATGTTCTGCAGCCGGCTCTTGAGCAGGTCGGCGTTGGAGAACACCAGCTGCTCGCCGCCCAGGCTGCGCAGCCGGGTCGTCTTGAGGCCGACGTATTCCACGGTGCCCAGGAATTTGTCGACGATGATGAAGTCGCCGATCACGAACGGCTTGTCGAGCACGATCGACAGCGACGCGAACAGGTCGCCGAGGATGTTCTGGACGGCCAGTGCCACTGCGATACCGCCGATACCGAGCGAGGCGACGAGGGTCGTGATGTTGACGCCGAGATTGTCCAGCACCATCAGCAGCAGCACGGCCCACAGCACCGTCCGCGCGATGAAGCCGACCGCCGCCGCCGACGTGGCGCGGGCCGGATCGCCGGCGCGGTTCTGGTAGTAATCCGTCAGCCAGGCGCGCAGCGCGCGGTTGCCCCACAGCGCGGCCTGGATCAGGCCCGTGACGATGGCGGCGCGCGTCGCGAACAGGTGCACCGCCGGCGGCAGCGTCAGCGCCTTGCTGCCGGCAAACAGGCCCATGATGACGATGGCCAGCGGCCGGGTGCCGTCGAGCGCCTCGACGGCGATGTCGTCGAGCCGGGTCTCGGTGCGCGCGGCCAGCGTCCGCATATGGTGTACGCCCACCTTCTTGGCGATGTACAGGGCCAGCGCCACCCCGGCGGCGATACCGAAGGCCGTCAGCCAGGCCAGTGTCGTGTTGTTGAAGAACACCAGGTTCATCCGATCATCCTTTCCTTGTCCTTGACGGGCGCTATTGTAAAGGTGCGGTGCGGTGCACAAGTTTTTTCGGATGGGTATTGCGCTTTGCTAAAACATGCTCGTATAATGCGGCTCCCCGGGCGGTTAGTTCAGCTGGTTAGAATACTTGGTCGACATCCAAGGGGTCGCAGGTTCGAATCCTGCACCGCCCACCAGAATTCCTCCATATCGCAGGCCTCGAGCCTGTAGAGAAAAGATGCAGCGGTATCTTTTCTGTGCCGTTCAGCCTGAACGGATTCTCTGATCTCCAAGACACTAGCGTAAAACGCAACAGGCCGCGTCAGCTTCGCATTATCCTGTTGCGTCTATCCGTGGCGCGCGCTATACTAGCCGGCTTCGGTATGGGTCTATCTTTTTTTGGCCCATGCGTTTAAGAGGAAGTTTCACAACTTCCGAAAGTCAACTACCCCCGCCCAATCGCAGGTGGGAATGGAGAAAAAATGAGCCTGGGCCTTCTCGGTCGCAAGGTTGGCATGATGCGCATCTTCACGGACGACGGCGATTCGATTCCCGTTACCGTGCTGGACGTGTCGAACAACCGTGTTGCGCAAATCAAAAACCCTGAAACTGATGGCTATGCCGCAGTTCAGGTCGTCTTCGGTCAACGTCGCGCTTCCCGCGTGAACAAGGCCGCTGCCGGTCACTACGCCAAAGCTGGCGTCGAAGCTGGCACGATGCTGAAGGAATTCCGCGTCGAAGCCGCTCAAGCCGCTGGTTTCAAGGCTGGCGACGCAGTCAATGTCTCGATGTTCGAAGTGGGCCAGAAAATCGACGTGCAAGGCACCTCGATCGGTAAGGGCTACGCCGGTACCATCAAGCGCCACAACTTCGCGTCGGGTCGTCAGACCCACGGTAACTCGCGTTCGCACAACGTGCCGGGCTCGATCGGTATGGCGCAGGATCCGGGCCGCGTGTTCCCGGGCAAGCGCATGACCGGTCACATGGGTGATGTCACTGTCACCACCCAGAACCTGGAAATCGCCCGTATCGACGCCGAGCGTCAACTGCTGCTGGTTAAGGGTGCCGTTCCTGGCGCCAAGAACGGTCAAGTGATCGTCAAGCCGGCAGTCAAGGTCAAAGCCAAGAAAGGAGCATAAGCGATGGAACTCAAGCTCCTGAATGAGCAAGGTCAAGCTGGCGCCGCAGTCAACGCCGCCGACACCGTGTTCGGCCGTGATTACAACGAAGCCCTGATCCACCAGATCGTGGTCGCCTACGCCGCCAACGCGCGCAGCGGCAACCGCAAGCAGAAGGATCGTGAAGAAGTCTCCCACACGACCAAGAAGCCCTGGCGTCAAAAAGGTACGGGCCGCGCCCGTGCCGGTATGTCGTCGTCGCCGCTGTGGCGTGGCGGTGGTCGCATCTTCCCGAACTCGCCGGACGAGAACTTCTCGCACAAGGTCAACAAGAAGATGCACCGCGCAGGTATCTGCTCGATCTTCTCGCAACTGGCCCGCGAAGACCGCCTGAGCGTCATCGAGAACCTGACCGTCGAAGCACCGAAGACCAAGCTGCTGTCGCAAAAGCTGCAGGGCATGGGTCTGGACTCGGTCCTGGTGATCACCGACACCATCGATGAAAACCTGCTGCTGGCATCGCGCAACCTGCCGAACGTGCTGGTTGTCGAGCCGAAGCATGCCGACCCGATGTCGCTGGTGTTCTACAAGAAAGTCCTGGTCACCAAAGCTGCTCTGGCCAAGATCGAGGAGATGTACGCATGAGCGCCGCAATCAAATTCAGCGAAGAGCGCCTGATGAAGGTGCTGCTGGCTCCGGTCATTTCCGAAAAGGCGACCTTCGTCGCGGAAAAGAACGAACAGATCGTGTTCAAGGTCCTGCCGGACGCGACCAAGCCGGAAATCAAAGCCGCCGTCGAACTGCTGTTCAAGGTCGAAGTGGAATCGGTCCAGACCGTGAACCGCGAAGGCAAGCAGAAGCGTTCGGGCCGTTTCACCGGTCGTCGCAACCACACCAAGCGCGCTTTCGTGGCCCTGAAGCCGGGCCAGGAAATCAATTTTGTCGAGGAGGCTAAATAATGGCACTCGTTAAGATGAAGCCAACCTCCCCAGGCCGCCGCGGCATGGTGAAGGTTGTGAATGCCGACCTGTACAAGGGTCGTCCGTTCGCAGCCCTGGTTGAGAAGAAATCGAAGACCGCTGGCCGTAACAACAACGGCCACATCACGACCCGCCACATCGGCGGTGGTCACAAGCACCACTACCGCGTGGTCGACTTCAAGCGCAACAAGGACGGTATTCCGGCCAAGGTCGAGCGCATTGAATACGACCCGAACCGTAGCGCGCACATCGCTCTGGTGTGCTACGCCGACGGTCACCGCGCGTACATCATCGCCACCAAGGGCATGGCCGTGGGCGATGCCGTCATGAACGGCTCGGAAGCGCCGATCAAGTCGGGTAACTGCCTGCCGATCCGTAATATTCCGGTCGGTACCACCATGCACTGCGTCGAAATGCTGCCGGGTAAGGGTGCTCAGATGGCCCGTACCGCAGGCGCCGGCGTGGTCCTGATGGCCCGTGAAGGCACCTACGCTCAGGTTCGCCTGCGCTCGGGTGAAGTGCGCCGCGTGCACATCGAGTGCCGCGCGACGGTTGGCGAAGTCGGCAACGGCGAGCACAACCTGCGCAAGATCGGTAAAGCCGGTGCAATGCGCTGGCGTGGCGTCCGCCCGACCGTTCGCGGTGTGGTGATGAACCCGATCGACCACCCGCACGGTGGTGGTGAAGGTCGTACGGCTGCCGGTCGTCATCCGGTGTCGCCATGGGGCCAGCAGACGAAGGGCAAGAAGACGCGTTCGAACAAGCGCACGTCGTCGATGATCGTCTCGCGCCGCGGCAAGAAATAAGGATAAGACATGACTCGTTCATTGAAAAAAGGGCCGTTCATTGACGCCCACCTGGTGAAAAAAGTCGAGACCGCGCAAGCGAACAAAGACAAAAAGCCGGTCAAAACCTGGTCGCGCCGCTCGACGATCACCCCGGACTTCATCGGTCTGACGATCGCCGTCCACAACGGTAAAGTGCACGTGCCGGTGTACGTGTCCGAGAACATGGTGGGTCACAAGCTGGGCGAATTCGCCCTGACCCGCACGTTCAAGGGCCACGCCGCTGACAAGAAGGCGAAGAAATAATGGAAACTAAAGCTATCCTCAAAGGCGTCCGCCTGTCGGAACAGAAAGGCCGCCTCGTCGCCGATCTGATCCGCGGCAAGAAAGTCGACGCCGCGCTGAACATCCTGCAGTTCAGCCCGAAGAAAGGCGCGACCATCATCAAGAAAGTGCTGGAGTCCGCAATCGCGAACGCCGAGCACAACGATGGTGCCGACATCGACGAACTGAAGGTCGTTCAGATCTATGTCGAAAAGGGCCCGATCTTGAAGCGCTTTACGGCACGTGCCAAAGGCCGCGGTGATCGCATTTCGAAACAATCCTGTCACATCTTCGTGACTGTCGGTAACTAAGGAGTCACACGATGGGTCAGAAAATCCACCCAACCGGCTTCCGCCTGGCGGTCACCCGTAACTGGGCATCGCGCTGGTACGCTGGCAACGGCAATTTTGCCGACATGCTGAAGGAAGACCTGGAAGCCCGCGCTTTCCTGAAGAAGAAACTGAAGAACGCCTCCGTCGGCCGCATCGTCATCGAGCGTCCGGCCAAGAACGCGCGCTTCACGATCTACTCGTCGCGTCCGGGCGTGGTCATCGGCAAGAAAGGCGAAGACATCGAAGTCCTGAAGACTTCGCTGGCGAAGATCATGGGCGTGCCGGTGCACGTCAATATCGAAGAGATCCGCAAGCCGGAAATCGACTCGCAGCTGATCGCCGATTCGATCGCCCAGCAGCTCGAAAAGCGTATCATGTTCCGCCGCGCCATGAAGCGCGCGATGCAGAACGCGATGCGTCTGGGCGCCGTCGGCATCAAGATCATGTCGTCGGGCCGTCTGAACGGCATCGAGATCGCACGTACCGAATGGTACCGCGAAGGCCGTGTGCCCCTGCACACCCTGCGCGCCGACATCGACTACGGCACCAGCGAAGCCTCGACCACGTACGGCATCATCGGCGTGAAAGTCTGGGTTTACAAGGGCGACCGTTCGCCGACCGGCGAAGCACCGGTGATCGACGTTCCGGCCGACGAGAAAAAGCCGCGCGGTCCGCGTCGTGACGACGGCAAACCGGCCGGCCGTGGCCGTCCGGGCGCCAAGCCAGGTACCGCACCAGCAGGCCGCCGCGCTGCCAAGCCGGCTGCTGAGAAAGCAGGAGAATAAGCATGCTGCAGCCATCCCGCAGAAAGTATCGTAAAGAGCAGAAAGGCCGCAACACCGGCATTTCGCACACCCGCGGCACCGCGGTCTCGTTCGGCGAGTTCGGCCTGAAGGCAGTTGCCCGCGGCCGTATCACCGCACGCCAGATCGAAGCTGCACGTCGTGCCATGACCCGTCACATCAAGCGTGGCGGCCGTATCTGGATCCGTATCTTCCCGGACAAGCCGATTTCGAACAAGCCGGCTGAAGTCCGTATGGGTAACGGTAAGGGTAACCCGGAGTACTACGTGGCCGAGATCCAGCCGGGCAAGGTCCTGTACGAAATGGACGGTGTCGCCGAAGAACTGGCGCGCGAAGCATTCCGCCTGGCTGCCGCCAAACTGCCGCTGGCGACGACGTTTGTCGTGCGTCAAGTCGGCCAATAACAGGAGTTAAGAATGAAAGCAACGGAACTCCGCGGCAAGGACCAGGCAGCTCTGCAACAAGAGCTGAATGAGCTGCTGAAGGCACAGTTCGGCCTGCGCATGCAAATCGCTACGCAGCAACTGACGAATACCGCCCAGCTCAAGAAGGTGCGCCGCGATATCGCGCGTGTCAAAACCGTGATGACCCAGAAGGAAGCCAAATGAACGACACCACTAAAACGGCGCTGAAGCGTACGCTGGTCGGCAAAGTCGTGTCCGACAAGATGGACAAGACGGTGACCGTGCTGGTTGAGCGTCACGTCAAGCACCCGCTGTACGGCAAGATCATCGTGCGCTCGAACAAGTATCACGCGCACGACGAGACCAACCAGGCCAAGACCGGCGACACGGTCGAGATCACGGAAGGTCGTCCGATCTCGAAGACGAAGGCTTGGACCCTGACCAAGGTTGTGCAGGTCGCACAGGTTCTGTAAAGCCTGTAGGAGGTTTAACAACACCTCCCAAAAATTTGTCTTGCGTGGCCCGCTGGTATGTGGAATACTAGCGGGCTTCGTTCATGTGTTGCCGCAGTTTGTCCTTCGGTAACTGCGGCCTGCAACGAACATTGGAAAGTCCAATCACCCAAACGTACGCGCTTGCAATGAGTGCGGCCGGCGGGACCAAGACTGACCGCAGGCCTACGGTTTTCCGTGGGGTTTCTTCGGCTTAAGTTGGGAAAGAAAATATCATGATTCAAACTGAAAGCCGGCTCGAAGTGGCCGACAATACCGGTGCGAAAGAAGTACTGTGCATCAAGGTATTGGGCGGCTCCAAGCGCCGTTACGCCAGCATTGGCGACGTGATCAAAGTCACCGTGAAGCAGGCTGCTCCGCGCGGCCGCGTCAAGAAAGGTGAAATCTACAACGCCGTGGTCGTGCGTACCGCTAAAGGTGTGCGCCGCCAGGACGGCTCCCTGGTGAAGTTCGACGGCAACGCCGCTGTCCTGCTGAACAGCAAGCTGGAGCCGATCGGTACCCGTATCTTCGGACCGGTGACGCGCGAACTGCGTACCGAAAAGTTCATGAAGATCGTGTCCCTGGCACCTGAAGTTCTGTAAGGGAGTCGCAATGGATAAGATTCGTAAAAACGACGAAGTCATCGTTCTGGCCGGTAAAGACAAGGGCAAGCGCGGTGTCGTTCAGCAACGCGTAGATGCTGAGCACGTCATCGTCGAAGGCGTGAACCTGGCCAAGAAGGCCGTCAAGCCGAACCCGATGACCGGCGTAACTGGTGGTATCGTCGACAAGACCATGCCGATTCACGTGTCGAACGTCGCGCTGTTCAACGCAGCGACCGGCAAGGCTGATCGCGTTGGCTTCAAAGAAGTGGATGGCAAAAAAGTCCGCGTCTTCAAGTCGAACGGCGAAGTAGTGAAAGGGTAATGAGAAATGGCCCGTCTCCAACAAGTTTATAAAGACAAAGTCGTTGCCGAACTGACCGAAAAATTCGGTTACAAGTCGGTGATGGAAGTGCCGCGCCTGACCAAGATCACCCTGAACATGGGTCTGTCGGAAGCTGTCGCCGACAAGAAGATCATTGAGCACGCAACCGGCGACCTGACCAAGATCGCCGGCCAGAAGCCGGTCGTGACCAAGGCTCGCAAGGCAATCGCAGGTTTCAAGATCCGCGAAGGCTACCCGATCGGCACGATGGTGACCCTGCGTGGCGCCCGCATGTACGAATTCCTGGATCGTTTCATCACCGTGGCCCTGCCGCGCGTGCGTGACTTCCGTGGCGTCAGCGGCAAATCGTTCGATGGTCGCGGCAACTACAACATCGGCGTCAAAGAGCAGATCATCTTCCCGGAAATCGATTACGACAAGATCGATGCGCTGCGTGGCATGAACATCTCGATCACCACGACTGCTAAGACCGACGAAGAAGCCAAAGCGCTGCTCGCCGCATTCAAATTCCCGTTCCGGAACTAAGAACATGGCAAAACTTGCACTGATTAACCGCGAACAGAAGCGTGCAGACCTGGTGGAGAAATTCGCCGCAAAGCGTGCCGCTCTGAAAGCAATCATCGACGACCAGTCGAAGACCGAAGAAGAGCGTTACGAAGCACGCCTGAAGCTGCAGGCCCTGCCGCGTAACTCGGCGCCGACCCGCCAGCGTAACCGCTGCGCCATCACCGGCCGTCCCCGTGGCACTTTCCGTAAATTCGGTCTGGCCCGTACCAAACTCCGCGAATTCGCCATGAAAGGCGAAATCCCGGGTATGACCAAAGCTAGCTGGTAATAGGAGAATAAGCAATGAGTATGAGCGATCCTATCGCCGATATGCTGACCCGTATTCGCAACGCGCAAGGCGTGCAGAAGACCACCGTCGAAATGCCGTCGTCGAAGCTGAAAGTTGCGATTGCCAACGTCCTGAAGGACGAGGGTTACATCGAAGATTACGCCGTGTCCACCGAAGGTGGCAAGGCTGAACTGAAAATCGGTTTGAAGTACTACGTCGGCCGTCCGGTTATCGAGCGCATCGAGCGCGTCTCCCGTCCTGGCCTGCGCATCTACAAGGGCAAAGATGAGATCCCCCAGGTCATGAACGGCCTCGGTGTGGCAATCGTCTCGACCCCGAAGGGTGTGATGACCGACCGCAAAGCACGTGCTACCGGTGTCGGTGGCGAAGTGATTTGCTACGTGGCTTAAGGAGTAGACGATGTCTCGAGTAGCTAAGATGCCAATCGCCGTCCCGGCCGGTACCGATGTCGCGATCAACGCGTCGTCGATCACCGTCAAGGGCCCGCTGGGCACCCTGACCCAGGCGCTGAACGGCCTGGTCAAAGTGGAAAACAACAACGGCACGCTGTCGTTCGACGTGATCGACGATTCCCGCGAATCGAACGCCATGTCGGGCACCCTGCGTGCTCTGGTGAACAACATGGTGACCGGTGTCACCAAAGGTTTCGAAAAGCGCCTGACCCTGGTCGGCGTGGGTTACAAGGCCGCCGTCCAAGGCAACGCCCTGAACCTGTCGCTGGGCTTCTCGCACCCGGTGCTGCACGCGATGCCGGAAGGCGTCACCGCTGCAACCCCGACCCCGACCGAGATCCTGATCAAGGGTATCGACCGTCAAAAGGTCGGCCAGGTTGCCGCAGAAGTGCGCGCTTACCGCTCGCCTGAGCCGTACAAAGGCAAGGGTGTCCGTTATGCGGACGAAGTGGTGAAGCTTAAAGAAACCAAGAAGAAATAATCGGAGCTGACGATGGACAAGAAAGAATCGCGTCTGCGTCGCGGACGCCAAACCCGCATCAAGATCGCGCAGTTGGGCGTGAACCGCCTGTCGGTGCACCGCACCAACCTGCACATCTATGCGAACCTGATCAGCCCGGATGCGAAGGTCCTGGTTTCGGCTTCGACGCTGGAAGCAGAAGTGCGCGCCGAGCTGGGCGGCAAGTCGGGTGCGGGCGGCAACGCCGCTGCAGCCGCACTGGTTGGCAAGCGCGTCGCAGAAAAAGCACTGAAAGCAGGGATCACCGAAGTCGCATTCGACCGTTCGGGTTTCCGTTACCACGGCCGTGTGAAGGCGCTGGCGGAAGCCGCGCGCGAAGCTGGTCTGAAGTTCTAAGGAAGAATCGTCATGGCAAAAATGCAAGCGAAAATGGCAAGCGACAAGCCGGATGATGGCATGCGCGAGAAAATGATCGCGATCAACCGCGTGACCAAAGTGGTCAAGGGTGGTCGTATCATGGGTTTTGCAGCGCTGACCGTTGTCGGTGACGGCGATGGCCGCATCGGCATGGGTAAAGGCAAGTCGAAGGAAGTTCCGGTCGGCGTGCAGAAAGCGATGGAAGAAGCCCGCCGCAACCTGATCAAGGTGCCCCTCAAGAACGGCACGCTGCAGCACAGCGTCACCGGCCGCCACGGCGCGTCGTACGTGATGATGTCGCCGGCCAAGCCGGGTACCGGCGTGATCGCAGGCGGCGCAATGCGCGCAATCTTCGAAGTGATGGGCGTGACCGACGTCGTCGCCAAGTCGACCGGTTCGTCGAACCCGTACAACCTGGTTCGCGCGACCCTCGACGGTCTGGCAAAAATGAGCACTCCGGCCGACATCGCTGCCAAGCGCGGCAAGTCGGTGGAAGAGATCCTGGGTTAAGGGGAATAACTATGGCAAACACCATCAAAGTCAAGCTGGTCAAAGGCCTGATCGGTACCCGCCAGGATCACCGCGCCACCGTGCGCGGTCTGGGTCTGCGTCGTGTCAACTCGGTCTCCGAGCTGCAGGACACCCCGGCGATCCGCGGCATGATCAACAAGGTCAACTACCTCGTGAAAATTGTCGACTAAGCCTCGGCTTGGTCAACGGAGAAAATAATGGAACTCAATACCATCCAACCCGCTGAAGGCGCGAAACACGCCAAGCGCCGCGTCGGTCGCGGTATCGGCTCGGGCCTGGGCAAGACCGCCGGCCGCGGTCACAAGGGTCAGAAGTCGCGTTCGGGCGGCTTCCACAAGGTCGGTTTCGAAGGCGGCCAGATGCCGCTGCAGCGCCGCCTGCCGAAGCGTGGCTTCAAGTCGCTGAACGCTACGTTCAAGGCTGAAGTGCGTCTGTCGGACCTGAACAACCTGGCCGTCGGCGACGTCGACGTCCTGGTGCTCAAGCAAGCCGGCGTGCTGCCGGTCGTCGCTCGCGATGTGCGCGTGATCCTGTCGGGCGAAATCACCAAAGCGGTGAACCTGAAGGGCATCAAGGCGACCGCTGGCGCGAAAGCAGCGATCGAAGCAGCTGGCGGTTCGGTCGCCTAAACGCGGCCGCTGCCTGATCGGAGCAAAAATTGGCGACTAATTCACAACTTGGTAAAAGTGCTGCGTCCGGCTTCCCCTGGAGTCGGTTGTGGTTCTTGCTTGGCGCGTTGGTCGTGTATCGTATCGGAGCTCACATCCCGGTCCCCGGGATTGACCCGATCGCCATGGCCCAGCTGTTCAAGCAGAACGAGGGCGGCATCCTGGGCATGTTCAACATGTTCTCGGGCGGGGCCCTGTCCCGCTTTGCCGTGTTCGCTCTTGGCATCACGCCTTACATTTCGGCTTCGATCATCATGCAGCTGGTGTCGATCGTCTCGCCGCAGATGGAGGCACTGAAGAAAGAGGGCGAGTCCGGCCGCCGCAAGATCACCCAGTACACCCGTTACTTCACGGTCGTGCTGGCGTTGTTCCAGGCGTTCGGCATCGCGGTCGCGCTCGAGGCGCAGCAAGGCCTCGTGATCGATCCGGGCGTGGCTTTCCGCTTCGTGACCGTCGTGACCCTGCTGACCGGCACCATGTTCCTCATGTGGCTGGGCGAGCAGATCACCGAACGTGGCCTTGGCAACGGTATCTCGATCATCATTTTTGCCGGTATCGCAGCGGGTCTGCCGAACGCACTGGGTAGCTTGTTCACCCTGGTGTCGAACGGTTCGATCGGCAGCTTCTCCGCAATCATCATCGTGATTCTGGTAGCTCTGGTGACTTACGCGGTCGTGTTCGTCGAACGCGGCCAGCGCAAGATCCTGGTGAATTACGCGAAACGCCAGGTCGGCAACAAGATCTATGGTGGCCAAACCAGCCACCTGCCGCTGAAGCTGAACATGTCGGGCGTGATCCCGCCGATCTTCGCTTCGTCGATCATCCTGTTCCCGGCCACGATCGTCGACTGGTTCACGAAAGGCAAGGACGTCACGAATCCGTTCATCGGGTTCCTGAAAGACCTCGCTGCCTCGTTGAGCCCGGGCGAACCGATCCACGCGTTGCTGTATGCGGTGGCAATCGTGTTCTTCTGCTTCTTCTATACGGCGCTGGTATTCAACAGCAAGGAAACGGCGGACAACTTGAAGAAGAGCGGCGCGTTTGTACCGGGCATCCGTCCGGGCGAGCAGACCGCGCGCTACATCGACAAGATCCTGATGCGCCTGACCCTGGCCGGTGCGGTCTATATCACGCTGGTTTGCCTGTTGCCGGAGTTCCTGCAAAGCCAGTGGAAAGTACCTTTCTATTTTGGCGGAACCTCGCTCCTGATCATCGTGGTCGTCACGATGGATTTCATGGCGCAGGTGCAGAACTACGTCATGTCGCAGCAATATGAGTCGCTGCTGCGCAAGGCTAATTTCAAAGGCGGTATCCCGTCGCGTTGAGCGGCTGGCGCCCCCCAGGAGTGAATAGACCGAATGGCAAAAGACGACGTCATCCAAATGCAGGGGGAGATTCTGGAGAATCTCCCGAACGCGACCTTTCGCGTAAAGCTGGAAAACGGGCACGTGGTGCTTGGACATATCTCGGGTAAAATGCGGATGAATTACATCCGCATTCTTCCGGGTGACAAGGTAACGGTGGAGCTGACCCCTTACGACTTGTCCCGGGCCCGCATCGTGTTCCGCACCAAGTAAAACTAATCAAGTTATCGAATCTGGAAGAGAGTGCAAAATGAAAGTTAACGCTTCAGTCAAGCGGATCTGCCGCAACTGCAAGATCATCAAGCGCAAGGGCGTGGTCCGTGTGATCTGCGTCGAGCCGCGTCACAAGCAGCGTCAAGGTTAATTTCGAGGAATAACGAATGGCACGTATTGCAGGGGTCAACGTCCCCAATCATCAGCACACCGTCATCGGCCTGACGGCAATCTATGGCATCGGCCGTACCCGCTCGAAGCAGATCTGCGAATCGACCGGCGTTGCGACCAACAAGAAGGTCAAGGACCTGGACGACAACGAACTGGAAAAGCTGCGTGATGCAGTCGGCAAGTTCGTCGTCGAGGGCGACCTGCGCCGTGAGCTGTCCATGAGCATCAAGCGCTTGATGGATCTGGGTTGCTACCGCGGTATGCGTCACCGCAAGGGCCTGCCGGTCCGCGGCCAGCGCACCCGTACGAATGCTCGTACCCGCAAGGGCCCGCGCAAAGCAGCTCAATCGCTCAAGAAATAATCTAGGAACTGACCATGGCTAAGCAACAAAGCTCGGCGGCTGCAGCTCGCATCCGCAAGAAAGTCAAAAAGAACGTCGCCGAAGGCATCGCACACGTCCACGCATCGTTCAACAACACCATCATCACGATCACCGATCGTCAGGGCAATGCCCTGTCGTGGGCGACGTCCGGCGGCGCAGGCTTCAAGGGTTCGCGTAAATCGACCCCGTTCGCGGCGCAGGTCGCAGCTGAAGCGGCTGGCAAGGTTGCTCAGGAATACGGCGTGAAGAACCTGGAAGTGCGTATCAAGGGCCCGGGCCCGGGCCGTGAGTCGGCTGTGCGCGCGCTGAACAACCTGGGTATCAAGATCACCGAAATCCAGGACGTGACGCCGGTTCCGCACAACGGCTGCCGTCCGCCGAAGCGTCGTCGTATCTAATTGCTGCCCGGGCGGCTCGTCCGCCTGTCGCAGTATCGATACGCCACACGCCGTGGTGTCAAAGATCGCCGGTGCAGTTGACCCCGAAATGGGTTATACTGCCCGGCTATTGTCGCCTTGGGCCGTCCCGGTCCGGGGTATTTTGTAAGCCACGTCCGGTCTCATCGAAGAACCGGACTAGCGCCTGTTGCGAACGTCGATCGATTCGCATCCGGGGCGTGATCATCAAAATAAAGGAAGTTTAACGTGGCACGTTATATCGGACCTAAAGCAAAACTGTCGCGCCGTGAAGGCACCGACCTGTTCCTGAAGAGCGCACGCCGCTCGCTCGATTCGAAGTGCAAACTGGACGTCAAGCCAGGCCAGCACGGCGTCAAGTCGGGCCAGCGTACGTCGGACTACGGCAACCAGCTGCGTGAAAAGCAGAAGGTCAAGCGTATCTACGGCGTGCTGGAGCGTCAGTTCCGCCGCTACTTCGCCGAAGCGTCGCGCCGCAAGGGCAACACCGGCGAGACCCTGCTGAAGCTGCTGGAATCGCGTCTGGACAACGTCGTCTACCGCATGGGCTTCGGCTCGACCCGTTCCGAAGCGCGCCAGCTGGTCAGCCACAAGGCCCTGACCGTGAACGGCAACGTCGTGAACATCGCTTCGTACCAGGTCAAGACCGGCGACGTCATCGCTGTCCGCGAAAAGGCCAAGAAGCAGACCCGTATCCTCGAAGCCCTGTCGCTGGCCGAGCAGGTTGGTTTCCCGAGCTGGGTGTCGGTCGATGCCAAGAAGATGGAAGCAACCTTCCGTTCGTACCCGGAGCGTAACGAGATCGCTGCCGACGTCAACGAAGCGCTGATCGTCGAACTGTACTCGCGTTAATTGACAAAGCGGGCGGCGCGCCGCCCGATTTGTCACCCCCGCGCAGGCGGGGGCCCAATTTCGAGCAGCCGACTGCGCTTGCAGAAATTGGGTTCCCGCCTCCGCCGGAACGACGGTTTTTCTGCCGTCGCGCCTCACCAGATTCGCCGTACCGCCTGCTCGAAGAAGCAGGCGTTTCTACTGATGCCATCAGCCTTATCGGTGTAACGAGCCGAGGGTATTGAAGAGGACACTCATGCAAAATAGTTTGTTGAAGCCACGTATTATCGATGTCGAAACGCTCGGCGCCGGCCACGCGAAAGTCGTGATGGAACCGTTCGAACGTGGTTATGGCCACACGCTGGGCAACGCGCTGCGCCGCGTCCTGCTGTCGTCGATGATCGGCTACGCGCCGACCGAAGTGACGATCGCCGGCGTCGTGCACGAGTACTCGTCGCTGGACGGTGTGCAGGAAGACGTCGTCGACCTGCTGCTGAACCTGAAGGGCGTCGTGTTCAAGGTGCACAACCGTGACTCCGTGACGCTGACCCTCAAGAAGGAAGGCGAAGGCCCGGTCCTGGCATCCGACATCGATCTGCCGCATGACGTGGAACTGATCAACCCGGATCACGTGATCGCCCACCTGACCGCTGGCGGCAAGCTGGACATGCAGATCAAGGTCGAAAAAGGCCGCGGCTATGTGCCGGGTAACGTGCGCCGCCTGTCGGAAGACACGAACAAGACCATCGGCCGCATCATCCTGGACGCATCGTTCTCGCCGGTCCGCCGCGTGTCGTACGCCGTGGAATCGGCCCGTGTCGAACAGCGTACCGACCTCGACAAGCTGATCATCAACATCGAGACCAACGGCGTCATCACGCCGGAAGAAGCGATCCGCCAGTCGGCCCGCGTCCTCGTCGACCAGCTGAACGTGTTCGCCGCCCTGGAAGGCACCGAAGCCGCCGCGGAAGCGCCGTCGCGTGCGCCGCTGGTCGATCCGATCCTGCTGCGTCCGGTGGACGACCTGGAGCTGACCGTCCGTTCGGCAAACTGCTTGAAGGCCGAGAACATCTATTACATCGGCGACCTGATCCAGCGTTCGGAAAACGAACTGCTGAAGACGCCGAACCTGGGCCGCAAGTCGCTGAACGAGATCAAGGAAGTCCTGGCTTCCCGTGGTCTGACCCTGGGCATGAAGCTGGAGAACTGGCCGCCCGCAGGTCTGGAAAAGTAATTGCATCACCTGCCTGGGCAATGTTGCCCGGGCAGTTTTTAACCTAGAACCGGTCCGCGGTCACGCGTGTGCGTGAACGATCGAAGAACTGGATTTAAAACACTCGAAAGGAAATACCATGCGTCACCGTCACGGCCTTCGCAAGCTGAACCGCACCTCGTCCCACCGTCTCGCCATGCTGCGCAACATGACCGTTTCGCTGCTGCGTCACGAAGCGATCAAGACCACCGTTCCGAAAGCCAAGGAACTGCGCAAAGTCGTCGAGCCGATCATCACCCTGGGCAAGAGCGACACCCTGGCCAACAAGCGCCTGGCATTCGCCCGCCTGCGTGACCGCGAAATCGTGCAGAAGCTGTTCGCCGAAATCGGCCCGCGCTACAACGCGCGTCCGGGCGGCTACATCCGCATCCTGAAGATGGGCTTCCGCGTTGGCGACAACGCACCGATGGCGTTCGTCGAGCTGGTCGACCGTCCGGAAGTCACTTCGGCTGACGAAGCACCGACCGCAGAGTAATCGCTACTCGGCGTTCATGAAAAACCAGGCCGTTGCGCCTGGTTTTTTTTCGCCTGTCGAAGGCCTGCAGCGGATGCACACCCGGTGTACCATGCTGATGCGTTGAACCAATCTTCCGACCCATGTCCCGATTCTCCTCCTCGCCCGCCGCACGCCTGCTGGCCGCGCTGTGCACGCTGCTGCTGGCCTGCCTCGCCTTCGTCCCCGTCGCCCACGCGGACGACGATTTCCTGCCGCCCGAACAGGCGTTCAAGTTTTCCGCGCACATGGCGGATGCGCACACGATCGTCGTGAATTATGCGATCGCCGACGGCTACTACATGTACCGCGAGCGCTTCCACTTCAGCGCGAACGGCGCCAGGCTGGGCGAGCCCGCCATCCCGCCGGGCAAGGTCAAGTTCGACGACACGTTCCAGAAGAACGTCGAGACCTATCACCACGGCGTCGAGATCCGCATCCCCGTCGAGGCCACGGGGCCGTTCACGCTGAACGCCAGCGGCCAGGGCTGCGCGGACAAGGGCCTGTGCTATCCGCCGCAGGACACGTCGGTCCAGCTCGCGCCGGGCGGCGGCGAGCCGCAGATGAGCGTCGCGCCGGGGCAGTCGCTGCCGCCCGGCCAGGGCGCCTTCGCATTCCCGGGCAAAGCCGCCCAGCCGGCGCCGCAAGTCGATACGCCCGCCGCGATGGCACCGGCAGCGGCACCGGCCGCGCAGTCCGCCGCGCCCGCGGCGCCTGCGCCTGCGCCCGCGCGCGGCGCGCCATCCGAACTGTCCGGCATCGCGTCGCTGCTGCAGGGCGGCCGCCTGCTCGCCATCATCCCCGCCTTCATCCTCCTGGGCCTGGGCCTCGCGTTCACGCCGTGCGTGCTGCCGATGGTGCCGATCCTGTCGTCGATCATCGTGGGGGAGGGCGGGCAGGTGCACCGCTCGCGTGGCCTCGTGCTGTCGCTCGCGTATTCGCTCGGGATGGCGATCGTCTACACGGCGCTCGGCGTCGCCGCCGGCCTCGTCGGCGAGGGGCTCGCGGCCGCGCTGCAGAATCCGTGGGTGCTGTCGAGCTTCGCCTTGTTGATCGCGGCGATGTCGCTGTCGATGTTCGGCGTGTTCCAGCTACAGGTGCCGGCCGCGCTGCAGACCCGCCTGGCCAGCGCCTCCGGGCGCCAGGCGTCCGGCAAGCTGGCCGGCGTGTTCGTGATGGGCGCCATCTCCGCGCTGATCGTCGGCCCGTGCGTGGCCGCGCCGCTCGCGGGCGCGCTCGTGTACATCAGCCAGACGCGCGACGTCGTCATCGGCGGCGCCGCCCTGTTCGCGATGGCGATCGGGATGAGCATTCCGCTGCTGCTCGTCGGCGTGTCGGCCGGCTCGCTGCTGCCGCGCGCCGGCATGTGGATGGAGGCCGTGAAGCGTTTCTTCGGCGTGCTGATGCTGGCGATGGCCTTGTGGATGGCCGCGCCCGTGCTGCCGGGCCTCGCGCAGATGCTGCTGTGGGCCGCGCTGCTGCTGGGCTATGGCTTTTATCTGCTGCGCGGTCTTGGTAAAAACGGGCATTGGGCCGGCTCGGCCCTCGGCGCGGCGTGTGTCGTGCTCGGCGCGGTCCAGCTCGTGGGCGCGGCCAGCGGCGCGCGCGATCCGATTGCGCCGCTGGCCCGCTTCACGGGCGGCGCGCCGGCGCAGCCACTCGCATTCACGCGTATCAAGACCGTGACCCAGCTCGACGCCGCCCTGGCCGCGACGGGCGGCCGCACGGCGCTGCTGGATTTTTATGCGGACTGGTGCGTGTCGTGCAAGGAGATGGAAAAGCTGACCTTCGTCGATCCGGCCGTCAAGGCGCGGCTGGCGAATACGGTGCTGCTGCAGGTCGATGTGACGGCGAACGACGCGGATGACCGGGCAATGCTCAAGCGCTTCGGCCTGTTCGGGCCGCCGGGGATCATCATGTTCGACAAGCGGGGTGCGGAGATTCCCGATAGCCGGGTGATCGGCTATCAGGACACGAACAAATTCCTCGGCTCGCTGGCCAAGTTGCTGTAGGGTGGGCGGCCCCCGCCCACGCGCTCGACGTTCGCCGGCACGGGCGGCATCTCGAACGTCGCGTATCGCCGCGTGGGCACGTTTCATTTGAGGCCCCCGGCCTCAAATGCCCACCCTACCGATCAGCCGTGGCGCATGCCGTGGCCGTGGCCGTGCCCGTGGCCGAAGCGCGCGGCCTTTTCGTCGAACGTCTTCTTCTGGTCCGCGCTCAGGACCGAATAAAACGTGTTCAGGGACGCCTGGCGCTGCTCCAGGGCGGCCGTGCGCTGCTTCTGCATGTCGATCATCTTGGCCATGCGTTCCGGCGCCGTCAGATTGGCCCAGGCGGCGCGATCGTGCTGCCGGCGTGCTTGCGGCTGCATCGAGGCGACGAAGGCGTTCCAGGCGTTTTCCTGGGCCGGCGTGATCTTGAGCTCGTCGTGCAGCCTGGCGATACGCTTCGCACGGAACGCGGCGCGCTGTTCCGGCGTCGGTTTCTGGTGCTGCATGCCGTGGCGGGCCGGCGGGGCGGCCTGGTCCGTCGTTTGTGCGTGAGCGCCCAGCGCGGCGGTACCGAGGGTCAGCGCGGACAGGGCGGTAATCAGGTGTTTGCGATAGGTTTTCATCTCGTATCCTAGTCAGGGGGGTAAATTGACAAACAGCCAAACGTTGTCATCGTGCTCCGATCGGCGTCTATCGCGTCGTCTTCGCATGGTGTTCATCATGGCCTCGAGTTGTAAGCGCAGCGTTTCCGCTCTCTCGTTCTTTGTATCAATTTGTTTCCCTATCAGATCCATATACAAGCCGATACAAAGTGGCTGTTCAGCGCCGCCCCAAGTCGCGATAATGACGCCATGGACAATCCATCTACCATCCTGATCGTCGACGACGACCGCGATATCCGCTCGCTGCTGGCCGATTACCTGGAGGCGAACGGCTACCGCGCGCTTGCCGCGGCCGACGGCACCGCCATGTGGAAACTCCTGGACGAGTCGCGTCCCGACCTGATCGTGCTCGACCTGAACCTGCCCGGCGACGACGGCCTCACGCTGTGCCGCAAGCTGCGCGCGCATTCGACCATGCCCGTCATCATGCTGACCGCCCGCAGCGAGCCGCTGGACCGCATTCTCGGCCTGGAAATGGGGGCCGACGACTACCTGCCCAAGCCGTTCGAGCCGCGCGAGCTGCTGGCGCGCATCCGCAGCGTCCTGCGCCGCAGCCACGCGATGCCGCCGACCTCGCAAGCCGAGAACGTGCAGCAGATGAAATTCTCGGGCTGGACGCTCGACCTCACCGCGCGCCACCTCGTCAATCCGCAGGGCGTGATCATCATGCTGTCGGGTGCCGAATTCCGCCTGCTGCGCGTGTTCCTGGAGCACCCGAACCGCGTGCTCAACCGCGACCAGCTGCTGAACCTCACGCAGGGCCGCGACGCCGACCCGTTCGACCGTTCGATCGACATCCAGATCAGCCGCCTGCGCCAGAAGCTCGGCGAGGATGCGCGCATGCCCCAGATCATCAAGACCGTCCGCAACGGCGGCTATGTGCTGGCCGGCCAGGTCACGGTGGAGCCGAGCACGTGAGAGCTTTCCTCGGCTCGATGACGGGCCGCGTGTTTGCCACCCTGCTGCTGGGCATCCTGCTCACGGCCGCGCTGACCCAGCTGCTGGCCGACGCCGAGCGCCAGCGCGTCATCGACGAGTTCCGCGACCTGCACATGCTCGACCGCGCCGAGCAGCTGATCATGGCCACCGAGATCGTCCCCGAGTCCGCGCGCAAAGCCTATCTGGACGTGGCCAACCGTCCCGGCATGCAGCTCGTCGACGTCGACATCCACCCGGCCGCGCTGGCCCAGGTCAATTCCGAATTCACGCAAGCCCTGGCCGCCCGCATGGGGAAAGGTTATGTGATGCGCTCGCTGGCCGCGCGCCCGGCCGCGTGCGCGACGGCGCGCGACCAGCCCGTCGTGTTCGGCCTGATGCGCATGAAGTGGCGCGGCACGTGCGAGAGCATCAGCGTGCGCCTGCGCGACGGCGACGAGCTCGTGCTGTCCGTGCTGCCCCCGCGCTCGGCCACGTCGCCCCAGCGCACGGACTACACGTGGACCATTTCGATCTTCCTCGTCAGCGTCGCCTTCCTCGCCTACCTCGTGGCACGGATGACGACGCGGCCGCTGAAGCAGCTGGCGCAGGCGGCGAAAGACCTCGGCAACGACATCAACCACCCGCCGCTCGACCTCACGGGCGCCGACGAGATCCGCCAGGCCAGCGCCGCCTTCAACGCGATGCAGGCGCGCATCCGCCAGTACATCTTCCAGCGCACGCAGATGCTGGCCGCGATCACGCACGACCTGCAGACGCCGCTCACGCGCATGCGCCTGCGCCTGGAAAAGGTCAGCGAACCGGAACTGCAGGAGCGCCTGATCGGCGACCTGTCCGCGATGCAGGCGATGGTGCGCGAAGGGCTCGACCTGGCGCGCAGCATGGACACGAACGAAGCCATGCAGATGCTGGATCTCGACTCGCTGCTGGATTCCGTGTGCGCCGACGCGGCCGAGAGCTGCCAGCGCGTGACCTTGTCCGGCCATGCCGGCATGGCGTTGCTGGGCCGGCCGATGGACTTGCGCCGCTGCCTCGTCAACCTGATCGACAACGCCGTCAAGTACGGCCACGCGGCCAGGGTCAGCGTCGACCGCATCAACGGCGCCGCGCGCATCCGCATCCGCGACGCCGGCCCCGGCATCCCCGGCGTCGAGCTGGCACGCGTGTTCGATCCGTTCTACCGGGTGGAAACGTCGCGCTCGCGCGAGTCGGGCGGGACGGGCCTGGGTCTGACCATCGCCCGCAACATCGCCGAGCAGCACGGCGGCAGCATCAGCCTGGCCAATCACCCGGAAGGCGGGCTGGAGGCGACCCTGATGTTGCCGGAATATTACCCGGGCAAGTAAGCCAAAAAATCGCACGGGCAGAAACAATGCTGTTACACCCGTGTGGGACAATCCTTGCCGGAGACTGGGCCTGTCCGGCCGACGTCATCCTCATCGCATAAATACAAAAGAGATCCGGCCGCCCGTCGGCGGCGCAGGGTTAAAAGAGATCGGCCGCCCAACCGCGGCACAGGGAATGGAATGAAAAGTAAAAACATCGCGATCATCGTCGGCATCGTCGCCGCCGCCGGCGCCGCTGCGTGGACCATGAACCATGGATCGGATTCGCATGCCGACGGGGCCGCCGCGGGCGGCAAGGGCAAGGGCGCGCAGCCGCCGGCCATCGTCAACGTGGTGGCGCCGCAGCGCCAGGACGTGGCCGTCGTGCAGCAGGCCAACGGGACCGTCACGCCGATCCGCACCGTCGACCTGCACCCGCAGACGACGGCCACGATCCGCCAGGTCCACATCAAGGAAGGGCAGTTCGTCAAACAGGGCGAGCTGATGTTCTCGCTCGACGACCGCGAAGACCGCGCGAACCTCGACAAGGCGCAGGCCCAGGTCGCGCGCGACCGCGCGTCGCTGGCCGACCTCGAACGCCAGTTCAAGCGCAGCCAGGATTTGTTCGCCCAGCATTTCATCGCCCAGAGCGCCGTCGACACCTTGCGCGCCCAGGTCGACCAGGCCCGCGCCACCTTGCAGGCCGACGCCGCGGCCGCGCGCGCGAGCAGCGTCACGACCAGCTACACGGCGATCCGTGCGCCGATGGCGGGCCGCGTGGGCGGCATCAACGTCTATCCGGGCAGCCTCGTGCAGCCGGCGACGTCGCTCACGACGATCACCCAGCTGGACCCGATCACCGTCGCGTTCACCTTGCCGGAAGCGAGCCTGCCGGCGCTGCTGGCGGCCCAGAAGCGCGGCAAGGTCGACGTGGAGGCCCTGCCGGGCGCGGGACTGGCGCCGGTCAAGGGCCAGCTGAGCTTCGTCGACAACACGGTCGACCCGACGGCCGGCACGATCAAGGTGAAGGCCGAGTTCGACAATCGCGACACGACCCTGTGGCCCGGCCAGTACGTGAACACGAAGGTCGTCGTGCAGACGCTGAAGGATGCCGTCGTGATCCCGGAGAACGCCATCATCACCAATGCCCAGGGCACGTTCGTGTACGCGCTCGAGAAAGACCATTCCGCGCGCCTCGTGCCCGTGCAGCGCGTGTACGGCGCCGGCCTCATTGCTGCCGTCAGCGGTCTCGCCGGCAGCGAGCAGATCATCACCGAGGGCAAGCAGAACGTGCGTCCCGGCGCCAAGGTGCGCCTGGCGTCCGAGCTCGGCAAGGCCAAGAGCGTCCACGTCGCCGACAAGGGCTGATCCATGAATCTGTCCGAACTGTGCATCCGCCGGCCCGTCATGGTCGTGCTGCTGTCGATCAGCCTGATCCTGGTCGGCATCCTGGCGTATTCCCATATCCCGGTGGCGGCGCTGCCCAGCTATAACACGCCCGTCATCAACGTCAACGCCAACCTGGACGGCGCCAGCCCCGAGACGATGGCGTCGTCGGTCGCGCTGCCGCTCGAAAAGCAGTTCTCGACCATCGCCGGCATCAACCTGATCACGTCGACGAGCACGCAGGGCAACACGTCGCTCACGCTGGAATTCGATCCGTCGATCGACGTCAACGCCGCCGCCGTCGACGTCCAGGCCGCGCTGCTCGCGGCCCAGCGCCAGCTGCCGCAGGAAATGACGACGATGCCGTCGTACCGCAAGGTCAATCCGGCCGACGCGCCCGTGCTGTTCATGACGATGACGTCGCCGTCGATGAACCTGTCCGACCTGAACGACTACGCCGAGAACCTCGTCTCGCCCGCGATTTCCACGTTGCCGGGCGTGGCCCAGGTGCTGGTCCATGGCGGCAAGCGCTTCGCCGTGCGCGTGCGCGCGAAGACCGACCTCATGAATGCGCGCAACATCACGATGGACGAACTGGCGACCGCGCTGCGCTCGGCGAACTCGAATTCCGCGCTGGGCATCCTCGACGGTCCGCAGCAGACCCTGACCATCCAGGGCCCGCCACAGATGATGAAGGCGGCCGATTTCGAGAACCTGATCGTCGCCACGCGCGACAACCTGCCGGTGCGCCTGAAGGACGTCGCCACCGTCGAGGACAGCTACCAGTCGACCCGGGCCTTCGGCGCCTACAACGGCGAGCGTGCCATCGTGCTGCTCGTGCAGCGCCAGCCGGACGCCAACACGGTCGCTGTGGTCGACGGCGTGCGCCGCCTGCTGCCGCGCTTCCAGTCGCAGCTGCCGAGCTCCATCAAGATCAACCTCGTCAACGACCGCTCGCGGTCGATCCGCGAGGCGATCCACGACGTCAACTTCACGCTGGCGCTGACCGTGGGTCTCGTCGTGCTCGTGATCTTCCTGTTCCTGCACCGCGCGTCGGCCACGTTCATCCCGGCCGTCACGATGCCGATTTCGCTGCTGGGTGCCCTCAGCCTGTTGTTCTGGCTCGGCTACAGCATCGACAACATTTCCCTGCTGGGCATCACGCTCGCCGTGGGCCTCGTCGTCGACGATGCCATCGTGGTGCTGGAAAACATCGTGCGCCACATCGAGATGGGCAAGAAGCCGATGCGCGCCGCGCTCGACGGCTCGCGCGAGATGGGTTTCACGATCGTGTCGATTTCGGTATCGCTCGTCGCCGTGTTCATCCCGATCTTCTTCATGCCGGGCGTGATCGGTTTGCTGTTCCACGAATTCGCCGTGATCGTCGGCCTCGCGATCCTCGTGTCGGCCGCCGTGTCGCTGACGCTCGTGCCGATGCTGGCGTCGCGCCTGCTCCCGGCGCACGGCCATGACCACACGGAAGAAAAAAGCTTCATCGGCCGCCACTTCGAGGCCGCGTTCACGTCCGTGCGCAACGCCTACGAAAAGACGCTCGACGTCGCGCTGAGGCACCGGTTCGTCGTGCTGATGATTGCGTTCGGCACGTTCGCGCTGACCGTCGTGCTGTACACGACCATCCCGAAAGGTTTCTTCCCCGAGGAAGACATCGGCCAACTGCGCGTCACGACGGAAGCGGCCGAGGACATCTCGTCGTCCGCGATGGTCGTGCTGCAGACGAAGGTGGCGCAGGTGATCCAGGACGATCCGGCCGTGCAGGACGTCACGTCGTTCTCGAGCGGCGGCAACAACGGCCGCATGTTCATCGTGCTCAAGCCGCGCGCCGAGCGCGACAAGATGCCGCAGGTGGTCGACCGCCTGCGCAAGTCGCTGCGGAATGTCGCCGGCGTGAACGTCTACATGGCACCGGTGCAGAACCTGCAGCTGGGCGGCCGCCAGAGCAAGAGCCGTTACCAGTACACCTTGCAGAGCGTGTCCGGCGCCGACATCAGCCAGTGGGCCAACGAGTACATGGAGCGCATGCGCAACAACCCGATGTTCCGCGACGTCACCAGCGATACGCAGGACAAGGGCCTGCAGGCGAAGCTCGACATCGACCGCGACAAGGCCAACCTGCTGGGCGTGCAGCTGGGCGACATCCGCACGGCGCTGTACGCGGCGTTCGGCGAGCGCCAGGTGTCGACGATCTACTCGAGCGCGGCCAGCTATTACGTGATCCTGGAAACGGCGAACGAGGACCGCCAGTTCGAGGACGCGCTGTCGCGCCTGTCCGTGCGCAGCAAGACGGGCCAGCTCGTGCAGCTGTCCAGCGTGGCCACCGTCAAGCGCACCGTCGGCCCCATCGCCGTCAACCACCAGGGCCAGCTGCAGGCGATCACGCTGTCGTTCAACCTGGCGCCGGACGCGCCGCTCGGCGCCGCCACCGCCGCCATCGAGCAGATGGGCCGCGACATGAAACTGCCCGCGTCCATCATCACGAAATATGGCGGCGACGCGGCCGTGTTCCAGAGTTCGCAGTCGAGTCAGCTGATCCTGATCGTGGCGGCCGTCGGCGTGATCTACGTGCTGCTGGGCGTGCTGTACGAAAGTTTTATCCACCCGATCACGATCCTGGCCGGCCTGCCGTCCGCCGCGGTGGGGGCGCTGCTGACCTTGCGCCTGTTTAATCTCGACCTGACGATGATCGCCATCATCGGCATCCTGATGCTGATCGGCATCGTCAAGAAGAACGCGATCATGATGATCGACTTCGCCCTGGACGCCCAGCGCAACCAGGGATTGAAGCCGGAACAGGCGATCCGCGAAGCCTGTATCCTGCGCTTCCGCCCGATCGTGATGACGACGCTGGCCGCACTGATGGGCGCGCTGCCGATCGCCCTGGGCCTGGGCGCCGGCGCCGAGCTGCGCCAGCCGCTGGGCCTGGCCGTGTGCGGCGGCCTGATCTTCTCCCAGGTGATCACGCTGTACATCACGCCGGTGATCTACCTGTACCTCGACAAGTACAGCGGCAGCGGTCCGATGACCGATACGCAGCTCGTCGAGATGGAGCACGGGCGCAAGGCCGTCCTCAGCAAGGTGGCCTGATCACGACGGCGCTTGAAACCCGGGTTCCCGCCAGCGCGGGAACGGCGGTCGAACGTATGGTGTGAAATGAGGTCGAAATCCATTTCACATCGACCGATTCCTTAGTGCAAGGTTGATACACACTGTAACAACCATTAAGCCAGGCAGCTTGTAAGCTCATTACAGATGCTTAACAGCGCGTGCGCAGGGAAACCAAACAAGTTAGACTGCGCCTCGTCAATATCTTTTTACTGGCTCCTGTCCAGGGGCGTTCATTATCTTGCGTGACCATTCCCACATTCCGATGGAAGACAGCGATGTCTGCGTGCATTGCGGCCAGCCGCTGCCTGGACGGAAAGTGGTCATCTACGGCCAGAAGGGGCCGAACCGCACCGGTATTGCGGTCACGATCGCGCTGCACCTGCTGCTCGTGGCCGTCTGGCTGTTCCAGCCCAAGCCCGAACACCATGCGCCCCCCAAGGCCGGCGAAGCCATCGTCTGGCTGCCGCCGCTAAAACCGAACAAGCCGGCCGCCAAGCCGGCCGAGCAGGCGCCCAGGAAGACCGCCAAGGCGGCCGCATCCAAACCGACCCCGCCGCGCGTGACGCACGTGCAACGCCTGCCGAACACGATCACCTTGCCGCACGAAAAACCGGTCGAGGAAAAGCCGCAACCGACCAAGGAAGACAAGGCGCCGCCGCAGGAAGTCGACATGCAGGCCTATATCGACGCCCAGCGCAAGCGCCGCGGCGCGCCGGCCCAGACCGACCAGGCCGAGGAAAGCGAAGCGGCGCGCGGCAACCGCAACGCGCTCGCCAACATCGCCGCCATCAACGGCCGCGGCGGCCAGGACCCGAACGAGACGGGCGGCGTGTTCAGCGTCACGAACAAGACGTTCAGCACCGCCGACCTGAAATTCCGCGGCTGGAACCCGAACTTCAAGCGCCGCTGGCTGACGGCCGTGACGGTCGAGCGCGGCAGCGAGCCGGACATCGAGACGGCGATCGTCAAGAAGATGATCGAGCTGATCCGCAAGGAAAAGAGCGGCGACTTCGAGTGGGAATCGCATCGCCTGAACCGCGTCGTCACGCTGTCGGCGCGGCCGCAGGATACGCAGGAGCTGACGAACTTCCTGTTCAAGGAGATGTTCCCGGAATACAAACCGCCGCGGTGAGCGGACACCGGGCCCGCCATACGGTAACCGGTGAATCGTAGGGTGGGCACCCCGTGCCCACGCGTAAAGCCGGCAAGCCGCAAAGGTCGCGCGCGGGCTCGGGGAGCCCGCCCTACGGCAGCCGGTGAATCGTCGGGGGAGGGGGCACCCTGTGCCCACGCGTAAAGCCGATAAACCGCGAACGTCACGCGCGGGCTCGGGGAGCCCGCCCTACGAAATACCGCGAATTCAACACGGATAACCAACAAAAAACCGCGCCTCGGCGCGGTTTTTCTTTTACGCCGCGGCCTTCAACCGCCGCGCCACGTCCATCGCGAAATAGGTGAGCACCCCATCCGCGCCGGCCCGCTTGAACGACATCATGGTCTCCATGATGACCTTGTCCGGATCGAGCCAGCCGTTCTGGAACGCGGCCTGCAGCATCGCGTACTCGCCGCTGACCTGGTAGGCAAAGGTCGGCACCTTGAACTCGTCCTTCACGCGGCGCACCACGTCCAGGTAGGGCATGCCCGGCTTGACCATCACCATGTCCGCGCCTTCGGCGATGTCCAGCGCCACTTCGCGCAGGGCCTCGTCGCTGTTGGCCGGGTCCATCTGGTACGTGTTCTTGTCGGCCTTGCCCAGGTTGGCGGCCGAGCCGACGGCCTCGCGGAACGGACCGTAGTAGCCCGACGCGTACTTGGCCGAGTAGGCCATGATGCGCGTGTGGATGAATTCCTTCTCTTCCAGCGCCACGCGGATCGCGCCGATGCGGCCGTCCATCATGTCCGACGGCGCCACGATGTCCACGCCGGCCTCGGCCTGGGCCAGCGCCTGGCGCGTCAGCATGGCGATCGTCTTTTCGTTGACGATGTAGCCGTTCTCGTCCGGCAGGCCGTCCTGGCCGTGGGTCGTGTACGGGTCGAGGGCGACGTCCGTCATGAGGCCCAGCTGCGGGAAGTGGCGCTTCAGTTCGCGCACGGCGCGCGGCACGAGGCCGTCCGGGTTCGTCGCTTCGACGCCGTCATAGGTCTTGAGCGCCGCGTCGACGACGGGGAACAGCGCGAGCACCGGAATGCCCAGCGCGACGGCTTCCTCGGCCACCTTCAGCAGCAGGTCGACGGACACGCGTTCCACGCCCGGCATCGACGCCACCTGCTGGCGCTGGTTCTGGCCGTCGAGGATGAACACGGGGTAGATCAGGTCGGACGGCGTGACGACGTTTTCGCGCATCAGGGCGCGCGAGAACGGGTCGCGGCGCATGCGGCGCATGCGCACGGCGGGGTATTGCGAAGGCGTGATGATCGGCATGTCTAATCCTGCGGTCGTAGCAAATTATTCGTCGGCGTCGGCCTGGCCGGCATCCGCATCCGGGTCCGCGTCCAGGCCGAGCAGTTCGATGATCTTGTCGTTGGCTTCGTCGATGCCGACGCGCTTGAGCGCCGAGAACAGCTGGACGGTGAACGGAAAGCCGTTGCCATCCTCGTCGACATAGCTGTCCAGCACCTGCCGCGCCTGGCGCAGGACGTTGACGGATTCGTTGCGGTTGAGCTTGTCGACCTTCGTGAGGATGCAATGGATCGGCTTGCCCGTCGGGGCGAACCATTCCAGCATCTGGATGTCGAGCTCGGTGAACGGGCGGCGCGAGTCCATGATCAGGACGAGCGCGGCCAGCTGTTCGCGGCGCTGCACGTAGTCGCCCAGCAGCCTTTGCCAATGCAGCTTGGCGTCGCCCGACACTTCCGCGTAGCCATAGCCGGGCAAGTCGACGAGCAGGCCCTGGATCTCCTCGACGTTGGTCGGGTCCTTGCGGTGCATGGCGACGTGGGCGCCGCCGATCGAAAAGAAATTGATGTGCTGCGTGCGGCCCGGCGTCTTGGACGCGAATGCGAGGCCCTTCTGATTCGTCAGGATATTAATCGCCGTCGATTTGCCCGCATTGGACCGGCCGGCGAAGGCGATTTCCGGCACCTGCGTCTTGGGAAGATCCCGCAACTGGTTGACGGTCGTGAAGAAACGGGCTTGCCAGAGTTTGGACATGAGGGAAGTGAAGCGAAAAAGACAACGAAGGTGAGGGCAGGAAACAAAGGCTATTGTACAATAGGGAGTTACCTGTCGTCGGCGAGCCTGAAGGATGGACCATCGGCGCGGGAGCACGAGCATGACCGCTGCACTGCAACTGCAAGAAGGATCTCCGGATCCTGATTATCTTCGACTTTTTCAGGGTGCTTGAATGAATCGTGTGTTCCAACCGGCCGCATGCGCGGCGATCGTGAAGTCCTTGCTGGCCAGTTTCGTCCTCGTGGGCAGCGCTCTTGCAGCGGACGCGGCCCATGCGCCCCCGGCCGCCGCCAAGGCCGATCCGGCCAAGGGCGGTTCCCTCTACGACACCGGCGACAACGCCCGCGGCCTGCCGGCCTGCGCGTCCTGCCACGGCGCCGGCGGCAATTCGACCATCAACACCAATCCCAGGCTGGCCGGCCAGATCGATACGTACCTCCACAAGCAGCTCGTCGACTTCACGACACCGGCCCGCAACCAGCCCGTGATGACGACGTATGCCAAGATGCTGAGCGACGACGAAAAGAAAAACATCGCCGCCTGGCTCGCCACGCAGCAGCCCAAGCAGGGCGCCGCGCGCAACAAGGACACGCTCGAACTGGGCCGCAAGATCTATCGCGGCGGCATCGCGGACCGCGGCGTGGCCGCCTGCGCCAGCTGCCACGGCGCCACCGGTGCGGGCCTGCCGGTCCAGTATCCGCGCCTGGCGGGCCAGCACCAGGATTACACGGTCACCCAGCTGCAGGCGTTCAAGAGCGGCGCGCGCAGCAACAGCCCGCAGATGGCCACGCTGGCCAAGCGCCTGTCGGACGATGAAATGAAAGCCGTCGCGGATTACATTGCCGGCCTGAAGTAATGACTGGTATTGCTGGCCCCGGATAATCGAGCCGACTAATCGGCCTAAACTAAAACAACCGGCGGAAACAACAGGGAAGGGCGACCGTGCAAGCGGGGCGCCCTTTTGTTGTATCCTCGTTGAATGTTGTATCTAGAGTGAAAGTCGATGAGCACCACCGGAATTGAACTGAAAACGCGCCGGCGCGGCCTGGCCGAAGCGGTCGAATTGATGTCCTCGATGCGTTTCGCGATCACCTTGCTGGTGATGATCGCGATCGCCGCCATCATCGGCACCATCATGCAGCAGGACCGGGCGATGCCCGATTACGTGAACCAGTTCGGCCCGTTCTGGTTCGAGGTGTTCCGCAAGATCGGCCTGTACACGGTCTATTCGGCCTGGTGGTTCCTGCTGATCCTCGGTTTCCTGATCGTCTCGACGAGCCTGTGCATCGCGCGCAATGCGCCGAAATTCCTGCGCGACATGCGCAGCTGGCGCGATGCCGTGCGCGAGGAATCGCTGCGCAACTTCCACCATCGGACCGAATGGACGGCGCCGCTGGCCATGGTCCCGCTGGCCCAGCAGACGGCGTCCCGCCTCGTCGACGCCGGCTACCGGACGAAGATGGTCGACAAGCCGGGCGGCGTGCTCGTCGCCGCAAAAAAAGGGGCCGCCAACAAGTTCGGCTATATCTTCGCGCACACGGCCATCATCGTGATCCTGCTGGGCGGCCTGCTCGATTCGAACCTGCCCATCCGTTTCCAGGAATGGTTCATGGGGAAGACGCCATATGCCGGCACGGGCCTGATCTCGGCCATCGCGCCGCAGCACCGCCTCGGCCTCGGCAACCCCACGTTCCGCGGCAACACCATGATTCCGGAAGGCCAGGCCAGCGACACGGCACTCCTGCAGCAGGCCGACGGCGTGCTCGTGCAAGACCTGCCGTTCACGATCGAACTGAAAAAATTCATCATCGACTTCTACACGACGGGCATGCCCAAGCTGTTCGCCAGCGAAGTCGTGATCCGCGACCACGAGACGGGCAAGACGTTCCCCGCCACCATCAAGGTCAACCAGCCGCTGATCTACCGCGGCGTCGCCGTCTACCAGTCCAGCTTCGACGATGGCGGCAGCAAGCTCAAGTTGACGGGCTGGCCGATGACGGGCACGGGCGACAAATCGTTCGCCATCGACGGCGAAGTCGGCACCTCGACCGAACTGAAGCAGGGCGCCGACACGTACGCCGTCGAGTGGTCGGGCTTCCGGCCGTTCAACGTCGAGAACACGAGCCAGAACAACGATGCCCGCGCCGTCGCGAAAGGTAAGAGTTTCGAGGAACAGTTTGCCCAGACCTTGTCCCAGCACACGGGCTCGGCCGCCAAGAACGCCGGCAACAAGGAATTAAAAAATGTCGGGCCCAGCGTCCAATACAAATTGCGCGACAAGACCGGACAGGCGCGCGAATTCCTGAACTACATGCAGCCCGTGACGCTGGAAGGCCATGAGGTGTTCCTGGCCGGCGTGCGGGCCAATCCGTCCGACCCGTTCAGCTTCATGCGCATCCCGGCCGACGACGAGCACGGCGTGCGCGAATGGATGCGCCTGCGGGCCGCGCTGGCCGATCCGGCGCTGCGCGCGGAAGCCGCGCGCCGCTACGCCGCGCGCGCGCTGCCGCCGGGCGATGCGAGCGGGACCCTCGCCACGCAGTTGCAGGAATCGGCCGCCAAGACGCTGGCGATCTTTGCCGGCGACGGCAACCAGGGCGGCTATCTCGCCGTGTCGAAATTCCTCGAACGCATCCCCGCCGCCGAGCAGGAAAAGGCCGCGACCGTATTCATGAAGATGCTCAACGGCGCAATGTGGGAGCTGTGGCAGGCTGCGCGTGCGCGCGACGGCGCGGCGCCCGTGACGCCGACCGAGACCCATGGCCGCTTCCTGCAACAGGCGACGAATGCGCTGTCCGACAGCTTTTTCTATGGCGCGCCCGTGTTCCTGGCGCTGGACGATTTCAAGGAGATCAAGGCCTCCGTGCTGCAGGTGACGCGTTCGCCGGGCAAGAAAGTGGTGTATGTCGGCTGCCTGCTGCTGGTGCTGGGCATTTTCTCGATGTTTTATATCCGCGAGCGCCGCGTCTGGGTGTGGGTGAAGCCGGCGCCGGACGGCGGCACGCACGCGCTGATGGCGATGAGCACGCAACGCAAGACCCTCGATTTCGAGCGCGAATTCGACGACCTGAAGAACAAATTGCCGCAATCGGCGTAAGCTTCGAAAAGCAAGCAACAAAGGAGACATCCATGGACATTCCATCGCAATCGCATGCCGGCGTGCCGGACCGCGGCGCGTACACCCGGCCCCCCGGCTTCTTCAAGCGCCTGACGGCCGTCGACTGGCTGTTCGGCGCCGCCCTGCTGGCCGCCGCGCTGTTCGCGCTGCAGCGCTTCGGCGCCTACATGGACGTCTACGAGCGGGCGATCCTCGTGCTGGCAGCGCCCGTGTTCGCCTTCGTCGGCTGGACCTTCAAGCCGGTGCGCTGGCTGATGCCCCTCGTGGCCCTGCTGGCGCTGTGGGCCGTGCAGCTGTACGGCGGCTCGCTCGACGCCGCCAACCAGAAATTCTTCCTCAAGTACATGCTCTCGAGCCAGTCCGCGATCCTGTGGATGAGCGCGATGTTCGTGTTCTCGACCGCGTTTTACTGGCTCGGCCTGCTCACGCGTTCGCCGTTCGGCGGCAGCGTCGGCTCCAAGCTGTGCTGGGCCGCCGTCGTGCTCGGGTTCACGGGCATGATGGTGCGCTGGTACGAGTCCTACCTGATCGGCGCGGACGTCGGGCACATCCCCGTGTCGAACCTGTACGAAGTGTTCATCCTGTTCTCGATGATCACGGCGCTGTTCTACCTGTACTACGAACAGCGCTATAAAACGCGCCAGCTGGGGCCGTTCGTGCTGCTCGTGATCTCGGCCGCCGTCGGCTTCCTGCTGTGGTACACGGTGGCGCGCGACGCCGCCGAGATCCAGCCGCTCGTGCCCGCGCTGCAAAGCTGGTGGATGAAGATCCACGTGCCCGCCAACTTCATCGGCTACGGCACGTTCTCGCTCGCGGCGATGGTCGGCGCGGCCTACCTGCTGAAGTCGCACGGCATCTTCGCCGACCGCCTGCCGGCGCTGGAAGTGCTGGACGACGTGATGTACAAGGCCATCTCCGTCGGCTTCGCGTTCTTCACCGTCGCCACCATCCTGGGCGCGCTGTGGGCGGCCGAGGCGTGGGGCGGCTACTGGTCGTGGGACCCGAAAGAGACGTGGGCGCTGATCGTCTGGCTGAACTACGCGGCCTGGCTGCACATGCGCCTGATGTCCGGCCTGCGCGGCCGCGCGGCGGCGTGGTGGGCCCTCATCGGCCTGGTCGTGACGACGTTCGCCTTCCTGGGCGTGAACATGTTCCTGTCCGGGTTGCACTCGTACGGCAAGCTGTAATATGTCCGTTTATGTCGGTAGGCGGCATTTGGTAACAAATGCCCGCCTGGACGACCCGGGGGCGGCAGATGGTGTAACGTTGATATGTCGCGCGAAACACTATTTACTGCCGGAGCCGCCATGTTGATCAGAAAAAATCCGAACGGCATCGATTTGCCGTTCCCGTCCGAAATCACGCCGCGCGAGGTCTACGAAGGCCGGCGCGCCTTCCTCGCCAGGGTCGCGGCGACGGCCGTGGCCGGCTCCTCGCTGTGGGAAATGGCCAATCGCGAAGCCTTCGCGCAAGGCACCGTGCAAAAGCTGCCGGCCACGCGCAATCCCGCGTTTTCGACGAACGAGAAGCAGACGCCGTTCGAGGACGCCACCCACTACAATAATTTCTACGAGTTCGGTACCGACAAGGCCGACCCGGCCGCCAATGCGCACACCTTGCGCACCCGGCCGTGGACCGTGCAGATCGAAGGCGAGGTGAAAAAGCCGATGACGCTCGACCTCGACCGCCTGGTCAAGCTGGCCCCGCTGGAAGAGCGCATCTACCGCTTGCGCTGCGTCGAGGGCTGGTCGATGGTGATCCCGTGGGTCGGCTATTCGCTGGCCAGCCTCATCCGGCAGGTCGAGCCGACCGGCAACGCCAAGTACATCGAATTCACGAGCCTGGCCGACCGCAGCCAGATGCCGGGCGTGAAGAGCCGCGTGCTCGAGTGGCCGTACATCGAAGGCCTGCGCATGGACGAAGCCATGCATCCGCTCGCGCTGCTCACGGTCGGCATGTACGGGCAGGTGCTGCCGAACCAGAACGGCGCGCCGGTGCGCATCGTCGTGCCATGGAAATACGGCTTCAAGTCAGCCAAATCCATCGTCAAGATCCGTTTTACGCGCGACCAGCCGCGCACGGCGTGGAACGGCATCGCGCCCGAGGAATACGGGTTTTATTCGAACGTGAATCCGAACGTCGACCATCCGCGCTGGTCGCAGGCGTCGGAGCGGCGCATCGGCGAAGGCGGGTTGTTCACGCCCAAGCGCAAGACGCTGATGTTCAACGGCTATAACGAGGTCGCCTCGCTGTACACGGGCATGGACCTCAAGAAGTATTTCTGAGCGGGCCGGCCATGGCGTTCAATCCGACCCCCAGGCAGTTCAAGGCCCTGAAGGCTGTCCTGTTCTTGCTGGCGCTGCTGCCGTTCCTGCGCATGGCGTGGCTGACCGCGACCGGCGTGCCCGTCGATCCCGTCGAGTTCCTCACGCACGGCAGCGGCGACTGGGCCCTGTACCTGCTGTGCGCCACGCTCGCCGTCACGCCGCTGCGGCGCCTGACGGGCTGGAACTGGCTCGTCCGCCTGCGGCGCATGGTCGGCCTCTACACGTTCTTCTACGCGTTCATGCATTTCACCACCTTCCTGTGGTTCGACCATTTCTTCGACGTGGCCGCCATGTGGAAGGACGTGCTCAAGCGGCCGTTCATCACGGTGGGCTTCGCCGCCTTCGTGCTGCTCATCCCGCTGGCCGCGACGAGCACGAACGCCATGATCAAACGCCTGGGCCGCAACTGGGCCCGGCTGCACAAGCTGATCTACCTGATCGCGCCGCTGGCGATCCTGCACTACTGGTGGATGAAGGCGGGCAAGCACAACTTCGAGCAGCCCATCGTCTGGGGCAGCGTCGTCGCCGTGCTCCTGCTGCTGCGCGTGTGGTGGAGCGTGGGCCGCACCTCCGCCCGCGCCGAAAAACGTCCTGCGCCTGCATCCGTGCGATCGTGACCGGAGACCCTGATGCATACTGCCTGACATGAAGTGGCCCCTTGCGCTGGTAATCGTCGTGGTCCTGGCCCTCGTGCTCGTTTTCGGCATGGGGCGGCCGCGCTATGGGGTGCTCGAACGGTGTCTCGACCTCGGCGGCCGGTGGAATGACCAGGCGGCCGCGTGTGCGGCGCAGATGTGGCCGGATGACCGGTCGAGGGGGAGGGAATGAACCTGGAAACTTGGGTCCCCGCCTTCGCGGGGACGACGTTTTCACGCAGCGGAGAAGCGGTTATTTGACGATGGTTTCGAGCGCGAACAGGTCCGCCGGATTTTCGCGGCGACGGATGACATGCACCTGGTCGCCATCGACGAGCACCTCGGCCGCACGCCCGCGCGTGTTGTAGTTCGAGGCCATCGTGAACCCGTACGCGCCGGCCGCCATCATGGCCAGCACATCGCCCGGCTCGACGGCCAGGTCGCGGTCGCGGGCCAGCCAGTCGCCCGACTCGCACACGGGGCCGACGAGGTCGTACGTGACGGCCGCGCCGTCACGCTGCACGACCGGCTTGACGTCCATCCAGGCCTGGTACAGGGTCGGGCGCGCCATGTCGTTCATGGCGGCGTCGACGACGCAGAAATTCTTTTCCTCGCCCGGCTTGAGGAACTCGACGGCCATCAGCAGCACGCCCGTATTGCCCACGATGGAACGGCCCGGCTCGAAGATCACCTTGAGCGGACGGCCGCCGTGCTTCTCGGCGCGCCAGGCGTCCACGCGCGCGAACACGCGCTCGACGTAGTGGGCGATCGGCACCGGCGACGACTCGCCCGTGCCGTAGTCGATGCCGAGACCGCCGCCCACGTCCAGGTGGTGGATGTGGATGCCTTCGCTCGCCAGCGTGTCGATCAGTTCGATCAGCTTGTCCAGCGCTTCCAGCAGCGGGGCGTCGTCCAGCAGTTGCGAGCCGATGTGGCAGTCGATGCCGACGACGTCCAGGTGCGGCAGCTGCGCGGCCGTGCGGTAGGTTGCCAGCGCGTCCGAGAACGCGACGCCGAACTTGCTGGCCTTGAGGCCGGTCGCGATGTACGGGTGGGTCTTGGCGTCGACGTTCGGGTTCACGCGCAGCGAGACGGGCGCGCGCTTGCCCATGCGGCCGGCGACTTCGTTGATGCGGTGCAGTTCCGGAATCGACTCGACGTTGAAGCACAGGATGCCCTTCTCGAGCGCCAGCGCGATCTCGGCCGCGGTCTTGCCGACGCCCGAAAAGATCACCTTGCCCGGGTCGCCGCCGGCGGCGATCACGCGCAGCAGTTCGCCGCCCGACACGATGTCGAAGCCGGCGCCTTGCCGCGCCAGCAGGTCGAGGATGGCCAGGTTGGAGTTGGCCTTCATCGCATAGCAGACCAGCGCATCGCGGCCCGCGCACGGGCGCGCGTAGCCGGCGAAGTTTTCCAGCAGCTGGGCTTTCGAATAGACGTAGGTCGGGGTGCCGTGTTCGGTGGCGATGGCGGACAGGGGAACGCGTTCGGCGTACAGGACGCCGTCTTGATAAGTGAAGTGAGACATGGAATCGGTGCTTACTGTTGGGTGGCCGGCGGGGGCTGGTTGGGCGCCTCGGTATTGTTCGCGTTCGAGCCGGCGGCGGGGACCGTCACGCCGGCGGCGGGGGCCGGGGGCGAGATCTGGATGGCCGGCGTGGCCGTGTTCTTGGTGGTGCCGGTCGCGGCCGCGTTGGTGTTCGCGGCGGGGATCCGGGCGGGCGGTTTCGGCATGGTGAGCGGGCCGGTCTGGCCGCAGGCCGACAGCGCCATCAGGGTCGCCAGGCTTGTCAGGAGCGCAAATGGGGACTTCACGTTTAGAATCACGGTTTGATTAGCAGACCTTGGAGTGTAGCATGACCGAATCCGAATTTTTGGCCCTGGCCGAGTCCACCCTGAACGAGATCGAACAGGCGTTCGACCGCCTGTTCGAGCAGGACGTGGTCGACGTCGAGTGCAAGCGCAGCGGCAACGTCCTCGAGATCGAGTTCGTCGACAACGGCTCGAAGATCATCGTCAACAGCCAGGCGCCGCTGCAGGAAATGTGGATCGCGGCGCGGGCCGGCGGTTTCCATTACAAGCGCGTGGGCGACGAGTGGCGCAATACGCGCAACGACACGGAGTTCTTCACGTCGTTGTCCGATTTCGCCACGGAGCAGGGCGGGGCGCCCGTCAAATTGCGTTGAATTCCTCGGCGTGCGCATGGTGGGCACGGGGTGCCCACCCTACGGCCGGTGGGCGGCCCCGCCCACGCGTAACGCCGGCACGACCGTAACGCCGGCACGACGCGGCGTCGGAAATTAAAACAACTCGTTGCGCACCGCGTCGCGCGATTTCTGCTCGGACGCCGGCTGCGCCGGCCCGACGTCGACCGACTGCACCCCCGTGCCCGGCGGGTTCTCGGCGTAATAGTACTCCTCGCCGTACTGCACGAGGCCCGGCGGCACCGGGCGCTCGACCACCGGCTCGTTCTTGAGCGCCTTCTGCATGAAGCCGATCCAGATCGGCAGCGCCAGGCCGCCGCCGGTCTCGCGGTTGCCCAGGTTGCGCGGCTGGTCGTAGCCGATCCACGCGATGCCCACCAGGTGCGGCTGGTAGCCGGCGAACCAGGCGTCGATCGAATCGTTCGTCGTACCCGTCTTGCCCGCGATGTCCGGGCGCTTCAGGATCTGCTGCGCCTTGGCCGCCGTGCCGTAGCGGGCCACGTCCTTGAGCATGCTGTCCATCAGCCACGCGTTGCGCTCGTCGATGACGCGGTTGGCGTCGACGCCGGCGCGGTCCGGACGCGCTTCCGACAGCACCTTGCCGTCCGCATCCGTCACCTTGGAGATGATGTAGGGGCTGATGCGGTAGCCGCCGTTGGCGAACACGGAATAGGCGCCGGCCATCTGCAGCGGCGTCGTCGCGCCCGCGCCCAGCGCCAGGGTCAAATAAGGCGGGTTCTTGTCCGGGTCGAAGCCGAAGCGGGTCGCGTATTCCTGGCCGTAGCGGGCGCCGATCTTGTTCAGGATCCGGATCGAGATCATGTTCTTCGACTTGGTCAGGCCGCGCCGCATCGTCATCGGGCCTTCGTACTTGTTGTCGTAGTTCTTCGGTTCCCACGCCTGGCCGCCCGTCGATCCGGCGTCGAACGAGATCGGCGCGTCGTTGATGACGGTCGCGGGCGAGAAGCCGCGTTCCAGCGATGCCGAATAGATGAACGGCTTGAACGAGGACCCCGGCTGGCGCCAGGCCTGCGTGACGTGGTTGAACTTGCTGCGGTTGAAGTCGAAGCCGCCGACCAGCGCGCGGATCGCGCCGTCGTCCGGATTGACCGCGATGAAGGCGGACTCCACTTCCGGCAGCTGCGTGATGTTCCACGCCGAGCCGCCGTCCTGCGTCACGCGGATGACGGCGCCGCGGCGCACGCGCCGGGTCTCGGCCGCCTTGGGCGACAGCCAGTCCTTGGCGAACGCCAGGCCCGGACCCGCGATCGTGATGTCCTCGCCCGACGCCAGCACGGCCTTCACCTGCGTGGGCGAGGCCGACAGCACGACGGCGGCGACGATGTCGTCCGAATCCGGATGCTCGGCCAGTTCCGCCTCGATGGCTTCGTCGGCTTCTCCCTTGGCGGACGGGATCTCGATGTATTTTTCCGGGCCGCGGTACGGGTGGCGGCGCTCGTAGTCCATCACGCCGCGGCGCAGCGCCAGGTAGGCGGCGTCCTGGTCGGCCTTGGTGATCGTCGTGAACACGTTCAGGCCGCGCGTATAGGTGTCTTCCTTGAACTGTTCGTAGACCAGCTGGCGCGCCATCTCGGCCACGTATTCGGCGTGCACGCCGAATGCCGTGCTGTCCGTCTTGATCTTGAGTTCCTCGTTCTTCGCCTGTTCGAACTGGGCGTCCGTGATGTAGTGCAGGTCGTGCATGCGCACCAGGATGTACTGCTGGCGCACGCGCGCGCGCTTGGGATTGACGACCGGGTTGTAGGCCGACGGCGCCTTCGGCAGGCCGGCCAGCATCGCCGCCTCCGCGATCGAGATGTCTTTCAGGTCCTTGCCGAAGTAGATCTGCGCGGCCGACGAGAAACCGAACGCGCGCTGGCCCAGGTAGATCTGGTTCATGTACACCTCGAGGATCTGGTCCTTGGTGAGGTTCTTTTCGATCTTGTAGGCCAGCAGGGCCTCGTAGGCCTTGCGCTTGAGGGTCTGTTCGGAGGACAGGAAGAAGTTGCGCGCCACCTGCTGGGTGATGGTCGAGGCGCCCTGGCGCGCGCCGCCGGTGGCGTTGTGGATGGCCGCGCGCAGGATGCCCCAGTAGTCCACGCCGCCGTGTTCGTAGAAGCGGTCGTCCTCGATCGCGAGCACGGCCTTCTTCATCACGTCTGGAATCTCCTTGAAGTGGACGAGGGTGCGGCGCTCCTCGCCGAATTCGCCGATCAGCACGTTGTCGGCCGTGAAGATCCGCAGCGGCATCTTGGGCCGGTAGTCGGTGAGCGTGTCGAGCGCGGGGAGGTTCGGATAGGCCATCGCCAGCGCGAACACGACCACCAGCACGCCGCAGACGGCCAGGCCCGCAAGGGTGGCGAGGATGGTCAGGAGGATGCGCTTGGGAGTGTGCTTGGGCGAAGAAGACTGCGGCGCGGGGCTGCCCCCGTTTTGGGATGCTTTCATGCGGGATGTGGGGTCGCTTTATTGATCCAGTTCATTATAAGGCAGGGGCGTTTTTGAGGCACTGATAGACAAGCGAACAACAGGTGTGGAAGCGGTGACAATATTGATCGATATCAGGGAGTAACGAAGTGTCGCTTTCCTGCTTCGCCTGGATATGTTCCCGTGTAGAAATTTCTTGTCCTTGCACATCAGTATTGCTACGATTCAATGCAGTGCCTGATATATCCGCACTATATCCATGATTTTTCAATAGTTCCCCACGCGGGCGTTCAAAGCCGTTCCGACATTTCAGGAACGCAGAAGTAGCAGAGAGGGAGTGCGCTCGTGATCAGTCTAGGTTCCTTGTTCGGACAGAAGAGCCCGCCATTGGTCGGACTCGACATCAGTACGTCCGGCGTGCGCCTGGTCGAGTTGTCCGATGGCGGCAAGGGCGAATTGCGGCTCGAACGCCATGCGGCCGAACCGCTGCCGCGCGGCGCCGTCGTCGACGGCAACATCGAGAATATCGAAGCGGTGTCGGACGCGGTGCGCCGCGTCGTGCAGAAGAGCGGCACGCGCATCAAGCACGTGGCGCTCGGCATGCCGCCAGCCGCCGTCATCACCAAGAAAATCATCCTGCCGGCCGGCCTGCCGGAAGACCAGCTCGAAGTGCAGGTCGAGTCCGAGGCCAGCCAGTATATCCCGTTCGCGCTGGACGAGGTCAGCCTCGACTTCGACGTGATCGGGCCGGCCGGCAACTCGCCCGAGGACATGGAAGTGATGCTGGCCGCCGCGCGCCGCGAAAAGGTCGAGGACCGCGTCGCCATCGCCGAAGCGGCGGGGCTGACGGCCACCGTGATGGACATCGAATCGTATGCAGCGCGCGCCGCGCTGCAGCGCCTGCTCGACGGCGACAACGGCCCGAAGGACCGCATCGTCGCGCTGTTCCAGATCGGCGCCCAGGCCACCCACGTCTCGGTGCTGCAGAACGGCGAGACCGTCTACGAACGCGAGCAGCCGTTCGGCGGCGTGCAGCTGACCCAGGACATCGTGCGCGCCTACGGCCTCTCGTTCGAGGAAGCGGAAACGCGCAAGAAGGCCGGCGACCTGCCGGACAATTATCGCGCCGACCTGCTGGCGCCCTGGCTGGAGAACGCCGCGCTGGAAGTCACGCGCGCGATCCAGTTCTTCTACACGTCGACGCCGTACACGCGCATCGACCAGATCTGCCTCGCGGGCGGCAGCGCCCAGCTGGCCGGCCTGCCCGACATCATCGCCGGCCGTACGCGCATCGCGACTTCCGTCGTGGCGCCGTTCCACGGCATGCAGCTTGGCGCCAGCGTGCGCGAGCAGCAGCTGCGCAACGACGCACCCGGCTATCTCGTCGCCTGCGGCCTGGCGTTGCGGAGGTTCGGCTGATGATCCGCATTAACCTGCTCCCGCACCGGGAAGCGAAGCGCAAGCAGAAGCAGGCCGCGTTCGCCGCGCTGCTGGCCCTGGGCGGCGTCGCCGGCGCCGCGCTCGTGCTGCTCGTGGGCGGCTACAACGCGAGCCGCATCGCGGTCCACAACGAACGCAATCTGGTGCTCAAGAACGCCAACGCGGACCTGGACAAGAAGATCAGCAAGATCGCCAGCCTGAAGTCCGAGATCGAGGGCCTGAAGGCGCGCCAGCAGGCCGTCGAGGACCTGCAGGGCGACCGCAACCAGCCCGTCTACCTGCTCGACGAACTGGTGCGCCAGACGCCGGACGGCGTGTACCTCAAGGGCTTCAAGCAGGACGGCCAGCGCGTGATGCTGAACGGTTATGCGCAGTCGCAGGAGCGCGTGGCGGAATTGCTGCGCAACCTGTCCGGCAACTCGCCGTGGCTCGAGCGCCCGGACCTGACCGAGGTGCGCGCCGCCACGCTCGCGCAGAGCAAGACCGGACGCAAGGTCGTCGAATTCACGTTGAACGTCGCGATCAAGCGCGCCCGCCAGAACGACGACGACGGCAAGCCGGCCGCCGCGAAAAAGGGCGCGAACGCCGCAACCACGGCAGGCACCAAGTCATGAACATCGATCTGAAACAGTCTTTCGCCGACCTGGCGGCCCAGTTCGAGGGCCTGCAGGGACGCCATCCGGGCCTGTGGCCGCTGGCGCCGCGCCTGTTGTGCGCGGCCGGCGTGATGGCGGCCGTCATGGGCCTCGGCTACTTCTTTTACTGGAGCGGCCAGTTCGAGGAACAGGATGCACTCGCCGCGCAGGAACTCAAGCTGCGTGACGACTACAAGATCAAGATGGCGCAGGCCATCAACCTGGACGCGCTGGAGGCCCAGCAGCAGCAGGTGAACCTCTACGTCGAGCGCCTGGAAAAGCAGTTGCCGAGCAAGGCCGAGATGGCGGCGCTGCTGTCCGACATCAACCAGGCCGGCATCGGGCGCGGCCTGCAGTTCGAGCTGTTCAAGCCGGGCCAGGTCGTCGTCAAGGATTACTATGCCGAGCTGCCGATCGACATCAAGGTCACGGGCCACTACCACGACATCGGCGAGTTCGCGGCCGACATGGCCAAGATGCCGCGCATCGTCACCCTGAACAACCTGGCCCTCACGGCCGGCAAGGACGGCACGCTGTCGCTGGACGCCATCGCCAAGACCTTCCGCTACCTCGACCAGGATGAACTGGACGCGCAGGCGAAGGCGCGCAAGAGCAAGAAGAACGGCAAGGACGGCAAGGGGAGCAAGGCATGAGCGCGCGCATCGTGATGGGGATGGCGCTGGCGTCCGCGCTGCTGGCCGGCTGCGGCGATTCCGACGTGCGCGAGGTGCGCGACTGGATGGAACAGGTGAAGCACGACACCCATCCGACCGTGAAGCCGCTGGCCGCCCCCAAGGATTTCCTGCCCTACGCCTATGGCGCGAAGGACGCCGTCGACCCGTTCGATCCGAACAAGCTGCTGGGCGAACTGGCCCGCACCGCGGCGACCTCGAACAACCCGAACCAGCCGGACCTGCAGCGGCCGCGCGAGCTGCTGGAGACCTTCCCGCTCGACACCATGCAGATGGTCGGCACGATGGAAAAGGGCGGCACCCGCTACGCACTGCTGCAGGTGGACCGCTCGCTGTATCAGGTGAAGACGGGCCAGCGCATCGGCCAGAATTTCGGCGTCGTCACGCACGTGGGCGAGGACGCCATCGACATCCGTGAAGTGGTGCAGGACGCCGCCGGAGAATGGTCCGGCCGCGTGACGAAGCTGGAGCTGCAAACCAAGGAGAACCATAAATGACCCGATTCCTTTCCGTCGCCGGCGGACTGCTGCTGGCGCTGGCCGCGGCGGGCGCCTGGGCCCAGGACAACGCGATCGAGTCGATCAGCGCCAATCAGCAGGGCGGCAACGTCGTCATCAAAGTGGCCATGAAGGAGGCGCCGAAGCAGCCGCCGATCGGCTTCTCGATCACCAATCCGGCCCGCATCGCCCTCGATTTCGGCGCCACCGCCAACGCCACCGGCAAGAACGCCCAGGACATCAACCTCGGCGACGTGCGCAGCGTGAACGTCGTGCAGGCGGGCGCGCGCACGCGCCTCGTGCTGAACCTCAAGCGCGTGCTGAACTATGCCGCCGCCGTCGACGGCAAGGACGTCATCGTCACCGTCGAAGGCTCGGGCGCGCCCGCGCGTGCCGTCGATGCGTCCGGCCAGCCGGCCGTCGCACCGGCCGCCGCGCCGGTGGCATCCCAGCTGTTGCGCGACCTCGATTTCCGCCGCGGCAGTAACGGCGAAGGCCGCATCGTCGTCGACCTGCCGAACGGCCAGGTCGCCGTCGACGTGCGCCAGGTTGGCGCGCAGATCCTGGTCGACTTCCTCAAGACCGGCGTGCCGCCCTCGCTGCGCCGCCGCCTGGACGTGACGGACTTCGGCACGCCCGTGTCGCGCATCACGACCACGCCGCAGGGAGAGAACACGCACATGGTCGTGGACACCCAGGGCAACTGGGAGCAGAGCGTCTACCAGAGCGACACCCAGCTCGTCATCGACGTCAAGCCCGTGAAGGAAGACCCGAACCGACCGGCCGGCGGCGCCGGCGGCACCGGCTACCGGGGCGAGAAGCTGTCGTTCAACTTCCAGAACGTCGAGGTGCGCCAGGCGTTGCAGGCGATCGCCGACATCTCGGGCCTGAACATCATCACGAGCGACTCCGTCACCGGCAACCTCACGCTGCGCCTGAAGGACGTGCCGTGGGACCAGGCGCTCGACGTCGTCCTGCAGGCCAAGGGCCTGGACATGCGCAAGAACGGCAACGTGCTGTGGATCGCGCCCAAGGAAGAACTGCTGACCAAGGAAAAGCTGGAGCTCGAACAGCGCGCCCAGATCTCCGAACTGGAGCCGCTGCATTCCGAGATCTTCCAGCTGAACTACCAGAAGGCGGAAGCGTTCCGCACCGTGTTCGGCCTGGACCAGGGCGGCGGCGCGAGCAGCGACGGCGGCGGCAAGAACCGCGTGCTGTCCAAGCGCGGCAGCGCCATCATCGATCCGCGCACGAACCAGCTGTTCGTGACCGACATCGCGTCCAAGATCGAGGACATCCGCAAACTGATCCAGAAGACGGACGTCGCGACCAAGCAGGTGCTCGTCGAAGCGCGCCTCGTGGAAGCCAACGACGGTTTCTCGCGCAACCTCGGCGCCAAGCTCGGTTTCGCCGACCTGCGCAACCTGCGCGGCGGCGATTCGGGCTACCAGGTCAGCGGCAACCAGCGCGTGGCGATCGGCGGCAACCTGACGGGCGTGGGCCAGATCACGGGCCAGACCCCGGACAAGGGCGACGGCTATACCAACAGCACGCTGGTCAATCTGCCGGCGTCCGGCATCAACGGCGTGACGGCGCCGACGATCGCGTTCTCGCTGTTCTCCTCGGCCGCGAACCGCTTCCTCAACCTGGAACTGTCGGCGCTGGAAGCGGACGGCAAGGGCAAGATCATCTCCAGCCCGCGCGTCGTCACCGAAGACAACGTCCCGGCCATCATCGAGCAGGGCGTCGAGCTGCCGTACCAGCAGGCCACCAGCAGCGGCGCCACGTCGGTCACGTTCAAGAAGGCGAACCTCAAGCTGGAAGTCACGCCGCAGATCACGCCGGACGGCAACGTCGTGCTGGACGTGGACGTCGCCAAGGATTCGAAGGGCGAGTCGACCACGGCGGGCTTCGCCATCAACACCCAGCACGTGAAGACGAAGGTGATGGTCGAGAACGGCGGCACGGTGGTGCTGGGCGGTATCTACCAGATGACCGAGACCCACAACGACAGCAAGGTGCCGCTGTTCGGCGACATCCCCGTCGTGGGCAACCTGTTCAAGTCGACGTCGCGCGAGAACACCAAGACCGAGCTGCTCGTCTTCATCACGCCGAAGATCGTGGCCGAGCGCCTGCAGAACGGCCATTGACAGAACCATCCATAACAGCAAACACATGAAGAATTTCACGACTGAATCCGCGGCGCGCCACGGCGTGCGCGCGGCCGGCCTGATGATGGCCATGGTGCTGACCGCGTGCGGCGGCGGCGGCGGCAATCCCGGGACGGTGAGCGGCGGTACGGGCTCCGGCAGCACGGGCACGGGCACCGGCACCGGCACCACCGCGACCGCGGCGCCGACCGTCACGCTGGGCTTCACGAATGCCGCAGGGGCCTCGTCCACCGCGCTCACCGGCGCCACGCCGCTGACCGTCAAGGCCACCGTGCTGGACGCCAGCAAGAAGCCGGTCCCGAACGCGATCGTGACCTTCGCCACCGACAATGCGCTGGCCGTGTTCTCGCCGACCGCCGGCACCGCGCTCACCGACGTCAACGGCGTCGCGAGCATCTCCATGCGCGCCGCCAGCCTGGCCGCCGGCGGCGCGGGCACCGTGACCGCCACGTCGAACGTGGCCGGCACGACTGCGACCGGCACCGCCAACTACTCGGTCGGCGCCACGACGCTGACCTTCGGCACCCTGAGCGCCAGCCCCGCCGCCATCCAGGCCTATGGCTCGACCGTGCTGTCCGTCGACGTGCTGAACGGATCGAGCAAGTACACGGACCAGCAGGTCAACGTCAGCTTCAGCTCCGCCTGCGTCACGGCCGGCAAGGCGACGCTGGCCGCGACCGTGCCGACCAATAACGGCACCGTCCAGACGGTGTATCGCGACAAGGGCTGCGCCAACAACGATACGATCACCGTGTCGGCGGCCGGCGTCGCCAAGTCGGCATCGGCCACGCTGACGATCGCCCCGCCGGCCGCCGCGTCCGTGCAGTTCGTCGGCGCGTCGCCCACGAACCAGTCGATCGTGATCCAGGGCCAGGGCGGCAACGGCCGCACCGAGACGGCCACGCTGACCTTCAAGGTCGTCGACATCTTCGGCAACCCGCTCGCCGGCAAGCTGGTGAACTTCACCACGGCGTCGACGTCCGTCAAGATCAACAAGGCGAGCGATACGACCGACGCCACCGGCCAGGTCGTGACGACCGTGAATTCGGGCAGCGTGCCCACGTCGTTCCGCGTCCAGGCCACGCTTCCGGGCACGGCCACCAACGGCGGCGCCGACATCTCCACCTTGTCCGACTCGATCGTCGTGACGACGGGCCTGCCGGTGCAGCGCGCGTTCTCGCTGAGCTCCGGCTCGTTCAACGTCGAGGGCTGGACCCTGGACAATCCGTCGGCCACGAACGTGCAGGTGATGCTGGCCGACGCCTTCGGCAACCCGGTCCCGGACGGCACGCCGGTCGTGTTCCAGACGAATATGGGCGCCATCGGCTCGTCCGACAAGGGCGGCTGCAATACCGTCAACGGCGTGTGCTCGGTTGCGTTCCGCACGCAGGCGCCGCGGGCGGCGACGCCGGGCCTGCCGGCCACGCCGTGCAATGCCGCGACCCCGGACGCGACCCGCCCCGGCCTGGCCACGATCTGCGCCAGCTCGACGGACGGCACCAACACCGTGTTCGACAGGACGGCCATCTTCTTCAGCGGCAGCAGCGTGAAGTACGTGTACATGGACGGCAGCGCGACGCCGCTGGACCTGACCAAGCCCGTCGACCTCGGCAGCATCAGCGGCAGCGCGACCAAGGTGTTTGCGCTGCAGCTGAACGACCTCAACAACAACCCGATGCCGGCCGGTTCCAAGGTCGAGATCACGAGCATGCTCAACGGCAATGCCGCCCCGGTGATGCCCGGCACCGTGCCGAATATCGCGCCGCATTCGAACGTCAACGTGGACGATCCGACCGGGATGACGGTCGGCGCCGACCCGCAGGGCTCCACGCACGTGTTCAGTATTTCGAGCACGAATCCGACCCAATGCTCGCCGGCCCAGGCCTCGTTCAACGTGTCGGTTACCACGCCTTCTGGCTTGGCGACCATTATTCCGTTTAAACTGTCGTTCACCTGCCCGTAAGTTTTCTTAGGGGATGCCCGATTGCAACAGAACGGCCAGGGCATACCTGGCCGTTTTTATTTGAACTCGTACACGTGTCTGACTGTAAGAACAACAACATCTTCCTCGTCGGCCTGATGGGAGCCGGCAAGACCACCATCGGCCGGCTGCTGGCGCGGCGCCTGGACCTGACCTTCATCGATTCCGACCACGAGATCGAGGCGCGCACCGGCGCCACGATTCCGTGGATCTTCGAGATCGAAGGGGAGGCCAGCTTCCGCCGCCGCGAAGCCGACGTGATCCGCGAGTTGACGTCCCAGAACGGCATCGTGCTGGCCACCGGCGGCGGCGCCGTGCTGAACCCGGCCAGCCGCGCGCTGCTGGCCGAGCGGGGCACCGTGATCTACCTGCGCGCCAGCGTGTCCAGCATCCTGCAGCGCACGGCGCACGACAAGAACCGTCCGCTGCTGCAGACGGCCGACCCGCGCCGCAAGCTGGAAGACCTGACCGAGCAACGCGAGCCGCTGTACCGCGAGATCGCCGACATCGTCATCGATACGGGCCGACCTAACGTACAATCGATGGTTCAGACAATTCTGGACCAGATCGCGGAGACCGCTTCCGCGGACGCACGGTCCAAGGCAAAACCGACAATGAACGAACAGACATGCATTTCCCTTAACGTCGAGCTGGGCGACCGCAGCTATCCGATCGCGATCGGACGCGGCCTGCTGGACGATTCCTCCCTTTTACAGCGCCACATCGGCGGCAGCGGCAAGGTGGCCATCGTCACCAACACGACCGTCGCCCCGCTGTACCTGGAAAAGGTCGCCGCGCCGCTGCGCGCGGCCGGGCGCGAGGTCGTGTCCATCATCCTGCGCGACGGCGAGGAGTACAAGAACTGGGAGAGCCTGAACGAGGTGTTCGACGCGCTGCTCGCGAATAAATGCGACCGCAAGACGACGCTCGTCGCGCTGGGCGGCGGCGTGATCGGCGACATGACCGGCTTCGCCGCCGCCACCTACATGCGCGGCGTGCCGTTCGTGCAGATCCCGACGACGCTGCTCGCGCAGGTCGATTCGTCCGTGGGCGGCAAGACCGGCATCAACCACCCGCTGGGCAAGAACATGATCGGCGCGTTCTACCAGCCGCGCGCCGTCATCGCCGACACCGCGACGCTCGACACGCTGCCCGCGCGCGAACTGTCGGCCGGCCTGGCGGAAGTCATCAAGCACGGCGCCATCCTCGACGCCGGCTTCTTCGACTGGATCGAGGCGAACATCGCCAAGCTGATGGCACGCGATCACGCGGCCCTCGCGCACGCGATCGCGCGCTCGTGCGAGATCAAGTCGGACGTCGTCGCGCGCGACGAGCGCGAAGGCGGCCTGCGCGCGGTGCTGAATTTCGGCCACACCTTCGGCCACGCGATCGAGTCCGGCCTGGGCTATGGCGAATGGCTGCACGGCGAGGCCGTCGGCTGCGGCATGGTGATGGCGGCCGACCTGTCGCGCCGCCTGGGCCTGATCGACGCCGCCGCGCTCGAGCGCGTGCGCGCGCTGGTGCAGGCGGCCGGGCTGCCCGTGGTGGCGCCGGACCTGGGCGTCGAGCGCTGGATCGAGCTGATGGAAGTCGACAAGAAGAACGAGGGCGGCGCCATCAAGTTCATCCTCCTGAAACCGCTGGGCAGCCCGAGCATCACGAACGCGCCGCGCGATCTGCTGGATGCCACCTTGAGGGCGTGCACGTCATGATCGACTTCGACGCCCACCTGGCTCCTTACGCGGCGCAGTCGTCGAAGAGCCGTGGGCGTCGCCACCCGGAAGCCGCGCCGGGCTCGCGCAGCGAGTTCCAGCGCGACCGCGACCGCATCATCCACTCGACCGCGTTCCGCCGGCTCGAATATAAAACCCAGGTCTTCCTCAACCACGAGGGCGACCTGTTCCGCACCCGCCTCACGCACTCGATCGAAGTGGCCCAGATCGCGCGCACGCTGGCGCGCAGCCTGCGCCTGAACGAGGACCTCGTCGAAGCGACGGCCCTCGCGCACGATCTCGGCCACACGCCGTTCGGCCACGTCGGCCAGGACGTGCTGAACGACTGCATGAAGGACTACGGCGGCTTCGAGCACAACCTGCAAAGCCTGCGCGTCGTCGATCACCTGGAAGAGCACTATGGCGCCTTCGACGGCCTGAACCTGACGTTCGAGACGCGCGAAGGCATCCTGAAACACTGCTCGCTGGCGAACGCGCGCCAGCTGGGAGAACTCGGCCAGCGCTTCATCGACAGGACGCAACCGAGCCTGGAAGCGCAGCTGACGAACCTCGCCGACGAAATCGCCTACAACAACCACGACATCGACGACGGCCTGCGTTCCGGCCTGTTGACGATGAAGCAGATGGAAGAGGTGGACCTGTTTGCGCGCCTGCACCGCGAGGTCGTGCGGCAGTACCCGGGCCTGCCGGGCCGGCGCGAGCTGTACGAGACGATCCGCCTGATGATCACGGCGATGACGGCCGACCTGGCCGCGACGTCGGCCGAACTTCTGGCGGACGCCGCGCCGCAGAGCATCGAGGACGTGCGCGCGGGGCCGCCGCTGATCCGTTTTTCGCAGGCGATGCGCGCGGAGACGACGGCCCTGAAACGCTTCCTGCACGCGAACCTGTACCGCCACTACCAGGTGAATCGCATGCGCGTGAAGGCGAGCCGCGTCGTGCACGAGCTGTTCGATGCCTTCATGACCGACCCGGTGCTGCTGCCGCCGGATTACCAGGCGGCCTCAGGCGACACGATCAAGCAGGCACGCAAGATCGCCGATTACATCGCCGGGATGACGGACCGGTATGCGATCAAGGAACACCGGCGCATCTATTCGCTCGATACGTTCTGAACATACGTCACTCGGTAGCTTCTGAACATCCGTCAGTCGATACCTTCAGAGCATACGTCGTTCCCGCGCAGGCGGGAATCCAATTTCGAAGCGGTGCCGCTCCGCAAACTTGGGCCCCCGCCTGCACGGGGGCGACGGTGGGTGGTGCCTTGGGCCCCGCCTGCGCGGGCGACGTTCACTCGCTGCGCGCGAACACGCGCAGGCGGTGCCCATCCGGATCGGCGGCCGTGAACGTATAACCGAAATCCATCCGCGTCGGCGCCTGCAGGATGCGCAGCCCGGTCTCGCGCCATTTATCGTGCAGCGCATCGACCTCGGCATCGTCCCCGACACGGAACGCGAGCTCGCTGCCGCTGCCGTGGAAGTCGGCGGCCGGTTCGGCGGCGGACTTCGCCCACAGGCCCAGGATGCGCCCGTTTTCCAGCATGAACAGCACAAAGGTGGGCGACGCTTCGATGTGCTGGGTGTCCAGCAGCGTGGCGTACAGGCGTGCGCTCGCGTGCGGATCGGCGACGTAGAGGACGGTGTAGGTTGGGGTCAGCATGGTGGTTCTCCTTGGCTGGTTGACAGTGCGGCCAGTGTAGGGAGCTCCCGTGTCAATTCCTGTCAGTAGCCGACAATTCGGGGTCAGAGCCCGGTTTTGGGCAATTTCCAAAAATCGCGACAATTCGGGGTCAGAGCCTAATGCCGTTAAGTTAAGGCCCAAAAGACCGCTCCGACTAACATCTGAGTGGCCTTTTCAAGGGCTTCGCGCGGACCTTACCGGTCCTAAACTGGCTGAAATCACGCTTAACTTAACGGCATTAGGGTCAGAGCCCGGTTTTGGGCAATTTCCAAAAATCGGGCTCTGACCCCGGTGTTAGCTGAACAGCGACGGCGCTGCCAGTTGTCCCAGCAGCTTCTTGATCGGTGCCGGCAGCGGCGCGTCGGCGCTGGTCGCGAGGTCCCACCACACGTGGCCGGCCGGCGTGGCGCCGCGCGCGTTCAGGCCGACGCGGTACGGCTGGATGTGCAGGCGGTAGTGGGTAAAGCCGTGCACCAGCGGCAGCAGCGGTTCCACGTCGGCGACGTTGCCGAATTCGCCGGCGGCGCCGGCGAGCGTCGTCGGTGGCACGTCGTCCGCTTCATCCAGCGCCACGTGGCCGTCGTATTCGGGCAATGACAACAAGCCGCCCCAGATGCCGGAGTCCGGCCGTTGCTGCAGCAGCACCTGGCCGTTGTCGACGATGGCCAGCATCAGCGCGCGCCGTTCCGGCGTCGCCTTTTTCGGCTTCGGCACGGGCAGCACGGACGTGCGGTCGGTCGCAAACGCCACGCAGCGCGCCTGCAGCGGACAGCGGCCGCAATCCGGCTTGCCGCGCGTGCACAGCGTGGCGCCCAGGTCCATCAGGCCCTGCGTATAGGCTTCGATGCCGTCGCCTTCCGGCAGCAGGGCATCGGCGCGGCGCCACAGCGCGTCTTCCACCGGCTTGATGCCGGGGTATTCGTCGATGCCGAACACGCGCGCGAACACGCGCTTCACGTTGCCGTCGAGGATCGCGGCGCGCGCGCCGCTGGAGAATGCGGCGATGGCGGCGGCGGTCGAGCGGCCGATGCCGGGCAGGTCGGCCAGCAGCGCCGGGTCGCTCGGGAACACGCCGCCGTAGTCCGCGACGATGCGCCTGGCGCATGCGTGCAGGTTGCGCGCCCGCGTGTAGTAACCGAGGCCGCTCCAGTGGGCCATCACGTCTTCCGACGGCGCCGCCGCGAGGTCGTGCACGGTCGGGAAGCGCTCCAGGAAGCGCGCGTAATACCCCAGCACCGCCGTCACCTGCGTCTGCTGCAGCATGATTTCGGAGAGCCAGATGCGGTAGGCGTCGCGCGTGTTTTGCCAGGGCAGGGCGTGGCGGCCATGGGCGCGCTGCCAGTCGATGACGGCGCGCGCAAAGCTGGGGTCGGACAGGGTTTCGGTGTCGGTGCTGCGTTTCATGAAGTGGATGATCTGCCGTCAGGCGGCTTGCAGTTCGGGCAGGTCGGCGCGCAGCGCATCGGCAACCCGATCGGACAGACTCGCCAGCCGCGCCTTGACCTGCTCCAGGTCGTGTTGGGCCGCCTCGAAGGCGGCGATTTTCTGTTCCAGGCTTTCGGTGGCGTCCAGGATGCGCTGGATCGATGCCTGGCGGTGGCGCAGCTGGTCGCGGTGCTGGCGGATCTGCGCTTCGACCGGCGCATTGACCACTTTCAGCCATGCCTCCACGTCGCCGTTCGCCTCGCGGAACGCGAATTTTACACGCGACGCGATGGAATCGAAAAAGCGTTCGAGCAGCGTGCCGCGGCTCGTGATGAGCAGGGCCGCGGTGCCGAACTGCTTGAGGTAGATGGCTTCGATCGCGTCGATCTCGCGGCGGTAGCGTTCCAGCGACAGCGTGGCAGGCAGCGCCAGCGCGAGACCGTGCTCGGTCGAGAAGCGGCGCACCATCGACTCCATCATCGCGGCGATCTCGGCGATCTTGCCGGCGGCCGCATCCAGGCTGGCGCGCACCTGCTCGAAGAACACGCGCACCGGCGCGCGCATGCCGGTGGAAAAGCGCGCGGCTTCCATCGCGGCGCGCACGGCGTCGACGTGGTCCTGCACGACGTCCATGCCGATGCTGGAGTACAGCTCCGTCGACAAGGTCGTGAACACGGCGCGCGTGCCCTGCAGCTTGAACAGGCTGGCGTCGAATTCCTTCTTTTCCATCTCGACGCGGCGCATCATGTGGGTGATCACGCCCTGGTTCTTGCCGCGCAGGCCTTGCAGTTCCTGCAGCTGCTCGACGAGGTCGCGCCCGCGCGCGGCGAGCAGCGCGGCCTGGGCGCCCGTCAGGGCCGCGAGGTCGTCCTGCAGCTGGCGGCGCAGGATGTCCTGGCGCGCCGGGATCAGTTCGTGGAACAGCGCCGATTCCAGCGCGCCCACGCGGCTCTTTTCGAACAGCGCGAGGTCGCCCGTGATCTTGCCCACGAGGGCCTTCTGCGCGGAGACCGGGAATACCTGCGCGTCGGCCACGCCCAGCAGGCGCGCCGCGTCGTGCCGCTGGCGCGCGATGGCGGCGTCGTTGTCCTGCGCGCTGCGCAGTTCGTCCCACAGCGCGTCGATCTTGTTCAGCACGACGATGCGGCCCGGACCGGCGTTGATGTGCGTGCGCCAGACGTCGATGTCGCTCTTCGTGACGCCCGTCTCGGCGGCCAGGATGAACAGCACGGCGTGCGCGTTCGGGATCAGGTTCAGGGTCAGCTCGGGTTCCGTGCCGATCGCGTTCAGGCCCGGCGTGTCGAGGATCACGAGGCCTTGCTGCAGCAGCGGATGCGGCACGTTGATCAGCGCGTGGCGCCAGCGCGGGATCTCGACGAGGCCGTCGGCGCCCAGCGTGGCGGCGAGGTCGGGGTCGTCGGGATCGTACAGGCCGTAGCGCTGGGCATCGGCGGGGCTGACGCGGCGCGTCAGGCTCACCTGCAAGAAGCTCTCGTGCATGCGCTCGGGCGCGGACAGGTCCAGCGGCAGCGCGGTCCAGGCGCCCGGCACGTCGCGATAATCGCCCGTCGCCAGGCGCTCGGCGCGGGTCTCGATGGGCAGCAGGCGGATGCAGGGCGCCAGCGCGGGGTCCCAGGCGAATTCGGTCGGACACATCGTCGTGCGGCCGGGACTCGACGGCACGATGCGCTGGCCGTAGTCGGCAAAGAAGATGGCGTTGATCAGCTCGGATTTGCCGCGCGAGAATTCGGCCACGAACGCGACCGACAGCCGGGCGTCGCGCAGCCGCGCGAGTGCGCGCGCGACGCGCTGTTCCGCCGCCCCGTCCAGCAGCTCGGCCGCCCGGGCCCAGCCGCGATATTGTTCCAGCGCCTGGGCGACCTGCGCGCGCCAGTCGGCATACTGTTGTAGATCCTGCATAGTGGTGCGTCCCGTCGCCTCGTCGATGACCTTACCGTTGACAGACCGCGCAATAGAACGTGGACCGCTGGCCCTGCTTGATCTGGCGGACCGGCGTGCCACAGTTGCGGCAAGGCACTCCTGCACGATCATAGACGAAATATGTCTGCTGGAAGTAGCCCGACTGACCATTTACGGCAATAAAGTCACGCAGCGTGCTGCCGCCCTGCACGATGGCGGCCGCGAGGATGTCGCGGATGGCTTCGGCCAGCTTGTCGTAGCGGGCCCGACTGATCTTGCCGGCCGCCGTCTTCGGGTTGATGCCGGCACGGAACAGGCTTTCGCAGGCGTAGATATTGCCGACGCCCACGACGATGTCGCCGGCCAGCAGTACCTGCTTGACCGGTGCGCTGCGCTTGCGCGTGGCCCGGTGCAGCAGGGCGCCGGAAAACTTGTCTTCGAGCGGTTCGACGCCCAGGCCGCGCAACAGCACGTGCTGTTCCAGCTCGCCGTCGTCGTGACCATGCCAGAGCACGGCGCCGAAGCGGCGCGGATCGTGCAGGCGCAGCACGCGACGGCCGCCCAAGCCGCGCACGACGAGGTCGAAGTGGTCGTGCTTTTTCAGTTCGACGCCTTCCGGCAGCACGCGCAGGTGGCCGGACATGCCCAGGTGGACGATCAGCGTGCCATGCTCGAAATTCAACAGCAAATACTTGCCGCGCCGGCCCGTGCCGAGGATGCGGCGGCCCACGAGCAACTCGCGCAGATTCGGGGGAAACGGCCAGCGCAGGCCTTCGCGGCGCAGCACGACGTCTTCGACGACGCGGTCGTCCAGGTGAGGTGCAACCCCGCGTCGTGTGACTTCGACTTCTGGTAATTCAGGCATGAATGATTAACAACGTGAGAGGAATGTAAATTCGTGTTGCAGCGGCGCACGCGCTTCGGGTGCATGGCGTAGAATCGGACAATCTCGACGACGTGGGACTTGCCTTGAAAAACGCTTTCGCCATTGTAACCCTCTCCGCACTGCTGTCGGCCTGCGCTGTGGCGCCCAGGCAGCAGCCGGCACAGGACCTGTCCGACCAGCCGCTCGCCGCCGCCGAGGCGCGGGACCATTCCGACGCCGGCAAGACGAAAGAGGGCGAGCAAGCCGATGAGAAGCTCCCCAACGTCAACATGACCCCGGCCATGATGGCCCAGCTGATGCAGGCCGAGATGGCATTCAAGAACGGGGACTGGCAAGGCCCGTACCTGACGATGATGAGCCTGGCCCAGCAGACGAAGGACCCGCGCCTGGCCAAGCGCGCCGCCGAGATGGCGCTGTCCGCCAAGCAGGCCGACGATGCCCTCGCCGCCGTCAAACTGTGGCGCCAGTACGCGCCGGACTCCGAGGAGGCCAGCCAGTACTATCTGGGGCTGATCGTCCTGTCCGACAACCTCGGCGAGGCCGAAAGTATTTTGAAGCAGCGGCTGGCGGAGGCGACGCCGGCCGCGCGCGGCCTCGTGATGTTCCAGATGCAGCAACTGCTGTTGCGCGCCAAGGACAAGGATGCTGCCGTCGCCATGCTCGAGCGCCTCGTCGCGCCGTACGGCAACCTGATGGAAACGCACGTCGTGCTGGCCCAGGCCGCGCTGGCGAAAAACGACAAGGCCGCGGCCCGCCGCGAAGCCCAGGCCGCCCTGCAGATCAAGCCCGATTCCGAGATCGCCGCGCTGACGGTGGCCCAGGTCAGCGAGGACGAGGGCGGCGCCATCAAGGTGCTGAAGGATTTCCTCGCCGCCCATCCAGAGGCGCGCGAAGTTCGCTCGGCGTATGCGCGCCTGCTCGTCAACGAAAAGCAGTACGAGGCCGCGCGCCAGGAATTCCTCACGCTCGACAAGGCCCAGCCCGACAACCCCGGCACCTTGTACGCGCTGGGCATCCTGTCGATGCAGATGAACGACCGTCCGGCCGCGGAAAAATATTTCAGCCGCTTCGTCGACCTGATGGACAAGGCGCCGGAGGACGAGCGCGACCCGTCCAAGGCCGTGATGATCCTGTCCCAGCTGGCGGAGGAACGGGGCGATTACAAGGCCGCGGCGGACTGGCTCGACCGGCTCGACAGCGAGGACCCCAAGGTCCAGTTCGGCGCCCAGCTGCGCCGTGCCCAGCTGACGGCCAAGCAGGGCGACGTCGCCGGCGCGCGCAAGCTGCTCTCCACCCTGAAGACGGACGACAAGACGGAGCAGGCGCAGGTCGTGCTCGTCGACGCCCAGATCCTGCGCGACGCGGGCAAGGGCCGCGAAGCGTTCAAGCTGATGGAGCAGGGCGTCAAGCGCTTCCCGGACAATATGGATTTCCTGTACGACTATGCCCTGATGGCCGAAAAGATGGGCAAGACGGCCGTCATGGAAAAATCGCTGCGTAAAGTGATCGCCAAGTCGCCGGACAATATGCAGGCCTACAATGCGCTCGGCTATTCGCTGGCCGACCGCAACGTGCGTCTCAAGGAAGCCCACCGGCTCATCGACAAGGCCCTGAAAATGGCCCCGAACGACCCGTTCATCCTGGACAGCATGGGCTGGGTGCAATATCGGATGGGTAAGCTGGACGACGCCGAAGCCCATCTGCGCAAGGCTTATACGCTGCGCAACGATCCGGAAATCGCCGTCCACCTGGGCGAGGTGCTGTGGAAGAAGGGGCAGAAGGATGATGCCCGCAAGCTGTGGCGCGAAGCCCAGGCCAAGGACCCCAAGAACGATGCGCTGAAGAGCACGCTCGCGCGCCTGCACCAGACTCTGTGAAATAATGACAATGGACGGACGCTGCGGCGTCCGTCAGTCCATCCTGTTCACTGATTGATTCCATGCCGATGCACCGTCTTTCCCGTTTCGCTTGCGCTTTCGCCTTCTCCGCCGCCCTGGCCGGATGCGCCACCACCAGCAACGTCCCGCTCGCCAACCCGGCCGCCCAGGTGGGCGCCTACCGCGACACGATCGACCTGAACGGCCGGCTGGCCGCGAATTACTCGAAAGACGGTCAGCCGCAATCGATCAACGGCAATTTCACGTGGGTACAGCGTCCGGGCCGCATCGACGTCGCGCTGTTCTCGCCGCTGGGCCAGACCGTGGCCGAGATCACGGTCACGCCCGAGACCGCGACGCTGACCCAGTCCGGCCGCCAGCCCCGCGTGGAAAAGGACATCGATACGCTGACCGCGAAAGCGCTCGGCTGGACCTTGCCCGTGAGCGGCCTGCGCGACTGGCTGCAGGGCTATGCCGTCGATGCGGGCGGCAAGCGGTTTGCCGCGTCGCCCGCGCACGACAGCGTCGTCACGAACGATGGCTGGCGCCTGCGTTTCGTGGAATGGCAGAACGGGCCGCAGGGCGCCCCGACGCCGCGCCGCATCGATGCCGAGCGCAGCACGACGGCCGTCGGCGATGCGCTGACGATCCGCATCGTCATCGATCCGGTGGCGTGACATGCGTGCGACGTCTCTGCACGACTGCCCGGCGCCGGCCAAGCTGAACCTGTTCCTGCACGTCGTCGGCCGCCGGCCGGACGGCTACCACCTGCTGCAATCCGTGTTCCAGCTCATCGACCGCGGCGACACCTTGCACTTCGACCTGCGCGCCGACGAGCGCGTCAATCGCACGACGGACGTGCCCGGCGTGCCCGAGGAGCAGGACCTGATCGTGCGTGCCCTGCGCGCGTTGCAGGCGGAATACGCACGCCGCCACGGCCGCCTGCCGCCGGGCATCGACGTCGCGGTCGAGAAGCGGCTGCCGATGGGTGGCGGGCTGGGCGGCGGCTCGTCCGATGCGGCCACGGCGTTGATGGCGGCCAATCACCTGTGGCAGGCCGGCCTGACGGATGCGGAATTGATCGCGCTGGGGCTGCCGCTGGGCGCCGACATCCCGTTCTTCCTGTTCGGCGAGACGGCATTCGCGGAGGGCGTGGGCGAGGCCTTGCAGGCCGTGCCGGGGCCGGATTGCTGGTACGTCGTCATCGAGCCCGGCGTCGCCGTGCCTACTGTCGGGATTTTTACTGCCCCGGATTTGACAAGAGACACGAAAGCCATCACAATATCGGACTTTTCCAGACGACATGTCGAATCGAAGGATTTGATTGGCTTCGGAAAGAATGATTTGCAGGACGTGGCAGCCCGCCTGTTCCCGCCGGTAGCCGAGGCGATCGAATGGTTGGGTGGTTACGGGGCGGCCAGGATGACTGGTTCCGGATCGTGCGTGTTTTGCGCATTTTCCACAGAGCAGGAAGCTGAACGGGTACTGAGGCAGGTGCCGGGGCGGTGGAGAGCGTGGAAAGCAATGGCGCTGCGGCGACATCCGATGAAATCGCTCTTGCAAATCAATGAGTTGTAGAATAAAATTTTGCCTGTCGACGCATTTGACGATATAATAATCAAGTGCAGCGACGAGCTGTAAGTTTCAGTGTAGGGGAATCGCCAAGCTGGTTAAGGCACCGGATTTTGATTCCGGCATACCAAGGTTCGAATCCTTGTTCCCCTGCCAAAGTTTCTTTGCCTGAGCTGACGATGACGAGTGCTCCAGCAGGCAGATAAAAATGGAGCCGCCAATGAGCGGCTCATTTTTTTTTGTGGTTCAGCGTTAATCATCCGACGATTAGCTGCTTTTCAAGTTCTTCTTTCAACGCTTACATCTCTGGGACTCCCATGGCTTACGAAAACCTGATGGTTTTTACCGGCAATGCCAATCCGGCGCTAGCAGAAGGGGTCGCAAAAAACCTCGGCATTCCTCTCGGCAAGGCAGTCGTTTCGAAGTTCTCCGACGGCGAAGTAATGGTCGAAATCAACGAGAACGTTCGTGGCAAGGACGTGTTCGTTCTGCAATCGACCTGCGCTCCCACCAATGACAGCCTGATGGAAATCATGCTGATGGTCGACGCGCTCAAGCGCGCATCGGCAGGCCGCATCACCGCGGCGATTCCCTACTTCGGCTATGCCCGCCAGGATCGCCGTCCGCGTTCCGCGCGCGTCGCGATCTCGGCCAAGGTCGTCGCCAACATGCTCCAGGAAGCGGGCGTCGAGCGCGTCCTGATCATGGACCTGCACGCGGACCAGATCCAGGGATTCTTCGATATTCCGGTCGATAACATCTACGCATCGCCGCTGCTGCTGGGCGACCTGCAGAAGCGCAACTACGACGACCTGCTCGTCGTGTCGCCGGACGTCGGCGGCGTGGTGCGCGCCCGTGCGCTGGCCAAGCGCCTCGGCTGCGACCTGGCGATCATCGACAAGCGCCGTCCGAAGGCGAACGTGTCGGAAGTCATGAACATCATCGGTGAAGTCGAAGGCCGCAACTGCGTGATCATGGACGACATGGTCGACACTGCCGGCACGCTGACCAAGGCCGCCGAAGTGCTGAAAGAGCGTGGCGCGAAGAAAGTCGTCGCGTATTGCACGCACCCGGTGCTGTCCGGCCCGGCGATCGAGCGAATCGCGAACTCGCCGCTGGACGAACTGGTCGTGACCGACACGATCCCGCTGAGCCCGGCTGCCCAGGCGTGCGGCAAAATCCGCCAGCTGACCTGCGCACCGCTGCTGGCCGAGACGTTCAAGCGTATCGTCAAGGGCGATTCGGTCATTTCGCTGTTCGTCGATTAATTTCGCGGTATGCATGGTGGGCTCGGGGGAGCCCACCCTGCGTGTCGAACGCAAACGGTCCGTACAACACGGCGCGCAGGGCAAAAAGCCGGCGCGCCGTTGACGCATCAAGCTGTACAGAATTTCTTGAGCGTGCGCGAGCGCGCTCTTTATCGATGTCCCTGGTCGCGGGGACATCACAACCCGGGCAACCGGGCCGGCATGTGCCGGCATTCGGGCCCACACTTGGAGTAACACCATGAAAGTAGTCGCATTTGCACGCACTCAGCAGGGGACCGGAGCGAGCCGCCGCCTGCGCAACGCCGGCCAGACCCCGGGCATCATCTACGGTGGCGCAGCTGCCCCGGAACTGATCGCCCTGGATGGCAACGCGTTGTATCACGCGCTCAAGAAAGAAGCTTTCCACGGTTCCGTCCTGGATCTGGAACTGGACGGCAAGGCGCAGAAAGTCCTGCTGCGCGACTTCCAGATGCACGCATACAAGCAACTGGTCCTGCACGCTGACTTCCAGCGCGTCGACGCTTCGCAGTCGATCCACACCAAGGTCGCCCTGCACTTCGTCAACGCCGAGATCTCGCCGGCAGTCAAGCTGAGCGGCGCCATCGTGTCGCACGTGCTGAACGAACTGGAAATCTCCTGCCTGCCGAGCCAGCTGCCGGAATTCATCACCGTCGACCTGTCGACGCTGGAAGCCGGCCAGTCGATCCACGTGTCGCAGCTGAACCTGCCGGAAGGCGTGACCGTCGTCGCCCACGGCCAGGACCAGACCGTCGCCACCTCGTCGATCCCGCGCGGCGCCGCAACGGCCGAAGCCGCTGCAGAGTAATTCCTGCGCTGGCCGCCGGCTCGTCCGGCGGTGCACATCAAACCCGTCGCGACGCGAGTCCGGCGGGTTTTTTGTTGCCCGGTGTTTTAGATGAGGCCCAGGGTCAGCGCCTTGAGCGTGGCCGCGGCGCGCGTCGAACACGCGAGCTTGCGGAAGATGCTTTCCACGTGCGTGCGCACGGTCGACGGACTGATCCGCATGACCCTGGCCGCTTCCTTGTTGCTCTCTCCCAGGCTGATCCGGCGCAGGACTTCGATCTCGCGCTCCGACAGCACGTTCTTGCGCGGCGTGCTCGCCGGCGCCGCACCGCCGGCCGCCGCGATCACGCAGCGCACGGCGGCCGCATCGAACGCGCCGGCCTGCTCCGCCAGCACACGTGCGGCCTCATGCGGGGCATATGCGGGACGCCACGGGCGCGGCATGCACAGCGCCACGTAGGCGCACGCGGCCGCGAGCAGGCGGTGCGGCAGGCCGAGCGCATCGGCGTCCAGGTTGCGGAAATAGCCGCTGCCGTCCAGCCGCTCGTACGCGTGCGACGCCAGCGCGGCTTCGAGACGCAGCGACGGGATCTGGACGCCGGCACGCGCGGTCCAGTACGGCACGAGGCGGATCTTTTCCCAGTCGGCGGCGCTGAGCCGGCCGTCCCGTTCCCACACCGTGTTCGGCACGGCCGCACGGCCGATGCCGTGGATGAGCGCGGCGCGGCCCAGGCATTGCCGTTGGGCCGGAGACAAGTCGGCGTGCACGGCGGCCGCTTCGGCCAGCCCGGCCACCTTGCGCGAATAGCCCGCCAGCCAGGGCAGCTTCAGCTCGATCATGTCCGCGACGATGCTCAAGGGCACCTGCCGCGTCAGCAGCGGGGCGTCCGCGGCGGGCGCCGGCATGTCCAGCTCGTCCAGCCAACCCTGGGCGTGACCGGTGAGCGTACGCACGAGCGCCGCCGGGTACTTGCGGTCGGCCATGTTGCCGATCATCCGCAGCGCATCCTCCAGGCCGTGCGTGCGCGCGAGGATTTCGAGATCGCCGGCCAGGCTCGTGTAATAGACGGCGGTCGGGATGGCCGCTCCGCTCAGCCGTTCCGGCAAGCCATTGCCGTCGTAATGTTCCCAGACGTGGCGCAGGCCGGCCTCGACTTCCGCCGGCAGACCCAGCAGGCCGGCGATGTCGCCCGACACCTCGCAATGGATGCGCGCCAGCGGCGTCACGCTCGTGACGGTCAGCGGGTGGTTCGGCGGCAGCGTGTGGGTGAGCATGGCGTCGCGTCCGCCGACGTCGTCGCCGAGCAAGGTGGAGAAGCCGGACGCATTGGCCGTGCAGCCGGACCAGCGCAGCAGCGCCACGAGCCGGGCGTGGGCACAGGCATCGGGCGCGGCGCCGTCGGCCTGCGCGAGGCGCGCGGCCAGGCGCGCGGCGCGGATCGAGCCGTCGGTCGGCTGGCCCATGGAGAGGTCGCCGACGAGGGCCAGGGCCTGGACGGCATCTTCGACGGAGACGGTGTTGTCGATTTGCATGCCGGTACTGTAGTGACAATGACGCGTGCCCGCAAGCCGCCCGGTCTTTCGGCAGGCGCCGGGGTCGGTCGATCGACCGATACTCCTGCCGGAGCCGATTCTCTACACTGGCTTCCATCGACACCCCGACAACGAACCCAAGGAGCCATCATGAAAGCATCGATTTCCACCACCCTGCGCAACCTGGCCGCCGCGGCCGCCATCGCCGCCGCCGGCACCGGTGCCGCGCACGCCGCCACCGCCGCCGCGCAACCGTCCGTCGTCATCGTCCACGGCGCGTTCGCCGACGGCTCCGACTGGGCCAAGGTGATCCCGCTGCTGCAGGCCAAGGGCATCAAAGTCACGGCCGTGCAGAACAGCCTGACGTCGCTGGCCGACGACGTGGCCGCGACGAAACGCGCGATCGACAACCAGCCCGGCAAGGTCGTGCTGGTCGGCCACTCCTGGGGCGGCACCGTGATCACGGAAGCGGGCGCCGGCGACAAGGTCGCGAGCCTCGTCTACGTGGCCGCCTTCGCGCCGAACGCCGGCCAGGCGACCAGCGACCTCGGCAAGGACCTGCCGCCCGCGCCGGGCATCACCAAACTGACGGTCGACAAGTTCGGCTTCGCCAGCCTGTCGCCGGCCGCGTTGCACGAGAATTTCGCCCAGGACGTGCCGGCCGAGCACGCCGCCGTGATGGCCGCCACGCAAGGCCCGATCGCCGTGAAGGCCTTCGGCGAAAAGACGACGGTCGCCGCGTGGAAGAACCACCCGAGCTGGTACATCGTCAGCAAGAACGACCGCATGATCCAGCCCGACCTGGAGCGCGCGTTCGCCAAAACCATCGGCGCGAAGACGACGGAGCTGCCGACCAGCCACGTGCCGCAGCAGTCGCGTCCGGCGGACGTCGCCCGCGTCATCCTGGAGGCGGTGGCGGCCAGTAAATAAGTGATGATGACGCGGCGGCTGCACGGCCGCCGCGTTTGCCGTCATCTAACAGATCAGCGCATGCGAATTTCCGCGATAATCGGAGTTTTACACGCACTGATTGATGTTTTATGCACATCCGCCTGATCGTCGGCCTCGGCAACCCCGGCCCGGAATATGAACAAACCCGTCACAACGCCGGCTTCTGGCTGGTCGACAACCTCGCCAACTCCTTGCCCGGCTGCCATCTGCAGCGCGAGTCGCGCTTCAACGCCATGGTCGCCAAGACATCGATCTCGGGCAAGGACGTCTGGCTGCTCGAACCGCTGACGTTCATGAACCGCTCCGGCCAGTCGGTGGGCGGGCTGGCGCGCTTCTTCAAGGTCGGTCCGGAAGAGATCCTCGTCGTACACGACGAGCTCGACCTGCCACCCGGCGCCGCCAAGCTCAAGCGCGGCGGTTCCTCCGGTGGACACAATGGCCTCAAGGACATCACGGCCGCGCTCGGCACGCAGGACTACTGGCGCCTGCGCCTGGGCATCGGCCATCCGCGCACGCTGAACCTGCAGCAGGCCGTGGCCGACTTCGTGCTGCATCGTCCGCGCCGCGAAGAGCAGACGCTCATCGAAGAAGCGATCGACAAGAGCTTGCGCATCATTCCGATGGTGTGCGAAGGCAAGATGAACGCCGCGACGATGCAGCTGCACACGGACTGACGCGCACGCGCACCCGGTCGCTCAGATGAGCCCGCGCGCCAGCGCCTTCAGCGTGGCGGCGGGACGCGACCCCGCTTCCAGCTTCTGGAAGATATTGTCGACGTGCATGCGCACGCTCGCCGGACTGATCCGCATGGCGCGGGCGGCTTCGCGGCTCGTCTCGCCGTGGGTGATGTGGCGCAGCACTTCCAGCTCGCGTTCGGACAGCAGGCGGTCGCGCACCGGCGCGGACGGCACCGCGCCGTGCGCCGCGGCAAGGACGGCCTCGACGGCATGCCGGTCGAAGCGTCCGGCCGCCGCCTGCGCCGTCATCAGGGTCGACGCGGCGGCGGCGCCGTGCGCGGGCCGCCACGGGCGTGCCGAACACAGCGATATAAACGCGGCGGCCGCGCCGAGCAGGCGTTCCTGCATGCCCATGGATTCCGCGCGCGCCTTGCGGAAATAACCGCTGCCGTCGAGGCGTTCGTAGATGAACGAGGCGAGCGTCGCTTCGCCCTGGATCGCGGGGATCTGCGAGCCCGCGCGTGCCGTCCAGAACGGCACCTTGCGCACCTGGTCCCAGTCGGCCGGATCGAGCTTGGCCGGCCGTTCCCACACGACGTTCGGCACCGCCGCCTTGCCGATGCCGTGCAGCAGCGCGGCCCGCACCAGCGGACTTTCTTCCAGCGCCAGCATGCCGGCCAGTGACGCGCTGCGCCGCGCCAATGCCGCGACGCGACGCGAATAGCCCGTGAGCCACGGCAGTTTCAGTTCGATGACGTCGGCCACGACCGACAGCGGCACGCGCCGGTCGTGGCCGGGGTAGTCTGCCGCGCACGACGGCTCCTCGAGCATGTCGAGCCAGTCCTGCGCGTGCGGCGACAGGCGCTGTACCAGCGTCACCGGATATTTGACGCCGGCGCGCTCGCCGATCAGGCGCAGGGCCCCGGCCGTGCCGTGCGCGGGCGCCAGCACTTCGAGGTCGCCGGCCAGGCGCACGTGGAACACGGCGCGCGGGATGTTCGGGGCGAACAGCAGATCCTGCATGTCGCCGCGGTGATGGCTGCCGAACAGGTGGCGCAGGCTGTTCTCGACGTCGCCCGGCAACCCGAGCAGCACGGCGATGTCGCCCGCCACCTCGCACTGCATCTGCGCCAGCGCCAGCACGTTGGCGAACGTGAGGCCGCTGTGGCCGGACAGCGTGCGCGTGACCATCGCATGGCGGCCGCGCACGTCGTCGCCCAGCAGGTGCGCGAACCCGGCCGCCGTCGCCGTGCTGCCCGACCAGCGCAGCAGCGCGACGAGGCGCGTGCTCGTGCACGCATCCGCACCGTCCCCGTTTTCCTCCGAGATCCGCGCGGCGAGGCGGGCCGTGCGGATCGAGTGGTCCGGCGGCAAGCCCATGGACAGGTCGCCGACCATCGCCAGCACCTGCACGGCGTCCTCGACGGTAATGGTTTCATCGGGTTGCATGGCACTAATGTAACGGCCATTGCCATGGCGTACAAGGCGCGCGAACTGTCGCGTGCGCGACGTGATGAGCAGACGTAAAAAAGCCCGCTCGAAGCGGGCCCTGGATGCGGCAGGCGCGAACGTCAGATCGCGCGGATATTGCTTGCCTTGTCGCCCTTCGGGCTGGGCGCGCGCTCGAACGAGACGCGCTGGTTTTCGGTCAGGCTCTTGAAGCCTTCCGACTGGATGTCCTTGAAGTGCGCGAACAGATCGTCGCCGCCTGCGTCAGGCGCGATGAAGCCGAAGCCTTTGGAATCGTTGAACCATTTCACGGTGCCGGTTTGAGTCGTCATGTAGATACCTTCATTCAATAGATGTTGAGAGCGGAATGCCCGATGTGCATCGCAACCAAGAGATGTAACCGAGGGGTATCAGACGGGAATGCCCGGACGGGCGAGACGGGAAAGAAACCAACAATAACGACGACTTGATGAGGTGCAGGGTGAAATATACAGGCGTTGCGCCGGATCGCCTAAGCATTTCGGATTGAATGTCGGATTTATTTTGCCCGGCTGCGGATCGCACCGGTGCGCACCGGCGGCATGAGGGCAGATGGGGGAAGATAGCGGTGCCGATCAACCATTCACATCCGACATGCAATTGCAGATCAGACGTTATCGCCCGGACGACCGGAAGGCCGTGCTCGCGGCCTTCCGCTCCAACGTGCCGGCGCACTTTCCCGCGTCGGAAGCATCATGGCTGCGTTCCGCGCTGGACGATCCGGACGGCCCGCTGTTCGTCGCCGTCGACGCCGGTGACATCGTCGGCTTCGGCGGCTACGAATTGTCCGAGTTTTACGACCTCGGCACCCTCGTGTTCGGCCTGGTGCGGGCCGATCGCCACGGCACCGGCATCGGCCGCGCGCTGCTGGCCTACCGCCTGTTGCACATGGCCGGCCGCAAGCTGCGGCCGCGCTACGTGACGGTCGACACGCATCCGCACACGGCCGGCTTCTTCCGCCGTTGCGGCTTCGTCGAGATCGCCCGCTGGCCCGGCGGCTACCGCTCCGGGCGCGATCGCGTGGACCTGCGCTTCGACCTCACGGACGAGGCCGTGGCCGCCCTGCGCGCGCGCGGGTGGCGCGACGCCTTTGTCCGCGACGCGCGCCCTTGAAGCCGGCGCAGAGGGAATTCCTGCGACGACGATCCGGCTGCGCAGGTCGCGCCGGATGCGCGCCAGTGCCGGCCGCATGGCGCGGTCGTCCGCCGGCGTGCAGGTCGCGCGGCCGTGGCGGACCGTCAGGCGGCGCCTGACCAGGACGGCACCGTTCTCGCGGGTGTAGGTCGATCGATAAAAGATGCCGCCGGTGATCACGCTGGCGGGTCCGGGCAGCGCCGCGACGCGCAGGCCCTGCGGCAGGCGCAGGCGGGTCTCGTCCTCGACGTCGACGGCCGCACAGACGAAGTCCAGGTGGCGTGCGCGTTCCCGCATCAGGCTGGCCACGGCGGCGTCCACGGCGCTCCCGGTGTGATCGGTGGTCGCCAGCGATCCGTTCGTCCACGGGCCGCCGCCGTCGGCGCGGACTACCGTGCGCACGGGTTCGGCCAGCGCGCCTGTCACGGTCCGTTCCGCCGTGGAGGTGCCGTGTTCGATGTCGACGGCCGCCACCGTGCGGACCGATTGCGGCTGCAGCACGGGCGTCATCGCGAAGGTGCCGCTGTTCAGCAACAGCACGGGCTTGCCCAGCAGGGCAGGCGGCAGGTCGCCGGCCTTGACGGACGCCGCCGGGTCGACGAACAGGGCGATATCCGGCACGTACACGATCAGGTGGTCGAGCACGCCCAGCGCCGGCGCGTCCGGCAAGGTGTAGACGTTGCCGCCGTTGACGAGCGCCGGCGTGCTGGCGATGCCGGCGGCGGCCAGCAGCGCTTCCAGCAGCGCGGCGCGGTCGCGGTCGTCGCCGCGGCGCGTGTCGAGCACCGTGGCGGCGGCATGCGGCACCACACTGAGGGCGCCAGCGCCAGCGCCAGCGTCGGCACCGGCGTCCATTGGGCGGATATTTTGTTGAACCCATGCGGACAGCGCCAGCACGCGGGCGCGCGTATCGGGCAGTCCGGCCGTCAACCGGTGTGCCAGCGTCGAGATGGCCGGGGAGGGCAGGGCCTTGCCGGCCGTCGCCGCGCGGAAGGCGGCGGCAAAGGCTGGGTAATCGGGAACGGTCGAGACGACCAGGCGCCGACCGTAGTCGAGGACGCTGACCGCGTCCGCCTCGATGCGTTCGTTGGGCCCGTTCACGTAGCGCCACTGGTAGCGCCGCCGGCCCGGCGGACTGTCGCCCGGCATCGGCACGAAGCCGACGGCATCCGCATGCAGCGGCATCGACGGCGGCATGTCGTAGACCAGCACGGTGTTGCGGTGGACGAGGAATGGCATCACCGCCACGTCGTCGAACTGGCCGGGAAACGGCGGCGTGTGGCGCCGCACGACGTAGTGCACGACCTGCCGGTCGCCCGTCGCCGCAGCGGGAAACACGATTGTCGTCGCACGCGTTGGTCCATCGTCCTGGCTCAGGATGGCGCCGGGCGGCACCGGGATGCGCCGTCCGTCGGGCTTCTGCGTGCAGGCCTCCACGGACACGATCTCGTCCAGCGTCGTGCTGGAGCGGATGGTGAACCGGCCGTGATCCGGCACCGCGCGCGCTGCGGCGAGGGTGCGCGCGTCGTCCACCGCGAGCCGGTACGTGCCGTCCGGCTCGACGACGTAATGCCGGACATGGCGCTCGACGATGACGGAGGGATCGGTGCCGGTATCGATGCCGGCGCCGGCGCGCGCGAGGCCGCCGGTCGTCAACAGCGCAACCATCATCCAGATTAGCAGGGCACAATATCTACTGATCATGCGGGCTCCAGACACACAGGCCGGAAGGGCGACCGGACCATGTTACGGAGGGCCGCCGGATGACCCTTGAGGCTACGCAACCGTGCCCTTCCTGCGATAATTTCGGGATGAGCGCACTTACCTTCCACGCGGGGCCGGCGGCCCTGGCCCAGATCCGCGCGCACGGCTTGCGCGCGCGCGACATCGGCGTCGTGCCCGCCGCGGCCGGCGGGCCCAAGGGACTCGTGTTCTGCGCCCTCGACCAGTGGGTGTTCGGCGACTGGTTCGCGCGCGCGCCGCGCGAGCGCATCCTGATCGGATCGTCGATCGGCGCCTGGCGCATGGCGGCGGCCTGCCAGCGCGATCCCGTGACGGCTTTCGCGCGCCTGGGCGAGCTCTACAGCGGCCAGCGCTACGCGTCGACCAGGCCCTCGCAGGACCAGATCGACACCGTCGTGCAGGGTCTCCTGAACGAATTCGTGCGCGGCCACGAAGACGACATCGTCAACCACCCGCACTACCGTCTGCACGTGCTGACGGTGCGCGGCAAGCGCGCCCTGGCCGCGCCCGGCCACCGCCGCGCCGAGATGCGCGGATTCGCCGCGGCGGCCCTGCACAATCTGTTTTCGCGCGACAAGCTGGCGCATTTGCTGGACCGCGTCGTGCTCGCCGACCGCCGCGCCCACGCGCCCTGGCTGCGCGACCGCTTCGACAACTTCGCCACGCATTTCTCCGCGCTGACGCCGGCCAACCTGGCGGCCGGCCTGCTGGCCTCCGGCACCCTGCCGATGCTGATGAAACCGGTACGCGACATCCCCGGCGCGCCGCCCGGCCATTACTGGGACGGCGGCATCGTCGACTACAACCTGGCGCTGCCGTATGCGCGGATGGCGGCGCAGGCGCCCGGCGACATCGTGCTGTATCCCCATTTTTCTGAACACATCGTGCCGGGCTGGCTGGACAAGGGACTGCCGTGGCGCCGCGCCGCGCGCGGGCCGAACCGCGGCTGGCTCGACAACGTGCTGATCGTGGCGCCGAGCCATGCATTCCTCGCCAAAATGCCGCGCGGAAAACTCATCGACCGCAGCGATTTCAAGTTTTATGGCCTCGACCACGATGCCCGCATCCGCGCCTGGCGCCAGGCGATGGATGAGGGGGAACGGCTGCGCGACGAATTCGCGGCCTTCGTCGAGCGGCCGGACGTCGGGCGGATTCGTCCGCTTTAAGCGACGCGAATTGCGCCGATGCGCAAGAAAAGGCCGGAATAAAGGGCTGTTTGCGGCCTTTGCAGGCAAGCGGAGGTACAATACGGGGTTTCGTAAATTCGACCCAGAAAGCTTCCCATGAGTCTCAAATGCGGCATCGTCGGCCTGCCCAACGTCGGCAAGTCCACCCTGTTCAATGCCCTGACCAAGGCCGGCATCCCGGCTGAAAACTATCCGTTCTGCACCATCGAGCCGAACGTCGGCGTCGTCGAGGTGCCGGATCCGCGCATCGACCAGCTGGCCACCATCGTCAAGCCGGAACGCGTCGTCAAGGCGATCGTCGAGTTCGTCGACATCGCGGGCCTCGTGGCCGGCGCGTCGAAGGGCGAGGGCCTGGGCAACCAGTTCCTGTCGCACATCCGCGAGACGGACGCCATCGTCAACGTCGTGCGCTGCTTCGAAGACCCGAACGTGATCCACGTGGCCGGCAAGGTCAGCCCGATCGACGACATCGAAGTCATCCAGACCGAACTGGCGCTGGCCGACATGGGCACCGCCGAGAAAGCCCTGCACCGCGAGCAGAAGAAGGCGCGCGCCGGCGACAAGGACGCCATCAAGCTGGTGGCGATCCTGGAAAAGCTGCTGCCGCACCTGAACGAAGGCCAGCCCGCGCGCACGCTGGGCCTGGACGCCGACCAGCTGGAACTGATCAAGCCGCTGTGCCTGATCACGGCCAAGCCGGCCATGTTCGTGGCCAACGTGTCCGAAAGCGGCTTCAAGGACAATCCGCTGCTGGACCTGCTGACGGAATTCGCCAACAAGCAGAACGCGCCGATCGTCGCGATCTCCGCCGCCATCGAATCGGAAATCGCCAACCTGGACGACGCCGACAAGCTCGAATTCCTGGCCGACCTGGGCATGGAAGAGCCGGGCCTGGACCGCCTGATCCGCGCCGCGTTCAAGCTGCTGGGCCTGCAGACCTACTTCACGGCCGGCGTGAAGGAAGTGCGCGCCTGGACCGTCCCGATCGGCGCCACCGCCCCGCAGGCGGCCGGCGTGATCCACACGGACTTCGAACGCGGCTTCATCCGCGCCCAGACCATTTCCTTCGATGACTACATCGCCTACAAGGGCGAAGGCGGCGCCAAGGAAGCGGGCAAGATGCGCGCGGAAGGCAAGGAATACATCGTCAAGGATGGGGATGTGTTGAACTTCCTGTTCAACGTGTGAGTCGAGCAAGCCATTTCAGGGGGTTTCAGGAGTTTGCAGAACCTGCCTGAAAATTCTGAAGAAAGCCCCGTAGATCGGGGCTTTCTTGTTTCGTGTTGTCGCACGCAACAACTTGCGCATGTGCTGCGCAAGTGCATACGGCGGTGTATATGATGAGCGCGTTGCCACAACGACCTCACTTACATGCTCACCGATGCTCAGTGCCGCGCTGCAAAGCCCAAAGAAGGTACCTATCGTCTCAATGACTACAAGGGGCTGTAGCGTGACTCTCGGCGAGGCACGCGAGAAATGTGACGTTGCGCGCAAGCTGGTGAGGGAGGCATCAGTCCGGTCCAGCATCGCAATGAAGGACTGGGAAGAGGTCACAAAGAGACGCCGGCTGGACATGCCTGGAGCGCGTCGTATTGCCCTCCATCGGCAAGCTTCCTGTTCGCCAGATCACTTCGGCTCATGTGCTCGACATTCTTACCAGGACGGTAAAGCGCGGCGCGCCAGATATCGGGACAATTTGACCTTCGACAGTGCTGCGCTTGGTATATGTTCCAAATATAAAAAAATAATCAGTAGCGCTGCGACGATCACTCGACTAACAGTCATTATAAAAAAAGAAATTGGGCGAATTAAAGTAATTCGCCCAAAGAAGAGTTCCGACTAGAAGATAAGGCGCCTGCCCTGAGGAGTCGATGGCTGGACATAATTAATAAAATCATTAAAAATAACAATAATGTTCTATTGTTTTAATGGTAAATCCAAAATGCCTTCATTATTGCGTGACACGATTAGATCATGCTGATACAGGCCGGGCCGCATTCCGCGGCTTTATCGGATCAAACGATCCCGCAACCATTTTACGCTACCTCTTGGGCCGCGAATAATAATTGATTTTCCAGAGCTAAGTATAAAAAAACTATTTTCTTTCCAAGACAAAACAGCAGGCAATTTAGAGATGTATAAAGCAGTTGTCATGCCCAGGTCGTCCTTTTTTTTATACCCTCGAAATCTGAGTAGCTCATCAATCTTTTTCAGCGTTGACGCTGCAGCGAACTCAGAGTTGAACTCAGCAATAAACTCTTGAGGCAGGGCAATAAACAATGCTGGGAAAGCGCCAAGTGTGACGCCGGTACAGACAGTTCCGAAAACTTCAGGTTCGGTGCTGTTCCTCGTAATTAGGTATACGATGCCAATTAGCAGTGCATAAAATGCAATAAATGAAAGCAACTGCGAAATCGATTGAATTGGCACAATCTGCTGCCAAACCGGACTCACATCGCGAACTTCAGAAATTTTCATATAAATAGGAGGCGAAAACGCCCCCTCTTTTCGGCAATTTTAACGGAGAGAGTGGGCGAATATGTATTGGGCCGCACCACCAGCCGCACCACCTAAAAGGATACCAATTGGACCTGCGGTCGCACCCATTTCCATGCCTTCCATAACGCCAGTCACGAAGCCACCAACAGCATAGCCAGTACCGTTGCCAACAACCCAACTAGCCATCGAGCTAACGATGCCTGCACCAGATACCATGTCGATTTCTTCGAATGCCAAAGTTTGCATATAATTTTTCTCAAAAAATAACGAAGTCAATTTCGGCCCAATAACCATATTTTGCTTTGGATCACTGCATAAACAAAACAAATTATAAAGGCCGCATAAGTATCAAAAGATATCACCGGAAAATCGAAGCTTGGTAAATTCTCTTGAAGGCTTTAATATAGTTAATTTATTTCTTGAGATGCTCACAAATTATAACAAAATAGGAAAAATTACATTACAAAAATTTAACTTGAATTTTAGTAATGGTTAATGTTGTTAGGGTAGATGCTTTGTGCTATTGATAAAATACATTGTCAATAGTAAGGTTGAGCTTCCTCACCTGATACCCGAAGACGCAAGTATGTACACCTTATTGGAGCATCGGCCTATCTGGGCAGGCTGCCATAGAGCTGGTCGATGGACTTCATGCATGACCACCTTGGCGACGGGCGCAGCATCCGCCTGTTCAATGTCCTCGATGATTTCAATCGGGAAGGACTGGGAATCGACGTCGATTTCTCGCCGCCCTCCGACCGCGTCATCAGATCACTGGACCGGATTATCGAATGGCGCGGCAAACCAAACGCGATCCGCTGCGACAACGGCCCAGAGTACATTCGTGCAGTGACATTGGCTTGGGTCGCCAGACGCGGCATCCGCATCGATTTCATTCTGCCAGGCCAGCCTCAGCAAAACGCTTGCGTCGAGCGTTACAACAGGACCGTGCGCTACGATTGGCTGGCCCACCACCTCTTTGAAACGCTCGACGAAATCCAGGAATTTGCCACTCGATGGCTGTGGACCTACAATCACGACCGGCCCAACATGGCACTCGGCGGCATCACACCAAAACAAAGACTTGCCCTTGCCGCCTGACCTCGACTTTTAGCGAGCGCTAAAAATGGGGGGATTACCCCTCCGGTGCCGGCGACGGCGCCACTTTGTGTCTAGGAATTTGCTACTTGTCTATGTTCCACGCCATTGTGCAGGCTCGCACAACGTTACATACTCGGGCGATGAATTAACATAAGCGTTATGAGCCCCGAAACAAGCGATATGAACGATCCCAAGCAGCAACATCCCGCCGGCCGCATCCTGCGCTTCTGGCACCAGGTCGAGTTTTTCATCCCGTTCGACCTCGAACAGCAGGTCATGGAGGCGCCGGACGCGGAATGGGCCGTCCGGGCCTGGTCCGTGGCCGCCTTGCGCCGTGCCGAACGCCCGCTATGGACGCCGTGCCTGCCGCCGGGGCGTGAACTCAGCGGCTTCGACGTGTATTTCGGCGTGTTCGACAAGTCGATCCTCGCCGAGGTGACGCGCCAGGTGCTGCAGGCGTCGCTGACGGCCGACGAAACCGTCGAGCAGGACGAGCGCGCTGCGTTGGAGGGCTTGACGTGCATGGCGAAACTCAGGATCGGGCCGGCCGGCGAACCCGGTCTGGACGATGTTTCCGTGTCCACCGCGCCGTGGGCGCTCGGACGCATACAGCGCGCCGGTCGACTGGATGCGCTGGATTTCGATGCCTTCCAAAACGGGATCGAAGATCTCAAGGAGTCGCTGCTGGAATTTCGCCGCGCGCGGCCGCCCGCCTGGGCGCAGGTGGAGGGCACGGGCGAGCCTGTCCAGCTGCCCGTTCCCCTTTCCGCGCAAGAGTTGTTGGCGTTGCAGGCGATCTTCGAGGACTGGACGGGATTCGCGCCCGGCGCCGGACGCGACGGCGTCGCGGCGATCGTCGTCCGGGCCCGCAGTGTCGAAGAGAACCCGAAGAAGCGGCAGGCGAATGCCAAGGCCGCCGCGGAGCGCAACGGCGGATCGCGCGTCGCAACGGACGACGATGACGATGACGACGCCGCCGGCGGCGCGGACGAGATCGAAGTCGAGATCCTCAACAGTTTTTTTGCCAAGGACATCGAGCGCGCCATCGCCTCGCTGGAACGCGGCACGCATAGCCCGGCACTGCGCGCTTATCTCGCGCCGCTGCCTCAGGAGCAGCGCCTCGACCTGTACACGGCGCCCGGCAGGGAGGCGATTCTTGCGGCACTCGCGCCGGCGCGGCTGCCGTCCGCCCACTGGCCGGGCGAACCCGCGCACGCGATGAGCTTGATGCAGCAGTTCGCCATCAACAGCCTGTTCGAGCGGCTCGAATCCGGCGGCGTTTTTTCCGTGAACGGGCCGCCCGGCACCGGCAAGACGACGCTGCTGCGCGACGTGTTCGCCGAACTGATCACGCGGCGCGCCCGCGTGCTGGCCGGTTTCGCGCGCGCGGGCGACGCATTTGCCGACGTCGTGCAGGTCGATTTCGAGAACGAGGGGCGGTGCGCCGTCGCGCGCTTGCGTCCGGAGCTCGCCGGCTTCGAAATGGTGGTCGCGTCGTCCAACAACGCGGCCGTCGAGAACCTCTCGCGCGACTTGCCCAAATCGAAGGCGCTGGGGAAAACCGGCAAGACCCCGTGGCGCGACGCACAGGGCGGCGCGAAGGCGGGCTACCTGCGGACGGTGGCGCACAACATCGCCGCACGCACCGCCAAGGGCGATTATGCGAAGCTCGATGCGGACGACGCGCCCTGGGGACTGGTCGCCTGTGCGCTCGGCCGCAAGCGCAATCGCACCGACTTCGCGTTCCGCCTCGCGGCCGATGCGAAACGGGCGGAATGGCCCGTCAAGGGATTCGATCCCGACGTCCATCAATCGATCTGGACGTGGCGCGAAAAATATGCGGGGCCGGGTTTTGCCGAGGCGCGCGCGGCGTTCGCGGCGGCCGACGCGGCGGTTGCGCAACGCATTGCGCTGGTCGATCGCTATGCCGCTGTCTGCATGCGGCTGCGCGGCCGGACCTGTGCCGTGTTTTGCGCCGAGGCCGACGAACGGCGGGCGCGGGCGGCGCAGGCCCGCGCGGACGCGCAGGCGGCGCTCGCGCAGCTCGACGACGAGCAGGCCTTGTGCGGCCGCCAGCTGGATTCGCTGCGTGAAGAGCTGCGCCTGGTCGAACGGACGCGCCCCGCATGGTGGTTGCGCTGGTTGCGGCGTGAACGCGAGCAGGCGTTCCAGGCCGAGCAGGCCGACAACCTGCGCCTGCAGCGCGAGTGGCTGGCGCGCCGGCGCGCCGTCGAGGCGGCGATCGCCGACGGTCGCCGCAGTGTGCAGGACGCCGTCGCCGGCGATGCCCGGGCGCAGCGTGCGCTGGCCGAGCGGGCGCAGGAATGGGAGACGCTCCAGTGCGAACGCGACGCGCTGGCCGGGCAGTTCCCGCAGATGAATGGGCCCGACGGCGCGGCCGCGCTGGAGGACCCCGGCTGGCAGATCCAGGGGCTCTGGCATGACGAGACGGTCAACGCGCTGCGCTCGGCGCTGTTCGTCGCGGCGCTGGCGCTGCACGAGGCCTGGCTCGCGGAAGTCCTGCAAAGCGGGGGCCGATTCGGCAGCAACCTGGTGGCCGTCACCCGCCTGCTGGGCGGCAAGAAGCTGCTGCAGCGCGACCATGCGCAGGCCATCTGGCAAAGCCTGTTCATGGTCGTGCCGGTGGTGTCCAGTACGTTCGCCTCGATCGCGACACAGTTCCGCGACCTGGGCCCGGACAGCCTCGGCTGGCTGTTCATCGACGAGGCGGGCCAGGCGGTGCCGCAGGCGGCGGTCGGCGCGCTGTGGCGCGCCAGGCGCGCCGTCGTGGTGGGAGATCCATTGCAGATCGAGCCCGTGTTCACCGTGCCCATCAAGCTGATCGAGGCGCTGGCCCGGACCGCGCAGCTGCCCGCCGGACAACCGGTCGAGCCGCACCTGGCGTCGGTGCAGAACCTGGCCGACGAGGCGAATGCGCTGGGCGCGCGGATCGAGGTCGACGGCACGGACCAGTGGATCGGCAGCCCGTTGCGGGTGCACCGGCGCTGCGTCGATCCGATGTTCACGATCGCGAACCAGATCGCCTATCGCGGCAAGATGATCTATTTCGACCAGCACGACCCGGCGTTGCGCCTGCCGCCGTCCGGCAGCATCGACGTCGGCCCCAGCGCGTGGGTCGACGTCGGCGGCGCGGCGCAGGACAAACAGGCGGTGCCGGAGCAGATCGAGCTCGTATGCAGGGCCATCGTGCAGCTCACCCTGCGCACGGGCGAGCTGCCGGCCCTGTACGTGATTTCGCCCTTCCGGCGCATCAAGGAGGCACTGGCCCGCAGGCTGGTGAACGGCGCCGCCTGGCCGGCCGGCAGCCAGCCGTCGCCGCGCGTGCTGCGGGAGTGGTGCCGGACCCGCATCGGCACGGTCCACACCTTCCAGGGCAAGGAAGAAAGCATGGTCTGGATGGTGCTGGGATGCGACGCCGCGACGCGTGGCGCGGCCGTGTGGGCGGCCGGCAAGCCGAACCTGTTCAACGTGGCCCTCACGCGGGCGCAGCACCGCTTTTTCCTCATCGGCGATGCGCGGCTGTGGGGCGGCTTGCCCCACTTTGCCGACGCATCCCCGGCGCTGCTGCCGAGGATCCGTCCCGACGTCTTCCTCCGGCGCGTCGGGACGGGAACCGTGGGTGCGATGGATGCGTCGGCCGGGACGTGCGTCAACGGCTAGCCGCCGCGGGGTTACGACAACTCAGTTCAGCCTCTCCGCCAGATCCTGCGCCAGCCCGCACATGGTCAACGTCGGATTCCACGACCCCGACGTCGGAAACAACCCGCCGCCGGTGACGTAGACATTCCTGACCCCATGCGGCCGGTAATCCAGCCCGACGACGGACGTGGCCGGATCCTCGCCGATCCACAGCGCCGACGCCTCGTGCACGATGATCGGCAGGCGGATCTGCTGCTTGCCCGGCCGGCGCGCCTGCCAGAAGCCCGCGTCGGGCGCGCCTTCGATCCAGTATTCGATCGAAGGCGTCGTGCCCGCGCCCCGGCTGGCCAGGGCGGCGATCGTCTGGTAGGTCGCTTCGTCGAGCACGTCCCACAGGTGCTGTTCGCGCGGGCCGGCCTGCAGCTGCACCGTGATGTTCGTCGTCGGATCGAGGCTGCCGTTCGCGCGGATCCAGTTGTCGGGATTGTCTTCGCCGACCTCGCCCAGCGTGGCGCACACGAACACCACGTAGTCTTCCGAACCCACCAGCTGCGCCATCGACGCGACGGCCGCGGCGTCGGGCGCTTCGTAGGCGATGGTGGTGGCGTCGCGCGCCGGGTCGCCCGACGCGAAGGCGCTCACCTGCACGTGGTATTGCAGGCCCTGTTCGTCCTTGCCGTGCAGGTACTGGGCGCCGAGTTCCAGCGCGGCCAGGTCCTTGAATGCCGACCGTTTGACGCGCGCGGTAACGTGCGACATGAAGTGGCCCGTGTAGCGCTTGCCGATGTTCGGCAGCCGGTCGCCGAAGGAATTCATCAGCAGGGTCGCGGGCGGGATCGTGCCCATCGCCAGCACGATGCGCGCGTTGCCGACGCTTAAAGGGCCGCGGCTCGTTTCGAGCGCCGTGACGGTGCCGTCGCCGTCGTGCAGCAGGCGCTGGACGATGCACTGGTCGACGAGCGCCAGCGCCTGGCCATGGCCCTGGTCCGCAAGCGCCTGCTGGCGCTGCTGCAGGCCGAGCAGCGTGCCGACCGTCGAGTACTTGTAGAACTTCACGCCCTGCCATTCGCTGTGGCCGACGGCCATCGGCGCCGGGAACGCGCCCTCGGCCGACGGCACGAAGCGTTTGAAGTTTTCGCGCAGGTTGGTGTCCAGCTGGCGCTGCAGGCTGCCGTAGACGCTGTCGTCGATGCGGTCGGCCGTCGTCACGTGCAGGAAGGCGCGGGCGCCCTCCCAGAAGCCGGGCTGCTGCGTGACGGCAACGAGCGCGGGCGGCCAGTCGCGCATCAATGTCGGTTCCGGCGTCGGGCACCACGCGCTCCAGTAGGTCGAGCGGCCGCCCAGCACGGGGATGTAGCCGGCCTGGAAGAATTTGGAGCCCGTCGTGGCCATTGCCGCGCTGCGTGTCCACGGATACGTCGTGCACGGCCCACTGGTCGCCTGGAAGGCCATCGGCAGCATCTGGTAATGCACGGGTAGCCAGTAGCCGCCGCGGTCCAGCACGAGGATGCGCGCCTGCGGATTGCGCGCCAGCGCGCGGTCGACGAAGGCGACGGCGGTCGGACCCGTGCCGATGACGATGAAGTCGTAGCTGGTCGCCTGCGCCTGCTCCCAGTCGGTCGTGAAGAAGGCGCTGGCCGCGATGCGGTCGGCGTCCGCCGTCTGCGGACCCGGCACCGGATAGCCTTCGGAGATCCCGGCCGGCATGTTGCCGGCCTTCGTGTAGAAACGTTTGTAGTTGGATGACATCGTGTCTCCTGCTGGATGAGGATGGCGTGTCGCGGGCGCCCGCGCCCGCGTACGAGGCTGGACGCGGCTTATTTGCCGGCGCGCGGCGGCATCCGCTTGCCGCGCAGGTCGAAGCCGGTCAGGGCATGCGTCTTGCCGGTCGTGGCGGTGTACCACAGCGGCAGCGATTTAAAGGCCAGCACCATGTCGAAGTCGGCGGCGATGCTGCCCGCGTCCATCGGCACGTTGCCCTTGCGGTTCTGGAACCAGCGCAGCCAGTCCGGCGAGCCGGGCGGCGGCGACACGATGTACTGCTTCGATGCGATCTGCGGCGGGTTCGACGTGGCCGGCAGCAGGAACGACGGCATGGTGTTCGTCTTCGGATTCCATTGCGCCGTGCTGTGGCAGCTCATGCACGACGAGTCCTGGGCATTCTTGACCAGCTGCTGCTTGACGCCGTCCTTGTAGGCGATGTCGTTCATGGCGCCGTCGTTCGGGCCGGACAGGCGGTTGCCCCAGCCGAACGTGGCGCCGCCATAGGCCGGCGCGGCCGGATTGTTCCAGTTCTGCAGCAGGGGCGCGGCCGGGTTGACCGTGCTGTTGGCCTGCGGGTCGTTACCCCACTGCGCGCCCAGCACGACCATCTGGTCCCAGATGCCGTTCGGGCCGGGCTTGACGTTCTGGTCGTAGACGAGCGTCATGAAGACCCAGCCGGTGTCCGGTGCGGACTGGCTGTCCTTGACGATGATGTCGAACTGCATCAGGTAGGTGTTCGTCACCTTGGGCAGCGTGCTGCCGCCGGTCGTGGCGTTGGTCGTGATGTACAGCGGCCAGACCTGGGTGCCGGCCATCACCGGCCACACGTCCGGGCCGGCCGTCACGAACGCGGCCTTGACGATCAGCGAGCCCTCCGCGAACTGCGTGCTGGTGGACGTCACGCTCGGCTTCATGCCGGCGCTCGCCGACCACACGTGGTTCAGGGTCTGGGCCGCGACCTTGTCGTAGTAGGTCAGCACGTAGGTCGAGATCGGCTTCGTCAGGCCGCTGGCGGCGAACAGCGACGCATCCAGTTCGTCGGTGCCGACGTACATGCCGTGGATGGCTTCGCGGCCGCCGTACTTGCCGTTGGCGCTGCCCAGCCAGGGTTCGTTGTACCAGCCGCGCGCGGCGGCGTCCCAGTGCGCGTAGTCGAACAGCAGGGTCGGCATGTCCTTGCCGACCGCCGCCTTCAGCGCCTCGGCGTACGCGCTCGCGTTCTGGACCGTGATCCGGCCGTGCTGGATGGCGTCGCGCCAGGGCATGGCCGGTGCCGCGACCTTGGCCGGATACGCGTGGCTGAGCTTGAACAGCGGTCCTGTGTACTGGCTGGACGGCGGCAGCGCGCCGTTGTTGTTCGCGTATGGTGTCGCAACCGGTGCGGCCGCCGCGGCCAGCGGGATCAGGCACAGGCCAATGCCGAAGAATCCGAGTTTCATGCGATGCGTCCCCTTTCGTCGATGTCGATACCGGACCGGGCTGGCCCGATGTTTTGATTGCTCTCGGAAACTAACTCGCCGGAAATGTCACATTCTTGAAGAAGCGCAAGGATTCCCGATTTTGCCCCCAGCGGGTGGCCGGCCCGGGGCCGGACCGTCTGGTATCGCGGCGGTGCGCCGGCTTCCCTCCAAGCCTCGAAACATTAAAGTTTTGTAATGAAGGTGACATACTCGTCAACTAACCTCCGGGCATTCCTACTGACCTTCCGGAGAGTTGACGCATGAACCCGAACCCCGACCTGTCCCGCCGCCGCCTGCTTCGCCTGATGGGCGCCACCCCGATGCTGCCGCTGGGCGCCGGTGGCGTGGCCGCCTTGATGGCCGGCTGCGGCGGTGGTGACAACGACACCCCGACGACCACCGCCCCGACGCCGGCCGTGACCCTCGCGAGCGTGTCGTTCGGGTCGATGGCGGCGCCCGCGCTGACCGATGCCGCGGCCATGGCGAAGACGTCGGTCGCATCGACGATGACGGTCAACTTCAGCGACAGCAGCAAGCTCGATTTCAAGCTGTCGTACCAGCCGTTCTTCATCACGGGCGACATGGTCCCGAACGGGAGCGGCGGCACCATCCTGGCCGGCGGCTATTACGACATCAACAACAAGGCGATCGTCGACACGACGGTCGCGGGTAAAGAGCGCCAGTTCTTCTCGGATTCGCCGGACGGCACGTCGCTGTTGACCGTGCCGAATGCGAACGTGGCGGGCGTGAAGGGCAACGCGGTGTTCGCGGTCGTGCAGTTCGAATACACGAGCTGGGCCCAGGACGGCAAGACCGACATGTACGGCAAGCTGCCGTCGCCGATCGCCGTGCTGACCCTCGACCAGGACAAGACCACCGGCAAGCTGACGCTGGTGAAGTACCACAACGTCGACACGTCCGGCGTGAACGGCCTGTGGATCACGTGCGGCGCCAGCCTGTCGCCGTGGGGCACGCACCTGTCGAGCGAAGAGTACGAGCCGAACGCCTTCACCGCCGCCGGCGAGGACCAGTTCAAGGCCTTCAGCAAGAACCTGTACGGCGACGAGACGAAGGCGAACCCGTACGACTACGGCCACCTGCCGGAAGTGACCGTCAACACCGACGGCACGGCGTCCATCAAGAAGCACTACTGCATGGGCCGTATCTCGCACGAACTGGTGCAGGTGCTGGGCGACAACCGCACCGTGATCATGGGCGACGACGCCACCAACAGCGGCTACTTCGTGTTCGTGGCCGACAAGGAGAAGGACCTGTCGGCGGGCACGCTGTACGTGGCCAAGGTCGGCGCGGGCTTCTCGCTCGACCCGGCGGGCAGCCCGGCGCCGCTCACCTGGATCAGGCTCGGCGCGGCCACCAGCAACGAGATCCGCGCGTTGGCCGCGTCGCTCAAGGCGACCGACATCATGGACCGCGCCAGCGCCGACCCGCAGGATGCGACCTATACCAAGGTCATGGTCGGCGGCAAGGCCGAGTGGATCAAGCTGAAACCGGGCATGGAAAAGGCCGCGGCCTTCCTCGAAACCCACCGCTATGCCGCGCTGCTGGGCGCCTCGCTGGGCTTTACCAAGATGGAAGGCACGACCGTCAACCTCAAGGACAAGGTCGCGTATTCGGCGCTGTCGTACTGCCAGAGCTCGATGGTGGCCGGGAATGCGGCCAACGTGGCGGGGAACGGCATCTCGATCCCGAAGGCGTTGAACGCGGGCGCCGTGATGGCGCTGAGCCTCAAGGGCGGCCAGAAGGACACGGCCGGCAATGCCATCAACAGCGAGTGGATGCCGGCCGACGTCAAGGCCTTGCTGGTCGGCGAGGACATCGGCGCCGACGCCCTCGGCAACACGGCGAATCCGGACAAGATCGCCAACCCGGACAACCTCAAGTTCTCGGAAAAGATGCGCACGCTGTTCATCGGCGAGGACAGCAACCTGCACGTCAATAACTTCCTGTGGGCGTACAACATCGACACGAAGCAGTTGTCGCGCGTCCTGTCGGTACCGTCCGGCGCCGAGTCGACCGGCCTGCACGCGGTGGACGACGTCAACGGCTGGACCTACGTCATGAGCAACTTCCAGCATCCGGGCGACTGGATCGGCATCCACGCCAACGTCAAGGGCACGCTGGATCCGCTCGTCAAGGCCAACTACAAGGACAAGTTCGGCGCGGCGGTGGGGTATCTCACCGGCGAGCTGGCACAGTTCAAATTGGCGAAAGCGTAACGCGAACGCATGGCGGGCACCCCGTGCCCGCCAGACCGCCATCAAAACAATCCGACGAACTCCCGCGCCGCCGAAAACGGATCCGGCGCCTGCACCACGCTGCTGATGGCGGCCACCATGTCCGCACCGCGCGACACGAGCGGCCGTGCATTCGCCGCCGTCATCCCGCCGATCACCACCACCGGCACGCACAGGCTGGCCTTGGCCTGCAGGACGATGTCCGGCGCCGTCGTCACCGCATACTTCTTGACCAGCGACGGATAGAAGCCGCCGAACGCGACATAGCTCGCGCCCGCGCCCTGCGCCTTCTGCGCCAGTTCGAGGTCGCCGTAGCACGACGCGCCGACGATCTTGTCCGGGCCCACGGCGCCGCGCACGGCGGCCACCGGCGCATCGAGACCGCCCACGTGGATGCCGTCCGCATCGAGCTCGGTGCACAGCAGCACATGGTCATTGATGATCAGCGGCCGGCCGTGGCGCCGGCACAGGGCCAGCAGGGCGGCGGCCTGTTCGCGGCGCAGGGCCGGGCCCGCGTCCTTGTGGCGGTACTGGATCAGCGCGGCGCCGGCGCAGAGCGCCTGTTCCGTCACGTCCAGCAGCCGGTCGGTGTCGTCCCAGTTCGGGGTCACCAGGTACAAGCCTCGCATGTCGTTGTCTCTCCTCATGGATGGATGCGGCGCGGGATGCGCTGGCCCGGCGCGATCGCGTACGCATGCGCGAGCGTGCGGTCGCACCAGCGCTGGCCGAGTTCCAGCGCCTGCGCCATCGTGTCGCCCAGCGCCAGCCGGGCCGCGATGCCGGACGCCAGCGTGCAGCCGCTGCCGTGGAATTCGCCGCGCAGGCGCGGCCAGCGCCATTCCCGCGATCCCGCGGCGCAGAGCCAGCGGTTGACGATGTCGGCGCCGTCGCCATGGCCGCCCGTGACCAGCACGTGGGCGCAGGGCAGGGGCATGCTGCCGTTGGGGGCGATGCCCAGCGCCGCCGCTTCCGGCAGGTTCGGCACGACCAGCGTGGCCACGGCCAGCAGCGGCGCCAGCGCGGCCAGCGCGTCGCCGCGCGACAGGTTGTCGCCGCGGCCGCTGGCCAGTATCGGGTCGAGCACCACGGGCAGGTCCGGCCGCTGCACGCGCAGCATGCGCACGATGGCGGCGATGGCTTCCGCGTTCTCCCGGTTGCCGGGGATGCCGATTTTCACCGCGCGGATCGGCATCGTCTCGGCCAGCAGCGCGGCCTGGCGCAGCAACAGGCCGGCGTCCACCGGCACGACCTCGCGCACGGTGTTGTTGTCCTGGACCGTCAGCGCCGTCACCAGCGGCAGCGCGTGCGCGCCCTGGGCGGCGACGGCTTCGATGTCGGCCTGGATGCCGGCGCCGCCCGACGGATCGAGCCCGGCGCACACGAGCACGCAGGGCCGCAGCAGCGCGTCCATCAGATCCGGCCCGCCATCGGCGACGACGGCGAGGCCGCGAACCGGCGCGGCATGCGGCCCGCGAGGTACGCTTCGCGGCCCGCTTCGACGGCGAGGCGCATCGCGCCGGCCATCCGCACCGGGTCTTGCGCACCCGCGATGGCGCTGTTCATCAGCACGCCGTCGCAGCCCAGCTCCATCGCGATGGCCGCATCGGACGCCGTGCCGACGCCGGCGTCCACGATCACCGGCACCTTGGCCTGCTCGATGATCAGCGACAGGTTCCACGGATTCAGGATGCCCATGCCGGAACCGATCAGCGACGCGAGCGGCATGATCGCCGCGCAGCCGATGTCTTCCAGCATGCGCGCCTGGATCGGATCGTCGCTGCAATAGACCATCACGTCGAAGCCATCGCGCACCAGTTCGCGCGCGGCGACGAGCGTCTCCGGCATGTTCGGGAACAGCGTCTTCTCGTCGCCCAGCACTTCCAGCTTGACGAGCTTGTGGCCGTTCAGCAGCTCGCGCGCCAGCTGCAGCGTGTACACGGCGTCCTTCGCGTTGTAGCAGCCGGCCGTGTTGGGCAGGATCGTCCAGCGCGACGGCGGCACCGCGTCGAGCAGGTTCGCCTCGTTCGCGTGCTGGCCGATGTTCACGCGCCGGATCGCCACCGTGATGATGTCGGCGCCCGACGCTTCCGTCGCGGCGCGGGTCTGTTCCAGGTCGCGGTATTTGCCGCTGCCCACCAGCAGGCGCGAGTTGTATGCCTTGCCGGCGATGGTCAACGGCCGGTCCGCGGGGTTTGCATTCGTCATGTCATTGCTTCCGAAGTTGGATGAGGTCAGGGATCAGCCGCCGCCGATGGCGCGCACCACGTCCACGCGGTCGCGCGCGTGCAGGGGCGTGTCGCGCCAGCGCTCGCGCGGCACGACTTGCCGGTTCACGGCCAGCGCGAGCTTCTGGCCCGCGAGGCCCAGCGACTCGACGAGGTCGTGCAGGCTCGCGTGCGCGGGCAGCGCGTGCGCCGCGCCGTTCAGTTCGATTTCCAGCACGGTGTCACTCCTTGTGATACAGCTCGGCGCCGCGCTTCATGAACTCGACGGCCTTCACCTGCATCCCTTGTTCCAGCGCGGCGTTCGCGGCGATGCCCTGGCCGGCCGCGTAGTCGCGCACTTCCTGCGTGATCTTCATCGAGCAGAAATGCGGGCCGCACATGGAGCAGAAGTGCGCCACCTTGGCGGAATCCTTGGGCAGCGTCTCGTCGTGGAAGGAACGCGCCTTGTCCGGATCGAGGCCCAGGTTGAACTGGTCGTCCCAGCGGAATTCGAAGCGCGCCTTCGACAGCGCGTTGTCGCGGATCTGCGCGCCCGGATGACCCTTGGCCAGGTCGGCCGCGTGCGCCGCGATCTTGTACGTGATGATGCCGTCCTTGACGTCGTCCTTGTCGGGCAGGCCCAGGTGCTCCTTCGGCGTCACGTAGCACAGCATCGCCGTGCCGTACCAGCCGATGTTGGCGGCGCCGATGCCGGACGTGATGTGGTCGTAGCCCGGCGCGATGTCGGTGGTCAGGGGCCCCAGCGTGTAGAACGGCGCCTCGTGGCACTGCTCCAGCTGCAGGTCCATGTTCTCCTTGATCAGCTGCAGCGGCACGTGACCCGGGCCTTCGATCATCACCTGCACGTCGTGCTTCCACGCGACCTGCGTCAGTTCGCCGAGGGTCTTCAGTTCGGATAGCTGGGCGTCGTCGTTGGCGTCGTAGATCGAGCCGGGACGCAGGCCGTCGCCCAGGCTGAACGCGACGTCGTAGGCCTTCATGATCTCGCAGATCTCTTCGAAACGCGTGTACAGGAACGATTCCTTGTGGTGGGCGAGGCACCACTTGGCCATGATCGAGCCGCCGCGCGAGACGATGCCGGTGAGCCTGTTCGCGGTCATCGGCACATACGCGAGGCGCACGCCGGCGTGGATGGTGAAGTAGTCGACGCCTTGCTCCGCCTGCTCGATCAGCGTGTCGCGGTAGATCTCCCAGGTCAGGTCCTCGGCCTTGCCGTGCACCTTTTCCAGCGCCTGGTACAGCGGCACCGTGCCGATGGGGACGGGGCTGTTGCGGACGATCCACTCGCGCGTCTCGTGGATATGCTTGCCGGTCGACAGGTCCATCACGGTATCGCCGCCCCAGCGCGTGGCCCAGGTCATCTTCTCGACTTCCTCGCCGATCGACGACGTGACGGCCGAGTTGCCGATGTTGGCGTTGATCTTCACGAGGAAGTTGCGGCCGATGATCATCGGTTCCGATTCCGGGTGGTTGATGTTGTTCGGCAGGATGGCGCGGCCGCGCGCGATCTCGTCGCGCACGAATTCGGCCGTGATCTCGCGCGGGACCGATGCGCCGAACGACTGGCCCGGATGCTGGCGGCCCAGCACCTGCGCCATGCGCTTGCCCGTGGGGCCCGCGTCTTCCAGCGCGGCGAGGTATTCCTGGCGTCGCAGGTTTTCGCGGATGGCGACGTATTCCATCTCGGGCGTGATGATCCCCTGGCGCGCGTAATGCATCTGCGTGACGTTGCGTCCCGCGACGGCGCGGCGCGGCTTGCGCTGCAGGTGGAAGCGCAGCTCGGCCAGTTTCGGATCGTTCAGGCGTTCGATGCCGTAGTGCGACGTCGGACCGGCCAGTTCTTCGGTGTCGCCGCGCTCGCGGATCCAGCCGGCGCGCAGCGGCGCCAGGCCGGAGCGGATGTCGATGACGGCCTCGGGATCGGTGTACGGCCCTGACGTGTCGTAGACCCACACCGGCGGATTCGGCTCATGGCCGAACGACGCGGGCGTGTCGGACTGGCGGATCTCGCGCATCGGCACGCGGATGTCCGGGCGGCTGCCTGCCACGTAGACCTTGCGGGAATTGGGCAGCGGCGCGACGGCGGCGGCGTCGACGGTGGCGCTGGCGGAGAGGAATTTCGGATCGGCGTTCAAGTGCACTCCTTGTTGGTCACTAAGGGGCACTTCGAAACCGTCGCGAGCGGCAGCAGTTTTGTCCGAGACGCGCAGCTGTACGCTAGTACAGCGAGCATCGCAGGGCAAAAATGCAACGCGCAGCAGGTTTAGAAGTGCCCCGGGAGATCGGCGATCCAGCTGGAGGAGGTGCGGAGATGCGGGCAGACGAACGTGCACGCGGAGCTCTGTAGCTTCCCTTCGCTGGCATTATCCAGATCAGGTTCGGAGGGTATTTCTCACCCACGCCGCGTGACGGCGCAGGACCCCTAGCATTGGTGTCGCCCCGGATGGCCGGAGCGACGGGACGGAGTGTACGCGTGTTTTTTCGGAATGGCAAACGCCGTCTCAGCCCGGTGACACGTCGGCCGCGCAACGCCGGATCGCATGCGCGACCGCGTCCGGCGCCTCCAGCGGCAGCAGGTGGCCGCGTGCCGGCACTGTCTCCAGCACGGCGTGCGGGATGAACGGGAGCAGGTGCGTGAGCAGCGCCGCCGGCGGGTCGACGCGATCCAGTTCGCCGGAGACGACCGTCACCGGCACGGCGATCCTGCGCGCCCGTTCCGTGATGTCGTGCGCCATCGCGCCATGCGGCCAGGCCCGTTTCGCGGCGTGCGCGCCGCGCAGGCTGTCCTCGACGACCTGGTTGCGCAGCGCGGGCGGCAGCGGGCCTGCGCTCAGCACGTGGTCGAGCGTGGCGCCGACGGCGGCCGCGTCGTCGTAGGCGTGGGCGATGGCGTCGCGCTGCCGCGCGTCGAGCGGCAGCGGCAGCGGCGGCGACGGCGCCACGAGGACGAGGCCGCGCAACCCGGCCGGGCGGTCCGCCGCGAGATATTGCGCGAGCTTGCCGCCCATCGAGTGGCCGACGAGGACGTGGCGGTCGAGCGCCAGCGCCTCGGCGACGCCGCGCACGTCGGCCGCCATGTCGGCCAGCGCGTAGCCCGCGTCGGGCCGGCTCGAGCCGCCCCAGCCGCGCAGGTCGACGGCCACGTGCCGGTAACCGTCGGGCAGGGCGCGGATCACGGGTTGCCACGTGCGCGCCGCGCCGCCCCAGTAGTGCAGGTAGAGGAGCGTGACCGCGCCGCTGCCGGAGATCGTTACGTCGAGTTCGATGCCATTGGTCTTGATCTTCATTGCCGTTCCTGGGTGATGGGGTACGGCGACGACTGTAACTTCCATCCGTTCGTTCGATAATCCCGTATTTCGTGGCATCATTTACGACTTTAGGTAGGAGATCGCATGGACCGGGTGACGAGCATGGCGGTGTTCGTGAAGAGCGTCGAGGGCGGCAGCCTGGCGGCCGCGGCGCGCCACTTCGGGCTGTCGCACGCGATGGTGAGCAAGCACCTGCGCGGCCTGGAGCAGAGCCTGGGCGTGCGCCTGCTGACCCTCACCACGCGCCGCCTGACGCTGACGGAGGCCGGCGACAATTACTTCCGGCGCTGCGTGCAGATCCTCGCCGACATCGAGGAAGCCAACCGCGAGGCGATGCAGTTGCAGGCCGTGCCGCGCGGCCTGCTGCGCCTGACGGCGCCCGTGACGTTCGGCGAGCAGCACCTGGCGCCCGCGCTCGCGGCCTTCCTCGCGCGCTATCCCGACATCGTGCTGGACGTCGAGCTGACGGACCGCTTCTCGGACCTCATCGACGAAGGCTTCGACCTGGCGCTGCGCATCGGCCGCCTGCCGGATTCCGCGCTCGTCGCGCGCCGGCTCGGCACCAGCCGCATGATCACGTGCGCGGCGCCGGCCTACCTCGCGCGCCACGGCACGCCCGCGCATCCGTCCGAACTGGCGGGCCACCGTTGCCTGTACCTGAGCGGCGTGACGACGCCGGGCGAGTGGTGGTACGAGGCCGGCGACGGCCGGATGACGGTCAAGGTCGACGGCCCGCTGCGGACGAATTCGATGGCGCTGGCATGCCAGGCGGCGCGCGCGGGCGCGGGCATCGTGTTCGGTCCGGCGTTCGCGCTCGCACCGTCGGTCGCGGCCGGCGACCTCGTGCCCGTGCTGGAGGACTTCGCCGGCGCCGCGCTGGACATCCACGCCCTCTACCTCAGCAAGCGCCACATGTCGAAGAAGCTGCGCCTGCTGATCGATTTCCTGGCTGCCCGCTTTGCCCCGACGGTGGGCACGGACGGCGTTTGATGCGATACTGTCGGCGTCATTCCAACCCGTTCCGCCCACGCGATCCATGGCCATCCTGACCCACCTGCTGCTGTACCCGATCAAATCCTGCGCCGGCATCGCCGTCCGGTCGGCCGTCGTGAACGAATCCGGCCTGTCCGCGCTGGACGTGCACGACCGCGAATGGATGCTGGTGACGGCCGACGGACAGTTCCTCACGCAGCGCGAGCATCCGCGCATGGCGCTGATCCGGCCGCTGCCCGACGGCGCCACGCTGCGCGTCCATGCGCCCGGCATGGATGAACTGGCGCTGCCGCTCGCATGGGACGAGGCAGCCGCCACGCGCACCGTGCAGATCTGGGACGACAAGGTCGACGCGGCCGATTGCGGCGACGCGGCGGCCGCCTGGTTTTCGGCCGCGCTGGCCACGCCGTGCCGCCTCGTGCGCTTCCACCGCGACGTCGTGCGGCCGACGAGCACCAAGTGGACGGACGGTGTGCAAGCGCGGACGCGCTTTGCGGACGGCTACCCGCTGCTGCTGATCGGCCAGGCGTCGCTCGACGACCTCAACGCGCGCCTCGTCGCGGCCGGCCGCCATGCGCTGCCGATGGACCGCTTCCGCCCGAACCTCGTCGTCGACGGCCTGGACGCCTGCGAAGAGGATTTCCTGGCGACGCTGACGGTGGGCGGCGTCGAGATCCGTCCCGTGAAGCCGTGCGCGCGCTGCCCGATCCCGTCCATCGACCAGGCGACGGGCGTCCCGGGCCCGGACCCGCTCGACATCCTGCAGACCTACCGCGCCAATCCGCGCATGGAAGGCGCCATCTGCCTGGGCATGAACTGCATCGTGACGGCGGGTGCCGGCAGCGAGCTGCATCTCGGCCAGGAGATGGAAACGGAAATCGCGTTCTAGTCCAGCGTCGCCAGCATCTCGTACGGATAGATGCCGCGCCGGTGGCCGTCGCTGAACGCCAGGTTCAGTGCATATGTACCCACCAGTTCGATCGCGGCCAGCCGTACGGCATCGCCGCCTTCGACGCCGGCGCCGGCCCGGCGCAGCGCGCGGCATGCCGAGCACGGGCAGGCCGCGCGCAGGCGCGCATGCGTGACGCGCACCGTGCGCCCGTCCGGCCAGCGCAGCGCCAGCACGCCTTGCGCGGCGTGGTTCTCGACGGCTTCCGGCACCGTCATGCTTGCGCCCCGATTTGCTGGAGCGCGAGGCGCACGGACTTGCGCACTTCCGGGTCGGAATCGCTTTCCGCCTCGCACAGCGCGGGCAGTGCCGCGGGCGAACCGATCTCGCCCAGCGCCAGCGCCGCTTCTTTTCTCAGGTTGCCGATCCTGTGATCGAGCGCAGCGATCAGGGCCGGCAGCGCGTCCGGGTTGCGCAGGCGTCCCAGGCTGCGGGCGGCGCGCAGGCGCACCTGCCACCAGTCGTCGCCCAGCGCGGCGATCAAAGCCGGCGCCGCGTCGCGCAGGCGCAGCTTGCCGAGCGTCGTCGCGGCTTCCTCGCGCACTTGCCATGCCTGGTCGGACAGGGCCGCCAGCAGGGCGGGCAATATGGCCTGCGGCGCGGCGGCAAAGCCCAGCGCACCCGCGGCGGCGCGGCGTACTTCCGGCTCCGGGTCCTGGATCGCCAGCCGCGCCAGCGCGTCGACCGCATCGGGATGTTTCAGGTAACCCAGCACGGTCACCGCCTCGCGCCGCACGAGCGGATCGGCATCGCCGAGCGCCGCCAGCGCGGGCGTAAAACTGTCCGGCACCCGCAGTTCGCGCACGCCGCGCAGTACGGCCGCGCGCACGAAGGCGTCATCGACGCCGATGAACGGCAACAGTTCCCGCGCCGACTCGGGCAGTTTCAGCTCCGCGAGGCTTTCTGCGGCGGCCGCGCGCACGCCGGCGTCGCCGTCGGACAGCAGGCGCGCGAGGCCGCGCACGGTGGCCGGCGATTCGAAGGCTTCCAGCGCGCGGGCCGCGGCCGTGCGCACGGCCGCGGCGTCGTCGTCGAGCGCGGCCAGCAGCAGCGGCACGTGGGCGTCGCCGTCCAGGTCGGCCAGGTCGAGCAGCGCGATGCGGCGGACCGTGTGGTCGTCGTCCTGCAGGCGCAGCGCGAGGGCTGCGAGTTCGGGGGCGTCGTGGTAATCGGTTGTCACGGTGTGTCCTTGCATGGCAGGGTTCAGAGAGGGCCCAGTGGGCTCAGGCGCGCCAGCGGCGTGATGCTGGCTTGCGGGTGAAGCAGGTCCAGGCAGTGGCGTTTCAGGCGCGTGAAGTGGCTCGAGGTCGTGAGGTCCGGATGGCGCGGGCGTTCGAAGTCGAGGCGGATCTCGTCGATGATGCGGCCCGGGCGGGGGCTCATCACGAGGATGCGGTCGGCGAGGAACAACGCCTCGTCGATGTCGTGCGTGATGAAGACGATCGTCGTGTTCACGCGTGCCCACACCTCCAGCAGCAGCTCCTGCATTTTCAAGCGCGTCTGCGCGTCCAGTGCGCCGAACGGTTCGTCCATCAGCATCACGCGCGGATGGTTGATGAGGACGCGCGCGATTTCCACGCGCTGCTGCATGCCGCCCGACAGCTGGACCGGATAGCGGTCCTCGAAGGCGGCCAGGCCCACGAGGCCCAGCAGCTCGCGCGCCCGCTCGCGCCGTTCGCCCCGTCCGACACCCTTCATCTTGAGGCCGAAGGCGACGTTGTCGAGCACCTTCTGCCACGGGAACAGCGTGTGCTGCTGGAACACGAGGCCGCGGTCCGGATGCGGCCCCGCGACGGGCGCGCCATCGACGTGGATGCTGCCGCGGCTGGGCGTCCAATGGCCGGCCAGGGCGCCGAGCAGCGTCGACTTGCCGCAGCCGGACGGCCCGAGCACGCAGACGAATTCGCCCGGCGCGATGGACAGCGAGACGTCGTGCACCGCGTCGAACGCCTGCGCTCCGGCGCCGAGGCGGATGCCGAGCTGGTCGATCTCGATGGCGCCGCCCTGCGCCAGCCGTGCGCGTTCGATGCTGGTCGTCTGGTTCATGGCTTCGTCCTTTGCATGTGGTACCAGGGCATGGCGAGATCGCCCAGCTTTTTCACGAGCGCGCTGCTGCCCATGCCGATGACGCCGATGAACAGCATGCCGACGACGATGTCCGGATAGTTTTGGATCGTGTACGCGGCCCACGTGTAATAGCCGATGCCGAACTGGCCGGCGATCATCTCCGCCGTCACGAGGCAGAACCACGCCGTGCCCATGCCGATCGACAGCCCCGTGACGATGTTGGGTGCGGCCGCCGGCAGGATGACTTCCGTGAAGATGGTCCAGCGGCCGGCGCCGAGGCTGCGCGACGATGCGACGAGGCGCGGATCGACGCCCTCCGCGCCGTGGATCGTGCCCAGCAAGATGGGAAACAGCGCGCCGATGAACGTGATGAACACCATCGACAACTCGGATGACGGGAACATCAGGATCGCCAGCGGGATCCAGGCGACGGCCGGGATCGGGCGCAGCATTTCGAGCGGCGGCAGCAGCACGTCTTCCAGCAGCCGCGAACGGCCGATGACGAGGCCCAGCACGAGGCCGGCGACGCCCGCCGCCGCAAAGCCGGCGAACACGCGCCCCACGCTGGCCTTCAAATGCAGGACCAGCCTGGGCGATTCCAGCAGCGCGGCGGCCGCATCGAACACGTCCTTGGGCGACGGCACATTCCGGAACGTGACGAGGCCGAGGTCGAGGTGGTGCGCGACGGCCCACTGCCAGGCCGCCACGCAGGCGACGAGCGAGAGCACGCGCAGCGCCAGGCGGCGCGCGTGGCGCAGCAGGGCGGGGTCGAGTGTGCGAGGGGCGGTGGTGTCCATGAAGCTCCTGGGTGACTGGATGAGGATCGATGCATTTTTTAGGGAACGCTGCATTTGCACGTCGTTCCGGCGCAGGCGGGAACCCAAGGGTTTCGACTACGGACGCAAAGGCTGGACCCCCGCCTGCGCGGGGATGACGCTAACGGTGGCTTTCAAGCCATTACATCGCCTTTCCGCTCTTGAGCGTATCGAAATCGACCACCTTGCCCTTGACCTTGGCCGCCTGGGCCTGCGCATCGGCTTTCAGCAGGAACGCGCTGACGTCCTTGCCGTCGGCGGCGACGACGAACCACGCGTCGCCCGCCAGCAGCTTGAGGCCCGAGCCCTGATCGTGGGCGTACACGGTGCGCACCTTCCTGCCCGCCTGTTCCAGCTGGCGCAGCGCGGCGATCGCGGTCGTCGCGCTCGCGTAGTGGCGCACGAGCGGCTCGCCCCGCACCCAGATCTGCGTGAGGTGACGGAAGTCCGTGATCGGTTTGCCGGTCACCGCGTCCCGCGCCTTCAACGGCAGCTTGTCGTAGTTCTTCAATTGCCTGTCGTAGTCCAGGCCGGCCTGCCTGAAGGCCGTGCGAATGAACGTATCGTCGATGAAGGTGTTGACGTCGAGGTCCGAGTCCGTGCGCTTCAGCAGGCGCAGCGTGTCGATCGAGGTTTTCACGGCCTGGCGGTATTCCGGCTTCCACGTGAAGTCGCGCGTCTGCAGGCCTACCGGGCCGTGGAACAGGTAGTCGACTTCGGCGTCGATGCCGGTCACCTTCGCGATCAGCTCACTGTATTTTTCCGGTTCGGCCGCGATCAGGCGGTCCGCTTCGATGGCGGCGCGCAGGTAGGCCACGACGATCTCCGGATATTTTTTCGCGTAGTCGGCTTCGACGAGGCTGCCGTGCATCGTCGGGGAACGGGCCTGCGAACCGTCGTAGATCTTGCGGGCGAAGCCGCGGTGCGGGAACAGGTCGGCGAACGGGACGAAGTCGGCGTGGGCGTCGACCTTGTTGCCCTGCAGGGCGGAGCCGGCGACTTCCGGCGCCTGCGTCGTGATGTTCACGTCCTTGTCCGGGTCCCAGCCCTGCGCCCTCACGGCGCGCAGCAGCATGCCGTGGGCGGTGGACGCGAACGGCACCGAGATCGTCCTGCCCTTCAGCTCCGCCAGCGACTGCACCGGCGAACCCTTCGGCACGACGATGCCGTTGCCGGAACCGAGCGTGCTGCCCGACAGGACGGTGACGAAGATGCTCTTCCTGCCCGCCTTGGCGTGCGCGGCGCCGTTGAAGGCGCCGGGGAAGTCGGCCATCGATCCGATGTCCAGCTTGCCCGCGACCATCTCGTTCGTCAGCGGCGCGCCGGACGTGAAATTCTTCCATTCGATGTCGTACTTGACGTCCTTGTACTTGCCGTCGTGCGGCAGGTATTTTTCCAGCAGGTGCAGCTCGCGGATCAGAAGGCCGCCGGTGGCGCAGTTGATGGTCGTGTCCTGGGTGCCGATGGCAACGCGGATGGTGTCAAGCGCGTGGGCGCTGCCGAAGGCGAGCAGCAGGGACAGGCCGATCAGTTCATGGTGCAGCTTCATCGGGTCATTCTCCGGGTGGTGTCGTTCAGCGCAGCAGATAGGGGATGTCGACGCGGACGGCGCCGGTCGGGCAGTCCTGCTCGCACGGCATGCAGTACCAGCATTCGTCGAACTGCATGTAGGCCTTGCCCTGGACCATGTCGATGGCCAGCACGTCGAGGGGGCACACGTCCACGCACACGGTGCAGCCCTTGTGTGCGATGCATTTGTCGCCGTCGACGGTGACGGGAACGCTGGTGATGTTGATGGTGGTCGGCATGGGTTCTCCTGGTCAGGCCGCGAGGGGCTCGGTCTTCACGCGCAGGCGCTGGTAGGCCTCCTTCTCGCTGTCGTCGAGCGGCACGATGTATGGCGCGACGGGACGCTTGAAGCACGTCATCCCGCCGTCCTGCTTCTTGAGCTGCACGTGCACGAACCAGTCGGCATCGTTGCGCTGCGGGTAGTCGACGCGGTTGTGATACAGGCCCCAGCGGCTCTCCGTGCGGTACAGCGAAGCGCGCGCGGCCATCTCGGCGCAATCGCGGATCGCGTGGATTTCCATCGCGCGCATGAGCTCATGCGGGTTCCGCGCCTGCAGCCGGTCGAGGTCGGCGCGGATCATCTCGAAACGCTGCAGGCCGATCTCCATCTTGCGCGTGACCTTGGGCGGCTGCAGGTAGTCGTTGACCATCCGGCGCAGCTTGTACTCGACCTGGTTCGGCGGC
>NZ_LMCY01000048.1:198958-209641 GCF_001425685.1 Massilia sp. Root335 | reverse complement strand
CGAGCGGCGCCCACACGCGGGCGCGCTCGCGCTCGACCTGGGCCTCGTCGACGCCCGGCAGGGCTTGCGCGGCGCAGTACGCGGCCGCGCTTTCTCCGGCCAGGCGGCCGTAGACGAAGGCGCCCAGCATGTAGTTATGCGGCACGCAGGCGAGGTCGCCGGCCGCGTGCAGGCCGGGAACCGTCGTGCGCGCATGCTCGTCGACCCACACGCCGGACGCCGAGTGGCCGCTGCACAGGCCGATTTCCGAGATGTGCATCTCGACCATCTGCTCGCGGTAGTCGGTGCCGCGGCCTGCGTGGAAGCGCCCGCGGCTCGGGCGCTCGTTCGTGTGCAGGATCGTTTCGATGGTCCGGATGGTTTCCTCGGCCAGGTGGTTCATCTTGAGGAACACGGGGCCGTTGCCGCCCTGAAGTTCGTCGTGGAACTCCTGCATCATCTGGCCGCTCCAGTAATCGCATTCGATGAAGCGCTCGCCCTTCGCATTCGTCGTGTGGCCGCCGAACGGCCCTGTCACGTAGGCGCAGGCGGGGCCGTTGTAATCCTTGATCAGCGGGTTGATCTGGAAGCATTCGATGCCCGACAGCTCGGCGCCCGCGTGATAGGCCATGCTGTAGCCGTCGCCCGCATTGGTCGGGTTCTCGTAGGTGCCGAACAGATAACCGGAGGCGGGCAGGCCGAGGCGGCCGGCGGCGCCCGTCGCCAGCACGACGGATTTCGCGCGGATCACGTGGAAGTCGCCCGTGCGGCAGTCGAAGGCCATGGCGCCGGCGATTTTGCCGCCACTTGCACCGTCGTCCGTCGTGAGCAGCCGCGTGGCGACGAGGCGGTTGGTGATCTCGACGCGCGCCCGTTTCAGGCGGCGGTACAGCACCTTCTTGATGTCGTGGCCTTCGGGCATCGGCAAGACGTAGGTGCCCATGTGGTGGACCTTGCGCATCGCGTAGTCGCCCGTCGCATCCTTTTCGAACTTCACGCCCCAGCTGTCCAGTTCCTCGATCATGGCGTAGCTGTTGCGCGCGTACGCCATCACGGTGGCCTGGTTGACGATGCCGTCGTTGGCGATCGTGATCTCCTTGACGTATTGCTCGGGCGTCGCGAAGCCCGGCACGACGGCGTTGTTGAGGCCATCCATGCCCATCGAGATGGCGCCGCTGCGCTTGACGTTGGCTTTCTCCAGCAGCAGCACGCGCAACTGCGGATTTGTCTCCTTGGCCTTGACGGCAGCCATCGGGCCGGCGGTGCCGCCGCCGATCACGAGCACGTCGACGATTTGAATATGTGTTTCCATGTCGGCTTCCTGAAGCAGTTGGGTGAGTGTCGTGGATGACGCGGAAGGTCGTCATGCTTGCCAGGATGGTAGCGACGGGATCACACGGCGCGAACGAATGATTTCGCGCTTACAAATATGAAAACCGCCTGAGCCGGTCGGCGCATATCGATATGCGGCGGATGCGCTAGACTGTGCGGTTTTCGACGACCCCGACACGATGAATGCACTGATCGTCCTGCTGCACGGCGTGGGCAGCACGCCTGCCGACATGGCGCCGCTGGCCGGCCTGATCGCCGCGCACGATGCCGACGCGCGCGTGGCGGTACCGCCGGCCACATGGCCCTGCGACCGCGGCGGCGCGGGCTATCAGTGGTTTTCGGTGGACGGCATCACGGACGCGAACCGTCCCGGCCGCATCCGCGCGGCGCTGCCGGCGTTCGTCGCCACCGTCGAAGATTTACAGCGGGAATACGGCGTGACGCCGGAACGGACGGTGCTGGCCGGCTTTTCGCAAGGGGCGGCCATGGCGCTGGCCGCGTGCCAGGACCGCTTCCTCGCGCGCCACGTCGTCGCCATCGCCGGCCGCAGCGCGCCGCTGCCGGACGCCTGGGAGCGGCGCACGACGGTCGCCCTCGTGCACGGCCGCATGGACCGTACCGTGCCCGTGCAGCATAGCGAACGCGCCTTCGAGCGCCTCGCCGCGCTGGGCGCGGACGTGCGGCTGGACGTCGTGCCGCGCGCCGTCCACCTGCTGGCGCCGCCGTTGCTGGAGCGTGCCTGGCGGGCAATCGACATGACATCTTGGCAATGTTATTGATCTTGCCTCATCATTTTCGTTTCCAAGGCGCGTAGATTCGCGTAAATTAGGGTTCTTGCTGAAGGGGAACCACACATGCACGAGCGCGGCGCCAGTGTGCGCGAACTCATCGCCGAGAACGAGGCCTTGCGCCGCCAGCTGTCCAGCCTGATCGACCAGGCCGAGGGCAACCACGCCATCATGATGCGGCACCAGGCGTTCGACCTGGAAATCGTCGGCGCGAGCACCTTCCAGGAGCTGGTCGGCACCATCTTCCGCCTGCTGCCCGTGATTTCCGACCTGGACGCGCTCACGCTGTCGCTCGTCGACACGGGCGCCGACATCTACACCGTCATGCACAAGCTGGGCGTGGATTTCGAGGCGTTCCCGAATCTGCTGTTCCACGACGATGGCGACGTGCTCGGCTTCGACCCGCCAGGAGGCCGTGCGCCGCGGCCGCGCCTGGTGCCGTTCGACGCGGCCACGCAGCGCCACGCCTTTCCTCATCCGCCGGCGGGCCTCGCGAGCGTGGCCATGGTGCCGCTGATGCGGAATAAACGGCTGATCGGCAGCCTGAACCTGGGCAGCCGCGACCCGAACCGCTTCACGCCGCTGCTGGGCACGGACTTCGTCGAGCACATGGCATCGATCATCGCGATCTGCCTGGAGAACGTGATCAGCAACGAGATGCTGAAGTACATCGGCCTGACGGATGCGCTCACCGGCGTCTACAACCGCCGCTACATGGACCGCCGCCTCGTCGAGGAAATCGCGCGCGCGCGGCGCCAGTCGTACCGGCTGTCGTGCATGTACATCGACATCGATTATTTCAAGCAGGTCAACGACACGTACGGCCACCTGGCCGGCGACGACGTGCTGCGCGAAGTCGCGGCGCGCATCAAGGCGGAGCTGCGCATGACGGACGCGCTGGGCCGCTTCGGCGGCGAGGAGTTCGTCGTGCTGCTGATCGACGCGGACCTGGAGAGCGCCAGCATGGTCGCCCAGCGCATCCGCGCCAGCGTGGCGGAGCGGCCGTTCCTGCTGCAGGAGGGGCAGACGCTGGCGGTGTCGGTGTCGATCGGTGTCGCGACCCTCGACGATTTCGAGCGCGATCACGCGATCGAAGGCGTGGCGCAGCAGCTCGTCGCGCACGCCGATCAGGCGCTGTATCAAGCCAAAGAGAGCGGACGTAACAAGGTCGTCGCGATGGCGTAGGGTGGGCTCCCCGAGCCCACGCGTGACGCAGGCATGACGCAAACGTTCGCTCCCCGAGCCCACGCGTGACGCCTGCACGACGCAAACGTTCGCTCCCCGGGCCCACGCGTGACGCCTGCACGACGCAAACGTTCGCGTGGGCACAGGGTGCCCACCCTACCGCAATAATCTGCCCTCGGCGCGCGTGACGGCGTTGCCGGTTCCCCGCAACACCACCACGTCCCCCGCGCGCAATGCCATCTCCGGCGTCGGCTCGATGCGTTCGTTCCCGCGCCGCACGGCCGTCACTTCCGCCCCCACTTCGTCCAGTTCCAGGTCCGCGATGCAGCGCCCGACGGCGCCGGCGTCGTCGCGCAAGGTCACCGAATGCAGGCGCACGTAGTTGTGCTCCGTGCCGTCGGCGACGTCGCTGGCGCCGTGGAAGAAACCGCGCAGCGAGGCATAGCGTTCGTCGCGCGCGGCCTGCACGCGGTGCACGACGCGGCGCAGCGGCACGCCCATCACGACCAGCGCGTGCGAGGCCAGCATCAGGCTCGATTCCAGCGCTTCCGGCACGACCTCGGTGGCGCCGGCCTTTTTGAGCACGTCCAGTTCGCGGTCGTCGTGGGCGCGCACGATCACGGGCAGCTTGGGCGCCAGCTCGGTCACGAGGTGCAGTACCTTCACGGCGAGCCGGGTGTCGGCGAACGTGATCACGAGGGCGCTGGCGCGGTTGATGCCGGCCGCGATCAGGGCTTCGCGCCGCGTGCAGTCGCCGTACGACACGTTGATGCCGGCCGTGCGCGCTTCCTGCACGCGCTCGGGGTCGAGGTCGAGCGCGTACCACGGCAGCTTTTCTTCCGACAGCAGGGTGGCGAGCGACTGGCCGCTGCGCCCGAAGCCGGCGATGATCACGTGCTTCTGCGTGGCCATCGTGCGGCTCGCGAGCTGCGTCAGCTGCAGCGATTGCAGCATCCATTCGTTGGCCGCGATCTTCATCACCAGCTTGTCCATGTGGGCGATGACGAACGGCGCGGCCAGCATCGACAGCACCATCGACGCGAGCACCAGCTGGATCACGAACGGCGGGATCAGCTTCGAGCCCGACGCGAGGTTCAGCAGCACGAACCCGAATTCGCCGGCCTGCGCGAGCGCGAGGCCGGTGCGCATGGCGATGCCGTCGGACGAACCGAAGGCCTTCGCCAGCAGTGCGATCAGCGCGAATTTCAGCATCACCGGCACGATGAGCAGCAGCAGGACGATCCACCAGTTGGCGAGCACCAGCTGCACGTTCAGGAGCATGCCGATGGTGATGAAGAAGAGGCCCAGCAGCACGTCGCGGAACGGCTTGATGTCTTCTTCCACCTGGTGTTTGTAGGGCGTCTCGGAGATCAGCATGCCGGCCACGAACGCGCCCAGCGCCATCGACAGGCCCGCGTGTTCCGTGATCGCCGCGGCGCCCAGGGTCACGAGGAGCAGGTTCAGCATGAACAGTTCCTGCGAGCGGCGCTTGACGACGACGTTGAACCACTTGCGCATGACCTTCTGGCCGAAGAACAGCAGCAGCGCCAGCACGGCCGCGGCCTTGATGCCGGCCCAGGCCAGCGTCATCGCGAGTTCCTCGGCCGGTTGCGCCAGCGACGGGATCAGGATCAGCAGCGGGACGACGGCGAGGTCCTGGAACAGCAGGATGCCGATGATGCGGCGTCCGTGCTCGCTTTCCAGTTCGAGCCGCTCGGTCAGCAGTTTCGAGACGATGGCCGTGGACGACATCGCCAGCGCCCCGCCCAGCGCCAGCGCGGCCTGCCAGCCGACGTGCATCGATGGGGGCAGGTAGCGCGTCAGCAGCGAAGCCAGCACCGTCACGGCGATGGTGAGCACGACCTGCGCGAGCCCGAGGCCGAACACGATGCGGCGCATGGCGCGCAGCTGGGCCAGCGAGAATTCCAGCCCGATCGAGAACATGAGGAAGACGACGCCGAATTCGGCCAGGGCCTGCGTCGTCGAACCGTTGTCGGCGAGGTCCAGGGCGTGCGGCCCGATCAGCACGCCCACCGCGAGATAGCCCAGCATCGGCGGCAGGTGCAGCATGCGGAACGCGACGACGCCAAGGACGGCGCTGCCCAGCAACAGGAGCGTGAGTTCCAGGCCCGACGTCATGTGAAGACCCTGAGGGACGGCGGATTGTTGTTGTTTGTTACGTCTGGCAAGTTTTTTGCTTTCCCAATTCGGCTATACTTTGACTATGAGTGTAACCGATGAAAAAACAATGCTGACAAGTTTTAATGCGGCCCAGGCAGCCCGGGCGCTGGAACTGGCCCGCGAGGCGCTGGATGTCGAAGGCGAAGCGATCCGCAAGCTGGCCGCGCGCCTCGGCCGCGACGACAGCGTGCCGCGCGCCGTGGCGCTGATGATGGCTTGCCGCGGCCGCGTGGTCGTCACCGGCATGGGCAAGTCGGGCCATATCGGCCGCAAGATCGCGGCGACCTTGGCCTCGACCGGCACCCCGGCGCTGTTCCTGCACCCGGCCGAAGCGGCCCACGGCGACCTCGGCATGGTGACCGCGCAGGACGTGCTGATCGCGATCTCGTATTCCGGCGAAAGCAGCGAGCTGGCCGTCGTGATCCCGGCCGTCAAGCGCATGGGCGTGCCCGTGGTCGCGATGACGGGCAAGCCGGAATCGACGCTGGCCCTGGCGGCGGACGTGCACCTGGACGTCTCGGTCGAGAAGGAAGCCTGCCCGCTGAACCTGGCGCCGACCGCCAGCACCACCGCGACCCTCGCGCTGGGCGATGCGCTGGCCGTCGCGCTGCTCGAACTGCGCGGCTTCAAACCGGACGACTTCGCGCGCTCGCACCCGGGCGGCGCGCTGGGCCGGCGCCTGCTGACCCACGTGCGCGACGTGATGCGCAGCGGGGACGCCGTGCCGAAAGTGAAACCGGACGCGCTGCTGACCGATGCGCTGCTGGAAATCTCGCACAAGGGCATGGGCATGACGGCCGTCGTCGACGACGCGGGCCGCCCGATCGGCGTGTTCACCGACGGCGACCTGCGCCGCCTGATCGAGAAGGCCCAGGATTTCAGCAAGCTCGTGATCCGCGACGTCATGCATGCGGACCCGCGCCGCGTGCATCCGGAACAGCTGGCGGTGGATGCCGTCGCCGTGATGGAAGAATTCCGCATCAACCAGATGCTCGTCACCGACGCCGCCGACGTATTGGTCGGCGCGCTGCACATCCACGACCTCACGCGCGCCAAGGTGATCTGATGGTGACTCCGCTGGCACACATGGAGCGCGCGGCGCGCGTGAAAGTCATGATCTTCGACGTCGACGGCGTCCTCACCGACGGCAGCCTGACCTATGGCCCCGACGGCGAAGTCACGAAGACGTTCTACGTGCTGGACGGCCTCGGCATCCAGCTGCTGAATAAAACGGGCGTGCAGACCGCGATCATCAGCGCGCGCACGTCGCCCATCGTCATCAGGCGCGCGGCCGACCTCGGGATCACGCACGTGTTCCAGGGCCAGCACGACAAGCGCCTCGCGTTCGCCGACCTGCTGAACAAGACGGGCGTGACGGCCGAGGAATGCGGCTACATCGGCGACGACGTGATCGACCTGCCGCTGTTTACGCGCGTCGGTTTTGCGGTGACCGTGCCGAGCGGCCACCCGGAAGTGCAGCACCGCGCCCATTACGTCACGAAGAACCCGGGCGGCCGCGGCGCCGTGCGCGAAGTGTGCGACATGGTGATGCGCGCCCAGGGCACCTACGAACAGGCGCTTGCGCCGTATTTCGGCTAATTTCGGGATAAGCGCAGCCATGGCCCCTGCCAACTACAAGCGAACCGCGCACCGCTGGCGCCTGCTGGCCCTGATGCTGACTGCCGTGTTTTTCGCGTTCGGCAGCTTCTGGCTCGTGCAGGTGATGCAGGGCGAGGAGACCACGCCGGGCGCCAACGCGGGCAACGAGCCGGACTACATCGTCGACAACTTCAGCTGGGTGCGCATGTCGGAGGCCGGCAAGCCGCGCTACGTGATCTCGGGCGAGCGCCTGACGCACCGCCCGGCCGACAACACGGCCCTCGTCGACAAGCCCGTGGTGCAGAGCCTCACGGCCGAACACCCGCCCATGACGATGACGGCGGAGCACGCGCTCGTCAACCAGAACCAGAACCAGATCGACCTGACCGGCAACGTCGACATCCAGCGCCCCGGCAACGCGACGTCGCAGCCGCTGCGGATCCGCACCGAGGCCCTGACCTTGCTGACCGACGACGAGATCGCCAAGACCGACCGGCCGGTCCACATGACGCTCGGCAGCGCATCGATCGACGCCGTGGGCATGGTGGCCAACAACGCCACCCAGCAGATCGCGCTGGGCGGCCGCGGCTCGGCCACCTATCCGCCGCGCCCGCCGCGCTGAAGCCAATTGAGAGGATAAACGAATGAAGAAAATACTCGCCGCCGCCATCTTCCTGCTGGTGCCGCTGGCCGCGTCGGCCGAGAGGGCGGACGCCCTCAAGCCGGTCAACATCAAGTACGACAAGGCCAACAGCGACCTGGTGACGCAGAACTACGTCGTCACCGGCAACGTGATCATCACGCGCGGCACCATGATCCTCAAGTCGGACCGCGCCGAAGTCAAGGAAGCGCCGGACGGTTATCACACGTTCATCCTGACCGCGGATCCGGGCAAGCTCGCGACCTTCCGCCAGAAACGCGACGGCGGCCCCGACCTGTGGGACGAAGGCCAGGCCCAGCGCATCGAATACGACGAACGCAACGACCTCGTGAAGCTGTTCTCGAAAGCCATGATCCGCCAGCTCGAGGGCCAGAAGGTCACGCAGGAAATGGACAGCGAATTCATCTCCTACGATAACCGCAAGGAAGTGCTGGTCGGCCGCAACGACGCCAGCGGCGCGGACAAGCCCGGCAATGGCCGCGGCAGCATCACGCTGCAGCCGCACCGCACGCCCGCGCCGGCCGCGGGCGCCACGCCGGCGGGCAAGCAATGACGGAGGCGCGCACGATGGAGGCCCGCACCGACATTCCGCCGGCCGAATGCGGCGGCAGCACGCTGGTCGTCAAGGGCCTGCAGAAGAGCTACGGCAAGCGCCTGGTGGTGCGCGACGTGTCGCTGCAGGTCGCGTGCGGCGAAGTCGTCGGCCTGCTGGGCCCGAACGGCGCCGGCAAGACGACGTCGTTCTACATGATCGTGGGCCTGGTGCCGTCCGATGCCGGCAGCATCGACATCAACGGCACCGACGTCACGAGCCTGCCGATCCACCGGCGCGCGCTGCTGGGCCTGTCGTACCTGCCGCAGGAAGCGTCCGTGTTCCGCAAGCTGACGGTGGAAGAGAACATCCGCGCCGTGCTGGAATTGCAGCGCGAGAACGGCAAGTCGCTGAGCAAGACGCGCATCGCCGAGCGCCTCGACGAACTGCTGGCCGAGCTGCAGATCGAAAAGCTGCGCGAGAGCCCGGCCCTGTCGCTGTCGGGCGGCGAGCGGCGCCGCGTGGAGATCGCGCGCGCCCTGGCGACCAATCCGCGCTTCGTGCTGCTGGACGAACCGTTCGCCGGCGTGGATCCAATTGCCGTCATCGAGATCCAACGTATCGTGCGCTTCCTGAAGGAGCGCGGCATCGGCGTGCTGATCACGGACCACAATGTGCGCGAGACGCTGGGCATCTGCGACCGCGCCTACATCATCAACCAGGGGGCGGTGCTGGCATCCGGCCGTCCCGACGACATCATCGCCAATGAATCGGTGCGGCGCGTCTACCTGGGCGAACACTTCCGAATGTAGTCATGAAACAGACGCTGCAACTCAAGACTTCCCAGCACCTTGCACTGACGCCCCAACTCCAGCAGTCGATCCGGCTGCTGCAGCTGTCGACTCTCGAGCTGCACCAGGAAATCGAGCAGGCCCTGAGCGAGAATCCGTTGCTCGAACGGCTCGACGATCCGCTCGACCGCTCCGTGCGCCTGCTGGCCGACGGCGCCATCAACAGCGCACCGGCATCGATGCAGGCCGGTGAGGCGCCGGCCGCGCAGGGAACGGGCACGGAGGGCGGCGCGCCCGCCGAGAACGGCAACGGCGAGAGCGGCGCCGATGCCGGCGGCGACAGCGGCGAAGGCGCCGGCAGCGAAGGCGGCGAGGACTGGGGCGAATTCGGCCGCAGCAGCGGCAGCGGCGGCGACGACGAGGACGGCCGCCCCCAGCTGGAAGCGAGCCCCGTCACCTTGCGCGAGCACCTGATGGAACAGGTGCGCATGACGTGCTGCGCGGCGCGCGACTGCGCGCTGGTGGAGCTCGTCGTCGACGCGCTGGACGACAATGGCTATCTGGAAGAACCGCTGGAAGACATCCACGCGCGCCTGCCGGCCGAACTGGAGATCGAGTTCGAGGAATTGCGTATGGCGCTGGCCCTCGTGCAAAGCATGGACCCGCCCGGCGTGGGCGCGCGCAGCGCGGCCGAATGCCTGGCCCTGCAGATCCGCCGCATGCCGGGCGTACCGCTCGTCACGCGGCGCATGGCGCTGGTCATCGTCGAGAAATACCTGACGTGGTTCGCGCAGCGCGAGTTCAACAAGCTCAAGAAGGCGCTCGACTGCGACGACGAAGACCTGCGCGAAGCCCAGGCCGTCATCCGCCAGTGCAATCCGCATCCGGGCGCGGCGTTCGCGTCGGATGTGTCAGACTTCGTCGTGCCGGACGTGATCGTGCGCCGCGCCAAGGATGGCTGGAGCGTGCAGCTGAACCCGGAAGTGATGCCGCGCCTGCGCGTCAACAGCGTGTATGCCGCGCTGATGAAGCAGGGGAAATCGGACTCCCAGCTGGGTGCGCAGTTGCAGGAAGCCAAGTGGCTCATCAAGAATATGCGGCAGCGCTTCGACACGATCCTGCGCGTGGCCCAGGCCATTGTGGATCGCCAGCGCAACTTTTTCTCGCATGGCGCAGTCGCAATGCGGCCCCTTGTTTTACGTGAGATAGCTGATACACTAGGTCTACACGAGAGCACAATTTCTCGAGTCACAACTCAGAAATACATGCTGACCCCGCACGGCATGTTCGAGTTGAAGTATTTCTTCGGGAGTCACGTTGCCACCGAAGCGGGAGGCGAAGCATCGTCGACGGCAATACGGGCTCTCATCGTACAACTCACAGGAGCAGAAGACCCCAAGAACCCTTTATCCGACAGCAAGATCGCGGAGATGCTAGGGGAACAAGGAATGGTTATCGCGCGGCGCACGGTCGCCAAATACCGTGAGGCGCTGAAGATCCCTCCCGTCAGTCTCCGCAAATCCTTGTAGCAAGCTCTTGCAGCAAGCTCTTGCAACAACGCTGCCTCCATGCCCGGATGCGCGCACGGCACGGCAGCGAATCTTCAAAGGAGTGTGTATGAATCTCACCATCAGC
>NZ_LMCY01000048.1:191332-198943 GCF_001425685.1 Massilia sp. Root335 | reverse complement strand
CCCGCCATTTCGATCAAGTGATCGACTCTCATGTCATCCTCTGCATCGACAATCTCACCGAGAAAGAAAAACGCCAGAAAGCCGAGATCAATCTGCGTCTCGCAGGCAAGATCGTCCATGTCGCCAGTGCCGCGCACGATTTATATGCCGCGATCGACATGCTGATGGACCGCCTCGACCGCCAGGTCGTCAAGTACAAGCAAATGCTCAAGGATCATGACAACGCGTGCATCAAGCGCATGTCCGAAGGGGGAGAGGAAGAACCCGCCGCCGCGTGATGCCACGCGTGCAGCAGCATCAATGACAAAGGGCGCATCGGCGCCCTTTTCGATTTTATGCGCCACCCATGCGCGTTAGAATGCGGTTCTGCTTATTCCAATAACACTTCAATAACACGAGACATGACCGAACACGTGCAAACGCGGGTCGCCAACCGCACCGGCATCATCACCCTGGACCGCCCCAAAGCCCTCAACTCGCTGTCGCTGGACATGGTCCGCGCGCTCACCGCGGCCTTGCTCGCCTGGCGCGGGGATGCCGGCGTCGACGCCGTCGTCATCGCCAGCACGAGCGAGAAGGCCTTATGTGCGGGCGGCGACATCCGCTTCTTCCACGAGGCCGGCAGGGCCACGCCGCAGACGGGCAGCCCGCTGCTGGAAGATTTCTTCACCGAGGAATACGCCCTCAACCACCTGATCCACTTTTATCCGAAGCCGTATATCGCGCTGATGGACGGCGTCGTGATGGGCGGCGGCATGGGCATCGCCCAGGGCGGGCCGGACTGCGGCCTGCGCATCGTGACGGAGCGTTCCAAAATTGCCATGCCCGAGGTGAACATCGGCCTGTTCCCGGACGTGGGCGGCAGCCACTTCCTGTCGCACGCGCCGGGCCGCCTGGGCCACTACCTGGGCGTGACGGGCGTGACCGTCGGTGCGGCGGACGCCATCTACGTGGGGCTGGCCGACGTGTTCGTGCCGTCCTCGCAGCTGGATGCGCTGCGCGCGCTGGTCGAGGCGACGCCGGGCGCGCAATTGCCCGCCGCGATCCGCGCGTTCGCGGCGCCGTATGCGTCGCAGGCCGGCGCGGGCGAGCTGGCCGCGCAGCGCGAGGCGATCGACCGCCACTTCGGCGCGGATTCCGTGGCGGCCGTGATGGCGTCGCTGGAGACGGACGCGAGCCCGTTCGCGCAAAAGACGCTGGCCACGATGCGCCAGCGCTCGCCGCTGATGATGTCCGTGACGCGCGAGATGCTCGTGCGGGGCGCCAGTCTCGGCGTGGCGGACTGCCTGCGCATGGAGCGCTCGCTCGTGCGCCGCACGTTCGAACATGGCGAGGTGCTGGAGGGCGTGCGCGCGCTCGTGATCGACAAGGACAATGCGCCGCGCTGGAATCCGCCGCTGCTGGCCGACGTCACGCCGGAGATGGTCGCGTGGTTCTTCGCGCCGGTGTGGCCGGCGCACGCGCATCCGCTGCGCGACTTGTGATTCGGCAGGTTGCGTCTGCGTGTCTGCGTGTCTGCGCGTGGGCTCGGGGAGCCCACCCTACGAGACGTCAGCCGTAGGGCGGGCACCCCGTGCCCGCGACAGCGCATGCGTCACGTCTGCCGCTTCAGGGCTGCTCGCGGTGCCTCACGACGACCCGTTCCGTGTCGGCGAAATAAGTCCCGAGGCGCTCCGCCATGTACACGGACCGGTGCTGTCCCCCCGTGCAGCCGACGGCCACCGTCAGGTAGCTGCGGCTGTCCTTCTTGAACGACGGCAGCCACTTGGCGATGAAGGCGCGGATGTCGGACAGCAGTTCGGCCGCCTGCGGCTGCGCGTCGAGGAAGGCGATCACGGGTGCGTCCTTGCCGTTCAGCGGACGCAAGGTGAGGTCGTAATACGGATTCGGCACGGCGCGCACGTCGAACACGAAGTCGGCGTCGAGCGGCACGCCGCGCTTGAACGCGAACGATTCGAAATACAGCGTCAGCGGCGCGTACGTGACCTCGGCCAGTTCCTTGACCCAGGCGCGCAGCTTGTTGGCCGACAGTTCCGAGGTGTCGATCACGTGGCCCATCTTTTCGATCGGACCGAGGCGGTCGCGCTCTTCCGAAATGCATTCGATCAGCGTGCGGCGCGATGCCGGGTTCTCGCCCGGACGCAGTTCGTGCGACAGCGGATGGCTGCGCCGCGTCTCGGAAAAGCGCGCGACGAGCGAGTGCGTGCTGGCGGTGAGGAAGATCACCTTGACCTGGTGGCCTTCGTCGCGCAGGGTCGCCACCGTCGTCGGCAGCTCGGCCAGCGATTCGGCGCTGCGCGCATCGACGGCGACGGCGATGCGTTTCGTGTCGCCGCCGTCGATGTTGCCGACGAGGGCCGGCAGCAGGGCAGGTGGAAGGTTGTCGACGCAGTAGTAGCCTGCGTCTTCGAGGACGTTCAGGGCCACGGATTTACCGGAGCCGGAGATACCTGTGATGAGTAGGATGCGCATGCGGCGATGATAGCATCGGCCGATGTTTACCGCAGTGCACCAGGCTTCTTGTTGAGGTATTTGCAACAGCGGAACTTGGGTTCCCGCCTGCGCGGGAACGACGATGTAGGCGCGTCGCCTCAAAAACGTCGTCCCCGCGCAGGCGGGGATCCGATTTCGCATGCTCAGTCGCTGGACATCGCCTGCCTTTGCCGCTCCATGAACTCCTGCAGCGTATCGATCCCGCGCAGCTGCAGGATCGTATTGCGCACGGCGGCCTCCAGCAGCACCGCGATGTTGCGGCCGGCCGCGACGGGGATGACCACTTTGCGGATCGGCAGGCCCAGCACGTCCTCGGTGGGGAAGTGGAAGGGCAGGCGTTCGACCTCTTCGTCCAGCGCGCCGCGCTTGACGAGGTGGACGATCAATTTGAGGCGCATCTTGCGGCGCACCGCGGTCTCGCCGAAGATCGCCTTGATGTCCAGCAGGCCCAGGCCGCGCACTTCCAGCAGGTTTTGCAGCAGCGGCGGGCAGCGGCCCTCGATCATGTTCGGGGCGATGCGCGAGAATTCCACGGCGTCGTCGGCGACGAGGCCGTGCGAGCGCGAGATCAGTTCCAGGCCCAGCTCGCTCTTGCCGAGGCCGGAGTCGCCCGTGATCAGCACCCCGACGCCCAGCACGTCCATGAACACGCCGTGCATGATGACGCGCTGCGCCAGCTTCTTCGACAGGTACACGCGCAGGTAGTCGATCACCTGCGCGGCCGGCAGCGGCGTCGAAAACAGCGGGATGTTCTGCTCGTCGCAGATGGCGAGGATGTCGGGCGGCGTGTCGAGGCCCTGGGCGATGAACAGGGCCGGCGGACCGCCCGCGATCAGTTCGCCGATCAGGTGGCTGCGCGAGCCGGATTTCAAACGCTGGTAGTAATTCAGTTCCTGGTGACCGAACACCTGCATGCGGCCCGGGTGGATCAGGTTCAGGTGACCCACCTGGTCCGCGGCCGAGACGGCGTCGCCGGAAATCTGGCGCTCGCCGCCCGGGAATCCGGCGAACCAGCCCAGTTGCAGGCTGTCGCGGTTGTCGTCGTACAGCCGTTGGATGGTCAGCGGAGTCTGCAGCATGTTCCCTTTCGCAAGGTCAGCCGAGGGCTTGCAGGCTCGGCTGCCAGTTGATGATGCGTTCGTAGACGGCGCGCGGGTCCGTATCGGTCGTCAATGCCGTGCGGATGGCCTCGTCCGAGAACAGTTCCGCGATCTCGGACAGGATCTCGAGATGCTGTTGCGTGACATGGTCCGGGATCAGGAGGAAGAACAGCAGCTTGACCGGCTGGCCGTCCGGCGATTCGAACGGAATCGGTTCGAGCAGGCGCACGAACGCGGCCAGCGGCGCCTTGAGGCTCTTGCTGCCCTTGATGCGGCCGTGCGGCACGGCGACGCCGTGGCCGAGTCCCGTGGACCCGAGGCGCTCGCGCGCGAACAGATTGTCCGACACGGTGGAGCGGGCGATGCCGCAGTTGTTCTCGAAGATGAGGCCGGCCTGCTCGAAGGCGCGCTTCTTGCTCGACACTTCCAAATCGAGCTGCACGTTCTCGAGCGAGAGGATTTTGCTTAGATTAGTCATAACACGCTTCTATTGCGGTGCATCCTGGGATGCTTGCGAGCGGGAATTATAGGCCGGTTTTATGGCCGTGTAATTCGATTTCGCATGTCGTTCGGCACCTGTGTGATCCCTGTCGCAAACCTTTGCGTAAAGACCTCGCATCCGGCAATCGGACATGCGCAATTTCCGCCGCGAAATCCCGGGTTTTACGCACAAAACATCGTCCCGGGGCCTCTTTTTCCGATTTTTCTAGCGCAAACTTGTCGCTTTGCATATCCGGCGACATGGCGGCACGCCCGCCGATATGGCTGGGTTGGCGTCGCAAATGTCGTTGGAAACGTACACTGTAGATGGGGGTGATCGACGAAAAATCACCCATCCACACTGTTTATTGACGCGCAGTGCGCAAATTCGGCAGTTTTCCGGTGGTGAAATTGGCGCGCCAGGGATTGATGTCCAGGCCGCCGCGCCGGGTGTAGCGGGCGTACACGGCCAGCTTGATCGGTTTGCACTGGCGCAGGATGTCGGTGAAGATGCGCTCGACACATTGCTCATGGAATTCGTTGTGCTCGCGGAAACCGATCAGGTAGCGCAGCAGGCTTTCCTGGTCGATCTGCGGACCGGCATAGCGGATCTGCACGCTGCCCCAGTCCGGCTGGCCGGTGACGAGGCAATTCGACTTGAGCAGGTGCGACACGAGGGTTTCCTCGACCGCGGCTTCGTCGTGATTGGCCTTGAGCAGTTCCGGGGACGGACTGTAGTTGTCGACCTCGATGTCGAGACGGTCGATCAGCAGGCCGTCCTGCTCGCCCATCTTGACCTTGTCGAAGTCTTCGGGCAGGGTGAGCGCCGCGTGCACGGGCGCGCCGAACGCGGTCGACAAATCGTCGCGCAGCAGGGCGAGCAGGGCGTCCGTGTTGGCCAGCCGGGTCTGGTTGAACGAATTCAGGTAGAGCTTGAAGGATTTCGATTCGACGATGTTGGGCGAATCGGCGGGCACGGTAAAGGTCGCGATGGCGACCTGCGGCTTGCCGCGCATGTTCAGCCACGACAATTCGTACGCATTCCAGATGTCCACGCCGAAGAAGGGCAGCGTGCCGGTCAGGCCGAGTTCGTCGCGCTTTTGCTGGCGCGGGATGGGAAACAGCAGCTCCGGCGCGTACTGGGTCTGGTAGGCCGAGTTCTTGCCGAGAGGCGAATGTTCAGGGGTATTGGTCATGATGTTTTCTCGAGGCCGGCCACGTTCGTGACGTGCGTGGCGATGCCGGTCCGGCGGCGGCAAAGCGGCGTATCGTACACCTTTCCGCAATTGGATGCGTTATCGGCATATCATCGGTGGGCACGGGGTGCCCACCCTACGGCGCTTCGGGTAGCGCGTAGGGTGGGCTCCCCGAGCCCACCATGCACATCCGCGACCGTTTTACAGGAACAGCTTGTACGCCGGATTCGCGCTCTCGTCCCAGTAGCGATAGCCCAGCGTGGCCAGGAACTGGCGGAACTCGTCCATCTCGCCGGACGGCACCTGCAAGCCGACGAGGATGCGCCCCACGTCGCCGCCCTGGTTCCGGTAGTGGAACAGGGAGATGTTCCAGTTCGGCGCCATGCTGTCCAGGAAGCGCATCAGCGCGCCCGGGCGTTCCGGGAATTCGAAGCGGTACAGCAGCTCGTCGTGCGCCAGGCCGCTCTTGCCGCCGACCAGGTGGCGTACGTGCTGCTTGGCCAGTTCGTCGTGCGTGAGGTCGAGGGTGCGGAAGCCGTGTTCTTCGAACGTGCGCGCGACGGTGCCCGACTCGCTGCGGCTGCCGATCTGCACGCCGACGAAGACGTGGGCTTCGCGCTCGTCGCTGATGCGGTAGTTGAACTCGGTGACGTTGCGCGGGCCGATCAGCGCGCAGAAGCGCTTGAAGCTGCCGCGCTGCTCGGGAATCGTCACGGCGAACACGGCTTCGCGCGCCTCGCCCAGTTCGGCGCGTTCGGCGACGAAGCGCAGGCGGTCGAAATTCATGTTGGCGCCGCAGGCGATGGCGACGAGCGTCTCGCCGCGCACCGGGTTCTTCGTCATCAGCGACCGCTCGACATACGCCTTGGCACCCGCGACGGCGAGCGCGCCGGACGGCTCGACGATGCTGCGCGTGTCCTGGAACACGTCCTTGATGGCGGCGCACAGCGCGTCGTTGTCGACGATGATGATCTCGTCGACCAGTTCCTGGCACAGGCGGAAGGTTTCGGCGCCCACGAGGCGCACGGCGGTGCCGTCCGCGAACAGGCCGACGTCCTGCAAGGTCACGCGTTCGCCGGCCTTCAGGCTGCGCGCCATCGCGTCCGAATCGTTGGTCTGCACGCCGATGATCTTGATGTCGGGACGGATCTGCTTCACGTACGCGGCCACGCCGCTGATCAGGCCACCGCCGCCGATCGCCAGGAAGATGGCATGGATCGGGCCCGAATGCTGGCGCAGGATCTCGACGCCGATCGTGCCCTGGCCGGCGATGACGTCCGGATCGTCGAACGGGTGCACGAACGCCAGCTTCTGCTCCTTCTCCAGCACTTGCGCATGGTTGAAGGCGTCGGTGTACGACTCGCCGTGCAGGACGACTTCCACGTTGTTGCCGCCGAAGGCACGCACCGCGTCGACCTTCACGCTCGGCGTCGTGGTCGGCATGACGACCACGGCGCGGCAGTTCAGGCGGGCCGCCGACATGGCGACGCCCTGCGCGTGGTTGCCGGCCGACGCGCAAATCACGCCGCGGTTCAGTTGCGATTCCGACAGGTTCGCCATCTTGTTGTAGGCGCCGCGCAGCTTGAAGCTGAACACGCTCTGCATGTCTTCGCGCTTCAGGTAAATCTTGTTGTCGGTGCGCTTGGAGAGGCTGGGAGCGTATTCGAGCGGGGTTTCGACGGCGACGTCGTAGACGCGTGCGGTAAGGATTTTCTTGAGGTAGTCGGTAGTCATGATCGATGCGGTCTGTTCGGGTTCCGGGGCGACGCTGACTGTCCTGCTTGGTGGGTAACCGAGGCGAGCAGTGCGGCAGCTTGGCTCGGTAGAGCCTGGCATACCGTGTCGTTACGAGGTGTTTCTCCCCATTATAATGTAATCAACCCATCCGTCCGCCGTCCATCCCTTCTTGCCGATGATCGAATCCGCCGTACTGTGGCTGCTGAAATTCCTCGCCGTGCCCACCGTCGGGCTGACGTCGGTCTTCCTGATCGCCTTCGTTTCCGCCACCCTGCTGCCGCTCGGCTCCGAACCGGCCGTGTTCGCGGTCGTGAAAGCCAATCCGGCCATGTTCTGGCCCGTGATCCTCGTCGCCACGCTGGGCAACACGCTGGGCGGCGTCGTCGACTACTGGATCGGCTACCGCGCCAAGGTCGCCTTCGCGAAGGAGCGCTCGTCGCGCTGGTTCCACTGGCTGAAACGCTACGGCGCCAAGACGATGCTGCTGTCCTGGGTCCCGGGCATCGGCGACCCGCTGTGCACCCTGGCCGGCTGGCTGCACCTGCCGTTCTGGCCCAGCGTGATCTATATGGCCATCGGCAAGTTCGGACGCTATGTCTTCATGA